>CAVSLX010000036.1:0-9558 GCA_963728735.1 uncultured Actinomycetes bacterium | reverse complement strand
GCCGGCCAGAAGGGCAAGCGGTACGCGCTTCCTCACTCGCGCGTCCTGCTGCACCAGCCGCACGGCGGCGCGCAGGGGCAGGCGGTCGACATCGAGATCCAGGCGCGCGAGATCATCCGGCTGCGCAAGTTGCTCGACAGCATCATCGCCACGCACACGGGACAGACCCTCGAGAAGGTCGAGAAAGATACCGACCGTGACTACATCTTGACGTCCGACGAGGCGAAGCTCTATGGGGTGATCGACGAGATCATCACGGGCCGCGGGATCGTCGAGGAGGTTGCAGCGATGAGCCCGAACGGGGGGTAACATCGGCCACCCACGCCGACCGCTCCCACGACGACCCGAGAGTGCTCGACGCGAGCTCGATGAGGCGATGAGAGGAACCAGCGGATGACGAAGTTCGGGGACTCGGACCTGCTGAAGTGCTCGTTCTGCGGGAAGAGCCAGAAGCAGGTCAAGAAGCTGATCGCCGGCCCCGGCGTGTACATCTGCGACGAGTGCATCGACCTGTGCAACGAGATCATCGAGGAAGAGCTCTCCGAGACCGCCGAGCTCAAGCTCGACGAGCTCCCGAAGCCGGCCGACATCTACGCGTTCCTCGACGAGTACGTCGTCGGGCAGGACCAGGCGAAGAAGGTCCTGGCGGTCGCCGTCTACAACCACTACAAGCGCATCCAGGTCGGTGCGAAGGACGGCGAGGTCGAGCTCCAGAAGTCGAACATCTTGACCCTTGGGCCGACCGGCTGTGGCAAGACCTACCTGGCGCAGACCCTCGCGAGACTGCTGAACGTTCCCTTCGCGATCGCCGACGCGACCGCGCTCACCGAGGCCGGCTACGTCGGCGAAGACGTCGAGAACATCTTGCTGAAGCTCATCCAGGCGGCCGACTACGACGTCAAGAAGGCCGAGACGGGCATCATCTACATCGACGAGATCGACAAGATCGCGCGCAAGAGCGAGAACCCGTCGATCACGCGCGACGTGTCGGGCGAAGGCGTTCAGCAGGCGCTCCTGAAGATCCTCGAGGGCACGACCGCCAGCGTCCCGCCGCAAGGCGGCCGCAAGCACCCGCACCAGGAGTTCATCCAGATCGACACGACGAACGTCCTGTTCATCTGCGGTGGTGCCTTCGCGGGACTCGACACGATCATCGAGAACCGGATCGGGCGCAAGGGGATCGGCTTCGGGGCAGAGATCGTGCGCCGAGAAGAGAAGGACCTCGGCGAGCTCTTCGGCCAGGTGCTCCCCGAGGACCTGCTGAAGTTCGGGCTGATCCCTGAGTTCGTCGGCCGGCTGCCGGTGCTCACGACCGTGAACAACCTCGACGAGGACGCGCTCGTCGACATCCTCACGAAGCCGAAGAACGCGCTCGTGAAGCAGTATCAGAAGTTCTTCGAGTTCGACGGCGTCGAGCTCGAGTTCACCGACGACGCGATGCGCGCGATCGCCGAGCAGGCGATCATGCGGGGCACCGGCGCCCGCGGTCTCCGCGCGATCATGGAAGAGGTCCTGCTCAACGTGATGTACGAGCTGCCCTCGCTCCAAGACGTGACGAAGTGTCTCGTCGACAAAGACGTCGTCCTGACGGGCGTGAACCCGACGCTCGTGCCGCGCGAGAAGCAGACGGGCAAGAAGCGCAGCGAGCGCCAAGAGCGCTCAGCGTGAACCGGCGGGCCGTGCCCGTCGGTCGGCAGATCCTCCGCATCGCCACCCTCCCGATCTGCCTCCTGCTGTTCGGCGGGTGCGCCGACGACGGCGGGATCGGAGGCAGCGGGGGAGGGGGGCCGCTCGAAGGCGTGAGCTGGGTGCTCGATCGCGCGTCGGTCGAGGCGCTGGTGAGGGGCGCCCCGTCGCAGGCTCGCGTCGATCTCCGGTTCGAGGGAGGCGAGGTTGCCGGACGATCGGCATGCAACAGCTACGGGGGTCCCTACGAGGTCGATGGCGCCGGAATCTCCTTCGGCGCGCTCGCGATGACGGAGATGGCGTGCGAGCCGGCGCTGATGGAGATCGAGGCCGCCTATCTCGCCGCGCTCGCCGAGGTCCGGGAGTATCGCGTGAACGGCGACGACCTGCTGCTCACGGCCGGTGGCGTCCGGTTGGTCTTCGCTCGCGAGACGAAGCCCGAGCCTGCCCCCCTCGTCGGCACCACATGGACGTTGGACGCGCTCGGGATCGGAGGCGACGCCGTCGCCTCGCCGCTCGCCGGTACGGACGCGAGCGTGGTGTTCGGCGACGACGGCGTGGCCACCGGAGTGGGCGGCTGCAACCGGTTCCGCGCCGGGTACGAGGCCGACGGGGACTCGATCGCCTTCGATCCGGTCGCGGGCACGAAGATGGCGTGCGAGCCCGACGTGCTGGAACAGGAGTCGGCCGTGTTCGCGGGGTTCGAGCAGGCTGCGACGTTCGCCATCGAGGGCGAGGTGCTCACGCTCCTCGACAGCGACGGCGTGTTCCTCATGTCGCTGCGAGGGAACTGACTCCGCCGTTCAGCTGAGCGACGCCGAGAGTGACCGGGCGCGCTCGAGCTCACGCACCGAACGAAGCCTCTCGAGGACGGGGAGACATCCATCGATCGCATGACGGGCCTCACCGCCCCGGTCGGCGGCGGCGTGCACCTCGGCGAGGAGGAGACGGGTGCGTGCCGCTTCCCACCGATGTTCGAGTTTGTCGAACGCCGCGGTAGCCCGCTCGAGCAGCCTGACAGCCGACGCGGGATCCTGCGTGGCTCGGCGGTGCTGGGCTTCGAGCCGGTCCATGTGTGCCGGCAGGGCGAGCAGTCCGGCGCGCTTGGCGTAGGCTCTCGTCTCCTCGAGGTAGGCGGGCACCTCGTCCCAGCGCCTGGATCCGGCGAGGAGGTCGGCTTCCACCACCTCGACGAACGGCCGGTGCGACTGGGTGGGGAGGATCCGAGCCGAGTCCAGGGCCTCGTGAGCCGAGTCATAGCGCTCGGCGCGAACCTCGATCCACGCGACCCACGTCCGAGGCGCACCCCCGCCGTGCGAGGTCAAGGGTTGGCCCGTGAGGAACGTGAGCACCGGGCGCAAGGGTTCGAGCTGATCCGCTTCATCGCGCACGGCGTGGACGAAGGCCGCGGAGCCATACGCGTTCTGCGCGAAGTACGGTGGCCGATCGGCACGCTCCCCGAGCAGCAGGCGAGCCAGCGCGAGCCGCCGTTCGACGACGGAATCCCATTCGCCCAGCAGGAACTCCGAGAAGCTCGCCCAGGCGAGGTTGTGCAGCACCAATCCTTCGACGCCCTGTCGTTCGAGCAGCTCCAAACCGGCCTCGGCGTGCCGAAGCGCTTCGCGCGCATCGCCGATCATCGACGTCTCCCATGCGGCCATCGCGAAGGTGTCACCGAGTTCCCATGGATCATCGATCGAGGGAACCAATGCCAGCCGACGTTCCGTGGTCGTCCAGCCCCGCCCGTAGAGACCGAGGTCGATCGCCGCGGACGACGCGCCGTCGAGGGCCGCCGACGCCAGGTCGGGGCGGCCGAGCTCGAGGGCGAGCTCCGCTGCTCGATGCCCGGCCTCGACGGCGAGCTCGTGCTCCCGGCCCCCCGTATCGGGACCTGGGCGCGACAAGCCGAAGGGGAGGAAGGCTCTCGACGTGAGGAGCCGGACGAGCGCCTCCGAAGGCTCGTCGCCGGCGTGGTCCAGCCCCGTTTCGAGGTACCCGATCACGATCTCGTCATCGGGCCACGACGTCATGGATCCGGGCCACCGGGTCGGCGACTCGATGGCGCGGGCACACGCATAGGCGATCGCGTCGTGGTCGTCACCGGCGTGCTCGATACGGAGATCGGCCGCTTCGCGGAAGGACGTCCACGCGAGGTCGCCACGGTAGTCGGTGAGGGCGGTCGCGCCTCGCGTCTCGAGCGCCTCGGCGCGCTCGATCGGGTCGTTCGCGATCGACAGCGCGCGATCGCAGAGACCGAAAGCCGCCTCAACCGCGGAGCGGCGGCGCGCCTCGGCGGCGGCGGCGACGAGCGCCTCGAACGCGCGCCGGCGGAGCTGCTCGGCCCGCTCGGGGTCGCGCTGCCCCGTGCCGCGCTCGGCCTCATAAGCCTCGGCGTAGTGATGAGCCAACAGCTCGCCGAACTCCCGGACCCGCCCCTTCGCCGAATCCTCGATCCAGGTCGCCACGGCGGCATGGGCGCGGGCCCGGTCTCGGCGGGGGAGCGTCTCGTATGCGACGTCGCGGGTCAGCACGTGTTTGAACGAGAACTCCTCCTCGCCGGCGACCGTCGAGCCGACGCGAGTGAGCACGAGATCCCGTGACCGAAGGCGCTCGAGCGACGCGCCGAGCGAGTCCGCGTCGCCGTTCAGCAGGACTCGGACCGAACCCGGCCAGAAGACACGGCCGACCACCGCGGCGAGCTGCAGCGTCCGCTTGTCGGAGGGCTCGAGCAGATCGATCCGGGCGGCGAGCACACCTTGCACGGTGTCCGGGATCTCCACGTCCTCGATCCGCGAGGTCGCGCGCCATCGGTCACCCGCGCGTTCGATGGATCCCTCGTCGATCAGCTGCCGCACGATCTCCTCGAGGAAGAACGGGTTCCCTTCGGCGCGCTCGAGGATGCGGTCGTGGACGGCGGGCGGGAGGTCGTCGACGTCGAGGAGCAGGCGAACGAGTTGGTCCGCCTCGGTTCGGTCGAGCGGGTCGAGCGAGATGCTGGACGCCTGGCGACGTCCCCCACCCCACGAAGGCCGGCGGTCGGTCAACTCGGGCCGCGCCGGGCACACGAACATCGCCGGACCTTCCGTCCGTTCGCCGAGCTCCTCGAGGAGGTCCAGGAGCGCCGTGTCGGCCCAGTGCACATCCTCCACGACCACGACAGTGGGCGCGTGGGCAGCGAGCGCGCTGAGGAACCATCTCCAGGCCTCGTGCAGCTCGGTGCGGACCTGCTTCGGCTCGCGGACGGCCGGCCTGCGGGGATCCTCGACCCCCAGCGTTGCCGCGAGCCCGGCCCGCATGCGCACGGCGTCGATCGTGTCGGGCGCGAGCGCGTGGAGCTCGTCGAGCCGCGTGAGGACCTCCTCGGGTGAGTCCGAGTCGCGGATCCCGGCGCGGCTCTTCAGGATCTCGGCGAAGGGCCAGTACGTGATGCCGTCCCCGTACGGAAGGCATCGCCCGATGACCACGGTCGGCGCGACGTCGCGTTCGCTCGCCCACGCGAGGAACTCGCGGGTCAACCGGCTCTTGCCGACCCCCGGGTCACCGTAGATCGTGACGAGGTGAGGGCGGCGCTCACCCACGGCGCGCTCGAAGAGGGTGCGGAGCAGATCCAGCTCGCGGTCACGGCCGACGATCGGGGCTTGGAGACCCGGCACGCCCCGCTCGACGGCGTCCGTCCCACCGAGGAGCACGAGCGCCACCACCGGTTCCGCCTTGCCTTTGAGCCGAAGCGTGGTTTCGTCTCCGAATCGGAACCCTCGCACCGCCCGGGCGGTGCGATCGCCGACGAGCACGCCGCCCGGCTCCGCGGCAGTCTGCAGGCGCGCCGCCGTGTTGACCGCATCACCCGTGACCATCGGCTCGCCCGGCTGCGGATCGGTCGAGGCGAGGACCGCGCCGGTGTTCACCCCGATCCGGATCTGCAATCGAAGCCCGTGCTCGGTCGCGAGGGTCTCGTTCACGACGTCGAGTCGATCCAGCATCCGGCGGGCCGCCCGTATCGCACGGGCCGGGTCGTCCTCGTGCGCGGTCGGCACCCCGAACACCGCAACGATGGCGTCCCCGATGAACTTCTCGACGGTTCCGCCTTGGGCCTCGATCTCCTCGCGCATCGCGGTGAAGTAGGTGTCGAGCACGGCGCGGAGGCGTTCGGGGTCCAGGCCTTCGCCGATCGCCGTGGAACCGGTCACATCGGCGAACAGGACCGTGACGACTTTTCGTTCTTCGGGCCCCCCTCCGGGCCGTTCTTGGGGCCGTTCTTCGGTCACGATCGTCTCGTCGCGGATCACTGGGGCCCCGCAATTCGGGCAGAAATGCGCGTCATCGGGCAGCGAGACGCCACACGTGAGGCAGCCGAGCGAGAGCGCGGTTCCGCAGCTGGCGCAGAACCGGGCGTCGACGGCAACGCTCGCACTGCAGTTGGGGCAGGTGCGCACGGCCGAAGTTTAGGCGTCCGCGCGTGCCCCGCGGACGATCTGCCCCGCGGACGGTCTGCGCCGCCTCCCTCGATACACTCCCGCCCATGAACGTGCCCGAGAAGCCGTCGCTCGATGGGCTCGAGGCGACGTGGGGCGAGCGGTGGGAAGCCGACGGGACCTATCGCTTCGACCGCACGAAGACCCGAGACAAGATCTTCGCGATCGACACCCCGCCCCCGACGGCCAGCGGATCGCTGCACGTCGGTCACGTGATGTCCTACACCCACACCGATCTCGTCGCCCGCTACCGGCGGATGCGCGGCGACGAGGTCTTCTATCCGATGGGCTGGGACGACAACGGCCTGCCGACGGAACGGCGCGTCCAGAACTTCTTCGGGGTCCGCTGCGATCCCTCTTTGCCGCACGATCCCGACTTCGACGCGTCGACCTTCGAGCCCGTGGCCGGCGACCGGCCGGTCGCGATCGCGCGGGTGAACTTCATCGAGCTCTGCGAGCGCCTGACCGTCGAGGACGAGAAGGCCTACGAGGTGTTGTTCCGACGTGCGGGTCTCTCGGTCGACTGGGATCAGACGTACACGACGATCGGCGAGGTCTCTCGACGAGCCTCGCAGCGGGCGTTCCTGCGGCTCGTCCGGCGCGGGCTCGCCTCGACCTCGGAGGCGCCGACGATGTGGGACGTCGACTTCCAGACCGCGGTCGCGCAGGCCGAGATCCAGGACCGGGAGGTCGACGGCACTTACTACCGGGTCGCCTTCGATCTCGAGGACGGCTCGGGGCGGATCGAGATCGAGACCTCGCGCCCCGAGCTGATCCCCGCGTGCGTCGCGCTCGTCGTGAACCCGTCCGATGAACGGTACGCGCGCCTCGTGGGTGCCACGGCGCTCACCCCGCTGTTCCGGGTGCCGGTGCCGATCGTGGCGCACGAGCTCGCGGATCCCGAGAAGGGAACCGGCGCCGCACAGATCTGCACGTTCGGCGACGTGACCGACGTGGTGTGGTGGCGGGAGCTGGGCTTGCCGGCGCGGGTCGTGATCCGTCGCGACGGCACGCTCGCCCCGGGGCGCTTCGGCGAGCCCGGATGGCCGTCGGTCGATCCCGAGAGCGCGAACGCCGCCATGGCCGAGCTCGCGGGCAAGGGAGCCAAGCAGGCGCGTCGGCGCATCGCCGAGCTCCTCGGCGACGGAGGCTGGCTCGTCGGCGGGCCCGAACCCGTCCGTCACGTGGTGAAGTTCTACGAGAACGGCGATCGGCCGCTCGAGGTGATCACGAGCCGCCAGTGGTTCGTGAAGACCCTCGATCTCAAGGACGAGTTGCTGGCCCGGGGCCGGGAGCTCCGCTGGCATCCCGCGTTCATGGGCGCCCGCTACGCGAGTTGGGTCGAGGGGCTGAACCAGGACTGGGCCTTGAGCCGCGAGCGGTACTTCGGCGTCCCGTTCCCGGTGTGGTACCGGCTCGACGAGGCGGCGGAGCCGGTGTACGACGACCCGATCCTGCCCGGCGAAGACGACCTGCCGATGGACCCGCAGGACGACGCGCCGCCCGGTTTCACGCGGGACCAGCGAGGTGTGCCCGGCGGCTTCGTCGGCGACCCCGACGTGATGGACACCTGGGCGACCTCGTCGCTGTCGCCACAGATCGCTGCGCGGTGGGAGGACGATCCGGACCTGTTCGCGCGGCTGTTCCCGATGGATCTGCGGCCTCAGGCCCACGAGATCATCCGGACCTGGCTCTTCTACACCGTGCTCCGGGCACACCTCGAGCACGACTCGCTCCCGTGGACCGACGCCGCGATCAGCGGCTTCGTCCTCGACCCGGACCGCAAGAAGATGTCGAAGTCCAAGGGCAACGTCGTGACGCCGATCGAGATGTTCGAACGGCACTCGTCGGACGCCGTGCGGTACTGGGCGGCGAGCGCGCGGCTCGGGGTCGACGCCACGTTCGACGAGCAGCAGATGAAGGTCGGACGCAAGCTCGCGATCAAGATCCTCAACGCGTCGCGGTTCGCCCTCACCCTTGAGGCCGAGCCCGGCGAGGTGACCGATCCCCTCGACCTCGCGATGCTCGCCTCGCTCGGCACGGTGGTCGCCGAGGCGACCGACGCCTTCGACGCTTACGAACACGCGAGAGCGCTCGATCTCGTGGAGCGGTTCTTCTGGGGTTTCACCGACGACTATCTCGAGCTCGTGAAGCAGCGCGCGTACGGCGCCCACGATGCCGAGGGTGCCGGCTCGGCGGCGGGCGCGCTCCGACTCGCCCTCGACGTGCTGTTGCGCTTGTTCGCTCCGTTCTTGCCGTACGTGACCGAAGAGGTCTGGTCCTGGTGGCGCGAGGGCTCGATCCACCGTTCGAGGTGGCCGTCCGCCGGCGAACCGGGAGCCGCGGCCGGTCCTCGCGCTGCCGGCGACCCCGAGGTCTACGACGTCGCCGCGTCGGTGCTGACCGCGGTACGCAAGGAGAAGGCCCTCGCGAAGGTGTCGCTCCGGATCCCGGTCGTTCGCGCGACGGTGCACGACACCCCATCGCGGCTCGCCAAGCTCGCGCTCGCCGCCGCCGACGTCCGCGAGGCAGGCAACATCGAGAGCCTCGAGACCGTGGAGGCCGGCGCGCCATCGGTCGAGGTCGTGCTGGGCGAGCCGGTGCCCAAGGATCGCCCATCCGAGTCCGCTCACCGGCCCTGAGGCCCCGCGTCATGACGTTCGACGACGCGCGCCGCCAGCTCGAGGCGCGCCAGCCCGAGCACATGCCCGGGCCGAGCCTCGACCGGATCCGAGAGATGGTCAAGTACCTTGACCATCCCGAGCTGACCTACCCGACGATCCACGTCACGGGCACGAACGGGAAGACGACCGCCGCTCGCGCGGCCGCGTCGATCGCCTGCGCGCACGGTGTGACGGCCGGCTCGTACACGTCGCCGCATCTCCTTTCGGTCGTCGAGCGCTTCAGCGTCTGCGGGGTCGACATGACGGAGCGGGAGTTCGCCGAAGAGTGGGCGCGGCTGCTGCCCTTCCTCGAGCTCGTGGACGCGGGGGGTTTCGGGGAGGTCACGTATTTCGAGGCCGTGACGGCGCTCGCCTTCCTCTGGTTCGCGGACAAGCCGGTCGGCCTCGGGGTGTTCGAGGTCGGGATGGGGGGGTCGTGGGACGCGACGAACGTGATCGGGGGCGACGTGGCCGTCATCACCCCGATCGGGATGGACCACGTCGCCGAGCTCGGCCCGACGCTGGCCGACATCGCGGGGGAGAAGGCGGGGATCGTGAAGACTGGTCGGGTTGCCGTCGTCCGTGAGCAGTCCGATGAGGCCGAGGCGGTGCTTCGCGCACGAGCCGACGAGGTCGAGGCCACGTTGCTGCGGGAGGGGTTCGACTGGGAGGTCGACCGGCGGGCGGTCGCCGTCGGAGGGCAGTCGTTCACCCTGCGCGCGCTCCACGGGACCTAC
>CAVSLX010000035.1:0-115895 GCA_963728735.1 uncultured Actinomycetes bacterium | reverse complement strand
GGACTCGGATCGCGTCCTCGAGCCACTGCTTGCCCTCGATGTCCAGCGTGTTGTCGGGCTCGTCGAGCAGCAGCACCTCGAACGGCGACGCGAAGATCACCTCGATCGCGAGGCGTTTGCGCTCCCCGCCGGACAGCGTCTCGATCAGGCGGTCGGCGCTCTCGGGATAGCCTCCCTCGAACGCGCGATGCGCGCACGCGTCCCAGATCACCTCCGCCTCGTACCCACCGGCGGTCTCCCAGCGCCAGGGCGTTCGCGTACGCGAGCTGGGCCTTCTCGCCCGTGTCACCGGCGGCGAGGCGCTCTTCGACGGCTCGCACGCGGGCCGCGGCCTCGCGCACCGGGCGCTCGCTGTACGCGAGCAGGAAGTCGCGCACCGTCGTGGGGCGCTCGTTCGACCCGATGAACTGCCGCATCAGCCCGACGCGGCCGTCGACGCGGACGGAGCCCGAGGTGGCCTCCTCCTCGCCGGCCAGCAGCTTCAGCAGCGTCGTCTTCCCGATCCCGTTGGCGCCGACGAGGGCCGCGTGCTCCCCGTCCGGGCACGCGGAACGACACCCCTTCGAACAGCGTCCAGCCGCCCGGGAGCGCGTACGACACGTCGGCGAGTTCGATGAAGCCCACGGCCGCCCAGGCTAGCCCACCGACGACGCGCCGATCCCGACGGCGTTCGCGCCGCTCAGGATGGGTATGGAGTTCCCGTGGCAGGCTCCCCGAACGCGCGTCGTCGGTTCCCCCGGAAAGCGACCCTGGGGTACCCTCCGTCGCAGATGCGGACAGCGACGGCGCGGCCCCTGCCGCTGGCGCCTCCCACCAAGCGCGCGGTGTGGGCGTCGGCCATCACGACGTTGTTCGTCGCGCTCGTCGCGGCCACGCCTCGGTCGCCCTTCCACTCGGTGCTCCCGCGTGGGCTCGAACCCGGAGGGCCCTTCCGGCTGGTGTCGGACATGGTCGGCCTCGATCGGCTCGGACAGACCGGCCTGTTCCTCGTCGGGATCCTCGCGACGACGGCCGCCGCGCTGGCGTTCCTGCTGGTCCTGCGCGAGACGTGGCACAACCGGTTGACGCTCCGGCACGTCCTGGTCATGGCCGTCGCGTTCCACATCGTCGTCCTCATGCTGCCGCTGCTGTTCTCGCGCGACGCCTACAGCTACGCGTACATCGGCAAGATCGTGACCAGCTACGGGGGGAACCCGTGGGTCGACACCCCCCGCGACTACAACCTCAACTCGCTGTTCAAGCTGACCTGGCCGGGATGGCGGAGCACGCCGTCGGTGTACGGGCCGTTGTTCACGTGGGTCTCCGTGCTGCTCACGGGCACCTTGAAGAGCATCCCGAGCCTGATCACCGGCTTCCAGCTGGTCGCGATGATCGCGAGCCTGGGCACGACGTGGCTCGTCGCCCGCACCGTGCAGCGGGCGATGCCCGGAGCGGACGGTGTTCGCGGCCGCCATCGTCGGCCTCAACCCGATCGTCGTGTTCCACGTGGTCGGCGGCGGGCACAACGACATGCTCGTCGCCTTGTTCGTCGCCGCCGCCGGCGCGTCGCTGTTCTCCGGACGCAAGCTCGCCGCCGCCGTCGCGCTCGGCCTCGCCGTCTCGGTCAAGGCGACGGCCGCGATCCCGTTGCTGCTCCTGCTCGTCGTCGTCGCGGCGGCGGCGCCGTCGAAGCGGCGCCTGCGCGAGGTCGCCGTGCACGCCGGCGCCGCGGGCCTCGTGTGGCTCGTGCTCGCGTTCCCGTTCCTCCAGACGACGAACCCGCTCCTCGGCCTGTTCGACGTCGCCGACAACTCCTCGTGGATGGCGCCGGGCCAGCTGGTGGTCCAGGTGTTCGACGGCGTCGGAGGCTTCCTCGGCGGCGACGGCGGCGCCGACACCGGCAGCGTGCTGGCGCGCCTCCTGGTGTTCGGCGCGTCCGCCACCGGGATCGTCTTCATCGCCCGTGAGATCTGGCGCCGACCCGAGGCGCGAACGCCGCGCGCGCTCGCCGCCGCGTGGGCCTGGGGCATGCTCGTGCTGATCCTTCCGTCGCCGGTGCTGTTCACGTGGTACCTCGTGTGGATCCTCCCGCTGGCGTGGTCGCTTCCCGAAGGTGCCCCGGCGCGAGCATGGCGGGTCCTGTCGGTGTTCTTCTTCGTGACGCAGGTCGTCACCGAGTCCTCGCAGCCTCCCCGACGCGCTCTGAGACGATCAGCCTCCCGTTCGGCCACCCCGTCGCGATCGCGGTCCTCGTTCTGGGTCGCGCGCGACCTGATCCGGCGGCTGCGCAGCGGCACCTTGCTCCACGTCGAGACCGACGCGCCCGCGCTCGGCGATCGCTTCGAGCGACGGCCCCGTCGAGGCGGACGAAGAGGTCAACGAGGTCCCGGGTGGGCAGGGCGATGACGTCCGGACTGGCGACGACGCCGATCGGCTTCGCCCGGTGCCGGTCTCCGGCGGGGGCGCTGGGGGCCACCCGAGGACCGCGCTGGACCGCGTCGCCGTCGGCCGTCGCACGCGACGTCAGATGTGACCTGCGGTCACCGCGGGACGCCTCCGCTCCGTTCCGCGCTCAAGCTGCGCTCCCTATCATCGACCGTGACGCTGTTCGGCTTCGTCGTGACCTCAGGTCACCGCCGAGCAGGAGGATCGGGCTCGATGCACGAAGACCTCGAGACCCTGAAGCGGGCGCTGATCGCCGCCGACCGCGACCTCGCGCTCGCCGCGACGACCCGCATGATCGACGGCGGCGTCGACCCGACCGTCCGTCCTCGAGGAGGGCATGGCGGTCGCGATGTTCGACCTCGGCGAGATGTGGAAGCGCGGCGAGGTGTTCCTGCCCGAGGTCGTCGCGAGCGCGGAGGTCTTCAAACAGTGCAACGCGATCGTCGAGCCCGCCCTGCTCGCGAACCGTGACCCCGACGCCGAGGCGAACACCCTCGTCGTGCTCGCGACCGTGAAGGGCGACCTGCACGACCTCGGCAAGAACATGGTCGGCGCGATGCTCCGAACGAGCGGCTTCGACGTGATGGACCTGGGCAAGGACGTGAACGCCGACACGCATCATCGACGCGATCCGCGAGCATGCGCCGCAGATCGTCGGGCTCTCCGCCCTGCTCACGACGACGGTGCCCTACCAGGAGACGGTGATCAAGAAGCTCGTGGCCGAAGGCCTGCGCGGTGAGGTGAAGATCATGGTCGGCGGCGCGCCGGTCACCCCGGAGTGGGCCGACAAGATCGGCGCCGACGGCTATGCGAACAACGCTCCGGAGGCCGTCGAGATCGCGAGGAAGCTCGTCGGGGCGGCGCAATGAGCGCATCGCCGGGCCGCAGGCGCCGGCGATCAGGGTCGCGTGATGGCATCCGTCGCCGTCACGCGGCTCGAGGGCCGCGGCGGCGAGGTGCTGATCGGCGACGAGCACCCGTTCGCGATCGTCGGCGAACGGATCAACCCCACCGGCCGCGCAAGCTCACCGACCAGATCGTCGCCGGCGACATGACCACCGTGCAGGCCGACGCCGTCGCGCAGGTCGCGGCGGGCGCTCGCGTGCTCGACCTGAACGCCGGTGTGCCGGGGTTCGACGAGTCGGCCATGCTGTCGGCGGTCGTGAAGGCCGTGCACGAGGTGGTCGACGTGCCGCTGTGCATCGACTCATCGACACCGGAGGCGCTCGAGGCCGCCGTGCCCCTCGCCGAGGGCAAGGTGTTGATCAATTCCGTGACCGCCGAGCGGCACTCGCTCGAGCGCCTCCTCCCCCTCGTCAAGCGCTTCGACGCCGCCGTGGTCGGCATGGCGAACGACGAGGACGGCATCTCGATGGACCCGCATGATCCGGCTCGCCGCCGCACGCAAGATCGTCGAGGCGGCGGCCGACCACGGCATCGACCGCGAAGACGTGATCATCGACCCGCTCACGATGCCGATCGGCGCGGCGCCCGACGCCGCCACGGCCATGTTCGAGACCGTCCGGCTGATCCGCGACGAGCTCGGCGTGAACGTGTCGTGCGGCGCCTCGAACATCTCCTTCGGCATGCCGAGGCGTCAGGCGATCGACGCGGCGTTCCTGACGATGTCGGTCCTGGCCGGCATGAACGCCGCGATCACGAACCCGCTGCACGGGGCCGTGCGCAAGGCGATCTTGGCGGCCGACCTGCTCCTCGGACGCGACGCGTTCGGGTCGGCCTGGATCGCCGATCACCGTGCGGAGCAAGCCTCCGACCCCGCCACGACCGCCGCACAGGTCCCCACCTCGCCGGCGCCGCCGGGCCAAGGAGGCTGAGACCGTGCGCAAGCTCCAGGTCACGTACCTGCCGAGCGGCACGGTCGCCACCGTCCCCGAAGGCACGACCGTCTTCAACGCGGCCCACTGGGCGGGTCTGCCGATCGACTCGACCTGCGGTGGCCGCGGCACGTGCGGCAAGTGCGGCGTTCGGGTCGTCGAAGGACAGGCCGAGCGCACGCTCGCCGACTACCGCCACCTGAACGCCGACCTCGATGAGGGCTGGCGCCTGTCGTGCCAGTGCGCGATCGCCGGCGACATGGTCGTCGAGGTCCCCCGCCTGCTCCGCACCCCGCGGGCCGCCACGATGGGGGTCGGCCGCTTCGTCCTGCTCGAGCCGAACGTAAGGAAATACCTGCTCGAGGTTCCGATGCCCACGCTCGAGGACGCGCGGAGCCACCTCCAACGCGTGAAGGATGAGCTCGCGGGCGACGGGCTCGAGGTCACGCACGAGCCCTCGCTCCTGCCGGCGCTCGCCCGCGCCTTCGAGCTCGAGCCGCCCCAGGTCACCGCGACCGTCGTCGGCGAGCACCTCGTCGACGTCGAGGCCGGCGACACGACCGGCCGGATGTTCGGCGTGTCGATCGACGTGGGCACGACCACCGTCGTCGCGACGTTGCTCGACCTGAAGAGCGGCGCCGCCGCTGCCATCGCGAGCACGATCAATCGGCAGGCACCCTACGGCGCCGACGTGATCGCGCGCATGGGCCACGCGATGCAGGTCGACGATGGGCTCGCGAACCTCCGCGAGGCGGTCGTCGCCACGGTGAACGGTCTCCTCCAGGAGGCGCGCGTGGAGGCCGGCGTAGAGTCCTCCGAGATCTACGAGCTGGTCATCGTCGGCAACGCGACGATGCTCCACCTGCTGCTCGGGGTGCATCCGCGATCGATCGCCGTGTCGCCGTTCGTCGCGGCGTTCCTCGAGCCTCAGGACCTGCGCGCGAGCGACCTCGGCCTCGCGATCCATCCCGCCGGGCGCGTCGCCCTGTTCCCGTCGATCGGCGCCTACGTCGGCGCCGACATCGTCGCCGACGTGCTCGCGACCGGGCTCGCGCGCGACGTCGAGCGCCGCCTGCTCGTCGACGTGGGCACGAACGGCGAGATCGTGTGCGGCAACGCCGAGCGGAGCGCCGCGACGGCGGCGCCGGCCGGCCCCGCCTTCGAGGGCGGCCAGATCCTGCACGGGATGCGCGCCACCGAGGGCGCGATCGAGGGCGTCGTGCTCAACGGCGGCACGGTCGAGCTCCAGGTGATCGGCGGCGACGATGCGCTGCCGCGGGGGCTGTGCGGATCGGGGCTGATCGACGCCGTGGCGCAGCTCCGCCTCGCGAGCCTGCTCGACGAGCGCGGTGTGCTGCTCGGTCGCGACGAGGCCGTCGCCGTCGGGCATCCGCTCGCGGAACGGCTCGTCGAGACGGGCGGCATCCGCGCGTTCGAGCTCGCGCCAGGCATCGTGCTCACGCAGCTCGACGTGCGGGAGCTCCAGTCGGCCAAGGGCGCGATCTCGACCGGGATCGAGGTCGTGATGGATCACCTCGGGGTCGTCGCCGCCGACCTCGACGACGTCTTGCTCGCCGGATCGTTCGGCACCTACATCAATCCCCAGAGCGCGCGGGTGCTCGGCCTCGTGCCGCCGGTGCCTGTGGAGCGCATCAAGGCCGTCGGCAACACGGCCAGCGAAGGCGCGAAGATGGCGTTGATGTCGTTCCGGGAGCGGGAGGTCGCGTTCGAGCTGCCGAGCCACGTCGAGTACGTGGAGCTCTCGGGCGCCGCCGACTTCAACGACCGCTTCATCCGGAACCTCGCTTTCCCGTCCCTCGAGAGCGTCTTGGACCCCGCCGGATGACCCGCACCGGCGCGCGCATCGCGTTGATCGCCTGCGGAGCCGTCGCCCGCGATTCCGCCGCGCTCGTCGAGAAGCACGGATGGGAAGCCGACGTCCACGGCATCTCGAGCGACCTCCACATGACGCCCCTCGAGATCGCGCCCGCGGTCGAGGAGAAGCTGAAGAAGCTCCTGCCGGACTACGAGCGCGTGATCGTCGTGTACGGGGACTGCGGCACCGGCGGGCGCCTCGACGAGGTGCTCGCCCGCTACCCCGCGGTGCGGCCGGCGGGCGTGCACTGCTTCCAGTGGTACGCCGGCGAGCTCTTCGCGCGGGCCGAGGACGAGATCGGTCTGTATTTCCTCACCGACTGGCTCGTGCTGAACTGGGAGCGCGCGGTCATCAAGGGCCTCGGCCTCGACCGGTTCCCCTGGCTCAAGGACACGTATTTCCAGCACATCGAACGCATCTTGTTCGTGCGCCAGCATCCCGACGACGAGCGCGAGGCGAAAGCCCGCGAGATCGCCGCATGGATGGAGCGACCGCTCGAGATCCACGACCTCGGCATCCGGCCGCTCGAAGAGCTGCTCGTGCCGCTCATGAACGACCCGACGGAGGAGACGACCGATGTTCGATCGTGACGCACCGCTCGACGTGCTGACGCCCGAGCAGCTCGACATCGTGCACGAGCAGGCCATGCGGATCCTCGAGGAGATCGGGACCGACGTCTTGCACGAAGAGGCGAAGAAGCTGCTCGCCGAAGCCGGACAGGCGGTCGATGGCGACCGGGTGCGCTGGGACCGCGGCTTCGTGATGGAGCAGGTCGCGAAGACGCCGCGGTCGTTCCGCCTGCACGCGCGCAACTCCGAGCGTTCGCTGACGATCGGGGGTCCCGACGGGGACACCGCCCTGATGAACGTGGGGGGCCCGCCGTTCGCGAGCGATCTCGACGAGGGCCGCCGCAGCGGCACGATCGCCGACCACGACGCGCTCATCAAGCTGACCCACGCCGCCGACGTCTTGAACTGCGTCCAGATCGGCGCCGCCGAGGCCACCGACCTTCCGGTGGAGTGGCGGCACATGGACATGGAATATTCGGCGTTGCGCTGGTCTGACAAGCCGTACACGACCTACGGCACGAGCGGACCGCGCGCCCGCGACGGCCTGCGGATGGCCGCGATCGCCCGTGGAGGATCGTACGGCGACGACACCGTGCTCATGGGCATCGTCAACCCGAACAGCCCGCTGATCTGGGACTTCCGCATGACGGACGCGCTCATGGTCTGGGCCGAGGCGAACCAGGCGATCGTCGTGACGCCGTTCCTGCTCGCCGGCGCGACCTCACCGGTCTCCCTCGCGGGCGGCCTGGCCCAGCAGGTGGCCGAGTGTCTGTCCGGCGTCGCGCTCGCGCAGCTCGTCCGGCCGGGGGCGCCGTGCCTGTACGGGTCGTTCTTCACGGTCACCGACATGCGGACCGGCTCGCCGGCGTTCGGCACGCCGGAGTCGGTGCTCGCGGTCCTGGCGGGCGCGCAGCTCTCGCGCCGCTACGGGCTGCCGTTCCGCGGAGGCGGCGGGCTCGCGTCGTCGAACGCGGTCGACGCCCAAGCGGCGGCCGAGACGCAGATGATGCTCTGGGCGACCTTCCTCGCGAACACCGACGTGGTGCTGCACGCCGCCGGCTGGCTCGAGGGCGGCCTCACCGCCTCGTTCGAGAAGTTCGCGCTCGACGTCGAGCTGCTCGAGCAGTTCGCGCTGCAGCGACGCGGCATCTCGTTCACCGCCGAGGAGCTCGCGTTCGACGCGATCGTCGAAACCGGCCCCGGCGGACTCTGGCTGGGCTCGCCGCACACCCGCGAGCACTTCAAGGAGTGGCTGTCGATGTCGGCGCTGTTCCAGACGAACGACTATTCGACGTGGGACGTGATGGGCCGCCAGTCGACCGAGCAGATCGCGAACGAACGCTGGAAGGCGCTCCTGGCGAGCTACGAGGACCCCGGTCTCGACCCCGCGGTCGACGAGGAGCTCCGCGGCTACATCGAGCAGCGCAAGCTCGACCCCCCCGAGCCCGAGGACTGAGGGTCGCCGACGCCCCGATCGGACGTTGCGCGGAAGCCGACGGGGGGAAGAGGGGGTTTCCGGTCGCCCCCGCCGGCCTCCACGTCAGCTCGCGAGGAGGACCTCGCGGAGTTCGGGCGTGAGGCGTCGCTCGTCGAGGACGACGACCGCGCGATCGCCTTCGACCCGCATGGCGTCGTCGGGGACGAAGACCACGTCGCGATCGCCGGCGCGCCCGGGCGTCGCGACGGCGTAGAGCGCCCGGCCCGAGTCGAGCCCGATCGCGACCTCCTGCACATGGCCGACGTGGCGCCCGGCCCTCGTCACGACCCGGGTCGCGCTGCGGGCGCCGGTCGCACCGACCGGGAGCCGCAGCGAACGGCGCAGGACCCGGATCGACGCCGGGACCGAAGCCCTGAGCTTGCGCGCGCGCCTCGCGGTCGTCGACGGTCGATCGTGACCGTGCACCGCGGGCGGCTCATCGGAGCAGCACCGGACGGGGCTCTCTTCCGCTGGGCGCATCGCAAGGTACAGCACGTACAGATGCCGCATGTGGCCCTCACCTCCGTCGTCGTGTCGCGTCCGCGACCCTCCCGGCCGCTCTGCTCCAACCGTCGCGTGCGACGTCTCCGAGAACGCGAAAGGCCGCGGCGGAAACTCCGTCGCGGCCTCCGGTTCGTCCGGTCGGCGTTGCTCGGTCACCGTAGCAGCGTTGAGAGACGCGTCAACGGCTTGTCACCGGTTCGACACATGTTCGCCACGCATCGTTCTTTCTGCGTAGGAACCCGCTGGACCGGAGCGGCTCACCGATCCCCTACGCTGAGAGCGAGCTGGCCACACGCGGCGTCGATCGTACGACCGCGTGTGTCGCGGACCGTCACGTTGACCTTCGCGCGCTGGAGCACACCGACGAAACGGCGGATCCGCGTCCGCGAAGACCCCACCACCGGATAGCCGGGCGTCGGGTTGAGCGGGATCAGGTTGACGTGGGCGCCCAGCCGCCGTGCGATCGGCGCCAGCAGAGCCGCCTGCTCTTCGGTGTCGTTCACCCGGTCGATCATCGCCCATTCGATCGAGGGTCGTCGGTGCGTAGCCGACCGCCACCCGGCCATCGCCTCCTCGAGCGCCGCAAGGGGGTACAGGTCGTTCGGAGGCACCAGCTGCGAGCGCAGCTCATCGGTCGCGGCGTGGAGACTCACCGCGAGACCGACCTGCGGGTGCTCGGTGGTCAGATGCCGGATGCCGGGCACGAGCCCGACCGTCGAGACCGTCACGTGGCGCGCGCCCAGGCCGAACGCCTGCGGGTCGGTGAGGCGAGCGATCGCCGCAAACACGTGCCGCTCATTGGCAAGAGGCTCGCCCATGCCCATGAACACGACGTTCGAGAGACGCTGCGGAGTGCTGGCCGGGAGGCGCGGCGCTTCCCGGCGTGCCCACACGACTTGCGCCGCGATCTCTCCCGCCGTCAGGTTGCTCTTCAGGCCCATCTGTCCGGTGGCGCAGAACGTGCACCCCATCGCGCACCCCGACTGCGACGACACGCAGACCGTGACCCGGTCGCGGTAGCCCATGAGCACGGTCTCGATCACGTGCTTGCCACCGAGGCGAAGCAACACCTTGCGGGTCGAACCGCGGTCGGCCGTGCGTTCTTCCAGGACCTCGACCCCGAGGGGCAGGTCCGCGGCGAGCCGCTCCCGGAGCGCCGGCGACACGTCCGACATCTGCTCGTAGGTCGCCCCGCGCTTCCACAACTGCGTCCAGAGCTGCTTTCCCCGGAAGGCCGGCTCCCCCCACTCGACGAGGCGATCGGTGAGCTGCTCTCGGGTCAGGTCGTAGACGGTCGGCACCGCATCCAGCCTAGGCGGGGATGATCCACCGCGGCGCGCGAGCACCGCACATCCGGGCGGACGGGGCCTCCTCCATGTGCCTTCGCATGGCAGCATCCGGGCAATCGAGCGGGAGCACGAGAGGGATTCCCGGCTGCTACCGTTGCGTCGATGCGCGGCTCGTCGCTGGAGGATGCGTTCGCTCACCACGTGTGGGCCACGCTCCGGTTGATCGATGCGTGCCTCGCGGTCGACCCCCAGCAATTGGAGACCGTCGTCCCCGGAACTTACGGCTCGATCCTCGAGACGCAGCGCCACCTCGTCGGGTCCGACTCCGCGTACCTGTTCGTCACGAGTGGTGAGCGCATCCCCGTCATCGACGAAGATCACATGGACCTTTCGGCGCTCCGGGAGGCGATGGCGAGCCACGGAGCCGCCTGGGCGCGGCTCCTGCGAGACGACCCTGATCCGAACGCGGTCGTCGTGCGGCGGCGCGACGACGGGTCCGAGACCCACGCCCCGATGGGCATCCGACTCGCACAAGTGCTGCACCACGGCACCGATCATCGGAGCCAGATCTGCACGGCCCTCACGACGATCGGCGTGGAACCGCCGGCCATCGATGTGTGGGACTACGGCGAACACGACGGTCGCGTCATCCAGATCCCGCCCACGTCCTGACGCGCCGCAGCAAGCCCGAGCGGGCCGGCTTCCTTCGTCCTAGGATGGCGGCTGAGACGACCCCAGGGGGCTCGATGACGACCGTTCGCGAGGTCATGAGCACCGATCTGATCACGGCGGAGCCGTCGACGATGATGGTCGAGGCCGTGAGGGCCATGTCGAAAGCGCGGGTAGGCTCGGTCCTCGTGCTGGAGAACGGCGCGCTGGTGGGCATCTTCACGGAACGAGACGTCGTTCGGGCGTTCGGTCAGATGCACGCCGACCCCGCACGGGTTTCCCCGATGTCGAAGAGCATGACCTTCGATCCGCTAACGATCGGCCCGGACGCCACCGCGGGTGAAGCGATGGACCGGATGCTCGACGGCGGGTTCCGACATCTCCCTGTGATCGAGAACGAGACGCTCGTTGGCATCGTCTCGATGCGCGACCTCGCGCGAAGCATCTCGAAGGATTGAAGCTCCGGCCCGAAGTGCCGTTGCACAGGCCCGCCTCGGGTCGTGACGAGTACTACACACTTCGACCTGCCCGCTCGTTGGAACTTCCGATGAGTGAGTTCGCTGAGACCGAGAAGGGCGTGCCCCTCCAGGCGAAGACCGGGGATACCGGCCTTACGTTCGAGCGCTTCTTCGACGCCGAGCGCGCGCGGTTGTTCCAGGCGCTCGTCGTGATCACGCGCAGCAGATCCGAGGCCGAAGACATCTCACAGGAAGCCTTCCTCCGCGTGTGGGAGCGCTGGGAGCGGGTGGAGAGCCTCCAGGACCCGGCCGGCTACCTCCACCGGACCGCCATGAACGCGTTCCGCGATCGGTACCGGCGGACGAGGTTGTCGCTCACGCGGGCGTCCCGGCCCCCGCCCCGACGCGACGAGCTGGACGCCGTTGAGGCACGGTCGGTGACCGATCAGGTGCTCGGCACGTTGGCTCCCCGGCAGCGTGCAGCGCTGGTGCTGACCGAGGGGCTCGGGTACTCCGCCGAGGAAGCGGGTGCGTTCCTCGGCATCAAGGGATCGACGGTGCGGGCGCTCCACCATCAAGCACGCGCGGCGTTGTCGACGAGGGAGGAGGCGACCGATGGATGATCTTCGAACCGCGATCGTGCGGGACATGAACGCCGCCGGACAGCCGTCGACCACGTTCGAGGACCTGCGCGGGCGTAGGGATCGACGCGCGCGCAACCATCGGATCTCGGCGGGGATCGTCGGCGCGGCCGTGTTCGGGATCGTCACCGGGTGGGTCGGCACGAGCGTCCTCTGGTCCGCGGGACCGACGGGCCCGGTGCAGGGTGACCGCACGGTCGCGCCCGTCCGGCCGTTGGCCGGCAACGGGCCGATGACGTGGGTGGCTCGCAACGACATCCTGATGGAGGGTCCGGATCTCTCGACGCCGATCGTGCTGGCGAGGAACGTCGCCGACGCCGGGTGGAAGATCGGGTCCTTGGATTGGTCTCCCGGCGCCGAGCAGATCGCGATCACCGTGGTGGAGCCGCTCCCGCAGTCGATCATCCCCTGCCGGTTGCAGATCCTCGATGTGGACAGCGCCACGATGACGGATCTGGCGGACTGCGAACACCCGGGCTTCGGATGGCAGACCACCGACTGGTCCCCCGATGGGCGCTCGATCGTGTACGCGGGCCCCGGCGGGATCCACGTGATCGGCGCCGACGGCTCGAACCCGGTCCAGCTCACCGACGACGGCGGCTTCGACCCCTCCTGGTCGCCCGCGGGCAGGATCGCCTACACGTCGGCCGACCGAGCGTTCATCATGAGCATGGCATCGGACGGATCCGAACCCAACGAGCTGATCGCCGACGAGAGCGGGGAGCACCCGATCTTCCACCCGGCGTGGTCGCCCGACGGAACGCGGCTCGCCTACCTGCGCATGGAGGAGAGCTCGGGGAAGCCCGCTGGCACGCCCTCGGCCACGGGCCTGTGGATCGCCGATGGCGACGGCTCCGACGCGGTCAAGGTTGCTCATATGGAGTGTTGCCTCTTCGCCACCGAGGCGTTCGGTTGGTCGCCCGATGGTTCGAAGCTCGTCTGGACCGGCACGGAGATCGTCTTCGTCGATGCCGACGGAAGCGGGATGCAGACCTTCCGCCACGGCACCGTTGCCGGGCTCCCGGAGCTCGACATGTCGGTGCGGCCCTCGTGGCGCCCCATCTCGTAACGCTCGCTGCATGGACCGCCCATGCCTCGCGGACCGTAGGCTGACCGCGCCCATGCCGACCCGAACGATCGAGCTCGACGGACCGCTCGACCTCGCACGCACGCTCTTCCCACTGCGACGGGGCACCGGCGACCCGGTGCTCCGCGTCGACGGCCGGGTCGCGTGGCGAGCCTCACGCAACTCCGACGGTCCCGCCACGGTGCGTTTCGAGCAACGAGGGCATGCGCTCGTCGTCGCCGAGGCATGGGGCGCCGGCGCCGATGCCGCCCTCGAGCGCGCACCTGGGGTGATCGGGGCGCTCGATGACGCGAGCGGCTTCGTCCCGCGACACCGGGCCGTGATCGACGCGTGGCGCCGGCACCGCGGCGTGCGGCTCACCCGGACCGGCGAGCTCCTGCCCGCGCTCGTCGCGGCGATCTGCGAGCAGAAGGTGACGGGCGTGCGAGCTCGTCGCGCCTGGCGCACGCTCGTGCGGATGACCTCCGAGCCGGCGCCCGGCGACGCGGGGTTGTGGCTCCCGCCCGATCCGGTGCGCCTCGCCGCCCTCCCCTCCTTCGCGTTCCATCAGGCCGAGCTCGAGCGCCGGCGCGCCGACGTCGTACGCGGCATCTGCGAGAGAGCGTCGAGGATCGAGCGGCTCGCCGAGGGATCGCTCGCCGACGCGAAGGCCACGCTCGGCGCGTTCCCGGGCATCGGACCCTGGACGGTCGCCGAGGTGGCCCGGCTGGCGCTCGGCGACGCCGATGCCGTCTCGGTCGGGGACTTCCACCTGCCGAACCTCGTCGCGTGGGCCCTCGCCGGCGAACCACGCGCGAGCGACGAGCGGATGCTCGAGCTGCTCGAGCCCTACCGCGGCCACCGCGGCCGCGTCCAACGCCTCCTCGAGACGGGCGGGAACCGGGCGCCGAGCTTCGGCCCGCGGGCCGACGTGGGCTCGATCGCCGGCCGGTAGACACCCGCCCGCGGGTACCCTTGACCTCGTGCGCGTCGCCTTCGTCTCCACCTATCCGCCCCGGCGCTGCGGCATCGCGACCTTCACGAACGACCTGATGGGCGCGATCCGCGAGGCCGAGCCTCGGACGATCAGCCGCGTGGCCGCGATCGACGAGCGGAACTCCGTGCGCGCCTACGGTTCGGAGGTCCGGTGGCGGATCCGTCAGGGCAGCGCCGACGGCTACGTCGCGGCGGCCGAGGCCATCAACGGGTCGAACGCCGACATCGTGTGCGTCCAGCACGAGTTCGGGCTCTTCGGCCTCTGGAAAGGCGGCGGGTTCGTCGGCGACCACTGGATCGAGGGGACCTACGACGATCATCTGACGCCATTCCTCGAGGCGCTCGAGAAGCCTTCGATCGTCACGATGCACACGGTCCTGCCGGAGCCGAGCCCGGCGGTGCGCGACGCCGTGCGGAGCATCGCCGGCGCCGCCCACGGCCTCGTCGTGATGGCGAAGACCGCCGTCGGGATCCTCCAGAGCGAGGTCTACGAGGTGCAGGCGACGCCGACGGTGATCCCGCACGGCATGCCGCACATCGAGCCGAAGGGCCGTCGGCGCCTCAAGGCCAAGCTGGGCCTCGATCACCGCCAGATCGTCTCGACCTTCGGCCTCGTCGGTCCCGGCAAGGGGCTCGAATACGTGATCGAAGCCATGCCTGCGGTCGTCGCGCGTCACCCCGACGCGCTCTACCTGATCGCTGGTCAGACGCATCCCGAGCTGCTGAAGCAGCGGGGCGAGGAATACCGCAACCGCCTCATCATGCTTGTCGAGGAGCTCGACCTCAGCGACCACGTCGTGTTCGTGAACCAGTACATCGAGCAGAAGGACGTCATCGAGTACCTGCTCGCGAGCGACGTCTACGTGACGCCGTACCTCGACCCGAACCAGATCACGAGCGGCACGCTCAGCTACGCTCTCGGGGCCGGCAAGGCCGTGATCTCGACGCCGTACCTGCACGCGAAGGAGGCGCTCGCCGACGACCGCGGGATCCTCGTGGACTTCCGCTCTGCGGAGCAGATGGCCGACGCGATCAACCGCGTGCTCGACGATCCGAAGCTCAAGGCGAAGCTCGAGCGACGCGCGTACAAGTACTCCCACCAAGCGACGTGGCCCCGCGCCGGCGCGCGCCTGCTCGAAGTGATGGCCGAGCTCGTCGACGATGTCGCCCCGAAGCCGAAGGAACGCCGGGGCGAGCGAGCGTCGATCTCGAAGGACCACCGCCTCGCCGAGAACCCCTTGATCCGACCCGCCGACGTCGTGCCGTCGCAACCCGGCTTCGAGGTGATCGGCACGATCAACCCAGGGGTCGCGAAGGTCGGGGACGAGACCGTCTTGCTCGTTCGCGTGGTCGAGCGGCCGCGGCGTGACGCCGAGCCGCCGCAAGATGCGCGCATGGCCGACCTGTCCGGCCCGGAGCCACGACTCGTGCCGATGCCCTCGGGCCTGGCGCCCGACCGGCTCGTCGGGCTCGCGTTCTTCGACGCCGACGCGAAGCCTCCGGGGATCGTGATCGGCTACGTGTCGAGCGATCTCCCCGGGATCGACCTCACCGACCCACGGACGGTGCGGGTGCGCTCCTCGGCGGGAGGCTTCGCGCCCGGGACGCAGGAATTCACCGACTACTTGTCGCACATCTCGCATCTGCGTGCCGCGCGCAGTCGCGACGGCGTGACGTTCGAGTTCGATCCCGAACCGACGATCGAACCGGCGTCACAGCTCGAGGAGTACGGGGTGGAGGATCCGCGGATCACCGAGATCGACGGGGTCTTCCACATCACGTACGTCGCGGCGAGCCGCCTCGGCATCGTCACGAATCGGCTCACGACGACGGACTTCCGCACGTTCGAGCGCCACGGGACGATGCTGCATCCCGATCAGAAGGACGTCGTGCTCTTCCCCGAGAAGATCGGCGGCACGTACATGGCGTTCACCCGGCCGATGCCGGGTTCGTTCGGGCGGATCCTCGGGATCTGGCTCGCCGACAGCGAGGACCTCGTGCACTGGGGTAACCACCGGCCGCTGCTGCTCCCCCGTCCGAGCTCGTGGGAGGAGATGCGCGTCGGCGCCAGCCTCACGCCGATCAAGGTCGACGACGGCTGGCTCGAGCTCTACCACGGCGCCGACCGGGGCAACCGCTACGGCATGGGCGCGGTGCTCCTCGACGTCGGCGACCCGTCGAAGGTGCTCGCGCGCACGACGAAGCCGCTCATGGTGCCCGAGATGCCGTACGAGCGGGACGGGTTCATGCACGACGTGGTGTTCCCGAGCGGGCACGCCGAGCTCTCGCCCGGACGCATCCGGATCTACTACGGCGCGGCCGACAGCGTGACGTGCGCCGCCGATGTCGAGCTCGACGAGATCCGCGACGCGCTCGTTCCGTGCTGAGACAGCTGGCCCGACTCACCTTCCCCCTGCCGGTGGCGGGTCCGAACGCGCTCGCCGTCGCCGTGTACGCGAACGCCGCCGACCGCACGATCACGGCGAAGGAGTCCGGGTTCGAGGGCGTCGCCTGCGTCGACGACACCTCTCGGCTCCTCGAGGTGCTCTGCGACGTGTGGGAGCGAACGCATCTGCCACAGGTCGAGCGATGGGCGCGAGGGACGCTCGACTTCGTTCTCTGGATGCAGGAACCCGACGGCCGCTGGCTCAACTTCGTCCGCGACTGGAACGGCGAGAAGAACCGCGACGGCATCACGTCGCGGATCGGTGAGAACTTCTGGCAGGCGCGCGCGGTCGCGGCGGTCGCGTGTGCCGCGCTCACGTTCGACGACCCCCGCGTGGCCGAAGCGCTGGCTCGTGGGTTGGCGCATGCGGTGGCGAAGCCGTCGCCCCCAGATGTTCGGGCCATCCACGTGCGAGCGGGGGTCCGCCTCCTCGGAGCCGGCAGGCCCGAGATGGACCGCGCGACGGTTCGCACTTGGTGCGAGGAGATCGTTACGTGCCGCGAAGGCGACGTGCTGAAGAACTCTGCGTACGAGGACGGCACCCCTCACCTCTGGGCCCACATCCAGGAGGGCGTGCTCGCCGATGCCGCCGTCGCCCTCGAGGAGCCGGCATGGCTCGAGATCGCTGCCGCGAGCGCTCGTGCGGTCGTCGTACCCGCGATCGAGGCCGGGTTCCCGGCCCCCGGGACCTCGCCGTACGACGTCGCGAGCTGCGTGTTCGTGTGCGATCGGCTGGCGGCCGCGACCGGCGAGCGGGGGTGGACGTCGCTCGCCGCGGACGCGCGAGCATGGTTCGACGGCCGCAACCCCGCCGGCCTGCCCGTCTACGACCGCGAGCGGGGTCGCGTCGCCGACGGCGTCGACGAGGGAAGGGTCAGCGGGAACTCCGGCGCCGAAGCCAACATCGTCGCCGCGGAGGTCCTGCCCGAGGACGCCGGCTCGAGCGCCGGAGCGATCGCCCTGTCGACCGATAACTAGTCCTCAAGAACCAGAGGGGTATCGGTCGATACAGCGGGTATGGAAACCCGTCGTGCACGCCTGTCCGGACTCCTCGCCATCCTCGTCGTCTTGTTGACCGCCTCGGTCGCCCTTGGGGCGGTCGGCGCCGTCACAGATACGGCCGAGGACGATCCCGTCGTCTCGCCGTCACCGGTCTGCGAGCCGGTGGATGACCCGGTGGAGGGCGAGGAGCCGGTCGAGGGCGAAGAGCCGGTCGAGGGCGAAGAGCCTGCCGCGGAAGGCGACGACGTCCTGGACGACCCGATCGACGAGCCGACGGAGGAGCCGGCCGAGGGTGAAGACGACCCTTGCGCAGAGGAGCCGATCGACGAAGGCGAGGACGGCGAGGAAGAGCCCGCCGAGGAGACGCCGTCAGACGAGCCCGACCCCGAGCGAGTCCTCGAGTGCGCCACCGCGGCCGGATTCGAGCTCGATGACGGCGATACCACCGACGAGACGGAGGGGACCGACGACGTCGAGGAGAAGCTCACGGGCCTCGACAACGCGATCGCCCACGTCCTCGCCAACTGCGTCAAGAACCCGCAGGCGCCGGGGCTGGTCATCGCCCTCGATCGCCTGCACGACAACCAGGTGCGGCACGAGGCTCACGAAGCCGAGAAAGCCGCCCGGGCGGAGGCACGGGAGGCCGCGAAGGCCGAGCGCGCCGCCGCGAAGGCCGCCGGCGAACACGGCAACGGGAATGGCCATGGACCCGACGTCTCCCACGGGGGCGGGAACGGCGTCGGGCACGGCAACGCCGGCGGCAACGGCAACGGCAACGGCCACTAAGGGCCGACCGTGGCCAGACGCGAGGGGGCGGCCCGGGTCGCGGCAGCGACCCGGGCCGACGCGCTGAGGAGAGCGTGACGGGGGATCGTGGTCGGGGCCGAGAGGAACCGACCACGCACGCTCGCCTCCGCGACCCGTGGGGCGCCGAACGAAGCTGTCCCAGGCATCGAGTCATGAGGCTGTGCGTTCGATGTTGGCGGTCGACGCCATCTTAGGGTCTTCGACGACATGTGGAGGTTCTCGTGACGTTCTCGGACGATGAGCTTGTTGGCGTCCTCGGCGATGTGCTCGGTCAGGAGTAGCGATGGAGGGACGGCCCGCTAGATGACCCATCGACTCCTCTTGGACGTGTCGAACTGTCGCGCATGTACCGCCCGCGCGTTCGGGACCAGTTACACGCCCTCGGCCAACTGGCGCGCGTACTCCTCGGCGTCGTAGCTCCCGATTGAGTTGGCGATGAGGCCATCCTCGTCGATCGTCCATGACTCGAAGCCATCCATTCGCACGGCGTTGCCGGTGCCGCCGGGGCCGGTGTTCGTGCCGGTGAAGGTCCAGTGGTACTCGATCCGATCTCCATTCACCACGAGATCGCGAAAGAAGACCTGCATGTCCGGCAGGGCCTCGTAGAAGCTCGCGGCAACCGCCGTCAGTGCGTCGCGTCCGACCGCGGGCGCCCCGCCGTTGATCGTGAGCGAGCCATCCTGTCCGTAGTGTGCGGCCACGGCCGCCGGGTCCATGCTGCACCAGGCCGCGGTGTAGTCCTCCGCGAAACGACGAAGCTGATCCGCATCCGGTGTCAGGGTGCCTCCTCTGGTCGGTTAACGTGCACCATACGGCGTCGCGGAACCCCCCGAGCAGGTGCGGGTCGAGGCGCTACGCTCCCCTGCGTGTCGCACAGGATCCTCTTGGACGTGTCGAGCCTCGCGTACCGCTCCTACTTCGCGCTCCGCGACTCGGTCCGCTCTCCCGACGGCCGGAACGTCGGCGCCGTGCACGGCTACCTCGACATGGTCGTGCGCCTGCTCGTGAACCGCCGGCCCGACGAGCTCGTGCACGTGTACGACCACGACTGGCGACCCGTGCGACGCACCGACATCTATCCGGACTACAAGGGGAACCGGCTGCCCGACCCCGAGGACCTCCCGCCTCAGTTCGAGCTGCTCCACGAGGTACTCGACCGCACCGGCATGCTCCAGGCCCAGAGCGAGGGCTGGGAGGCCGAGGACGCGATCGGCGCGTTCTGCGTGGAGGCGCGAGACGAGGACCGCATCGAGATCGTGAGCGGCGACCGCGACCTGATCCAGCTCGTCCGCGACCCGGCGGTGAAGCTCCTCTTCACGGTGCGCGGGGTCACCGACCTCCTCGAGCTCGACGAGGCCGGCGTCGAGGCCAAGTACGGCGTCCCGGCCTCGAGCTACGCGGACTTCGCGATCCTGCGCGGCGATCCGAGCGACGGATTACCCGGAGTCCGCGGTGTCGGCGAGAAGACGGCTCGCGCGCTGATCGTCGCCTATCCCTCGCTCGATGAGCTCCTGGCCGACGCAGCCGGGGAGATAGCGCCCCGGCCCGGCCCCCTGAAGGGCAAGCCCGCGCTCCGCGCACGCCTGGTCGAGTCGGCCGACTACATCGCGAAGATGCGGGAGCTCGTGCCGGTCCACGTCGCCTCCCCACTCAGCGTATGGGCCGGTGACCGTGACGACGAGGCGTTGCTCGAGTTCGCGGACGCGAACGGGATCAAGGGGCCGGCGCGGCGCCTGCTCGCCGCGCTCGACAGCACGGGCGCCAGCTGAGCAGCTCGGTCACTCGAGGCGGTCAGCGAGCTGCTCGAACGCTCCCTTCACCGACTCGCTCAGCGTCGGGTAGGCGTGGATCGCGTCGCCGAGGGCGCGGGCCGGCACCTGCCACGTCATCGCCGTCACGATCTGGTGGATCATCGCGCCGGCCTCCTCGGCGACGACGTGCCCGCCGAGCAGCTCACCGGTCGAGCGGTCCGCCACGAGCTTCACCACGCCGTGGGTGCTGCCCTCGATGTGCGCTCGCTCGTTCTCGCGCATCGTGAGCGACACGGCCGCGACGTCGCGGCCTTCGTCAATCGCCTGCTGCTCGGTGAGACCGACGCTCGCGATCTCGGGGTCGCTGTAGGTGACCCGCGGGACGACGCGGTAATCCTTGGGGTGCGGGCGACCGAGCACGTCGTCGACGACGATCCCCGCCTCGTACGTCCCGACATGCGTGAACAGCAGCTCGCCGGTCGCGTCGCCGGCGACCCAGATCCCGTCGGCCGTCGTCCGCAACGTCTCCGACAGCACCGGGCGACGCCGCTCGTCGAGCTCGACGCCGACCGCCTCGAGGTCCTGCCCGTCGAACACGGGCGTGCGACCGGTCGCGACGAGGACGCGATCAGCTCGGACCTCATCGCCACCGTCGAGCGCGAGCGTCCACGTGCCGTCGGCATGGGCGACGCGCGTCACCGCCGTGTCCGCTCGCACGTCGACGCCCTCCTCGGCGAGCGCGGCGGCGATCTCACGCGAGACGTCCTCGTCCTCGTTCGGAGCGATGTGTGGCAAGGCTTCGAGGAGGATCACGTCCGTCCCCAGCCGCGAATAGATCTGCGCGAACTCGATCCCGATCGCGCCGGCGCCGAGGATCGCCAACGAGCCCGGCGGCTCGGTCGGCTCCCAGATCGCCTCGCGGTTCGTCCAGTACGGGCCGTTCGACAGCCCGTCGACCGGCGGCAGCGTCGCTTCGCTCCCGGTCGCGAGCACGACCCGCTCGGCCTCGATCTGCGTTCCGTCCGCGAGCTCGAGGCGACGGGGGCCGACCAGGCGCGCGTCCTGCTGGTACACCGTCACGCCGATCCGCTCGAAGGGGACCGCGCCGTCGCCCGACTGCGCGTTGATCACGTCCCGGGCTCGCCGCTGGATCGCGGGAAGGTCGATCCCGACCGAGGGGATCCGCACGCCGAACCGGCCGGCGTCGCGAGCGAGGGCGGCGATCTTGGCACTTCGGAGCATCACCTTGGTTGGCACACAGCCCCAGTGGTTGCATTCGCCCCCGAGTCGGTCCCGCTCCGCGATCGCCACTCGGAGGCCGTGGCGACCCAGCCGGAAGGCGATCTCCGAACCCGTTCCGCCGCCGCCGATCACGAACACGTCCAGGCGTTCCACCACCCCATGATGCGACATCGGGCCGCTCGCGGGGGCCAGGGGAGCTCCCGCGAGCCGCAGGCCCGAAACACCACATATTGGGTCTGGCCAGGGGTTTCCCACGACTGCTACAGTCAGGAGCCATACGCGCCGAGGCTCTTGTGGGCCAGAAGGGACAGGAGTCTCCCCCCGACGCTCCGTGGAGGTATCTGTGCAGGAAACGGCGTTGCGCAACGTCTCGCTTCCCGACGCAGGGGGATTCACGTCCCTCGTGTCGCGGTTCCGCCATGCGCAGCCCACGTTCCTGATCGGCGACGACGTGATCCGCCGCTACCACCTCGCGATGTCGACCCGCGGCTTCGTGATCCTCTCCGGCCCGAGCGGGACCGGCAAGACCTGGCTCGCCCAGGCCTACGCCGAGGCCGCCGGCGCTCGCGTGAAGATGGTCGCCGTCGACCCGAGCTGGTCCTCGAACGAAGACCTGCTCGGCTACCTGTCGCCGCTCGACGGCTTCTACCACCACACGCCGTTCAGCGAGTTCGTGCAGGAGGCCGCCCGCGAGTGGGATTCCGCGAACATGGCCGGCCGGATCGTCGCGCGAGTTCCACGTGATCCTCGACGAGATGAACCTCGCGCGGGTCGAGCACTACTTCTCGCGGTTCCTGTCGGCGATGGAGATCCGCTCGCGCGAAGGCGTCGCTCGGCTCGACCTCGCGCCCGGGCACACCGTCGAGCTCGCGCCGAACCTGAAGTTCGCCGGCACGGTGAACGTCGACGAGACGACCCACGGCTTCGCCGACAAGGTCTACGACCGGGCGCAGCTGATCGAGCTTCCGCTCCAGCGCGACTACGTCCTTGCGATTCCTCGACGGCGAGCCGTACCGCGAGGACGTCCTCCGCGTGTGGGACGCGCTGAAGCCCGCTCGCGCCGTTCGGGTTCCGGGTGCTCGACGAGATGCACCATTACGTCGTCGCGGCGCGCGAGCTGGGCACGCCGTGGGAGGTCGCGCTCGACGAGCAGTTCGTGCAGAAGGTACTTGCCGCGCGTGCGCGGCGCCGACCAACGGCTCGACGAGGCGCTCGAGGCGTTCCTCGGCGGCGATCGGCGAGGGCTATCCCGCTGTCGCAGCGCCAAGGCCGAGGAGATGCGGGCGGAGTACCGCATCCATGGCTACGCGTCCTTCTTCTGATCCGGCTTCTGATCCGGCTTCCTCCGGCTTCTCGGCGCCCGATCGGGACCGGCCTCCGCCCGGCGAGCTCGCCGTCGTCTGCCGAGCTCGACGCCCTCCGCGTCGGCCGTCCGCGGCGACGGGCACCATCCCGGGCTCGTCGACGTGCTGCCCCGGCTCCAGCGTTCCGCACAAGAAGGTGCTGATCCGGCGTCGAGCAATGGACGACCGGCGACCTCGCCCGCCACCCGGAACCGCGCGAGCTGATCCGCAGCTGGCGCCGGCCGGGGAACCTCGACGAGCACGGCCGGCTGCTCCACGTGTTCGATGCGCGACGGATGCTCGTCGAGGACGTGCACGAGAACCGCGTCGTGAAGCACGTGGCCGGCCGATGTCCGCGTTCCGGCTCGAGCGGCTCGCGGCCGGCGGCGACGCCGACGCCGCGGAACTGCTCCACGAGCTCGATCGCGCGCCATCGACCAAGCGCCGTTCCTCACGTGCGTCGGCGCGCTGAAGGCGCGTCCGACCGAACCGACCGCGACGCTCGGCGGCGACCCGATCTACCGGAGCGTCTTCCAGCTCTGGCTCGCGCTGAGCGCCTGACCCGCCCGATCTAAGGCTCGTCCGCGGCCAGGTCGACGCCAGCTCGAGGCGATGGGCCCTACGGGGCCGATCCGGCGACGCGGAGCCGCTCGGCCGACACCGCGTGAGCAGCGCTCGCGGCCTGCGGCATCCCGGTGATCGTCGCGAGGAACGGCTCTTGGTCGAGCGCCCAGACGGCGCCGTCCGTGGCGGCGCGGACCGTCGCGGTCCTCGGCACGTCGTGCAGCAGCGCGATCTCGCCGAAATGGTCGCCCTCGCCGAGGGTGGCGATGGCCCGCCGTCGCGCTCGACCTCGAACGTCCCCTCGTCCACACGTAGAAGGGTCGCCCACGTCACCCTGGCGGACGACGACGTCGTTCGCGGGGGATCACGAAGCGGTCGAGCTGCTTGGCGACGCGATCCAGTCGGTCCGCGGGAGCGGCGCGAACATCGTCGATCGTCCGCAGGAGCGCGAGCTGTCGCTCGGGCACGACGGCCTCCCGGTCGACCTTGCGGAGCGCGCGGAGCGCCACCACGGTGAGGATCGGCAACGCGGCGCCCGCCACGACGAAGGCCGTCGTGAGCCCGAAGGCGCTCACGAGGATCGCGGAGAGCGCGGACCCCACGCCCACCCCCGCCATCCACATCGCCTCGACCGCGCCGAAGACGCGTGTGAGGAGGGCATCGTCGACGACGCGCTGCAGGAGCGTGCGGCCCGTCACGTCGAGGAGCGTCAGCCCGGCGGCCGCGACGAAGACGGCGACGAGTGCCGTCGCGATCGCTTCGGACGCGCCGGTGGCCGCGATCGACGCCCCGTACACGACCGTCGCGAACAGGAGGGGCGCCAGGAGCGACCGTCGCCCGACGAGCGCGACGGAGACGGCCGCGCCGAGCAGGGCGCCGACGCCCATCGAGGTATACAGCACACCCACGCCCGATTCGCCGATCCCCAACGCGTCGATCGCGAACGTCACGAGCAGCACGTCATAGAGGCCCCAGCTCACGGTGAGCACGCCGGCGAGCCCGATGAGCAAACGCGGGCCGGGCGCGCGGGCGATCGCGGCGAGGCCTCTGAAGGCGTCGATGCCGATCGCCCAGGGCCGGAACCCTCCTCGAGGCCGGCGGCTCGTGCTCGGAACGCACCCGCGCGACGAGGAGCGACGCGAGCACCAAGGCGCCCGCCATAGCGGCGTAGACGGAGCCGACACCCGCGGTCGACAGCAGCGCCGCCACCACGAGGGTGCCGACCGATCCGCCGATCCCCTCCGCGAGCGACGACACGGAGTTGGCCGCGGTGAGCTCTTCCGGCGTCCGCGCGAGACTCGGCAGGAGTGAGTGGTGCCCGGGTCGCCCGGTGGTGAGGGATGCCATCGACACCGCCGCCATCGCGTAGACGGCGGGCGCCGCGAGCTCGAGCACCATCGCGACCGCGGTGGCGCCGACGACGCCCGCCTGCGTCGCGTAGCCGAACGTCACGAGCCGCTCGCGTCGGTACCGGTCGCCGAGCGCCGCGGCCACCGGCGCCAAGACACCCGCCGGCAGGAGCAGGAGGAACCCGACGACGCCGGCCGTCGAGGACCCCCCTCGGTCATAGGCGTAGACGAGGATCGCGATCCAGGTGGCGGCCTCGGCGGCGTTGAAGAGCGCGAACGCGATCCCCACCCGACGGAGCGAGCGATTCCCGACGACCCCGCGAACCGCGCGGATCGGTGGGCCGACGCGACCGGTGAACCAGTTCACGGGCGCATCCTAGGCGGGCCGGCCGGACGCGGCGGGCCCGCGGATGCGACCGGCGGCCATCGCCGCGCCGCGCGCTCGCGATAGGGTTCGGCGCGATGAGCGAGCGATCGGTGTCGGCAGGTCGGGCGTCCCAGATGGCGGGGCGGGTGACGTCCTCGAAGGAGCGCCGCCGCGGTTCGACGACGGCGGCGCCTCGCGCCTGGCCCGCGAGCACTTCGGGGTCGACGGCGTGGCCACGGCGCTCGGCAGCGAGCGCGACCAGAACTTCCGCGTGGTCGACGAGCGGGGTGACGCGTTCGTCTTGAAGATCTCGAACGCGGGCGAGGATCCCTCCGTCCTCGAGATGGAGAACGAGGCGGTCCTGCACATCGCCCGGAGCGACCCGACGCTCCCGGTGCCTCGGATCGTGCCGACGCTCGAGGGAGCGCCGGTGACCTGGGTGGACGGGGAGGCGTGGGCTCCGCCACCTCGTCCGCATGATCACGTTCCTCGACGGTCGGCTCGTCCTCGCCGAGGAACTCTCCGACGATGCCCTGCACGCGTTCGGCGGCACCCTCGCGAAACTCGGAAGAGCGCTCCGCGGCTTCTTCCACCCCTCGGCCGGCCGCGTGATCCTGTGGGACGTTCGCCACGCCTTGCGCATGCGCCGATCTGACGCCGAGCATCACCGACGCGGGATCGCGCTCGCTCGTCGAACGCACGCTCGATCGCTTCGAGGAGCACGTCGCCCCGATCTTCGACCGGCTGCGCGCGCAGGTGATCCACGGCGACCTCACGCTCGACAACGCGTGTTCGACGAGCGCGGCACGCGTCTCGGGCATCCTCGACTTCGGCGACATGTCGCACACCGCGCTCGTCGTCGACCTCGTGAGCGGCCTCGAGGCGCTCGATGGCAGCGCGAGGACCCGATCGAGGCGGGCGCCGCACGTCGTGCGCCGGCTACCGCGTGGTCACGCCGCTCGAGGACGAGGAGCTCGACGCTCCTCGCCGTACCTGCTCGCCGCCCGCGCCGCGACGTCGGTCACGATGGCCGCCTGGCGCGTCGAGCGGTTCCCCGAGAACGCCGCCTACATCCTGGCCTGGGAGGGCGCGTGGCCGCTCGCTCGAGCTCGTCCGACGAGCTGGGTCTCGTCGAACTCGGTCGCAGGCTCGCGGATGCCGGTCGGCGCCGCCACGCGCGCCGCCGCGCCGACCGAGAGCTCCTCGAGCGGCGGGCGCGCCGCGCTCGGCCCCGCGCTGCTGCCGCTGTCGTACGACCGACCGCTGCACCTCGTGCGCGGCGAGGGCGTCTGGCTGATCGACGCCGACGGCGAGCGCTTCCTCGACGCCTACAACAACGTCCCCGTCGTCGGGCACTGCGCATCCGCGCGTCGCCGACGCGGTCGCGAGACAGGCTCGCCTGCTGAACACGAACACTCGCGCTACCTGTTCGACTCCGTCGTCGAGCTCGCCGAGCGCCTGCTCGCGACGATGCCGGCCGGGCATCGACACCGTGATCGTTCGTGAACTCCGGCAGCGAGGCGAACGACCTCGCCTGGCGGCTCGCTGACGAACGCGACCGGCGGCAGCGGCGCCATCGTCACCGAGTTCGCCTACCACGGCGTCACGACGGCGATCGCCGATCTGTCGCCCGAGGAGTGGGGCGAACGCCGGCAAGCCGCATCACGTCGAGGCGATCCCGGCGCCCGACGGCTACCGGGGTCGGTACCGCTCCGTTCACGACGACGAGGCCGACCACGGTTGGGCCGAGCGGTACGCGGCGCACGTCGACGACGCCGTCGCCGCGCTCGACGATCGAGGCGTGCGCCTCGCGGCGACGTACATCGACAGCGGCTTCACGAGCGACGGCATCTTCGCGCCGCCGCCGATCTACCTGCCAGGCGGTCGTGCGGCGCACGCAGGCGGCCGGCGGCCTGTTCGTGGCCGACGAGGTGCAGGCCGGCTACGGACGCTTCGGCGAGAGCCTCTGGAGCTTCGAGGCCTTCGGCATCGAGCCCGACGTCGTCACGCTCGGTAAGCCGATGGGCAACGGCATGCCCGTCGCCGCGGTCGCCACTCGCCGGGAGATCGCCGATCGCATGGCCGAGGTGGGGCGGTACTTCAGCACGTTCGGAGGGAACCCGGTCGCCTGCGCCGCGGCGCTCGCGGTCCTCGACGTGATGGAGGACGAAGGGCTCCAGCGTCGCGCCCTCGAGGTCGGCGCGCATCTGCGACGGGGACTCGAGGAGCTCGCAGCTCGCCACGAGGCGATCGGCGACGTCCGCGGGAGGGGCCTGCTGCTCGGGGTCGAGCTCGTACGCGATCGACAGACCAGGGAGCCGGCGCCCGAGCTCGCAGAACGGGTCGCGAACGGGCTCCGAGGGCGGGGCGTGCTCGTCGGCACGACGGGCCGGGCCGACGACACCCTGAAGATCCGTCCGCCGCTCGTGTTCGAACGCGACCACGCCGAGCTGCTGGTCGCCACCCTCGACGAGGTGCTCGCCGAGCTCGGCTGAGGGCGGGGACGGAGGGCCGCGCGAAGGCGCAAAAGCGTCGAGCCGCGGAACCCGAGGGCCCCACGGCTCGACCCCCCCAATCTACGTCAGCCGGCCGATCAGCCGCAACCCCTCGGGCGAGAAAGAACGACAACAACCGGGCTGGATCTCCTTCACGCAGCGCGCCCCAGCGTGGCGGCGATCTCGCGGATGTCGCCCGGTCCGGTGCCACAGCACCCGCCGACGAGTCGCGCGCCGGCGGCGACCCAATCGGGCGCCCGCGCGGCGAGATCGCGCGTGATCTCACCGGCATCGATCCAGCGCCTGCGACCCGCGTCCCAGCGCGCACCGCGGTTGGGATACGCCACGACCGGACGGCCGGAGGTCGCCGCGACCGCGACGAGCGGCTCCATGAGCGACGGCGCGGTGCAGTTCACGCCCACGGCGACGACCGACGGCGCGGTGGCAGCGACGGCGACGGCCTCGGAGAACGGTGAACCGTCGGCGAGCGTCTCGGCATCGCGACACGTGAAACTGATCCACGCCGGCGCGGTGCGCCCCTCGAGCGCGCTGACCACGGCCTCGGCCTCCCGTAGCGAAGGGATCGTCTCGATCGCGAGGAGGTCCGCGCCGGTCTCGGGGGCCGCGAGCACGTCGAGCCTTCGCGCATGGAAGCGCGCCAGGGCCCGGGTATCGATCCCGTAGTCGCCCGTGTACTCGGCGCCGTTGGCGAGCACGGCTCCGTACGGCCCGATCGAGGCCGCGACGAGCGGGCGAGGTCGGCCCTCGTGGCCCTCACCCCAGAAGGAGTCGCGCGCGGCCCGGGCGATCTGCACGCTGCGACGGAGCAGCGCGGCCGCGTCTCCTTCATCGATGCCGCGCGCCGCGAACCCCTCGAAGCTGGCCTGGTAGCTGGCTGAGATCGCGAGATCGGCACCGGCCTCGAAGTACGCGACGTGGGCGGCGAACACGAGCGACGGATCGTCGAGGAGGAGGCGCGCCGACCACAGCGGGTCGGAAAGATCGGCGCCCGCACGCTCGAGTTGGGTCGCGAGCCCGCCGTCGAGCACGACGGTGCGGTACTCGTCGAGGAGGCGCCGGATCGGATCGGTGATCACGCGATCGAAGGCTACCGCGGGTATCGTGAATCGCACCCGCCCGTCGGCGATCCACCCCCGAGCGTCGGAGCGCGGTCCCGTACCGTCAGAGGAGATCGCGAACGACGACCGACGGGAGGTTCCGATGCCCGACGAACTGCTCGACCTCGCGGCGGTGTACCGGTACTGATGATCGACGAGCGGCCCACCCTCGACGAGATCCGGCGCGCGCCGAAGGTGCTGCTGCACGACCATCTGGACGGGGGTCTGCGGCCGGCCACCATCGTGGGGCTCGCGGCGGAGGTCGGCTACGGGCTGCTCCCCACCACCGATCCGGCCGAGCTGGCCGCATGGATGACCCGCGGCGCCGACCGCAAGGACCTCGTTCTGTACCTCCAGACGTTCGCGCACACGGTCGGCGTGATGCAGACCGTCGACGGCCTCGCCCGGGCGGCGCGCGAGTGCGCCGAGGATCTGGCGGCCGACGGCGTCGTCTACGCCGAGGTCCGCTTCGCACCGGAACTCCACCTCGAGCGCGGCCTTTCGCTCGACCAGGTCGTGGAGGCCGTGGTTGGTGGGTTCGCCGACGGCAGCGCCGGACGCGGGATCACGGTCCGCACCCTCGTCACGGCGATGCGGACCGCGGCCCGGAGCCTCGAGATCGCCGAGCTCGCCGTCCGATGGCGCAGCCGCGGCGTGGTCGGATTCGACATCGCCGGGGCCGAGGCGGGCTACCCGCCGACCCGGCACCTCGACGCGTTCGAGCACGTCCGCCGCGAGAACTTCCACCTCACGATCCATGCGGGCGAGGCTTTCGGGCTGCCGTCGATCTGGGAAGCCGTGCAGCTCTGCGGCGCCGAACGCCTCGGTCACGGGGTGCGGATCGTCGACGATATCGCCCGGCCGAGCGAGCCGGATCGGTCGCCGACCCTGGGCCGGCTCGCGGCCCTCATCCGCGACAAGCGGGTGCCGCTCGAGCTCTGCCCGACCTCGAACGTGCATTCCGGTGCCGCCGCCTCGATCGCCGACCATCCGATCGGTCTGCTTGCCGACCTGAGGTTCCGGGTCACGCTCAACACCGACAACCGCCTCATGTCGAACACGTCGATGTCGCAGGAGATGGCGCAGCTCGTCGACGCGTTCGGATGGGGCTGGGACCGTCTCGAGTGGGTCACGGTCAACGGCATGAAGTCTGCGTTCCTGCCGTTCGACGAACGCCTCGCGCTGATCGACGGGGTGATCAAGCCGGGCTACGCGACGCTCCGCGCCGGCGGCTGACGCTACAGCCCGTACGCCTCCAGGAGCCGGAGCCAGACCTCGCTCACCGTCGGGAACGCGGGGACCGCGTGCCACAGGCGATCGAGCGTCACCTCGCCGACGATCGCGATCGTGGCCGCGTGCACGATCTCCTGCACGTCGGGACCGGTGAACGTCGCCCCGATCACGACGCGCCGGGTCTCGTCCACGAGGATCTGCCCCGTGCCGGCGATGTCGTTGCCGCGGAGGTACGCACCTGCCACACCACCCGTGGCATGCCGGACCACGCGGACGTCGATCCCGTGCTCGCGCGCCTCGGCCTCGGTGGGCCCGACCGCGGCCACCTGCGGGTCGGTGAACGTCACGCGCGGGATCGCACGGTGGTCGGCGACGTCAACCACGTCGATCCCGGCGATCACGTCGCCGACGAGCCGCCCCTGGTACTTGCCCATGTGGGTCAGCAGGGCGAGCCCGGTCACATCGCCGACGCCGTACAGCCAGTCGCCCTCGACGCCGGTCGAGCGGAGCCGATCGTCGACCTCGAGGTTCCCGCCGGGCTCGAGCCCGATCGAGTCGAGCCCCACATCGCCGGTGTTGGGGCGCCGCCCCACCGCGACGAGCAACTCGTCGCCCGTGATCTCCCGTCCGTCGCCGAGCAGGACCGTGACCGATCCGTCCCCGTCCTCGCGGCGGATCGCGGTCGCCCGGGCCCTGGTCACGACGTCGATGCCCTCGGCCGCGAACGCGGCGCCGACCTCCTCGCCGGCGAACGGCTCCTCGCGAGCGAGCATCCTCGGGCCACCTTCGATCACCGTGACCTCGTCCGACCCGAGCCGGCGGAACGCCTGCGCGATCTCGGCGCCGATCGGTCCGCCGCCGAGCACGACGAACCGGCGCGGGATCTCCTTCACCATCATCGCGTCCCGGTTGTCCCAGACACGGGCGTCGGCGAGACCGTCGATCGGCGGCATCGCCGGCGCGGTGCCGCACGCGAGGACGACGGCCTTCGTGGCCGTGAGCGCGCGGGTTCCGTCGCCGGTCTCGACGTCGACGCGACGCTCGCCCGCGAGCCTTCCCCGGCCCCGCACGAGCTCGATGCCCTTCGAGTCGAGCCAGGGCGTCTGCGTCTCGTCGTTCCAGCCGTTCGTCATGTAGTCGCGCTGGGCGAGGGCCGCCGCGAGATCGATCTCACCGGTGACGGCCTCGGCCGCGCCCGGAACCCGGCGAGCGGCCGCCAGCACGTCCCCGGGCCGAAGGAGCGCCTTGCTGGGGATGCAGCCGAAGAACGAGCATTCGCCCCCGACCAGGCGCTCCTCGACGATCGCGACCGACAGGCCGCGGTCCACGGCCCGGCCGGCGGCGTTCTCTCCGGGAGGCCCGGCCCCGATCACGATGACGTCGAACGTGTCGCTCATCCGTCCCCCTCGGTCGTCGTCCCATGTCCGTTCGTCCGTCCGCTCGCCGGCGGCGAGCGTGACGCGTCTCAGCATCTTCCCTCTTCGCCCCGATCTGTCGACTCCTTCGGAGGGTCGGCCCAGGGATCAGCCCAGGGATCAGCCGTGCACGCTCCACGCCGAACGAACGCGGCGACGCGGTGGATGAGCGAAAGGTAAGGCCAGACGTTCGACGGCTCGGGGGATCTCAGCGGTCAGACGTCGGAGTGGCCGGGGCCGGCTCGGGCTCGAGCGCGCGGAGGCAGTTGGGGCACCGATCGTCGATCGGTGCGGCGCATCCCGTGTATCCGCACCAGCGGCATTGCACGAACAGCCACAGCGCCATCTCGAACCTCCTACCTACCACTCCATGGTCCGCCGGTGAGGGCGTTCGCGACAGAGGCGAAGGGCTCGAATCGCCGCCTGCATTTCGGCCTACCCGCCGTGGGGTAGGTCCGATCTCAGGGCCGAGCCCGTGAGACGTACGTCTCGCCCCGAGCGGTGTGCTCCTCGGCGTCGCCGGGGACCAGCACCGGATCGTCTCCCGTGAGTCGGTGGCCGCAAGAGCGGCAGAAGATCCATCCGCCGCGCCGGTCCTGCTCGCAGTACCGGCACCCGTCGCGTCGATCTTCGCCGTGTTCGTTCATCTCTTCTTCTCTCGGCGTCGGGCCCCGTCGTCTCGATGGCTCGCCCTTGGGGTTTCCCCCTCCCCCTCGTACCTACGCATGGGTAAGTCGAACGTCTCGGCGTGTCACAGGATCGCCACGCCAGATGGCGCCTCCCGGACCCGTCCTCCCAGGTCGCCCAGCGTGTACCCTTACCGGCGAGGGCACCGATCGTGGTTCACGCTATGAGCAGTTCCCTCAGGCGACTCGAACGGAGCCGCCGGCCGGGCAGGGCGGCAACGCCGCCCCAGACGGCCAAGGAAGGAGGGAACGCACATGGCAACCGGAACGGTGAAGTGGTTCAGCGCTGAGAAGGGCTTCGGGTTCATCACGCCCGAGGACGGCAGCGCCGACGTGTTCGTGCACTTCAGCGCGATCCAGGGCGAGGGCTACAAAGAGCTCGCCGAGGGTGCGCGCGTGGAGTACGACGTCACGCAGGGCCAGAAGGGCCCGCAGGCTTCGAACGTCAAGAACGTCTGACGTCGACGGCTGCATCGTGAACGGGGGAGGCCTTCGGGCCTCCCCTCTTCCATGTCGGGGGGGCCGGTCAGCCGACCGAGACGGCCGCCGCTCCCGAATACCCGGAGGCGCCGCCCCCGAGGCGCTGGAGCCTCGCCCGGAACTTGTAGCTGCCGGCTCCCGCGTCGGGAACGAATGACGTGGCGGGCTGCGCCGTGTCGTTCGCGATCGTCTTCCAGGTCGTCGAACCGGGTCGCTGGATCTGGACGTCGAAGGCATAGCCGACCGGTGGAGGCCCGAGCGCCCACCGCAACGAGAAGGTCGTCGACACCGAACCTGCCGAGGGACTCACCTGCACGCCGGCCTTCAACGACCCCGTCATCGCCGGGTGGACCGCACAGGCGAACGCGAACGTGCCGGCCGACGGCACGGTGACGCCGAGGAGCGCGCCCGGCGGCTGCACCCCCGTGTCGAACAGGCCGATGCCGGAGGCGTCGCGGACCGAGTGCTCGCTCGGGCCGACGAACGAGAACAGGACGGTCTCCCCCATCGCGGCATACTTCGTGGCGGGCGAGAAGGCGAAGTCCTTTACGACGATCGGAGCGGTGGCCGCGATCGACCACGTCCACCGGGCGATCCCGGTGCGCGGGGCGCCCGCCGCATCCACCCCGATCACCTCGAAGCGGTGCAGGCCCGGCGCGAGCGTCTCGTACGCCGCGCCCCCCGCGTCACACGGCACGGCATCGCCGTCGTCGAGCCGGCACCGGAACCCCGCGACGTCGGCCGTCGCGAAGGTGAACGAGGCCTTCCGCGACGAGGTGTCGACCGGGGGTCCCGACGTGATCTCGATCGAGGGCTCAGGCGAGAAGTACGGATCGGCGCCCATCGCACGGAACGACGCGAGCGACGACGGTGAGCTGTCGACCCAGCGCGGGCAGCCGCGATCATGGTGGAAGTACGCGGCGCCGACGACGTCCGGCCATTGCTTCAGCTGTGTCGCGGCGAGGTCGATCCAGGTGGCCTTCCGGCCGGGGAGCGCCGGATCCTCTCCCGTCCCCCATTCCGCGATCACCATCGGTTTGCCTCGGGCGGCTCCCCACGCGTGCCACGCCGAGAAGACCTCGCTGAACGACCGCCAGGGACCGCTGGCGTTCGGGCAGCCGTACCAGTTGTAGCCGTCGCCCGCGATCACGTCGACGACGTCGTCGCCGGGGTAGAACGCGGCGGTCGTGCCCTTGCGGAAGCTCCACGCCATGACGGTCCATGCGTAGATCGCGTTCGTCACGCCCGCGGCGTCGAACCGCTCTCGGACGTGTCGGTAGGCGGCCACGTAGGCGGCGGCCGTGCCCGCCTTCGCGTCGTTCTCGGGTTCGTGGTGGAAGCTCACGATCACCGGGGCGCCGAACGCTGCCACGTCGGCGGCGCGGGCGTCGATCACGGCATCGTGATCGCCTGCCGCGATCGAGGCCCATGACACGAAGGTCTTGTTCGTTCGCTTGGCGTTCCAGCTGAGGAACAGCAGTCGCCCCTCGTCCCGAGAGGACTCGTCGTCCGCGCTCGGCCACGGCTGGTCCCACGTGTAGAACTGGCGGTCGATCGCGACGGGTCCTCCGATCAAGGCTTCGAACCCGGCGATCGCGTCCGGGCGCGAGGAGCCCGTGTGTGCATGGACCGGCACGTGCGCCCCGAAGAGCGCGCCCCGTGACGGAAGCACCGGCGACGTCGCGACGGCGGGCTGGGCGACGAGCCCCGCCCCCAGCATCAGCACCACGAGGAGGGAGGCGACGACCGGCCGCCCGGTGGGGGCCGTCATTGGACGCGACCGCGATCGTCGGTTTCTCATCTCCGCATCCTAGCCTTCCGGCGACTCGGCGCTCCAGTGATATGCCGTCATCGCATCCGGTATCGTCCGGCGCCCGGCTCGCGGTGGCCGCGGATCGACGTGGGAGGGTATGCCCGTGAACGCCCGTGCGGTCGTGCTCGACGGCGCGAACGTGCGCATCGAGGGCGCCGATGTGCTCGGCCCCGTCGACCTCGAGATCGGTACCGGCGAACGCTGGGCCTTGCTCGGCCCCAACGGGAGTGGGAAGACCACCCTCCTCGCGCTTGCCGGCGCCCGCAGGCAGCCCTCATCCGGCTCGGTCACGGTCCTCGGCACGACCCTCGGCCATGGAAAGGTTCGGGGTCTGCATCCGAGGATCAGCCACCTCAGCCACATCCTCACCGAGCTGCTCCCCCCCGGCATCACCGCCGAAGACGTCGTGCTCACCGGCCGCGACGCGATCTTCGCGACGTGGTTCCAGGAGTACGGCGAGGCCGACCGGCGCCGGGCGCATGGCCTCCTCGAGGAGATGGGCTGCGCCCATCTCGCCGCTCGCCCGATCTCGACCGGCAGCCAGGGCGAGCGCCAGCGGGTGCTGCTCGCGAGAGCGCTGTTCCGCGGGCCCGAGCTCCTGCTCCTCGACGAGCCCTCGGCCGGCCTCGACTTCACCGCCCGCGAGATGCTGATCGGCGCGATCGAGCGCGCGACGGCGGCGAACGACGTCACGTCGATCCTGGCGACGCACCACCTCGAGGAGATCCCCGCGTCGACGACACATGCGGCGCTGCTGCGCGCGGGCTCGCTGCTCACCTCCGGCCCCATCGCGGAGGTGCTCACCGCCGAAGGGCTCGGCACCTGCTTCGGCGTGCCCGTCGAGATCGGACGGCGTGGCGGCCGCTGGTGGGCCTGGGCACGCGTCTAGAACGGCGCCGGATGCGAGCAACCCCCGTTGCTCGATGGCCTAAGCTCGCCCTTCCAGCGGAAACCGGCGGAAGGAGTGGAACCATGGCGAAGCCGACGAGGTCTGTGTCGGTGATGGTCCGATCCGTGACGGCGCTCCTGGCGCTCGGTCTCGTGGCGAGCGCAACTCCCACCGCGGGAGCGGGCGCGGCACCGGTCGAGAACGCCGACGCCGACATCTACAAGATCACGGCCTCCAGGCCGTAGCTCTCGGAACGCCTCCTGGGCCGGTCGCGATGACGCGCCACGCGGGGACGAGGGCTCGCACCCTGGTGGCGATCGTGGCGGTCGCGCTGCTCGTCACGTCGTGCCCGTCGTCCAACGACGGCGTGGCGCCGCCCGGTGGTTCGGGCTCCAGCGAGAGCGCGCCTCCGAACCCCAGGGTCTCGGCGATGCCGACCGATCCAGCGACCCCATCGGACGACGCTGAGCCACCGGTCGACGTGGCGGACGCGGCCGTGTTCGGTGTGCCCGCGGGCGGCTCGTTCCTGCTGCGCGGCCGGTACCCGCAGATCGACTCCTCGTGCGCGCGGTTCCGCCAGCCGACCTTCGAGGGGCGCTACCCGGGCGACCTCCTCGTCGAACGAGCCGACGACGGTTCCCTGCGCGCCACGGTGACGGTGCCGTTCGAGGAATACCTCAAGGGGATCGCGGAGGTGCCGCCGTCGTGGCCGGCCGCCGCCCTCGAGGCGCAGGCGATCGCCGCGCGGAGCTACGCACTGTCGCGGATCGGCTTCACCGGCCCCGACGGCGCGGCGCTCGACACGCCGATCTGCGCGACGACCGCGTGCCAGGTCTATAGCGGCATCCCGATCGAACGGGCGCCGGGGATCCGCCATTGGTACGCGGCGGTCCGCCGGACGACCGGCCGTTCGCTCGTGTTCCAGGGACGGCCCGCCGACGCCGTCTACTTCTCCACCTCCAACGGGCGGACCTACGGCAACGACGTGGTCTTCGGAAGCTCCCCGCTCCGCTACCTCCCGGGCGTGATCGAACGTGACGACGGCGCCTCACCGACGTCACGGTGGCGAGTACCGCTGCCCTTCGACGACCTCGAGCGGTTCCTCGCGAGCCGGGGCCTGTGGCGCGCGGGCCGCACGATCGATCGCGTCACGCGACGCGGCGAGGTCGTCGTCGTCGAAGGTCGCGATCGATCGAGTGAGATCGACGAGGGGACGTTCCGCGAGGCGGTGAACGGCGCGGCGCCGTGCCTGCTCCCCGGCAGCTACCCCACGAACAGCCGGTTCGGCACCCCGCTACCCACGACGATCCCCTCGAGGTGGTTCTCGATGACCTCCGGGCGTGGCGGCGTCGTCGTCACCGGCCGGGGGTGGGGTCACGGGGCCGGGATGGTGCAGTGGGGCGCCTACGGCAAGGCGCTGAAGGGCTGGTCCGCCGCGGACATCTTGGCCTTCTACTACGGCGGCCTGCGGCCGCGGTCCTACCCGGAGCCCGGTCCCATCCGCGTGGTGGTCGTCGAGGGGCTCACCGAGCTGCTCGTCGAGCCGAGCGGACCCGGCGGCTCCCTCGACGGCGAGGAGCTCGTCGCCGGCGCCGTGACGATCACCGCCCGAGGAAGGATCCGGGTCGAGACCGAGCCCTTCGCGGCGACCGAGGCCGGGTGAGCGATGCTCAGGAAGAGCAAATACGCGCCGTTCCGGACCATCGAGGCGGAGGCGACCCCGATTTGCGATTCACGGTGGACCGGCGCAGGATGGCAGACGTTCGCGGGAAGGGGCCGTCATGGTCAGGCATCGCGTTGGCATCGTCGTTCCGCTCTCCCTGGCGCTGGTATCGGTGGTGGTCGCCGTCGCCACGGCCGGACTGCTCGTCACGCCCGAGGCGGTCGTCACCGGGAAGGGCGACCAGTGGATGCCGAGCGCCAACGATGAGTGGGTCGCGTATTCGCATTGGCTCCGGTCGTCGCCGAACCAGTTTTCGGCGTACGCACTGAACATCGCAAGTCAGACCAAGGTGAAACTGAACGAGGCAGGGACCGATGGGCTCACCGGAGCGCTGGATCCGGGCACGAACACCGTGCTGTACCAGCAGTGGGACGGCAGGCGCTCGGACCTGTTCTTCCGCGACCTCGACGCAGACACCCGCACGAAGGCCGCCGGTGTGAACTCCCGGTATTGGGAGTGGTACCCGCTGATCTCGTCGAGCTTCATCACGTTCTTCCGCGACCGCTACGTGAACGGCGCATGGTATACGAGCATGTATGTGTACCGCCGCGACAACGAAGCGACTCGCAAGCTCTGGACGTACCGCTGGACGCAAGTGCACTCCTACAACGGCTCAGCCGGGGACCGCTATATCACGTACACCCTCTGCAGGACAACGTGCCAGGCCTACCTCTATGACTGGGATGAAAGGGACACGCGGAAGATCCCGTCGGATGGCAAGGAGCAATACGCACCGGTCGTTGACGAGGTGAACGGCACCGTGTACGTCACGCGCTCCGGCAGCCGCTGCGGCGTCGGCGTCAACGTCTACCGGTTGCCCATCACGCTCGACGCGGCCGCCGAGACGGTCGTCGACCTGCCGGCCGGCATCGATACTGGTTGGACGAGCGCGATCGCCCCGAACGGGGTTTCCGGCATGATGGATCTCTGGCTCGAGCGCTGGGACTGCGAGCGGAAAGCCGCCGACGTGTACGTTGCCCGTGGCGTCGACAGCGGCCCTCTGTAGTCCGGTTGCCCGTTGGGCCAGGGAGCGTCTCTCGGGGAGCGCACGGGGCGTGCCGCCCCGCAGTAGCCTTCGTCGGTGACCGAGCGCGTCCTGACGGAGCGGGAGCTCCGATCGACCCTGCTCGCGCGGCAGCTCCTGCTCGAACGCGCATCGATGCCGATCCCGCGCGCCCTCGAGCGGATCGGCGGCATCCAGGATCAGTACGCGCCGTCGGGCTACATCGGGCTCTGGTCGCGACTCGCCGGTTTCGAGCGAGCGGCCCTCACCCGTGCGCTCGAGCGCCGCACGGTCGTGCAGGGCACGCTGATGCGGGCGACGATCCATCTGGTGGCGCGCCGGGACTACTGGCCGCTCGTCATCGGCATCCGCGGGGCCCGACGAGCGATGTGGCGCAAGGCGATCCGGCACGCGCTGACCGAGCGGCAGATCGCGGCCATCGCCGCCCGCGTCCGGAAGGCGTTGCAGGACGGTCCTCGCCGCCGGGCCGACGTCGTCGCCGAGCTCGGTCTCGACAGCGCGGGTTGGAACGGCGCCGGCCTGTGGGTCGATCTCGTCCGCGTGCCGCCGTCGGGCACGTGGGAACAACGCAAGGCCGACCTCTATGGCCTCGCGGATGCGTGGGTCGGCCCCGAGCCGGCGCTCGATCCCCCCGAGGGCCTCGAGGTCCTCGTCCGCCGCTACCTCTCGGGCTTCGGCCCGGCCGCTCGCAAAGACGTCGCGAGCTTCGTCGGTACGGCCATCGGCGAGCTCGCGTCCGTGCTCGATGCCATGACGCTGCGGCGGTTCCGCGGTGAGGACGGCACGGAGCTGCTCGATCTTCCGCGGGCCACGATCGTCGACGGCGACCTCGAGCCACCCGTGCGGTTCCTGCCGACGTGGGACGCCACCCTCCTCGTCCATGCGCGTCGGACCCAGATCCTGCCGGAGCGCTTCCGCCCGCTCGTCTTCAACACGAAGACCCCGCATTCGGTCTCGACGTTCCTCGTCGACGGCCAGGTCGCGGGCACGTGGCGTGAGGGTCGCGGCCGCGTCACGGTCGCACCGTTCGAGCCGCTCCCCCGCACGGCGAAGCGCGAGGTCGACGCCGAGGCCGAACGCGTGGCCGCGTTCATGGCCTGAGCATGCGCGTCCTCCTGTGGCACGGGTGGCTCCTCGAAGGCGCCGGAACGAACGTCTTCACGGCGAGGGTGGCCGAGACGCTCCGCACGATGGGCCACGACGTCGCGCTCCTGTGCCAGGAGCGTCATCCCGAGCGCTATCCGTGGATCGACGCCTGGGGAACCGTCGATGCCGACGGGCCGTCTGAGCTGATCGCGAACACCGACGCCGGATCGTCCGTGCGCGACGGTCGATGCGTCCTGCTGCGGCCCGCGATCGGGTCGCTCCTACCCGTCTTCGTGATCGACGAATACGAGGGCTTCGACGAGGTGAAGACGTTCGTGGCACTCACCGACGCGGAGCTCGACGCCTACCTCGCCCGCAACGTCGACGCGCTCCGCGCGGCGGTCGCATGGCACGGCAGCGAGACCGTGTACGCCGGGCACGCGGTCCCCGGCGGGCCCGTCGCGGCGCGTGCGCTCGCCCCGGGCAGCTTCCTGGTGAAGACCGCGGGCAGCGACATCGAATACGCGATCCGCCCGCAGGCGCGCTACCGCCGCCTCGCGGCCGAGGGCATCGGGGCGGCGCGTGCGCTGATCGGTCCAAGCACCGACGTCCTGATGCGGGCCATCGAGCTCACCGGCCAGACCGACGCGCCGACGCGGCTCGTCACCCCGGGCGTCGACGCGGAGCGCTTCCGTCCGATGGATCGGAGGGCGGCCCTCCTCGATGCCGCAGGCCGGCTCGATGCCGACGCCGCCACGGCGAGGGGACGTCCGTCGTCGCTCGACGAGCAGGTGGTCCGGGCGATCGACGATCGCGACGCCGACGCGCTCGATCGGCTCGCCCACGCCTACGACCAGCGGGTCCCCGACCCCGACGCCGCCGCACGGTTGCGCTCGCTCGCCGAACGCCAGCGGCCGCTCGTCGGCTTCATCGGCAAGCTGATCCCGCAGAAGGGGGTCCAGCTGCTCCTCGCCGGCGCCGCGCTCGCCCGCTCGCGGCCCGACGTCCTCGTCGTGGGGTTCGGGTTGTGGCGGGAGCAGCTCGCCGCACTCGCGATCGCGATCGCACGCCGAGACGTCGACGCCCTCACGTGGCTCCGGGCGCAGGAGATCGCGCCGGACGGGTTCGCGCTCGGTGGCCCGGCAGCGCCTCGAGCGACCGGCGCCGAAGGCGCCGGCCCTCGCGTGACCTTCACGGGGCGCCTCGACCACCGGTACGCACCCGAGGCGCTCGCGGCGATGGACGTCCTCGTCGTGCCGTCGATCCTCGAAGAAGCGTTCGGCATGGTGGTGGCCGAGGGCGCGGCCGCGGGCGCGTTGCCGCTCGTCGCCCGGCACTCCGGCCTGGCGGAGGTCGCGGCCTCGCTCGAAGTGGCGGTCGGGCGCCGCGGACCGTTCGGCTTCGAGCCGGGCCAAGGTGCGGCGGGGCGCGTCGCCGAAGGCATCGATCGCCTGCTCGAGCTCGACCCGGATGAGCGTCAGGAGCTCAGGGAGGCCGTCGCGGACGCGGCGGCACGATCGTGGTCGTGGGAGCGGACCGCCGCGCAACTCCTTCTCTGACCGACGGCGCTGATCGACGGGCCCGGCCGGTGTGAGGCGTCGTGGCCGCCGATCAGGCAGGATCCTGCTCGACGGTGTCGTGGGGTTCGTTCGGATCGTCGGGGTCGACGCCCTGGGTCCCCCGGGCGAACCGGCCCTTCAACTCCCCTTCTGGGTGGCTGGACCCCTCGGACTGGCCCGTCGCGAAGTCTCCCTCGTGGACCTGCTCGTGGAGGGTCGGGTCGTGCTCCTGGCCTCTCGGGAACCGGTCCTGCACCATGCGCTCGAGCCGGTTCGGGTCCGTCTCCTGCCCGCGCGCGAAGTCGGGCCGCTCGGTCGACTGCGGCTCGGAGGTCGCGTCGGGAACGACCCCCTCCAGCAGGTCCCGCCGATCGATCGTCGAGCCGTCGATCGGCTCGTCGACGTCCGCTGCGTCTCGACCCGGGTCACCTGGTCGGTCCGTGGGCGTGGTTCCGCGCTCATCCATGGGATCTCCTCCGCGGACATCTCGGCGGCGGGCGCCACCTCGATCCGCATCCGAGGAGTATCCGAGCTGGCACTCCGCGAAACGTCTAGCGAGCGGTCCTCACCGCGGTGGGCTCGGTCTCGGGCACGGCGACGACCCGTTCGGAACCCCGACCCTCGAGCTCCACGGCGACGGCGAGTCCGAGATGCAAGGCGATCGAGGCCGCCCCCGCCCAGAGCACGAGGGCGATCACGGCGAGGAGCGATCCGTACGTCTGGTCGGGACCGTCGCTCAGGCCGAAGTAGAGCGCGAGCGCCAGCGTGAACAGCAACCAGAGCCCGACGGCCACGAGGGACCCGATCGCGAGCCCGCGATCCGTCGCGATCCGTTCCCGCGGCGCGGTCTTGAACAGCAGGAACACGCCGGCTGCCGTGAGCACCGCGCCGAGCGGCCACCGAACGACGTGCCAGATGGCCGTGACCGAGTTGTCCCAGCCTGCGCCCGTCGCGATGGCAGTGCCGCCGCCCAGGACGAGCAGGCCGAGGGAGACGAGCATGCCGGCGGACAGCGCGAGCATCAGCGCCGTCGCGTACCGCCTCGCGTCGGGACGGTCCTCCCCGCGCCCCGAGATCCGGTTGGCGGAACGCTCGAGCTGGGCCATCGCGAAGGTCCCCGCCACGAGGGCGGCGCCGAGACCGAGCACCATCGCGGTCGAGGCGCCGCTCGCCCCCTGCTTCGCCGCCTCCTGGATCAGCCGGCCGGACGGGCCAGGCGCGAGCTGCCTCGCCATCTCGACCACGGCGCCTCGGAACGCGTCCACGCCGAGCACGCTCGCGAGCCCCACGAGGCCGATGAACCCGGACACGACGACGAAGACCATCTGGTACGCGAGCGCCCGAGCGTGACTCGTGCCGTCGGCGCCGCGGAACCGCCGGATCGCCGCCCGGGCGAGCTCGCCCGGCCCGCGCCGCCGGGCCCCCTCGCCCGTGCGCTCGCCGGCGCCGATCGTTCCTTCGATCCCCGTCCGCATCGCTGCCTCCCCCTCGCCGCCGTCTCGTTGCTCGCTGCTTACCCTCAACCGAGGGTTCGCATGCCTGCCGTCGGCCAAGCCGGTCGGCCACGCGGGTCGGCCACGGGTTCGGTAGGTTCACCACCCGTGGGAGCGGCGCGACGGATCGACGTGGCCGAACGACGCGCCAGGCTCGGCGTGCGCCACCGGCTCGCGGCCCCGGGAGCGTCGACGGACGATGTGGCGGCGGCCATGGTCGGCCTGCACTCGAGCGATCCCGCGACCGTGTTCCTGTCGGCATGGGCCCGGGTGGCGGGTTTCGAACCCGCCGACCTCGAGGACGTGCTCTACGAGCGACGATCGCTCGCGCGGATGATCGGGATGCGACGGACGCTGTTCGTCGTGCCGACCGACCTCGCGCCGATCGTGCACGCCGCCTGTACCCGGGCGTTGATCCCCGGTGAACGCACGCGGCTGATCCGCATGCTCGAGGAGCAATCGATCGCGAAGGAAGGCGCCGCATGGCTCGACGACGTCGCCCACCGCACGTTCGACGCGCTGCTCGCCCGAAATGAGGCCACGGCGGTGCAGCTCACGAAGGACGTGCCCGAGCTCGGCCGCAAGCTGACCTTCGGCGAAGGCAAGACGTGGGAGGCGACGGTGGGCGTTTCGACGCGGGTGCTGTTCCTGCTGGCGACCGAAGGTCGGATCGTCCGCGCGCGTCCCCTCGGCGGCTGGACCTCGGGGCAGTACCGGTGGGCGCCCGTCGCGACGTGGCTCGGCAACGAGCTGTCCGAGATCGCACCGGCAGACGCCTGCGCCTCGCTCCTCACGCGGTGGCTCACGGCCTTCGGGCCCGCCACCCTCACCGACATCAGATGGTGGACGGGCTGGACGGTCCGCCGCACGAAGGACACGCTCACGGCGGTCGGTGCGATCGAGGTCGAGGTCGACGACGGCCCGGCCTACGTGGCGCCCGACGACGTCGATCCGGCCCCTGAGGCCGGACGCTGGGTCGCGTTGCTCCCCGGCCTCGATCCGACCGTCATGGGATGGAAGGAGCGCTCGTGGTACCTCGGCGAACACGCCCAGGAGCTCTTCGACCGCAACGGCAACGCCGGTCCCACGGTCTGGTGCGACGGCCGCGTCGTCGGCGGCTGGGGACAGACGCCGAGTGGCGAGGTCGCGGTGAGGCTGCTCGAGCGGCTCGACCGTGAGGCCGGACAGGCGATCGAGACCGAGGTCGCTCGGCTCACGGCGTGGCTCGGCGACGTGCGGATCACGCCGCGGTTCCGAACGCCGCTCGAACGAACGTTGCGGGACGCCTAAGGGGGAAACCGGATCGATAACTATCCGAGAGGGGCCGGCCCGCTACACGGTGCGGTGGCTCGACGAAAGCGGCGGCCGCATCGGGCCCGCGTTGCACTTCCGTCGCGGCTGATCGGCGCCGGTGAAGCGAGCGGCGGTCGTCAGGGGTGCGGGTGAGAGGACCGGCCGCGCGACGCCGACCTGGTGCCTTCGGTCACGTCGGTGAGGAACCGGTCGACGTCTTCGAAGGCCTTCCAGACCCGGCGGCCGATGCCTCCACGTTCGGCGTCGGTATCGGGGCCGAACTCATCGCCGTCCTCCAGCATGAAACCGGGAACGGCGTCGTCGTCGGCGCGGACATCGAGCGCGGCCGCGCGAACGGCGCCGACGAGGTCCTCGGAGTCCAGGGCCTGCACGGCCACATCGGCGGGCGGCGCCACGCGGGCGCTGACACCCATCCCGAGGTCGACATCGGTCGCGCGGGCCTCGAGCTCGGCGAAGCTCTCGAGGCTCGGGATCTCGACGCACTCGACGCGCCCGGCCGACGTACGGAAAGCCACCCGGTGCGGATCCTCGGTCGGCTCCCCCTGCTCCGCGTCGAGGCCCATGAGGACCTCACCGAGCCGGAGGACCTCTTCGTCGAGATCGGGCACACAGATCTCCAGGCGGTCGGGCGTGACCTCCGAGCCGTGCGCCATGGCGGCCAGGTCACCAACGATCACGTACCGGACGCGACTCGCGCGCAGTCCCGCCACGACACGGACCGGATCGAAGATCTCCTGCGGCATCGATACCCCCTCAGGCTCGGGCCTCGCGGCCACGCCAACGGCCCGGGTCGAACCCGGGACCTGACCGAGGTATCGGCTCCGCGGGGGTCGATCCTTGAACCGAGCCTCCGAACCTCGCCCGAATGAGCGGCCTCGCCCCGGGCCGCGCCCGTGGCCACGGGTCGTGCGAGAGCGGCTCGAGGGGTATGGTTTGTCCATGCTGGGAGGCGCAACGACCGCGATCGTGGCAGCCCTCTGCGCGTTCGCCCTGACCGTCGCCGTGCGGCCCCTGCTGCCGCGGGTCGGGCCGGCCGTCCGCGCGTGGTCCATGCGCGCCGCATCCGCGGGCCGCGCGCTTCGCCGCCGCGTCGCCGCGAGCCGTGGCCGCATCCACGAGGCCCGCCGCGGCGCAGCGAAGGCGACCTTTGCCGTGCCCGTGATCGCGCTCGTGGTGGTCGCCGGCGTCGCGGCATGGCCCTCGATGCTCGGCGGCTCCACGCCGGAACCGCCCGCGGCCGGCCCGGCCGTCGAGCAGGTCGACACGTCACCGGCGCCCACGCCCGCCGATCCCTCGGTCGACACCGACGACCTCGTCCCCACGGATCCGTCGGCGGGCGCCCTGCCTCGGGCGCTTCGGCTACGGGCCCTCATGTCCGGCGCCGGCGGAGCTGCGAGCCTCTTCTTCTCCTCCGACCCGAGCGGGGACGGCACCGTGCTGGGTGGGACCACCGGCGGCGGGGGCGGAGGCGGTGGTGACCGACGCGACGGCGGGAGTGGTGGTGGTGGCGACGGCGGAGACGGAGGCAGTGACCCCTCGCCTTCACCGTCGCCCTCACCATCGCCCTCACCGTCGCCCTCACCGAGCCCGTCCCCCGAGCCGGAACCTTCGCCCGAGCCGTCCCCGGAGCCTTCACCCTCGCCCGACCCCGACGACGGCGATCCGTGCGACGGCGACGGACGGGGGAAGCCGCCGAAGTGTCCCGACGCCGAGGTCGAGCTCCTGGGCGTGCGGCTGGAGCTGCGTCTGCTCTAGGCGTCTGCTCAGCTCTCTCTAGGCGTCTGGTCTAGCGGTCGGGCCTCGCCATCGTGAGGTCGGCCAACGTGGCGCCGGCCCCCTGATCGGTGGCGCGCGAGAGGTCCCCGAGCGACACCACGCCGATCGCTTTGCCGTCCTGCACGACCGGGAGCCGTCGGACGTTCGCCGCCCGCATGCGCGTCATCGCCTCGTCGACCGAGTCGGTCGGGGCGACGGTCTCGAGGTCCGTGCTCACGATCGAGCCCACGGTCGTCGACGACGGGTCGCGGTCGGCGGCGATCGCGCGGATCGTGATGTCGCGGTCGGTCACGATCCCGATCACGCGCTCCGTCCCGGGCTCGATCACGAGCACGTCGCCGACGTCCCCGTCGGCCATGATCCGCGCGGCCTCGGTGAGCATGGCCTCGCGTGTCACGGTCTGCGGGACGGCGGTCATGACCTCACGCACCTCGCGCACATCGATCTCCCCGCGCCGGAGCACGCCGGGGAGCTTCTGCCCAACGGCCTGCCGTGCCTTGTCGAGCTGCGCCGGACCTTTCGTCGCGCCCATCAGGTAGCCGGCGCCGAAGCCGACGATCGTGGTGAATGCACCCATCGTTGCCTCCTGTCGATCGGGACCCGTCGATCGGATCTCGGAGCCTTGTTACCCACTCCGGCGCGCGCCGACGCCCTCAGACCGCCGTCACGGTGATGGTGTGGGTGGCGGTGTTGCCGGCGGCGTCGGAGGCCGTGGCCGACAGGGTGTACGGCGTGCTCGTGCCCTTCTTGGTATTGGGCACGGTCCAGGCGCACGTCCACGGGGCGGACGTGTCGGTGCACTTCACCGCGCCGCCGATGGCGAAGACCACCCGCGTCACCCGGACGTTGTCGGTCGCCGTCGCGGCGATCGTGACCTTCCTGCCCTTCGGAACGGCGCCGCCGTCGACCGGCGACGTGATGGCGACGCTGGGAGCGGTCACGTCCCCCGTTGGCGCCGCCTGCGCCGTAAGGGTGAACGCGGCCGACGCGCTCGCCGCGTGATCGATGTCGCCGTCGTAGCTCGCCGAGATCGCGTGGCTCCCCGCGACGGAGGCGGTGTAGGCGACCGAACAGCTCGATGCCTGCGACGAGGTGGCCGCGAGCGAGCAGGAGCTCGAAGAGAACGATCCGGCGCCCCCCGTCGACCAGGCGACGGAGCCGCCGGGTGCCGATCGGGTCCCGCTCCCGGCGTCGGTCACGGTCGCCGTGCAGGTCGACGTCGATGGCAGGGTGACCGGCGACGAACACGCCACGGTGGTCGAGGTCGCACGTCGCCCCACGGTGAACGAGCCCTGACCGGTGCTCCCCGTGTGCGCTGCGTCGCCCGCGTACGCCGCCGTGATCGTGTGCGTCCCGGCGGAGCCGGCGGTCGGCGTGTACCACACGCTGCAGGAGGCGGTAGCGTCGACGCCGCTCGGCGTGCAGGCGACCGGGTCCAGGATGCCGCCGGCGAACCCGTCGGGACCGGTGGCGCTCCAGGTCACCGCGTCGGCGCCACCGGGTGAGGTCGCGCCGGCGCCTCCGACGTCGGTGATCACCGCGGTGCAGGCCGTGGGTGTCGCAACGGTCGCGGGCTCACACCCGACCTCGAGTTGGGTCGGGCGCGGCTCGGGTGGGTTCGCCGCGGCCGCGAGCCGGTCCTGGAGCGAGCCGGTGCCGGTCAGCAGGTATGCCTCGTACCGGTCGATCACGTTCGGCTGCGTCTCGAGGAACCGCATCCCGTAGGTCGCGAGCGCGTCGTCGGCCGCCGTGCTGAACTTCGCGAGCGTGTCGTTGGGCACCCCGGCCGCCGTCTGGAAGCCGACGGCGCCGCCGCTCGCGATCGCCGCCAGGATCACCTCGTGACACGTGGGACACCACTCGCGCCAGGGGCCGAGCGATCCGTCGTTGCGGACCCGCGGCTGCAGGTTCGTGTACATCGACCAGAGCCGTTCCGGGTAGGAGGCGACGACCTCGGTGGCGATCCGCCGCGAAGCCGCCTGACCGTCGCCGAAGAGCGCCCCGTAGGCCACGACCGAATCCGTCGCTTCCGGAAGCTCGCTCATGTGGATCGCGATCGCGTCGCGCCATGCGGCCTCGGTCAAGGCGCGTCGCTCCGATTCGGTCGAAACGGTGTCCCAGACCGCTCGGTTCGTCGCCGCCAGGTTCGAGCCGGCTCCATCCGTTTCGGCCGGGCAGGCAGCGCCGGCGCCATAGCCGAGCACCATCTCGCTTCCTTGCATCGTCGGCATCGCGACCGGGATCAACGCGACGTGATCGCCCTTCACGCCGCCGGCCCCGTCGGGCTCGCCCAGCCAACGCGCGACCTCGTGCAGCAGCTCGCGGTACTCGGCGGCCAGCACCGGATCCCACGGCACCGGGACGTCGATCCAGTCGCAGTAGTCGCTCGCGTTCTGATCGGTACCGAGGAGCCGAAGATGCTGCGCGCCGGCATCTCGGAGCCAAGCGGGCGCGATCCGCCCCGCCATGAGGCGAACGATCAGCTGGTACCCAGCGGCACGGGCGTCCTCGACGTTCGCGTCCATCTGCGTCCAGTCGAAGACATCGTCGGTCGGCTCCAGCGACCGCCACGGAGCCATCGCCGAGACGATCGCGAGTCGCGGATGGGCGGCATGTTCGGCGATGGTCGGCGTGACGGTCGTGAGCGAATGGAGCCTGCTCGACACGCCGGTGAACCGCGCATCGGCGCTCGCACGCGATGCGGGCGCGAGCGGGATGAACGCGACCAGCGCCCCGAGGAGCGCCACGGCCAACGCCGCGGCGGGCACCGCACGACGACCAGCCTCCGGAAAACGCACTAGGACGGATGCTACGGGTCCGTATCCACGTCGCGCAACCCCTTCGATCGGCGATCGCGACGACGGGAGGTTGGGATCGGTCCAGCCGTACCATGGCGAGCGTGGTGATCGCGATCGGAACCCCCGCCCCGGCCGTGGCCGGCGTCGCCCCACCGGGCCCGGTCGCGCTCGTGTTCTACAAGGCCACCTGCTCGGTCACGCAGATGGCTGGACCGGCCCTCGCGCACCTCGGCGAGGCCTACCCCGGCGCGGTCGTCGGGATCGGCCAGGATCCCCCGCCGGACCTGGCGACGTTCGCCGCGACCCACCGGTGGGCCTTCCCGCAGGTTCCCGACCTCGAGCCGTATCCCGCCTCGAACGCCTACGGGATCGCCTCGGCTCCGACCGTCGTCGTCGTCGACGGCGACGGGCGGGTCGCCGACGTCGTCGAGTCCTGGGATCGCGACGGGATGAACCGGGCGTCGGCGACGCTCGCCCACCTCCTCGGCGCCGACGCCGAGGTCCTGTCGACCGAGGCCGACGGTCTTCCGGCCTTCAAACCGGGCTGAACCACCCGCAACGTCCCCTCGGTCTGAGGGATCCGGCCCGGAAACCGGTCGCGGGGTCAAAATTCGGGGGTGCCCTCGATGACGGCAACCGGCTAAGCTGAGCAGATGGACCAGCCTGAGGTGTACCGCACCGAATCGGGGACGATCTTCCGGGTTTGCAGGAGCGACGAGGGCCGCCCGTCGATCGAGCTCCTGCGGGCCTCGACCTGGGAATCCGGACCGGTGGGGATGGCGGGGTTGCGCCTAGCCGCCACGACCCGCCGCCTCACGAAGCGCCAGGTCGACGCGCTTCCCGTGTAGCGAACCTGCCGGTCGCCCGTACCACGCGCCGCCGCAACGTCGCCGCTAGTCGTCATCGTCCGTGCGCCGCAGGCGTTTCGTCCTCCCGCGCCGCTTCTTCGCCGCGATCCGCCGCTCGACCGCACCCTTGGTCGGCCGCGTCGGTCGCCGGCGGGGAGGGGGCGGGGCCACCGCCTCGGCCAGGATCCGCTTGAGGCGCTCGAGGGCAGCCTCGCGGTTCCGGAGCTGGGAGCGCTCCTCCGACGCCGTCACGGTGAGCACGCCGCCCACGAGCCGGCCGGCGAGCCGCTCGAGCGCCCGAGCCCGCTGGACCGGGCCGAGCGCGGTCGAGTTGGCGACGTCGAATCGGAGCTCCACCCGGGAGTCCGCGGTGTTCACCGACTGCCCTCCCGGACCCGAGGAGCGGCTGAACCGCCAGCGCAGCTCCCGGTCGGGCACGAGGATCGACCTGCTCACGCGCAGCGGCTCGCCCACCCTCGGACCATACGCGGCTTCGGGTCGGTGGCGGCTCCTATGCTGCACCCATGACGTGCGCCGTGTGCGGTCGCTCGCTCACCGACGACGCCCGGTTCTGCTCGGGATGCGGCACCCCCGTCTCGAGCTCCCTCAGCACCGACGAGCGCAAGGTCGTCACCGTCCTGTTCGCCGACCTCGTCGATTCGACCGGCCTGGCGCAGCGCATCGACGCCGAGCGGGCCCGCGAGGTGCTCCGCCGATTCTTCGACGCCGCCACCGAGGAGCTCCTGGACCTGCGAGGGCGCGCGGAGAAGTTCATCGGCGACGCCGTGATGGCCGTGTTCGGACTCCAGCAGGTGCACGAGGACGACGCGCTCCGCGCCGTGCGCGCCGGGCTCGCGATCCGCGACCGCGCGAGGCGCCTCAGCGAGGCGCTGCGCCTCGGCGACGCGCTCGAGGTGCGGGTCGGGATCGAGACCGGCGAGGCCGCGACCGGCATCGGGCCCGCCGGTCAGCTCCTCGTCACGGGCTCGGTCGTGAACGCGGCCGCGCGCCTGCAGACCGCGGCCGAACCCGAGCGAGGTCCTCGTGGGCTCAACCGCCTACGCCGCTCACGAGTCGGCCGTCGCATACGGAGATGCGCGGCGTCGTCAGGCAAAGGCTTCGACGCGCCGCTCGAAGCCTATCCGGTCGAAGGGCTCACGACCCGTTCGGTCCGGCGGACGATCCCGATCGTCGGGCGCGCCGACGAGCTCCGCCGCCTCCGTGGACGTTCGAGCGGGTGGTCGCCGCGCGGCGAGCCCGCGCTCTTCACGTCGCCGGCGAGCCCGGGTCGGCAAGTCGCGGTCTCGCCGACGAGCTCCGTCGCGGGCTGGACCGGACGTCAGGTCCTGACGGCAGGGGGAGTTCCACGCCGGAGCGCCACCTTCGCGCCGGTCGCCACGATCGTCCGCGACCTCGCCGGGTCGACGACGACGACCCGCCCGACGATGACGCCGAGCGCCTCCGCACCCTCGTCGACGGCTGCTGCGAGGCCAACGAGACCGAACGGGTCGCGGCCGGCCTGGCGCTCACGCTCGGCCTCGCCGAGCCCGGCCCCGACGAGTCGGCGTTCGTGCAGGACGTCCGAGACGGCGTTACTCGCGCTCGTCGCAGGGCCTCGCTCGCACGTCGCCCGTGATCCTGCGTGATCGAAGACGCCCACGCGCTCGCGCCGGCGATGCTCGACCTCGTCGAGTGGCTCGCCACGCGCACCCGCGGCACGTTCGCGCTGCTCGTGATCGCGCTCGCGAGGTCCGAGCTCGCTCAGACCACGGCCGGGATGGGGCTCCGAGGTCCCCAGGCACGAGGCTTCGTGCTCGCGCCGCTCGCCGCCGACGACGCCGTCGAGCTCGTGCGCCAGGCGCGGGGGCGCCCGCATCGCCGACGGGGCCGCCGCGAGCTCGCCGACCGGGCCGGCGGCAACCCCTTCTTCATCGTCGAGATGACCGGGATGCTCCTGCGCGAGCGAGCTCGCCGGAGGGCCCGCCGCTCCCGCCGACGGTCCAAGCGGTGGTGGCGGCCAGGATCGACGCGCCTGCACCCGAGGCTGCGCGCGCTCGCTCGGAAGGTCTCGGTCTTCCTCGTCTCGTTCGACCTCGACGAGCGTGCAGGCGATCAACGGCGGCGACGCGCCCACGGAGCGACTCCGGGAGCTCGTCGAGGCCGAGCTGCTCGTGCCGACGCGACGACGGCGCGCCGCGATGGCGTTTCCGGCACGACACGCTCCGCGATGTCGCCTACGCCAGCCTCCCGAAACGGGAGCGGATGGAGCTTCACGTCGCCGTCGCCGACCGGCTCTGGGCCGCCGGCCACCGAACCTGGGCCGCCGAGCACCTCGAACGCGCCGCGTTCGCCGCCGCGCGACCTCGACCCGTCCGTCGCGCGGCGTCCCCGACCGGGCTCGCGACGCGCTGGCGGAGGCAGGCGATCGCGCCCGCCGGCGCATGGAGAACCACTCGGCGCTCGACCGCTACGGCCGCGCGCTCGAGCTGGCCGGCGACGAGGCGGGGTGGCACATCCCCGAAGCCCGCGTGCTCACCGGGATCGGCGAGGCCCATTACTGGCTCGGGAACTCCGCAGCGGCGAGCGAGGCGCTCGATCGCGCGGTCGAGCTCGGCGAGCGGCTCGACGACGGATGGACCCGTACGCACGCCCTCCGGTTCCTCGGCGACATCGCGATCAACGTGCACGCCGACCTCGACCTGGCCGAACGGCTGTTCGCGCGGTCGCTCGAGGCGGCCGAGTCGATCGGGGACCCGTCCGCGATCGCGAGGGTCCTGCTCTTCGCGGGATGGGTGCCGTGGACCCGCGAGGCGTTCGGCGAGGCCGAGACGATCTGGCGTCGTGCGCTCGCGATCGCCGAGGAACACGGCGACCGATGGGCCGAGATCCGGGCGCTGACGGCGCTGTCGATCGACCTGACCGAGCTCGACCGGCTCGACGAGTCCGAGGCGCTGATCGAACGCGCGCGCGCCATCGCCTTCGAGATCGGCGACCGGTTCAGCGCGGCGGTCGCGACCGTGCAGACGGGCCGGGTCCACGAGGAGCGCCGCGACTTCGAGGGCTCGCTTCCCCACTTCGATCGCGGCATCGAGATCTTCACCGACCTCGGCAACCGCTGGGAGCTCGGCGATGCCCTCGCCGCGCGGGGCATCGTCTACCGGGAGCTCGACCGGCTCGACGAAGCCGAACGCGACCTCCTCGAGGCGGTCCGCATCTCCGAGGAGCTCGGCGAGCGCCAGCTCGCCGGCTGGACATGGAAGGCGCTCGTTCGGGTCTCGGAACGCCGCGGCGACGCCGAACAGGCGGCCGGCTACCAGCGGCGCGCCGACGAAGAGGAGGCCCGCAGACCTCGGTAGGCGCATCGAAGCGCCCGCGTGAACGACGACGACGGGGCGGTCAGTCCGGACCGGCGCGCACGCCGACCTCGTCGAGGTGCGTGAGCAGGTCCGCGGGATCCGACTACACGCGGTACGCGCCCGCCTGGACCAGCTCGTGCTCCCCGTAGCCGCCCGAGAGCAGGCCGACGCCCAGGGCCCGGGCCCGGCGCGCCGCCAGCAGATCCCAGACGCTGTCGCCGACGACGCTCGCGTCCTCGATGCCGACCCCGAGCTCGCTCGGCCGCGGCGAGGAACAGATCGGGGTCGGGCTTCGCGCATCGCACCAGGTCACGGGTGACGATCGGCACCCCTTCGGGCACGCCGCAGCAGCTAGAGCGCCGGCCCGGCGCTCTCGATGTGGCCGCTCGTCGCGATCGCCCACGGCACCCCCAGCTCCGTGAGCCCGTGCCAGAGAGCTCGCGCGCCCCCGGCAACGGCCGGATCTGCTCGGCGGCAGCGCGCGTAGGCCTCGGCATGCAGCGCGTCGAAGGCGCACGGCGTCCTCCTCGGTCACGCCCCGCCCGGTCTCCCGAGCATCGCGTTCGCCAGCAGGCCGCCGCTCATGCCGATCTTCCGGTGGATCCGCCACACCGAGAGCTCGATGCCGTCGGCGATCCAGGGCCTCCTGCCACGCCAGGACGTGGTGGTAGACGCTGTCGACGAGCGTGCCGTCGAGGTCGAACACGAACGCGGTCACGCCGTTAGCCTATCCCCCGAGCAGATCTCCACTCTTTGGGCACGGAGCCTCCGTGGAGCCCGGGAGCGATGTCTAGGATGGGCCCCCATGGCCGAGCGCGATCGAGACGACGACGAAGAGAAGGAACGGCTCAACCGCAAGCTGATCGAGCTCCTGAACGAGCTCCGGGTCGCACTCCCCGGCGTCCAGGTCCTGTTCGCGTTCCTGCTCACGCTGCCGCTCAGCAGCGGCTTCGAAGAGACGACCGACCTGCAGCGCGCCGTCTACGCCGCGTCGCTCGGCTGTGCCGCGGTGGCCTCGGCGCTGCTGATCGGACCCGCCGCGTACCACCGCCACCGCTACCGCAGGCTCGAAGAGGAGACCGTGCCCGAGAAGGAGGAGATGCTCGTCGCGTCGGACCACCTCGCGGCCGCGGGCATCTTCGTCCTGGCGCTCGCGATGACCGGCTCGGTGTTCGTGGCGTTCGACATCGTCCTCAGCACGACCGCGGCGACGGCGATCGCCGCCGCGCTCGGCGCGTTCTTCGCGTGGTGCTGGTACGCCCTGCCCGTCTCGCGCAGGATCCGGCGATCCGGCCGAAGCTAGCTCTGCGGCGGGATCCAGGTGGGATTCACGTCGGACTGCGGATGCGCGGTGATGTTCCGGGGGTTCGAGCCGTCGGGACCCGCCACGTACACCTCGTCGCTGCCGAACTGATCGGCGCGCGAGTAGAGGATGCCGCCCGGATACCCCTCGGGCGTGCGGTCGAGGCCGAGGTAGGTCGTCAGCCGGGTGCGCACCTTCGTGACCGGATCGATGCGGTAGACGTCGGGATTCGGGCAGTTGCAGCGATGCAGCACGGTTCCGTTCCCGTCGTAGGCCGGCGTCCCCTCGTATTCGCGTCCACTCGTGACCTGGTGGGCGATCGTCACGTCGAGCGTCCCGTCGGCGCTCCCGTCGACGTTGCTGATCGCGTCCCAGACCTCGACGGCATCCGAACGGATCCGATACAGGTTGAAACTCTGCTGGTACCGGTTCACGTTCGACGCCCATACGAGGAAGTTGCCGTCGGGCGACCACGTCACGCAGCAGTCCTCGACCTGGGAACCGCCGAGGCGCACGACGCGCACGACGTTCGACAGCGACGGCACGCCCGACGAGGACGAGAAGTTCGAGCGCCAGATATCGAAGTTACCGCTCGTCTTGCGGATGAAGGCGACCTTCGTGCCGTCGGGCGAGAACTGGGGCCAGCGGTCCGAGCCGAAGCCGAGGGTCGACGTGACGTTGGTCGCCGGACCGATGCCGAGCTGCCCCCCTGCGTCGTAGACGACCGGCGCCATCAAGATGTCGACGTTGTTCCCGCACTTCTGCACCCAGGAGAGCCACCGGCCGTCGGGGGACGCGGCGGGCGTGATGTCGATGCAGACGTTGAAGGTCAGGCGCACGGTGCCGGTGCCGTCGAGGCGGATCGCATAGATCTCCTCGTCGCCGCTTTCGAACCTGCTCCCGCCGGTGGGGTCGCGCGTGAACGCGATCCAGTTGCCACCGGTCGCGGCCGAGGCGCCCGAGGCCGCGACGAGCGCGGCGCCCGCGACCGCGAGCACCGCGAAGATCGCGAGCACCGCAGCGACGAGCGCCGACGTCGAACGACGCCACACGGCACTCACCTTCATGCAGGCCCTCCCCGGTCGGTTGCTGCGAAGCGGACGCCATGTATATACCGACCGAGGCCCTTCCGTACAGGACCCGATTGGCGGGAAGTGGCCCATCAGGTCATCCTTTTCCGGATGGGACGATCCGGGAGCCAACGTGAACTGCCCGATGACGCGGCGAGCCTGTTCCGGGTTCCTCCGGAAGGCTTCGTGGCGGCACGGGATGCCCTGGTCGAGCATCTCCGGAGCGACGGCAGGGGTGACGACGCCCTCGCGGTGAAGGCCGTCCGCAAGCCCACCTTGGTCGTGTGGGCGCTGAACCAGCTCGCCGAACGCGATCCCGAGGGCGTGGGCGCGCTGCTCGACGCCGGCGGCGAGCTCCGGGCGGCCCAGCAGGCCGCGGTGTCGGCGGCGAGCGGCGCCGAGCGCCTGCGCGAGGCCGCGACCGCCCGCCGGCGCATCGTCTCGCGGCTGACCGCGGCGGCCACCGACGCCCTGCAGGAGGCCGGCCGGGGAGCCGGGACCCACGCCGACGTCATCGGGCCGGCGCTCGAGACCGCCTCGGTCGAGCCCGAGATCGGCCGGCGGCTCACCGCCGGCACGCTCGAGCAGGTGCCGAGCGAGCCGGCGGGATTCGGCGACATCTTCGGGCTCACGGGCCTTCCGGGCGGCGGCGGCGGGTCCGACGACGACGAGCCCGGGCCGCCCGAGCGGGGGTCCGCGGAGCTGAAGGAGGAGGCGGCGCGCCTGGGTCGCGAGCGCGACGCCGCGGCGAAGGTGGCGCGCAAGGACCGGGAGGCCGCCGATCGGCTCGAGCACGAGCTCGCCGAGCTTCGCCGACGGGCCGCCGAGATCGAGGCCGAGCTCACCGCCGCTCGAGCGCGCGCTCGCGCGAGCGAGCTCGAGGCGAAACGGGCGGAACGCGACCTGTCACGCCTGCGCCGCGAACCGTAGATCCCTAGGAGGCCGCGCGAGCGAGCAACCCGTCGATCGTCTGTGCGACGACACCGGGGTCGAAGGGCTTGGTCATCACCTGCGTCGCGCCGGCATCGAGACAGAGCCGATGATCTTCGCGGTTGCCGACCGCGGTCAGGATCAAGATCGGCACGTCGACGTCCATCTCGCCGCGGAGCTCGCGCAGGACCGCGTACCCATCGAGCACGGGCATCATCAGGTCGAGCACGATCACGTCCGGCGGGAGCGTCTCGGCGAGCAGCAGGCCTTCGCGCCCACCCTCGGCCGCGAGCACGTGATGATGCGGAAGCACGATCCGCAGGACCGCGCCGATGATGTCCTCGTCGTCGATCACCAGCACGCGCGCCACACCTCACCATCGGCCACCGGAGGGCACGGAGTCGAGTCCGTCACATGGGGGAACCCTGTCGCGCGACGGGCTACATGACGTGGACCACGGCCCTGCTCCGCAGGTGTCAGCCGGCGATCGCCTCCGCCCGGCCGAACGAGCCGGGTCGCTGGTCGAGGACTACCTGGAGCGCGCCTCGTCGGCCTGCGGAGGCTCGAAACGAACGCTGACCCGCTCTTCCTCCCGGCGCTCCTCGACGGCGGCGTGCTGCGCGAGCGCGCGTCGGTCCGCGGACGTGAGGTCCTCGGGGACCAGCGACCGTGGCCACAGCCGCCGGGCCCGGACGACGTTGATCTCCGCGGCGAGCAAGGTCATCTGCGCGGCGAGGTAGATCCACGTGAGGAGCCCGATCACGACGGCGAAGAACCCGTAGGTCGACGCCGCCGACTCGAGCCGGCTCCCGAGGATGTAGACGCCGGCGGCCTGGAGGACCGACCACGATACGCCCGCGACGACCGCGCCCGGGAACACGTCGCTCCATCGCACGTCCTCCACCGTCAACACGCGGAACGCAACCAGGAAGATCGCGACATTGAGCACGCCCGAGGCGATCACACCGACGACGCGCACGACGAGCGGCGCGTCCTCGGACCCCGCGGCGATGCCCCCGAGGAACGACGCGAGCACGAGGAACACGCCGAGCGTGGCAATCATCGCGACCGCGCGTCCCAGGGCCTTGACGAAGTTCGGCTGGCGCTTGATGGGCACGTCCCAGACGAAGTCCATCGCGTTCTGCGCCGCCTTGACGCCGCCGAGTCCGGCCCAGAGCGCGCCGGCCAACCCGATCGTCAGCGCGAGGCCCTTCGCGGGCAGCCGGTGCACGTTGGCGCGCAGCTGGTCGCCGATCACGGGGAACTGCGCCAGCGCCGCATCGACGATGCGCGTCTGCGTCCCGGCATCGCTGACGACGAGCCCCGCAAGCGTCACGAGGGCAAGCAGCAGTGGGAACAGCGAGAAGAACCCGTAGTACGCGATCAAGGCGGCCAGCTGGCCCGCCCGGTCCTCCCCGAAGCGCTTGATCACGGCAACCGCGAAACCGAGGGGGCCGACCCTCCGCTGGAGGTCGTCGGCGCGTCGCAGCATCAGCTTCACGCGGCCCATCTCGGGGTCGGCTTGCCCCTCTCTCCTCGAAGAGAAACCAACAAGGGAGGCCAACAAGGGAGGCCAACAAGGAAGAAGGAGCCCCGGCTAGCCGGGAAGCGGCATGGTGACCGTCGCGATCGACGAGGGAGGTGCGTCCACCGAGAGGCCGAGCGCGACGATCCGGTAGTGATACGTCGCCCCAGGCTCGAGGCCGGCCTCCGCGTGTGCGGTCACGTCCTGCCCTGCGGTGCCGATCGTGATCCAGTCGCTCGAGCCCTCGGTCGAGCGCTCGATCCGGTAGCCGATCTCATCGGCGACGTCGGACCACTCGAGACGCACTTCGTTCGGCGACACCACCGAGGCGGTGACCGCGCTCGGCGTCGCCGGCTCGGGCATCGTCGTGGCCGACGCGTACGTAGCCTCGGACTCCCCCGAATCCGTCGTCGCGACGATCCGGTAGTGGTAGGTGGTCCCCGATCCGAGCCCGTCGTCGGCGAGGACCGTTTCGCCCGGCCCGAGCGTCGAGATCTCGACCCAGCCGGTGGTGCCGTCGAGCGAGCGCGCCACCACGTAGCCGGTCGCGTCCGGGACCGCCGACCACACGACCTTGATCTCCTCGGTCGAGGTCGCCGACGCCGTCACGGTGGCCGGTCCCAGCAGCTCGGGCTTCCACTCGGCTCGATCGTTCTCCGCCGCCCGTGCGATGAGCGCCCGCGAGGTCACATCGTCTGATCCGCCGGCCCGATCCTCGTCGAGGTCCATGGTCCCCGGATCGGACGAGCCGGGCGTGGCCGCGTCGGCGACCGATCCGTCCTCGGACACGGGCGCGGCAACCTCGTCCGTCTCAGGCGCGAGCGTGCCGGCGATGTCACCCAGCGCCGAGGAGACCACCTGTCGGGCATCGGGACTGGCGACCACCACGCCTGTGGCGACGAGCGCGGTGACCATGAGGAGGGCCACCGCTCGCGCGGGAACCAGGCCCGATCCGCGGCGCCGCATCGTTTCCGAGCCGTTGGCCCGGTGGGAGCCCCACAGCGTCTCGAGGAGACGAACCTCTTTGACGACGCGCCGTCGCTCCAGCACCTGGGAGATCCCCATGCCGGCGGCCAGCGCCAGATTGAGCACGAGGATGCCCCCGACGACGACCGCCGGCGATCTCACGTCCGCACCTCAGCCCAATCGTCCATCCGCTGACACCCTATCGAAGTCGTCTCGGTCCCCTCGCAGGGGGTGCGGCGACCTTTCGCTCCGCTTCGGTCCGCTCCACGTCGAGACCCGGATCGCTATCCCGGCGCGAGGTTGAAGCTGCCACCCGCCGGCGTGAAGAGGCTCTCGTGCCCGTCGAGCCATTTGACCCGATAGGTGATCCGCATCCCGCCGTGGAGGACCTCCAGCACTTCGCCTTCGCGACCGGGTGCGCCCACGTGCTGGGAGTCGACGATGATGGTGTCGCCCGGCTCCGCCGTGGTGCTCCTCGTGACCGTCGACGCCTTCGCCGCGGCCTTCTTCGGGGTCGCCTTCTTCGCCGTCGCCTTCTTCTTCTTCTTGTTGTCGGGCACGCTCCACCTCTTCCTTTTCATCACTGCGCCGGATCGAGTTCCAGCGCGACCGAGTTCATGCAGTAGCGTTCGCCGGTTGGCTGTGGGCCGTCCGGGAACACGTGCCCGAGGTGGCCACCGCAGCGGGCACACGTGACCTCGGTGCGAGCCATGCCGAGGCTCCGATCCTCATGGAGCTCGACGACGCTGCCTTCGATGGGCTCCCAGAAGCTCGGCCACCCGGTGGCGGAGTCGTACTTCGTCTCCGAGCTGAACAAGGCCGAGCCACAGCCGGCACACCGGTAGACGCCCGGATCCTTCGACGTCGCATAGACGCCCGTGAACGGGCGCTCCGTGCCCTTGTTCCGCAAGACCTCGAATCGCTCGGGCGTCAAGCGCCGGCGCCACTCCTCTTCGGTCCGCGGAAGCGGCGCCGATCCGGGTCCGTGCGATGGCTGGTCCGTCATGCGTGGTCATCTCCTCGACGCGTGCGCGGGGCCAAGGAACGTCGCGAAACTCGCCCGCGCCTTCTCCGACGCGGGTGAGTCTCCTCGCTCGGCCCCTCAGCCCCGCGATCCAACGCTACAACCGAAGAATTCGCACGGTCAAAGCGGGATTAGGAAGGGGCCGGGAAGGCAGGAGCGCCGATCCCGACGTGGGCCTCGATCGAGGTATCCGAGGGTGGCCCGAAAATGAGGTGATCCCAGGCAACCTCACGACCGGCTTGGTTTCCTCGCGATACCTCGGCTTTGGGGATCCCCAGGTACCCCGCAAGCACAGGCAGTTGCGCTTCCCACCCGTACTCACAGGTACCCCGAGTTGCCTTACGGCTCTAGCCCGCTCGGTTCCCTGCTTCGATCTATTCAGCTGCCTGGGACCACCGCGAACATATGGCCCGCCCTCGTGCCGGTCAACCGGCCCCCACCAGGGCATATACATGCTGACCTGCGACGTCGCCGCCGGAGAAAGAGTGACAACAGCGACCGATCAGGTCCCGCGGCGTTCAGCGGATGCTCGGGCCGGAGGCGTGCGCTACGCTCCGAATGCAGCCCTCCGGAAGGAGCCCCATGCGCCGCCTCGCCACCCTCGCGTCCGTGGTCCTCGCGACGTTGCTCGTCATCGGACCCGCTCAGGCGGGACCGAGCTGCGCCGCGCTCGACGCCACGATCGTGGGCACATCCGGCTCCGAGACGCTCACCGGAACCGGTGGCGACGACGTCATCGCGGCGCTCGGCGGCCACGACGTGATCGAGGCGCTCGGCGGTGACGACGTGGTCTGTGCGGGGAGCGGCGACGACGTCGTGTACGCGGGCGGAGGCGCCGACATCGTCTTCGCCGGCGCCGGCGACGACCGGTTGGACGGGTTCGAGGGCGACGACGAGCTGTGGGGGGAGGCCGGCCGTGACGCCGTCAACGGCGGGCTGGGCGGCGACATCCTCCTGGGTGGCGACGACGGCGACGAGATCCGGGGCAACGAGGACCCGGACGAGATCCACGGCGACGCGGGCAGCGACGTGCTCGCCGGCGAGGGCGGGGACGACGTCATCGACGGTGGCGAGGGTCTCGACGCGCTGAGCGGGGGCTTCGGCCCCGACACCCTGACGGGAGGGACCGAGGGCGACGAGCTCCGCGGCAACGAGGGCAACGACGTGCTTCGGGGAGAAAGCGGCGGCGACGCTCTGTTCGCCGGGAGCGGCGACGACCTCCTCGAGGGAGGGGACGGCGACGATGACCTCTCGAGCCGGCCCGCCGAGAACATCTCCTTCGGCGTCGATACGATCTTCGCGGGCGAGGGCGACGACATCGTGAACCTGTGGGGTGCCGGCGTTGCTTCGGGCGAGGGTGGCCGCGACACGATCGCCACCTACGGGGGAACCGGCTACGGGGGTGCGGGGCGCGACCGGCTCCTGACCCGCGGGGGCTCGGTGTACGGGGAGGCGGGCGAGGATTTCCTCCGCGGCATCAAGCACGCGGGCGACGAGCTCGACGGCGGGCTCGGCAACGACGTGATCGACGGGCAGTCGGGCGACGACCACCTGATCGGCGGTGACGGGATCGACAAGCTGTGGGGCGGCGTCGGGAACGACCTGCTGGAAGGGGGCGCCCAGCATGATCGCCTCAACGGTTCGGAGGGCGACGACCACCTCGACGGCGGCGCCGCGAACGATCGGTGCGTCGGCGCGCTCGGCGCGGACAGCTTCGCCGACTGCGAGACCGAGTACCAGGGAACGCCGCCGGACTGAGGGTCGAGGTGGGCGCGATGTTCAGGGTGACGGCCGCGCGACGTTCCGCGAGCGCCGTCCACCCGTGCGTCCCTCGGCGGACCTGAACGCGGCGCTTCCGGGCGGACCGAGCCCCAGCTCGAGCGCCGCAAGCGCCGAGCATGCGTCGAGGGCGCCGGACGGATCGATGCCGCCGACACCCGTCACGACCTGCACGGCGAGCCCGTTCATCGCCGCGTAGAGGTGCGCCACGGCCGCGTCGACGTCCTCGCATGTGAAGGCGCCGGCCTCCACACCGGATCGCACGACGTCGGTGAGCAGACGCACCCACCGACCCTCGAGCTCGGCGACCAGCGCCCGGATCGCCTCGTCGTGCGGCGCGAGCGTCCACGCCTCGAGCCAGAGCGTCCACCCTGGGTCCGCGAGGCCGTCGGGCAGGTTGAGCTCCAGGAGTCGGCGGAGTCGATCGAGCCCGGGCGGGATGGAGGCGAGCTCGATCTCGGCCTCGTCGTGCATGCGGTCCTCGACGTGGCGCAACGCCTCCACCAGGACGTGGTCCTTGGTCCCGAAGTAGTACAGGACGTGACCTGCGCTCATGCGGGCACGCGTGGCGATATCGGCCATGCGCGTCGCGGACAACCCCCGGGTCGCGATGACATCGAGGGCCGCCTCCAGCACGCGCTCCCTCCGTTCGCGTTCGCGTGCACGCATCGTGAACCTCCACAGGCGCCCGGACCGACTTGCGCGATGTTAGAACCATATTCTAGATTGTGGATCCGGATCGGCCCGAGGAGGAGACACGATGGGTGAGGAGCGGTTCACACCGGAGACGAAGCTGTACATGGGACCGTGGTACCGGCGGTCGCCGTACTTCGAATCGACGGTGCGGGCGGGGTGCAAGGCCTACGACGTCTACAACCACACCCTGCTCCCCGGGTATTACGACGACCCCGACGCCGAGTACCAGCACCTACTGACGAACGTCGTCGTCTGGGACGTCGGCGCCGAGTGGACCGTCGAGGTGAGCGGCGCCGACGCCGACCGATTGATCGACATGGTCACGTGCCGAGACCTCACGAAGTGCGCGGTGAAGCAGGGCAAATACATGCTCGTCACGGCGCCCGACGGCGGGATCGTGAACGACCCGGTCCTCCTCCACGTCGACGAGGGGCGCTGGTGGATGCAATGCGCCGACTCCGATGCCGGGCTCTACGTGCTCGGCATCGCGACGGGACTCGGCCTCGATGTGAAGGTCTTCCATCCCGACGTATACCCGATGCAGGTCCAGGGACCGATGTCCGTCAAGACGCTGGAGAAGCTCGTCGGCGCCGCGATCTACGACCTTCGGTACTACTGGTGCGACCGATTCGAGATCCGCGGCATGCCGGTGGTGATCAGCCGCACGGGCTTCACGGCGGAACCCGGCTTCGAGGTCAACTGCTTGAACTTCGCCGACGGCAACGACCTGTGGAACGCCGTGCTCGAGGCGGGCGAGGAGTTCGACATCCGCGTCGCCGCACCGAGCATGCCCAAGCGCGTCGAGGCCGGGATGATGAACTACGGCTCAGACATGACGATCGAGCACAACCCGTTCCAGATCATGGGGTTGGAGCGCCTCGTCGAGGAGCAGCCGCAGGACTACATCGGCAAGGAAGCGCTCGAACGTGTCCGCCGGGAGGGCGTGAAAGACAAGCTCGTCGGCATCGAGTTCGAGGGCGACGCGTTCGGCATCGACCCGGCCGACTTCTGGCCGGCGTTCCGCGATGGCAAGCAGGTCGGGCGGGTGACCGAGGCGGTGTGGTCGCCGAGGCTGTCTCGCAACATCGGCTACGTCTGGGTGCCGATCGAACTGGCGGAGCCGGGGATCAAGCTCGACATCGAGTCGCAGCATGGACCGCTCGTCGGCACGACCGCGGCGATCCCCTTCGTCGATCCCAAGAAGCAGACGCCGGCGAAGTCGCTGAGGTAGGTCCTACACTCCGGACGTGCCAGGGCACCTGCGGATCGGCGTCCAGCTCCCCGAGGTCGAGCGCGAGGTGCGGTGGCCGGAGGTCGCCGCCATGGCGCGGATGGCCGAGCGGGTCGGGTTCGACTCGATCTGGGTCGGCGATCACCTGCTGTACCGGGGCGACGGACGGCCCGAGCGTGGACCGTGGGAGGCCTGGACCCAGCTCGCCGCGCTCGCGGCGGTCACCGACCGGGTGAGGCTCGGGCCCCTCGTCGCGTGCGCCGGGTTCCACGCCCCGGCGATGCTCGCGAAGCAGGCGACGACCGTCGACGAGATCAGCGGAGGCAGGCTGGTGCTCGCGCTCGGTGCCGGATGGAACGAACAAGAGTTCCGGGCGTTCGGCTTCGCCTTCGATCGCCGGGCGTCGCGCTTCGAGGAGGCCTTCGAGGTGATCCGCCGTCTCGTCGCGGGCGAGCGAGTGACCTTCGGCGGTCGGTTCGTGGAGGTCGAGGACGCGGTGCTCCTGCCCCGGCCGGCGCGCCGGCTGCCGCTGATGATCGGCAGCACGGGCGAGCGCGTGCTGCGGGCGGCCCTGCCGCACGCCGACGTCTGGAACACGTGGTTCGACTGGTACGGCAACACGCCGGAGGGGTTCGCCCGGCGTTCGAGCGAGATCGACCGGTTGGTCGAGGCCGGCGGAAGGGAACCGGGCGACGTCGAGCGAAGCGCGTGCCTGCTGGTCTCCCTCGATCCCGCGTCAGGAGAACGCCCGCACGACCCCGAGGCGCCGCCCGTCGAACGTGCCGGGCTCGACGACGTCCTGCGGTCCATGGCCGAAGCCGGCGCCGACGAGGTGATCCTGGTGCTCGACCCGATCACCGTCGCCTCGATCGAAGAGCTCGGCGAGGTCGTCGCCGGCTTCGGCGGTCAGACCGACGGCGAGGTGTAGCTCGTCAACTCCTCACGTTCGGCGCCGCCGGACACGCCGAGGGCGAGCACGAGCCCGACCCCCTTCGCGTAGAACTTGTACTCGAGGATCCTCGGCTCGAGCGGCGTGTAGTTCTTCGTCAGCAGGACGCCCCGGAAGGACCCGAACGGCACCTGCGCCCGCTCGTCGAGGCTCATGACCTCGGCGGCGTCCTCGGCCTCACCGGCGTAGTACTCCTCCCGGTACACCAAGCCCACCTGGGGATCGGCGGGCATGATCACGCCCGCTTGGCCGCCGTCCACGCCTGCCTCCCACGATCCCGCGGTGCTGACGGGCACGCCGTCCTCGTATTCGACCGTGTCCTCGCCCAGGTACCAGACGTTGCCGCACGTGTCCTGTGCGTACCAATCGAACGTGTCCTCGACCAATGCCCCATGTTCCCTCACGACGTCATGCACCACCGTCGCGTCGATACCGAGGATCTCCTTCGTGCGCGCCGTGACCCGCACCCTCACCGTCATCGCGCTCCCCTCGGGGTCGGTCTCCCGGTAACGCCACTTCGCATCCGGCGCCAGCGGGAAGAAGGGGTTGTCGATCGGCCCGCCGAAGTCCGCCGGGTCGAGCGTGACCGGCTCGCTGCCCTGCGGCGGTGGTGCGCACGCATAGGCGGCGGCGATACTCGCCGGCCACGTACCGAGACCGATCACGACCGCGACGCTGAGTCCCATCCATCGACGCTTCATGGCAACCTCCCGCTGACGACGGCTCGAGGCGAGCCCCATGTTCCGTGTGCACAGGGTGCGCCGGAGGTCCTGAACCAGCGCTGAACCTCGCTGACGGCCTGCTGGGGTGGATCCGTCTCAGCGCACGATCTCGTGGATCGGCGTCATCCCGGCAGGTCCCAGGCCGATCGCTCCCAGTCGTCCAGGGCCTCCCCGCTCGGCAGCAGCGAGGGGAGCGGCATGGACAGGCGTGCCGAGAGCACCTGCACGTACGGCTCGTACATCCGCCGGTACGGGACCAGCCGCTCGGATGCGCGCGGATCGACCCGGATGCCGACCCCCTCGAGGACCCGGTAGAGCTCACGAGCTGCGTCCGGTGGGAGGCGATCCCTCGATGGCTTCTCGGGCGGGATCTGGAACACCTGCGCGAGGTCGACGACCGCGTGTCGGGAGATCGCGAAGGTTCGCCGCGCTTGCCATGGCGACACGCCTTCGACCCCGGCCAGCACCAGGCCCGTCACGTCGAGGATCGTGGTGAGCGCGGCGAGCCACGACTGGTGTTCGTGCTGCGAGCGGAAGAACGCCAGGACCGGATAGCTCAAGTGGCTCTCCAGCAGCTCCGCCGACCACCGCTCCCAGTCGGCAAGCAGGTCGTCGACCGACCCGATGGCCCCGTGCGCCGCCGACCGGCGCAGGAGCTCGACGGCGCTGGGCGGCGACCCCGCCCATTGATCGAGTATCGAGATCCGGACCTCCCGTCTCGAGAAGGCCTGGTACAGCACCGGCAGGTACGAGATCGTGAGGGCGAGGAACGCGAACCCGGAGGCGGCCTCGACCGACGTGATCGCCCTGCCCCACGACGACGCGGCCGTGAAGTCACCCAGGCCGAGGGTCACGAACGTCGTCGCGCTGAGGTACAGGTGGGTCTCGAGCGACGCGTTCCCATCCTGTAGCAGCGGCGTATCGAGCCCCCATTGGACGAGCGCGAATCCGAGGATCACGCCGCCGACCCACCCCGCCAGCAAGAGCAGGAGCGAGAGCGGCGCGAACACGCTCAGGTAGTTCTCGCGTCGTGCTCCCGGCGCGTCGCGCCCGATCGAGGACCAGGCGGACCACAGGGCGCGGTAGTAGGCGCGCGTGATCCTGAGCCGCCGGGTCACCCGGCGAGGGAGAACGAGCGTCTCGAACGTTTCCCAGAACACGAGGGCGACGAGCCCGCCACCGACCAGGATCCCCATCACCCGCACGCCCGACCCCCCTGTCGAATGGCACTCCCCTCGCCAACCTCACCCTCTCACCCGAGGGCGTCGGTCAGGCGGCGCAGGAACGGGGCCTGGCCGGCAAGGAGCTTCTCGCGCGCCGTCGCGACGTCGAACCATCCGGCGCGATCGACCTCCGGGAACGTACGCATCACGCCCGATCTCGGAGGCCATTGCATCGTGAACGTGTTGCTCCGGACCGTGTCGACGTCGGCGTCGCCCTCGACCGCCCACGCCGTCACGATCTTGCCGCTCGGCTGCCGGCACTCACCGAGGTGGACCGGAGGTCCGTCCGGGGGATCCGCCCCGACCTCCTCGCGGAACTCCCGGAACGCCACCTCGACCGGATCTTCGCCCTCCTCGACCTCCCCCTTCGGAATCGACCACGCCCCTTCGTCGCGGCCGGCCCAGTACGGACCTCCGGGATGGACGAGCAACACCTCGAGGCCAACGTCACGCCGCCGATACAGAAGCAGCCCGGCGCTTCGTTTGGGCATCCTCCGTCTCCGATCCCGGCCGACGATCCTGGCCGATCCTCGGCGTCCACGCTTATCCAGGGCCGCCGTCTGGCGGCCATCCGACGCCCTCCCACGGGTCGTAGTCGACCTCGAGCGGCTCCTGCGATGGACGATCGGCTTCGGGCACGTTGCGAAGGTTGATTCGGATCCGCGTCCACGTCGTGCTGCGCCCCCGCATCGAGTCGACCATGACGTCGGCGGGCTCGAGGTGCGACGTCACCTCGGGGTGACGCCCGCGCCAGCGCTCCAATCCCTCGAGCGCCTCGCGCTCGGTGGCCGCCCGCGCGACCTCGATCAACGGCATCGTCGAGCGACGGCGACCGGTCGGACCGCTCTTCTTGCCGGGCGCCGGCGGGGCCACCTCGCCGGACTTCCGGCGCTTCGAAGGCTGGACCCTCGGCGGCTCGCCGGCCTGCTTCTCGAAGTGCGGGGGCCACGGGGCGTCGGCGAGCCCGCCGGCCTCGTGCTCGGCCGCAAGCCGCAGCAACGGCTCGAGCGAGCCCGGCGCCTCGTCGATCCCGGCCCATGGATCGCCGCCGCCCCGGGCCACGCGCTCGGGCACGGTCGCGATCGTGAAGGCGCTCGGGTCGCACCCGGGCACCTCGTCCCAGTCGAGCGGGGTCGAGACCCGGGCATCGGACGTCGGGCGCACCGAATACGCCGAGGCCACGGTGCGGTCCTTCGCGTTCTGGTTGTAGTCGACGAAGACGCCGTGGCGCTCCTCCTTCCACCACTTGCTGGTGGCGAGGTGCGGCTCCCGGCGCTCGATCTCCCGCGCGAGGGCGACCGCGGCGCGGCGCACCTCGGGGAACGTCCACCGGCGTTCGATGCGCGCGTAGACGTGGAACCCGCGCGAACCCGACGTCTTCGGCCAGCCGCGCAGACCGAAGTCCTCGAGCACGTCGCGGGTGGTGAGCGCGACCTCGACGATCTGCTCCCACGGCACGCCGGGCACCGGGTCGAGGTCGACCCGGAGCTCGTCGGGGTGGTCGAGATCTTCGGCCCGCACCGGGTGCGGGTTCAGGTCGATGCAGCCGAGGTTGACGATCCACGCGAGCTGCGCCGCGTCGCGCACGACGATCTCGTGCGCGGTGCGCCCCGACGGGAACCGGAGCTCGACCGTCTCGATCCACGCCGGCCTCGAGGTAGGCGCCCGCTTCTGGAAGAAGAACTCCCCCTCCGCGCCGTCGACGTAGCGCTTGAGCGCCATCGGACGCCCGCTCACGCCTCGGAGCGCGCCGTCGGCGACCGCGACGTAGTACCGGACCAGATCGAGCTTGGTCACGCCGAGGCGCGGGAAGAACACCTTGTCGGGGTTCGAGACCGAGACCTCTAGGCCCGCGATCTCGAGCGTCTCCTTGCGCGCCGGCACACACCAACGATAGGCGAGCCGATCGCTCCGGGCGGCCTCGGTTCGGCCCTCGGGCAACGTTCAGCTTCGGGCGACCGTCGCCCGTTCGAGCGGAGACCGGCTGAGCGTCAGATGCGGAGGTCGAACACCAGGACGAGCCCGACGAAGATGAGGTAGGCGGCGACGAGGTAGTTCAGGAGCTTCGGGAAGATCAGGATCAGGACGCCGGCCACCAGCGCCAGGATGCCGGGCAGGGTGAGGTTGACCTCGACCTCGGTCTTCTGTGCGAGGAGCTGGAGCAGAAACATCGAGCCTCCTTCCGGTGCCGAATGAGGCTATACCCCTTCCGCTGCACCGCGACACCCGTGCCTCCCTCGCTCGTTAGCATCCACCGATGCCGCTCCGCGGGTTCGCCGCCGTCATCGAGGCTCCCCACGCGCCGATCCGCGTCGAGGAGATCTCGCTCGATCCGCCGGGACCGGGCGAGGTCCTCGTCCGGATGGTCGCCAGCGGGGTGTGTCACAGCGACCGGTGGGCGATCGACCACGGCAATTGGGGTACCCCGTTCCCGATGGCGCTCGGCCATGAGGGCGCCGGGGTGGTCGAAGACATCGGCGCCGAGGTCACCGGCCTCCGCGTCGGTGATCCGGTCCTGCTCGCGTGGGCGGTCCCCTGCGGAACCTGCGCCGCCTGCCGCCGAGGCTCGCCCCGAACCTGCGTGCACGACTGGTCGCAGCCGCCTCGGGTGCGCGTCGCCCGCACCGGTGCGACCGCTCGCGGCACGCTGTCGCTCGGCACCCTCGCCACGCACACGGTGGTCAACGCCGCGCAGCTGATCCCGGTGCCCGCCGGCGCGGACCTGTCGCGCGTCTGCCTGCTCGGGTGCGGCGTGTCGACCGGCGTCGGCGCGGTCGTGAACACCGCCCAGCTCCGCGAGGGCTCGAGCGTGGCGGTGATCGGCCTCGGCGGGATCGGCCTCGCGGCGGTGCAGGCCTCGCGGATCGCGGGGGCGAGCCGGATCGTCGCGGTCGATCGCGTGCGCGGGAAGTTCGAGGCGGCACGCCGCGTGGGAGCGACCGACGTCGTCGATGCGAGCGCCGAAGACGCGGTCGCCGCGGTTCGTGCGCGCACCGGCGACGAGGGCGTCGACGCGGCGTTCGAGGCCACCGGCGTCGCGTCGGTGGTCGAGCAGGCCGTCGGGATGCTCGGCCGGGGCGGCGTCGCGGTCGCGATCGGCGTTCCGCTGCCGGGCAGCGAGGTCACGCTGCGATGGGCGGCGCACGCCTACCCGAACAAGGTGCAGCTGAGGATCACCGACGGCGGCGATCCGGTGCCCGAGGACTTCGCGACGTGGATCGACTGGTACCGGGATGGGCGACTCGATCTCGATGCCATGGTGTCGCGGGAGGCGACGCTCACCGACGTCGACCTCGAGGAGGCGTTCCGCGCGATGCTCGCCGGCGACGTCGTGCGCACGGTCGTGCGGATCTCGTCGTGAGCGTGGCGCGCCTCACGCCAACGCTCGCGCCCAGGCGATGACCTCCTCGGCCCGCAGGTAGTTGAGGATCCGGTCGCGCGGCACCCCGGCGAGCGCCGCCGTGGCCAGGCCGAACGGAAGGAACTCCAGCTCGGAGGTAGTGTGGGCGTCGCTGCCGATCGAGAACCACCTCACCCCCGAGGCCACGGCGATCCGTGCCAGCTCCACGCTGAGATCCTGGCGGGCCGGTGTCGCGTCGAGCTCGATCGCCTTGCCGAGACGAGCCGCCTCGTCGAACACCCGCGGCCAGTCGGCGCGCAGGCCCTCGCGACGGCCGTACATCCGCGCCTTCGGGTGCGCGAGGACGTGCACGGCCGGGTTCCGAAGCGCCGCGACGTACCGTTCGGTCTGTTCGTCGGTCACCCGGAGCTTCGTGTGGAAGGCACCGAGGACGAGGTCGAGCCCGGCGAGCGCCGGGGGATCCATGTCCGCCGTCCCGTCGACGAAGACATCCATCTCGATCGAGCGCAGCACGCGGAAGGACTCCCCTTCCGCGGCGAGCTCGGCGTCGAAGGCATCGATCCGTCGCCCCTGGTCGACGAGGTGCTCCTCGTCCATCCCTCGGGCGATCTTCAAGCTCTTCGAGTGATCGGTCGCCGCCGTGAACGTCCTGCCGAGGTCGCGCGCGGCGAGCGCCATCTCGCGGAACGACACCGCGCCGTCGCTATCGGTGCTGTGGACCTGCAGGTCGCCGTGCGGCGTCGCCTCCCATGCCGGGTCGGCGTCGAGCGCGCGGCGGACCTGCGAGTAGGTGAGGAAGCCGCGGCGCGTCTCGTCCGGCTCGGGCAACGGCGGCGGCGCCTCGAGCCACCCGTGGATCCGCGCGGCGACCCACGGACCGACGGCGCGCAGGTCCGAGAGCGACCGGCCGGCGGCCGCGACGTCGGCCGCCTCCTCGGGCCAGAACCTCGCGGCGCGTGCGGCGCGTTCGAGCGCCTGGCGGCGATGGCCCGATTCGTCGGTGCCGGCGCGCCACAGCAGCTCGCCGAGATCCGCGTTCGAAAGACTCATGGGATCGTGCACGTGAAAGGCGTGACATCGGCTCGGACCGGGCAAGGATAGAGCCATGGCCGATGGACCCGTGCCAGAGGAGGACGGAAGGCGCCGCCACGAGCCGGTCTCGGAACTCGTCCGCTCGCTGCTCGCCGACGTGTCGCTCCTCGTTCGCCGTGAGGTCGAGCTCGCGACGATCGAACTCAAGGCGAAGGCATCGAAGATGGGCGCCGGCGCGGCCCTGCTCGTCGCGGGCGCGGCACTCGTCGTGTTCGCCATCGGAACGTTCGTCGCCGCAGCCGTTCTCGCCCTGGCGATCGTGCTGCCGGCATGGGCGGCGGCGCTCGTGGTCGGGGTCGTCCTGCTCGCCCTCGCGGGGCTGCTGTTCGTGCTCGGGCGGGCGCGGCTCCGGGACGCCACCCCGCTCGCGCCCACGGAAACCCTGGAGACCGTTCGGGAGGACATCGGATGGATGCGCCAGAAGACGGAACAACTGGAGACGGAACAGCTGGACCCGACCGAGTGAACGAGATCCGGCGCGAGATCGAGGGGATCCGGTTCCGGATCGCCGTCTCGATCGACGCGCTCGCCTACAAGGTCGACGTGCCGTCTCGAGTCGCCGACAAGATCAGCGACACGGCGTCGGCGTTCAGCGCGCGCGTGCAGCAGCGGCTGCCCCGATCTCGACCGGGCCTCAAGCCTCCCGCAGCAACTCCCGAGGGAGACGTCCACGCTCATCTCCCAGCGTCGCCCAACGACGAGGCCCATCTCGATCCAGGAGCTTCGGGACGGTCCGTACCGTGAAGTCGCCCGGCGAGATCGAGCCCAGCTGGCTCGGGACCACCGGGAACGACACGGTCGCATCGGACCGCGCTCGCGGTGAGTAGGGCGCGACGATCGTCGCGCCGACCCCGTTGCGCGACGGATCCAGCAAGACCCGCCCTTTCCGATCGGCCTTGCGGAACTCGTCGGTGACGAGATCGGGGCGGCGCGAGACCACCGTCGCGGTGAGGCGCGCGGCAGCGCGCCGCAGCTCGGTCTGATCGACGCGTCGTTCGATCGGAGCGACGACGTGAAGACCCTTGCCGCCGGTGGTCTTCACGCCCGTGGCGACCCCGAGATCGTCGAGGACCTCGAGGACGAGGATCGCGGCCTCCACCGCCGCCTCGAAGGAGCCCTCCGGCGGATCGATGTCGACGACGAGGAGGTCGGGCCGGTCGAGGCGGTCCGCACGCACCGGGGCAGGATGGAGCTCGAGCGCCGCTTGGTTCCCGAGCCACCGGAGGGTCTCGCGATCGTCGCAGACGACGTAGTCGATCTCGCGTTTCGCGCTCGGCGCCTGGATCCGAACCGTCCGGATCCACGACGGGGCGTAGGTCGGCGCCGCCTTCTGGAAGTAGCGCTCACCTTCCACACCGTCGGGTGCGCGCACCATCGTGAGCGGTCGACCGCGGAGCCACGGAACCGCGTGGTCGGCCACCGCCTCGAGGTAGGACACGTAGACGCGCTTCGTGATGTCGAGGGCGGGCCACAGCACCTTGTCAGGCCTGGAGACCTCGACGTTCCGATCCGCGCTCGCTCCCATGCCGGTGGCACACCTCCCCGCCGCTCGAAGCTCCGGGCGCAGCGTAGTCTCCCCTTCATGGAGACGGTCCTCGTCGCGACGGCGAACGGTGTCCATATCTTCGACACCGCGGGAGGATCCGACGTCGCGCACCGCGCGCGTTCGGTGACCGGTCTCGCGCGCGCCGGCTCAACGATCTGGGCGGTTCTCGACGGCAAGGAGCTCTGGCACGGAACCGACGGCCGTTGGCGGCTCGTCGCCGATATCGAGGGCGTGCGTGCGACCTGCATCGCCAGCATCGACGGCGAGCTGCTCGTCGGGACATCCGAGGCGCACCTGTTCCGCATCGTCGAGGACGAGCTCCGACCGATCGAGGCGTTCGACCGAGCGGCCGGTCGATCGTCCTGGTACACCCCCTGGGGTGGACCCCCCGACACGCGATCGATCGCGAACTGGGACGACGACGTCTACGTGAACGTCCACGTCGGAGGCATCCTGCACACGAGCGACGGCGGCGCGACCTGGTCGCCGACGATCGACATCGACGCCGACGTCCACCAGGTCACGACCGCCGAAGGGCTCGTGCTCGCCGCGTGCGCGGGCGGTCTCGCCGTGAGCGCCGATCGCGGCGCCACGTGGTCGATGCGCACCGACGGCCTCGCCGCGCCGTACGCACGGGCCGTCGCGGTGTTCGGACAAGGGATATTCATCTCGAGCTCGAACGGTCCTCGCGGCGGGCGCGCAGCCGTTTATCGCGCGGACCTGGCCGGAGGGGCCTTCGAGCGCTGCGAAGCGGGACCGGGCTGGTTCGACGGGAACATCGACACGTCGTGCCTCGACGCCCTGCCCGACGGCTCACTCGCCGCTTTCGGAACATCCGACGGCCGCCTCTATGTGTCGACGAACGGCTCGACGTGGGACGAGCGGGCCTCGATGTTGCCGCAGGTGCGGCGCGTCCTCGTGATGCCCTGAACGGAGCGCTGGCGAGCTCCGCGCGCGTCGCCGGGCTCCGCCGGGAACGAGCTCCTCATCCGGTGACGGCAGTGACCCCCAAACGGTCGAGGATCCGGACGGCTCGTCCGCGCGAGGTCTCATCGCCGCTGACCCGTGCGTGACCCAGGAGCGCGATCGCTTCCTCGAACGCGTCCCCGTAGTCGTGGAGGCGGGCGGCCACATCCGCGTAGGCCTCGGCGGCGCCCTCGCCGTGCGCCTCCGCGAGCATCGCGCGGGCCACGTCCGATCGGAGCCGGTCGCGGAGGACGCGAGGCTCGGCCGTCGCCACGAGTCGCTCGCCGAGGTCGACGCGACCGGCCGCGATCGCCACCCGAACGGCCCGCGCGAGGTCGAACGCGCGGTACTCGGCGGCGACGCCCTCGGTCGCCGCCTCGAATCGCTCGACCCGTTCCGCCGCGAGCGCTCGGTCACCTCGCGCGAGCGCGATCTCGGCGGCGGCGACGAGCGCCGGTGCGAGCGCGTGGAGCTCGCCGACCCGCTCCGCGGCGCGGACGAGCTCGCCGTCGTCGGCCACGCGACCGAGATCACCTCGCGCGAGCGACACCCGGCTCCGCACGACCTCCGCCACGACGAACACCACGCGGTCGGTCCGCTCAGGGACGAGCGAGAAGATGTGATCGGACCACTCGAGCGCCCGGTCCCACTCACCGGCGTCGAACATCAGCTTGATCGCGCTCGCTCGTGCGTAGGCGGCCTGCGAAAGCACGTTCCGGCGCTCGGCGAGCTCGAGCGCCGCCTCTAATTCCTCGAGACCCGCCGCGGGGCCCTGGACCGCGGACTTCCATTCGCCCAGGTAGTTCCTCGAGGTGATGATGTCGCCGACGATCCCCGCGGTCTCGGACAGGCGCAGCGCCGCGTCGAGGTCCTCGAATCCGCGATCCAGGTCGCCCATCGAACACCGCGCGTCGCCGCGGATGTGCAGCGCCATCACCGCGAGCTCGTCGGGCTCGTCCGCCATGAGCGCCAGCGATCGGTCGGCGAGCGCGATCGCCCCCTCGGTGTCACCGGCGAACAGGTCTTCCTCTGCCCGGAACGCGTACGCACGTGCGAGAGGCCGACCGGGTGGGAGCCGCTCGAGCACCTCGACGGCCTCGAGGAGCGCTGCGCGAGCTCGCTCCGTTTCGCCCAAGGCGGCGAGCTGCGATCCCATCCGGGTGAGCCACGAGCCGATGTCCTCGTGCGCCCCGCGGGCCCGCGCGAGCGCGAGCCCCTCTTCTTGCCGTGCGAGCACCTCGCTGGCGTCGAGCATCCCGCTGCGCCGACCCGAGAGCGCCGCGCGCCAGAGGACGTCCTCTCGGCGAGCGCTCCCGAGGGGCGCAAGCCCGAGCGCACGCTCGAATACCGCGAACGCCGCCGCGGGGTCGACCCTGGCTGCTCGGTCGCCGGCGACGATGAGCCACCGGAGCGCGGGCTCGCGCGCCCGCTCGGCCACGTCGATCTCCTTCGCGGCCTCGCCGAGCTCCACGGCCGAGGCGTGATGCCGTGCGAGCGCCTCCGCCCAGTCGTCCCCGCGCTCGCCGACCGCGGCCTCGAGCCAGCGACCTGAGCGCAGGTGCGCACGCGCTCGAGCGGCGCGCGGGAGGCGCGCGTACGCGACCTCGCGGATCAGCGCGTGGGTGAACCCGTACGCGTCGAGCGTGGGGAACGACGACGCTCGCCGCACGAGCAACCCTCGGCGCTCGAGCAGCTCGACCGCCGTTCGCACCTCCTCGGGATCGCGTTCGCCGATGTTCGCCAGCGCCTCCGGCCATACCTCCTCCCCGAGGACCGACGCGTCGAGCAGGACGGCTCGTGGCTCGGCGGGGATCGTGTCGAGCCGGGCGGCGATCACCGCCTGCACCGAGAGCGGCGTCGACACACGATCGCTCCCGGCCCCGCCGGCGTCGGTGAGCATCCGCGCGAACTCGATCGCATAGAGAGGGTTCCCGCCCGAGCGCTCGAGCACGGTCTCGTGCGTCCTCGGCGAGACGGTCTCATCGAGGAGCACGGCGGCGAGGAGCGCGAGCGTCGCCCGCTCGTCGAGCGCGCCGAGGTGGAGGACCGTTCGGTTCGCAGGTGTGCCGACCCAGACCGGCGAGAGCTCGGCGAGCTCGGCGCGCGCGGTGATGAGCACGAGCACCGGATACGGCCTCAGGAGATCGATCGTGCCGTGGAGGACCTCGAGGAACAGCGGGTCGGCGAGGTGGAGGTCGTGGAGGACGAGCAGGAGCGGGCGCCCGGCGGCCGCGAGCACGAGCACCGACGCCCACGCGTCGGCGATCTCACCGGCCATGATCTCGGCATCACGCGGCGCCGTGGGGAGACCGAGCGTTGCCGCGAGCGTGGAGGCGAGCCATCGCTGTCGGTCGGCGCCCGCGCCGGTCCTCGCGACCAGGGCGTCGAGACCATCGAGGAAGAGCTCCGCGTCGTCGTGGGACGCGAGCCCCGCGAGCGCGCGAACGGTATCGCGGATCGGCGCGAACGCGAACCGCTCTCCCGATGGTGACGAGGAACCGGCGAGGAACGCGGCCTTCGCCGCCACCCGACGCTCCAGCTCCGAGGCGAGCCTGGACTTGCCGACGCCGGCTTCGCCGACGACCGTCACGACTCGGCAGGTGCGGCCGGAGACCGCGTCATCGAAGGCCTTCGAGAGCGTCTCGAGCTCGACGTCCCGGCCAACGAACGGCGTGCGCTCGGGCTCGCTCTCGGTTCGTTCGCCGAACACGCGCCACACCTGGAGCGGCTCGCTCTTGCCCTTCACGACGGCGGGCGGCAGCTCCTCGACGTCGAACCTCGGACCCAGCGCGTCGAGCGTCGCGCGCCCGACGACGACGGCATCCCTGGGGGCGAGCGACTGCATCCGCGACGCGGTGTTGACGACGTCGCCGGCCACCCACTCGCCGACCTGGGGCCCGGCTCCGGACGAGACCACGGCCTCGCCGGTGTGCACCGCGATGCGGACCGCGATCGCCGGATCGTCCCGACGCAGATCCTCGATCGAGTCGATGATGCGCAGGGACGCACGCACCGCTCGGAGCGGGTCGTCCTCGTGGGCGACGGGTGCGCCGAAGACGCCCATGACGGCGTCGCCGATGAACTTGTCGAGCGTCCCTCCGAAGCGCTCGAGATCGTCCTTGACCTGGCGGTGGAACGGCACGAGGGTCCGCCGGACATCCTCGGGATCCGCGTGGTCGGAGCGCTCGGTGAAGCCCACGAGGTCGACGAACAAGATCGTGACGATCCGCCGCTCGTGTATCTGCGGACCGGGCTCGACGGCCGTCCCGCATCGAGCACAGAAGCGCGCGAGGGGGGCGAGCTCTGCGCCACACGACGAGCAGACGTCCATCGGAGGAGTGTAGGTTCCGCGCCATGGTGACGTTTCCGCCGAGGGCGACCATTCGGATACGGATCCTGCTCACCGTGGCGCTGACGACCCTCGTCGCCTCGTTGCTACCCCAGGCCGCCGCGGCGACGTTCCGCGGGAACAACGGCGGGATCGCCTTCTCTGCCCGGCGCTCCGGCGGGGACTTCGACATCGTCGTGATGGGCCCCGACGGTTCCGACCCGACGGTGCTGACCGAGGACCCCGGGCTCGATCTGTCCCCGGCGTGGTCGCCCGACGGCTCGAAGATCGCGTGGGCCAGCAACGGTCAGGCCACCGCGCAGGAGATCTGGGTGATGGACGCCGACGGATCGGACAAGACACGACTGACGACGAGGCTCGGCGACGACACCTCCCCGGCGTGGTCGCCGGACGGCACGAAGATCGCCTACCAAGCTGCGGGAGGCGGCTCGGACATATGGGTGATGAACGCCGACGGCTCCAACCAGATGCAGTTGACGTTCACCAACCGGGCGTTCGAGACCACGTCCTCATGGTCCCCCGATGGGCAGAGGATCGCGTTCACCAGCTTCGACGGAAGCTCTTCCGACATCTTCACGATGGCGTTCGACGGTAGCGATCGGATCAACCTGACGAGGTCCGCCGCCGAAGAAGGAAGCCCCTCCTGGTCCCCCGGCGGGACCAGGATCGTCTTCAGCCGGGGCACCGAGACGGCCGCGGAGATCTGGACGATGCGCGCGGACGGCTCCGGCCAGCGACGGCTCACGACCAATGAGGCTCGCGACCAGTCGCCCATCTGGTCCCCCGACGGCTCCAGGATCGCCTTCATCACGGACCGCGACGGCGACTTCGAGATCTGGACGATGGCCCCGGACGGATCGGACAAGCTCCGTCTGACCGACAGCGGCAGGTCTGAGTTCTCCCCCGACTGGCAGCCGGGGTGCACGCAACTCGGCACGGTGGGGGTCGACGTGCTGACCGGCACCACAGGTCCCGATCTGCTGTGCGGGCTCGGAGGCGATGACACGCTCGACGGCCTGACGGGCGAGGACGTCATCTTCGGCGGCGACGGAGACGACACCCTCCTCGGCGGTGACGACGACGATGTCGTGGTCGGCGGCGCGGGTGACGACGTCGTCGGTGGCGGGCGTGGCGACGACCTGCTCAACGCCTTCGACGGCGTCGAGGCAAACGACACGCTCAACGGCGGCACCGGAACCGATCGATGCGTCCGCGACGCCGGCGACGTCCGCACGAACTGCCCGTAGCCGTCGCGCCTGGGCCGGCTCAGCCCTCGGTCGCGTCCGCCGCTGCCTCCAGAGCCGCGATGTCGAACTTGTCCATCTTCAGCATCGCTTGCATCGCACGGTTCGCACGGCCCGGATCGGGGTCGGCGAGCAACTCGTTCAACCGGTCGGGGACGATCTGCCACGTCACGCCGAAGCGATCGGTCACCCAGCCGCACTGAAGGGTCTCGCCGCCGTCGGCGAGCGATGACCAGTATCGGTCCACCTCGTCCTGGGACTGGCAGTGGACGAGGAGCGACAGCGCGGGCGTGAACGAGAACTCGGGCCCGCCGTTCAGGGCGACCAGCTCCTGCCCCTTGATCGTGAAGGCGACCGTCATCACCGAGCCCGCCTGGCCAGGCGTGTTCTCGGGGTAGCGGGCCACGTCGGTGACCTTTGCGTCGTCGAATACCAAGACGTACTGCTCCGCAGCGGCTTCGGCCTGACCATCGAACCACAGGAACGGTGTCACCTGTTGCATCTCGTACTCCTTTCGCTCATCCTCACCATGTAGACCTTGCCGAGGTTGCGCAATCATCGGTCAAACGCACGGATCGCCGTGATTCCTCGGATCCCTCGCACGCCTACCCTTCGATCGCCGTTCGGGCTACCGGGCTAAGCAGTCGGTGGTCGACCGGCATCCATGGTCAACGGACGAAAGGAGAAGGCCATGAGCGGACGCACGAAGCGGGGCATCGGCCTCGCGCTCGTCGTGGGCTCCATCGGTATCGCGGGCGCCGCGTGGGCGACGGCCTCGACGGGATCAGTGGTCGCCGACGTGATCGGCGCCGGCTCGATGCCGAACGGCGCCGGCTTCGCGGCGGTTCCCGGCACGAACACCGTGGTGGCCGACTTTACGTTCGGTCCGAATTCCTCGACCGGGTGGCACACGCATCCGGGCAAGACGCTCGTGACCGTGAAGTCGGGGACGTTCACCGTCTACCACGCGAAGGACTGTGCGCCGACGGCCTACGGCCCCGGCGACGCGTTCGTGGAGCTCCCGTCGACGGTCCACGTCGGTCGCAACGAGACCGGCGGCGTCGTCGAGCTCGGCGTCGTCTTCTTCGGGGTGCCGATCGACGGCGCTCCGCGCATCGACCAACCGCAACCGGGAGGCTGCGAGATCACCTAGGACGAGCCGGCGTCGCCGGACGGGACGAAAACCGAGCCATGGCAGGCGTCAACTTCGTGTGCCGTCAAGGTGCTGCAGGAGCCGGTGGGCCGCGAGCTCGACGTCCTTGTGCCGCCACTCGGCGGCCCGGTACTGGCAGGCGATCAAGCCGCTCCGATGGAGCCGGCGGAAGTCCCCGAAGACGAACCCGTACCTGGCCTTGGTGTCGTCCGCGGCTCCGTCGGTGAGCCCGAGGAACCACTCGGCGTACTCGTCCCACGTGTGCGACTCCAGGTACGCGTTCTCGTCGTCGGCGCTCGGTTGCACGTCCCCCCAGGTGCTGTCGAGGACGTACTGGTGGGCGTCGATGAGCTTGTTCGCTCGCGCTACGGCCCGCGGGTTCACGGCGTAGGAGGCCATGGCCCCATTCTCCCCCGATCCCCACCCGTGCAAACCGAGCGCTTCCGGGGCGCGTCAGAGGCGGAGGCGAACATGCGGGTGTGTCGGGCGAAGCCACGATCCTTCACGCGGACGCCGACTCCTTCTACGCGTCGGTCGAGCAACGGGACGATCCTGCGCTCCGCGGCCGTCCGCTGATCGTCGGGGCCGGCGTCGTGCTCGCGGCGAGCTACGAGGCCAAGGCGTTCGGCGTCCGGACCCCGATGCCCGGCGGGCTTGCCCGCCGGTTGTGCCCGGACGCGGTGGTCGTTCGCCCCCGGATGGAGGCCTACAGCGACGCCAGCAAGGCGATGTTCCGCGTGTTCGAGGACACGACACCGTTCGTCGAGGGGCTGTCGATCGACGAGGCGTTCCTCGACGTCGGCGGCCTGAGGCGGATATCGGGCACGCCCACCGAGATCGCCGTGCAGCTGCGCCGGGCCGTCCTCGAGAAGGTCGGCCTGCCGGTAACGGTGGGGGTCGCGAGGACCAAGTTCCTCGCCAAGGTGGCGAGCGGTGTCGCGAAGCCCGACGGATTGCTCGTCGTCCCGCCCGAGGGCGAGCTGGCCTTCCTGCGTCCCCTTCCGGTCGAGGCGCTCTGGGGCGTCGGTCCCGTCACCGCCGCCACTCTCCGCGACCACAACGTGACCACGGTGGCGCAGGTCGCCCGGCTCGGCGAGGCCACGCTCGTGCGGATGCTCGGCCGGGCGGCAGGGCGTCACCTCCACGCGCTCGCGCACAACCGTGATCCCCGCCGGGTCCAGGTCGGCCGACGTCGCCGGTCGATCGGAACCCAGCGAGCGCTGGGCCGGAGGCCACGGTCACCCCAGGCACTCGACGTCGACCTCGTCGCGTTGGTCGACCGCCTCGCTCGCAGGCTGCGCAAGGCTCACCGGGTGTGCCGCACCGTCGTCCTGCGACTGCGGTTCGACGACTTCTCGCGCGCGACGCGCTCCCACACGTTGCCCGAGGCGACCGCCCAGACCGAGCTGATCCTCGCCACCGCGAGGGGGCTGCTCGCGATCGCGCTGCCGATGATCGAACGTCAGGGCATCACCCTGATCGGGGTGACGTTCACGAACCTCGTCGACGACTCCTCGATCCAGCTCGCGCTCCCGTTCGATCGTCCACAGGTCATCGACGCCACCCTCGACGAGGTTCGCGACCGGTACGGATCCTCGGCCATCGCCCGCGCGGTCCTCCTCGGCCGCGATCATGGCCCGTCAGTGCCGCTCCTCCCCGATTAGGGTTACCAGCTCGGGTCTGACCCGTTCATCTGAAGCAGCTTCGTGAAGCTGTTGTCGGGCGCGACGACGCGAAGCCCGTCGGTCGTCGTGACGACCAACAGCCGGCCGGTCGGCGACCAGTCGTAGACGCCGGGGCCGTTGCTGGCGAGCGCCAACGCCCACCGGCCGCTGTCGAACGCGGTCGGGTACTGGACCCCTCGGAGAACGCCGTCGCCCGTGTACACGACGAACCTTCCGCCGCCCGACATGGACGGGTTGTCGCACGGCAGGTTGTAGATGTCGCTCTCCGGCGTCGAGACGAGCTGTTCGCCCGATGTGTACGGCTCCGAGACGCTCCATTTCCGGAGCCATCCATCGACGCAACCGAGAAGCTCGCCGTCGTTCGCCCACCCGAGGTTCGGCGCGTTGAAGCTCTGGTTGATGCCGCCGAACGGACCGGCCACCAGGGCGCCGGACAGATCGAACACGAAGCCGAAGGCGCCGGGCCCGCCCTCGTCCAGACCGAGACCTGCCAACAGGGTGCCATCGGGAGACCACTTGAGATCCGAGATGCTCGGGAACGGCCTTCCGTCATCGAGGCGGAGGCCGATCTTGCGCTTGGAGCTTCCGTCCGGGCGCATCAGCCACGGGGTCAGGCCGGAGGTCTCGTTGAAGGGACCGATCGGCGGGAACGTGTGGGTTCGGAGGAACACGAGCCTGCCGCCGTTCGGTGACCAGCGCGGACCCACGTCCGACACCGAGTTCCGGGTCAGCTTTCGGACCCCGGTGCCGTCCGGGTTCATCGTGAAGATCTCGGTATCGCCGTCGCGGCTTGACGTGAACACGATCTTCGCGCCACCGGGCGACCATGACGGATCGCTGTTGTTCTGCGTGAAGGTCAAGCGACGCTGACCCAGGCCGCTCGCCTGCACGCTGAAGATGTCGCCATCGCGGACGAAGATGATGCGGCGGGTGTCGGGGTTCGTCGCGGCCTGCGTGACGGTCAAGGGCAATGCGCTGAGGGCGAGCGTCAACGTGAGCAAGGCGATGCCGGGGGGCCGCATGCGAAGCATCTCTGTCCTCCATGAGGGTGCGAACGAACCGGGGGGCGCTCGAGCACCCTAGCGCATCGACGACGAGCTCCGGAAGTGCCGCTCAGCCGATGGGCTGCCAGTCGGGAGCGGCGTCCTGCGTCTCGTTGATCGTGAGCCGGGTCGTGTCCGTGAGATCCGACAGCGGCGCCACGACGATGTCGTAGTCCCCGTCGGCGTTGTCCATCCACACGAGGGAGCGGCCGTCGGGAGCGTAGGTCGGCTGCTCGTCGTTCCACGTGTTGAATGTGAGTCGGATGGGATCGTCGCCCGTGCGCGTCATGCGGAACAGCTGGTAGCCGGCTCCTTCAACGGCGCTCGAGAACACGATGCGGCGACCGCTCGGGTGCCAGCCCCCCGCGTAGGTCGCCGACAGGTGGGTGAGCTGCCTGCGATGGGTGCCGTCGGGCCGGATCGTGAACACCTGGTTCGTGCCCTCGGCATCTTCACCCGTGTACAGCAGCAGCTCCCCGTCGGGTGACCACGACACATCGGCCTCGCCGTAAGCGGTGTGGGTGACCCGCTGGATCGTGCGGCCGTCGAGTCCGATCACGAACAGCTCCCGGTCGAGCGTGTCACGAACGACCACGAGCCGGTTGCCCGAGGGGGCCCAGGCCACCTCGTATTCAGGGCGCTCGGTGCGGGTGATCCGATGTGCGTCGCTGCCGTCGGCGCGCATGATCCACACGTCGCCGTCCTTGACCCACGCGATCCGGTTGCCCTCCGCGTTCCACGCCGGCGACTCGTCGTCCAGGGGGTTGTCGGTGAGCTCCACGAGACCGGTCGCCTCCGGCGTGACGCGAGCGATCTCGTTGTCGGTGGTGAAGGCCCGGAACACGATCTTGCCGTTGGATCCGGGGAACGCGCCGCGCTCGGCGCGCGATGGCTCGCTCGGGGTCGTGGCGGTGGCGGCGGACGAGGCGGTCGCCAGCATCAGCCCGGCGACGATCACGAGAAGCGAACGCATGAACCCTCCATCTCTTTTGGCCAGTCTCCTGGCCATGCTTCCGGCCATCGGTATCTGGCTGCCTCGTGACTGTAGCCTCGCGCGCCGAGGTTCCGGGTCGGGCGCTTGGGGGTCACCCAGAGGACCAGCGGAAACCGCCGAACGGCAGGCGTGGGAGCCTCCGAAGCCGGGCAACACTCGAGGATGCAGATGGACATGCAACAAGATGCTCCGACCTGGGTCGTCGTCCCCGGGGAGAGCGCCGTGCGTGTGTGGCTCGAGCATCCACCGTCGCATGCCGGTTGGCAGCGGATCCTCGAGGCCCTCGACGACACCGTGGCCTTCACCGATGTCGTCGTCTTCGACGGGCCGGGTTGGTCGACGCCCGTCGCGTGGAAGATGGCGCGCGAGATCCAGACATCACTGCTCGACCGAGGCGTCGAGGTCGAGATCCAGAACCGGCAGCTGCGGAGACTGATCAGCGTCTAGTACTGGGCAACGCCGGGGCTCATCAGCCCGCAGGGGTGCGGAAGCGAAGCACGAGTCCGCCCTCCTCGACCTCCCACGCGTAGTCGACGCCGAGCCACGCCATGATCGGCTCGAACGCGATCGGGCTTCGCTCGAGGGCAGGTCTCACCGCGATCGGCCAGTCCGGATCGTCATGATCCTCGCTCCATCGGGCGGACACCGCGGCCGCGCCGTCCTCGTTCGTGGTCTCGGTCGTGAACCCGAAGGTCGACATGTTGAGAGCGACGAAGAAGGCGACCTTCTCCAGATCGCCTCGGACGTCGGCCCACCCCTCGGCGTGCTGCTCCCCGAAGAAGCGGTCCAACTCTGCCGGGTCGATGCCTCGCTGGTCGAGGAACGCGTGGGCCGCGACGTACATCGCGATCGCGTTCCCGATGGCCTGGTCCAACTTCTCCTTGTCGTTGAACTCGTCCATGCCGCCCTCCTCCTTTCGCCCAGGGCCTCATCCCGCGTGCTCGAACAGGAGATCCATGATCTCCATCAGCGCCCAGCGACCCTTTACCGTTCGCCAGTTGCCGTTCGCGAGGGCGACGACGCCAACGTCGGCTCGTGGGTCGAAGAAGCACACCGTTGCCACGCCGTCGTCTCCTCCGTCGTGCCCGATCAGGGTGCGACCCTTGTGCGTGATGCGGTACCAGATGAGCCCTTGACCCGCGACCAAGTCGGGGACCTGGTCTCGGCGCATCTCCCGGACCGAGTCCGGCGCGAGCAGCCGTTGACCGTCCCAACGGCCGTCGTTCATCGTCATCGCGAGGTGACGCCCGAGCTGGCTCGCCGTCGTGCGCAGCGCACCGTCGGGGTAGTCGGGATAGCCGTACTGACCGTAGGAGACGTATCCCCGTTGGCCCGACGCCCACCAGTACGGAAGTGCGACGTCGCCTCGCGGAAGCCCGGCCAGATGCCAGCCGGCGCGGTCCATCCCGAGGGGCGCGAAGATCCGTTCCTCGCACCACTGATCGAATCCGATGCCGGCGGCGACCTCGACGAGGTAGGCCGCCAGCGCGACCCCCACGTTGCAGTAGCGGTACGACTGGCCGGGACCGAACGCGTAGTAGTTGTTCGGAGCGGCGTCCGCGCCATCCGGCGCGAGGTACCGGCGCAGGAACGTCCCGAGCTCCATGGTCGCGTCCCCCGCCACATAGGACTCGACGAGCAGCGTCCAGTTGTCCCGGATGCTCGCGGTGTGCGTTAGGAGCTGGCGCACCGTGATCGAGCGGCCGGGATGCACCGGATTCCGGACCGTGAACGGGACGAGACCGTTCACGTCGTCGTCGAGTTCGAACAGGTTTGCCTCGATCGCCTGCATCACCGCCGTGGCCACCACCGTTTTGGAGACGCTCGCGAGCATGAAGATCGTGTCGTCGTTGACACGCTCGCCGGCCCGGATGTCGGCCCACCCCCAGGCGCCCGACCACGCGACGTCACCGTCGCGAACGATCGCCGCGCTCAACCCGGGGAGCCTGCCCGCCACCATCAGCGATCGGATGGCACGCTGGAGCCCGACCCCGTCGTTCCCGACCGCGAGACCACGCGTCGATGGGACCAGCAGGGTCGCGGCGCCAACGGCTGCGCCGAGGATGAAATCGCGGCGCGTCAGGCCCGGTTGCGTCGACCGCGATCGGAGCGAGGGGGCTTCGAGCACGCCGCATCGTCGCACGACCCCGGCCCGCCGGTCGAGCCCCGATGACGCCTTCGTCCGACGCGTGCTACCGCCACGCGACCCGGACGATCGCGACGGGTTCGGCGAACCCCTTGAGGGCCGCCTCCCCGACATCCGTGGCGTGGATCTCCGCACCGGCCTCCTCTGCGGTGGTGCGGCTCGCGAGGATCTCCCCACCGTCGGCGAGCGCGGCGATGCGCGCCGCCCGATGGACCTCGGCGCCGCCGTAGTCGTCACCGCGCCGGGTCGCCTCGCCGACGTGCACGCCGATCCGGACGGCAAGAGAGAACCCCTGGGAGCGTCGATGCTCGGCGAGCGCCCGATGGACCTCGACGGCGCATCGAAGCGCGGAGATCGCGTCCGGGAACGCCACGAAGAACCCGTCGCCGGTCGGGTGTCCGACGTCGCCGCCGTGCGCCGCGAAGAGCGAGCGGAGCGTGCGGTCGTGCCAGGTGAGCAGGTCCTCCCACGCCTCGTCCCCGATCACGCCGATCAGATCCGTCGAGCGCACGATGTCGGTGAACATGAACGCCCGCCCGACCCGCTCGGGCCGCTCCCCCGTGGCCGCGAGCTCACCGAGGATCCGGCGGGCGCGTTCCGCGGCCGGTCGAGCGCCCATCTGCTCGAACGTGAGCCGGGCGGACCGGGCCTCCGTTCGAGCCGCGTCGTCATCCCCAAGCGCCCCGTAGACCTGCGCGAGCCGCAGACGGACCTCCCCGACCTCCAAGGGGGCGTCGAGGCTCTGCCAGTCGGCTCTCGCGCGCTGGAGGAGGGGAAGCGCACCGGCCGCGTCGCCCTGCGCCGCGAGAACCGCTCCGCGCGCGGACGACGCCATCGCGCGGAGCGACACTGTCTGGAACTCCGCGACGAGGGCATCGAGCTCGCCGGACGAAGACGTCGCCACGTCGAGGTCGCCGGCGGCAAGGGCGATCTCGATCCGCGCGGCCAGCAACCGCACCCGCGAGCAACGGTCGTCGCCGAGCTCCTGTAGGGCCCGGTCGATACCTGCGGCGGCGGCCGGCAGCTTCCCCTCGGCGAGCCGAAGCAGCGACCGACCTGGTTCCGGGGGTCTCCCGAACTCCTCCGCTCGAGCGTAAGCCTCGTCAGCCGCCGCGAGATCGCCGAGCCGGCGCCGGACCTCGCCGACCTCGTAGTACGCCGGGCCCTTGCTCGAGACGAAGTTGTAGCGCGGGAGCTCCTCGCACGCGGCGAGCGCCTCCGCCTCCGCCGCCTCGAGGTTGCCGTGGAGCACGCTCAGCTCCGCCCGGTGCACCCGGCACACGCCGGTGAACGCCGGGACCGAATGGCGCTCGCACCAGCGCAGCGTCGACTCCGTCCACTCCGTCGCCCGGCCGTAGTCGCCGAGCCTCGAGCAGATGCTGATCATGCCGCAGTAGACGTATCCGGCGGCCGCCGGGCCGAGCTCTCCCCCGACCACCGTCGCCATGCACTCGTCGAGGAGCGGCATGCCCTCGTTGACGTTGCCCAAGAGGCACATCGCGTGACCCTTGTCGTGGAGGCTCATCGCGGCGAGATCGCGATCGCCGCTCGTCGCCGAGAACGCGATCGCCGCGTCGTAGCGTTCGATCGCTCCTGCGAAGTCCTGCTCCATGATCCAGAGCATCAGTCCCTGGATCCAGATCAGCCAGCCATGGACCGGCCAGTCGGGATGCTCCTCGGCGAGGTGGAACGCCTTCTGCCCCCAGCCCTGCGCCTGCGGGATCGACATGCGCATGCCGTGCTGTTCCGCGAGCCGGAACGCGATCATCGCCGCCCTGGCACGATCGCCCTCGTCGAGGGCAGCCGCGTAGGCACGCTCGAAGGCATCGAGCGTCTCGTCGGGACGGGCCGTCCACCAGGCGGCCCACGCGAACAACTCGAGACCTTCGGCCCCCAGCGAGCCGCCGCGGTCGGCCTCGGCGAGCGCCCCGTACGCCTCATCCCACGCGTGCCGGTCGAGCGCGTCTCGTGCGGAGGCGGTCGGATCGTCGGCGGTTCGGCTCGCCATCGCGTCAAGGTAACTCCTCGCCCGGGAAGGGGGCGACCCCACCCGATCCCTGCGAGCTTCGGGCCGGGCGGACTTGACCCCCAGCCCGAGCCTGCCGGAGGGTAGAGGTGTCCGTGACGTACCCGAAGGAGGGAGCGCGATGCGCAAGGTGGTGCACTTCGAGATCCCGGCCGACGACGTCGAGCGCGCGAAGGGTTTCTACGGCTCGATCTTCGGTTGGCAGCTCCAGACGATGCCGATCGGCGAGGGCGAGTACACGATCGTCCGTCACCACGCCGATCGACGAGCAGACCCAGCAACCGACCGAGGCCGGCGGGATCAACGGCGGGATGATGAAGCGCACGGACTCCACGCCGAGGTCGCCGGTCCTCACGATCGACGTCGACGAGATCGACGTGTCACTGAAGGAGATCGAGGCGCAGGACGGCAAGGTCCTGACGCCGAGGACGGAGATCCCCGGGATGGGTGCATTCGCGTACTTCGAGGACCCCGAGGGCAACGTCCTCGGCCTCTGGGAGACCTCACCGGGCGCCAGCTGAGCCTCGGGCCACGCGACGTTCTCGGCCGGACGGCCTCCCCCGCGGCAGCCCGCTCGGCCTTTTGGCCGAGGTCGCGGGGGACCGCGATCCCCTGCGGTCGGTCGATGCGCGCGCGCCGCCGAGGCCCCATGCTCTGCATCCATGGATGACCGTCTGGAGATCATCGAAACGTGCAGCGTCTGCGGAGATGGAGCGCCGTTGTCCAGCGGCGTCTTCAGCGGCCACGACGGAGCGCGTGTCCGGTGGACGCTCTGGGACTGTGGCCACGGATGGCGCTCGGACGCGACGGCAGTCGTGCAGGGCTCCACGGATCACGCGCGTTGAACCCCTGACGGCCGACGCCCTGCGCCGCGAGCTCGGCGTCAATAGGCTGCAGCCATGAGTGCCGACAAGTCGTTTCGGGTCCGGACGCGAACCTCGACCACGTCTCGAGCTGCACCCGAGTCGGTGTGGGACGTCGTCGCGGAACTGCACCTGCACCTCGTGTGGTCGGGCGAGCGAGCGAGCGACGAGACGTTCAAACTGTTGAGCCTCGAGGCGCCACCGGGCGTGGCCGAGGTCGGGACGGCGTTCACGTCGACGGGCGCCAACTTCAACGGCACGTTCCACGACCGGTCCGTGGTCACGGAGGCGTCGACACCTGCGTCGTTCGTCATCGAAACCGGCGCACGACTGGAACGCACGCGTGGGCGGACGTGGGAGGCCCACTTCGAGCACCGCTACGACATCTCGCCGATCCCGGAGGGGTCGAGGATCACCTACACCGAAACGATCGATCGGGTGAACTACGTGCCCTACTGGCTCGCATGGTGGGCGCGCCCGATGTTTCGGCCCCTCGTGAACCGGGCTGACCGCAAGCAGCTGGAGAATCTCGCCAGGCTCGCCGAGGAGCGCGGCCTCTGAGTGCATGGCCGCCTGCAGCATCGTTACCCGGTTCCAAGTTGGCCCCCGATGGTGTAGCACATGCGCAAGGGTTGAGGAGCCGGCAGAGGGGGATGTCGATGAACGCACAGCGACACATGGCCAGGGCGACCGTCTGTTTCACGCTCGCGGTCCTCTCACTCCTCGGCAGCGCAGGTGAAGCCGCCGCCGTGGGCATCTGGGATCCGAACGACGTGGATGGTCGACTCGACATCCGCTGGGTGGGCGTGCGGTACAAGGCGTCGGGGAAGGCTCGGCTCACCGTCGTCTTGTATCCGAGCTTCCGACGGAAGGCGCTCCCGAGTGCGAAGAACCGCCGAGCCAACTACTTGACCATTTATCTCGACGATTACATGACCGGCATCTTCTTTCGGAAGGCCGGCAGGATCAGGCTCTCCTACGGCGATCACGCGTCGAACTGCTGCGAGGTCGTCAAGGTGGACCGCCCGAACCGAACGACGCTCGTCGCCGTCTACCACCCGATCGATGAGAACGAGCCCGGGTTCCGGGCCTACGGCACATCCTCGTTCCGGCTCGACGGGGACATGATCAAGGACCGGACACGCCGGTTCCAGATCGGGCCCCCTCCCAACCAGGACTGAGGCGTGTCCGTCTCGGGTTGCATCGCGAAGGCCCGGGCCGTTGGCCCGGGCCTCGCGAAGGTGGCTCAGGCGCTCACGAGATCCACGGAGGCGTGCCGGTTCCGGACGAACAGGAACTGATCCCAACTCTCCGCGACGAGGTCGTAGACGAACGTCGCCGTACCGGCGATGAACGAGGCGTCGCCCCGGGGCACGATGGTCAAGGACCACTCGATCGTCGACGAAGGATCGCAGCCGAACGAATCGAAGTCGCGACCACGGACGGTGACGTCGCCCTGTAGCTGCCGGAGCGTGCCGGAGATGGAGACCTGCGAATCGGCGGTGCAGTCGACGGTCCCGGAGACGACCGCGGAACCATCAGCCGCGACCGTCGCTTCGGGGTCCACCTGGAAGTCGACGTCCAGGTCGGCACCCTTGCGAGCACGGTCCAGGTTGAAGACGAGCGTGCCGCCTCGGTCGGTGTCGTCGCTGCCGTTGCCGCAGCAGAAGCCGATCATGAAGTGATAGGTCTTGCCCGCCTCGGCGACGAACCGCACGGCCGACTGCAGGCCGAACCGGTCATCGTTGCACGCGATCGGGGTGAAGTCCCCGAGCCCGCCCGTGAAGACTCCGAGGACCGTGTCGTAGTCGCTCCCGATCGTGTCCGCTTGCAGGCGACGGGTCTCCGCCGCGGTGTACGAATAGAAGACCGAACCGTTGTTGGAGCAGAAGTGCGGTCCGTCGCTCACCGCCTCGAGCGTGCTCTGCGTGTTCGTGTAGGGGATCGACGCGATCTCGATCGCGTTGCGGAGCCGGTCGTTCGCGGGAGCCGCGGCAAAGGCCGGCGGCACGGCGAACGCGAATACCGTGAGGACGGTCAACCCCAGGGCGGCCAACCGCCGCCGGTGCGCCTGCTTCATGCCTCATCTCCTACGGGACCCCGGCTCGGCGTGATCCGTTCACCCGGTGTCGCCTCAGGGTGCATCCGCGACGCCAACTTTGGTTGGCGATGCTCGTCCCGTCAACCCCCGCCTATCGGTCGGCACCGGGTCTGAGCACGGTCGCCGGCTCAGATCGCGTCGGAGGACGTGGGGTCGCCCGCGTCGAGGGCCTTCAGCACGCAGAACTCGTTGCCCTCGGGGTCGGCCAGCACCGTCCAGCTGACGTCGCCCTGTCCGATGTCGATGCGGCTCGCACCCAGTCCGACGAGCCGCTCGACCTCCGCCTCCTGGTGCTTCGGGCGCAGGTCGAGATGCAGTCGATTCTTGACGATCTTGGTGTCCGGGGTCTTGACGAAGAGGATGTCAGGAGCGACGTCCGCCTCTGCGCTCCCCTCGAGCGGCTCGATCGCCCATTCGTCATCCGTCTCATACGTGATGCGCCATCCGAGCACCTCTGCCCAGAATCGGGCTTCCCGTTCGCAGTCGTGAGCGTCAACGACGACGCACTGGATGCGCAGGCTCATCGAACGAGGTTACCCCGATGCGTGACGGAAGGAGACGACCTCGACCGTCCCGCGTGCGTCACACCCGGAAGTTGACCGAGCGTGATGTGCGTCCGAGATCCGCTGAGCCGGCGTACACGGCGGTCACCCGATAGGCACCCCGAGCGGGGCGAGGGAACGACGTTCTGAAGCCGCCATCCACGACGCCGTCGGCGTCGCGATCGAGGAGCGACTTCACGACGAGCGTCTTCGTCGCCACCTTGACGTACCTCGCACCCTTCTTCCTGCTGAGCGTCACCTTGATGCTGAGACCGGCTGTCGCGGGTTCGAGCGTGCCCTTGACCTTGACCTTCCGCCCGGTCAACACCCTGAGCGTCATCGCGGTCGGGGTCGCGTCGTCGTCGCCGATCGTCACGGTCCCCGCCGCGCCGGCGGTGCCGTTCGTGACGCCGGCGACCGACACGGTGAACGTCTCGGCGGGCTCGTCGCCGGTGTCCTGCAGGATCGGAACCTCGGCAGTCGCGCTCGTGTCACCGGCGGGGATCGACGCGCCCGCGCCTGACGAGGTGTAGTCGGTGGCCACCGACGCCGTGCCGCCGACCGTGGCCCACGTGAACGACACGTCCGAGACGCTCGGGTTCGACAGCGAGAACGTCAGGGACGCGGAGCCGGCGCCTTCCGACACGGTGACGTCGCTCACGGACACGGTGGGGATGGGGTCGTCGTCGGTGATCGTCGCGGTGGCGGTCGCGCCGACGATCGTCAGGCCGATGGGGTCGGCGATCGTGACGATCAGCGTCTCGTCGCCTTCGCGCGTGACGTCTCCGGTCACGGGCACCTCGACGGTCGCCGTGAGCTGGCCTGCGGGGATCGTGGTGGTGCCGGACGCCGCTTCGTAGTCGTAGCCGGCGGCACCGGTCCCGTCGCTCGTCGACCAGGCGACGGATGTCTCCTGTCCAGACTCGGCCGAGAGCGTCACGGTGAAGGACGCAGTCGTCGTGCCGCCGTCTCCCTCGCTGAGCGTCGTGTCACCGATCGAAACGTTCGGGTCGGCATCGTCGTTCGCGATCGTGCCGATCCCCTGCCCGTCGATGATGGCCACGCCGGACGGGTTCGAGAGGTTCACCATCAGCGTCTCGTCGAGCTCGCTCATCGCGTCGTTCGCGAGCGTGACGTTCACGGTCTTCGACGTCTGCCCAGCGTTGAACGTCAAGGTGTTCGACGCGGCGGTGTAGTCGCTGCCGGCCGTGGCGGAACCGTTGGCGGTCGCGTACGTGACGGTGATCGTGCTGCCGCTGGCGTTCGTGAGCATCACCGCGAACGTGAGGGGTCCGGCGTTCTCGTCGGCCGACGCATCGGTCACGACGAGCGCTGCCGGTCCCTCGTTGTCGTAGATCGTTCCGATCGCGGAGCCGTCGCCGATCGTGGCGTTCGTCGCGTTCGCGAGCGTGACGGTGAACGTCTCGGTGTCCTCGCTGACGGCGTCGTCGAGCACCGCCACCGTGATCGTCGTGCACCGACAGCCGGCGTTCGTGAGGGTCGCCGTCCCGGACTTCGAGGTGTAGTCGGACCCGGCCGTGGCCGCGCCGTTCGACGTGGTGTACGCGACCGACGGCGCGGCGCCGCCCTTCACCCCCGTCCACTTGACGGAGAACACGATCGTGGTGCCGCCGGCCGTTTCGATCACGTTCGCGTCGTCGATCGTGATCGACTTGCTGCGAGCGGCGAACGCGGGCCCCGCCGTGAACAGCGGAAGCGCCGCCGCGACGAGGGCCAGGACGACGAGCTTTGCCAACAGGCGCGCGGTGGCGCGATGTCCTCCCATGCCCGCTACATCGTCCCGGACCACCCGCTACCGGATACTCGGGGGACCCCAGATCGGCCTACCCGTGCCCGGGTACGAGACGTGCGGCCAGGTTTGGCCGGGCGCTGGTGTTTGTGCCGAACGTGTAGTGAGCGCGTGCGGGTCCCGTCGCGGTCCTTCCATCGCGGCTCCAACGCAGGGCAGAATGCCAGCTATGGAAGACGAGCTCATGACGTCGGCGTTCGTGGTGATCGGTCTCACGGTCGTGGCAACCGCGATCGTCGGGATCGGGCTTCCGTCGGCGCAACGGCTGACCGTGATCCTGCCCCTCGTCGCCGGCGCCGGCGCCGGTGTCGCGTCGTTCGCGATCGCGATCCTCGTCATCCCCGACACCGCCGAGGACACGCCGTACGCGGCGGGATTCCTCGTCTCATCCATCGTCGGCGCGATCGTGGTGGGGCTCACCCTGCGCCGCCTCGTTGGTCACGCACGCGACGTCTGAGGTCGCTTCGCCGGAAGGCGATCGCGACATCTCGCCGTAGCGTGGGAGTGTGGACATCGGGGTGCTCGCGCACGAGGCCTGGTTCTCGTCGTATCGGCCGCCCTATGACTGGTCGTTCGCGGCAGCCGCCCCGGCGTTGCTCGCGATCGCGGCTGCGGTGGCCTTGGCAGGTGTCTGGCGGGCCGTCGGGAGGCGGGTTCCGCGTCCCGAGCTCCGGATGCTGGAGCCGCTCGGGCGACTCGCACCCTGGGTCCCGCGCCTCCTCGCGATCCACGCGGGCGTGTCGCTGCTCGCCCAGGCAGCCCGCGGCACGTTCCTCGCCCCGTCGCTCGAGCTGCCCTCCGACGCGCTCGGGGCGACGGTCCGGATCGCCGAAGGCGTTCTTGGCGTCTGGCTCGTCAGCGGGTTCCGCGTCCGCGGAGCGGCGTTCGCCGTCGCGCTCGCGGGCCCAATCGGGATGACGGCGTATGGCGTCGCGCCGATCCTCGAGCGGCTCGACCTCCTCGGGATCGCCGTGTTCCTCGCGATCCTTCCGCCCGGCGCCGACCGGTGGGGCGCTGCCCGCGCCGACGCGGCGGCCGTCATGCCGGCCGTGCTGTGCCTCCGCGTGCTCGTCGGTGGCTCGCTCGTGGTGCTCGCCTTCACCGAGAAGCTCGCGCGGCCCGACCTCGCGCTCGACTTCCTCGAGCGGTTCCCCGCATTCAACCTGCTGCGGACCGTCGGGGTCCCGGTGAGCGACCTCGCGTTCGTCCGGCTCGCCGGCGCAATCGAGTTGCTGTTCGGACTCCTGCTGATCAGCGGTGCGATGCCCCAACTCGTCGTGCTGCTCGCGGGCATCCCGTTCAACGCAACGTTGTTCTTCCTCGGCACCGAGGAGCTGATCGGGCACCTCCCGATCTACGGGGCGATGCTGGCGCTGCTCATCTACGGGTCGTCCCGCACGCTCGCGCCGGTGATGGATCGGTTCCGCAGCGTCGCGGAGCCCTCACCGAGGGTCGCCGTCGAACGACGCGCGTCGCCCGGCGTCGTCACCGAGGCGCAGCCTCGGGTGATGCCACGAAGTCCGTAAGAGCGCTCGCTACGCTTGGACCGGTACTTCGTAGAATGTCGTCCGCCGGGTGGCCGGCCCTTTCGTGGATCCGCTTGACGGCCTCCGCGCTCGGGGCTTCCGGAAGGCAGAAGACCATGCCCGAGGCCGGGTCGGCCCACGCGTGCTTGAAGTCCGCGCCCTCCTCGTCTTGAATCGCGAGGTCCGCTCGATGAGCTTCGTTGAGTTGCTCGGGCGTGATCCCCTTCACGCTCCGGTGGACATCCATGAACTCCGGCATCAGCTCGCTCCCTTCCCTCGCATGATCGTGGATGCTAGAAGATAGGGTCTCTGACGCGCCACCCCCATGGGATCGCACGCGGGGGCGCCGGCCCTTCTGGGCCGACGCCTCGTCGCATGCTCCGAGCGATCAGCCAATCACTCCATGTTCTTCGTGACGACCTCCATCGTCTCGTTGAGCTCCTTGGTCGGGCTGAACTCGACGATCTCGGTGTCCGGGAAGATCTCGGGCGTGTGCCCGGGGCCCACGTAGTAGGCCTCCCCGTCGGTGATCTCGATGTCACCGCTCGCCGTGTGGTACACGAGCTTCCCCTTGAGCACGTACCCCCAATGCGGGGATTGGCACATGTCGTCCGGCAGCCCCACGAACAGCGGGGTCATGTCCGAGTGCTCCGAGTACTGCTCGAAGCCGATCGTGTAGCCCTCGGTCTCGCCGTAGCGGCCCTCGAAGCCGGGTCCCTCGATCGGCTCGCCTGTCGAGTCCTTCGACACCTTGCCCATCGCACTACCTCCTCTCGTCGACGTGCTCCAGTCTCTTCCCGATCAAGATCGTTTCGCTACCCCTCATCTGCCTCCTCCGTCGTGGCCGCGTAGTTAGCCAGGTTGCGGAGCATCTCCTTCGCGTAGTTCCTGGTCGCGATACGGGCGATCGGACGAAGCATCGCCGACCGCAACATCCGGGGCGCGTTCGTCCACTTCGAGATGTGCAGCCGGTACGTCACCGTGCTCCCCGTGTCCGCTAGAGCGGTCTCGAACCGGTAGGTGATGCGCGTATCACAGGCCGGCTTGCCGTGTGTCTTGGGCTCGAGGTGGCCTTCGGTGACGAACTCGAACACCGACGGATCCGTCGCCTCGGTCACGACCGAGCGATCCGTGAACGACCCCATCGGGTCGTCCCCCGTGCTGCGGAACTCGGTTCCCACGACCGCCGGTTCGGACGAGGCCACCAACGTCCGGAGGCCGAAGTTCTTCTTGCCGTGCATGCTGCCGGCCCACGTCGTATGGGTCGATAGGCCGGCCAGGGTCGCGTAGATCCGTGCCGGCGGCGCGCTTGCGCGGGCCGACAGAACCAGGTCAGGCATGTCGATCCGCCCGTCCTCCACCTGCGGCTTCGTTCCCATGCGGCCACCTCCTCGCGGTCTCGTTGCGGCCACGATGCGGGAGCAGGCCCCGGGAAGGATCGGGAGGATTGCCTATTTCGCGTCGGAAACGAAGCGGTGCGCGTACGCGGCGGCCTCGGAGCGGTTGCGAACGCCCAACTTGGCCAGGATGTTGCTCACGTGGTGCGCCGAGGTCCTGGTGGAGATGAACAGCCGAGCCGCGATCTCTGCGTTCGTCAGCCCCTCGCCGAGCAGCGAGAGGATCTCGCGCTCGCGCTTGGTCAGCCGCTCCAGGCCCTTGGGGCCGGCACGGCCGGTGGCCCCGAGCTCACGGAGCAGGTTGGCCGCCAGATCGGCGTCCCGCACAGCGCCGACCTCGTCGAAGGTCGAGAGGGCGACGCGGGTCTCCTCGATCGCGAGCGCGGGCTCAGCGACCCGTACCGTTCGGGCGATCTCGACGCGCGCCAGCGCCGCCTGCATCGGCATCTCGAGGCGTCCGTAGATCTCGAGGGCCCGCTCCAGGTCGGCTCGAGCGTCGTCGCCGCGAGCGGCCGCCACGCGACCGAGCGCGAGGGAGGCGTCGGCGCGATCGCGCTCGCGCTCCGAGGTGTGCGCGAGCACATCGAGCTGCTTCGCGGCGTCGGCGGCCGCCGCGAAGTCCCCATGCACGATCTCGGCTTCCACGAGCGCCGCGAGCATCGACGCGGCGAGCAAGTTGTCGCGGCCCACCACGTTCAAGCGTCGGTGCAGCTCCGCGACGGCCACCGCCGACTCGCCGCGAGCCAGGAACAGCGCCGCGCGGGGGATCGTCATCTCGGGGAGATCTTCGAGGCCCGTCACGAGCTGATCGGCTTCCTCGAAGCGGCTCTGCGCGACGCGCAACGAGGTGAGCAGGGCTGCGGGGTGGACGCAGCGGGCGCGCTGGGCTCCTGCCTTGATCGCCTCGAGCGCAGCGAGCAGGGTTCGCTCGGCCTTGTCCCACTCCCCCTTCTGGAGCAGATCCTCGGCGTCGCACACCGTGCAGAACGACAGCAGCGGCGGGTGCTGATGGCGCTCCATGTAGGCGTTGAAGACCTCGAGCCACCGCTCGATACGGGACATGTCCGCGGTGAGGGTGCACGCCTCGACCACGTCGCAGAAGACGTCGCCGAGCACGCGCGGGTCGTCGGTCTCGCCGCCCGTTGCCGCCGCGAGCGCCGCGTCGAGGAGGTCCATGCCGTCGTTGATGCGGCCCTCGTGCACCCGGCACGTCCCCATCACTGCGAGCGCATGGATCTCGAGCTCGGTGTCACCGAAGGTGCGGGCGGCCTCGAGGGCAGCCTCGGCGTGCGCGATCGCGGTCACGGGATCGTGCGTGCGTTCTGCCTCGGCGAGCGAGATCCAGCCTCGCTCCGCACACGACTCGTCGCCGGCAAGCGCGTCGGCCGCACGTCGGAGCCAGCCGTTCGTCGCGACCGGGTTGCCGAGCGCCGACGTGTATTCCCGCGCGATCGTGACCGCGACCCTCGCGGCGTTCCGGCGCGTGTCCGGGTCGCGCAGGTACCCCGCGTAGGCACGTTCCCATGCCGCGATCGCGCCATTGGGGTCATCGAGCCACCATCGGGCCTTCGCGAGGGCCTCGTTCGCATCGGGCGGGAGCACGTCGGCCGCGCCGAGGGCGTCGATCGTGCCCGCCCAATCCTGCGACGCGAACGCCCGGCGCCCCGCCATCAATGGATCGGAGGCGTCCATGGCGCATCTTGACACGCTCACGATGCGTGTGGACGACCGGGGGCTGCTCGCGGCCGGTGGCTCCCACGCCCGTTCACCTCGATCGGGATCGCGATCTCGAAGCGGGCGCCGCGGTCCGAATCGACGGCCGAGATCTTGCCGCCCAGGCCCTCGACGATCCGCTTGGCGAGCGTCAATCCGAGGCCCGAACCGGCGCTGGATCGCGCCGGGTCACCGCGGTAGAAAGGCTCGAAGATCTTCGAAGACTCGGCCGGAGAGACCCCCCTTCCCGTGTCCGCGACGGCAAGTTCAAGGGCATCCGTCGTGCGACGTGCCTCGATGCGGACGGTGCCGTCGGCCGGCGTGTGGCGCACGGCGTTCGTCAACAGGTTCTGCAGGACCCTTACGAGGCGAGGCGAACAGGTGACCTCGGCTACCCCGACGAGATCGGTCTCGAGTCGCAGGCCCTTCTCCCGCGCGGACGCCGCGACGGTCGACATCGCCGAGCCCACCACATCCGCGAGCACAACGCGGCGCTCCTCGGCCTGGATAGCTCCCGCGTCGAGCTGCACGAGCTCGAACAGATCGTCCACCATCGTGACGAGCTGGTCGACCGAGCGTCGCATCTCCACCACGTAGCGCTGCATCGTCGATGCGTCGTGCACGACACCATCTTCGATCGCCTCTACCATCGCGCGCAGCGACGCCAGCGGCGTTCGTAGATCGTGCGATACCGCGGTGATCAGGTCTCGACGGGTGTCCTCGGCACGCCGTTCGACCGCATGTGCCTCCTGCAACCGCGATGCCATCGCGTCGAGCGTGCGACCGAGCCGATCGAGCTCCGCGCCCGCATCGATCTTCCCCACGCGGGCGTCGAGGTCGCCCTTGCCCAGGCGGGTCGCGACGACGTCGACGATCTCGAGCCTGTCCGCCGAGCGCCGAGCGGCGGCGAGAGCGGCGGCGATGCCGGCGCCGACCGCGAACACGACGACCATGGCGACGAGCGCGGCGTCGTGGTCGCTCACGAACATCTGCCTGCTGAGGACGAACACGTTGACGATCGCAACCGCGGCGGCGAGGACGGCGACGCCGACGAACTGGGCGCGAAGAGACAGACGGGCGAGGATCCGACCACCCACGATCGCCGCGATCACGGTGAGGAGGGCTGCCGGGAGCAAGGCCCACGCGATCCCCGCGAGCTCCGATCGCATGCCCATCGCAAGGCCGGCGACGAAGGTGCCGAGCGCCCCCACCGCGGCCACCATGACGACCACGAGCGATCCGCGCCAGCGTTTCATGGCTCGAACCGGTAGCCGACGCCCCAGACGGTGAGGACGCGTTGGGGCTTTGCGGGATCGACCTCCACCTTCTCGCGCAACCGTCGGATGTGCACGGTAACCGTCGAGGAGTCTCCGTCCCACGCGAAGTCCCACACCTCCTCGAGCAACTGCGTCCGAGTGAAAGTCATGCCCGGAGACGAGGCGAGGAAGGCGAGCAGATCGAACTCCTTGCGCGTGGTCGGTGCGGTCTCACCGCGCACCACAAGCTCTCGGCGACCTCGATCGATCGTGATGTCGTCGAACACGAGCACTTCGTCGGTCGAGAGGGTCTCGTTCGTGCGGCGCAGTACGGCACGGATGCGAGCGACGACCTCACGGGGGCTGAACGGCTTGGTGACGTAGTCGTCGGCGCCCAACTCGAGCCCGACGATCCGGTCCGTTTCCTCACCTCGAGCCGTCAGCATGATCACGGGGGTCGATGACGAGGCTCGGAGCTGCCGCAGCACCTCGTAGCCGTCCACCTCGGGGAGCATCAGGTCAAGCACCACCAGATCCGGGTCGTGTTCGGCGATCCGTTCGAGCGCCACACGGCCGTCCGCAGCTTCGGCGACCTCGAATCCCTCCAGCGACAAGTAGCGAACCAGTACGTCGCGGACCATCGGTTCGTCATCGACCACGAGCACCCGCTGGGCAGCCATCGCACCGATCGTCGCAGAAGGGTGTTTCGAGAGTCTTGCGGGCCAGGAACGGTCGCCCGGAAAGGGCGACCGTTCCTGGCGTCGCCGTGTGCCGGATCAGCCGTGATACGGGATCAACGGGCACTCGAAGGTCTTGACGATCCCGAGGTCCTTCGCACCGCCGGCGCCACCGTCGGCGAGCGCTCCCCAGACCTCGGCGTTGGTGTCCAGAACGCCGTTCCCATCGAGGTCATGGGCCGCCACCGCGGCCGCGTAGGTGGAGTTCCAACCGAGCAGATGCACGCGCCAGCGCCCGCCGTTGAAGCCTCGATCGCCGGGGCCCGCCGTGGCGACGTTCATCTGGGCGCCACTGAACTCATAGATGGTGTCGAATGAACTCTCCGGGGCATTCGTGCCGGAGAAGTCCGTTGGCGTACCGACGGTTCTGAAGACGCTGCCGTTGACGTAGATCGCGGGTCCCGAGACGCCCGCCTGGGCTGCGACGGGAAGCATCGCGGCGACGGCGACGACGACGGTGAGCAAGATGCGTTTGAACACGTTGCCGCTCCTTCGTTCATCATGGATCGGTGGCGGTTCGGCCGAACCGAACTGGCAAGAGCACACTAGGCAGGGCGCGCTAACCGCGGGCGAACAGCATCCTTTCGGATTCCTGAATCTTCGGCCGGGGCGAGCCACGATGTCGAGTCCGGAGACGAGCAGATCGAGCGAGGACTGCGCTGCGTGGGGCGCTGAGAGAGGCGTTGGATGCGGCTCGAACAATCAGCGACTTAGGTCCGGGCGACCTCGTCAGCGGCGAGGCGCCGACCTTCAGGGCAAACGTTCGAGGAACGCAAGTGTGCGTTCCATCACGAGGCCGGCCGACGCTGGGTCATACTCGTGCCACGAGCGGTCGGTGAACAGGTGCGCCGAGCCGGGATAGAAGAAGGCCTCACCACCGGTGTCGCTCACGACCTGCTCGACCGCCTTGCGGTCGATCCACGGGTCGTCCTCGCTCACGTGAACCTGCATCGGGACGCCGGCGGGCCAGGGCAGGTCGAACTCCGACGGCGGGACGTCCCCGCCGTGATACGCGAGCAGGCCGCGCGCTCCTTGTCGCATCTGCGCGAGCCTCTGGGCGTACACGCATCCCAAGGAGAACCCCGCGTACGCGATCTTCCTCGGAAGGTCGGCCGCGGCCGCCTCGCTCCGTTCGATCATCGCTTCCCACCCGATCGCTTCTTCGTTCGCGACGCCGTCCTCGATGGACGAGAACGTGCGTCCGTCGAACAGATCGGCCACCGTGACGAGATGCCCGGCGGCGCGCACATCGTCGGCGAACCCCCGGATGCCGTCGGTGACGCCTAGGGCGTGATGGAACACGACCACCTCTGCCATCGTCCCTCCCTCGACCAGCTCCCTCCAGAGTACCCAGCCCGCGATCGGGCTTTCTCCGATGGTCCTTCGGAGACCGGGCCGTTCGGCACCCGTCGCCCGACGCTGGCGAAGCAGGATGTCCTCAGGAGGTGCGTGTCATGAGACAGGAAACGGAACGGGCCCTCGTGATCTTCGAATCGATGTTCGGAAACACCCGGACGATCGCACAGGCGGTCGCCGAGGGGCTGTCCTCTCGGTTCGCGACGGACCTCACCGAGGTGAGCCTGGCGCCGACCAGGATCGCCGAGGACGTCTCGCTCGTCATCGTCGGAGGGCCGACCCACGCGTTCGGGCTCACACGGCCGCGGACGCGGAAGGATGCAGCGGATCAGACCGATGGACCCCTCGTCTCTCCCGCAGGCGGTCTGCGCGAGTGGCTCGAGGCCGTCGAGAGGCCTCCGTCCAGACCCGGGGCAGTTGCCTTCGACACGCGGATCGACAAGCCGCGGGTGCCTGGTTCCGCCGCCCGGGGGGCCGAGACGCGGCTCCGTCGTCGAGGGTTCCGGATCGTCGCCCCAGCGGAGAGCTTCTACGTGACGGGCACGAAAGGGCCTCTCACGCCAGGAGAGGTGGAGCGTGGGCGTCACTGGGCTGAGCAGGTGGCCGCGCGGTCGACGCCCGTCGTCATCGCTGGCTGACCATGGGACGTCGGGTCTACTCCACGGAGCCGGGAGTCGTGGTGTGTCGAGCGAGGTACGCGGCGGCCTCGGCGCGGCGCGCCACCTCCAGCTTCGACAGGATCGACGAGACGTAGTTCTTCACGGTCTTCTCGGCAAGGCTGAGCTCGTCGCCGATCTCCTTGTTCGTTCGGCCGTCGGCGATGAGCGTCAGGATCCGTTCCTCCTGGGGAGACAGGCGGGCAAGCTTCTCATCCCGCATCAGATGCTTCCCTCGACGAAGCCGGTCGAGGACGGCCGTCGTGACCGAAGGATCGAGGAGGCTGTCACCGGCCCCGACCGCACGGATGGCCCGGACGAGTTCGCCGGAGCGAACCTGTTTCAGCACGTAGCCGGAGGCGCCCGCCATGATCGACGCGAACAGCGCCTCGTCGTCTGCGAACGAGGTGAGCATGAGCACTCGGGTCGTGGGGTGCCTGGCCCGGATCTCGCGTGTCGCCTCGATCCCGCTCCCATCGGCGAGCCGGACGTCCATGACGACGACATCCGGCCTGGTCCGGTCCGCCTCATCGATCGCCTCTCGGACGGTCCCGGCCTCGGTCGTCACGTGGATGTCGTCCTCCGATGCCAACATCGATCGGATCCCGTCTCGTACGACCTCGTGATCGTCGACGAGCATGATCCGGAGCGGAGGACGATTCGGCTCGGCCATCGGGGGATGTTAGCCCGGCTGCTTCAGTCCGGCGCTGCCTCGGCGTGTGCCAGCTGGGCACGACTCGACGTGTCCGACCGACCCATGATGGTGTCGGCGACTCGGTCGAGGAAATCCTTGAGCGTCGCCTCCGCCACCCTCGAGAGGACCGCACGATCGATGACTCGGCCGACCGCACCGAGGGGAGGAACGTACCTGGCGCTCATCGCCAGCTGGGTACGTCCCGAGCGAAGGGACGCCACCTCGAGATCGGCATCGAGTGATGGGAAGAGCCCCGCGGCGCCGGTTGCCGTCCATCGCAGCGGGAACACGGTCGTGGATCCTGCGCGAACCGGCGCTCCGAGCTCCACGATCACTCGTCTCCTGATCCGGACGACGTCACCGAACCCCACCTCGGCAAGGAGCAGGTCCCCGCGGTGATTCGCTCCCTCCGCCAACCCGGGAAGCCACGCACGAGGGTCTCGGGCCAACGCTCGCTCGACGCTTTCCGGCGAGATCGGCACCTCAACGAAATATCTGGCGAACATAGGACCAGCATGCAGGCGTCCATCTCGCGGCGGAGGGGTCGATGGTCCTGACTCCGGCGGGACCTGTTCAGGACGGGAACGTCGCTCGGACGATCGTCCCTTCGCCGGGCGTGCTCTCGACCTGGAGGACGCCGCCGAGGGACTCGACTCGCTCCCGAAGGTTGCTGAGGCCCATACCCCAGGTCGTCATGTCGACGTCGAACCCCCGTCCATCGTCATCGATCTCGAGGAAGAGGCCCGCATCTCCTCGCCGGAGCGAGACCCGGCATGTGGCGGCGGCCCCGTGCCGACCGACGTTCGAGAGCGCTTCTCGAGCGAGCTGCACCACGTCACCGGCGCGCGAGGCGAGCTGGGACGCCGCCTCGCGGTCGACATCGACGACGGTCACGACCCCTGAGCGTGCGCCGAACTCGCTGGCCATCTCCTTGAGTGCCTGATCGAGCTGGCGGTCCGCCAAGATCCCCGGCCGGAGACCGAAGATGTAGTTGCGCAGGTCTCGGATCGAGTGGTCGATATCCTCCACGGCGTCCTCGAGACGACGGGCCATGTTCTCGTCACCGGTTGCCCCGGCAAGTCCCTGCAGGCTCATCCCCACGGCGAAGAGCGATTGGATGACGCCGTCGTGGAGCTCCTTGGCGATCCGCTCTCGTTCCTCCAGCACCTGGAGCCTCTGGAGCTCCCTGCTCTTGCGCTCGGACTCGTCGTGAAGGCGGGCGTTCTCGACGGCGATGGCCGCCTGGGTCGCGAGGACCACGAGGACGCGTTCGTCCTCCTCGTCGAACGTCTCGGCGTCCTGCTTGTCGGTGAGGTAGATGTTCCCGAACACTCGCCCGCGTCCCGCGACCGGTGCTCCGAGGAGAGACCTCATCGGCGGATGGTTCGCCGGGAACCCGACCGATCGAGGATCCTCGCTGATGTCGGGGATGCGCAGAGGACGGGCCTCGGTGATGAGCGCACCGAGGAGGCCGTGGCCGGTCGGCGGGTCGCCAAGGGCGGTCCGTTCCTCCGGTGAGATCCCCACCGTGACGAATTGCTCGATCAGCCGGCCGTCGGGTGTAAGGACGCCGAGCGCCCCGTAACGCGCGTCGGTGAGATCGACCGCCAGTTCGACGATGCGCAGGAGTACCGCGTCGAGCGTGAGCTCTGAGGCGAGGATCATCCCCGCCTCGATCAGACGCCGATCTCCATCACGCTCAGCGGCGCGTCCAGGCACAGCCCGAGGGTAGTCCAGGGTCTTCGGTTCCGGCCCCGCCCGGTCCTGGTGGTCCTGGGCAGGTCCCACCCTCGGAGGGGTCCAATGGCCCGTGAGAGCCCTTCGCGCCGGGGCGACCATGGGTAGCAACGGGCCCCCACCGGAGCGGCGGCCCCCAGGAGCGAAGGAGCAGAAGATGGACAGGAGCAGCTGGGACAGGATCGTAAGCGGCGCAGGTGCTTTGGTCGCGGTCGTACTCATCGCGCTCGGCGCGATGGCGATCTACGGTGGCAACTTCGGCCAACAGAACGTGCGGGACCGCTTGGAGCCACAGAACATCTCGTTCCCCCCGGCCGAGGCGATGACGCCTGAGGAGACGGCCGAGATCGGCGAGTTCGCCGGCGCGAAGGTCGACACCGGCGTGGAGGCCGAGGCGTTCTCCCGCTACATCGGCGGACACCTCGTTGCCATCAACGATGGTGCGACCTACTCGGAGACGAGCGCCGCCGCACGGGAAGAGGGCCTTGACCCGAAGGTCGCCGCAGAGCTGCAGGGCAAGGCTGACACCTTGTTCAAGGGTGAAGCCCTGAGGGCCATGCTGCTGAACGCCTACGGCTGGTGGACGGTCGCCACGATCGCCCTGTGGGCCGGCGTCGCGCTGGTGATCGCGGGCCTGCTGCTCGGGCTCCTCTCGATCCTCGGCTTCAGGCACGCAGGCAAAGTGTCGGTGACCACGCGAACCACGCAGGAGCACCGGGTCACCACCCCGGAATTCGCCGACGCAGCACGCTAGAGCGAGCGGCCTCAGCTCCGGGCCGCTTCACGGAAGGAGTCCGCCTACAGGGCGGGCTCCTTCCGCACGTGCGTCGACTCCGCCTCGTGGCGCTGTCAGCCGGATCCTGAGGCTCCCAGCAATAACGCATCCGTGCGGTCGTCGTGGTCGATCAGCGCAGGAGGCGACCGCCTGAGATCGGCGAGTATCAGACCAGCAAGTCCTTCGCGAACACGAACGTCATCTGCGCTGCGATCGCGGTCGACGTGGTGCCCTGCGTGTCGGACCCATCGCACACCTTCACGATGAACGTGTTCGAGCCCGCAGATACCGGGAAGAGCTGGGTGGCCGACATGCTGTACCGCTTGCCCGCTGTGTCGACGGTCTCTTCCATCCATTCGCCGATCCTCGCGAAGGGACTCGTCTGCTCGATGCGCATTGCGATCGCGCCGCCGCCCGCGAAGGGATAGTTCTGGGCGGTGAACGCGGCGTTCGCCACGACCCACCCATTCGATGGCGCATTGATCGTCCGGGTCAGGTACTCGAGACCTGGATTGCAGTCAGGCATGTCCTCAGCCGCGCGCTTCGATGTGCCCAAGACACTGTCGGCTCTAAGGAGAGCCTCGGCGGACAGCCCACCGACGGTGTCGGCATCCACTCCGTCGAGGGTGGGCTCGTTGATATCGACCCCGGTGAGCGACCCGTCCACGACCTTCGCCGAGTTCACCGCACCGCTGCCGATGTCGGCCCTCTTCACCTCACCGTCGACGATGTCCGTGCTGAAGATGGTGTTGGCGGCGTAGGCGACGCCGCCGGACGCGCGCTGCAGTCGCGGGTCCGCGGCGATCGCCCGGTGCCGACCGGGACGCCGCCGCCGCTGCCGTGCCGAGAGCGCGCCGACGACCGCGGCCTCGGTGCACCGCGACCTGATCGAGGAGATTCGCGCCGCCGACCGTGCTCGTCGGCGCCGAAGGCGAGATCGTTCACGTCTCGAGGCGCGCCTCGCGCTACCTGCGCTATGCCGCCGGCGAGCCGAGCATGCGCTGCTGCAGGCCCTGCCCGCCGAGCTGCGCCCGGCGCTGCGCTCGGCGATCGCGCAGGCGAACCAGCTGCACACCCGCGATCGACGCCGACCCGGCGTGCTCGCCGCTCGAGGGCGGCCGGCTGCTGATCCGGATGTCGGTGCGTGCCGGTGCGCCACCCCGCCTGGCCCGGCGAGATGCTGCTCGTCTCGTTCGACGAGTCGCCGACGCCCGACGACGCCGTCGCCGCGCGGCGGCGTCGGACCCGGCGCTCGCCCGGCTCGAGGAAGAGCTGCAGAAGCGCAGCGAGCAGCTGCGCACGACGATCGAGCAGTACGAGGCGTCGGCCGAGGAGCTGAAGGCGTCGAACGAGGAGCTGCAGGCGATCAACGAGGAGCTGCGCTCGACGACCGAGGAGCTCGAGACGAGCAAGGAGGAGCTGCAGTCGACGAACGAGGAGCTGATCACCGTCAACCACGAGCTGAAGATCAAGATCGACGAGACGGCCGAGATCAACGACGACCTCAGCAACCTGATCTCCTCGAGCGACATCGCGACCGTCTTCGTCGACCCGCAGATGCGGATCAAGCGCTTCACGCCGGCGGCGGCGAAGATCTTCAACCTGATCGCCGCCGACGTCGGCCGCTCGCTCTTCGACATCACGCACCGGCTCGACTACGAGAGCGCTCGCCGAGGACGCGCCCGCGGTGTTCTCGACGCTGAAGACGATCGAGCGCGAGGTCGCAGATGGACGACCGGCGCCTGCTCGCCCGGCTGCTGCCGTATCGCAGCGGCCGAGAACCGGATCGGCGGCGCGGTCCTCAACTTCGTCGACGTGACGACGCCTGCGCGAGGCCGAGGTCCGCAGCTCGACGTCGACCGCGAGCGCGCCGCGCTGGTCGCCGAGACGATGACCGACTTCGCGATCCTGACGATCGACCCCGAGGGCAAGCTCACGAGCTGGAACCCGGGCGCGAGCAACGTCTTCGGCTACAGCGAGCGGGAGGCGCTCGGCCAGCCACTTCGAGCATCCTCTTCACCGAGGCCGATCGCGCCGCCGGCATCCCGGCCGACGAGCTGCGCGCGGCGCGACAGCAGGGCCGCGCCGCCCGACGAGCGCTGGATGCGGCGCAAGGACGGCGTCGACCTTCTTCGCCAGCGGCGTGAGGCGCCGCTGCGCGCCGGCGCGCGAGCGCGGCTTCGCCAAGATCTGCCGCGACATGACCGGGCTGCGCCGGGTCGAGGAGCTGCACGAGCAGGCCCTGATGACGGCGCAGATGAGCGAGGCCCTGGCGGTCGCCGAGAGCGAGCAGAAGAACGAGTTCCTCGCCGTGATGTCGCACGAGCTGAAGCATCCGCTCAACCTGATCAGCGTCAACGCCCAGCTGCTGACGACGCTGCCGGAGGCGAAGACGCTGCCGCGCGGTGCATGCGCGCGGCGCGGACGATCCAGCGCACCGTGATGAGCCAGGGCCGGATCATCGACGACCTGCTCGACATGTCGCGCCTCAACACCGGCAAGCTCACGGTCAACCGGGTGCCGCTGGTGCTCGCCGAGGCGATGCAGCCGGCCGTCGACCTGGGCGCTCGGCGAGGCGAACGCAGCGCGGCATTCGCCTCTTCGCCGAGGGCTTCGACGAGCCGCTGACGGTCGACGGCGACGCCACGCGCATCGAGCAGATCGCCTGGAACCTGCTCAGCAACGCGCTCAAGTTCAGCCCCGCCGGGCGGCACCATCCGGGTCTCGCATCGCCCAGCGCGACGCCTGCGCGGTGCTCGAGGTGAGCGACGACGGCCGCGGCATCTCGCCCGAGTTCCTGCCGCACGTGTTCGAGCATGTTCCGCAGGCCGGCCCGGTGACCAAGCGCGGCGAGGGCGGCCTCGGCATCGGCCTGGCGATGGTCAAGAGCCTGAGCGAGCTGCACGGCGGCCGGGTCGAGGTCGAGTCGGCCGGCGAGGGCAAGGGCGCGACCTTCCGCGTCTTCCTGCCGCTGCACGAGAGCAGCGATTTCGTGCCGCTCGACCCGGCGTCGCGCGCCGCCGCACGCCGGGCGACCTCGCCGGCCTGCGCGTGCTGCTCGTCGACGACACCGAAGACGCGCTCGAGACCTTCCGCTACCTGCTCGAGCACGCCGGCTACCGGGTCAGCTGCGCCGCGCAGCGCGCGCGAGGCGATCGCACCTGACCGAGCAGCAGGACTTCGACCTGCTGATCTCCGACGTCGGCATGCCGAAGATGGACGGCTACGAGCTGATGGCGGAGCTGCGCAACCGGCCGAGCGCACCGTGTCGCTGCCGGCGATCGCCCTCACCGGCCACGGCCGGCCGGCGGACGTGCAGCACGCGTTCGCCGCCGGCTTCCAGGCGCATGTCGACAAGCCGGTCGACTTCGAGCACATGAAGACGGTGATCGCGACGGTGATCGGCGCGGCCCGCGCGGCTTCCCGCGCCGCCCGCGCATCGAGAGAGGAAACGAGCCGATGACTGACAAGACGGCGAAGCTGCACCGCCGGCGCCGCGGCGACCGGCAAGGCGACGCGGCGCATCCAGACAGACGCAGGACGCGCGCGACGCGCGCAAGAAGGACGAGGGCAGGGCCACGCAAGCGAAGAAGAAGCCGGCGGTGCAGGCCGGCGCGCGCCGCCAGCCCGCGCAGCTGCCGGCGCAGCACCAGGCCAAGCCCGGCAGCGAGGCCGACCTCGCGCTCGCGCCGCGCTTCCTGGCGCCCGACTACCGCGGCAGCGGCAAGCTCGAGGGCTTCGCCGCGATCGTCACCGGCGGCGACTCGGGCATCGGCCGCGCCGTCGCCGTGCTGTTCGCGCGCGAGGGCGCCGACGTCGCGATCGTCTACCTCGACGCATCGCGACGCGCAAGGAGACGCAGGCGCGGCGTCGAGGCCGAGGGCCGGCGCTGCCTGCTGATCGCCGGCGACGTCAAGGACCCGAAGTTCTGCGACGCGCGCCGTCGCCAAGGCCGTCAAGGCCTTCGGCCGGCTCGACGTGCTCGTCAACAACGCCGCCTACCAGCAGCACGCCGAGTCGCTCGAGGACCTCACCGACGAGCGCCTCGACCTCACCTTCCGCACCAACATCCACGGCTACTTCCACATGGCGCGGGCGGCGCTGCCGCACATGAAGGAGGGCGCATCGATCATCAACACCGGCTCGGTCACCGGCCTGAAGGGCAGCCCGAGCTGCTCGACTACTCGTCCACCAAGGGCGCGATCCACGCCTTCACCAAGGCGCTGGCGCAGAACGTGATCGACCGGGGCATCCGCGTCAACGCGGTCGCGCCGGGGCCGGTGTGGACGCCGCTCAACCCGGCCGACGCGCCGGCCGAGAAGGTCGCCGAGTTCGGCAGCGACACGCAGATGAAGCGGGCGGCGCAGCCGGAGGAGCTGTCGCCGGCCTTCGTCTTCCTCGCTTCGCCGGTGTGCTCGGGGTACATCACGGGGATCGTGCTGCCGGTGACGGGGAGCGTCGGGGCGATCTGACTTTCCGCACTCGCCTCCGGCGTAGGGTCCGGTGGGGAAGCCGTGGTCGGGCGCCCGTCCGGGTGCGACCTCGGCGGTCGGCTCGCTGCGCGAGCCGACTCCCCTGCGCTGCTCGAAGTCAGGGCCCGCCGCAGAACTCGCTACGCTCCTTCGTCGCTACGCTCAGACAGCTGCGGCAAGTCAGATCCACGAGGCACGAGCTGAGCTCGCGCGGCCCACTCCGCGCTGCTCGGCGCCTTACACGCGCCCGGCCGGGCACCCGACCACGGCTTCCAGCAACAGGCGTTGGTGCGAGCAGGCGCGCACCGTGGGTTGTAGAAGCCCGGGCCGGGCAGCCGCCGGCGTGCGTGGGAGGCGCCGAGCAGCGCAGGGAAGTCAGGCTCGCGCAGCGAGACTGACCGCCGAGGTCGCACGTCGGCGGCGGCCCGGCCCCGGCTTCCCTACCGTACGACGTTCGTGGCTACAGTTCACGCACTCTGAACACGAAGAGGAGATCCGCCATGTCCGTTGCCCTGAAGCTCGTGCTCGTGTCCGCGATCGCGGGGCTGGTCCTCACCGAGGCGTCGGCGGCGCCGGCATCGGCATGCGGCGCGCTCACGGCGCCGGACGCCGCCGCGCTCATGGGCGCGCCGCTCGAGTCGAACTTCAGGAATGAGACGCCGCCGGACGCGCAGAACGGCCACGACCACACCACCGTCTGCGGCTGGTTCCCGAAGGGATTCGACCTCAAGAAAGCCGAGGCGCCGCCCGAGCGCGGCGTGCAGCTCACCCTGCATACCTTCCGCACCCCCGCCGAGGCCAAGAAGTTCCACGACATGACCAAAGGCGGGCCGCCCGCGGGCAAGCCCAAGGCCGTCGCCGGGATCGGCCAGGACGCGGTCATCGACGAGAAGACCTTCTCCGGCGTCCGCGTCGCGACGATCCGCTTCCTGAAGGGCGTGCACGCGGCGCAGATCCAGACCTGGCACAAGGACAAGCCGGCGGTCGACTCGGCCAGCGCGGCCGCCAGGCAGGTCGTCGGCAAGCTCTGACGGCCGCGGCTCCCGCGAGGGCCTGTCAGCCCTAGGCGCCGAGCAGCTTCTTCCTCGCCTGGGTCAGCGTCTGCCGAGTCCTGGCATAGGCGCGCCACGGGTCGGCGTGCTCCTCGATCCGCTCGGGCGACGTTGCCGATCGTCCAGTGCGCGCCGCCGCGTGAGCGCGCCGAGCTCGTCCCAGGCGCACCGGCACCGAGACGCCGAGGCCCGGCCGCGCGCGCGCCGACCAGGCGCAGGCCGTGGTGGCGCCGAAGCCGTTGCGCAGGTAGTCGACGAAGATCCGGCCGACCCGGTTCTTCGCGCCGCTCTTGGCGACGAAGCGCTCCGGGAATGACCGTCGCCAGGTGCTCCACGATCGCCTTGCGAGAACTCCTTGACCGTGTCCCAGTCGTCGCTTGCGGCGCGAGCGGCACCACCACGTGCAGGCCCTTGCCGCCGCTGGTCTTGAGGAAGGCGCCGCAGGCCCAGCTCGTCGAGCAGCGCGCGCATCAGCTGCGGTCGCCTTCCTGATCTGCTGCCATGTCGACGCCTTCGCCGGGGTCGAGGTCGAAGGTCGATGCGGTCGGGCTGGTCGATGGCCGTCGTCGTCGCGTTCCAGGTGTGCAGCTCGATCACGTTCATCTGCGCCGCGCCGATCAGCGCGGTGAAGGAATCGATCTCGAGCAGCGGCGTGTGGTCGCGGTCGAGTCGCCGGGTCGAGCTGCGTCATGCCGGGGATCTGCACGCGTGTCGGCGTGCTTCTGGAAGAACAGCTCGCCGCCGATGCCCGCCGGCGCGCGCACCAGCGCGACCGGGCGCTCTTCGAGGTGCGGCAGCATCAGCTTGGCGACCGTGCAGTAGTAGTGGACGAGGTCGAGCTTGGTGATGCCGGTCGGGCGTCGATCACCCGGTCGGGGTTGCTGATGCGGATGCCTTCGACCCGGCGTCGCCGGCGCCCGCCTTCTTCGCCGCGCGCGGCGCCGCCGCGCCCTCCTTCGCGCCGGCTGTCTTCGCGGCCGGCTGCTTCGCGCCGGCCGCCGCCGTCTTCGACGCGCCTTCGCGCACTTCTTCGGCCTCGACCGGCTGCTCACGGGTGATCGCTGCGCGCCGGCTTGTCGTCGCGCAGGCCGTGGAAGACCGAGTGGCGGATCCGGCCGTCGCGCGTCCATTCGCCGAACGAGACCTCGGCCACCAGCTGTCGGCTTGACCCAGTGGCCGCGCACGTCGCGCGGCTTCTCGAAGAACGGCGTCGTCGTCGCTGGCGAGGCCGTCGAGCTGCCTTGCGCAGCGACGCCAGCGAGCTCTGGTCGAAGCCGGTGCCCACGTTGCCGGCGATAGCGCAGCTTGCCGCGCTCGTCGTGGATGCCGAGCAGCAGCGAGCCGATGCCGGTGCGCGAGCCCTTCGGGTCGGTCTAGCCGCCGATCACGAACTCCTGGCGATGGGTGCACTTGAGCTTGATCCAGTCGGGCGAGCGCCGCGAGACGTAGGGCGAATCGCGCGCGCTTGCCGATCATGCCCTCGAGGCGCATCCGGCAGGCGTTCTGCAGCAGCTGCTCGACGTCGGCGTCGAAGTCCTCGCTGAAGCGGATCGCGCTCCGTCGGCCGGCGCCCGCTCGAGCAGCTCGGCGAGGATCGCGCGCCGCTCGACCAGCGGCACCTGGCGCAGGTCGTGGCCGGCGCAGTAGGGCAGGTCGAACAGGTAGTAGACGATCGCGCCGGTGCGCGACGGCGTCGAAGGCGTTCTGCAGCGCCTGGAAGTCGGGCGCGCCGTGCTCGCCGGCGACGACGATCTCGCCGTCGAGCCAGGCCGAGCCGAGGCCGAGCCGCGCACCGCCTCGACCAGCGCCGGCATGCCGCTCGCGTCCAGTCGTTGCCGTTGCGGGTGAAGAGGCGCACGTCGTCGCCGTCGATGCGGGCCAGCATGCGGTAGCCGTCGAACTTGATCTCGTAGATCCAGCCGTCGCCCGGCGGCGGCTCGCTCGACCAGCGTCGCGAGCTGCGGCGACAGCTCCGGAGGCAGCGCCGCCTTCTTCGCGCCGGCGGGCGGGCCGGCCGCGGCTTCGGCCGGCGCGGCCGCGGGACGCGCGACGGCCTTGGCGGGCGCGGCGCCTTCGCCTTCGCGGCCGGCTTCGCGCCTGGCCTTCGCGCCGGCGCCTTCGCCGCCGCCGCCTTCAGCGGTCGGCCGGCCCTCGATCGTCCGGCCCGAAGCACGCTCTCCGGCTCGGCGTCGACGACGCTGTAGTCGGCCGCCGGCCGCGCCTCGTCGTCGCGCTCCTTGATCAGCAGCCACGGCTCCTGGCGCTCGTGGCATGGCCGTGCATGCGCACCAGGGTCCAGCCGCCGTGCAGCTTCTCGCCGTGCGAGCCGGAACTTGAGCTTGCCGGCGCGCATAGCCGGCGCGCGCGTCGCCGACCGGCTCCCAGGTGCCGCGGTCCCAGACGATCACCGTGCCGGCGCCGTACTGGCCCGGCGGGGATGGTGCCCTCGAAGCCGGCGTAGTCGATCGGATGGTCCTCGACGTGCACCGCCATGCGCTTGTCGTTCGGGTCGAGGCTCGGGCCCTTGGGCACCGCCCAGCTCTTCAGCGTGCCGTCGAGCTCGAGGCGGAAGTCGTAGTGCAGCCGCGTCGCGGCGTGCTTCTGGATCACGAACGAGCAGCGCCTCGGCGGCGCTCGGCGTGCCGCCCTGCGGCTCGCTGGTGACCGGAAGTCGCGCTTCTTGAAGTAGGGCGCGAGCGCTTTCATCGCCGCGGAGCGGCAACGGGCGTGCCCAGGCGGCGGGCGAAGCGCTACGATGGCCGCGGCTCCCCGGTCGTTCCTTTCCCAGCCGCGCACCATGACGAACTCCCGCCTCGCCCGCTCCGGAAGTCGCCGTCCGCAAGCTCGTGCTCGTCGGTCGAGGACGTCTGGCACGACAACGGCCCGCGCCTCGCCGACGCCGCTGCGCCGCGGCAGCGCTCGCCGCGGTGCTGCAGAACCCGTACGCCGGCCGCTACGTCGACGACATCCAGCCGATGATGGAAGCGCTCAAGCCGCTCGGCCGCGAGATGGCGGCGCGCCTGGTCGAGGCGCTCGGCGGCGCCGGCCGGATCGAGGCCTACGGCAAGGGCGCGCTGATCGGCCTCGCCGGCGAGCTCGAGCACGGCGCGCTCTGGCACGTGCCGGGCGGCTACGGCATGCGCGACCTGCTCGAGGGCTCGCACGCGATCGTGCCGTCGACGACCAAGATCGGCGCCGGCCGGCGCGACGATCGACATCCCGATCCACCACCGCGTCGCCGCCTACGTGCGCAGCCATTTCGACTCGCTCGAGGTGCGCGTCGCCGATGCGCCGCGGCCCGACGAGATGATGCTCGTGATCGCCATGACCACCGGCCCGCGGCCGCACGCGCGCGTCGGCGGCCTGCGGGCAGACGAGATTGCGAAGTTCGACGGGCAGCGCTAGGTGTCGGCGCAGTGCTGCGCGCACTCGATGCAGGGCGCTGATCCATCGATGTTCATGACAGCCGCAGGGACTTCGTCCGCTGCGTCGGCGCTCGCCGGCCTGGTCGGCCTCGGCGCCATTCCGGGCGCGTTCGCCGCCGCGCGATCAAGCCGGGGCCGAAGAGCGCGCTGATCGTGGTCGACGTGCAGAACTGCTTCGTCGACCGGCGGCACGCTGCCGGTCAAGGGCGGCGAGCGAGGTCGTGCCGGTCATCAACAAGCTCGCCGGCGCGTTCGAGAACGTCGTCGTCACGCAGGACTGGCACACCCCGGGCCACGTCTCGTTCGCCTCGGCGCACTCCGGCAAGAAGCCGTTCGAGACCACCAAGCTCGCCTACGGCACCCAGGTGCTCTGGCCCGACCACTGCGTCCAGGGCTCGGAGGACGCGGCGCTGCACAAGGACCTCGCGCTGCCGAAGGCGCAGCTCATCATCAGGAAGGGCTACCACCAGGGCACCGACAGCTACTCGGCCTTCACCGAGGCCGACGGCAAGACCTCGACCGGCCTGGCCGCCTACCTCAAGGCGCACGGCGTCGACAGCGTCTACGTCTGCGGCCTGGCCACCGACTTCTGCGTCGCCTGGACCGCGCTCGACGCGCGCAAGGCCGGCTTCAAGGCGGCGGTGATCGAGGACGCCTGCCGCGGCATCGACCTCAACGGCTCGCTCAAGGCGGCCTGGGACAAGATGGCCAAGGCCGGCGTCAAGCGCATCCAGTCGAGCGACATCGTCGCCGCCTGACGCCGCCGATGGCGACGGCCCCGCTCAGTCTCCCGCGTGCCGGCGCGCCGCCCAGTAGGTGGCGCCGCTCGGCGCCGTAGCGCTCGGCGTGCGGCACCGCGGCGGTCGAGCTCGAAGCGGTCGCCCGGCGCGCAGGTGGCTGCGTCGTCTCGCCGTCGGCTGAGCCACATCTCGCCGGCGACGACGATCGCCTTGACCGCGAACGGGTGCTCGTGCGTCGCGACCTCGGCGTTCGGCCGGCCAGCTGCGCTCGGCCACCTCGTCGTAGCCCTCGCGGCGCGCCGCCGCCTCGAATTCCGCCAGAGCTCGGATGATCCATCGCAGTCTCCCCGTTGACCAGGCTCGATCTTGCCATCGCGCCGCACCGATCCGTCTCGCCCCCTCCAGGAGCTCTCCATGCTGAAACGCCTCGTCCTCGCCGCCTCCCTCGCGGCCCTCGCCGTCGCCGCTGCCGGCGCTGGCCCAGGACACGATCAAGATCGGCGAGCTCAACAGCTACAAGGCGCAGCCGGCCTTCCTCGAGCCGTACAAGAAGGGCTGGGAGCTCGCGCGTCGAGGAGGTCAACGCCGCCGGCGGCGTGCTCGGCAAGAAGCTGCAGGTGATCTCGCGCGACGACAACGGCAGCCCGGGCGACGCGGTCCGCGTCGCCGAGGAGCTGGTCTCGCGCGAAGGCGTCGCGCTGATCGCCGGCACGTTCCTCTCCAACACCGGCCTCGCGGTCACCGACTTCGCCAAGCAGAAGAAGGTGTTCTTCCTCGCCGCCGAGCCGCTCACCGACAAGATCACCTGGCAGAACGGCAACCGCTACACCTTCCGCCTGCGCCCGAACACCTACATGCAGTCGGCGATGCTGGTGCCCGAGGCGGCCAAGCTGAAGAAGAAGCGCTGGGTCGTCGTCTATCCCGAACTACGAGTACGGCCAGTCGGCGGCGGCGACCTTCAAGGCGATGCTGAAGAAGCTGCAGCCCGACGTCGAGTTCCTGCCCGACCAGGCGACGCCGCTCGGCCGGATCGAGGCCGGCGCGGTCGTGCAGGCGCTCGTCCGACGCCAAGCCCGACGCGATCTTCAACGTGCTGTTCGGCGCCGACCTGTCGAAGTTCGTGCGCGAGGGCAACACGCGCGCAGCTGTTCAAGGGCCGCGAGGTGGTGAGCCTGCTGACCGGCGAGCCCGAGTACATCGAGCCGCTGCGCGAGGAGGCGCCGGTCGGCTGGATCGTCACCGGCTATCCGTACTACGGCATCCAGACCGACGAGCACAAGAAGTTCTTCCTCGCCTACTTCCGCAAGTACAACGAGTACCCGAAGCTCGGCTCGGTGGTCGGCTACTCGACGATCATCTCGATCGCCGAAGGCATCAAGAAGGCGAAGTCGACCGACACCGAGAAGCTGATCGCCGCCTTCAGCGGCCTGCAGTTCATGTCGCCGCTCGGCAAGGTGACCTACCGCGCGATCGACCACCAGTCGACGATGGGCGCCTACCTCGGCAAGACCAAGCTCGAGGGCAACAAGGGCGTGATGGTCGACTACGTCTACCTCGACGGCGCCAAGTACCTGCCGAGCGACGACGAGGTGAAGAAGCTGCGGGCGATCGACTGCGCATTCCCGCGCTCGGACGTCGCTTGACGCCATGACCGCTCGTCGTCCTCCAGGTCCTCGACCGGCCTGGCCTCGGCGTCGGCGCTGTTCCTCGTCGCCAGCGGCCTGTCGCTGATCTTCGGCGTGACGCGGATCGTCAACTTCGCGCACGGCTCGTTCTACATGCTCGGGCTCTACGCCGCGGTCGCGCTCGCCGAGGCGTTCGCCGGCGTCGGGCCGCTCGGCTTCTGGGGCGGCGGTGCTGCTCGCCGCGCTCGCCGTCGCCGCGGTCGGCGCGCTGATCGAGATCGCTGCTCCTGCGCCGCCTCTACGGCGCGCCCGAGCTGTACCAGCTGCTCGCGACCTTCGCGCTCGTCCTCGTCATCCGCGACGTCGCGCTCTGGGTCTGGGGCCCGGAGGACCTGCTCGGGCCGAAGGCGCCGGGGCTGAAGGGCGCGGTCGACGTCGCTCGGCCGGCCGCTTCCCGAGCTACGACGTGTTCTCGATCTTCGTCGGCCCGCTCGTCCTCGGCGCGCTCTGGCTGCTGCTGACGCGAACGCGCTGGGGCCTGCTCGTCCGCGCCGCGACGCAGGACCGCGAGATGGTCGGCGCGCTCGGCGTCAACCAGCGCTGGCTGTTCACCTCGGTGTTCGCGCTCGGCACCTTCCTCGCCGCGCTCGGCGGCGCGCTGCAGATGCCGCACGAGCCGGCCAACCTCAACCTCGACCTGGCGCTGATCGGCGAGGCCTTCGTCGTCGTCGTCGTCGGCGGCATGGGCTCGATCGGCGGCGCCTTCGTCGCCGCGCGTGCTGATCGCGATGGTCAAGGCGTTCTGCATCGCCGCCGGCTCGATCGACGTCTTCGGCGCGCCGTTCCCGCTCAGCAAGCTGACGCTGGTCGCCGAGTTCCTGGTGATGGCGGTCGTGCTGGTCTGGCGGCCCTGGGGCCTGTTCGGCAAGCCGCAGGGCGCGGTGCGCGGCGCCGGCGGCGCTCGAGGCGCCGCTGCGGCCGCTGCCGGCCGTCTGGCAGCGCGGCCGGCTGGGCCGCGCTGGTCGGCGCTCGCTGCTCGTCGCCGCTCCTCGCACGGGCCGGCGCCGTATGCGATCGTGCTGATGATCGACGTCCTGATCGCGGTCCTGTTCGCCGCCAGCCTGCACTTCCTGATGGGCCCGGCGGGCATGCACTCGTTCGGCCATGCCGCCTACTTCGGCCTCGGCGCCTACGGCGCGGCGCTCTGCTTCAAGGCGCTCGGCGCTGCCGATGGAGGCGTCGCTGCTGCTCGCGCCGCTGCTCGCCGCGCTCGGCGCCTTCGTCTTCGGCTGGTTCTGCGTGCGCCTGTCGGGCGTCTACCTGGCGATGCTGACGCTCGCCTTCGCGCAGATCGTCTGGTCGGTCGTCTTCCAGTGGGACGCGCTCACCGGCGGCAGCAACGGCCTGGTCGGCATCTGGCCGTCGCGCGTGGCTGGCGCCGAAGCCGGCGTACTACCTGCTGGTCGCTCGCCTGCACCGTGGCCGGCTGCGGCCTGCTGGTGCGCATGCTGCACGCGCCGTTCGGCCTGGCGCTGCGCGCCAGCCGCGACTCGCCGCTGCGCGCCGCGGCGATCGGCATCGCCGTGCCGCGCCTGCAGTGGGTGGCCTTCGTCG
>CAVSLX010000034.1:0-35627 GCA_963728735.1 uncultured Actinomycetes bacterium | reverse complement strand
GTGGAGCATTGCCAACCTGCGTACCTCCGCATACGTTCGCCACCGTGCAGCCCGAACATGAGAAGGTCGCTCGCTCGCTGCTGGCGATGGCGGCCGGAGTCGTGGGTCTCCTTGTCGATCTCGGCTACCTCGCCATCATCTTCGATGAGCCGGAGCGAACGTCCGGGCGAGTGGCTGTGGTCTTCCTGTTCATCCTGGCGGTGAGCGGACTCGCGCTCGCGGCCGGTGTGCCGGTCACACGGTCTCCGCGGACGAGGATCATCTGGCTCGGGGCAGCGACCGGTGGGTTGCTCACGGCTGGCGTGCTCGGCATCTTCTCCATCGGACTTCCGCTGCTCATAGCAGGCGGGATGTCTACCGTCGCATGGCTCGACGTCGTCCACGTGGCGCGGCCCCTGCCCGCGGGGGTGCCGCTACTGTCCACGGTCGCAGCGATCGGGGCTGGAGCGGCTCTCATCCTCGGCATCGTGCTACATGATCCGCTGGAGTCTGATCGGCTGACGCGCGTGACGCCGATGTTGGATTCACGCCGGTGAGCTGACCACCCGCCTATATCGCATCGTCGACCCAGAAGTGGCCGACGTGGTCGATCTCGTCGCCTTCCCGGACGATCCGATACGCGCCTTCACTCAACGTCGGAATGATGGTGGAGCGTGCCAGGTCGTCAGTGGCTACTCCCACGTCGACCTTGTCCTCCGGTTCCCAGTTCGCCCTGGTCCACCGCTCGATGAACGCGATGTCGGAGAGCCCCCTGATCGCGCGCTCGATGTCCTCACGGGACTGACTGCCCGATGGTGAGGGGATCAATGGATACAGACCCACTTCGCCGCCGCTGGTCGGGAGCAGAGCAGGCGTGACCGAGATCGCAGGAGCATCGACCGACACCATTGGAGTTGGGTCGGGTGCATCCGCAGCGACCTCGAGGATGCCCACGGCGGTGACGCCCTCGTTCGCCTCCTGGGAGATCCGGTACCAACCTGGCTCGAGCCCATCGGTGGTGAACCGCTCGACAGGTCCCGGTATCCCTGGCTGTGCGCTCAGCCCGATGTCTGGAACACCGCCCGACCCGCCCGGCAATTCGACGCGCGCGGTGCAGTGCCAGTGGTCCATGCACATGACGAGATCGCCGTACGGGATCCACTCGGTGCCGTTCCAGCGGTCGACCTTGGCGTAGACGCCGAACGTCGCGTCGACGCCTTCGTGGTTGACCAGGATCGCGACGAGCTCCGCCGGACCTTCAGGCACCCTCTCGGCGCTCAGCCACAACGAGAAGGGTCCGTCCGCGGGCGCCGGCGGTGACGGCACTTCAGACACGCCGCCCGGCTGCTCGATAGGCTCGAGGGCCACCCGGACCATCATATCCTTGTACTGGACGAACCAGAATGTGTCGGTCGTTGCGTCGTAGGCCATGTGTTGACCTCCAGCGAGATCCGCATCGCCCCCAGCATCGACAACCCGATCGAGTTCGCCTTCGGCGTTGATGTGTTGGTAGACGTGAGGTGCTCCGCGGGTCTGCAGGATCCAGAAGCCTCCTTCTCCGTCTCCCAACTCGCTCCCCACGCAGTCGTAACCCGAGGACTGCACTGCCACGGCGGGCGGGCACGCTTCTTCGCCAAGTGACGTCACGTTGACGACGGCGCCACTCGACGGATCGAGCTCCACGAGGGTGTTGTTGTCTGTCCCGTCCTCTCCTCGATGCCCCAGCACCACGATCTTGCCGTCAGCCCCGAAGATGGTCTGCGACCACCAGACCGGCACATCCACCTCTGAAATGATCTCGCCCGACGACGGGTCGAGGCGAACGACCGACATGTCGGCCCTGTCACCGTTGTTCCGGAGCACCCACACCCCGTCCGCATCGACCCACACATCCGAGCCGTATCCGGTGCCCGCGCCAAACGTGGACTCGACGGTGTTCGTCTCAGCGTCGATCCGCTGAACGACGGCAGCGCAACACAAGCCAAAGTCGGGCCGAAGCGAGTCCGCGACCCACACGTCCCCCAAGCCGACCGCCATGCCGGCACTTCCCCAGTCCCATCCCGGGACATGGTCAACGGGGATCCGAGCCTCTATTTGGGCGGTCTCCGGATCGAACCGGAGAATCTCACCGCCGCCCGATCCGTCCTCCCGAGGCGCCGCCACCCACACCGAACCGAGCCCGACAACAACGGCGTTCGGGAACGGCGCCACCTCGATGCGATCCGTGACGACCGCCTTCAGACGCTCGACCGTGCCGGTGATGGACGGGGACGGCGATTCGCCCACCCGTCCCTCGCTATCGAACGCCCGGAGCACGAGTGCGCCGGCTCCGGCGAAAACAGCGAGCGCGACCACTGCGGCTGCCAGGCGCGATCCGATCCCGGAACCAGGAACCTTCGAAGCAGGGTGTTCCGCGCGGTTGACGATGTCATCCCACACGTCCGGGGAGGGGTTCACCTCGACCTGGCGCAGTCGTTCGGCGAGGTCATCCATCATGCACCTCCAAGAGTTCGAGTAATCGGGCGCGACCTCGATGGAGATGGACGCCGATCGTGCCTTTCCGCGTCCCGAGGATCGTCGCGATCTCATCCAGCGTGTAACCCGCGTAGTAGTGAAGGACGATCGAGGCGCGCTGGCGCTCCGAGAGTTGTGCGAGCGCCTCGAAGAGCTCATGTGGCTCGGGTGACGCACCTTCCACGACTTCGTTCGTGGTCGAGAACCGCTTGCGGTCCCGTAGATCGACCGCAGCGATTCGAAAGGCGACGCGCCAGACCCACGACCTCACATCCCGGATCGACGTCGCCGACGCGAGGGCTCGCGCGAATGACTCGGCAACCGCCTCTCGCGCCACGTCTGGGTCGCCCGCATAGGCGAGAAGCGCGAAGTACAGACGGTCGCCCTGGTCGCGATAGACCTGCTCGATGGTCTCGATGTCACTGTCTGATGTCACTCGGGTCCCTTGCGTCACCGCATACAGAGCGCGCAACGCGTCGATTGTTTTACATGGGGACGACGCCGGTCCAACGCATGGACGCGCGATCGACGCTCAGTGCTCGAGGGATGAAGATGTGAGGACGATCGTGAGGCTTCACGCTTCAGGCGCGTGCACCTGATCAGGCGTCGCCTCGGAGTGCGGCGAGTGACTCGTCGTGGACGGATCCGTTCGACACGAGGAGGCCCTCCCCCGGGACCGGCGGGCCTCCATCGAGGGTCGTGAGCCGCCCTCCGGCTTCCTCGAGGATCACGCTCGTCGCCGTCCAGTCCCACTCGAAGCACGGCTCGTGCTCGAGGAGAGCCTCGGCAGAACCCTGGGCGATCAACAGGTGCGCCCACGCGTCGCTCAGGCCCCGGCTCCGCCTGGCCGCCCCCACGACCCGCAACAGGTCGTCGATCCGGCCGTCGGTGACCCACTCCTCCAATGCCGAATGCATGACGAAGGCGTCGGCCAGGCTCCCCACGTCGGAGGTTCGGAGCCGAAGGTCACGACACCAGGCGCCTCCCCCACGGACGGCGTGGTAGCGGGCGCCGAGCGCGGGCGCGTCCGCGACGCCGAGGACCGCGTCGCCGTCCACCTCGAGGGCGATCAGGGTCGTCCACAGCGGCACGCCGTCGGCGTAGTGCGCGGTGCCGTCGATCGGGTCGACGATCCAGGTCCGGCCGCTCGGTCCTTCGGTCCGGCCGCCCTCCTCACCGTACACACCGTCCTTCGGGAACGAGACGGCCACCGCTTCGCGGATCGCACGCTCGGCGACGATGTCGGCCTCGGTCACGACGGTCGCATCCGACTTCAACGTGATCGGCAGCCGCTCGCCGAAGTTCGAGAGCGTGATCTTCGCCGCCACGTCCGCGAGCTGGTGGGCGAACTCGAGCTCGAGCGTCAGATCGGATTCGTCCACGCTTTGCGACCTTGGGGATCCTCGACGACCAGGCGCCGATAGGGCAGCGTCATCGAGGGCGTGAAGCGCGCGCGCACGACGAGGCCGCGATCGTCACGCTCGAGGATCCTCGCCTCCTCCTGCCGGCCCCGATCGTCGGCGCGCACCATCCATCCGGTCTCGTACCTCGACGCCAGGACGATCGAGCGCGCGGGATCGCACCGGATCTCCACGGCGTCTCCGTCGGTGCGCACGTCGTGGATCGCCGGGCCCGCCGAGGCGTACGTCCATCCGTTCCGGAGCGACTCGAGCACCGATTCCCGTGATCGCTCGGCGGCGCGCACCATCGTGAACGCGTCGCCGATGTCGAACCCGGGGTAGTGGCAGTCGTCCGTCGCGAACCCCCAGAGCCGCTTGCCGGCCTCGAGCGACAGGTCCCACACGTACGACGAGTCCCCACGCGCGGTGTCCCGCTCGGCGCTGCTGTTGAACAGCTCGACGCCATCGACGTTGTCCGCAGCGATCAGCACCTCGGCCGGCAGGCCGCTCCAGTAGGGATGGGCGATGAACGAGACGCCACCTTGCGCGCCGATGTACGCGCCGGCCGCGCTCAGATCCGCGAAGGTCTTGAAGTCGTAGTTCCAGATCCGCTCCCAATGCTGCGCGATCCCCGCCGGGATCCTCGGGGAGCTCATCGATCCCGATCGCGAGGATCTCGGTGTAGCGACCCTTCGCGAGCGGATCGACGGCGAGCTCGGCGCCCGTGATGACGACGAGGTGCTCGGTGGACGGCATCGGCGTGAGGGTCCAGTGATCGGTGATCGCGAGGACATCGAAACCTCGCCATTCGTGGTGCAGGACGTGCGACTCGGGCTCCAGGTCACCGTCGGTGCGGCGCGTGTGGGTGTGCAGCGCCGCCTTCAGCCACTGGCCCTCTGCCTCGAAAGGGTTCCCCGCCTGTGCCATGTGCCTCCCCGCGTCCCCCGGCCGCGCGGAAGGTAACGACCGGACCCTCCTCGTGCAACGCGCGCGGTGCCGCCAGGGCAACACATGGCGCACCCGCGACGGTCTACGCTGCGGCCGAACATCAGGGGAATGTACCCCGGAAACGTTGCCGTCATGGCAACGCCTGTCTTGCGCCGCGAGACGGCCCGCATACCGTCACGGGCACGCCAGAAGAGGGGGATAGGAGAAGGATGAACGCGAGAAGGTTGTCGTTCACGTTCGCCGCATTCGCGCTGGTGCTCAGCATCGCCACCTCCGCGACCGCTCAGTCGCCCACGGAAAGCACGGAGCCCGTCACGCTCACCGTCGGCACCGAGTACGACCTGTTCACCTCGAACCCCCTTCGGGTATGTGCCTGCGGGAACGAGTACGAGTTCCTCGGCTTGAACTACAACATGCTGCTGCGCTTCAGCCCCGAAGACCTCACGGCCGCCCCCGAGCTCGCGACCGAGGTCCCGACGAAGGAGAACGGCGGGATCTCCGAGGACGGACTCACGTGGACGTTCAACATCAGGGACGACGTCACGTGGAACGACGGCACACCCCTCACCGCCGAGGACATCGCCTGGAGCTTCACCTACTACGTCGAGAACAAGGTCGGCGCCTACGCCGGCTACCTGCCCGACGAGCCCACCTTCGAGGCCCCCGACCCGACCACCTTCGTGTGGAAGATGTCCGCCCCCAGCTCGGCGCCGCTCGCTCCGGCCTGGGCACCCGTCTTGCCGAAGCACATCTGGGAAGGCTTCAACGACATCAAGAAGGCGAAGGAGTTCGAGAACATCCCGGCCGTCGGGTCGGGTCCCTTCCAACTGGTGGAGTGGGAGAAGGACCAGTTCTACCGCTTCGTCGTGAACGAGGACTACTGGAACGGCACGCCGCAGATCGACGAGGTCGTCTTCCGCGTGTTCGAGAACGAGGAGACGAAGGTGCTCGCGCTGCGAGAGGGCGAGATCGACTTCGTCGACACCGTCAGCCCGGCGCTCTTCGAATCGGTCCAGGGTCAGCCGAACATCGGCACCCATCGAGCCGTCGCCGCAGGTTTCTCGAGCCTGTCCTTCAACTTCGGCGGGCAGGGGCCAGAGGCGAGCAACCATCCCGCGCTCCAAGACGTCGTCGTCCGGCGGGCGATCGCCCACGCGATCGACAAGGAAGAGCTCGTCGAACGCGTGCGATCCGGCTACGCGACGCTCGGCACGACGATCGTCGCGCCCCTCTCACCGTTCCATTACGAACCGACGGACGAAGAGTTCATCGAGTTCGATATCGAGGAGGCGAACCGCCTCCTCGACGACGCCGGGTACGAGGATACGGACGACGACGGGATCCGGGAGATGCCGGGAGGGGGCGAGCCCCTCATCTTCGACACCGTCGTGATCCCCCCGGTCGAGTCCTCGGTGCCGAACGGACGCCTGATCAGCGAATGGGTGAGCGACATCGGGATCTCGATGGAGCTCCGTCCCGTGAGCGAGGAGAAGTATTACGACCTGTGGCGCAGCGGTGACTTCGACGCCTACATCTGGGGATGGACGCCTGACCCGGACCCGAACTTCATCCTGTCGATCTTCACGACCGACGAGTGTCTGAGCTGGAGCGACGGCTGCTATACGAACGAGTCATACGATCAGATGTACGAGGATCAGCAACGCGCTCCGGACCTCGAGAGCCGCATGAAGATCGTGACCGAGATGCAGCGGTTCATCTACGAAGAGGTGCCGGAGATCGTCCTGTTCTATTCGAACACGCTCCAGCTCTACCGCACGGACACGTTCGAGGGGTACGTGGTCGCGCCGGATCCCGGGGGCTGGCTCCTGTTCCAGTACGGTGCCGACTCGTACCTGTCGGTGCACCCGGTCGCCGGCGCGTCGCTCGGGGCCCGGGGCACGGGGTCGATCTCGACGGTCGTGTGGTTGGCGATCGGTGGGGGCATCATCGTGCTCGTCGCCGCCATCGTGCTCGCCAGGCGTGCGCGGCTCCGGCGGGAGGACTGACGCGCTGACGGCACCTGGAGTCAGATGACATGGGACGAGGGATCGTCCTTCGCAGCGTCCTCCACGCGGTGGGCACGATCCTGTTCGTGATCCTGTTCAACTTCTTCCTGTTCAGGGTGGTGCCGGGCGACCCCGTCACCCGGATCGCGAGGATGGAGGGACTCACCCTCGAACAGCGCGAAGCCCTTTCGGCCGAATACGGGCTCGACAAGCCCGTGCTCGCGCAACTGCCGACCTACATCGCCTCGACGCTCACGCTCGATTTCGGCAACTCGTTCGGGTCCGGCAGGCCCGTCACGGAGGAGATCGGCGAGCGGGTCGGCAAGACGGCGTTGCTGGTGGGCGTCTCCACGGTCGGGTCGATCGTGGTGGGCCTCTTGCTGGGGGTGTACGGGGCGTGGAAGCGCGGCTCTGCCTTCGACACCGGCTCGATGACGACGTCGCTCCTCCTGTACTCCGTGCCCGAGGGCTGGCTCTCCCTCGTGCTCCTCATGGTGTTCGGCTCGATGCTCGGGATCTTCCCCATCGGCGGCTATCGATCCACCAGCAACCTGACCGGCGTTGCGTACGTGACCGACGTGCTGAACCACCTGGTGCTCCCGGCGCTCGCGCTGACGCTCGCCTACGTGGGGCAATACGCGCTCATCATGAGGTCCTCGCTCCTCGACGTGATGGGCGAGGAGTACCTGGATGTCGCACGCGCGAAGGGCGTCCGTGAGGAGCACGTGCTGTGGCGGCACGCGGTGCCGAACGCCGTGCTGCCGATCTTCACGCTGATCTTCTACAGCTTCGGCTACATCGTCGGCGGCGCGGTCGTCGTCGAGTCGATCTTCTCGTGGCCCGGGCTCGGCAACCTCACGTACAAGGCGATCACCACGCAGGACTTCCCGGTCCTGCAAGCCTCGTTCCTTTTGACGAGTGCGTCGGTGATCGTCTGCAACCTGATCGCCGACCTGATGTACGTCTATCTGGACCCGCGGGTGCGGCGGTAACCATGGACGCCGAAGGAACGCCCGGAGCGGTGATCCGAAACGTTCGGCAGCTCGCGTGGGCTCGGCGGCGCAAGGCGCTGATCGCCTTCTGGCGTGCGTTCCGCCGTGATCGGATCGGCATGGTCGGACTCGTCGTGCTCATCCTGTTCGTCGGGGTGGCGGTGTTCGCCCCGTTGCTCGCCGACGCGTCCGGACTGAGCGAGGCGACGGCGCAAGGCCGGCCCTTCGAGCGGCCGTCGGCAGAATACCCGCTTGGCACCGACGAGTTCGGAAGATCGGTGCTCACGCTGATGATCTGGGGCTCGCGGATCTCGCTGCTCGTCGGCCTGCTCGCCACGATCGGCGCGATGACGATCGGATCGTCGGTCGGCATCGTCGGCGGTTACTACGGCGGCAGGGGCGACTCGATGCTGAACGCCGTGACGAACTGGTTCCTCGTGATCCCGTGGATCCCCCTGGCGATCGTGCTCGCCGCGTCGCTCAGCCCGGGGCTCCTGACCGTGAGCATCGTGATCGCGGTGACCTCCTGGGCGAGCACCGCACGCCTCGTCCGAGCGCAGGTGCTGACCGTGAAGGAGCGGCTCTTCGTCGAACGCGCACGAGCGCTGGGTGGGGAGCACTGGCACGTCATGACGCGACACGTCCTGCCGAACGTCTTCCCGATCATCCTCGCGAACACCGTCTTGATGATCGCGGTTGCGATCCTGTCGGAGACCACGCTCGCGATCCTCGGCCTCGGCGACCCGAACAGCATCAGCTGGGGCACGATCGTCCAGGGCGCGTTCGCGCAAGGCGCGATCACGATCGGTGCCTGGTGGTACCTTCTGCCACCCGGCATCGCGATCGCGCTCGTGGTGCTCGCGTTCATGCTCGTCGGCAACGCCCTCGACGAGGTCGTGAACCCACGCCTCCGCGGACGGTAGCGGGCGAGACGGTCGGCGCCTGATGCCCCGATGAGCCTCGCTGCGCTGGCCCTCGTGCTGGCCGCGGCGTTCGCCCACGCGGGGTGGAACCTCTTCGCGAAGCGCGCGGGGGGCGGCGCGCCGTTCGTGTGGCTCTCCGCCGCGGTCGCGTCGGTGCTCTGGGCCCCGGTCGCACTCGCGGCGGTGCTGATCTCGCCGCCGTCCCTCGGCGCCGAGGCGCTGCTGTGGCTCTCCGTCAGCGCCGTCCTGCACACCAGCTACTACCTGTTGCTGCAAGCGAGCTACCGGCGTGGGGACCTGTCGCTCGTCTATCCGCTGGCTCGCGGCACCGGTGCGCTGCTCGCGGTCGGGGGAGCCGTGCTCGTCTTGGGCGAACGACCCACCCCGCTGTCGCTCGTGGGAGCGTTGCTGATCACGGGCGGGATCGTCGCCCTGGCCGGCACCGGCCGGGGGCGTGGTGGCGACCGTCAGCCGAGCATCGGGCCGGCGCTCGCGACGGGCGGGCTGATCTCGGTGTACACCGTCTGGGACGCGCTCCTCGTGACGGAGCTGGGGGTGCCGGCGCTCGTGCTCGTGTGGGCCGCCGACCTCGGCCAGAGCGCGTTGCTCGCGCCGATCGCCCGGCGCAGATGGCCCGACGTCGCCTCACTCTGGCGCACCTGCCGCCGAGAGGTCATCGGCGTCGCGGTGCTCTCCCCGATCGCGTACCTGCTCGTGCTGCTCGCGTTGCGATTCGCACCGCTCAGCTACGTCGCGCCGACGCGGGAGATCAGCATCCTCATCGGCGTGATGATGGGCCGACGACTGCTGGGCGAGGGCAAGGTCGCGTACCGACTCGCCGGTGCGGCGGCGGTGGTCGTCGGCGCGATCTGTGCGACCGTCCGGTGAGCGAGTGCGATGAAGATATCCGAACCGCACGCGAGGACCGGGCTCCTCTGGGCGCGCTACATTTCCCCACCCACGACGCAGGTTCGCAAGATGGGAGCGGATGCATGCTGACGAAAGACGTCGAACCGGTCGACGTGTCCCGCCTGCGGGCCGGGCGCCTCGAGCGGCTGCAGGACGCGATGCGGTCACGCGACGTCGAGGTCTGCGTGCTCGCCAACGAACCGAACGTCCGGTACGCGACGGGCGCGTCCGCGATGCCGGTGTACAGCATGAGCACCTTCGCGCGCTGCGCGCTGGTCCCCCAAGAAGGCACGCCGATCCTCTTCGAGCATCCCAACTCGATCCACCGCTCCCGTCTGGCGGCGGCGGACGTGCGACCGATGCACGCCTGGGAGTTCTACGACGACCAGGCGATCGAAGCCGAGATCTGGGCAGGCGAGATCGTCGACGCGATGCGCGAGCTCGGGGTCGCCGGGGCTGAGGTCGCCGTGGATCGGCTCGGAACGCCTGGGTTCCTGGCCCTCCAGGGCCGCGGCATCACGATCCGGGACTCCGCTCCCGTCACGCAGACCGCTCGCGAGGTGAAGACCACGGAGGAGATCCGCCTGCTCGAGATCAACGGCGACATGGTCATGGAGATGCTCGCGGCGCTCGAGGCCGCCCTCGAGCCGGGCGTTCGGGAGTGCGACCTCGTCGCGGTCCTGGCCGACACGATGCTCCGTCGCGGTGGCGAGTACCTCGCGACGAACACGGTGTGCTCGGGCCCCAACACGAACCCGTGGCGCGCCGAGGCCACCGAGCGCCGGATCGAACGCGGGGACCTCGTCTACGTCGACACCGACACCGTCGGCATCGAGGGCTATTTCTTCTGCGTGTCGCGAGCATTCGTCTGCGGTGACGCGGCGCCGACGCCGGCGCAACGCGATCTGTACCGCGCCGCCCACGACTGGCTGGGCGGGATGAAGGAGCTGATCCGTCCGGGCATCACCTGTGGCGAGCTCGCCGAGCGCGCGCCGAAGATCCCGGAGCGCTTCGTGTCCCAGCGCTACGAGTGCATGGTGCACGGAATCGGCCTCGAAGAGGAGAACCCGAGCGTCTGCCATCCGCAGGACCGTCAGTCCAACGGGGATCGGGAGATCCGCGAGGGCATGGCCCTCGTCGTCGAGCTCTACGTCGGCGACGTGGGCGGAGACGAAGGCGTCAAGCTCGGTGACGAGGTCATCGTCACCTCGTCGGGGGTGCGGGTGCTGGCGCCCTACCCCTTCGCCGGAGCGCTCCTCGCGTGAGGGCACCGGCGATGGGTGGCGGCTCCGTCCCGAGCGAGCCGCAAGGTGGGCCGGGTGCCTGAGTCCAACGTGTTCATCACGATGTCGGACGGGGTGCGCCTAGCGGCGAGCCTCTTCATCCCGGATCCGGAAGGCCCCTGGCCCGCGCTGCTCGAGGCCCTCCCCTATCGCAAGGACGATGTGCAACCCAACGCCGACCGCTATCGAAGGCTGCGCGACGAAGGCGGCTACGTCGTGTGCCGGGTCGATCTGCGGGGCACCGGGTCCTCGGAAGGGGTCGCGCTCGGCGAATACCTGCCGACGGAGCAGGACGACCTGTGCAAGGTGATCGCCTGGCTCGCGGATCAGCCGTGGTGCACCGGTGCGGTGGGCATGTTCGGAACGTCGTATTCGGGGTTCAACACGATCCAGACGGCGATGCGCCGTCCACCGGCGCTGAAGGCGATCCTGCCGATCTACGCGACCGATGACCGCTACACCGACGACATCCACTTCGGAGGCGGGATCCGCAAGGCGCTCGAGTTCGTCGGCTACCCGCAGTTCATGGTCTCGATGAACGCGCTGCCGCCCGTTCCCTCGCTGGTGAGCGACTGGCGGCGCCGATGGCTCGAGCGGATCGACGAGCTCGAGCCCTGGTACGGGTCGGTCGAGGAGCAGAACGACGGACCGTTCTGGCGTCAGGGGTCGCTCCGGCCCGACTACCAGCTGATCGAGGTGCCGACGATGATCGTCGGCGGCTGGGCCGACGTGTACCGCTCCGCAGCGCTGCGGATGTTCCAGCACCTCGATGGCCCCAAGCGCCTGCTGATGGGGCCGTGGTGCCACATGTCGCCCAACGCCTCGGTCCCCGGACCTCGCATCGATCTCGTGCCCGAGATGATCCGCTGGTGGGATCGGTGGCTGAAGGGCATCCGAAACGGGGTCGACGAGGAGCCTCCGATGGTCGTGTTCGTCCGTCGCGCGACGCAGCCGGAGCCCGACCTCGACGAGATGCGAGGCGAGTGGCGATCCGAGGCGGGATTGCCCCTGGCGCGGCTCCGAGAACGGGTCCTGCCGCTCGACACCGCACAGGATCGACCTCGGAGCTCGGCCGACCGGGGATGGGACACCCTCGCCGTTCGCGGTGACGTCGGTGTGACGGCCCACATCCGCGGGTCCTACTCGACCCCCTACGGGCTCCCCCTCGATCAGCGGCCCGACGAGGTGTATTCGCTCGTGTACGACTGGCCGGTCGAGGAGGAGCTCGAGATCCTCGGCCCCCCGGTGTTGGTGGCGACGGTCCGTTCGAGCGTCCCCGTCGCCTTCGTCTCGGCCAAGCTCTGCGACGTGCTCGCCGACGGCACCTCGGTCCTCGTGAGCCGGGGGATCCTGAACCTCACCCACCGCACCTCGCACCGGGCGCCGGAGCCGCTCGTCCCCGGGGACACCTATGAGGTCAGGGTCGAGCTCGACGCCACGTCGTGGATCTTCGAGCCGGGCCACACGCTCCGGCTCGCGATCGCGGGATCGGACTGGCCGAACGCCTGGCCGCCGCCCGAGGCGTCGGAGCTCATGGTCGACCGCGCCCGGACGTCGCTGCTGCTGCCGGAGGTGGCCGGACCCTCGCCGGAGCACCAGGCTCCGCACCTGATCCCCGTCGAGCGTGGAGCGAACGGGCCGGACGACGAGGCCGGGACCTGGCGGATCGAGCGCGACGTCTACGCCCGGGAGACCCGCGTCGCGGTCGACCAGCGGTTCACGAACGACCTCGAGGGATGCACGGTCTCGGGGACCGAGGGAGGTGTCGTGGGCGTCACGCCGATGGCACCGGGGACCGCCTGGGTGGAGTCGGAGACGGACTACGAGATCGAGTGGCCGGAGGTGAAGGCTCGTGCCCATGCCCGGCTGCGCCTTCGGACCGATCCCACGAGCTACGCGTTCGCGCTCGACCTCGACGTCTACGAAAACGAGCTGCTGATCCGCTCCCGCCACTGGGAAACGACGACGCCTCGCGCGCACCAATGATCGGCCGCGGGCATCGCTGCCGACGATCGGAGGCAGCGAGAAGGCCGGGGCTCGATGCCCCGGCCTTCAGCGCAACGACGCGGATCTAGCTGGTGAACGTGTTCAGCGGTTCGCCCATGTAGCTGAGCGTCAGGTTGAACGTCACCGACTCGACCACCACGCGCTGCCCACCGGGGCAGGTGAGGGTCGACAGCGGCGTCACGGTCAACGTCGCGGTGGCGCGACCGTTGCGGACCGGGGACGTCGTCGTCGTGTCGATGGGCAGGAACTCCTGCTTATTCGCTGCCTGCGGTGTGTTGTTGCTCTTCGTGTAGCAACGCGACGACACGTTGACGGTGCCGTCCCAATCGAACGTCGCCGTCTCCACGTTGCCGAGACCGGCGACGGACGCGCTCAGGGTCAGGCTATTGCCTGAGATCGACGTCGACGGGGACCCGATGATGTGCGGGTTCCCGACGCTGGCGGCCAGCGCGGACGTCGAGCCAACGAGCAGCGTTGCGACTACCGCGGTAGCGAGGATGATGGATCGCCTCATGGCGTTCCTTTCCGGGAGAGAGTTTCTCGCCCTCACCTTTCCCTGTACCCCACTTGGTGGAGGCCATAACCCTCCATTTCGGCAAACTACCTACGTCGTCCGGGTCATGAACAGCCGAAACGTCTCTCCCTGTTGACGGGAGGCGCACCGAACCGTGAGAGTGCGACGGTGGCCCGCGTTCCCCCCGCCCTTCGGGCCGGCGCCCTCGTCGCCGGCCTCGTGCTGACGCTCATCGTGCCGATCACCGCGAGGGCACAAACCGCCTATCCCACCGCGCAGTGGGTGATCGACGAGAACGCGAAGCAGGGGACCCGAGCGTGGCGCCTCAAGAAGGACGCCCCCCGAGACATCGAAGGCTTCGCCGACAAGGTCAGCGTGCAGGTCGGGGGGCAGATCCGTCTGCAGGTGAACACGACGGCGCCGACGTTCAGGGTGATCGCGTTCCGGCTCGGTTACTACGGCGGTGACGGGGGCCGCCGGATCTGGAGGTCCGGCGTCACCGACGGATGGGTCCAGCCCTCCCCCATCCTCCAAGACGAGACGAACACGATCGTCGCTCCCTGGTCGACGTCGTTGACCTTCACGGTCGGGCCGCGGTTCGTCCAGGGCAGCTACCTGTTGAAGCTCGTGTCCTCGACGGGGGGACAGTCGCATATCCCCCTGATCGTGCGCGACGACTCGAGCATGGCGGCGCTCGTGGTCCAGCACCAGACCACCACGTGGCAGGCCTACAACCGCTGGGGCGGCTACAGCCTCTACCTCGGCCCCGACAACACGTTCCAGACGCGGTCGCGCGTCGTGTCGTTCGACCGCCCGTACGACGCGGGCGGCGCCGGCGGGCTGCTGCGCGCGCTTCCGTTCATCGCGTTGATCGAGCGCGACGGCATGAGCGTCACCTACTGGACGGACAACGACCTGCACGCCCGGCCCGGCCTTCTGTCGAACCACCGTGCCCTCATCTCGCTGAACCACGACGAATACTGGTCGACGGCGATGCGCGACGGGCTCGAGGACGCGATCGCCGACGGCGTGAATTACGCCACCCTCGGCGGGAACACGATGTACCGGAAGATCCGCTTCGAGGATTCGGCGTTCGGCGTCGACCGCCGGGTCGTCGGCTACAAGATCCGCGGCGAGGATCCCTTGAACGGCGTCAACAACGACGAGGTCACGGTGAACTGGCGCGATCCGCCGAGCGATGACCCCGAGAGCGCCGTGCTCGGCGCCATGTACCAGTGCTACGGGGTGGACGACGATCTCGTCGTCGGTGCCGCAGGGAGCTGGGTCTTCGCCGGCACGGGCCTCGAGAACGGCGACAGGATCCCCGGCGCGATCGCCGGCGAATACGACCGCATCTGGCCCGACGAGCCGACGCCGCGCAGCGTGCAGATCCTCGGGCATTCGCCGCTGTTCTGTCGCGGGAGCACCCGATACGCGGACACCACCTACTACACGGCCCGCAGCCGCGCCGGTGTCTTCAACGTCGCGAGCACCGACTGGGTCGACGTGATCGAATGCGCGCGGCCGGTGTCGAAGCCGAGCTGCGCGCCGCCGGCCGTCACGATCACCCGGAACGTGCTCCGGCTCTTCGCGGCGGGACCCGCGGGGGACACGCACCCGTCGGTGCCGAACCTCGGTGCCTTCGGCTACACCCTCACCCAGCCGATCGATCCCTGATCCGACGGTCGTGATCCGGGTGCTGCCGCCCGCGGCCCGGACGGCACGCCACTCGTTCGCGGCGAACACCGATACCCTGGAGACCCCGCCCGAGGAGGAACCATGCGCGCCACCGCCCGCACCCTGCCCGTGTCCCTGGCACTGCTCGTCACGCTCGGCGCCGCCGCGTGCGGGAACGACGCCGGTGACGACGCGGCCCCGCTCCCCGGAGGTATCGAGCCGCAGGCGCTGCTCCGCGACGCCTCAGCCGATCTCGCGTCCCAGTCGGTGGAGGCCCGATTCTCGATGACCGGGGGGTTCGGCGGTGAGTCCTTCGAGATCACGGGGGACATGGCGGTCGACCCGACCGACGAACGGGCCCGCATGAGCTTCACGTTCGCGGCGATGCCCGGGGTCGAGGGCGACATGACGATGGAGACGATCGTCGACGGCGCCATCGTGTACATCCGCGGCGGTTTCCTGCCCGACGCAGGGTGGCTCAAGGTCGACGGTCGTGACGCTGAGGCCGCGTTCGAGGGCCAGCCCTCCCAGCTGGACCCGGCCGTCTTCCTCGAGTTCCTCCGAGGCGCCGACGACATCGAGGTCGTCGGTTCCGAGGAGGTCCGCGGCGTCGAGACGACGCACTTCAGCGGGACGCTCGACGTCGACGAGCTCGCCGAGCACGCCCCCGCCGACGCGCGGAAGGAGGTCGAGGCGATGTTCGAGCAGCTCGCGGACGAGTTCGGTGAGGCGACGACCTCGTTCGACGCCTGGATCGACGCGAACGGCGTGCCCTGGCGCGTCACCTTCGGATTCGCACCCGAGAAGAGCGGAGAAGGGGTGCAGATGACGATCGACGTCCTGGAGATCGGTGGCGACATCGAGATCGAGCTCCCTCCGGCGGACGAGGTCACCGACCTCGGGGCCATGGACTTCCCGCAAGCCGCCTGATCGACCCGCTCACGCGTCGGGGAGTGTCTGGAGCAGCTCGCCCAGTCGCGCGTCGCGCTCGCCGTCGCCGTCGGCAACGATCGTGACGTGGCCGACCTTGCGACCGGGACGCGGCTCCTTGCCGTAACGGTGCAGGTGGGCCCCGGGCACGGCGAGCACGGCGGCCGTCTCGGGCAGCGCCCCGACGAGGTTCACCATCGCGCTCGAGCCGCGCGCGCCCGACAGCCCGAGCGGGAGCCCGGCGACCGCCCGGAGATGTTGCTCGAACTGACTCGTGGCCGCCCCCTCGATCGTCCAGTGCGCGGAGTTGTGCACCCGCGGCGCCATCTCGTTGCCTTGCAAGCCGCCGGCGCGCTCGAAGAGCTCGATCGCGAGCACCCCGACGTAGCCGAGACGCTCCATCAGGGCGCGTGCGTGCGCTTCCGCCATCGCTTGGAGCTCGGCCGTGACGCCGGGCGCCGGGGCGAGCGACACCCGCAGGATCCCGTCGCGATGTCGGTTCTCGACGAGCGGGAAGAAGGCGGTCTCGCCTCCCCGACCGCGCGCGCCCACGATCGAGAGCTCCCGATCGAAGTCGACGAGCGCTTCGAAGATCGACGGCTGCTCCCCCACCGCGCGCCAGGCGTCCTCGGCGCGGACCCGATCGCGGAGCACGAACTGGCCCTTCCCGTCGTAGCCGAGACGCCGGGTCTTCAGCACGCTCGGCAGCCCGATCGCCTCGATCGCCTCGTGGAGGGAGGTGAGGTCGTCCACGGCCGCGAACACCGGGACCGGGAGCCCGACCTCGGTGAAGACGCGCTTCTCCGCCAGCCGGTCCTGCGCGACGCCCAGCGCATCGGGCGCGGGCTGCACCTCGACCCGCGTGGCGAGGAACCGAGCGGCCTCGACCGGGACGTTCTCGAACTCGTAGGTCGCGACGTCGCTCGCCTCGGCCAGCCGCGCGAGCGCGTCGAGATCATCGTACGCCGCCTCGATCGCGGGCGCGACCTGGGCGGCGGGCGACGCCCCGACGGGATCGAGGGTGGTCACCGCGATGCCGAGCGGGTGTCCGGCGAGCGCGAGCATGCGGCCGAGCTGGCCACCGCCGACGACCCCGACCCGCATCGCGGTCAGTCGACGGTCGGGTCCGGATGCGCGAGCACGTTCTCGGTCTGCGTCGCCCGGAACGCCACGAGCCGTTCGCGGACCGCCTCGTCCTCGAGCGCGATCACCGAGCCCGCGAGGAGCGCCGCGTTCACCGCGCCGCTCCGGCCGATCGCGAGGGTCCCCACGGGCACCCCCGCCGGCATCTGGGCGATCGACAGCAGGGAGTCCATGCCCTTGAGCGACTTCGACTCGACCGGCACGCCGAAGACCGGGAGGCGCGTGTGCGCGGCGGTCATCCCCGGAAGGTGCGCGGCACCGCCGGCCCCGGCCACGATCACGCGGACCCCCCGGTCCGCGGCTCCCTTCGCGTACTCGGCCATCAGGTCCGGCGTGCGATGCGCGGAAACGACGCGGGTCTCGAACGCGATGCCGAGGTCGTCGAGGACCTCGCAGGCGTGCCGCATCGTGTCCCAGTCCGAGCGCGAGCCCATGATCACCCCGACGACCGGATCAGCCATGACGCGAAGTGTATCGGCCAGGTCCGTCGCGGCGGCCGCGGGCACTCCCGGCGTTCATCCGGCTCGGCTAGGATGCCCGAGCCCATGGGCTACTACTTCGCGTACGGCGCTCGGATGAGCTCCACCCACATGCTGCAGACCTCGCCGAACGCCCGCGCCATCGGTCCGGCGAGCCTCAGCGGCTTCCGGCTCGAGTTCAACGTGGCGAGCCGGGACTTCGGGGGCGGCGCGGCAAACGCGATCCCGGACCCCACCGGCCGGCTCTGGGGCGTGCTGTGGGAGGTGCCCGACGACGAGCTCACCGGGTTCGACTCGTTCCGCGGGGACGCACGGAGCGACACCCACGGCGTCGACCTCGAGGTCGAGGGGCCGCAGGGACCGGTCACCGCGCGCACGATGATGCTCGAGTCCCGCGACGGATTCGTGCGCCCATCGGACACCTACCTCAACATGCTGCACGCGGGCGCCCGGGCGCACGGCCTCCCGAGCGAGGCGCTCGACGCGATCGACCACGCCGAACGCCACCCCGACGTGCCGGGCGCCGACGCCGACCGCTGAGGCCGGCGCTCCGCGTTCAGACCTCGGTCTCGGTGTGCTCGTGGTACTCGTAGGCTGACATCACCTTGCCGGTCGCGCTCTGCCAGCGCCGTTCATCGGTCGGAAGCTTGCCGAGGACCTTGGCCATCGCCCGAACGTGCTCGGCGACCGATCCGCAACACGAGCCGATGTAGCGGATGCCCGCGTCGCGCGCGTCGGCGGCGAACCGAGCAAGATCGGCACGCGGGAGCGTCATCGCGGTCAGGCCGTACGGGAACGCCGGCCATGAGGTGAAGTCGGGCATCTCGTCAGTGGTCGCGTACGCGACGGGCTGGACGGCCACCGGCACCGAGTCGCCGAGAGCCTCGCGCATCGCGATCGCGATCGGCAATTGCTGGGCTGGCGCGTTCAGGCAGTTCACCCCCACGATGTCGGCACCGGCCTCGGCGAGCTTCCGCGCGCAGTCGGCCGGGTCGTCTCCCTCGTAGGCGGCGGCGGGCAGCTTCTCGAAGGCCATCGTCACCATCACCGGCAGACCCGTCGCCTTCGCTCGCTCGACGAACAGCAGGGCCTCGCCGACGAACGAGAAGGTCTCGCCGATCCAGAAGTCGGGCGGCCCCGCGTCGAGCTGATCATGGAGCTGCCGGTCGAACAGGGCGCGGACGTGGTCGGCGTTCGCCGGGTCGTCCGGTTCGTAGGCCCACGTGAGCGAGAGGTTGCCGGCGACGAGCGCGTCGCCCTCGGTCGCGACCTCGCGCGCGATCCGAACGGCCTCGCGGTTGATGTCGTCGACCCGTCCCTCGAGGCCAACCGTCGCGAGCTTGTCGTCGCTCGCGTAGAACGTCATCGTCTGCAGGACCTCGGCGCCGGCACGCAGGAACTCGCGATGCAGCTCCCGCAGGGCGTCGGGATGCTCGATCACGACCTCAGGCGTGAACGGACCCGCCTGCACGTAGCCGCGCTTCTCGAGCTCGAGCAGATACCCGCCGTCACCCAGGACGGGGCCGGCGGCAAGGCGTTCGAGGATGTTGCGATCGGGATTGGTCATCCGTTGAGCGTACCCGGAGGTAGCCTCACCTCGACGCTCAGGCACGCAGCGCGCGGCGCCAGTCCCGCGGCATGGTGGAGCCGTGGGCGATGTCGCTCGCGCCGAGCCATGCCGCCAGCTCGCCGATCGCCGCCGCCACCCGAGGTCCCGCCGAGGCCGGTGCGGCCGGTTCCGCGTGCACCGCGTTGACGTGGAGCACACCGGTGCGCCGGTCGAATCGTGGATCGATCCGCCCGATCAGCTGGTCGCCGTCGAGGATCGGCAGGACGAAGTAGCCCCAGCGCCGCTTCGCCTTCGGAACGTAGATCTCGAGCCGGAAGACGAAGTCGAACAGGGCTTCGGTGCGCTCGCGATGCGCGATCAGATCGTCGAAAGGAGACAGGAGCGTCGTGCGCGGCCGGAAGCCGCCCGCGAGCACGTCGGCGTGCGCGTACCACGTACCCGGCATGCCGTCGATCGCCACGGGCACCGCGAGGCCGTCACGGACGAGTTCGCCGAGCGCCCGCTCCCACCCGGGTGCCCGGCCATCGAACAAACGGCCGACCCACGTCGTCGTCGTCACGCCGCGAGCCCTTAGCTGCGTCTCCACCACGCGCCGCGCCACCTCGGAGGGCGCGAGCCTCGGCACGTTCGCGGGGAGCCGCCGCTCGGCCAGGTCCCACAGGCGCTGCTGGCCGTCGCGGCCGACGATCATCACCTCGCCCTTGCTCCACAGCACGTCGAGGAGGAGCGCGACGTTCCGGGGTGAACCGTCGTTCCAGCCGCCGGTCTTCCACGGCACCACCGTGCGATCCTCGAGGTCGCGCGCCCGGAGCGGTCCCCGGCGCCGGAGCTCCCGCAGGACGAACCGGCGGAAGGCAGCGTTCGCCTCGAGCCACTCGGCCTCGTAGCGGCGGCGCGCGCTGTCCCCCTGATCGCCTCCCTCCGGGTAGCGACGCATCGACACCCGATGGATCGGAAGGTCGTCCGTCGGCACGATGTGGACCCAGTATTCGAAGAGCCGCCGCTCCTCCCACAGGAGCCGCTCGAGCTCCGCGATCGCGGAACCGCTTCCCGAGCCGGCTCCACAAGACGAGATGTTCGGTCCGCGCGACCGCCGAGGTCGGATCCATCTGCACCATCCCGAGACGAGCGACGACCTCCTCGATCGATCGCGGTCGCGGAGAGGTGAGGAGCTGTCCCCGGATCGCCGCCCGCCGTGCCTGCGTTCGCGTGATCTCGAGCGGTACCGGCTTCACGCGGTTCGCCTCGAGCGCACCGCGCCCGCGAGCCCGCAGACGAGCCCGAGGGTCCCGAGGACGACGGCGGTCCGCACGAACCGCCCCCCCACGTCGTCGGCCGCCAGGCGGGCGGCCGCTTCGGCGACGGCACGCCCGACGCCCTCGCCGAGGAACGAGCCCGCGACCGAACCGATCCCCTGCGCGGCCACCCAGGCGATGAGCAGGGTGAGCGCAGAGCCCAGACCGAGGGTGGCGGCGGTCCGGAGGCGATCCTTCGCGATGACCACGGTCAGGAGCGCGAGCGCGAGCGTGAGGATCGCGAGGCCGAACGCGCCTCGGTCGACGCCCTTGTACACGGCTCGCGCGGTTTCGAGGCGATCGGCGGGCAGCACGACGACACGCGCGCGATCCTCGGGCAGCGAACGGCCGAGCGCCGCCTCGATCGCGGCCTCGGCGTCGGCGAGGGTCGGCGCCGCAGGCAGATCGGGCACGTCGCCGGGAAGCTCGACGACGCCTGCGAGGGCGCTCTCAGCTTCGGCGAGCGCGACCGCGACGCCGGCGCGGAGATCCAGCTCGACGTCGGCCGGCGGCTCGTCGGACGTGAGCGCCTGAACGAGCCGGCCGTGCACCGCGCGGTTCGCGGCGACCCACACGTTCGCGAAGCGGTCGCTCGCCACGGCACGCTCCGCGCCCTCGCGGATCAGCGGCTGCGCGGCGCGCCGGACCTTCCCTTGCACGCCCAGGGTGTCGAGCACGACGTCGCTCAGTTCCGTGGCGACGGCCGCGCGCGCGTCGGGATCACGAGGAAGGGGCTCGACGAGGGCGACCCATCCGTCGGTCTCGAGGAGGACGTCGCGTCCCCACAGGCCGGCGACCGCGAAAGGCACGAGCAGGCACACGATCACCACCAGGAAGCCCGCGATCGCTCGTCGTGCCACGGACCAGGACCCTACCCGGCTCCCGCCGCCTGCGCGCAGGACCTGAACCCGGGCACCCCGCGGGGCGGGATCCCGCGATGGACCGCGCTAGCGGGTGATGGCTTCAGCGAGGCTCTCGAAGTTGTCGACGTAGCGCTGGGCGTCGGCGTCGCTCATGACGATCGAGGTCGTCCACCACTCCCACTTCGACCCGGGCGACTTGAAGACCCCCCGGTTCAGTTGCCAGAGCCATGCGAGCTGGGGCACCTGGTCGTCGATCTCCCAGATGTCGCGGTACTCGTGGATCGGCTCGCGCCGCCAGTCGATCGAGCCCTTGGCCGCGAGCGTCTTCATCGAGGCCGGCAGGTGGTATCGCTCGATCACGCCTTCACAGCCACGGAGGATCGCGTCGATCTCGTCGAGGCGGACGTAGGCGTCCTTCGTGAGCACCTCGGTGAGGTTCACCTTCGCGGCGGCCATCGTGAGCGGGTTGCCGTTGAACGTACCGACCTGATCGAGCTCCCCGCGGATCACCATGCCCATGGCCTCCTCGGTGCCGCCGATCGCGCCGCACGGCAGGCCGGCGCCGAGCGCCTTGGCGAGACACACGAGGTCGGGCACGACGCCGTAGACCTCGACGGCGCCGCCGCGAGCGACCGTGAACCCGGTCTTCACCTCGTCGTAGGCGAACAGCGCGCCGTTCGCGTGGCAGAGCTCCTTCAACCTCGCGAGGTAGCCGTCGTCGGGCAGGACGACGCCGCAGTTCGTCATGACGGGCTCGACGATCATGCCCGCGATCTGCCCGTCGTGCTCGGCGAACGCGCGAGCCGCGGCCTCGGCGTCGTTGAACGGCACGTTGATCACCGTGTCGATCGTGCCCGGGATCATGCCGGCGGTCTGCGGCACCGAGATCGGATGGTCCCTCGGCCCCGCGTTCTCCTCCGACGGGAAGACGCTCACCATGAGCGCGTCGTGGTGACCGTGGTAGGTGCCCTCGATCTTCATGATCAGCGGGCGGCCCGTGGTCGCGCGCATGATCCGCACAGCGTCGAGGGTCGCCTCGGTGCCGGAGTTCCCGAACCGCCAGTACGGCAGGGAGTACCGCTCGGCCAGCTCGTCGGCGACGACGAGGGCGTCTTCGGTCGGCTGGGCGAAGTGTGTCCCGAGCTCGACACGCCGCTGCACGGCCTCGACGATCTTCGGATGCGCGTGGCCCATGACCATGACGCCGTAGCCGTTGTGGTAGTCGACGTAGTCGTTCTCGTCGATGTCCCACACGTGGGAGCCTGCGCCGCGGCGGACGTAGATCGGATGGGGAGGCCAGGTCTGCCACGACGACGAGACCCCGCCGGGGAGCCGCCACTTCGCCTCCTCGCGGTAGCTGAGGCTCCGCGCGTGCTTCTCGTCGAGCCTGGCGGTCTCCTGCTTCGTCAGCTCTTCGACGAGACCGAGATCGATCTCGACGGTATCGGTGGAGCTCATGTGGGTTGCCTCCTCGAGCCGAACCGGATTTCTCAGCGTACTGCGGCGGGGCCGATCGGTGACGGCCCCCACCCGGGCCCTCCGAACGGCGCTATCCGGCGAGCATCGAGGCGAGCTCCTCGAAGTTCTCGACGTACCGGCCCGCGTCCTCTTCGGTGTGGGTGATCGCCGTCGTCCAGGTCTCCTGTTTGGACCACGGCGACTTGAAGACACCGCGGTTCTGCTGGACGAGCCACGCCAGGTACGTGATGCGCTCGTCGATGCCGACCGCGTCTCGGTACTCCTTGACCGGCGTCGCGCGGTAGATGACCGAGCCCTTCGCACCGACCCCGGTGACGTAGGCGGGCAGGCGGTGCTTCTCGATCGCGGCGGTGCACCCGTCGACGAGGATCTTGTGGATGCCGTTGAGGTGGTCGTACACGTCGGGGGTCATGACCTCGGTGAGCGCAATGCGGCTCGCCGCCATCGTGAGCGGGTTGCCGTTGTAGGTGCCCGCCATGTCGTAGACCCCGTCGATCACCTGCTGGTACAGCTCGCGCGTTGCGCCGATGGCGCCGCACGGCAGGCCGCCGCCGATCGCCTTGGCGAGGCACAAGATGTCGGGCGTGACGCCGAAGACCTCGGCCGCGCCACCGTAGGCGAGGGTGATGCCCGTCTTGACCTCGTCGAAGGCGAGGTAGGCCCCGTGCTCGTGCAGGAGGTCCTTCAAGCCCTGGAGGTAACCGGGCTCGGGGAAGATCACCCCGCAGTTCATCATCGCGGGCTCGACGATCATGCCGGCGACGTTGCCCTCGTGCTCGGCGAGCGCGCGGCGCACCTCGTCCAGGTCGTTGAACGGCACGACGCGGACGAGGTCGGCGAAGGCCTGCGGGATGCCCTCGGCCTGCGGCACCGTCACCGGATGTTCACGCGGTCCGATCAGCTCCGGGTCGGGGGCCACCGAGAACATCAGCGCGTCGTGGTGACCGTGGTAGGAACCTTCGATCTTGAAGATGATGTCGCGGCCCGTGTTCGCCCGCATCAGGCGCGCGGCCTCGAGCGTCGCCTCGGTCCCGGAGTTGCAGAACCGCCACTGCGGGAGCTTGAACCGCTCGACGAGGTTCTCCCCCACGGCGTCGAGGTCCTTCGTCGGCTGCGCGAAGTGCGTGCCGCGGCGGGCTTGCCGCTCGATCGCCTCGACGATCTTCGGATGCGCGTGCCCCATCACCATCGCGCCGTAGCCCAGATGGAAGTCGACGTATGAGTTCCCGTCGATGTCCCACAGCCGGCTCCCCTCGCCGTGATCGATGAAGATGGCGTGAGGGGGCGAGTCCTGCCAGCTCGAGGCGACGCCACCCGCGACGGTGCGCTCTGCGACCGCGCGGTAGGCGATCGAGGCGCCATGCTTCGGCTCGAGCGCGGCCTCCTCGGCGGCGATCAGCGCGTCGATCCGGTCGAGGTCGAAGCCGGTCGGGTCCTGGCGTGCCATGGGTGTTGTCCTCCTCGCGAACGGCCGCACCGGGCGGCGAGATGCTGACTTTGAACGGCCGTTCAATCCTGGGAGGAATGGTGCCACAACCGCGGGTGAGCAGGCAAGCTTGGCGTCGGTTCGCCATCGAGTTGTCCACCTCGAGCCGTGCCGGACAGGACCCGGGGATGCCGTTGCTACACTCGTTTCCGCACGTGGTGGCCGTAGCTCAATTCGGTTAGAGCACCAGGTTGTGGTCCTGGGGGTTGGGGGTTCAAATCCCCTCGGTCACCCCGAACAGGAGGAGCGGATCGCGCGATGGACGAGGGTCCGCGCCCGGCGCTGCCCGATCCCCCCGGCCCCGAACCTGGCGCTCAACCTGGCCGTGCATTTCCTCCCGCCCCCGGGGACCCTCTTCACGATCCAGGCGGCGGGCCGGCCGGCGGACCGATCGACGTCGACGACGAGGGATCTGCGCCGGCCTCGCGCGCCGTTGCGATCATCGCGGTCGCGCTCGTCGTGCTCGTCGGCGCGTCGGTGACCTTCGGCGCCGCGCTCGTCCTTCGCGACGGCGCGTCCGACGTGGCCGCCCTGGCGCCGGAGGCGTTGCTCGAGACCGCCGAGGCAGCGGCCGGAGCCGCCGGCTGCGGCGCGGTCGAAGAGACCGAGCGATACGGTCCCGGCAGCGACGACGTCACCCACGTTGACCCGGCCGAGATGCCGCCGCTGTCGTCGTGGCCGTCGGTCCCCCCGGCCTCGGGTCCTCACGCGGCGACGCCGCTCGCGGCCGGCGTCTACGACACGCCGCCCCCCGTCGGACCGCTGATCCACGCGCTGGAACACGGCGTCGCCGTCGTGTGGCTCTCCCCCGACGTCCCTTCGGAGGAGGTCGACGCGATCCGGGCCTTCTACGCCGATCCTCGGGTCGGCGGGCGCGTGATCGTCGCGCCGTACGACTATCCGAGCGAGGGAACCGCGGGCCAGCTTCCGGGCGACATGAGCATGGTCTCGTGGCACCGCGTGCAGACCTGCGAACGCGCGAACGTCGCCGCCGCCTTCGGGTTCACGGCGCGCTACACCGCCCCGACGTTCGACGACGAGCCGTGGCTCGGGGTGGCGCCCGAGCCCGGCGCACCGGTCTGAGCAGGGGGATCGCCTTGCTAAGCTGCGGCGGGCCTCTAGCTCAATCTGGCAGAGCAACGGACTCTTAATCCGCAGGTTCGGGGTTCGAATCCCCGGGGGCCCACCAAGACGTTGTTGGGTTCCGCCTGATGCGTGGCATATCGGCTCCAGCTGATGCGTAACGCGGCTCCTCCTGACCAGTGACGGTGGCTCCGCCGCGCGCCGGTCACGCGCTTGACAACCATTCATATGAGGACTCATGCTAGGGGTTGAGAACCATCACACAGAAGGGGGTCAAGGGTGCGTGTCGAGGAGATGGTCGGTCGCAGGATCCGGGATGCACGGCAGACGTCGGGCCTCAGTCAGGAGGAGCTCGGGCGTGAGCTGCGCTCCTACCTGGGCAAGGCATGGCCCGGCCAACAGGTGTCCGTCGCAGAGGACGGGGGCCGGAAGTTCTCGGCGCTCGAGCTGTTCGCGCTCGGGTCGATCCTAGCTCGGCCCGCGAGCTACTTCTTCATCCCGTTCACCGCCGATCCGATCGAAGTCCCAGGCGAGCGGCAAGGGATCCCCGCCCGAGAGGCGTTCGCCTTGCAGCTATGGGGGGAGGAGGCGGCATGGGGTACCGGGGCGCCTGTCGTCCGAGCGATCCTCGAGACGGCCTCGAGCGTCCTCGAAAGCACCGAGCGTGGCACCCGTGATGCGCGCACAAGCGTAGGTGCGCTCATCGAGGCGCTCCGAGAGGGCCCCGAGGCGCTCGAGGCGATCCCCAAGCTCCCCCCTGCCAGCACCAAGCATGAGGAGGTCACGGGCGAGGAGGTCGTCGAGCCCGATATCCCGGTTGACCACGCCTTACTTCTCAAGGTGCAGGCCGGTGAGATGACTTTGGAGGATGCGCTCCGGCTGTCACGAAACCCCGAGAGGAGCCTCACGTGACCACCCACCGAGAAATCGGGACGGACTGACCGATCTGGAACCGAGCGGCCGAGCTGGCTTGGCAGCTTACTCGGGCTTCGGGTCGGACTCGCTCCGGTCGGCGTAGTCATCGGGGTGGTCGACCTTCCCTGGAGCTTCCTCGCGCACCGACATCGCCGCTTCCTCGGGTGCGACAAAGGGGTTCCGCTCACCGATCGCTTCGCCGACCATCTCCGACTCGTCATCAGGAACGTCCTCGTCGATGATCCCCAACTCGGCGTCGACGATGGGTCGATCCGTCCGCCGTTCCTCAGCGAGGCGCGAGTCGAGCGGTTGGCCGCGCTCCTGCTCGTCCGCGGTGGTGCCGAACGACTCCGAACCGAACGGGCGATCCGCGTGCTCGATCATCTCCTCGAGACCCTGTCCGGAACCGTCTTCCCATCCATCATCTGAGTCTGCTCCCGAAGGCCGGTCGCGATCTTCGACGTCTCCCATGGGCTGAGACTCCTCTCCGCGCTCGCCGAGACTCCTCTCCTCGTCATGATGACCCAGATCGCCGGAACCGATCGGCATCCGCGGGCGGGCAGGCGGTATCGTCGCGGAGGCATGCGGTTCGCGCGGAGCCATGCATAGGGTGTCACTGAGGCCACGCTGAACGGAAGGCGGAAGTCCAAGTCTCGTTCAGGGCGTGCCGCTGAACCTCGCGAAGTAGAGCTGCTGCTCGCCGCCCGTGGAGGTGAAGTCCCCGCCGACGAGGAGCCCCCCGTCGACGATCTGCATCGCCCACGGACCGTAGAAGCTGTTCGTCCTCGGGTTCCAATCGACGACCCCGGCGTCGGCCGCGCGCACGGCGCCGATCCTGCGGCGCTCGACGTTCTGCGTCGTGAATTTCGTGAAGTGTCCGCCCACGTAGACGGTCTCGGCCGACGCGGCGATCGCCTGCACGTCGCCCCCGGTGTGCATCGACCAGAGCGGGGTGCTCGAGGCCGCCGGCTCGTAGCGATGGGTCCGGTTCGAGGTGGTGCAGAAGTAGAGGTAGCGGCCGTCCGGCGAGAGCTCCACGTCGAGCACGACGCCGCCGTCGCTCGGGTTGAACGACGTGGCTGCCCCGGTCGCAGGGTCGAGCTCGGCCGCCCCGTTGCGTGAGGCCCCGCCGATCCTTCGGAAGTCCCCGCCGGCGTAGAGCAACGCGCCGTCGGCCGCGACGTCGAGCGCACGCACCGTCGCGTCGGGCAGCGCGGCGAAGCCGCTCAGCACCTCGCCGCTGGTCGCGCCGACGGCGGCGAGATGTGGCGTGGAGGTCCCGCCGATCCCGGTGAAGGCGCCGCCGACCCACACGGTGTCGCCGGCGGCCGCGATCGCCCGGACCTCACCGTTCGCGTTCGGCTTCCATGAGGTTGGCGTGCCGGTCGCGGCGCTCACCGCCGCCACCTTGTCGCGCGGCAGGCCTCCCACTTTGAAGAACGACCCACCGAGGTAGATCGTCTGGCCGTCCGGGGAGGCCGCGAGCGCGCGGAGCTTCGCGTTCGCGTTCGCGTTCCAGCCGAGATCGACCTCGCCGGTCGCGGCGTCGATCGCGGCGACGTTGTTCCGGGGGGCGCCGTTCAACATCCGGAAGTCTCCGCCGACGTAGGCCTTCGTGCCGGAGGCCGCGACCGTACGCACCGACGCGTCGGCGCGCGGGTTCCACGCATCGACGGTGCCGGTCGCGGTGGCGACGGCACCGGCGCGGACGCGGGCCTGCCCACCGAGCGTCGTGAAGTCGCCGCCCACGAACAGACGTGCGCCGTCATCCGAGAGCGAGAGCGAGCGCACTTCGCCGCCGGCGCCCGGATCGAAGGTCGTGGCTGCGCCGGTCGCCGCGTCGAGCCCGGCGAGGCGCGCGCGCGCGGCGCCGCCGACGTTCGCGAACGCGCCGCCCGCGTACACGGTACTGTCGGTCGGCGAGACGGCCACCGCGTTGACGATGCCGTCGGGTTCGGGGGCGAAGGTCGCCGAGGCGACCCCCGTTGATGCATCGAGGGCGGCGAGATTCGACCGCGAGGCCCCGCCGGCCTGCCCGAAGCTTCCGCCCGCGTACACCGCGGTCCCGTCGGTCGAGACGTCGAGGGCGTTGACCGCGCCGTCCGCGCCGGGGTTCCACGACAAGACGGTGCCGCTCGCGTCGATGGCGGCGAGGTTCGATCGCGAGACTCCCCCGGCCTGCCCGAAGCTCCCACCGGCGTAGACCGTGCCGTCGGTCGAGACGGCGAGGGCGTTGACCGCGCCGTTCGCGCCGGGGTTCCACGGCAAGACGGCGCCGCTCGCGTCGACGGCGGCGAGGTTCGAACGCGAGACCCCGCCCACCGCGCTGAACGAGCCCCCGAGGTAGACCACGTCGCCCGCCACCGCGATCGCGCGCACCGAGCCCGTGACCCTCGGGTTCCAGCCGCTCGCGAGGCTGCCGCTCGAGGAGATCTTGGCGGCGCCGCCCCGGTTCGACTTGCCGACCTTCGAGAAGTCGCCGCCGACGTACCACGAGCCGCCCGGGCCCGCGGTTGCCGCACGCACGACGCCGTTCGGTCGCGCCGAGGAGTTGAGGCGCATGCCGTCGGTGCCGTTCACGGCCGCGCCGTTGCCCGTGAGGGGTCCGGCCCACGTGAACTTGCCGCCGAGGTAGATCCGCCCGCCGACCTGCAGGACCGCGTAGACGGTCCCGTTCGTGCCGGCGGTGGCGTCCGGCTTCGCCGCCACGACGGCGAGCGCCGGAGACACCGGCACGACCACCAGCAGACCGACCACGAGCGAGACGATCAGGGACGACGACAGACGGACGGCTCGTTGCATCCCCCGAGGATAGTCAGCGCCGGAAGACTTCCCTACAGCCGAAGGCCCAAGGTTCGGGACCGAAGGTCCAGAGTCGGTCTCTCCCAGGCGTGCCCGCTCAGACGGCGGCGGCGGCGCGGAACGTCAAGAACCCGCCGACCAGCAGGATCGCGGCCGCCGAAGCCACCGGGATCGCGGCGCCGACCCGGGTGGAGAGCCGGCTGAGCACCACATCGCGGGCGCGCAAGGCACCGATCCCGATCGCCAGGAGCGCGATCGCGAGCCCGACGCTGAACGCCAGCACGAGCGCGATCCCGTACGCGGCGCGCTGGACCTGGATCGCGGCGAGCATCACGAGCAAGGCGCTCGGCGCCGGGAGGATCCCGCCGGCGGCGGCCAGCGCGGCGAGACCACGGCGCGAGAGCAAGCCTCCCGCCGGGAGCTCGTGCGAGTGTGTATACGCGTGCTCATGCCCGTGCGCGTGCTCGTCCGAGTGGCTCTGCCCGCCGACGTCGGTTGGCGCCCCTCCCTGCCCTCGGTGGCGCCATGCGGCGAGCCGCAGCCTCAGGAGATGCGCGCCGACACCCAACGCCGCGAGCCCTGACGCGAGCCCGAGCCAGGGGTAGAGCGTCTCGGGCCGGAACGTCGACTCGAGCGCCAGGACGGCCATGCCGAGGGCGATCACCGACGCGGAGTGCATCAGCGCGACGGCGACCGCGATGGCCGCCGCCTGCCCCCCCCGGGCTCCCGATCCAACCATCGCCGCCGCCATGAGGGTCTTGCCGTGACCCGGGAGCACCGCATGCCAGGCGCCGAACGCGACCGCGATCAAGAGCCCGACCACGACGAAAGGTCCGCTGCGCTGGAGGACGGCGGCGAGCGGATCCCCGACCCCGCTTCCGCCGTCGAGCAGGGAGGTTCCGCCCTCGGCCTCGATCGTCCCAGGGCCGGTTCCGGGCGCGAACGAACCCGTCGCCGACGACACGTCGAGTGGACTGGACAGCAGGTCATCGGGGTAGGACCAGAGGCGATCGCTCGTGCTCGCGACCGGCACGGTGGCCTGGCGCACGGCGAACCCCTTGGCGCCTGCCAGCGTGATCTCACGCCAGCCGATCGCCGCGAGCTCGTTGTCGTCACGAACCGTCACGAGTCCCTCGTCCGCGCCCTGGAAGCCCGACAGCGCGGTCTCGAGCCGCAACGTGTCGAGCCCGCCTTGACCCGACTGCATCGTGGCCGAGGCCGAGGTCGGCGTGAGCTGCACCCGGGACCCGGCAACCTCGACCGTGAGACCGGCGGCGAGCTCGATGGCCCGGCCCTCTGCCCAGCTCGCCAGCTCGGTGTCCGATGCCTGCCCGTCCCCATCGCGGTCGATCTCCTCGATCGCCTGGAAGGTCGGGATCTCGGCGAGGTCGAGCACGTAGTCGACGAGAACCTCGTCCGGGCTCACGACCACGCCGGCGTAGCGGTTCACGGTGAAGTTTCCGAGCGGATGCGCGAGCGCCGGCGACGGGGAGCCCAGCATCAACCCGAGCGCGACCCCGAGGAGGACGACCACCCGCCTCATGCGTGGCGTGCCTCCGTGAGGAGCCGTGCGGCATCGAGCGCCCCCAAGACCGAGAAGTACGGGTCGACTGAGCGCGCGCGAGCAAGCAGCCGTTCGGCAGCCGCGCTGTCGCCCCGCTCGAGTTCGATCGCCCCCGCGTGATACAGGAACAGTCCGTTCGCGGTTCCGAGAGCGAGGGCCCGCGTCGCATATCGTGCGGCCTCGTCGTACCGACCGTTCGCGTGCAGGGACCAGGCGAGCGCGTCAGCCACGTGCACGCTCTGCCGTCGCGCCCACTCGGCGCGAGCCGTGCGGAGCGCCTCGGCTGCGTCGCCGTGCTCCGCCTCGAACAGCGCGAGCTCGAGGTCGGTGTTCACGCCGCTCGCCGCCGACAGATCCGCCTGGATCCGCACGAGGTCATAGGAGCGACCCGCGGCGTCCGCGTCGCCCGCGACGGTCTGGAGGTCGCCGAGCATCCAGACGTACTCGGGCGCCGGGAACCGTGCGACGACGGCCTCGAGCCTGGCGATCGCCTCGTCGATATCGCCACGCGCCCAGTCGACCTTCGCGAGGCCGACGAGTGGCAGGACCGCATGGGGATCGAGCCCCGCGGCCTCGCGGTAGGCCCGCGCCGCCGCGGCGACCTGTCCGGACCGGAACTCCAGCTCTCCGACGTGGAACGCCGCCCAGGAAGCGTCGGCTTGGGAGCCGGCGAGCTGCTGCGCCGTACGCATCGCGTCGATCGCACCCTCCACGTCGCCGGTCAGCTCGCGCGCGTAGGACACCCGCGCGTACGAGGCGAGCCCCGGCTCGGTGTCAACCATCGTCTGGAAGGCGTCGAACGCCGCGTCATAACGGCCGAGCTCGAGGAGCGCGTCCCCGATCACTCCGTGGACGGCGCCGTCGTACGGATTCAGCTCGCGAGCCCGCTCGCCGTAGCGCAGCGCCTCGGAGAAGTCGTGACGCGCCGCGGCGAGCGACGCGAGGCCGAGCAGTGCCTCTTGGTTGCCGTCAGAGGAGAGCCCGAGCGACCGCTGCAGGGCCTCGTCGGCCTTCGGATACCAGCTCGGATCAGCGGTGATCCGACCCTGCTGCACGTAAGCGAGCCCCAGAGCCGCGAGCGATGCAGCGTCGTCGGGCTGGGCCCGCAGTCGGTCCTGGAGCGCGCCGATCGTCGCATCGAGCGAGCCGGCGCCGACGGCCGGTCCGCCTAGCGCCGCTGCCGCGGGCACCACGGCCGAGACGCGGGCGTCGGTGTCGCCACCACCCCTGGTCACGGCGATCGCACCGCCGAGAAACAGCCCGGCGGCGAGCAACACGGCGACTACGATCCGTACCGGGCCTCGCACTATCGCACCTTCATCTCCCTATCGGTCCTTCCATCCTGGCGCAATCGTCTCTCGGATCGTCCGCTCGTGGAAGAGGCCGGCCGGAGCCGGCCTCTTCCACGCGGGCGGATCGTCGTCAGTGCGGGTCGTCGTCCGAACCCGAGTGCGGTTCGGCGACGTAGGGGAAGGTGCTACTGAAGGCCACCTCGTTGGCGTCGACCAGGTCACCGAGCGTCTCGGCCGCCGGATCGTGATCAGGTAGCAGCACACCCATCACCGCGCGAAGCGCGATGTCGATCGTGTCGTCGGACAGGCGCCGACCGTTCGGGAACCCCGGACGTCTCCGCCGAGCACGCCCAGCGTGCTGCATGCCGGAGCGCCGCCCGTGCCGCAGAGCTCCGTCTCGAGATTGAGGCGGAGCATCTCTGCCTTGCGAACGCCCGCGGGCCTGTTCAGTCCTGGCACGCCCGTCAGGAACACCTGCACGAGGTCGGCCCGCTGGATCCCGTCGGTGTCCGGATCGGAGTCCGGGATCGTCGGGAAGGCACCCGAGTAGATCAGGTTCAACAGGTACGGGAGCTCGGGATCGTTCACCTTGGGCAGGTAGACGGCGTCGCCGCGCGGGTCAGAGCTGTTGAAGTAGTCCTTGAACGCGAGCGGCACGATGACGACGGTGATGCCCCCACACCAGCAGGATGGTGGGGTTGGTTCCAGGCGAAGGCCAGGCCACTCGGCGATCTCGGCCGGGATGCGCACGAGATCGAGGCGGCGCACGATCTGGGGATGGACGAGGCCCGCGAATGCGAAGGCGCCGGCGAACTGGACCAGGGCGGTGAAGGTGTAGGCGCCCTTCATGCCCAGAGCCACTCGAAGGCGATGCCGCCCAGCAGCGGGCCGACCATGCGGGTGGCGGCGTTGGTCGCCAATCGAGCGCGATCGCCGGCACGATCGATGCGGTCCCGCAGACTTCGCCCACCATGCGCCGCCTGGTCGACATTTCGGTCGCCCACATCGTGCCCGACACCAGGTTGCCCAGCGCCACGTGCCACAGCCCGAGCTGGTCCATGGTGGCGAGCGTGGCCAGCACCGTGGAGACCACGGCCGGCACGATCAGCACCATCAGAACCAACCGAGTTCATTCCACCTGTTGGGAGCCATCTGCTATTTGCAGCAGCGACACTCAGAAGGAGCACGATGACCAAATCAGGGATGGACATTATAACGGAGGCGCTCCGATTAGAAACCGCGTTCGCCAGCGACCCCCCGCAGCTGCCCAGATGGCTGCTGGTATTGCCACCGACCAGGTAAGGACCAGTGCGGCAGAGGCTAGCAGCAGCGTATTCGCCGCCCGTTCGCGAATGAGCGGCCCGGCCGCGCGCTGATGGGCAAGCGAAAATCCCCAACTGCCGTCCAGCCATGTCATAACCCATCGTGTGTAGCGTACGGGCATAGACTCTTTAATCGATACTGCTGGCGAAGGGATTCGATCGCTTCTTGGGACACGGCAGGATTCAGGCGGAGTTCGTCAAAGTAATCACCCGGGGCCAGGTCTACCAGGGCGAATGCCAGTATGGATACCGTGAGCAGGACCAGCGCCGCTTTCAAGCAACGGCTGAAAGTAAGAGCAATCAAGGGAGATGCCTTTAATCGCAGTTTCGTTGGTCCTAGCACACCTGCTCACCGGCGCCGCCCCTGGAGATCTTTCCAGCTTTCATAAACAGCACTTCATCGGCGATATGGCGGGTGAGGCGTACGTTCATGAGATATGAACACGTATGAGATTACTTGTTCGCTTTGGATGTCAAGCAGCAGATTGACCATCTCAGCTCGGACGCCAAGGTCAACGTCCGATAGTGTCTCGTCCAAAACCAGGACCGACGGTCGCATGGTCCGAGCCCTCGCAAGCGCGACGCGCTGTCGCTGCCCGGTACTTTAGGTGCTTCACATTTCGGGATGCTGAAATGGCAGACAAGCCCACACGCTCCAGTGTGGTCATGGCAGCATCCGCACGTTCTCGCTTGTTACCCTGGCCTTCAATATCGAGCGGCTCACGGACGGCCTCAACAATCGAAAACCCTGGATTGAGGGCCGCGGCTGACTCCTGCAACACAAGCTGTACTTGCAGGCGTGCTTCGCGAACGCTATCAGGGCATGACATGTCAACGCGACCGCCTCCAACGCTCAACTCTCCGCTATCCCACGGTTCCAGGCACGCGATACATCGCGCCAGCGTCGACTTGCCCGAGCCGGAGGGTCCTGTTACCCCTAAGATTTGCCCGCTTCGGCAGTGAGAAACAAACATCCTTCAGGGCCGGTAAGGTAACCGTCTTCTGGAAGGGAAAGGATCGCAAATTCCGGCGGTACGTCTTACACATTTCGGAGACACGCCAGGGCCTCCGTGACGATTGGTGCTTGACCCCGCTCAGCCTGCATACCGAACACAGCGGACACGTCGATCGCCTGCAAGTTGGACCAATGGAGGTCGCCGTTCGGAGCATATAGTGGAATCCGATCTGGGCAGCGGGGTGCAAAGGCGCAGCCCACGTCGGCTACAGGCCCGGAGAACACTTGGCATTCGTTTGCTGGAGGGCTTTGTACCAGACTGCGCCGGCACACAAGCCAGCAGCTGTCTCGTGTATGGGTGCAAGGGTTGTTCCAGCAGGTTTGCAGTGGGCGCTTCCTCCACTAGCTGCCCGGCGTAAAAAACCAAGACTTTATCCGCCATCGCAGTAACGTCTTCTGGACTGTGCGTAATCCACAGAAGCGAGAGTCCATACCTCTTCACGAGCTTGCTGAATCAGCAGGCTAATCTCAGATCGTACTTCGTCGTCCACTGCGGAAGTAGGCTCGTCCGCAATTAGCAGCTTGGGTCTCGCAGCTAAAGTCATGGCCAGCAGCACTCGCTGTCGCTGGCCCCCGCTTCATCTCGTGCGGGTAGGCGAGTTCGAGCTTTCTCGTCGCCATCGAGGCGCATCTGTTGCAGCAATTCTTTCGCATGACTTCTCAGCATCGTCCCCCAACTTCGCAATGCGCTCGGACAACCTCGGCAACCTAATCAGACCACTCGTATAAGAGGATGCAGAGCAAGCGTCGGTTCCTGTGGCATCATCGCTATGCCTGCTCCTCTGATTGACTGCATCCGCTTTTCGGACAATGCCGTCAATTCCTGTAATAGGAAGACCACGCGTCCTCCGATGAATCTTCCACCGGGCGGAAGCAATCGCATGATTGCTCGCGCCAGTGTGGTCTTGCCAGAGCCTGACTCACCCAGAATTGCAGCGTACTGATTTGCTTTGCAATGTGAAGCTTACCCCGTCGAGAGCTCGCAGGGGCGCTCCTCCCTGATTTCCGTACGCGACAGTAAGTTTTTGAACTTGCAGCAAGGTAGTCTAATTTGCACTTAAATTCGCGGCTCATCGGAACCAAGTCGAACCGACGATCCGCCACTCAGAGTGCCACGGAAGCTGGAGGACTTGGCGCGCTACTTTGGCCATCTTAATATTTCCTTCCGCTTCTTTCAAAGCGGCTTGAACGTACCGATCCAACCGGGGTGCAGCTTGGGTTTTCTGATGCTGTTGGG
>CAVSLX010000033.1:0-11440 GCA_963728735.1 uncultured Actinomycetes bacterium | reverse complement strand
GTCGTCGTCGCGATCCTGGCGTTCGCGTGTGCCACGTTCGAACAGCGAAGCGCGCTCATCCTTCCGCTGGTGGCGGGCGCCGCCACCGTGTGGAGGATGCGGCTCGGACGTCGCCTCGTCGTCATCGTGATGGGAGCGTTGCTCGGCGCCATCGTCCTGTTCGAGCTCATCCAGCCCATCCTCGTTCCGCTCGGCACGTCCGGCCTCGGGCAGCTCCAGGAGTCGGCGAGCGACCGAGCCCGGTTCATCGTGTGGATCGCTTCGGCCGAGGGTTGGACGGAACGGCCCCTCCTGGGCTGGGGCCCTGGAACACCCGCAGTGCCTACATCACGGGCGCGTCGGGAGCTCAGCTCGACGAGGCCGGCCGGAACTGGGCAGACGCGCACAACCTCGTCCTCGAGTCACTCGTCACCTCCGGCGTACTCGGCCTCGTCGCCGTGCTCAGCCTGATCTACGCGCTCGGCGTCCGAGCCCTCCGTGCCGACCGGTCGCGCGCATGGGCCTTCGGGTGCGCGACCGCTCTCGGCCTCTTCGCCTTGGTCGAGCCGCTGAACATGGTGATCACCCCGCTCTTGTTCTTCACGATGGGAGTGGCCGCAGGGACGGGAGCCGATCGGACGGGCGACGGGATCCTCCACGTCCGTACGGCACCTCGTCACGATCGCGTTGGTCGGCTGCCTCGTCGCGACCGCCATCTTGTTCGCCGCCGCCACCCTCGAACGGTGGGGCACGACGCTACGGAGAGATCTGGGCGCTCCGAGTCGTCACTCGACCTCCAGCCCTGGCGGCTATCGGCTCAGCGCGCCCTGGCGATCCGACTGTCCAGCGACGCGGCCGCGAAGCGGCCGGGCGCGAGGATCGGAGGCGCGGGCCGTGATCCAGCGGGCCGTCGAGCGCATCCGTGGGACACGCAGGTCCGTCTGTGGGCTGCCCAGGTCGAGCACCTGATGGGCAACGACGATCTCGCCCTCGCCTGGATCGAGGAGCACGTCGAGCGCTTCCCCGCCGATGAGCCGCTGCTCGCCGAGGTCCGGTCCGCCCTCGACGACGGCTTCGCCATCCCCGACGCGGGGACGCCGGCCGGGTCCGGATAGCGCCCGCGACGACCTGCGTCTTTCTCGTGACGGATGCGTGCTTCGGCACCCGGGCGGGCCTATCCTGCGGCGGACGACTCGTGCGGTCCCAGGAGCGAGGCCTCGTCATGACCGAATACGGTTCTTCCCATCGACCGGAGGACCCCGGGTTCTTGCGGCGTATCCGTCGCACGGAGCCGGCGCCGGCCGAGCCGTTGTTGACGCCGACCGAATACCGGCTGGCCGACACCGTGCAGCGCGCGATCGACGACCGCTTGGAGGAGGGTCTCCGGGCGATCGAGGAGCAGGCAACCGCGCTGATGCGCGAGGTGGCGACCGAGATCTGGCGGTCCTCCAGCCGCGATTCCCGACCCGAGCAGGAGCGCATCGTCACGCTGCTCTCCCGCGACCAGGCGATCCGGAGCTTGATCGCGTCGAGCGACGAGCGGTTCCAGGCGCTCGCCGTCCGCGCCTCCCGCCTCGAGGACCACATCCACGACCTGAGCGAATCGGGACGTCAGACGCGTGAAGCCATGGAGGGCTCCGCCAGGGCCATCCGAGAGATCGCGGGATCGCCCTCGCTTCAGGGGATCGACACCGTCCGTTCCCAGCTCGAGATGGTCGAGCGGCACATCGCCGAGGCGTTCAGCCACATCGACGAGCGGGACCGGCTCCTCACCGACACCGTGCTCAAGCAGGTCCGCGACCACGGCGACCTGATCGCCCAGGAGACCACCCGCATCGTCGAGTCGATGCAGAACTACGTCCAGGGCGGCGCCGAGACCGTCGGCAGGCTGGCCCAGCGGATGGAGGAGCACGCGACGCTGTTCCTCAGCGCCGACCACGACGTGACCGATCGCGTTCGCGGCATCGTGCAGGAGCAGACCGAGGAGCTTACGCAGCAGATCGGCCTCGTGAGCGAGAAGGTCGGCCTCCACGGCCGGAACACCGAGCAGCTCCGCTCGCACGTCGACGCCGCGATCGAGCATCGCTCGGTCGGCATCGCGCAGCTGATCCGTTCCGATTCCGAGGCGCTTCGGCGCCTGGTCGAGGAGCGCAACGCCCAGCTCCGCGAGGCGACCGCGCAGACGATCGACGAGAAGATGACCGCGCTCGGCCAGATCACGGACGAACGCATCTCCACGCTCGAGCGCACGATCCAGGACCAGGTGATGCTGCTGTCGAGCGCCACCTCGGCATCGGTCGAGCGCACGATGGAGCGCCTGACCGACTCGATGGGCTCGATGGAAGGCATCGACGAGCTCCTCGCCGAATCGCAGGGCGCCGGGCAGGAACGGCTGCTGCAGGAGGTCTCCCAGGCCCAGATCGAGCTCGCGACCCACGTCGCGGCCGCACAACAGACGCTCGAGGAGCGGGTCACCCAGCACGTCGACGACCGCGTGACGGCGATCGCCCGGCTGATCCGCTCGGACAACCAGATCCTCGCGGACAAGCTCGAGGCCACCAAGGCATCCGTGAGCGCCGCCGGACCGAGCAACGAGACCGATCCCGATCTCATGCGCCAGCTCCTGCGCTCGGTCAAGGAGCTCCAAGCCGGCCTCGCGAGCGACGTGCTCGGCAGCGTCGACCACCGGTTCCAGGCGATGTCGGACCTCCTGCACAAGGAGACCCAGTCCCAGGCCGAGGCGATGCTCAAGGTCGCCGAGATGCTGTCGGAGCGGATCGACCGCCTGCTCGGTCAAGGTGGACGAGGGCGTCGGCGGGGACCTGCAGATCGTCATCGACCGGATGAGCGACGCGATCCAGGCGATGTCGGGGCGCCGGCAGGCGAGCTAGAGCCTGAGGACGACCTCGCCCTGTTTGATCGGGCGGTCTCGGTCGGGCGCCGACGCGCCGGCGCGAACGACCTCGACCCACGCCTCGACGGTCACCGTGCCGGCGTCGCTGTCCACCGCCTTCACGCGACCGTTCGCGACGAGCTCGTCGCCCATCGACACCGGCGCGCGGAACTGCGCGGCGATGCGCTCGACGACCGCGCCGGGACCGGCCCAGGCCGTCACGCACGACGCCATGTGGGCCATCGTGAACATGCCGTGGGCGATCACCCCGTCGAACCCCGACGCGCGCGCGGCCTCGTCGTCGAGGTGGAGAGGATTCCGGTCCCCGCCGATCTCGGCGTAGGCACGCACGTCGTCGCGCGTCACGACCCGGCGGAGCGGCGCGAGCTCATCCCCCACCCGGGCGGCATCCGGTTCGCGGCTCACGCCGGGCCTCGCTCGATCAGCAGCGAGCGCGCGGAGCACACGATCGCGCCGCCTGCGTCGATCAGCTCCATCACCACGGTGAGGAACCCGCTTCCGGCCCGCGCGCGGATCGAATCGATACGCGCCCTCACCATGAGCGTCTCCCCCTCGATCAGCGGGCGCGCGTACTCGTAGGCCTGCGAACCGTGAAGGACGCGAGAGAAGTCGAGGTCGAGCTCGGGATCGCCGATCACCGTCGGGAACACGGTGGACTCCGCCGCCGTCGCGAAGGTCGGCGGCACCCCCTCGGCCTGACCCACGACCTCGCGGAACGCCGCGACCCGCGCCGGATCGACGATGAACGGAACCTCCGGATACACCTTGCCGGCGACGTCGGGGTTCATCGGCGCGCACGGTACCGAAGGGCCTAGGCGAACGCCAACGTTCGCCCGGACCTGTCCCTCAGACGGGGCATCGGACAAATCGGTCGCCTGAGGTACTCGTATCGCGCAGCCGCGCGGCCTACCATCCGCCGAGATGGCCCGCGACAACGGCAAGGCGCCACGCGCCGCCGGAGGGGGAAGCGGCCACGACGAGCCTCACCCGATCAGGGTGATGATCGCCGACGACCATCGCTCCTTCGGCGAGGCGCTCGAGATCGCTCTGGACAAGGAGCACGACCTCACGATCATCGAGGTCGTCACCGGCGGCGCCGACGCCGTGCGGACCGCGACCGAACAGCAGCCCGACGTCGTGCTGATGGACCTGCAGATGCCGGGGGTCGATGGGATCGAGGCGACGCGCAGGATCCGCCAGGGCGGCACGACGTCCGCGGTCATCGTGCTCTCGGGAGAGCGCGACGAGGTCTCGTTGGCCCGAGCGATCCAGGCGGGCGCGCGCGGGTTCCTGCCGAAGACCGAGGCGATCGACGAGCTCGCCGATGCGATCCGCCGTGCCTATCGAGGTGAGCCCCTCCACGAGCCCGCCGAGGTGAACCACGCGCTGCAGCAGCTCCGTGAACGCTCGCACGTCGATGCCGACCTCGCACGACGGGTGCTCCGTCTCACGCCTCGCGAGCTCGAGATCCTCCAAGCGCTCGCCGACGGCGGCGCCCCGGACCGGATCGCCGCCGAGCTCGGGATGAGCAAGCACACGCTGCGTACCCACACCCAGAACATCCTGACGAAGCTCGGGGTGCATTCGAAGGTCGAGGCGATCGTCGCCGCGATCCGCTTCGGCAGGGTGCACACGCCGGGGGTCGTCGAGCTTCCCGAGAGCGAGCAGGTCGACCCGCAGGACGGCCTCGACGAACGCGGCTGACCGCGACGACCCGACCGTGACTACCGGGTCTCGCGGTGCGTGGTGTGCGACCGGCACCAGCGGCAGTACTTCTTGAGCTCGATGCGGTCGCGGTCGTTCACCCGGTTCTTGACCGTGTTGTAGTTGCGTCGCTTGCACTCCGTGCACGCGAGCGTGATCTTGGGGCGGTTGCCTTCTTTCTTCGCCATGGCTCCTACTCGAGGATCTTGGTGACCATCACGACCCCGCTCGGACGGGCTGGGTCCGATCGGCTCGTAGCGGGGGCGGGACTCGAACCCGCGACACAGCGATTATGAGCCGCTTGCTCTACCTCTGAGCTACCCCGCCCAGACGCGAGGCAAGAGTCTACCTGCGACGACGCGGCCCGGCAGCATCGGCGTCATGGGGCACGATCATGCCGCGGAGACGAGCCGGAGCGGGGATTCGAACCCCGGACCTACGCCTTACCATGGCGTTGCTCTACCCCTGAGCTACTCCGGCGGCATCGGCGATGGTAGCAGCCACCCCGGGCGGAGCTTCCCGGCCGTGCGAGCATGGGAACCGTGCCACGGGCGAACGCGATCGGGCTCCTCGCGGTCATCGGTTGCCTCGGGTTGCTTCCGGGCTGCGGCGGCGACGACATCGAGGTGCGCGCGTCCACCGGCCCCGAGGAGCGACCTACCTCGATCCTGTCGATCCGGACCGAGACCGAGCCGGCCACGCTCAGCGTCCGGGTCGCGAACACCGACGAGGAACGCGCCAGGGGGCTGATGGGCGTGGCGGAGCTGCCATCGGATCACGGGATGGCGTTCGTCTGGGACGATCCGGTCTCGAGCGAGTTCTGGATGAAGAACACGCTGATCCCGCTGTCCATCGCCTTCTGGGACTCGTCCGGACGGATCGTGGGGATCCTGGATATGCACCCGTGTACCTCCGACACCTGCCCCACGTACGCGTCCCCCGAGCCGTACGTGGGCGCCGTCGAGGCCAATCTCGGCTGGTTCGGGGATCGCGGCGTCGACGTGGGCGATGTGGTCGAGCTGGAGGTCGGGGCCCATGCCTGACCGCGACTGCTTGCTCTGCAACGCCGAACGCGTCACCGACTGGCACCTCGAGGACGAGGATTGCTGGGTCGCCGACTGCATGGTCTGCATGACCCCGATGATCGTGTGGCGCACCCACGGCCTGCCCGAGCCGGAGCTCGAGGCCGCGTTGATCGGCAGGCTCGAACGGGTCGCCGCCGCCCGCTACGGCGAGGAAGGGTTCTACATCGACCCCGAACGTCGGCGGATCCCGGACCACTGGCACGCCCACGCCCGCCCGAGCGGCGGCTTCTTCGACCCGAAGAGCCCGCTCCACGGCAACGTGTAGCCGACGAGACCGAGGGGTAGGCGACGATCGTGCCCACATATTCGGAACTCGTCGAGCTCCGGACGCTCGAAGGCCCCAACCTCTACTTCCCGCGTCCGGCGATCGCGTTGACCGTCGCCATCCCCGGGTGGCTCCGGGCCACGGCATCGCGCCTCGAGCGGATGACGGTGGAGATGGACGCCCCCCGGGCGCTGTCTCCCGGGGAGCGGGGCACCGACCAGCGCCGTCGCTTCACCGCCAAGATCGCCGCACACGTGACCCGGCAGCTCGCCCACGCAACCGGCATCCGGCTCGCCGTACGGGGGCGCCCCGGGCCGGAGGAAGACCAGATCGTCATCGCCTTCCCGTGGCGACGGCAAGGGACGGCGGAAGCGCTCGCGCGTGAGGTGCCCGGCGTGCTGTCGGACCTGCTCGTGACGCGACGGCCGCTCTCGAGGCTCGCCGCCGATGCGGCGGTCCGCATCGTCGCAGCGGCGCCCGGTGACGCCCCCTCGGTGCCGGAGCCGGCGATCCCCGTCATCGCCGTGACCGGGACGAACGGCAAGACGACGACGGTCCGCCTGCTCGCGCATCTCGTGCGCGCCGCGGGCCGCAGCGTCGCCTATTCGTCCACCGACGGCGTGTATCACGACCACGACCTGGTCGAGGGCGGCGACTATTCCGGCTTCGCCGGCGCGGGCATCGCGCTCTCGCAGCCGGGCGTCGAGGTCGCCGTCCTCGAGACCGCGAGGGGCGGCATCCTCTTGCGCGGGATCGGCACGATGCACAACGACGTGGCCGTCGTCACCAACATCTCGAGCGATCACCTGGGACTCCATGGCATCCGCACGCCTCGATCAGCTCGCGGAGGTCAAGGCAGCCATCACCCGCATCACGCGCCCGGAGGGGTGGGTCGTGCTGAACGCGGACGATCCGCGCGTCCTGTCGATGCGCAGAGGGGCGGGTGGGCGTCCGTTCCTCTTCTCCCTCGACCCGCACCATCCCGCGATCCGCGACGCCCTCTCCGAAGGTGGCAGGGCCATCACCGTGCTCGACCGCTGGATGGTCATCTTCGGGAAAGGGAAGCGCGGTCCATCGGCTCGTGGCCGTCGACGAGCTCCCCATGGCGCTCGCGGGCATCGCGACCCACCAGGTGCAGAACGCGATGGCGGCGACCGCGGCGGCCCTCGGGATCGAGCTGCCGGAGGAGGCGATCGTGCGAGGACTCCGAAGCTTCGTCCAAGAGCCCACGACCAACCCGGGACGCGCGAACGTCTTCACGATCGACGAACGCGTCATCGTCATCGACTACGCCCACAACGAGGCGGGGATGATGGCGCTCACGGGGGTCCTGGCGGGTCTTCGCCCGCGAGACGGCGAGATCTGGCTCGGCTTCTGCAGCGCCGGGGACCGGCAGAACGACATCCTGCACGCGCTCGGGTACCGGGCGGCGCGCGGCGCCGACCGCGTGGTCGTGGTGGAGCTTGCGCACTACCTCCGGGGCCGTGACCGCGCCGACGTCGTCGAGCGCCTCCGCGGCGGCGCGCTGGATGCCGGCGCCACGGACGTGCCCGCGATGCCCGACGAGGTCGAGGCCCTGAAGTACATGCTCGAGCGCTCGAACGCCCACGACGTGATCGGGCTCACCGCGCTCGGACAGCGCCCGGAGGTCTTCGAACTGCTGGAGCGCCGCGGCGCCGTGCGCGCCGACCCGACCACCGTGCGCAGGCTCGTCGAACGGGCGCGCCGCTGAGTTCCGCGCGTCAGGGCGTGTCTGGAGGCTTCGCTCTCGAACGTCGGCTTTCGAGCTCCTCCCACACCTGGGAGGCGTAGTCCACGCAGAGCAGCACCAGATCGCCCGGGCGGCTTCGGTCCAGGGCTCGGCGCGCCGCCGTCATCTCATCGGTCACGATCTCGGCGCTTCCCGCGCGCGCCCCGCCCGCCTGCGCCTCGCGCACCCCTTCGAGGACGATGGCGGCCGTCTCGCCTCGCTCGCGCCCGCGGGTGTTCACGTCCTCCCTGATGATCAGGTCGTCGAAATACCGTGCGGCCACACGGCCGAGCTCGCGCATGTCGTCCTCACGCCGGTCTCCCGCGGTCGCGATCACGGCGACGCGGAGGTTCGCCGTCCACGACGCGAAGCCGGGAGGCGCGTGATCGCGCACGTCGGACGTCATCTGTTCGACGAACTCCCCGACCGCCCGCAGCCCTGCCGCGTTGTGCGCGTAGTCGATCAGGACCTTGACACCGGCGAGCTCGTGGAGGTTCATGCGACCAGGCGCCTGGAAGAAGGACGTCTCGAACGTCCGGAGCCCGTGCCGGATGTCGTGGAGATGAGCACCCGCCGCGTGGGCGGCCGCGGCCGCCGCGAGCGCGTTCTGCACGTTCATGCGCGCGCGGCCGTCGAAGGTCGCCGGGAACAGGTGGGTGTGGCCGATCGGCATCGTTCGACGGCCGTCCCGGATCACCATGAGCTCGCCTCGAGGTTCCTGCTCCAGCACGACGGCCTTGCCTCCCCGGCGAACCCAGCGCTCCACCAGTTCGTTGTCGGGCTGCGCCGAGAAAAGGATGACGCTCCCGGCACAGTGCCTCCGCATCCCGGCGACGAGCGGATCGTCGGCGTTCAAGACGGCGTGGCCGTCTCGCGGCACCGCTTCCACGATGACCTGCTTGACGGCGGCGAGCTGCTCGATCGTGTCGATCCCCCCCAGCCCGAGATGATCGCCCGTCACGTTCAGCACGACGGCGACGTCGTTGCGCCCATACCCCAGTCCCTCGCGCAGGATGCCGCCGCGAGCCACCTCGAACACGGCGAGATCGACGCGCGGGTTCTGCAGGACCTTCTGCGCCGACCGGGGGCCGCTGGCGTCCACCTGCTGGGTGAGGCGCTCGTCGATGTAGATCCCGTCGGTCGAGGTCAGGCCGACCTTGTGCCCCCGTCCCTTCATGATGTGGGCGATCATCCGGACGGTCGTCGTCTTGCCGTTGGAGCCGGTGACCGCGATGATCGGGATCCTCGACGGGCGCCCGGGTGGGAACAGCTGATCGATCACCGGTCGCGCGACGTACTGCGGCTCGCCCTCCGTGGGGTTCGTGTGCATGCGGAACCCCGGCGCCGCGTTCACCTCGATGATCGCGCCCCCCGTCTCTCGGACCGGCTTCGTGATGTCGGGTGCGATGAAGTCGATCCCGGCGACGTCGAGGCCCACGACGCGAGCCGCCTCTTCGGCGATATCGACGTTGTCCTCGTGGGTCTCCCACGTCCGGTCGATCGCGCTGCCGCCGGTCGACATGTTGCCGGTCCCCGCGAGCCTGACGATCGACCCCGCTTCGGGCACGTCGTCGAGCGACCGCTTCTGCTCGCGCAGGAGCCGCTCCGCGTCGGCGTCGACCTTGATCCTCGTGAGGATCTTCTCGTGGCCGAAGCCGCGCCGTGGATCGGCGTTGGTGATCGCCACGAGCTCGGCGACGGTGTGCTCACCGTCGCCCACGACGTGGGCCGGTACCCGCTCGGCGACGGCGACCATCTGCCCGCCGACCACGAGGAACCGGTAGTCGCTCCCCTCGACCATCTTCTCGACGACGACCTCGCCGCCGCGCGCCTGCTTCAGCGCGCGATTGAACGCGGTACGGACGGCGCGATCCGAACGGATCTCGAGGCCGACCCCTCGCCCATGGTTGCCGTCGAGCGGCTTCGTGACGACCGGGTAGCCGATCCGTTTCGCCGCCGAGACCGCCTCATCGGCCGAACCGACCACCTCGCTCCTCGGCACCGGAAGGCCCGCCGAGGCGAGGAGCTGGTTCGTCAGCTTCTTGTCCCCCGCGACGTCGACCGCGAGCGCCGAGGTCATCGACGTCATGGTCGCGCGTATCCGCTGCTGGTACTTGCCCTGGCCGAGCTGGACGAACGAACGCTCGTCAAGGCGGATGAACGGGATGTCGCGGCTCGCCGCCTCGTCGAGGAGCGCTTGCGTCGAGGGGCCGAACGCTCGGTGTTCGGCGAGCCGGATCAGCCCCTCGAGCTCAGCGGGGAGGTCGAACCCCGGCTCCGGCGCGACGAGATGGTTGACGAGACGGACCGCGATGCGCCCGGCGGCCAGCCCGACCTGCTCCTCCCAATAGCCGTAGATGACGTTGTAACGCCCGGGTGCGCCGGATCCCCTCGTCTTCCCCCGGTAGACGTGCGCGCCGGACTCGCGCTGCAGCTCGATCGCGATGTGCTCCGCGACGTGCCCAGCCCACGTGCCCTCGAGGAGCCGTTCGCGGAACCCGCCCGCGTGTCCCCGCGAGCACGAGTGCTCGCCGACGCCCGGCAAGATCGCGAGCAGTCCTTCGGTGAAGCCCTCGATGGTGTTGGAGGGCCAATACTCGAGGGAACCGAGATCGACGAGCAGCTTGATCGCCGGCTCGTAGGAGTAGTAGTTGGGCCCGCGGAAGACCTGCGCATGCACGATCGAAAGGTCCGGGCCGAGCGGTGGTCGCTCTGGTTCCGCGAGCTCTCTGCACGCGCTTCGGCCTCTCCCGAGACGCTCACTCGGAGGCCTCTCGCTCTTGCCCGACACCACCCTCGTCGGAGGCCAGCGCGAGGGTCCGCAGATCGAAGACGTAGCCGGAAGGGATCGAATGCAGCACGGCTCCGGAGATCATCATGGGTCGGCGCCCCCGCAATCGGTAGGCGTCGGTCTGCATGTTCGAGCCGTCCACGACGATGGCCGCTCCCCGACCGATGACCTCCATCTGCCGATCCGCGGAGACGATCGCGGCCGTGTCCTCGTCGAGCCCGATCCCGGTGAGCGAGGGCGACTGGGCGATCGCGGCGAGCAGCCGGCCCAACCGCGTGCGCTGCTCGAAGTGCTGGTCGACCACGATGTTGGGCACGAACGCCGAGGCCGGCGGCGAGCTGCACGATGCCGTGGCGCGGCGTGGGACCCGAGTCGCCGAACGCGAGCATGTGACTCGCGAGCGCGCTCGCGCCGGCCGACGTGCCGGCGATCACGGCGCCGCGATCATGGGCCAGATGCATCCCGGAGTGGAGCCGGGTTCCGGCCACGATGGAGGTCAACCGGAGCTGATTGCCTCCGGTGAGGAACACCCCGGTCGCCTCGACGAGCGTGGCGGCCACCTGCGGATCCTCGGCCTCCCGGCGCTCCTGCGGGTGCAGCCCGCTCACGTGCGCCACCCCGAGCTCGGTGAAGATCGCCCGGTAGGACTCGGTGGTGACCGCCCCGAGCATCGACGCCGTGCTCACCACGACGACGTGCGCCTCTCGCCCGCCCGCGAGCTTGACGAACCTGGACAGGACCCGCTTCGTCTTGAGCTTGTCCTCGGCGCCGCCGATCAGCATGACCGCACCGGCGCCTGCACGCGGGCGCGCGGAACGCGGGCGATGGCTCGCGCTGGGCATCCTCGAAGTCTAGCCCCCGCAGACGCCCGGGATCGTCGTCGGCCGGGATCGTCGGCTCTTTGTACCTCAGACGAGCCGCTGCGACGAAGAGCTATCGTGCGACGGGTGCC
>CAVSLX010000032.1:0-8114 GCA_963728735.1 uncultured Actinomycetes bacterium | reverse complement strand
GGAGCACGAGCCCCAGCGCTCGGTGACGTTCGACGCCGAGGAGGATCTCGACATCCCGGACTTCCTGAAGAGCTGACCACGACGGCGTGAGCCCCGAGCCTCGCCCCGACGAGCCCGGCAGGGCTTGGGGGCGGAGAGGCACCGAGCCGGAGGCGCCCTTCCCCCGCCTCTTGGCCGAGAGCCTCCCCGCCCCCGTTCCGCTTCGAGACTTCCTCCGAGGGTGGCACGATGACGTCGATGCACGCCGACCGGGCGACCATCGAGGCGAACGTCACGACCGTCCGTGAGGCACATCGCGCGCGCGTGCGAGCGATCGGGGCGTGATCCGCACCTCTGCGCGCTGGTCGCGGCGGCGAAGACGCAACCCGCCGACCGGGTGCCGGATGGTCGTCGAGGCCGGGGTGGCTGGTCGGACACAACTACGTGCGTGAGCTCCGTGAGCACCACGACGCGGTTCCCGGGCGCCCGGTGGCACTACATCGGAACCCTGCAGAGCGGCACCGCCCACAGCGTGGCAGCGCTCGCCGACGTGGTGGAGACCGTCGCGGGGGGGCGCGCGACCGAACGGCTCGCGCGCCGTGCCGCCGAGGCGGAACGTACCGTCGACGTGCTGATCGAGGTCGACTTCACCGAGCGACGTACCGGGGTGACCTCGATCGGGCGTCCGCCGTCGCGGATACGCGTGGCCGGCCTCGACGGGCTGCGTGCTGCGGGGGCTGATGACCGTGCCGCCCGCCGGGCAGACGGCCGAGGAAGCCCGACCCTGGTTCCGGCAGCTCCGCAAGCTCGGGATTCCCTGGCCCGGAACCACGCCGGATGGTGGACTTGACATGGGGATGTCGTCGGATTACGAGGCTGCGGTCGAGGAAGGCGCTACGATGGTGCGCATCGGAACGGCGCTGTTCGGACCGAGGCAGGCGGCCGGAACCCCCACGACCCGGCGTGAGGCGGCCGAGGACGCGAGGAAACGGAGATGGCCGGCGTGTGGAAGAAGACCCTGAACTACCTGGGGCTCGTCAGGAGGACGAAGACTTCGTCGACGACATGCCCGCGGCAGATCCCGCACCGGTCCGACGCATGCGGCCGCAGGCGGTCCGTGAGGTGCCCACCGAGGCCGAGGGCGTGGTGCGCACGATCGCGTCACCCCGTTCGGTGTCGACCGGCATGAGCTCCATCCACAAGTCCGAGCCGAAGCGGTTCAACGAAGCCCGGGAGGTCGCCGACCGGTTCAAGGACGGCACCGCCGTCATCATGAACCTCCAGGCGACCGAGGATGCGATCGCGAGGCGCCTCGTCGACTTCGCGAGCGGCCTCGTCTACGGGCTCGACGGCAAGATCGAGTTGGTGGCGAACCGTGTGTATCTGCTGAGCCCGGCCGACGTCGAAGTGTCGGCCGAGGAACGCGAGCGTATCGCCGGCACGGGCTTCTACAACCAGTTCTGAACGCGCAACGTCGCGCGCGACCCGGCTGTTAGCCTCTGGCACCGATGGATCCGACTAGATCTGCGTCGCGCTCACGCTCTCTGGCTCATCCTGCTGATCCGCGTCATCCTGAGCTGGGTGCAGCTCGCGGGCTGGCGACCGCCCGCGACGGGTCCGATACGATCAGCCTACGATCTGCTCTTCGACGTGACCGAACCGCCCCTGCGTGCGTTGCGCCGCGTCCTCCCCCCGGCAGGTATGTTCGACCTCTCGGTCGTGGTGGTGTTCATCATCATCTTCGTGTTGCAGACGGCGCTCTGCAGACCGTGATCAGGAGGGGATTCATGGGCAAGGACAGGACCAAGGGCACCGACTCGAGCTCACCGAATCCCGCCGAGCCTCGCTCCAGGCTGACGCCGATCGACGTGCAGCAGAAGGAGTTCAGGGTCTCGCGCTTCGGCGGCTACAAGATGCGAGATGTCGACGAGTTCCTCGATCAGATGACCGACACGCTGACCGCGCTCACGACCGAGAGCGATCTGCGACCGACCCCGGCCCCGGCCCGTTGACGGCGTCTCCGGATCTCGACGACGTCGCCCGCCAGGCGGACGAGATCATCGCTCGGGCCCGGGCCGACGCGGCACGCATCATCGCCGAAGCGAAGGCCACGGGCGCGTCGAGCGCGGTGTCCGCCGCCGGCCCGGCCGACCGCCCCGCGGTCAACGCCTTCCTGTCGCGTGAACGCGAATTCCTGCAGTCCCTCGCCGGGCTCGTGCAGGAGCATGCCGAAGCGGTCAAAGGCATGGCCAGGTCCGCCCGCCCGGCGCCGACGAAGAGCCGATCCGAGAGCCCCGCGGTCGAACGAACATCTCAGGCGGCCCCGGCGACCGCTGAGGCAACGGCGGAAGCGGTCGCTGCAGGGGCAGCCGATCGACCGATTCGTTGGGCCATCGAGCGACGAAGCTCGGATGCCCGCCGGCGATGATGCGACCGGGGCGACCTCGATCCAGGAGCCGGAATCTGCTCCGTCCGCCGGCTCGGTCGAGCAGGCGTCGGAGGGGGACTCGCGCGAGCCCACCAGGGTGCCGGAAGCGGAGGCGACCGTGCACGTGGAGGAGCCGGCGCCCGCTGCCGCGTCCCGTGGCAAGGGCGACGCCGAGGCGGACCGTTCGCTCCGCGAGCTCTTCTGGGGAGAAGACTGAGCGTCGAACACAAGGCGCAGCGCCGGTACGGGCCCGACGTCGCCAGGCGCTACCTCTTCGCGCTCGCCATGGGCGTGGTCACCCTCGTCACGCTCGTGATCGGGCTCTCCGTCGAGCGAGGGGCAACGCTCGTCGGCCTCGCGGTCGTGGCGGGCGTGGTGTCGCTCGCGTCGTTCGCCGACGGCTCGATCAAGCGTTGGCGGACCCGCCCGCCTCGAAGCGCACGAGGCTGATCCGCACCGCCTCACCTTCGATCGAGGTGTCGACCCGGTTCGGGTCGACCTCGACGTCACGCACCTCGAGCGCCAGTGTCTCACCGGCCACGGCCTCGCGGTGTGCGGCGAGTGCGGCGGCCACGACGGGGCCCGCTTCCACACCGAGGCGGATGCGATCGGTCACGTCGAGCCCCGCGCTCTTCCGCGCGTCCTGCACGACCCGGATCAGATCTCGCGCGAGGCCCTCGCGGCGGAGCTCTTCGGTGACCTCGAGGTCGAGCGCCACCGTGACGCCGCCCTCGCTCGCCACACCCCAGCCCGTCGAGACCTCCTGCACGAGATCAACGTCGTCAGGCTCGATCGACATCCCTCCACCGTCACGGGCTCGCCGCGGGCGCCAGCGCCAGCTCGCCGCATCGCCGTCGTCCGCGGCGAGCGCCGCCGCCACCTCCTTCACGGCCTCGCCCAGCCGTGGACCCGAGCGTCTTGAAGTTCGGCTTCGCTCGCCAGCGGCCGAACGCTTCGTCGGACTCCGCGAACACCATCCGCTTGACGTTGAGCTCATCGGCGATCAGGTCGAAGCAGGCGGCCGACGCGCCGATGGCTGCCCGGGCAGTGCACGCACCGCCTCGGCGAGCGGCTGCCGAGTCCGGGACTTCGTCTCCACGCGCACACGCCGACCGAGCTCGACGATCTGGCGCAGCCGCCGCCATCGCCGCGTCGAGCTCGTCGTCGATCAGCGACATCATCCGCCTCCGGATAGTCCGCCAGGTGAACGGAGACCGGGGCCCGCCGCGGCCGGCGGCGAGATTGCGCCACAGCTCCTCGGCGACGAACGGCGTGAACGGCGCCAGCAGCGTCGCGGTCGTGACGAGGCACTCGTGGAGTGTGTGGAACGCGGCCGCCGCGTCGTGGCCCGTCCTGCCCGCCGGGGTTCCAGAACCGCGCGGCGCGAACGTCGCACGTACCAATTCGACAGGTCGTCGACGAACGCCTCGATGCGCCGCCCGGCGCCGTGGCGTCGTAGCCGGCGCAGGCCGTCGCGCGCGGCGCGGACCGTCCGTGCGACTGGGAGATCGCCCAACGGTCCAGCAGGGGCCGCTCGCGTGGGGCGGCGACTCCGTGGATGGGTCGAACCCGTCCGCGTTCGCATAGGTCACGAAGAACCCGTACACGTTCCAGAGGGTCAGCAGGAACTGACGCAGCACGTCGTCCAGCACTCGTGACCGACGCGGCGCGACGCCCAGGGCGAGCCGTTCGTGATCATGAACCATCGAAGGGCGTCGGCGCCCTGGCGGTCCAGGGCCTCCCAGGGGTCGAACACGTTGCCCAATGACTTCGACATCTCGCGCCCGTCGCTCGACGATGATGTCCGAGGCACACGACATTGCGGTACGCGGTCGAATCGAAATGCAGCACGCCCTCGGCCATGAGCGTGTAGAACCAGCCGCGGGTCTGGTCGATCGCCTCGGAGATGAAGTCGGCGGGGAAGACCGCCCGAACTCGTCGACCCGCGGCCCAGCTCGGGGTGATAGCCCCACTGGGCGAACGGCATCGCGCCCGAGTCGTACCAGGCGTCGATGACCTCCGGCACCCGCGTGCCTCGTCGCCGCACTCGGGACACTCGAACCGGACCTCGTCGATGCCCGGGCGGTGCGGGTCGACGCCCGTCACGTCGCGCCCGGCGAGCTCGCCGAGCTCCGCGAGCGAACCGACCGCGGTGACGTGCCCGCTCGCGCAGCGCCAGATCGGCAACGGCGTGCCCCAGTAGCGCTCGCGCGAGATCGCCCAGTCGACGTTGTTCTCGAGCCAGTTGCCGTAGCGACCGTGCTTGATGTGCTCGGGAACCAACTCGACCTCCTCGTTCACCTCGAGCAGGCGGCGCTTCACCGTGGTCGTGCGCGACGTACCAGGAAGTGCGCGCGTAGTACAGGAGGGGCGTGCCGCATCGCCAGCAGAACGGGTAGTTGTGCTCGTAGGTCTCGGCACGGAGCAGGACGCCGCGCTCGCGCAGATCCTCGACGATCTTCGGATCGGCGTCCTTCACGAACAGTCCGCGCATGAACTCCGGGGCGAGGTCGGTGAATCTGCCCGTCGTCGTCGACCGGCTTGAACACCGGCCACCCTGCGCGCGGCCCGTTGCGAGGTCGTCGGGCGCCGAACGCGGGTGCGAGATGCACGACGCCGGTCCCGTCCTCCATCGAGACGAAGTCTCCGGCACGACGACGTGGGCACCTTCGACGTTGGGGTAGGGCGGCTGGTAGCGCGCACCGACGAGAGCGTCGCCCGAGCTCCCGTAGCACGGTCCATCCTCGCCGAGCACCGACTCTCGACGAGAGGCTCGCGACGATGAAGCGCTCGCCGTCGCGCTCCACGTCTCATACGTGGCCTCCGCGATCGACCGCGAGCCCCGTGTTCGAGGGCAGCGTCCACGGCGTCGTGGTCCAGCACGAGCGAGACGCCCACCAGCGAGTCGGGTCGGCGGCCTCGATGATCGGGAACCGCAGGAACAGGCTCGGGTCCTCGACCGTCGCGATAGCCCTGCGCCACCTCGTGCGTCGGACAGCGCAGTGCCGCACCGCGGGCAGTACGCCGCGACCCTGTCGGTCCTCGACGAGCAGGCCGCGTTCGTGCAGACGACTTGAGCGACCACCACACGCGACTCGATGTAGCGGCGCGGCCATCGTCCAGTAGGCCTCGACAGGTCGATCCAGAAGCCGATCCGTTCGGTGAGTCGTTCGAACTCGCCGACGTAGCGCCCGACGGACGCGCGGCACCGAGCGTTGAACTCGGCGACGCCGAACGCCTCGATGTCGCGCTTGCCTTTGGTGCCGATCTCCTTCTCCACCTCGATCTCGACCGGAAGGCCGTGACAGTCCCAGCCCCCTTTGCGGGGCACGAGGTGCCGGTCATCGTCTTGAAGCGCGGGATAGACGTCCTTGAAGGTCCGGGCCTCGACGTGGTGCACGCCGGGCTTGCCGTTCGCGGTGGGGGGCCTTCGTAGAAGATCCATGCGGGCGCGCCTTCGCGGCCTCCATCGAGCGCTGGAAGATCTCGGCTCGCTTCCAGAAGGCGAGGATCCCCACCTCGAGCTCCGGGAAGCGCACCTTCTGGTCCACCGGATCGAACGGCGCCATCTGCTCCTCCTCGTCCTGCTCCGGGAACGGGAACGCCCCGTCCCCTCGAGCAGGGACGGGGCTCGATGACCCCGCGGTACCACCCCGCGTTGCCGGCGCCTCACGACGCCGGCCACTCACGGCCGCCATACACGGCCTCGCGCTGTCACGGGCACTCCCGCCTGCGCCTACTGCGGCAGCGGACCTCCCGCGCCGGTTCGGGCAGGGGCTCGGGGAGGATGTCCCGGGAGGCGCGCCGCCGGACTCACACCATCACCGGCTCGCTCGAGGCTCGTGGTTCCCGGTACTCGTTCCCGTCGTCGCCTGTTCGAGGGATGCTACACAACTCCTGGGGGCCGAACAGAGGTTGTTCCGGAGAGCACCCCGCGGGCGGGAAAGGCACGCTGACGTGGCACTCCGGGTCCGGTGGAAACCCCTCGTGCTACCCTGCGCCGACCATGGCGCAGAGCAAGCTCACGAAGGCCGAGATCGGCTCTCTACGTGCCCAATTGCTGGAGGAGAAGGAGGAGCTTGCGGCTCAGCTGACCTCCATCGAGGAGGAGACCTTCGCCGCCACCCAATCCGAGATGAACGGCGACGTGGGGCTGGATGACGAGGTAGCGGACGCCGGCACGAGCACGTTCGAGCGGGAGAAGGACCTCTCCATCGAGAACAACGTCCGCGACCTCCTCCAGAAGATCGAACGGGCGCTCCAGCGCATGGACGCGGGCACGTACGGGAGTCTGCGAGCGTTGCGGCAAGCCCATCCCGAAGGCCCGCATCCGGGCGCTTCCGTACGCTGACCTCTGCATCGACGACGCACAGGCCCGCTCCCGGCGGTAGCGTCCGTGGACGCCGTCCGGCGCCGCTCCGCGCTCACCCTCTTCAGTGTCGCCTCGGGAGCCTACGTCCTGGATCGGGTGACCAAGGTGTGGGCCGAACGCACGCTTCCCGGCGATCCGATCGAAATGATCCCCGGCGTGCTCACGCTCCGATTCACGACCAACAGCGGGGGAGCGTTCAGCCTGTTCTCGAGCTTCCCGTGGTTCTTCGTCGCGGTGTCCGCGATCATCGCCGTGCTGATCGTGGTGACGTCGCTCCGGCACACGGACCTGATGGTCGGCTCTGCGCTGGGGCTGGTGCTCGGCGGCGCCGTGGGGAACTTGACCGATCGGCTCGTCCGGGGCACCGGTGCACTCGGGGAGGTCGTGGACTTCATCGATCTGCACGCATGGCCCGTGTTCAACCTGGCGGACAGCGCGATCGTGGTGGGCGCCGGCTTGCTGGTCCTCGCTTCGTGGCGCCGTGAACGACGGGCGAACCGCGCGGACGGCCGCGATGGCTGAGCTCGCGGGGGAGCCGGGTCGCCTGGACGCGGTCGTCGCGCGCCTGACGTCGGAGCGGCGGGCGGTCGTGCAACGGGCGATCGCGGCCGGGAGGGTCACGGTCGACGGTGCACCGCAGGCGAGATCGTTCCGGTTGAGCGGTGGCGAGCGCATCGTGGTCGAGCTGATCCCCGACGAACCGCTCGGGCCCGAGTCCCCTCCCGTTCCCGTTCGATTCGAGGACGAACATCTCCTGGTGGTGGCGAAACCCGCGGGTCTGGTCGTGCATCCGACAGAGCGCCGGCGATCGGGAACCATGGTGAACCGGCTGCTGGGCATGTCGGTGCCACTGTCGAGTGTGGGCGGGCCACTCCGACCCGGCATCGTGCACCGGCTGGACGTGGGCACCAGCGGCCTGATGATCGTGGCCAAGACCGATGAGGTGCATCGCGCTCTGGCCCGGATGCTGCGACTCCACGAGGTCCATCGGTTTTACCTTGCATTGGTCCGGGGAGGCCGGCCCACGACCTCTTCACGGTGGAAGCCCCCTTGGGCCGGCGCGCCGCTCGCGTGATCGTCGACCGGGCGAAGGGCCGAGCCTCGATCACCGTCTTCGAGGTGCGGGAGCGGTGGGATCGCGCGACCTTGGTCGAGGCGGCCCCTGAGACAGGTCGGACCCATCAGATCAGGGTGCACCTGAGCTCGGTCGGACACCCGATCGTCGGCGACCGGGCCTACGGGGGGAGGGGGAGGAGGCGCGCGGCCTCGGCTTGGAGCGTCCGTTCCTGCACTCGTGGCTCTCGCGGCGTTGGGCCCTTTCCTGCCAGCATCGCA
>CAVSLX010000031.1:0-65369 GCA_963728735.1 uncultured Actinomycetes bacterium | reverse complement strand
CAGCACGTAAGGGCATTCTCGCTTCACGACGCGCTCACCCCAACGATCTCATCGGTGGATCGAGGCTTAGTGCACGACGATTTCCAAACGACAAGCCGTCGCCACGGACGTCGGCCAGCACCTCGTCGGAGACCTTCCGAGGTTTACGGGGTTCTCGGTTCGCGCTCCTTCAGGTAACGGTGGAAGAAGTCGATGATCCGTCTTCTGGCGTCGCGCGTCGCGGCTTCGTCGTACTTTGTGCCTGAGATCCGCGCCAGGATCCTCAACATCAAGGTCTGGTCGCCGGGGTCGTGGTTGTTCATGAAGCCGTGGCCGACTCCGGGATAGATCTTGACGTCGTGGGGAACTTCGACCTCGGTCAGCAGCCGGCCCAGGCGCCGGCCGGCGCGGGCGCCCAGTGGGGAGCTGTCCGAGCCTCCGAAGCTCCCCACGATCGGGCATGCCTCCGCCAGCCACTCCTCGGCGTCTGCAGGACACCCGCCGTAGTTCACGCTGGCAGCATCGAAGCCTCGACCCTCGGCCAACGCGATCGCATAGCCGCCGCCCATGCAGAACCCGATAACTCCGACATCGCCGGTGCACTCGCTGTGGTCGCGCAGCCACCGACGGGCTGCGTCGATGTCGTCAAAGGACCGGCCCCGGCGCTGCCCCAGGTCCCGCATGATGGTGCGAAGGCATCTGAGCCGGCTGCCCCAGGAGTACAGGTCCGGGGCTACGGCGAGGAATCCCTCTCCCGCCAACCAGTCAGCCCGGGCGTGGAGGTCGTGGCTCATCCCGGTGAAGTCGTGGATCACGACCACACCGGGCCGGGGGCTGAGTCAGGGGCACGGCGCAGTAGGCCGGCATCACTCCTCGCCCGGTGTGGATCTCGAGATCTCCGGTTGACTCCATAGGACAGTGTCACCCTGCGGACCGGGAAGGGGCGACCTGCGACCCTGCCGGGCCTCTCTTTCGGCCCTACCGGCGTTCCTTGGACGGGCGCATGGTGAAGGTGAGGGGCCACCGCGAGGCCGACCCGAGCCCGGTGTGCCGCGCCTCAGGAGGTGTCGGAGATGCCCACCATTGATACCCGAGCGGTGGACCGTCAGGGCCGGCTGGACCGCGAGCTGACCGGAAGGCGGGCGCCAAGCAGGCTCCGGTTTGGCGCCTGGGTGGTCTGGGTCGCACTCGCCATCCTGGCCATGGAGCTCGTCGGGGGACCGGCGTACCTCGTGGTCGTCATCGTTTCCGGACTGGCGTTGTACGCCATTATTGAAGCGCGCCGCCGGGGCCGACTCGCACCTTCCCCTAGTCATGAGCTGCTGGTCATGGTCGCCCTGTACGCGCTGGTGGTCGCCTTGCTCTCGATCGCGTTCCGAGGCTTTGGCACCGAACGCACGGTCGGCCTGTTCCTGTCCTTCGGCCTGGCACTGGTGATCGGTGTCGCGGGGCCGGTGTACTACACGGTGTGGGTGCAGCACCGACCGCTGGCCGACCTCGGGCTCACGTGGGGGAATCGGCGCCGCACCGTGCTCTTGGCCCTGTTGTTCGCAGGCGTCCAGTTCTCCATCACGCTGTGGGGCTACGACCTTCCGCGCCCGGTGGACTGGGTTCCGCTGTTGTTCATGGCGCTCGTCGTGGGCGTCTTCGAGTCGATCTTCTTCCGCGGCTTCATCCAGACCAGGTTGCAGGAGCGCTTGGGTGACGTGCCGGGTGTGCTGGCGGCTGCAGCGGCGTACGGGGCCTATCACGTGGGCTACGGCATGGGCGTGTCCGAGATTCTGTTCCTCACCGGCCTCGGCGTGGTCTACGCGACCGCCTTCGCCCTGACGCACTCCGTGGTGGTGTTGTGGCCGCTGCTCACACCGCTCGGGTCGCTCTTCGCCCAGTTGGAGGGCGGAGACATCGAGCTGCCGTGGGCCTCCATCGCCGGCTTCGCCGACGTCCTGGTCCTGATGATGATTGTGCTGTGGCTCGCTCGGCGCAGGATCCGCCAGCAAGGACAGGTACCGGGCCAGAGCCGCTGGTCAGAGGCGTTACCTATGAGGCGGTGATCTGCTCGCGCTGGGGTCCCACCACGGACTGGATCCGCGCTCGGAGAAGGCGTGCAGGTGTGAGTCCAGATTCACTTCTGCGTGGCTTTCCCGCTGCACGAAGGAGGTGAGGGTCATTCGGCAGGTCCGTGAGGACCTACTCCTCTACCTGACCTACCCCGCCACCTCGACGCTGGGAGGAAAGGAAACGAGCAGCCATGCGTACTCTGCATTCACCTCGCCGCACCGATGACGCCGAGCACGCGCTCGCGGCACCGCGCATCCCCACTCGCGCGAACCCCTGGGTCTGGCTGGCCGGCGGCGCGCTCTTGTTCTTCCTGGTACCGCTCATCGGCACCGACCTCCTCGGGCTTCAACCCGACATGTACTACCTGATCTACTTCACCATCGCCGTGGCTTGCTTCGCCGTCTTCGTCAACGGCTACGCCGCCAGAGCTCCACGACCTGTGGCGGCACCACCTGGGTCGGAGCCTGGCTGTCGGCGCTGTCGCCGGCGCAGGACTGGTGGCCATGGTCCTCAGTCAGGCGAGCACGGACCACCCGGACGGGTGGCGGTTCGGGTTCGAGATCCTCTGGCGTGGCCTGGTCTATGGCAGCGTCGACGCGTTGACGTTGTTCGTGTTCCCCGCCGCGGTCGCCTACCTGCTGATGCACGGCAACCGTGACGGGGCCAAGCGCAAGGCCGGGTTCGCCGGGCTGGCACTGCTGCTATCCCTGCTGGTGTCTACGAGCTACCACCTCGGCTACCCCGAGTACCGCGACGCGGACCTGCGCTCGCCCTTGATCGGCACCATCGTCGCCAACGTACCCACGGCCCTGACCGGCAACCCGCTCGGCGCCGTGGTCGCGCATCCCATGGTCCACGTCGCCGCGGTGGTGCACCAGCGCAACGGTGGCTCGACACAGATGCTGCCGCCGAAGGTCACAGCCGACTACCCCAGCCACGGAGACAGCGACGTCGCCGCCGGCCTTGCCGCCATGTGGCTGCTCGCCACAGCCGGCGCGCTGACCCTGGTGGTGCGGCGCCGCCGAGCCGACTGAGCCACCCGGCCGTCCCCGGCGCGCTGCTCACCACGTTGCGAGTCGCTGCCCGTGGACAAAGTTCATGGACAAGACGTTGAGGATGCTCTTCCGTGCCGCACTGCCCGAGGATCGTGTAGCCCCTGCTCGCGCCGCTGGGTGACGCGGTTGAATGTGTCGAGGCTGCGTTCCTCGCCGGCCTCGCCGTCTGTTCCGCCTGGATCGCTCCGCAAACCAGGCGCCCCGAGGTCCTTCGTCCCGAGCGCGGGAGTAGTTCGGCCCTTCACTGCGCTGGTGGGGAGGCGAAGTCTGACTGAAAGGGCTCTTGCCCTGAGATGTCATGCCCACCCGGACGCGATGGTCACCAGACGCCGAGAGCCCGGCTACCAGTGCGGGAGGGCGTCATGAGTGCATTCCAGATCAAGGACAAGACGTCGCAACCGGCGTCAACGATGCCGAGGGCCGAACTGACCCGGTCGGAACCCGTTTCACCGCGCGGGCGGACGCGAGGTCTGGCCGCTCTCCGTCGGGTGCTTCGCTTCGTCCTCCACGTGGTGGAGATGTGCGCGGCCATGTGCGTGGGAGCGATCGGGCTCAGCGTGCTGTTCTTCGGTGGTGCGGCGCTGGTCGGCTGCACCGACCTGCCGGAGCGGGCGCCGGTGCTCACTGTGGTGGTGGTCGCCATCAACCTGTCGCTGCCGATGGCAGCGTGGATGCGATTCCGAGGAATGGCCTGGCGGCCCACTCTGGAGATGTCGGGCGCAACAATGCTGGCCGGCGTCGGGCTCCTGGTCGGCTACTGGTCCGGAGCGATCGCCCAGGACAGCCTGCTGCCCCTGCAGACTGGCCTGTTGGCCTGCCCGCTCATGGTGGCGGTCATGCTGCTCCGATTCCCTCTGTACTCGTCGGAGCACACCGCACACTCCACCCGGCACCGCCACGGCCGGGCGTCGACCGCTGGTCCCCTTCCGCGAGGGTTCGCACGATTCAACCGCAGGGTCGCCAACCCCGTGATCCGCACATTTGCCGGCTCGCTCGGGCCGTTCGCGCTGGTTCGGCATCAGGGCCGCCGCACGGGACGCACCTACACAACGCCGGTGCTGGCGTTCGGCACGCCCGACCAACTCCTCGTCGGTGTTCTGTACGGAGCCAACTCCGACTGGGTACGCAACGTGCTGGAGGCCGGTCACGCCGAGGTTCGGTGGCACCGAGAGTCCCATGACTACCGCCACGTCGAACTGATCGCACGGGACCAAGCCCTCCCGAGGATCCCCGCGACCCTCCGTGGCGGCTTCCGGCTGCTTGGCGTACGGAACTTCGTCGGTCTGGGCCGAGATTGAGGCACCGCTTCCGCGCACCACGCGAATCGCGACACTCGAGAAGCTGAGCGCCAAAGTGGTCTCGTCACGACACGCGGCATGGGTCGAACCTGTCAATGACGGCCGCGCCTCCACGGTCGAGGTCGCTGCCCGACCGTCCTGAGCGACACCTGCTACGAGTGCGGTGGGGTCGGTGCGTGCCGATCTGCGTCGCTGAGCATTGACGATGGCGCCTTGACTGGTCACGTCCGCGAGGAGGGCGGAGTGTGCGTGCTCAGGCATCATCGTCGTCCTCGTCCTCATCGGGCTCCACGTCATCCACGGGCTCTTCGTCGTCCGGTTGTGCATCGCCCGGTTCGGGCTCGGGCGTCCGGTGCCCGAATACGGCGTCGACAGCTCGCTTGGTGCGCTCGGCACTGTCCTCGACGAGGTGGGTGTAGGTGCGCAGGGTGAAGCCGGGGTCGGCGTGACCCAGGTACTCGCTGAGGGCCTTGATCGACTCACCTTCATGGAGCGCGGTGCTCGCGTAGAAGTGCCGGAGGGCATGGCTGCCGTTCTCGCGCGTCGACAGGGACCCCGGCGCGCTTCAAGGCTGGCTTCCAGATGAACGTGTTGATGTAGTTCCGTGCCAGCGCCTTCTTCTCGCGGCTGTAGAGGAGCAGCGAGAAGGCCGTGGGCTTCCCGTCAGTCCTGTCCCACGGAAGCGTTACCTCGATCGGCGGGTAGGCGGTCATGTGTGCGTTGATCGCCTCCAAGACCGCGTCGGGCAGCGGAACGTCTCGGACCTTGCGCCCCTTCGGGAGGCCGAACATCTGCTTGTTGCCAGACCAGCTTTACCTGGCGCCGAATGTGCACCTCGCCACGCTCGATGTCGATGTCCTCGGGGGAGAGGCCGAAGATCTCGCCCTGCCGCATCCCGAGTCCGGCACCGAGCCAGACCATGAGTTGGTAGCGCGCCGGCAACTCGTCCCGGACGGCGAGCACCCGATCGCGGGTCCAGGGCACGACCTTGCGGTGGCCGAGCTTCGGGCGGCGCACGGAGCGTGCTCGACACGGGTTGGCGACGATCAGGGAGTCGTCGACCGCCGCTGTGAAGACCGTCGACACGTTGGCGAAGATGATCTGTCGATAGGACGGCGCGAGATCCGTGAGCGTGCGAAGCCAGCCCTGGATCGTCGACGGCTGGATGTCGTTCAGATTCCGATTCCCGAGCACCGGAAACGCGTGCAGACGGAACCGCAGCTCGACGGCGACGTGGGTTCCTTCATCGAACGTTTGGGCTGCGAGCCACTTCCGGGCGTAGGTCTCGAACAAGACCTTGCCCGCGTCGGGGTCGACGTACTGACCGCGTACCAGATCCGCAGACACGGTTGCCGCGAAGCGATCAGCGTCCACCTTTCGCTTGAAGCTCTTGTTGCGCTCCTTGCCATCCGGACCACGCCAGCGGACTCGGTACGACCTGAGGACCTGACCGTTCTTGCCCCGGCGCTCGCGCCGTTCAATGTGGGCCATGGTGATCCGCCAGATGTTCATCGAGCCATGCGCGGACGGCGCCCGGCTCGTACCGGAGGTGCCGGCCGACGCGATACGCGTCAGGGCCGGCGCCCTTGTGTCGCCACTGGTAGAGGGTCGCCACCGGAATGCCGAGGAACTCGGCCACCTCGTCCACGGAGAGCAGACGCTCCATCTTCTGCCTTGGCCGGGGAACAGACGCCTTCGCGCTAGAGGCCTGGGACATCGGACTGCGCTCCCTTCTCGGGCGGACGGTGGATGAGGGCGGTATGGAGATCGACCCTGCTCGCGCCCGGCGACGCCACGGCAGCCTCTTGCCGAGGCCGCAGATGCTCACGTGCGGTTCTGATGACCTCGAGGTCGGCCGCGCGGGCGACGGGCACGAAGCGCTCGCGAACGGGATGGACCAGCCGTCCTTCGCCGCTCACCAGTCGAGGGACGGTCACGCGCTGGACGAATGCCCCGCGCTCGACACCGGCTTCGAGGACATCGCTGATGCGTTCGTCGATGCGGCGGAAGAGTGTCTGGAAGCCACCGAGCATCCGCGGCTCGATCACGGTGGCGGACGGCAACGCCTTCATTCGGCTGACCGCGTTCGCGGCCTCTGCTGTGGCGCCGGCGCCGTTGCCGAGTCTTCCCCCGACGTTGCGGAGCTCGCGCTGGATCCGCGAGTACGTCGCGGTGCGGGCTCGCCATTGCTCGGCCAGCTCGGGATCGACCCGCTCTGCGTACGGAATGAGTTGCGAGGTGAGCAGGCGCTGAGAGTCGACGATCAGGCGCAGGTTCATGGCGTTCGGGAACGACTTCAGTCGGACCAGAAGGTTGTGCTCGGCCTGGAGCACTCCGAGGACTCCCGGCTTGGCCGGTCCACGGATCGGCTTGGTCCGCGGGCGCCAGCCGGTCTGGTCGACGCTGTAGTCGGGCTGCCCGAGGCTGACGTCGAGCGCCGTAGCGAGTGCCGCCCACCCGAGTCGATCGCAGCCGGCGAGCGACTCCCAGTCGGGTGTGTTCCGGTAGCGACGATCGAGCACGACCAGTGCTTGGCTGATCGCCGCGACGTCGGAACACCGGGCGAGCCGGACCCCTCGTCTACCATCGCCCGAAGTATGGCCGAGACACGCGAGCGAGGGACGACACGAGACATCGTGACCGCGAACGGGGTCCGGCTCTCGGTCGCCACGAACCCGGGCCCGGCCGGCGACGCTCCCTCGCTGCTGCTCCATCACGGGCTCGCGTCGAGCCGGCACATCTGGGACCTGATGGTGCCGCGCCTGACGCGGCGATTCCGGGTGGTGACCTTCGACGCCCGCGGCCATGGCCGGTCCGCGAAGCCGACGAGCGGCTACGGGTTCGACCGGACGGTCGCCGACCTGCTCGCGGTCACGCGGGCCGAGCGCCTCGGCCGCCCGATCGTCGTGGGGCACTCATGGGGCGCGATGGTGGCCCTCGAGGCGGCGGCGCGGTATCCGTCGCGCCTCGCGGGGGCGGTGCTCGTCGACGGTGGTCTGGTCGGCCCCGGTCTCGGCTGGGACTGGCCGACCACCGCACGGGAGCTGGCGCCACCCATGCTGTCGCGCATGCCGCTCGAGACCTTCCGCTCGTCGATCGCGCAGTGGTCCCCGATCCCGGTCACGCCCGAGATCGAGGCGATCTTCCTGTCGCTGATGCGCGTCGACCGCGACGCGCGGATCCATCCCCGCCTGTCGCGCGCGAACCACCTCCGGATCCTCCGGAAGATCTGGGAGCAGCGGCCGATCGAGCGATACGCGGAAATCCGCGTGCCGACCCTCGTGATCCTCGCGAAGCCGGCCGATCGCGACGAGACCGAGGCACCCTTCCTGGAGGCGAAGCGAGCCGGCCTCGCAGCGGCGAGACGGGCGGCGACCGGCCTGCCGGTCACGTTCACGTGGATGCGCGGCGCGCACGACCTTCCGCTCGATCGGCCCGCGGCCCTGTGCGCCCGGATCGAACGCTTCGCCGAGACCGCGGTAGGGTGACCGTCGTGGGCTGGCTGATCCTGATCCTCGTGCTGCTCGCCGCGGCGTTCGGCATCCTCGGGGCGGTCCTCAAAGCCGCGGCGTTCGTGGTGCTCACCGTGATCCTGTCGATCGTCGTACTCGTCGCCGTGGGGTGGTACGTGTTGAAGCACCAAGCGCGGAAGCTCGCCGGCGAGATCGGCGCCCGCACGACCGACGGGCGGGTCGCGCGCCCTCAGCGCGAGGACGGCGAGCTGCCGCCGACGCGCGACGACCGGTACTGAGCCGCGCGACCGCTCCCTGATCCTCGCTCGCGCTCGGCCCTCGAGGCGGTCTCCTACCGCGCGCTCGCGGGGCGCTGCAGTCGCTCCCGGTAGCGCAGCGGCGCGTCGCCGATGAGGTCGAGCGCCCACCCCCGCCGCCGGCCGGCCTCCTCCCGAGCGTCTCCGCGCTCGAGCGCCCAGCCGCTGACCCGCACGGCGGGCCACCGGAACGGCTCCGGGGGCGCCATGCCGATCTCCGGCCGCGCGACCGGGAGCGACCTCCATCCGTCGTCGGTGCCGAGCGCCATCGATGCGAGGATCCGCCCGCCCACGAACGTCTGGCAGAGGCCGTGGCCGCTGAAACCGAGTCCGGCGTGCACGTTGCCCGGCGGCAGCGTCCGGAAGAACGGCAGGAACGACGCGGTCTGGTCGATCGGCCCGCCCCAGGCGTGGGTGAACCGCACGCCCTCGAGCTGCGGGAAGAGCCCCACGAGGCCCCGCGCGGCGACCGTCGCCGCATGGTGGTCGTGCGTCACGACGCGCGAACCGAGGCGCCCGCCGAACACGACCCCGATCGAGCCGCCTCCGATCGCGACGCGATCGTCGTCGGTGCGGCGGAGGTAGTAGAGGAGCTCGCGTCCGTCGCCGATGCCGACGTGCGAGGTCCAGCCGATCGAGCGGAGCCGCTCGGGGATCGGCTCGGTGACCACCATCGTGTCGACGATCACCCCGAAGCTCCGGCGGAACCCCGGCCACCCGGCGGCCCACGACCCGGTGGCAAGCACGACACGGTCGGCGCGCACCGCGCCGTGCTCGGTGCGCACGACGGCCGGCGCCGAACGGTCGATGGCACGGGCGGGCGTCCGCTCGAAGATCCGAACCCCCCGATCGAGCAGGACCCGCCGAAGGCCCCGGGCCAGGCGCGCGGGCTGCACGGTCGCGTTGTCGGGCGTGAACACGGCGCCGGTCACGCGCGGGGAGTCCGCGATCGCTCGCGCCTCACCGGCCGAACGGGGAAGGAGCCGATCACGCTCCCCGAGGCGGGCCGCCATCGCGACCGCCTCGCCGCCCGCGATCCCGCCCTGCCAGTCGCCGGCTCGGACGGCGAGGCCGCCCTCGTGGTGCCACCAGCAGTCGATCGCGTGCTCGCCGATGAACGCGCCCGCTTCGCCGACCGCGTCGGCAAGGACCCGGGCGTAGCGCAAACCCTCGTCCTCCCCGAAGAACCCCGTGAGGGCGGGCAGATCCCACCACGACGACGAGAAGAACCCTCCGTTGCGACCGCTCGCGCCACCGCCCACGATGTCCTGCTCGACGATGGCGACGCGCAGACCCGGCTCCCGGTCGGTCAGCGCGATCGCCGTCCAGAGACCGCAGAAGCCGCCCCCCACGATGCACACGTCGGCGGCGACATGTGCATCGAGCGGCCCGCACGACTCGCCGGGATCGTTCGCGAGCGCTTCCTGCAACCAGAAGCTGCGCGCGGCACCCGGTGCGGGAACATCCGGCGCCCCCTGGATGTGCGCGCGGCTCACCTGCGATCGCCCGCCTCACGCCGGGCCGCGCGCGTCCCGTCGGTGAGGGTCGCGGACACCATCGCCCCATGTTCCCAGCTGTGATCGGCTCCCGAGGAGCGGGCCGGCGATCGGCCCGCTCGTAGGCTGGCGACGTGAGGCGCGAGGGCGAAGCGGGCGGGCGGGCGATCGTCCTGTACGACGACGATTGCGGATTCTGTCGGTGGTCCGCCGAACGACTCCGGCGATGGGACCGGCGCGGCCGCCTCGGGTTCGCGCCGATCCAGGGCGGCGAGGGCGAGCGCCTGTTGGGCGACCTGGCGCCGGCCGACCGGCTGAGCTCGTGGCACGTCGTCACGCCGGACGGGAGGCGATGGACGGCCGGAGCGGCCGCGGAGCCGGTGTTCCGCGCCCTGCCGGGAGGAGGCCCGCTCGCCACACTCGTGAAGGTCGCGCCCCGCGTAACCGATCGCGTCTACCGGTGGGTCGCCGCGCACCGGGGGGCTCTCGGGTCCTTGCTCGGCCACGACGCGTGCGACGTGCACCCGGGCCGGGCATCGTCGGCACCGTGACGAACGCGCGGATGAGGGCACCGCCGGCGCCCGACCTCAGCTCGAACCGCCCGGCAGGAGCGCCGTCAGGGCTCCCAGCTGCGCCAGCCCGGGGTCGGTCTCGTCGTCCGTGACCACCTGCACGCACACGTGATCGGCGCCGGCGACGAGATGTTCGCGCACCCGTGCGGCGATCGCGTCGACCCCGCCCCACGCGACCGCCGCGTCGACGAGGCGGTCGCTGCCACCATCGGCGAGCTCGTCCGCGTCGTAGCCGAGCCGCCGCCAGTTGTTCGCATAGTTCGGGAGTTCGAGGTACCCGGCCGTCCACGCCCGGGCGATCCGTCGCGCCTCGGCGGCGTCGCTCTCCAGGACCACGGTCTGCTCGACGGCGAGCACGGGCTCGGGACCGAGCACCTCCCTCGCGCGGGCGGTGTGGTCGACCGGCACGAAATAGGAGTGCGCGCCGAGCGCGCGCTCGGCCGCCAGCCGGAGCATCCCGTCGCCGAGTGCGGCGATCAGCCGCTGGACGGGAACCGCGGGAGCCGGGATGCCGGCCGTCGCGTCCATTCGGTCGAGGTAGTCGCGCATCCGGGACAGAGGCCCCGCCCACTCGATCCCGCGCCGTTCGGTCGAGTACTCGTGCCCAACGCCGACACCCAGCACGGGCCGGTCGCCGAACGCGTCGGCCAACGTCATCGCCGCCCGGTGCAGCACGTCGGGCTCGCGCGCGGTGACGTTCGCGATGCCCGAGCACACTGCGATCCGCTCGGTCGCGGCGAGCAGGAGCGCCAGGTGCGAGGTGACGTCGCGGGACCCGCCGCCCTCGGGCACCCACAACGCCGGGTAGCCGAGCGTCTCGATCGCGCGCGCAGTGGTTTCGACGTCTGCCCATGGGAGCCCGTCGAAGGCGAACGTCCAGACGCCGACGGGTCCCAGCCGTGCGCGGATCCGATCGTGCGCGGTTCCCATCGGGTGCGGACGCTAGCAGGGAGGGGGCCCGGGCAGCCCCCTCCCCGCATCGCGTGATGCTGCCCGCCTTACTCGGTGCGGCCGTCGCGGGCGTCGACGAGCTCGGCGGGGCTGTCCGGCACGACGACGGTCTCCGCCGCACCGTGGCCTTCGACGTCGACCTTGGGCAGCCACTGGAGCCAGCCGGGCAGGTACCAGTTCCGGTCACCGAGCAGGCGCATCGTCGACGGCACCAGGATCGATCGGACGATCGTGGCGTCCATGAAGACCGCGACCGCGAGCCCGAACCCCATCTGCTCGAGGGACGTGAGCCGACCCGCCGCGAACCCGGCGAAGACGGCCACCATGATGATCGCGGCGCCGGTGATGATGCCACCGGTCGTGCGCAGGCCGAACGCGACTGCCTCGGCGTTGTCGTGCGTCTTGTCGTATTCCTCTCGGATCCGCGTCAGCAGGAACACGTGGTAGTCCATCGACAGACCGAACAGGATCGAGAACAGGAACAGCGGCAACCACGACTCGATCGCGTCGACCTGCTCGAAGCCGAACAGGTTGGCCACGGACTCGCCGATCGCCGGCCCGCCCTTCTGGAACACGAGCACGATCAGCCCGTACGCGGCGCTGACCGACAGCAGGTTCATGACGATCGCCTTGGCCGGCACGACGAGCGAGCGGAACACGACCGTGAGCAAGACGAACGACAGGGCGAGCACCACGAGGATGATCAGCGGTGTGAACGCGTCGGAGATGTCGAAGAAGTCCTTCACGAACGCGCTTTCGCCGCCGACGAGGACGTCGTCGGCACCGGTGCCGTCGAAGGCGGCCGGCACGTAGGTCTCGCGGAGCGCCGTGATCGTCGCGACCGCGGCCTCGCTCGACGCGTCCGTCGCCGCCCCGGCGAGCGGGATCGAGACGATCGCCACCGAGCCGTCATCACTCACGCGAGCGGGATCGGGCCGGCCGAGGTTCGGGTCGTCGGCGACCGCCGATCCGAGCGTTTCGACGGCGCTCGCGTACGCCGGCGCCAGCTCGCCGGGGGCACCCGGCTCGGATCCGGCGGTGCCCACCCCGTCGGCAAGCACGACCACCTCGGCGGTCGCCTGGGAACCCGTCTTCGGGAACTCCTCGAGGATGATGTCGAACGCCTGCTTGGCCTGGGCGTCGTCGGGCAGGGTTCCGATGCCGGCCAGACCCGTCTTGATGCCCCGGCCGTCATCCTCGGGGTGACCCTGGAACCAGTACGGGAGCGACAGCGCGACCATCACGCTGGCGGCGGCGAAGAGCCAGATGACCGGCCGTGCCATCACGGCCCGGGTTGCACGGTCCCAGAAGCCGCCGGGTCGTCCGTGCTCCATGTCGCGGTTCCTGCCGAAGATCCGACCGGCGTTGATGCGGTCGCCGAGCAGCGAGAGGATCGCCGGCAACAACGACATCGATGCGGCCACCGACACGACGACCACGATGATCGCGCCGCCCGCGAGGCTTCGGAAGATCGTCGTCGGCACGATCAGCATGCCGGCGAGCGCCACGACGACCGTGAGCCCGCTGAAGAACACGGCGCGGTTCGCCGTCGCACCCGACATCGCGATCGCGTCGAGTTTTGCGCGTCCGCGATGCCGCTCCTCGCGGTACCGGCTCACGATGAACAGCGAGTAGTCGATCCCGACCGCGAGTCCCATCATCGAGATCAGGTTGGGTGTGAAGAAGCTGAAGTCCCACAGGAGGCCGAACAGTCCCACGACCCCGAGCGTGACGACGATCGCGAAGATGCCCATCACGATGGGCGTGAGTCCGGCCACGACCGCGCCGAAGACGAAGATCAGCACGATGATCGCGGCGAGCACGCCGATCGACTCGCCGAACCGAAGGTCCTCTTCGGAGATCCTCTTGAAGTCCTCCGAGGAGCTCACTTGGCCGAGCATGTAGGCCTCGATGCCGTCGCCGGAGGCCTGCTCGCGGACGGCCTCGACCTCAGGGAAGTTCGCCGTCGCCTCATCGGGGTCGCCGGTGAGGATCGCCGTGAACAGGACCGCGCTGCCGTCCTCGGATGGGATCGGGCCGAGCGCGGCCTGCCGGGGATCGGCGGCCGCGTCGTCGGAGATCGGGAACGTGGCCGGCACCGCCTGGATCACTTCGGAACCGAGCGCCGCGAGCGCTTCGAGCGTGTCGTTCACCCGCGCGGAGAACGCGTCGTCCTCGATCGCCCCATCGTCGTCGGTCGCGAGGACGAACGTCTCCGTGACGATCTCCTCCTCGAGGCCGCGCTCCTCGAGGATCTGCTGCGCCCGCTTCGCCTCCGGGACGTTCGTGAAGTCGAAGTCGGTCGTCAGCGCCGGTCCGAGCAACGTGGCGGCGCTCGCCATGCCCGCGACGAGCACCAGCGCCCAGACCACGAGGGTCCTGCCAGGGTGTCGGCTGCTCGCTCGTGCGATCGATTCAGGGTTGATCCGCATCGGTGTATCCCCCTTGCCCCTTCGCCGGGCCCCTCGCGGAGCCATCGAGCCGCCGGTCGCCGGCGCCTCCCGCCGGTTCCAGCCACCCGGAACCTTGACGTACGGTGTATGCTTACGCTGTACGGTTGACAGTCGTACACCGTAAGTTGTGAGGCGTCAACCCCTGATCCGCGAACTTCCGGATCCGATCGTCGGGAGGGTCGATGGGCGTCAAGACCGAGAAGGCCACAGGCGCCTCTCGTTCCCCGTTGTCGAGGGACCGGATCGTCGCGGCCGCGCTGCGGGTGATGGACGCCGAAGGCCTCGAGGCGGTCTCGATGCGCCGGGTCGCGCGCGAGGTCGGCGTCGAGGCGATGTCGCTCTATCACCACGTGCGCGACAAAGAGGACCTCCTTCAAGGGGTCTGTGACCGCATCATGGCGGGGTTCGAGTTCCCCACGGCGTCCGGCAACTGGGCGACCCGGTGCAAGGCCGCCGCCCGTTCCTGGCGCCGGCTCCTGCAGGCCCACCCCGACGTGATGCGCCTGTTCGCCCTCACGCACGGGCCCTCGCCGGCGTCATCGGATTCGCTCCGCCCGACCGAGTTCGCGCTCGGCGTGCTCAAGGAGTCCGGTCTGTCCGACCGCGACACCGTGCAGGCGTTCCATGCGTTCGGTGGGTACATCCAGGGCTTCGTGATGATGGAGGGCGGCTCGATCAAGGGGACGGGTCAGGTCGCACAGGCCGGCGAGACGCCTTTCGGGACCGGCGAGCTCGGGCTCGCCGACACGTTCCCCGTCCTGCAGGCGGTGGGCCGGTACTTCGCCGAATGCGACGCTGATGAGCAATTCGAGTTCGGGCTGGATCTGATGATCCGGGGCCTGCAGGCCAAGGTCGCGGCGCAGACGTCATCCAGCGGGACCTAGCCCGGCGCGCCGGCTGTCGCCAGAACGCTTCGGCGCCGGCACTCAAGCGAACGCGGCCCCGAACCGATGCTTGTTGAAGTACCGGCACTCGGTACCTCACGCCCGAGCGCACGTATCGCACCAATATGGACGCCTCCCGCCCCGATGACGATCGATCCGCCGCCCGCGCGGCCGGCGCCCTCACGACCCGGCTCGGCGACCTCGGCTGGCACCCCGACAGCTTCATCGAGCGACTTCCCGGCATCGTCTACATCGACGCGGCCGACGACCTCCACGTGAACCTCTACACCAGCCCCCAGGTCCAGTCGATCCTCGGCGTCAGCCCCGAGGATTGGACCGACCGGGCCGGCTGGCGCGCGATGCTGCATCCGGAGGATCGCGACCGAGTGCTCGACGAGAACCGGCGCGCGGTCGCGGACGGCAAGAACTTCGTCAGCGAGTACCGGCTGGTCCGGCCGGACGGCACGTTCGTGTGGATCCGCGACCACGCGGTGCTCGTGCGAGGCGGCGACGGCTCGCCCGCGTGCTGGCAGGGCGTGATGTTCGACGTCACCGATCTCAAGCAGACCGAGGGACTGCTCCACGACGCCGAGCGCCGCTACCGCGCCCTCGTCGAGGATCTGCCCGCGATCGTGTACGTCGACCTCGCCGACGACTCGATGGTGACGACCTTCGTGAGCCCGCAGATCGAGTCGATCCTCGGCATCACCGCCCAGGAGTACGTGGACGACCCCGACCTGTGGTCGAGGATGCTGCACCCCGACGACCGCGAAGGCGCGCTCGAGACCTACGTCCGGGGGCGCGAGGCGGGCGATCCTTTCGCCTTCGAATACCGGCTCGTGGCGCGCGACGGCCGTGTGGTCTGGTTCCGCGACAGCGCCGTGGTGATCCCCGGAGCCGAGGGGCACCCGGGCGTGATCCAGGGCGTGATGCTCGACATCACCGAACGCAAGGCTGCCGAGGAGCAGGTGGCCTTTCTCGCGTACCACGACAGCCTCACGCAGCTGCCGAACAAGGCGATGTTCGACGAGCTGCTCGAGCTCTCGCTCGCGCGCGCCCGCCGGCACGGCCTTGGCGTCGCGGTCCTGTACGTGGACCTCGACAACTTCAAGCTCGTGAACGACTCCCTCGGCCACGAGGCCGGTGACGCCCTGATCGTCCAGCTGGCCGAGCGCCTCAAGGAGGCGACCCGCGAGACCGACCTCGTGGCGCGCCAGGGGGGCGACGAGTTCCTCCTCCTGCTCGCCGACATGGAACGCACGTCGCCGATATCGGACGGCGACGGCGCGCTGATCGTGGCCGAGTCCGTCGCGAACCGCGTCCAGCAAGCGCTCGAGGATCCCTTCGACGTGAACGGGACCGAGCTCTACGTCACCGCGTCGGTGGGCATGAGCGTCTTCCCGATCGACGCGCAGGACGGCCAGGCGCTGATGAGGAACGCCGACACCGCGATGTACCGCGCGAAGAAGGCGGGACCCGGTGGCTACGTGATGCACCAGGCCGACGAGGCCGACGCCCTCACGAAGCTGTCGCTGTCCACCCGGCTGCGGAAGGCCGTGGAACAGAAGACGTGGATGCTCCACTACCAGCCGTTGATCGAGCTCGAGACCGGGACGATGGTCGGCGTTGAGGCGCTGATCCGCTGGCCGGAGCCGAACGGCGGCCTCGTGCCGCCCGGTGACTTCATCCCGCTGGCCGAGGAGATGGGGCTGATCGAGGCGATCGGGGAATGGGTGGTCGACGAGTTCGCCCGTCAGGACGCGGAATGGCGCGCCGAGGGCCTCGTGCTCGACGTCAGCTTCAACCTCTCGCCCCGCCAGATGTGGCAAGAGGATCTCGTCGACCGGATCGTCGCGCCTATCATCGCCAGCGGGATGAACCCGGCCCAGGTCACGGTCGAGATCACCGAGTCGACGGCGATGATCGACCCGGACCGGACCCTTGCGATCCTGCACGGTCTGCACGAGCGTGGGCTCCGCCTCGCGATCGACGACTTCGGAACCGGGTACTCGTCGCTCGCTCGCCTGCGCCACATGCCGGTCGACATCTTGAAGATCGACCGGATGTTCGTGCGTGAGGTGCACAGCGACCCGCAGAGCGCGAGCATGGTGTCGGCGATCATCGCCCTCGCATCGAACCTCGGGATGGAGGCGCTCGCAGAGGGCATCGAGACCGAGGAGGAGTGGCGGTTCCTCGCGGACCGAGGATGCCCCTACGGACAGGGCTTCTTCTTCTCTCGCCCCGTCCCGGCGACCGAGATCCTCGCGCTGCACCGGCGTTCCGGCATGCAGCTCGTCGAGGGCGGCCTCATCGGCTGACGGCTCGGAGGCCTAGCGACGCTTCGGACGGCGGAGTCCGCTCCGCCGCCCGCGCGAGCTTCCGCTGAACACGACGCGGGGAGGTGAGACCTTCATGCCCTCCTGCTCGAACTCCTCGTGCAGGTCGAGCCGAGCGGCCATGCGGGAGACGTCGCCGCGCTGCTGCGGGGTGACGAACGTCACGCTCGTGCCGGTGCGTCCGGCGCGGGCGGTGCGCCCGACGCGGTGCACGTACCCCTTGTCGTCGAGCGGCGGATCGTAGTTCACGACGAGCGAGATCTCGTCGAGATCGAGACCCCGCGCCGCCACGTCGGTCGCGATCAAGACCCCGACGTGCTTCTCGTCGAAGCGGCGGAGCGCCCGCTCCCGCGCTTCCTGACTCATGTCGCCATGCATCGAGACCGCCGCCACGCCCTGTGCCCGGAGCTGCCGGGCGAGCACGTCGACCGCTCGCTTCGTGTTCATGAAGACGAGGGTCAGCCCGGGCGCCTCAGCGCGCGCGAGCTCGATCAGTCGCTCGAGCTTCTGATCGGCCTCGACCGGCACGAACCGGTGGTCCGCCTCCTCGACCGTGTATCCCTCGCCGAGGACCTCGTGGCGCACCGGATCGCGCGTGTACACCTCGGCGATCCGCCCGACGGCGCCGTCGAGGGTCGCCGAGAAGAACATCGTCTGGCGGTCCTTCGGCAGGAGCCGCACGATCCGATCCACCTGTGGCTGGAACCCCATGTCGAGCATGCGATCGGCTTCGTCGAGCACCAGGATCTGCACCCCGCCGAGGGACACCATGCGGCGGTCCGCGAGGTCCTGCAGCCGTCCTGGGGTGGCGATCAGCACGTGCGCGTCACCGACCCCCTTCGATTGCTCCCGCACGCTCGTGCCCCCGTAGATGACCTTGGTCTTCAGGCCCTTGGCTTTCGCGATGTCGGCCAGATCGTCCTTGACCTGCTGCGCGAGCTCGCGCGTGGGCACGAGCACCAGCGCGGCGGGCCGTGCCTTCGCCGACGGGTCGAGCCGCTCGACGATCGGAACGGCGAACCCCAGGGTCTTGCCGGAGCCCGTCCGGGATTTCGCGAGGGTGTCGCGACCGGCGCGCGCGTCCTCCCAGACCATCGCTTGGATGGGGAACGCGACCTCGATCCCACGCGCGGCAAGGGTGTCGACGACCGGCTCGGACACTCCGAGCTCACGAAAGGTGGGGAACCCGCCGATCACCTGGTCGACGGGATCGTCTGGCTGCTCGTCCTCCACGGACATCAAGGCTACACGTGCGCGCTACAGCTCGAACGCGCCGTCGAAGGCGCCCACGAGGTGCGCGACGATCAGGAGCTGAGCGAGCGCGAGCGCTTCGCTCCGAACCGGTGGGCGGCCGGGTGTGCGGACGACCCCGATCTTGTCCCGTTGGAGGCGATCGTCCGGGCGCATCGAGGACCACAGCGCGTCCTCGAGTTCGGCGCCGAGATCCGGCGGGCAGTCGCCGTCGATGTCGAGCACGCTCATCGGCCCCCGGCGGTCGGTCCGGGTCGACCACCTCACGGGCTCGACCCCCCGCGCCCGGAACCGGCCGAGCACCTCGCGGAGCGCCGGATACGGAAGGGTCGGCCGCACGATCACCCTCGCCGAGAGCCGTTCGTCCGGCTCGGTCGAAGCGTCACGCCGGTAGAAGCGCAGGATCACGTCGGCGTAGCCGCGTTGCGGACGGATGTACTTGGCGGCATCCGCCTCCCGGCGCTTCAGCTCCTCGACGACCTCCTTCGGCGAGTACCCGCGCTCGAACACGTCCCGCTCGAGCTTCCACCGGTGGCGAAGCTCCTCTTCCGGCTCGATGAAGACCCCCACGTCGATCGCATCGCGCGTGCCGCGGTCGGCGAGCGGCAGCAGGCCTTCGACAATCACGATCTCGCCGGGCTCGACGACCTCGTCGGCGCCGAAGGACCCGAGATGGTGATCGTAGGTGGGCTTCGTGACCGCCGTGCCGACCGCGAGCGACCGCAGGTGCTCGGCCATCAGATCCATCCGGTTCGCGTCGGGCGCGAGGGGCGTCACGCCGAGCTCCGCACGCGCGGCGCGGTCGTACCGGTGGTAATCGTCGGTGCAGATCCGGCCGACGCGCTCGACGCCGAGCACGTATTCGATCCCGCGAGACAACGTGCTCTTGCCCGACGCGCTGTCGCCGGCGAGCCCGAGCAAGACCGGGCGCAGGCCGGTCGAGACCGACGAAGCCACCCGGAGCCCGAGCGGCGTCGACCCGCGTGATGGTGTCCGGTCGCCCATGGAGGCGCGAGCCTACCGCGGGCCGGGTCGACCCCGAGAGCGAGGCGTCACCCCGGTGCCGGGATCATCGCTCGTCGGCCGATGCCCCGGCGGGTCGCCGACCGGACACCGGCCCGGACCGCGGCTAGGCTGCCCTCCGGAACGACGCACGCATCGGCACGATCGGAAGGGACCTCCGTGGACGACCGCTCGCAGCTCTGGAACGACCTCGCGGCCCAGATCGCGGTGGACAGCATCCGCGCCACGACCGCCGCCGGGTCGGGCCATCCGACCTCGTCGATGTCGTCCGCCCACCTCCTCGCGGTGCTGTTCGCCGATCATCTGCGCACCGACGTCAAGGATCCGAAGGCGCTCGCGAACGACCGGTTCGTGCTGTCGAAGGGACATGCCGCTCCGGCCCTCTACGCGTCGCTCAAGGCGATCGGTGCGATCGACGACGACGAGCTGCTCTCGCTCCGTCGGTTCGGATCTCCGATCGAGGGGCACCCCGCGCCGCTTCCGTCGATGCCGTGGGTCGACGTCGCGACCGGTTCGCTCGGCCAGGGCCTGGCCGTCGGCGTCGGGCTCGCGCTCGGCATGCGGATCGAGGGCGCCCCCGGCAACGCCTGGGTGCTGCTCGGCGATTCCGAGATGGCGGAGGGCTCCGTCTGGGAGGCGATGGAGGCGGCCTCCTTCCACGAGGTCGGAAACCTCGTGGCGATCGTCGACCTGAACCGCCTCGGCCAGCGGGGGCCGACGATGCACGGCTGGGACGCCGACGTCTTCGTACGCCGCGCCGAGGCCTTCGGCTGGTCGGGCCTGGCGATCGACGGGCACGACGTCGCCGCGATCGACCAGGCCTATCGCAACGCCCTCGCCGACGATCGCCCGACGATGGTCGTCGCGCGGACGGAGAAGGGCCACGGGGTCTCGTTCCTCGCCGATCAAGAGGGGTGGCACGGCAAGCCGGTGCCCGCCGATCGGGAGAACGAGGCGATCGGGGAGCTCGGCGGGATCCGAGATCTCCGGGTCACCCCGCCGTCGCCGGGGCCGCACACGCCGTTGGAGCTCCGTGAGCCCTTGCTCGAGGCGGCGCCCACGTACGACGGGCCGGTCGCGACCCGGAAGGCGTTCGGCGACACCCTCGCGTGGCTTGCCGCCCATCGGCCGGATCTCGTCGTGCTCGACGGCGAGGTCGGCAACTCCACGTACACGGAGCTGGCTGAAGCGGTGGTGCCGGAACGGTTCGTCCAGCTCTACATCGCCGAGCAATGCATGGTCGGGGTCGCGACGGGCCTCCAGGCCTACGGCAAGACCGCGGTCGCCGCGACATTCGGCGCCTTCTTCACGCGCGCCTACGACCAGGTGCGCATGGCCGCCGTCAGCCGCGCGAACCTTCGGTTGTCGGGATCGCACGCCGGCGTGTCGATCGGCGAGGACGGTCCGTCGCAGATGGCGCTCGAGGATCTCGCCTCGCTCCGGGCGGTGCACGGCACGACCGTGCTGTACCCGGCCGACGGGGCGAGCACCGTCCGGCTCCTCACGTCGATGATCGACCTGCCGGGGATCTCCTACCTGCGCACGACCCGCGAGGCCACCCCGACGCTGTACCCGGCCGACGAAGACTTCCCGATCGGAGGCTCGAAGACGCTCGCGGGCGGGGACGACGTCACCCTCGTCGGCGCGGGCATCACGCTGCACGAGGCCCTCGCGGCCCATCGGGTGCTCGGCGGCGAGGGCATCGGTGCCCGCGTGCTCGACTGCTACAGCGTGAAACCGATCGACGCCGCCACGCTCCGTCGCGCGTTCGAGGAGACCGGCGTGCTCGTCGTCGTCGAAGACCATCGGATCGAGGGCGGCCTCGGCGACGCCGTGCTCGAGGCGCTCGCGGCGACCGGCCCGCTCGACGGACGCGTGGTGAAGCTCGGCGTGCGCATGATGCCGAGCTCCGGCTCACCGACCGAGCTCCGTGCGTGGGCGGGGATCGACGCCGAGGCGATCGCCGGGGCGGCCCGCGCCGCGGTTCGCCCACGCTGAGGACGAACCGTTGAGGACGACCGGCGCTCAGGCGCTGCGGAGCGCCGCGATACCGGGGATGCCGCCGAACACGTAGGCGATGATCTCCTCGGGCGGCACCGGCTTCGAGAACAAGAAGCCCTGCCCGAGCTCACATCCACGCTGACGCAGGAACCCGAGCTCCTCGGAGGTCTCGATCCCCTCGGCGAGCGTCGTCATGCCGAGGCCGCGCGCGAGCTCGAGGAAGGCCGAGACGATCGACGCCGCCTGGTCATCTCTGTGCACGTCGCGAACGAACGACTGATCGATCTTCAGCACCTTGACCGGCATCGCTCGGAGGCGCGACAGCGACGAGTAACCGGTCCCGAAGTCGTCGATCGCGATCGACAACCCCGCAGCGTGGAGGTCGTCGAGGATCACCTGCGCCCGGTCGGGATCCATCATCGCCGAGGACTCGGTCACCTCGACCATCACCCTGGTGGGGTCGATCTGCCCGTCGCGGATCCGCTTGACGATCCGCTCGGCGAGATCGGGCTGCCAGAACTGGCGGGGTGACAGGTTGAACCCCACCTCGAGATCGATACCGAGGTCCCGCCAGGCCTGCACCTGGTACACGACCTCGCGCACGACCCAATCCCCGATCGACTCGATCAGACCCAGCTCCTCCGCGAGCGGGATGAAGTCGTTCGGCGGCACCATCATGCCGTCGGGTTCGATCCAGCGGATCAATGCCTCGACACCGGTCATCCGGCCGCTCGCGAGTTCGATGACGGGTTGGTAGTAGAGGGTCCACCGCTGCGATTCCACGGCCTTGCGCAGCCGGGTCACGAACTGCAGCTTCGCCGCCGAGTCGAACGCGCCTCGCGCCGAGATCACGTAGCCGGAGCGGCCGCTCTTCTTCGCCTCGTACATCGCCGCTTCGGCGTTGCGTTGCAACGTTGCCGGATCCTCGGCGTCCTGTGGGAACAGGCTGATGCCCACGCTCACCTGCACGTAGACCTCGGTGCCGAGATGCTCGAACGGCGCTTCGAGCGAGTCTCGGATCCGCTGCGCGACCGACTCGGCACGGATCGCCGCCGCCTCGCCCGCGTCGCCGAGATCCAGGTCGGCGAGCAGCAACAAGAACTGGTCGCCGCCGCGGCGAGCCACGAGGTCGGTCTCACGCGTCGCCTCGCGGAGGCGCTCCGCGACGAGCGACAGCAAGGCGTCGCCGGCGTCATGGCCGAGCGAATCGTTCACGAGCTTGAAGTCGTCGATGTCGACGCAGAGCACGGCCACGGCGCCTTCGTGCCGCCGCGCCCGCGAGACGGACAGGTCGAGGAGCTCCTCGAACATGGCTCGGCTCGGCAGGCCGGTGAGCTCGTCGTGGTAGGCGCGGAACGCCACCTGCTCCTCCGTCGACTTGCGATCGGAAATGTCGACCATCACGCCGTGCGAGTAACGCGGGGCACCACGCTCGTCGCGGACGATCGTCGCCTCGTCGTGGATCCAGACCACCCGGCCGTCCTTCGCGTACATCCGGTACTCCAGATGGAACCGCTCTCCCGTCTCGTTGTGCCGCTCGTTCTCCGCGAGCGCTCGAGCACGGTCGTCCGGATGGAGGAGTCGCGGCCACAGCTCCGGTTCGTCCCGCCACTCCTGGGGCGTGTAGCCCAGTAGCTCCTCGACCTGCGGGCTGATGTACAGGGTCGAGGCGAACTCGTCGACGGCGTCGATGTAGGTGATCGCGGGGCCGTTCTCGACCATCGAGCGGTAGCGGTCCTCGTGCAGCCGCAGGTCCTCGTCGCGGCGGAGCCGCTGCAGCGCGACGCCCATCGCGGCGGCCGCGCGGCGGAGGGCGTCCACATCGGCCTCGGTCCAATGACGCGGATCGCGGCAGTCGTCGAAGCCGATGAACCCCCACCATTCGTCGCCGCATCGGATCGGCACCTGCAGGATCGATCGGCCGCCGTCCCGCAACAGCGCGATCCGTTCGACCTCCGGCAACTCCTCGACGACGGTGTTCAGGACCTCGCCCGCGCCGAGGACCTCGATCCATCGCGCGAACTCGGGGAAATACGGATGCAGGTGGGTCTCGTCGAGACCGAGACGGGCCGACACGTCGTCGCGACGCCACGAGGCCACCTTGTCCATCCAGAGCCGGCCCTGCGCATCCCGCACGTTCTGGAACACGTGGACCCGATCGACCGAGGCGGCATCGCCGAGTCGAGCGACCGCCTCCGGCAGCCGCCCCTCCCAGGCTTCGTCGCTCCTGAGCACGTCCGTGAGCCACCCCACGGCAGCGGCGACGGCCTCCCTGCGATCGGCGGGAGCTTCCATTCCGTATGCACCATCGGCATCCCCCGAAGGGGCCTGAAGAGGGTCGCTCGGGGGCGCCGGGAGGCGGGTGCGCGCCGAGCCCACGCCGAGTCCACGAAGGGCCCCTGTTACCCTGATGGGCCATGGCCGACTACCGAGAGATCACCCACGAACGGCTCTACGTCAGGGTGCCCGGCACCGACAAGCTGCGCCGCACGGCCGCGGCCCGCCTGAAGCACTTGCTGGCCAACGGCTGGCGCGAGGTGGAGCGCAGCCACGACACGGATTTCATGCGCGTCAAGCTCGAGCGCACCGGGCACGCCCCGATGAAGGCCCGCCTCCCGAAGGCCGTTCCCGAGGTACGGATCGAGCGGCGTCCTCGCCGCGACGGGCAGCAAGGCGGACGCGGCCGCCGCTGACCTGCGGTCCGCGATTTCCGAACATCCTTCGGTTCTCCCCCTGTTCTGCCGGATGTCCTTCGGGTATCTTGGTGCGGTACTGTTGAACGTCCGTTCCGCACGCCGGATCTCGCTCGGGCCCTCGATAGAGGACCTCGCTGCGCCGAGCGCGTGACGACGAACCGATCCCAAGGGGGTGCCAGATGAGCGTGGACGTCCACCCGATGCCGTCGAACGAGCGGCCGGGCCACCGCGAGGCGAACGCCCACGCCGCCCAGCAGCCCTTCGAGTACCCTCTTCGGCGGGAGTTCCGAGAGCCGGACTGGACGCGGCTGCCCGGCTACCGCGACGTGTCGATCGAACAATGGGAGTCGGCGCAGTGGCAGCGGGCCCACTCGGTCAAGAACCTCAAGGAGTTCAAAGAGGCGCTCGGGGACTTCCTCGACGACGAGCTCCTCGACGACGTCCGGCGGGACCAGGAGGAGCGCGCCACGATGTCGATGCTCCTGCCCCCACAGATGATCAACACGATGGTCGAAACCGACCTGCGGTCCGACCCCGTGCGTCGCTACATGGCGCCCGCACTCTCCGAGCGCGAGAAGGAATGGCCGAGCCACCCGCTCAGCTCACGCGATTCGCTGCACGAGGCCGACATGTGGGCGGTCGAGGGGCTCACGCACCGGTACCCGACGAAGGTCCTCGCCGAGCTGATCCCCACCTGCCCGCAGTACTGCGGCCACTGCACGCGGATGGATCTCGTCGGCAACGACACGCTCCAGGTGCTCAAGTACAAGTTCGAGGCCAAGCAGAACGAGCGCTGGGACTCGATGCTCGACTACCTGCGCAAGACCCCGCAGGTCCGCGACGTCGTCGTCTCGGGCGGCGACATGGCGAACGTCCCGATCAAACGCCTCGAGGACTTCGTCATGAAGCTGTTGGAGATCGACAACGTCCGCGACATCCGGATCGCGACGAAGGGCCTCATGGGCCTGCCCCAACACTTCCTCCAAGACGACGTGCGAGCCGCCTTCGCCCGCATGGGGAAGACGGCATGGGACCGCGGGGTCGACATCGCCGTGCACACCCACGTGAACCACGCGAACCAGGTCACGCCGCTCGTGCGCAAGGCCGCCGAGATGGTGCTCGAGTCGGGTTTCCGCGACGTGCGGAACCAGGGCGTGCTCCTTCGCGGCGTGAACACCACCGTGAACGACCTGCTCGAACTGTGTTTCACGCTGATGGACCACGGCAAGATCGCGCCCTACTACTTCTACATGTGCGACATGATCCCGAACGCCGAGCACTGGCGGACGTCGGTGTGGGAGGCGCAGCAGTTGCAGTACGGCCTCCTCGGATACATGCCCGGCTTCGCGACCCCCCGCGTCGTGTGCGACGTGCCGTTCGTCGGTAAGCGATGGGTGTCGATGGTTGCCGGCTACGATCACACCCGCGGCATCTCCTACTGGACGAAGAACTACCGCACCGGCATCGAGGGCGAGGACAGCGAGGCCCTCACCCGCCAGTACCACTATTACGACCCCATCTCGACCCTGCCCGACGAAGGTCAGGAGTGGTGGCGCCGCCGCATCCACGAGGATCTCGACCAGCTCCTCGCGGAGCTCGCGCAGGAGCAGGGGATCGACGTCGGAGCCTGAGGACCGCCCGAGGGCGAACCTCAGCGCCGCGAGAACCAGCGCCGACGACGATCGGCGCCGAGCACGTCCCGGGCGACGGATTGGAGATCGAGCGGATCCGGGATCTGGTCTCCTGGCAGCTCGAGCCCGAACAGCGACAGGATGCCCGTCGCGGCCGTCGTCGCCGGCACGTCTTCGAGGAACGCCATCACCTCGGACGCGTCGGCCGTGCGAGGTGCGTGGACCGACCACGCGGCGAGCGCCTTGGCCGTGGCCTTCCGCCAGCGGAACCCTCGGCCGGTGACACCGCAGCGCTCGAGGACGTCGCTGAGCGCCCCCTCGTGCGCACCGGCGATGTCCACCCCGAGGACGACCCGGATCGGCTCGCCGTGTCTGGAGCCGGCGACGGCATACACGTAGTCCTCGCCGGCGTTGGCGAGGCCGATCGCCGCGTCGACCTGGGTCACGGTGTGGCGGACCAGGTCGTCGAGCTGGTCGAGCGGGTGGAAGCGGCGGAGCTGCACGCCTCGCCATCCCGGCCCGACCTCCGGCGCCGAGGGCAACGGCGCCTTCAGCATGGCGCCGGGCTCCGCCCGGTACGCGATCCATTGCGCGATGGTGCCCATCCCGCGAGGTTTCGAACGGTCCGGCCCCGGCCTTGAGCCTCGGGTCCGGAGTGATGGGAGAGGCGATCAGGGGTCGGGTTCCGCGGGATCGGCCCCGCGTCGGCGCAGGACGAGCGCGTAGACCCACAGGGCGACGATCGGGATCCCCACGATCGTCCAGACCACCCACCCGGATGGACCGTCGTCCTCCTCGGCCAGGGGGGACGACGAAGGTGACGGCGACGGCTCCGGGCCCGGCGTGGCGACCGGGATCGGGGACGCCTGGTCGACGAGTCGCCCCGTCGGGCGGCCGTCGCCCAGCGCGTCGCAGTCGTCCTCGTCCCGGGCGATCACCGACCATCGGATCCGGTCCAGGCCGAGCCCCTCGAGGTCGCGGTCCAGGGTGATGAGCCTGCCCGGGAACGTCATCGTCAGCGTGTCGCCGAGCGCGACGGCGCCGACGAAGACGTTGGCGCCGTGCTCGGGGAGCAAGGCGATCTGCAGGAGAGGGTCCGGTACCGCGTCGAAGCGAACGATGCGGTTCAGGTCGCGGTAGTAGCGGAACGACACCACCGGCACGTCGGGGTCGCGGAGCAGGACGTCGACCCGCAGCGGCGTGCCCTCATCGTCGGGCACCGGCAGCGGGTCGGCGAACGTCACCGTGAAACGCAGCGCCGTGCCACGCTCCACGATCTCGCCCCGCGCCCGCACGACGTCGATCCTCGGATCGCCGGTTCCCGATCCTGCCGACGGTTCGTCGCCGGATCGGGTGCCGAGGGCAACGCACGGCCCGACGTCGCCCCGGGGGTCGGCGGCCGCCAGGACGAGCGGCGCCAGCACGAACACCAGCCGAACGAGCGGGCGCCTCACCCGTGCGCGGCCGCGGCGGCATCGCAGTCGTCTCGCGGCTCGAGGACGAGCGGGTCGAGCCGCGGTTCCTGCGTGAAGTCGAACGCGCCGGACAGCGGATCGGCGGTCGCGTCACGCTCCGTCATCGGCTTGAGCCCGTGAAGCTCCTCCATGAAGCGAAGCACCGAGGAGAACTCATACACCGTGCTGTCGATCGCCCCGCCGTCGCGGTTATCCCCGGCGCGGGTCCACGGCGAGATCACGAGGCCGGGGGTCCGGGGCCCGAGCCCCATGATGTCGTAATGGGGCGGTGGCTCGTGGTCGTAGAACCCGCCGAAGTCGTCCCAGACGATCACGATCGCGGTGCTCTCCCAGTACTCCGACTCCATGATCGCGTTCACCTGCTCGACGGTCCAGTTCTCGCCCTTGCAGACGTTCGTGCCCGCGCCGGGGTGCTCGTTGATGCCCTCGGGCGGGATCAACCAGGAGATCGCCGGCAGATCGTGGTTCTCGATGTCCTCGAGGTACTGGGTCGGTGGCTGCACCTTCTTCCACATCGGGCCATTGCGGACGTGATCGATCGACTGCAGGCCGTTCATCCACACGTCGGGGTTCGCGTAGTACTTCCAGCTGATGCCCGCCTCTTCGAGGAGGTCGGGAAGCACCTCGATCTCGATGCAGGTGCGGGTGTCTTCCCAGTAACTCGCGATCCGATACAGCTGGTCGGGGATCTCCTTCGTGACCTCGTCCTCGAGCTTCATGATCGTGCGGATGTCCTGCTTCGTGAGGTCTTCGAGCGGGAAGCGCTTCGTGAATTCCTGGGGGTCGTCGCAGTAGTTGCCCGTCGTGTCGTTGTTCGTCTTGTTGTCGACGATCCCATCGCTCTGTGCGGCAACGGTGTAGAGGTGCTCCGGGAACGTCGGACCGTACATCGACGTGAAGAACATGTCGGTGAGCACGAACCGGTCGGCGTAGGCCCAGTACGCGGGGAGCGTCTCACGCGAGTGGGTCACGTAGCCCGAGAGATCGCCGCCCTCGCCGATGATGTTGAACCCGTTCATCTCGCCGCCGTTGATCGCGTAGAGGCCCGAGGCGAACCCGTGCGTGATGTCGTGCGGCATGATGTACGGGGCGGGCTTCAGCGGAACGTCCGGCCCGGGCCTGCATCCCTGCTCGCCGCACTCGAGCGTGCCGCCCTCGGTGGCACCGTTGGCGCGGGGATAGGTCCCGAAGTAGTGATCGAACGTGCGGTTCTCCTTGATGATGAACACCACGTGCTCGATCGGGTTCTCGCCCGGCACGATCACGCCGAGGTCCCTTCCGTCACCGTCGCCCTGCCGACCGCCATCGCCGGCATCGGGGCTCCTGCCACCCAACGTTCGTGGATCGTCGGTCGAGGCCGCCGGCCAGAGCTGCCACGCGAGGACCAGGACGAGCACGAGACCGAGCGCGGTGCCCATCCGCCGACGAGCGATCTGCTGCCTCGTTGGGCGCCGCCGCCGGGTCGATGCGGGCCTGATCAAAGGGCCGGGCGGCTGGGACATCGCGGGGAGTCTATCCGCCGTCCCCGACGGCCACGAGGGAGTCCGCGAGGAGTCGTTCCGCCCTCGCGAGGAGCCCGGCGGCACGTGGGTCGGTGATCAGATTCGCTCGCTGCCGCGGATCGCGGTCGAGCCGGTACAGCTCACGAGTCCCGTCGGCGTGGCGCACGTAGACGGCCCGCTGGAGGCGGACGCCGACCCACGCGGGCACGTCGTCCCGGCCCACCCAATCGAGGAGCACCGCCTCCCTCGCGGGTGCGGGGCCGCCACGGAGCACGTCGAGGAGGCTCACGCCGTCGACCTCGGGCAGGGTCGAGCCGGCGAGCTCCGCGATCGTCGGGGCGACGTCGATGTTCGCGACGAGCGCCTCGACGCGCCCCCCCGGCGTGCCGGGTACGCGGGCGACGAACGGCACCCCGATGCACGACTCCCACGGACAGGCCTTGCCGACCCATCGGTGGTCGCCGTAGGCGAATCCGTTGTCGGAGAGCAGGAACAGCGCGGTGCGATCCTGCTGGCCTCGTGCCACGACCTCCCCCCAGATCCGGCGGAGCGCGTCGTCCACCGCCCGGAGTGTCGCCCGCTCGGCGCGACGGTCCGCTTCGAGCTCGGCCGCTCGGTCGGCGTCCACCGGCGGAAGCGCACCCACCCACCCGGGAAGCCCGACGACGTCGTTCATCTCGGCGAGCTCGGTCGGGTCGGCGGCCACGGGCGACGGGTCCACGAGGAGGTCCAGATGTCGTGGAGCGGGTTCCCACGGCGAATGCGGCGCGCTTGGGGCCAGGTAGAGGAAGAACGGCCGGTCGTGCGGCGCCTCGCGCACGAACGCGAGCGCCTCGGCGGCGAGCCGATCGGTCGCGTAGTCGGCCGGCGCCGAGCCGACGGTGCTTCGCGCGCCGTCGTCGATCACGTCGTAGCCGACGTAGGTCGTGGCCGCCGAGAGGTTGAGCTTCGCGAACCAGCGGTCCCACCCGTCGGGCACCACCGGTTCGCCTTCCCATGGATAGCCGTTGAGGTACTTGCCGATCATCGCCGTGCGGTAGCCGGCGTCGTGGAGCCACACCGCGAGGGTCTCGGCGTCGTCGAGCGCACGCCCGTCGTCGTTCGAGCGAACCCCGGTCGTGCGGGCGTAGCGGCCGGTGAGGATCGTCGCCCGCGAGGGGCAGCACATCGGGGTCGAGATCACGGCGTTCGTGAACGTGGTCCAACCGGGCATGGTGAGACGCTTCCGGAGCCACGGCATCGCGACGGGATCACCGCGCATGGAACCGACCGACTGATCGTCGGTGACCACGAGGATCACGTTCGGCGGAAGCTGGCCGTCGACCGCGGCCGGCGGCGGCGGGGGCGGTGCCGGCTCACCGGGCACGCACGCGGCGGCGAGGAGCGCCGTCAGCAGCACCGACCTCGCGCGCCCCCGGTTGGAGCGGGACACCTCGGGTCGAGCGGAGCGGAGCACGCGGGGGTCAGGCCTTCCGAGCTTTGCGGACCTTCCAGGCGTGGTCGAACGGATAGTCCCGCGCCCAAGGGAGGTCGTCCGGGCCGATGTAGGTCGACGTCGCGTCGGCCGCGGGCCGGAGCTCCACGAGGTCCTCCACGACGAACCCCTGCTCCCGGAACAGACGGATCCACGCCCCGTACGTCAGCTGGAACTCCGTCGTCTGCCAGTCGGGGTCCTCGACGACCTGTGCATGCAGGCCGAAGTACGGACGGCGGAGCGTCCGGGTCACGTCCCCCGTCTCGGGTTCCTCGGTGACCCAGACGAAGGGCGTCAAGATGCTGAAGACGAACAGGCCGCCCGGGCGGAGCACGCGGGCGATCTCCGGCACGGTGCGGTACGGGTCGGCGAAGCTCATCACGCCGTGATCGCACCACGCGAGATCGAAACGTTCGTCGGGGAAAGGGGTCCGCTCACCGTCGGCCTGGACCACCGGGAAGCGCACACCGGTCGCCTCCATGTTCCGCTTGCCCTCGCGGAGCTGCGCCTCGCTCAGATCGAGCCCGGTCACGTTCGCGCCGCGCATCGAGAGCTTGATCCCCCACTGGCACGCGCCGCATCCGTATTCGAGCGCGTCGAGCCCTCGTACGTCGCCGATCAGCCCCAGCTCGTCCTCGGACAGGTTCCAGACGCCCCAACCGACGTCGTCCCACCGGTTCAGCTGCGAGCGGTTCCGGTCCTGATACGACGCGCTTTGCGATTCCCAGTGGTCGCGATTGCGGCGTACGTGCTCGCTCGTGTCGCTCATCGGTCGAGCCATCCTCCGGCTCGGTCGTGGGTCGCCGCGGCGACCCCGGCGGCGATCGACAGCGCGATCTCCTGGGGGCTCCGGCCGCCGAGGTCGAGCCCGACGGGGGATCGGATCCGTGCGAGGTCCTCGTCATCGAAGCCCAGATGACGGAGCTCCTCGAGGTAGGGACCGACGTGTCGGCGGCTCCCCATCACCCCGACGAACCGGGCCGGGGAACGGAGCGCGGCGGCGAGCACCGCGACGACGTCCGGCGCGTCGTGGTCGGTGAGCACGACGACGTCGCCCGGACCCGGGGAGATGTCCTCGGGTCCGTGGCGCACGGCGCCGAACGCGGCCCTGTCCCCTGCGCCGACGCGCTCGCGCCGGGACTCGACGAGCTCGACACCGAACCCCAGCTCGCGGAGATGCCGGGCGAGCGCTCGCGCCACGTCGGTGGCCGACACGACGATGGCCCGCGGGGTCATGCGCGCCGGCTCGAGATAGACCTCGACGTCGCCGAGCTCGTGCCGGAAGGTCCTCGTCTCGGGTTGCGCCGCGTCCACGATCGCCGCCGCGGCCGTGATCGCGGCTTCGTCGAACTCCGCGCACCCGAGCGTCCCGTGCACCTCGCCGCCGGGGGTGATCGACATCGCGGCCCCCACCTGGCACGGGGGTGTGCCGTGGACCTTCACCGCGGTCGCCGTGACGACGCCGAGCGCGTCACGGACCGAGCCGGTCGCCTCGGACGTGACCGAGCCGGTCGCCTCGGACGGCACCGGCCCCGCGTGCCCGGTGGGATGGGCGCCGGTGGCGCCACCGAGCAGCTCGACGGCGTGTCCGAGCACGGGGAGCACCGCGTCGAGGGACTCCCGGACGCCCGCGGGACTCCCGGGAAGGTTCACGATCAGCGAGGAGCCGTGCGCCCCCGCCACCGCACGCGAAAGGGCCGCCATCGGCGTCGCCGCGAGGCCGGCCGAGCGCATCAGCTCCGCGAGGCCGGGGGCCTCCCGTTCGATCACCGCGCGGGTCGCCTCCGGCGTGACGTCGCGCGGACCGAAGCCGGTGCCCCCGGTCGTCACGACGAGCGCGTGGTGTTCGCCGAGTTCCCGGAGCGCGCCCTCGATCTCGGCGCGCTCGTCGGGCACGACGACGCGGGTGGCGACGTCGAACCCCGCGGCGCGAAGCATCGAGTCGGCCAGATCTCCCGATGCATCGTCGCGGGTCCCGTGGCTCACGCCGTCGGAAACGGTGAGCACCGAGGCTCGCACGGGCGGCATGGCCTCATCCTCCCACGGGCCGATCGGGACGCACCCGGGTCAGGCGTCGGCGGCGACGGTGCCGATCTCGGCGAGGACGAGATCCACGTAGGCGGGCACCTGCGTCAGGCTCTTCTTGCGCGTGAACGCGTACGCGACGAGCACGCGGGCGCGCTTGCGGGCGAGCCGGGCCGTGAGCACGTCGAGGGTGCCACGCGGCGCCACGTCGCACGTGCAGAACACCGCCGCCGGGCGGCCGTCGAGCGGCGGCAGGGCGTCGATCCCCTCGAGGGCGCCGGCCGCCGGGCCCACCTTCGCGACGACCAGCCCCTGCGTCCAGCTGCCGACCACGAACGCGTCGGCGGACGCGACGGTGCCGACGTCGACGCTCCGGATCGGGGCGGTCGTTGCCAGGTGGCCCCTGGCGCGCAGCTCGTCGCGGATCGCGCGTGCGACGGTCAACGTGAACCCTCGACGGGTCTCGTACAGGATCAAGACGTGCACGCCCTATGGATACCAGCCCCGGCGGGGGCTCGCCGCGGCGGCGCGGGGCGAGGCTAGGCTGGACCTCGATCAGGCCCGACCCCGACTTCGAGGAGACCAGCACCCATGGAGTGGCTCGACCAGCTCGCCGAAACATTCGGCGTCGATCCCCTGGGACCCGACGAGACGACGGACCTGCTCGACGCGGCCAGGGATGTCGCGCACGGCGTCGAGCGGAAGGTCACCCCGCTCGCGTCGTTCCTCGTCGGGATGAGCGTGCAACGACGGATCGAGGCCGGCACCGGTCGGGGCGACGCGCTCGCGGCCGCCCTGTCCGACCTGAAGGCCTCCCTGCCGGTCTGAGAGCACGCCCGCACCACGACGCGTCCACCGGGAGCGCGGCCCGCGCCCGTTCGGGGCGGGCGAGTAGGCTGGTCCCGCGATGGCCGATCCGGCTCCTTCCCCGCCGACCACACCCCCGAGCGAGGGGCCACTCGTCGACACCTTCGGCCGCGTCGCCGACGACCTTCGGGTCTCGGTGACCGACCGGTGCAACTTCCGCTGCACGTACTGCATGCCGGCCGACGGTCTGGCGTGGCTTCCCCGCGAGGAGCTCCTCACCTTCGAGGAGCTCACCCGGCTCTTGGGTCTGTTCGTCGGGCTCGGCGTGCGTTCCATCAAGATCACCGGTGGCGAGCCCACGGTCCGGACCGATCTTCCGACCCTCGTCGGGATGTTCCGGGAGGTCGGGCCCAACCTCGACATGTCGATCACGACGAACGGCGTCCTGCTCGACCGGCTGGCGACCCCGCTCGCCGAGGCCGGCGTCGACCGAGCCACGGTCTCGTGCGACTCGCTCCTGCGGCACCGGTTCACCGAGATGACGCGACGCGACGCGCTCGAGAAGGTGCTCGCCGGGCTCCGGGCCGCCGGCGCCGCGGGCCTCACCCCGATCAAGATCAACTGCGTCGTGATCGGCGGGACGAACGACGACGAGGTCGTCGACTTCGCTCGATGGGCGCGCGAGACCGGCTACGAGGTGCGCTTCATCGAATATATGCCCCTCGACGCCGAGCACGCATGGGAACGCGGCAAGGTCGTGCCCGCCGCGCGGATCCTCCAGGCGATCGACGCGGCGCATCCGCTGGAACCCGACGGGCCGACGAACGAGCCCGCGACGACGTATCGATTCGTCGACGGCGCGCCCGGTCGCATCGGCGTCATCCCGAGCGTGACGGAACCGTTCTGCGATTCGTGCAATCGGCTCCGCCTCACCGCCGAGGGTCAGCTCCGGAACTGCCTGTTCGCGCTCGGCGAAACCGACCTGCGGGAACCGCTGCGGGCTGGCGCCTCCGACGCCGAGCTCATCGGGCTGATCCGCGGCGGTGTGTGGACCAAGTGGTCGGGGCATCGCATCAACCAGCCCGACTTCGTGCAGCCCGCGCGCAGCATGTCGATGATCGGCGGCTGACCTCTCAGCGTTCAAGCGGCCGACCCGGCCTCGTCACCGCGTGTTCACCCGCGGCCGGGAACATGGGTCCGCCGAGAGGTCGCGCCCCCTCTTCGGCGCGGGGGGCCGGGTTCGCCCGGCCCCCCGCGGACCCCCCCTCACGCGGGTGCTCGAACGCACGCGGCCCCGAGCTCAGGTCGGCGCCGCGTGCTCGATCGCGAGACGAGGCACGGGATCGCCCGGCTCGAAGCCGAGCACCTGCGCGTAGAACGAGAGCTCGGCCTCGCGCGCGCGGGCGATCGTCTCGGCCTTGCGGAACCCGTGCCCCTCGCCCTCGAACAAGAGGTAGGCGTGCGGGAGCCCCTTGGCACGGAGCGCGCCGACGATCAGCTCGGCCTGCGACGGCGGCACCACCTCGTCGTCGGCTCCCTGGAGCACGAGCATCGGGGTGGCCAGTAGGTCGACCGAGTGGATCGGGCTTCGCGCTCGATAGACGTCGGCCGCCTCCGGCCACGGCCCGATCAGCGTGTGTTCGTACCGAGCCTCGAACTTGTGGGTGTCGCCGGTCGCGAACAGCTCGAGATCGGCGATCCCGTAGTAGGACGCGCCCGCCGCGAAGACGTCGGTGAACGTGAGGGCGCAGACCGTCGTGTAGCCGCCGGCGCTTCCGCCTCGGATCAGCAGCCGGTCGCCGTCGACCTCCCCCCGGTCGATGAAGAACCGCGCCGCGTCGAGGCAGTCGTGCAGGTCCACCACACCCCAGTTGCCGTTGAGGCGCTGCCGGTACGCTCGCCCGTAGCCGGTGGAACCGCCGTAATTCACGTCGACGACGGCGAACCCCCGGGACGTCCAGTACTGGGTCCCGAGGTCGAGGATCGAGGTGGCGTTGGCGGTCGGACCGCCGTGGCTCATGACGATCAGCGGTGGGCGCTCGTCGGGCGGACCGGCCACCTCCGGATGCGAGGGCTCGTAGAAGAGCGCGTGCGCGGTCGCGCCGTCGCGGGTCGTGAACGCGACCGGGCGGGGCACGGACAGGTAGGCCACATCGACGGCGACGCCCGTGCTCTCGCGCAGGACCTCGACCGAACGCGCCTCGAAGTCGAGCCAGACGACCTGGTTCGCGATCGTGGCAGCGCCGGCGGCGAAGACGATCACCGACCCCTCGGCGGCGATCGTCGGTCCCCACTCGAAGGCGTCCTGCGGCAGATCCAGGTCGAGGAGCTCCCCGGTGTCGGGATCGAGCACGGCGAGATGGGAGCGACCCTCGCGGTCGTACCAGCAGGCGATCCTCCCGTCGCCCAGGAACGCGAAGGATCGGTCGCCGAGGCTCCACTGCGGATACCCGAACTCCGCCTCGGCGGCGTGCAGGACCTCGCGCGAGCCACCGGCGGTGCCGCCGCGGATCCGCTCGAGGTTCCACCAGCCGGAGCGGTCGCTCGCGAACACGAGGTCGCCGCCCGGACCCCAGGTGGGCTGCCAGATCGACTCCTTGCCGCCCTCGCCGGCGACGTGGTCGACGCGGGCGAGCGTGCCGTCGTCCTCGAGGTCGGCGACGAACAGCTCGTTGCCGTCCCACGGCATCCACGGCAGGTCCCACGCCAGGAACGACAGGCGCGAGCCGCCCGGTGCGATCCGGGGCGACGCGTAGAAGTCGCGGCCGCCCGCGATCGTGCGCGGCCCCTCCGAGCCGGCGTCGGCGTCGGCGCCGTCGGTCGCCACGACGACGAGCTCGTTCACGACGTCGACGTTGCGGCCCCCTTCGTGACGCTCGCGCACACCGATCCACCATCGACCGTCGGCCGTGAGGACCCCGTCGGCGAAGCGACGGCGTCCACCGGTGTCCGGCGTGATCGGGACGGGATCGGCGTTCGGCTCCTGCCGGTAGAGCCGGCGATCGGCATCGTTGGAGAAGAACACCTTCCCTCGGTGGACGGTGTGCGCGCCGCCGCCGTATTCATGCACCCGGGAACGCACGTCGAATCCCGGAGGCGTCACGTCGGTCGGCGCACCGAACGGGTCGCCGCGAACGAGCACCGACCTTCCTTCGACCGGCCGCCGCTCGATCCAGTAGGCGACCCCCTCGTCGACGTGCACCTCGCTGAGTTCGACGGCGTCGCTCGCAAGCATCGTGGCGTCGATCGGTGAGGACCAGGTCCCGTAGGGCTCGACCCGTGGCGGCGTCATGCCCGATGACCGTCGTCGAACGAGACCCGCGTCACGAGGGCCGCCTCCCGACGATCACCCTCGTGACCTTGAGCTCGCCACCCTTCGTGCTCTCGACGCTGCGGAACCCACCCCGTCGCATCGCCTTCTTCACGTCGCGCGCGCGGTCCGGGTCCGTCTCGATCAGGAGCCACCCCGACCGGCGGAGCCAGGCAGGTCCCTCGTCGACCGTTCGGTCGACGAGCCCCATCCCGTCGGCGCTGTGGTCGGTGAGCGTGTGCACCGGCTCCCATGCCTTGATCTCATCGGGAAGGTCCTCGATCTCATCGGCCGCCACGTAGGGAGGGTGGATCGTGAGCACATCGACCGTGCCACGGAGCTTCGCGGGGAGGCCGCCGAACAGGTCACCGACCACGAACCGAGCGCGGAGATCGAGCCGCTTCGCGTTCTTCCGCGCGAGCGCGACCGCCTCCTGCGACAGATCCGCGCCGTACACCTTCGCGTGAGGCACTTCGTTCGCGACGGCGAGCGCGATCGTACCGAGGCCGGTCGCGAGGTCCACGTGGATGGGTGCCTTCCGCTTGCGGAGGCGGCGGACCGCCTGCTCGGCGAGGAACTCCGAGGAATCGCGAGGGACGAAGACCCCGTGCGTCACCTTCAGCTCGAGTCCGCGGAAGTCCGTGAACCCCTTGATGTACGGGATCGGCTCGCCCGCCACGCGCCGGTCGACGAGCACGCGGAACTTCGTCACGGCCTTCGACGACACGTCGTCGGAGGGGCGGGGCTCCCTTCCACCCATCACGTGGGCAAGGAGATCCTCTGCCTCGATCCGCTCGCGACCCTTCTGCCAGTGATCGATCGACGGCGTCGCCTTCAACTCGCGGACCGCTTCGTCGAGCAGCTTCTTCGCTTTCATCGGCGCGCTACCATCGGCCGCACATCGTACAGGCTGCCGTCGCTACACTCTGGCCGTGGCTCGATCCTCCCCGCCCCGCAGCGACCCCACCCATCCTCCGGAGATCCGACTCACCGGCGATCGGCTCGTGGTGCGCGTCCCGGGCAACGGCGAACGTACGACGAACGCAGGTCTGTTGATCCCGGCCACCGCTGCGCCGGCGCCGAAGCGGCTCTCGTGGGCCGACGTCCATCTCGTCGGCCCCGACGTGCGGGTGGCGAAGGTCGGCGACCGGGTGCTGTTCCTCCCGCAATCCGGCCTCGAGGTCGAGCTCGACGGCGAGGACCTGGTGCTGCTCCGCGAGCGCGACGTGCAGGCCGTGGCCTCACCGCCGGCCGCCGGCGAACGGGCGCCCGGCCAGTACCTCTAACGGCCGTCCGCCGGGTTCACGGGGCGATCCGACCGGCCATCCGATGGGAGATCGCCGCGGCGGCGTCGATCGAGAGGGACGCGAGCCGGGGCTGGTCGCGGGCGGGGATCCGAAAGGTCGGTCCCGAGATGCTGACGGCCGCCACCGCGCGTCCGTCGACGAGCACGGGCGCCGCGATCGAGACCAGTCCCTCCTCGAGTTCGCTCGTGCTCCGCGCGTAGCCTTGCTTGCGGGTCTCCGCGAGGATGCGGCGCAGGCGCGTGCGATCGGTGACCGTGTGCGAGGTGAGGCGTTCGAGCCGCTGGGACACGACGGCCTCGGTCGCGCGTTCCTCGCCGAAGGCGAGCAGGACCTTGCCGCTCGAGCTCGCGTGCACGGGACTGCGGCGACCCACCCAGTTCGCCATCACCACCGCCTGCCGCGGCGTGACCTGATCGATGTACACCACGTGCCGTCCGTCGAGGATCGCGAGGTTCACGGTTTCTGCCGTCAAGCCGCTGAGTCGTTCGAGCTCCGGTCGCGCCTGGCTCACGACCGGCAGCCTGACGATCGCGGAGCCGGCGAGACTGAGGATGACCGTGCCCAGCCCGTAACGGCGGGTGCCCGGGTCCCGCTCGACGAGCCCTCGGGCCGCGAGGGTGCCGAGCAGGCGCGAGGCGGTCGTCTTGTGCACGCCGACGGCGCGGGCCACCTCCGACACGCTCATCCCGTCGGGGGTGGCCGCGAGGAGCTCCAGCACCGACGCGACGCGGTCGGCGATCTCGATCGAACGCACGGGTGCACCAGGGTAGCCCACCCGACGGATGTTGCCCTGACGGCACTCCCCGCCCGCGACGGATGCTCACCCGGTGACGAAGCTCAGCCGTACCATGCGCTCGGGGTTGTCGCGGTTCGGGTCGACGAGCACGACCGATTGCCAGGTGCCGAGCTGGAGCTCACCGGCGATGACCGGCAGCACGATCGACGGCGCGATGATCGCGGGCAGCACGTGGTCGCCTCCGTGACCCACCGAACCGTGCCGATGCGTGTAGACATCCTCGCGAGGGAGCAGCCGCTCGAGCGTGTCGGCGAGGTCCGCCTCGGACCCGCTCCCCGTCTCGATCAGCGCGAGGCCCGCGGTCGCGTGCGGGGCGAACACGTGCACGAGTCCGTCGCCGTCGGCCAGCCGGGCGAACGCCGCCACCTGCGGCGTCAGGTCGGTGACCGATCGTTCACCGGTCCGCAGCCGGACGATCTCGCTCCGCATCAGGCGGGGGGCTCGCTCGCGAACGCGGGCTCCGCCAGCACCTCCACGTGCTCGCCGGGCACGAACGCGTCGAACGCCTGCGTCCACGAGCTCGCCGGCCATCGGAGGTCCACCGCGCCGTCGGCGATCCGGTACACGGCGGTATAGAGCGTGCCGAAGCCGTGCGCGTAGGCCGTGGAGAACAACGGTGCGCGCAGGAAGCTGTCGGCGAACGCGCGTGCATCGACGGCGCGGTCCTGCAGCAGCTCGACGATGCGACGCTCCCGCTCGATCGTCCGGGTCGCCTTCGCTTGTTCCGGCCACTCCACGATCCCCTGGTGGTTCGTCGCCGCAGGGAACGCACGGAAGATCGGCTCGCGATCGGGCGACAGGTACGCGGTGAGCACCTCGCCCGATCGGTCGACGATCGTCAGGTTGTGGCTGAGCGCGTACGGGAGCCGCGCCAGGACCGCACGGGCCTCCTCGGCGCGCTCGCAGACCTCGAGCAGGTACCGCACGACGATCGGGATGCCGAACCCGTCGCCGAGGACGCGTCGCCCCCCGAACGTGAGCGAGACCGCAAGCCCCGCGTCGTTCATCCCGTCGAGGAGACCCCACAGGCAATCGCTCGTGCCCATCACGCGGCGATCGAGGAGGCGCGTATGCCAGAACAGACCCTCGAACCGGCTCGGCGCGTAGTCGTAGTTCCGCACGAGCATCGGCCCGCCTTCGCGGGTCCACACGCCCTGGGAGCACGCTGCGAGGTACGGAGGCGGCTTGTAGAGGGAGAGCATCCGCGCGGCGAGATCACCCCCACCCGCGAGCTCCACCACGCGCTCGTACGCGGGCAGCAGCTCCGGCATGTGGGCGCGGAGCATCCGCACACTCGTCGCGTATGACGGACGTGCGGATTCGCCTTCCCGCAGGAACCATGTCTGGTAATGCGGCCAGCGCTCCGCGAACACCGATGCCCAGACGGGCCCGAGCTCGAGCTCCTCGAGCGCGCGGAACGTGAAGGGCAGCATCTGCATCGTCGTCCTCACAACATCTTGAAGCCGAAGGGCTCGGGTTCGTGCACGATCGGGGGCGATCCCTCCTCCGGCGGCACCGAACGGAACTGCCCCTTGATCCCGGTGATCCAGTCGCGGGCGCGATCGAGCAATCGGTGCTCCTCACTCATGAACCGGCCGCGCGCCACCATGATCCCGAGGTCCGCGCCGGGGTACCGATATTGCCCGGGACCCGCGATCCGCAGGTAGAACGCCTCCGACGCGTCGGCGACCGAGTGCCAGTCGGTGTCGCGGCGCGCGAACCCGATCGAACCCCCCCGATCCACCCGCCAGATGCCCGACGTCGGGGCCTCCGTGATCAGCTCCGTCACGTCCTCGGTCTGCTTCAGGATGAACTGGGTCCACTCGTCGAGGCTCTGCACCTGGGCCCAGCGCTCGTTGAGCTCGTCGACGTCGAACTCGAAGTCGACGTCCATGAACTCGAGCAGGTGGAACAAGAACAAGGGCATGTCGCCGTAGGCAACCGCGGTGACGTTGGTGATCGACGACGCACCGGTAACACGCGGGTTCAGCTCGCCGAGCCACAGCTCGCCCGTCTGGGCGTCGAGCAGGAAGTCGAGCTCGAAGTACCCGCGGTAGCCGTCCTGCCGCAAGCGCTCGCCGAAGGCGACCGTGCGCTCGCGGGCCACCCGCCGCTGCGTCTCGGTGAGCACGTCGGGTGAGACATCGTTGCCACACCAGCCACCGTCGTACGGCGTGAGCTCGGGGAACCCGGTGAGCTCGGCCATGAGGGGACCCACGAGGGTGCCGTGACGGGTGATGACCCCCTCGATCGCGAGCTCCCGAGGCTCGATGCGGGTCATGACCTTGAGATCGTGACCCACGACCTTGTCCTCGCAGTCGCGCCAGTCCTCCTCGGATGCGACGAAGAACGTGGTCTGGCCCGAATCACCGTACGGGGTCTGGACGACGAGGTCCTCCCCCAGGCCCGCCGCCGTCGCCAGGTCGACGAGCGCCCGATAGCTCGAGGCCCGGCCCATCGTGTTGGGCACGCTCGGGACCCCCGCCTCGTCCCCCAGGCGCGTCGTCTCGATCTTCGAGTCCAGTCGATGGCGCAGAGACGCGGACGGAAACGCGACCCGCAGGCCGAGCTCCTCGGCGAGCGCCTCCGTCTCCTCGTCGAACATCAGGAACGCGCACACGCCCGGCCCGCGCTCGCGAACGACGTCCACGATCTCCTTGTGCCCCAGCAGGTAGTTGCAGATCTCCTCGATCGAGGAGAACCCCCTGGGCGTCTGCTCCTTCGGTGCGATCACGTTGGGATGCCAGCCGTCGAAGGAATCGTAGTAGTTCACGAAACGGAAATGGCGGACCCAGCGATCGATCCCGAGGAGGTTGAACGCCGTCGCCGAGATGAAATAGATCGGCGTCTCGTTGGTGCGGAAGAAGCGACGGATCTCCGGGATCCCTCGCAGCGGCTTCGTCGTGATCACGTTGACGGTCGCTCGCTCCCGCACCGCATCGCGAGCGGCCCCGGCGACCGGTGGCTCACCCGTGTCGGGGCTCACGACCCGCACCAGTCGCGGATGAACAGACCGAGCACCTGCGCGGTCTGCACGACCGAGGGAAGGTACGCCCGCTCGCCGACGCCATGCGCGTGTTCGGCGAACGGTCCGAAGCACACCGCCGGGATGCCGCTCCCGCCGAAGATCCGCGCATCGGTCGTGCCGGTCGTGGCGACGAGGGCAGGTGCGCCGCCGGTCTGCCGCGCATAGGCGCCGGCGAGCGTGGTGACGAGCGGATGATCGTTCGCGATCTCGTAGCCCTCGCAGGCGAACCCCCGGTACTCGACCGCCGGCGGGCTGAGCGCGCCCGGATCGGCGGCGGCGGCCTCGGCGACGATCGTTTCGATCCTGTCCTGGAGATCGCGCACTCGCATGCCCGGGTACAGGGCGATCCGGAAGTCGGTGACGACCTCGCCGGGGAACGTCGATGCCCAGTCGCCCCCGTGGATCGCGCCGACGTTCAACCCGATCGGATGCTCGTACGCGTCGTACGGAGACGGCGGCGCCTCGTTGAGCTCGGTTTCGAGCACGCGGAACGCCTGGATCATCGAGAGGCTCTGCTCGATCGGGTTCGCGGCGCCCGGACCATCGGCCGCGTGCCCCGCGAGGCCGGTGACCCGCAGCCGGAACCACAGCACCCCGACCTGGGAGGTGGTGACCGCCGGGCCGAACGGCTCCGCGATCACGGCGGCGTCGGCCGTGTGGCCGGCGAGCAGACACGCGAGGGTGCCGTTGCCCGTGATCTCCTCCTCGACGACGGATTGGAGATGGACCGGAGCATGCAGCGTCATCCCCAGCTTCCGCAAGCCGCGGACGGCCCCGAACATCGCGGCAAGACCCCCCTTCATGTCGCCGGATCCGCGACCTGTGAGCCACTCGCCGTCGCCGCCAGGGACGAACGGATCCGTCGACCACTGCGACCGCGGCTCGGGGCTCACCACGTCGACGTGGCCGTTCAGGATCAGCGACCGGCCGCCACCGGATCCCTCGGCCCCCCATCTCGCGACGACGTTCCGCTTCGTCGAGACGTCCCAGTCGAAGGGCGAATGCAGCGGATGGGCGCGGAGGGCATCGGCGTCCATCCCGATGTCGACGGGTTCGAGCCCGAGGTCACGGAGGGCGTCGCGGACGATCTCCTGGCCGGGTTCCTCGCGTCCGAGCGTCGTGTCTACCGAGACGAGCGATCCGAGCAGGTCGCGTATCCACCCGGCTTCGGCGGCGATCGCCTCGGCGATCTCGCGCTCCTCGGGCGAGACCTCGCCGACCTCTTCGGGAACCGGCTGCATGGTGCGGTGAGGGTACACCTCGTCCCTTCCCGGGCCTGTTCGAGGCCTTGCCCGTCGCTTGCCTGCCGGCCCTTGAGGCCCTTGAGCCCTTGAGCCCTTAAGGCTTTGCAAAGCCAGCCCTTGACGTAGGTGTGTAATGATGTAATCTCACTTGCATGACGAAAGATGAGAGTGCTCAGGAACACCTGCAGGGCTGGTTCGCCGGCCGCCTTCCGACCGACTGGTTCGCCGGCGCACCCGAGGTGAGCGCGGACCGGGAGGAGATCCTCGTCGTCGGCACGCTCGCCGAACCCGAGGTTCCCGCCGACGCGTCGGCGGAGACCAAGGGGGCCGCGCTCACGGCTCGCATCCAGGGATTCCGTGAGGACACGCGGCAACATCGGATGCGGGTCGCCGACGAGGCCGAACGACGTTTCGGCAGGAAGGTGAGCTGGGGTGCCGTGTGCGGCGACCAGCGCCACCTCTTCACGACGGTGTCGGTTCCGGCGATGACGCGGCTACGGATGCCCGAGCGTCGCGTGTTGGACACGCTCGTGGAGGCCGGCGTCGCGCGCAGTCGATCGCACGCGCTCGCCTGGTGCGTCCGCCTGGTGGCCGAACGTCAGGAGGACTGGCTCGCGGACCTCCGGGAGGCGCTCACGCACGTCGAGGCGGTGCGAGGCGAGGGCCCTCGCGACTAGTCATCAGCCGGTGGGCTCGGTCCCCTCCGGCGGCCCCTCGTGCATCGGGCGGAGCTCGATCACGTTGGCCAGCACGGTGACCGCGACGACCCGGTCACCGACCGAGAGTCCTTGCGGCACCGCCTCGGGCCCCAGGCGGGCCGACAGGGCCTTTCCGTCCTCCAGCGTGAGCACGATGTCGACGTAGGCCATCCCGTGGATCGCGAGGGGACGGAGCTCCCTCACCACGGCGGTCCGTTCGTCGAACATGCCCCTACCGTACCGGGGCTCACCTGTGCGGATGCGGGGCCGCCCGATAGCACCTACGGTGCCCCGGATGCGGCCCCCCTCCCGCAGGTTCAAGGAACGCCTCCGCCCTGCCGACGATCGAACCATGGCTCCGGGGGGAACGATGCGTCGTGCGCGCCCGGATGCACGTGCCGTCGCTCGATCGCTCCTGCGGTCCGCGTTGGTCGCGGTCGTCGTCGCGCTGTTGCTTCCGCTCGGCCCGGTCGCGAACGCTGCCCAGGGTCCCTACGCCGGCGGCGACGAGGGCACGGGCATCCCACCGGTGGCGGCCACCATGGCCCCCACGCTGCAACGGGCGTCCATCGAATGGGCCGACGTCACCGGTGCCCATGCCTGGGCGCGATCCGCGATCGATCACGTCGCCGGCGCCCGGAACTGGATGCGTGATTACGAGGCGCTCGACGACGGCACGTACCCGTTCAAGCCCGACCGCCTCGAGTCCCGACGTCATTTCGCGCGTGCGGTCGTGAGGGCTTTCGCCCCGAGCGACTCCCCCGACCCTGCACTGGGGTTCGACGATCTCGAGACCTCGTCGCGCTTCTGGTCGTCCGCCAACGTCGCCGTCTCGAGAGGCTGGATGACGACGTCGGGCCGATCGTTCCGACCGAACGATCCCGTGACGACCAACGCGGTCCACCGCGCGCTCGTGCTCGCGATCGGCTTGCGTCCCGCCGTGCGTGAGCTGAACGCGATCCACACCGCCGACGGGAAGGGCTTCAAGACCCCCGGCACCTTCGGCACGAACGTGCTCGCCCTGCGGCTCAACCTTCGGTACCCGAGTCAATACGAGGACCACGATGTGAACCCCTGGACGCCGTTGACGCGTGCGCAGGTCGCCTATTCGCTCTCGCGGGCGGCGTCCGTCGCCTCGACCTCCACGATCCCGTACCTGCTCGACCAGTACGCCGAGGTGGAACTCCCGCGCATGGGCGACGCCCGGCGCGCCATCGTGAGCTGGGGCGTGCGGTTCGCCGGCTTCCCGTACGTCTGGGGTGGCGAATGGGGGCTGAAGGAGAAGGCGCCCTCGGCGCTCGGCGGGCAGTCGATCCCCGGCTTCGATTGCTCGGGCTTCGCGTGGTGGCTGATGCGTCGCAACGACGGCTCGGCCTGGCAGGTCGCGCCTCCACGCCCCTATCGCGGTTGGTCCCTCCCGGAACGAAGCTCCGCGTCGATGGCCGGCGCAACGCGGAACCGGCTCCGCTTCCAAGAGCTGGATCCCGGTGACCTGATGTTCTACGACGGCGACCGCGACGGTGTGGTCGACCACGTCGACGTCTACGTCGGCAACGGCTGGGCGCTCGACTCGTCGAATTCACCCGCCGGCGTCACGTTGATGTGGGTCGGCTCGGGTTGGTACCGCGACCACTTCGAGTTCGGCCGCCGCATCACGACCTGAGCGCGGCATCGAGCGTCGCCTGCTCCGCTTCCGTGAGCGGCCGCGCCTTCTTCGCGTCGGCGTCGTGCGCAACGATCACCGACTCGGCTTCGGCCGCCACCGTGCCGTCGCCCTTGCACACCTGTTCGCTCGTCCGGATGCTGGAACGACCGTACCCGGCCCCGGTGCACCGTACGACGGCCACGGCGTCCTCGAGCACGAGCTCGGTCCGATAGTCGATCGCGACCCGGACGATCACGAAGTTGAAGTCGGGTCCCATCACCTCGCGCACCCAGGCGTCGCGCGCCTCCTCGAGGTACGTGAGATAGACCGCGTTGTTGACGTGACCGTAGCTGTCGACGTCACGCCAGCGGATCGAGATGCGTTGCTCGTGCACGGTCGCCATGGCGCATCATCCTGCCACGCGCGACGTGCGGGCCCAACCGAGTACCGGTCCCCGGATCAGCCGCCGGCCGCATCCGAGCGGTCGAGCTCGGCGAGCCGGCGATCGACCGCGGCCTCGGCGGCCGCCGCGCTGGGTCGATGACCGGCGACGGCGCCGAGGAACTCGGCGCGCTCGAGGCTGAAGAGCTTCAGGGCGGTCGTCGCCGTGACGGTGGCGGTACGAGGCACGTCGCGCAGGAGTGCGATCTCGCCGATGTAGTCGCCCGGGCCGAGCCTCGCCACCTCGCGACCACCGACGGTCACGACCGCCTCGCCTTCTGCGAGCACATAGAAGCGGTCGCCGACGTCGCCCTCGACGATGACGACGCCATCAGGCGAGGCGGTCGACGGCACGAGATCGCGGGCCAGCTGTTCGATCGCGGGCTGGGCGAGCGGTCGGAACAGATCGATCGAGCCGAGGAGCTCGAGCCGCATCGGGTCGGGCACGTCGGCGCTGCGGTCGGCGGCCCGGAGCGTCGCGAGAGACGCGATCCCGAACAGTGGGAGCACCGCCCCCGCCGCCACGAACGCACCCCGCTCCCCGAACGCGGCGACGAGCAGCGGAGCCGCCGCCGAGCCGACCGCAAGCACGATCATGACGAGCGCCTCCTGCACGCCGAAGACCCGCGCGAGCACCTCGTCCTTCACGGTCCGCTGGAGAAGGGTCCGCGTGGCGACGTCGAAGAAGCTCCGCCCCGCGCCGCAGAGCACGAGCAGGACGAGCGCCCCACCCATATCCGTCACGACCGCCACCGCCGCCATCGCGGCCCCCGTGACGAGGAGGCCGAACAGGATCGGCGGTGCGAGACGGCGGCGGCCCACGAGCACGAAGGTGGCGGCCGCACCCGCCAGGCCACCAACGCCCACCGCGGATGCGAGCAGGCCCGCCCCCTGCCTCCCCGTCTCGAGGACGTCGATCGCGAGGAGAGCACAGAAGACGTCGAGCAAGCCGAGCACGAAGAACTGCGAGGCGCCGAGCAGCGTGAGCGTCGACGCGCCCGGCTCGCGCCGCAACTCACGGAGCCCCTCGGCCGCGCCCCGGACGAGATCGGACGGTGCCTCAGCGGGCACCTGCGCCGGAACGGGACTCCCCAGGAGGCGGAGCCGGATCACCGTCATGGCGCCGAGGAACGACGTCGCGGCGAACAGCCCCAGAACGGCTCCTGCCCCCGCCGTCGTGAGGACCGCGGCCGCGAGCAACGGTCCCACCAGCATCCCCAGTCCCTCGACCGAGCTGGAGACGGAGTTCGCCGCCGTGAGCTCCTCGGGCGTCTCGGACAGATCCGGCAGGATCGCGTGGTGGACAGGTCGCGTGAAGGTCACCGCGCAGGCGGCGACCACGGCGGTCGCGTACACGACGAACGGGGGGGCGAGCCACAAGGCGAGCCCGCACGCGACGTTGGCCGCCGCTTGGATCGCGTAGCCGAGCGCGAGGGCTCGGTCCCGCCGGAGCCGATCGCCCACCACCGAGGCGAGCGGCGCAACCAGGGCGGAGGGGATCAGTTGGGCGATCGCGACGACGCCGGCCGTCGCCGCCCCGCCCCGGTCATACGCATAGACGACGATCGCGATCCAGACGCCGCTTTCTTGCGCGTTGAACGCGAAGAACGCGAGCAGCACCCGGCGGAGCGATGGGTTCCGCAGGATCGTGCGGTACACGCGCGCCGTCTCGGTGACCCTGGCCACCCTCTCCCTCCCCTCGGCGCCGCCGGCGCCCCTGGCGGTGGAGCGCATCCTGCCCGGCGCGGGCCTGAAGGGTCAACCAGGGCTGCACGCGGAACGGGGGCCCAAGGGCCCCCGTTCGAGATGCTGCGAGCGACGGTGGACTCAGAAGTCCATGTCGCCGCCGGGCATGCCCCCGCCGGCCGGCATCGCCGGCTGCTTCTCGGGCTTCTCGGCGATGATGGCTTCGGTCGTGAGGAACAGCGCCGCGATGCTGGCCGCGTTCTGCAGCGCTGAGCGCGTGACCTTCGCGGGATCGACGACACCGAACTTCACCATGTCGCCGTAGTCACCGGTGGCCGCGTTCAAGCCATGACCCTCGGGCAAGGCGCGGACCTTCTCGATGATCACGCCGCCCTCGAGCCCCGCGTTCAACGCGATCTGCTTCAGCGGCTCTTCGAGCGCGCGGCGCACGATCGCGGCACCGGTGGCCTCGTCGGCGTCGAGGTCGACCTTGTCAAGCGCGCCCTGCGCGTTCAGCAGGGCGACGCCGCCGCCGGGAACGATGCCCTCCTCGACCGCAGCCTTCGTCGACTGCACGGCGTCCTCGATGCGGTGCTTCTTCTCCTTGAGCTCGACCTCGGTGGCCGCGCCGACCTTGATCACCGCGACGCCACCCGACAGCTTCGCCAGGCGCTCCTGCAGCTTCTCGCGGTCGTAGTCGGAGTCGGTCTTCTCGATCTCGCTCTTGATCTGGTTGATCCGACCCTGGATATCGGCGTCGTTGCCGCCGCCCTCGACGATCGTCGTCTCGTCCTTCGTGACGACGACCTTGCGGGCGGTGCCGAGCAGGTCGATCGTGGCGCTCTCGAGCTTGAGACCGACCTCCTCCGAGATCACCTGGCCGCCCGTCAGGATCGCGATGTCCTGCAACATCGCCTTGCGTCGGTCGCCGAAGCCCGGCGCCTTGACGGCCGCGCTCTTGAACGTGCCGCGGATCTTGTTCACGACGAGCGTGGCGAGCGCCTCTCCCTCGACGTCCTCGGAAAGGATGAGCACCGGCTTGCCGGCCTGCATGACCTTCTCGAGCACCGGCAGGAGATCCTTCACGGCGCTGACCTTCTGGTTCGCGATCAGGATGTACGGCTCATCGAGGACCGCCTCCATCCGCTCGGGGTCGGTGATGAAGTACGGCGAGATGTACCCCTTGTCGAATCGCATCCCCTCGGTGAACTCGAGCTCCATGCCGAAGGTGTTCGACTCCTCGACGGTGATGACGCCGTCCTTGCCGACCTTGTCCACGGCCTCAGCGATCTTCTCGCCGATCTCTGGGTCGGCTGCGCTGATCGCGCCGACGTTCGCGATCTCTTCCTTCGAGTCGACATCCTTCGATTGGTTCTTGATCGACTCGACGGCGAGCTCGACGGCACGCTCGATGCCGCGCTTCAGCGACATCGGGTTGGCGCCGGCCGCGACGTTGCGCAGGCCCTCCTTGACGATCGCCTGAGCGAGAACCGTCGCGGTCGTCGTCCCGTCACCGGCGACGTCGTCGGTCTTCTTCGCGACCTCCTTGACGAGCTCGGCACCGACCTTCTCCATCGGGTCTTCGAGCTCGATCTCCTTGGCGATCGAGACGCCGTCGTTCGTGATCGTGGGGGCACCCCACTTCTTCTCCAGGACCACGTTGCGCCCCTTGGGGCCGAGCGTGATCTTCACGGCGTTCGCGAGCTGGTCCATGCCGCGCTCGAGCGCTCGCCGGGCTTCCTCGTCGAAGGTGATGAGCTTCGGAGCCATCCCTTCCTCCCTTCGGTTATCGATCTGAGGGTTGCATCCGACCGGATGGTCTTCTCAGGCTGACCTGTGGACTGCTAGCACTCGACAGGTTCGAGTGCTAACGATTCTAGGCAGCGTCCGCGGCGGGTGGCAAGCCGACCCGGGATCGCCCACCACCACCTGGATGGCCCGATCGGCTCGGGCAGCCCCCGCGACCCGGGTAACCTTCGGCGGACCCGACCCGGAAGGAGCGCCGCGTGAGCGGGGAACCCGCCTGGAAGCGCCGCTTCACCGTGCCCCGGATCCTCGATCTCGCGTGGGCCTCCCATGCGCCGGATCGATGGGGCGTCGTCACGAACGAGAGCGGCTCGTGGCAGGCGTGGTCCTGGCATCCGACGACCGGTCAACGCGTGCTCGCGTCGACGAGCGGCGTCGGCGCCGAGGAGGTTCACGTCCTTCCCGACGGCTCGGGGGTCGTGTGGTGGCACGACGCGCTCGGCGACGAGCGCGGCCGTTGGATGGTCACGCCGTTCGCCGGCGGCGAGGCCGGGCCGCTCCTTCCCGATGTGCCCGACGGGTGGCCGAGCGGCCTCTCGCTCGTGCCGGGCGGCGTCGCCGTGGGGCTGACGACCGACGAGGACTACCGCGTGTACGCGTCCCTCGAGGGAGCGCCGTCCCGACGGCTCTACCGCCACGAGCGCGCCGCCGGCGTCGGTTCGGAGTGGCCCCAGGGCCGTGGCGGGCTCTCGGCCGACGCCAGGCTCGTGTGCATCCGGCATGCGGAGCGAGGCGACATCGAGCGCCAGGCGCTCCGCGTCCTCGACGCCGCGTCCGGCGACGTGGCCGGCGACCTCGACGACGGCTGCAGGATGGGTCCGGGAGCCTGGTCACCGGTGGCCGGCGATCATCGGCTCGCCGGGTGGTCCGAGGCGAGCGGGTTCGAGCGGCCGTTCATCTGGGATCTCGCGACGGGCGAGCGGATGGACGTCGCGCTCGACCTTCCGAGCGCGGTGTTCCCGATGTCGTGGTTCCCGGCGGGTGACGCCCTGCTCCTGCGCCACGCCCACGAGGGCGTCGACGTCTTGTACCGATACGACCTCGGCTCGGCCTCGCTCGAGCCGGTGCTCGACCCACACGGCACGGTCGACGACGCGCTCGTTCGCCCGGACGGTGACGTCTGGGCCCGCGTGCACACCTCGGAACACCCGACGCGCATCGTGAACGCCGCCGGCGACGAGGTCGCCCGGCTCGGGGACGAACGGCAACCCGATGGGCGTCCGTTCCGCTCGTTCTGGTTCGACAACCCGCACCGCCAGCCGATCCAGGGGTTCGTGGTCACGCCCGACGGCACCCCCCCGTTCCCGACGGTCGCGCTCGTGCACGGCGGACCGAACTGGCATCACACCGACGGCTTCGACGAGCATGTCCAGGCGATCGTCGACCACGGGTTCGCCGTCGTGCTCGTGAACTACCGTGGCTCGACCGGCTACGGCGCGGCGTTCCGGGACGCCCTGCAGGGCAACATCGGGTTCCCCGAGACCGAAGACGTGAACGCGTCGCTCGACCACCTGATCGCCGAAGGCACGGTCGACGCCGATCGGCTGTTCATCGAGGGATGGTCCTGGGGCGGCTACATCGCGAACCTGGACGCGGGACGTCACCCCGATCGTTGGCGCGCGATCTGCGCCGGCATCCCCGTGGGCGACTACGTCGCGAGCCACTACGAGAGCGCGCCGGCGCTCCGGGACTGGGACGAGGCGATCATGGGCGGCTCACCCATGGACCTGCCCGAGCTCTACGCCGAGCGGAACCCCATCACCTACGTGGACCACGTGCGGGCACCGATCCTCATGATCGCGGGGGAACACGACAGCCGCTGCCCGATCGGACAGGTCATGGTCTTCGCCCACGCCCTGAAGCTGCGTGGGCGCGAGGTCGAGGTGCACACCTACCCGGGCGGGCACCACGCCCTGCGCATCGACGAGCGGATCCGCCACATCGAGATGACGATGGACTTCTTCCGGCGGCGGATCGAGGCGACTTAGAAGCCCCAGCTCGCGACCCGGTCGATCCGGACCTCGAGGATCAACGACGTGCCCTCCTCGATCGGTGACTCGCGCTCGTACTGCGGGAACTTCTCGTAGAGCAGGTTCCGGTCGCGATCGAACTCGAGGCCGGCGTCGAGCGCGTAGGCCTCGCCGTGGACGAGAACCTGGCGGAGCAAGCTCCAGTCTTCGACATATTCGTCCACGCAGATCGACACGAGCGAACCGGCGTCGATGTTGCGCACCTTCTGGGTGTCGCGCTCGGTCGCGAACACGATGCGGTCGAGGTCGAGGACGTGACAGATCGGCACGACGTGAGGCGCGCCGTCCGGGTAGGTCGTGGCGAGGCGTGAGACACGGGCGACCGAGACGAACTCGGCCTCGGCGCCCGAGAGCAGGGGTCCGTCGTCGAGGAGCGACACGTCGCGCGGTCCTAGCCCTCGTCGACCCCGGTCTCGACCATGCCGTGGATCTGCTCCACGATCTCGGCGTTCGCGAGCGTCGTGACGTCACCCAGCGTGTTGCCGCGAGCGACGTCGCGGAGGAGCCGGCGCATGATCTTGCCGGAGCGCGTCTTCGGCAGGTCGGGTGTGAACACGATCTCGTCGGGCTTCGCGATCGGCCCGATCACCTTCGCCACGTGGTCGCGAAGTTCGCCGAGCATCTCGGCGTCGCCCTCGAATCCCGACTTGAGCGTCACGAAGGCGACGATGCCCTCGCCCTTGATCTCATGAGGCTTGGACACGACGGCCGACTCGGCGACCTTCGGATTGTCCACGAGCGCCGACTCGATCTCGTACGTCGAGAGACGGTGGCCTGCAACGTTCATGACGTCATCGATGCGACCGAGGAGCCAGAGGTATCCCTCGTCGTCGAGGCGCGCCCCGTCACCGGCGACGTAGGTCTCCGGACCGTACTTCGCGAAATACGTCTCGACGTAGCGATCCGGATCGCCCCAGATCGTTCGCGCGATCGACGGCCACGGATGCCTGAGGACCAGGTACCCGCCGCCACCCGGACCGACCGACGCCCCGGCTTCGTCGACGACGTCGGCCACGATCCCGGGGAACGGGAAGGTTGCCGAGCCCGGCTTCAGCGTGGTGATGCCGGGCAGCGGCGTGATCATGATCGCGCCGGTCTCGGTCTGCCACCAGGTGTCGACCACGGGGCAACGCTCGGTCCCGATGAACTTCCAGTACCAGACCCAGGCCTCGGGATTGATCGGCTCGCCCACCGAACCGAGCAGCCGGATCGACGAAAGATCGTGCGCCTGCGGGAACTCGATACCCCAACGCATGAACGCACGGATGGCCGTCGGCGCGGTGTACAGGATCGACACCCGATACTTCTCGACGATCGACCACCACCGGTCCTTCTCGGGCCAGTCGGGCGCACCTTCGTACATAACCCCCGTCGTGTGGTTCGCGAGCGGGCCGTAGACGATGTAGGAGTGCCCCGTCACCCATCCGCAGTCGGCGGCGCACCAGTACACGTCGTCCTCATGGATGTCGAAGACCATCCGGTGGGTCGCCGTGACCTGCGTCATGTAGCCGCCTGTGGTATGCGCGATGCCCTTCGGCTTGCCGGTCGTGCCGCTCGTGTACAGCAGGTAGAGGAAGTCTTCGGCGGCCATCTCCTCGGGCTCGCACTCGGTGGACTGACGATCGACCACCTCGTGGTACCAGTGGTCGCGCCCCTCGACGAACCCGTGCTCGTTGCCGCATCGGCGTACGGTGATCACGTGCTCGATCGTCGGGCAATCTTCGAGCGCCTCGTCGGCGTTGGCCTTGAGCGGCACGATCGATCCGCGGCGCCAGGCGCCGTCGGCGGTGATGAGCGCCTTCGCCTCGGCATCGTTGATGCGATCGCGGAGCGATTCAGCGCTGAACCCGCCGAACACGACCGAATGCGGCGCGCCGATCCGCGCGCACGCGAGCATCGCGATCGGCAGCTCGGGCACCATGCCGAGATAGATGTTCACCCGGTCGCCTTTGCCGATCCCGAGCTCTTTCAGCGCGTTCGCCAGCTTGCAGACCTCATCCCGGAGCTCGGCGTAGGTGAGCACGCGCTCGTCGCCCGGCTCGCCCTCCCAGTAGAAGGCGACCTTGTCGCCACCCCCGGCCTCGATGTGCCGATCGAGGCAGTTGTACGACGCGTTGAGCGTGCCGCCGTCGAACCAGCGGACCCACGGAGGGGTCCAGGTCATGACCGAATCCCACTTGCGGAACCACGTGAGCCGCTCCGCCTGCTCGGCCCAGAAGGTCTCGTGATCGGCGTTGGCCCGTTCGTAGATCGAGGGATCGCTCGCGACCGCGCGCTCGGCGAAGGCCAGCGGCGGCTCGAACACCCGAAGCTCCGACAGGAGCGCTTCGATGTTTCGCTCGGTGTCGCTCATCGCTCGCTGCTCCCCCTCGATACGCTCGCCCGCCGCCCGCGAGAGGGGTGCATCGTACGAGAGGGCCCCGCGAGGCGCGACCGGATGCGCCTACGGACAACCCCCGTGGGTACGTGGTCACGGGCCACGGGTGCTTGCAAGGGCCCTCTCCCGGTCCCACCATCGCAGACGAGGGCCGCCCTGAAGGGCGGCCTCGAGGTAGGTGGGACCGCCGTCACGGGCTCCCGCCGCACGGCGCGAGGGTCATCGGTCGCCGAGAGGCGACCGAGCTGGGGCCGGAGGGGAAGGAGGCAGGACATGGCCGATGTGGCCTACTGCATGAAGTGCCGGGAGAAGCGTGAGTTCGAAGGGTCGCTCGTGACGCTCAAGAACGGGCGTCCGGCGCTGCAAGGCACGTGCCCGGTGTGCGGCACCAAGCTCACGAAGATCATGGGGATGGACGCCGCGAAGGCGATGGGCTGGAGCGGCTGATCCGACCTCCGGTCGCCGTCAGTTCAGGCGGCCGAGCAACTGCTCGGGGCTGAGCACCACGCGCCCCGGGGACATCTGCCGGTGGCGGGCCGCGAGGTCCGCCACCGTCGTCTCATCGAAGACCTGTTGGACGGCGCGGGCGACGTCGCCCCAGAACCCCTGCAGCCCGCATCTGGAGTCCTGGAAGCACGTGTGATCGGAGGGCTCGAGGCAGAACACCGGGAACATCTGCCCCTCGATCGCATCGGCGATGTCCGCGACGGTGATCTCGGCGGGTTCCCGCGCGAGCTGACAGCCACCCCCCGCCCCCCGGAAGCTCTCGACGAGCCCGGCCTTCGACAGCGCCCCCAGCTGCTGCTCGAGGAACCGCAGCGGCACCTGCTGGCGTTCGGCGATCTCGCGAGCCGGTACGAGCACCCCCTCGTCGCGGCGTTGGGCGAGCTCGATCATGGCGCGCATCGCGTATTCGAGCTTCTGGGAGACCTTGAGCACCGATGCAACCTCCAAGCTCAGCGTAGGTTCGACCCCTCGACACGTCAACGCGGTACCCGGCTACCTCCTCGTGGGTATCCACACGCACAGGATGTCTGCCGAGACACCTCATGAGGCCATTCGGGGGACCTGACCCCGTCGGCCGAAAGGAGGACAGAGCGGCGGATGGCACGGGTATTGGTGATCGACGATGAACCCGATGTCCGCTGGGTGCTCCGGCTGAGCCTGGAGCGGGCAGGGCACGAGGTGATCATGGCCGAAGACGGCTTGCGCGGGGTCGCCATGGCCCAGCGCCGGCGTCCGGACGCGATCGTGCTCGACCTGATGATGCCCGTGATGGACGGCTACGGCGTGCTCGACGCACTGGGGAAGGACGACCGAACCCGCAAGCTCCCGGTCCTCGTCCTCACCGCCAAGGCCCTGCCCGAGGAGGAGGAACGCGTCACCGGAGCGGGGGCGCTGCTGTTCATGACGAAGCCGTTCGAGCCGGTCGATCTCACGACGGCGCTCGAGGGCATGCTCGCCGGCGTGGCGTGAGGGTGACGGACCGGTCGGCCGATCTCAGCCTTCGGCACCGACGGCCGCGACGTAATCCTCGCCGATCAGCACGACGACCGTCACGCTCTCGCCCACCATGTCGTCGTACACGGACGAGAGCTCCTCGACCTGAACCCGCGTCTGCAGGACCGGCTTGATGTGCGTCCGGGCGAGGTAGGTCGCGTCCGCCTCGTTCTGGTCCGCGTCCGGCCCGCCGCGGTAATACACGACGGTATCCGCGACCGGCTTCGCGGGCGCATCCCCCGCGATCTCCGGCGCCTTGTAGCCCTCGGCGACGAGCGCGTCCTGCAACTCGCCGCCGTAGCCGGGCGCGTCCGTGCCGTTGATGACCTTGATCAGCACGCCCGAGGTGTTCGGTTCGGGCGTCGGCTCGGGGGGCGCCTCCGTGGGGCTGGGCGATCCGCCGGGGCTGTCCGTGCCGTCGCCGTCGGGGGTCGGGGACGCCGACCCGGATGGTGCGGTGACCGCGGTGCTCGCCTCGTCGAAGCCGTTGGCGAGCACGGCAACACCGACGACGACCAGGGCCACGATGATGACGATCCGCCAGGTCCCCAGGTTCACGGCGCCATCCTATCCGGCGAGCGGGATCGTCGATCGGCACCGGCGCGCGACCCGGCGATCGGAGGGCCTCAGACGCGAACGCCGAGGCGGCCGGCGTTGCGGCGGCGGCGGCGGTCCTCGCGGACGCGACGAAGCCGCCGCACCAACATCGGGTCGTACACGAGCGCCTCCGGCGCGTCGATCGCCCGATGCAGGAGCTGGTGGTAGCGAGCCGAGGAGAACGCGAACCGCTCACGGATCGCGCGTTCCTTGGGCACGGTCAGCTTCCAGGCCTCGCGCTCGAAGTCCAGGATCGCTCGGGAGCGATCGTCGAGCGACGCGGGCCCGATCACGTGGGGATCGGAGCGGGGAGGTGTCGGGGTCACGCTCGGGAGGCTACCGGCAGCCTCCGACGGTTCAAGCACCCCCGGGTAAGCAGCCGAAACCGCAGAGGACCGGCGAGCACACGTCAAGGAAGAAGACAAGGCTGACGGAACGAGGCGAAAGGCGGCTCGGAAGGGTGGGAAGATTGCCGATAGGACATGGGGCCGAAGGGACCAGCCCGATGGTGGAGGCCAGCAACGATCCCGGCCTTGGGTCGGACCCCGAACCCGGTCGGTCGAGCCGCGCGACCGAGGTGTCGGACGGGGTCGGCGACGCCCTGCAGCGGTCGGGCGCACAGCTCGACATGCTCCACAGCCTCGCGGCGAACCTGAACGCGCTCGGCGACATCCAGGAGATCGGTCACGCGATCGCCGCCGAGCTGCAGTCGATCGTCGACTATCACAACTGCCGCGTGTATCTCCTCCAACCCGATGGTGTGACGCTGCGCCCGATCGCGTTCCGGGGAGAGCTCTTCTCCGAATACGCGCAGGAAACCCTCGAGGAGCTCGAGACCCAAGTGGGCGAAGGCATCACGGGATGGGTCGCCGCCCATCGTGAGTCGCTGAACACGCCGGACGCTCGCCAGGTCGAGTTCGCCGTCACGATCACCGGGACCGACGAGATCCTCGAGTCGATGCTCGCGGTGCCGATGCTCGCGGGCGACGACGTCGTCGGGGTGATCGTGCTGTCCAGTCTCGATTACGCGGCCTTCGACGAGGGTGACCAACGCCTCCTCGAGGTGTTGGCGGCGCATGCCGCGGTCGCCTTCGACAACGCGCAGCTCTTCCAGGCCGAACGCGAGGCGGCAGAAACGTCGGGGGCGCTGTTCCGCCTCTCGCAGGCGCTCACGAGCATCACCTCGGTGGGGGACATCCTCCAGGAGGCGATCGAGACCGTCCCTTCGATCGTCGCGTGCGCGGCGGTCGGCGCGTACGTGCGCGACGCCGAGACGGGCGGGTTCCGGCTCGCGAGGCTCCTGGAGCTCGAGGGCCACCTCGCCAGGCAGCGAGCGTCGATCGCCGACGTGCCCGCGGACATGGCGGACCGCCTCTTCTTCTCCATGACGGAACCCTTCACGGTGCCGATCGAGACCATGCGCGAGCTCCCCGAGGGTCTCTCCTTCGCCACGGAGCCGCGCGAGTCGCTGATCGCTCCACTCCGGTGGCAGCCCGGCGGGCTGGGCGCCCTCGTCCTGGTCGCCACGGACCGCGAGGCCGCGTTCGGGGACCGCGATCTGCGGGTCGCCCGCGGGATCGCCGACATCACGTCGCTCGCGCTCGGCAACGCCGAGCGGATCTCCGAGCTCGAACGGAGCGAACGGCAGGCTTCGGAGGCATTCCGTCGCGAGCGCGAAGCCACCCAACGGCTGCGCGCGCTCGACGAGATGAAGAACACGTTCCTGGAGGCCGTGTCCCACGACCTCCGGACGCCGCTCACCTCGATCCTCGGCTCGGCGCTCACCCTGCAGCAGACCCAGCTCGATCTGCCGAAGGAGGACGCCCTCGACCTGGTGCATCGGATCACCACCAATGCCCGGAAGCTCGAACGCCTCCTGGGCGACCTCCTCGACCTCGACCGCCTCCAGCGCGGGATCGTGTCGCCGCAGCGCCGCCCGACCGACCTCGCCATGTTGATCCGGCGCGGGGTCGAGGAGACCGAGAACCCCGCCGAGCGGCCGATCGAGGTCGACGCCGACACCGTGACGGTGTCGGTCGACGCGGCCAAGGTGGAGCGGATCCTCGAGAACCTCCTGTCGAACGCCCTGCGGCACACCCCGGCGGACGCACGGATATGGGTGCGCGGTCGGAGCGAACACGGCGGTGTCTCGATCGTCGTCGAAGACGACGGGCCGGGTGTGCCGGAGGCGTTCAAGGAGGCGGTCTTCGAACCGTTCAGCCAGGCGCCAGGCTCGTCCTCGGAGCATTCACCGGGTGTCGGCGTGGGCCTCTCGCTCGTCCGCAGGTTCGCGGAACTCCACGGCGGACGGGCGTGGGTGACCGAGCGCAGCGGCGGCGGCGCCGCGTTCCACGTCTTCCTGCCCGGAGGCTGAGGGGCCGGGCACACCGAGCGCGGACCTCCCGGCGACGTGAGGACGCACGCCGGCGCCGCGGCTACCATCCGCGCATGCTCGACCTGGTGATCGACGACGCGCTCGTCGTCGACGGCTCCGGCGACCGGCCGTTCGAGGGCACGGTTGGCCTCGACGGCGATCGCATCGCCTGGGTGGGGCGCCGCGGGGCCGTCATACCCGAGGCCGCGGCGACGATCGACGCGAAGGGCGCGGCGATCGCGCCGGGCTTCATCGACGTCCACAACCACGCCGATCTGTCGGCCCTCGTGCTCCCCGAGATGCCGAGCGTGGTTCGCCAGGGCGTGACGACCGTCGTCGTGGGCAACTGCGGTCTCGTCGCCGTGGCCCCTCGCTGCGTTCGGTCGAGGCGGTCGAGCTCGCGTACGGGGATCCCGGCGCGTGGCCGGCGCCGGACTGGGCGAGCTTCGGTGACTACCTCGCCGCCCTAGACGTCGCCCGCCCGGCCGCGAACGTCGCGGCGCTCGTCGGCCACGGATCCGTGCGGCTCGAGGTCCCTCGGCGGCGAGCGGCGCGCACCGTCGTCGGGCGAGCTCGCCACGATGCGTGACCTCGTCGCGGACGCGATGAACGCCGGGGCGGTCGGGCTCTCGACGGGGTTGATCTATGTGCCCGGCATCCACGCGAGCACCGACGAGGTCGTCGCGCTCGCCGAGGTCGCCGCCGATCGCGGAGGCCTGTACGCGAGCCACATCCGGGGTGAGGGCCGGGACCTGTTCCGAGCGATCGACGAGGCGATCGAGATCGGGCGACGGGCGAGCCTGCCGGTCCACGTGAGCCACCTCAAGTGCGAGTCGGCGCGCACGTGGGGGAGGGCGGAGGAGCTCCTCGAACGGCTCCACGGAGCGGAGGACGCGACGGGCGACCAGTACCCCTACGCCGCGTGGAACTCCTCGCTCGCCTCGCTGCTCCCGCCGTGGACCGCGCCGCCCGAGCTCGAGCGCCTCGTTCGCGACGAAGGGGACCGCGCACGGCTGCGCGCCGCGGTCGAGACCGGAGAGCAGGAGTTCCAATCGTCGGTCGACGGCGTCGGCTGGGATCGGATCGTGATCGTGGGCACCGCCGACGACCGATGGCGTGGCCTCGACGTGGCGACGATCGCGGACGAGTTGGGATGCGATCCGTTCGCCGCGTTCGTGCGCCTGCTCGTCGAGGATCCGGTCACGAGCCTGCATCGGTCACGCCATGGACGAGGACGATGTGCGCACGATCGCCGCGGATCCCGCGGTGTTCGTCGCCTCGGACGGCTCGGCGACGGCACCCGACGGACCCGGTGGCGATCTGCCGGTGCATCCAAGGGAATACGGGACGTTCCCCCGGGTGCTCGCCCGAACCGTGCGCGAGCAGGGCGCGCTCGGTCTCGAGCATGCGATCCGGAAGATGACCTCGTTGCCCGCTGCACGCTTCGGGCTCGACGGGCGCGGTCGGATCGCCGAGGGCGCGGCCGCCGACCTCGTGGTGTTCGATCCGGCCTCGGTGATCGATGAAGCGACCTACGCTACACCGCATCGCTTCTCGAGTGGGATCACGACGGTGATCGTGAACGGCGAGATCGCGTGGGACGGGGGCTCGATCGGGCGTTTCGGCCGCGTCCTCCGGCGCGTCGGCTGACCCTTCGGCGGACCTCGACCGACCTTCGACGGATGCCGCTGGCTCCCGGTCCGGGTATACAGGTGGTTCCCCCGGAGGCACCGGGGACGGGTGACCTCGGGAGGGGACGTTCCGTGTTGCGAAGGATCCGATCGCGGCTGCTCGCCGCCCTCATGCTGTCGATCGCGGCGACCGCCGGCGCGCTCACGTTTCCGGCCGGGGCCGCCATCACGACCCCCACCTACCTGCGGACGATCGGGTTCCCCGGTCACGCCGGCGTGTACGCATGGGGCATGGCGACCGGCATCGACGGTTCGATCGTGGTCAGCGACTACAACAACTACGTGTTGCACCGGTTCACGCCCGAGGGCGAGCTGATCAACACCTTCAGCGGACGCGGACGGGAACCGGGGCAGACCTCCCAGCCCTACGGGGTCGCGGTGAACCCCAACAACGGGGCGATCTACCTGGCGGACCTGACCCCGCGCGAGATCGAGAAGTACGACGCGAACGGCAACTACCTCAAGACGATCAACGCGGCGCAGTACGGCGCCTACTACGCCTCGCGCGTGGCGGTGAACTCCGATGGCCGTCTGTACGTGATCAGCTCGCACACACCGCCGACCTTCCAGCACCGCCTCGTGGTCTTCGACGAGAACGATACCTACCTGTTCACGAAGAACTACAACGCCGGGCCATCGAGCGCGGAGGACGGGATCGGCGTGATCCGCGGCATCGCCGTTGACGCGAACGACGACCTGTTCATGGTCGACTCGATCAACCGGCGGGTCGGCGTCTGGGACGAGGACGGGGAATGGATCCGGAACTTCGGCGTCAGCGGCGCCGGCGCGTGCCGGCTCGGGGCGGATCTGCGAGGCATCGCGATCGACCACGAGCACGGCTGGGCCTACGTCGTCGACAACAGCCAAGGCCAGATCGAGAAGTTCGATGCGACGACCGGGCAATGCCTCGACACGTTCACGGCCCCGGCGCCGGAGGGTGCGGCCGCCTGGGGTCCCCGTGAGCTCACGGTCGGCCACGACGGCAACGTCTACGTCGCGGACTACACGGGGGCGCGCGTCGTCGTGTTCGACCCCGACGGTGCCATCGTGCGCATGTTCCCGGACCCGCCGCTCGAGGCGCCCGACGGCGGCCTCAACCAGGCCGAGGACGTCGCGGTGAACAACGCCACCGGCGACGTGTACGTCAGCGACACGTGGAACCACCGGGTCCAGCGCTTCTCGAGCACGGGCACGTTCCTGCAGAAATGGGGGTTCCGAGGCGACGACGCCCCCAACGCGATGAGCTATCCGCGCGGGGTCGCGATCGACCAGGCCAACGGCAACGTCTGGCTGAACAACACCCGCACGGGCAACATCAAGGTCTACACGCAGACCGGCGGCTTCGTCCGGTCGTTCGGCGCCGAAGGCTACGAGGCGCCGAACGAGTACTACTACGCGCGCGGCATCTGGGTCGCCCCGAACGGCAGGGTGTACATCCCCGACAGCGGGAACCTGCGGATCAAGGCGGTGAACCAGAACGGCAGCGTGATCTGGACGCGTCCGTGCGGCGCACCGTCGGGTGACATCTGGGTCCTGATGGGCTGCACGGGCGTCACGACCGACGCCCAGGGCAACGTGTGGGCGGCCGCGCCGACCGAGCAACGGATCTACAAGTTCGCCCCGAACGGGGACCTCCTCGGCAGATTCGGAGCCGGCAACCTCGGACAGCCGATGGACGTGGCGTTCCGCGGAGGGCTCGTCTACGTGGCCGATCAGAACCGGAACCGCATCGCCGTGTTCAACACGAGCGGCGTGTTCCAAGGTGCGTTCGGATCGAAAGGCAGCGGGAACCTTCAGTTCAACAAGCCGACCGGGCTCGCGATCGACGCCGCAGGACGGCTCTACGTCGCCGACTCGCTGAACGAACGGATCCAGGTGTTCCGGCTGAACTGAACGCCGAGCTCCGCCGCGCCGAGTCCGTCTGGGAACGCCGACGGACAGCCGCAAGGCGTCGGTCGAGCGGTGGAGCCGGCGATCGGATTCGAACCGATGACCTACCGATTACAAGTCGGTTGCGCTACCGGACTGCGCCACGCCGGCCTCGCGCGAGTCTACCCCCGGCGAAAGTCCGATCCTCCGACGCCGAGCGCGTACAGGATGAACCCGGCCACGCCGACCGTCGGGATACCGTTGAACCCGGCCGACGGCAGCTGCGCGAGCCCGATGAGGAGGGCGAGCGCCCCGACCGCCAGTCCGAGCGGCCTGCCGGCCGGTACGCGGAGCAGGACGAGCACCCCGGCGACGGCGTAGACGATCGCCAGCACGACGAAGAGCGCCGCCGCCGCGGACCCGCTGAGATCGATCCCGACGAGGGTCAACCCGTCGCTCGCGCGAACCACGAGCACCGCCACCGTGGCGACGAAGATCCCGAGCACCAGCAGGATCGCGCCCGCGGTCGTGACGAGGTTGCTCCGCGTTCCCGGTCGGGACCGCGGGCGCGGACCCAGGAGTGGCCCCGCCCCGGCGGCGCCTCCGCCGGGCGCCTGCCCCGGCGCGGCCGCGGGATCGGCGAGGCGTTCGAGCCTCGCGACCGCCTCGGGGTCGATCGGCCGGTCCTCGGGACGTGTCGGGTCGCGCGGCTCGTCCTTCACGGGCCCATCCTGCCCCATCGCCGTGTCGGAACCACGTAGGCGTACAAGGTCGCCGCGAGCGCGGCGCCCGCGTTCAGCGAGCCCACCCGGCCCCGCATCGGAAGCGCCACCAACGCGTCGCACCGTTCCCGGACGAGCCGCGATAGACCGCTCCCCTCGCTCCCCACGACGATCGCCAGCCGGCTCGCCGGCGCCGGTTCGTCGTAGACGGTTCTCTCGGCTTCCCCGTCGAGCCCGACGACGAAGAACCCGGCCCCCTGCAGCCGAGTGATCGCCTTCGCGATGTTCGCCACCCGTGCGTGCGGCAGATGCACGAGCGCACCGGAGGAAGCGCGGATGGCCGCCGGGGTCACCGGCGCGGCCCGCTTGATCCTGGTCACGAGCATCGCGGCGCCGGCGACCTCGGCGACCCTCGCCGCCGCCCCGAGGTTCTGGGGGTCCTCCACGCCGTCGAGCAGGACCACGACCGCGTCATCGGCGAAGTCGAAGGTCTCGAGGTCTCGCTCACCGAGCTCTCGCATCGCGAACCGAACGCGCGCAACGGCGCCGCGGTGGTCCGGATCGAGCCGGTCGAGCTCCGAACGATCGACCTCACGGATGCCAACCCCCGCCTGCGTCGCGGCGTCCAGCACATCGCGCATCCCAGGCGTCGCACGCGCGCGACGGTCGACGAGAACCTCCGACGCGATCCCGCCGCGCACCGCCTCGACGACCGCGCGGCGGCCGGCGACGATGGCCGGCCCGATGCCGTCGCCGACGTCGCGCTCGCGACGCCCGCTCGTCACGACACCATCGCGACGGCGAGACATCCGACACCGTCGCCCACCAAGCCGAGCCCCTCCGGGCGTGTGGCCTTGACCGAGACTCTGTCGATCGGCAGCCCGAGGACCTCCCCGATCCGCGACCGCATGTCGTCGCGGTGCGTCGCGATCGCGGGGCGATCGCAGACCACCGTGAGGTCGCACGACGCCGGATGGCGCCCGGCATCGGCGAGCAGCGCGACGACCCGGGTCAAGAGATCGGCGCCGGCGATCCCGTCGGTCGCGGGGTCGTCGTCGGGGAAATGCTGCCCCACGTCGCCGAGCGCCAGCGCCCCGAGCAGGGCGTCGGCGAGCGCGTGGCACACCACGTCGCCGTCCGAATGCCCATCGAGTCCGGGCTCGCCGTCGAACCGGACGCCGGCGAGCCAGAGCGTGCGCCCCGCCTCGAACCGGTGCGCGTCGAACCCCAACCCGACCCGCGGCGCCGTGACACCGTCAGCCACGGGTCGCCTGCAGTCGCGAGATGGCCCACGCGAGGTCGGCGTCGGTCGTGATCTTCGCGTTGCCGGGGTCGCCCTCGACGGCGACGATCACGGCCGAGTCCTCGAGCAGCATGGCGTCGTCGGTGACGACCTGCCCGGCCGCCGCGGCCCGTTCGTGCGCCCGCTTCAACCCCTCGAGCCGGAACGCTTGCGGTGTCTGCGCCAGACCGATCGTGGCCCGGTCGATCGTCCCGACCACGCGACCACGCTCCACGCGCTTCACGGTGTCCGGAACCGGTGCAACCGGATTTCGCGCCGTCCGCGCCCCCGGCAACCGCTCGAACGACGCGATCGACAGATCTCGCCGGCGCGAAGCATCGAGCTGCGTCATGCACGGCCACGATCGCCACGTCGCCGGGCACGGCCTGGAGCGCGGCGCGCACGGACCCTTGCCGCGTGGCGCCGCCCGGCACGACGACGGCCGGCACTGAGATGCCCACGAGCAGAGACCTCGCTCGATCTCCGGAACCGGCCGGCACCGCGACGACGATCCGCTCGATCGCCGGCGATGTGGCGGCGGCGCGCAGCGCGAGCTCGAGGATCGTCGTGCCCTCGAGCTCCACGAAAGCCTTCGGCACGGAAGCTCCGAGCCGTTCGCCGTCCCCGGCACCCAGCACGATCGCGGTCGCGCGCACGTCGTCCCCGGTCACGGCCCCAGCATCGCAGACCGCGATCGGAGACCGCGGACGGCGGCTGCGCCTCAGGCGTCGGCGCCGGCCGCGCCCTCGAGGGCGGCGAAGATCATCCGTCCGGTCGTCGTCTGCAGGACGTTCCGCACGCGGACCTCGACCTGGCTGCCGTCCGATCCGCGGCCTTCTCCACGACGACCATCGTGCCGTCGTCGAGGTAGCCGACCGCCTGGCCGTGCTCGCGGCCCTCCTTCACGAGACGCACCTCCATCTCGTCGCCAGCCGTGTACGGGACGCGGAACTTCGAGGCCAGCGCGTTGATCTGCGCGACCGGCACGCGGAGCGCCTCGGCGACCTTCGCGAGGTTATGGTCGACCGTGATGAGCGAAGCGCCTCGTTCCCGCGCGAGCCGGACGAGGGCGGCGTCGACGTCGAGCACCCCCGCCTCCTCGATCAGCTGGAACTGCACCGTCGGGAGCTTCTGGAGCTCGACCAGCACGTCCAGCCCCCGGCGGCCTCTCGTCCGCCGCTTGGTGCCGAGGAGTCCGAGATCGCCTGGAGCTCGCGCAGGACCCCGTCGTGCAGGAGGACGGTGCCCGAGACGAACCCCGTCGACACGAGGTCGACGACGCGGCCGTCGATCAACGCGCTCGTGCCATCACGTGCAGGTCGCCCCGGCCTTGCGATGATGCGCGCGGCTTCATGCCGACGAGCCCGAAGATGTCCTCGTGCCTCGTACGGCCCACGCGGATCCCGAGCGAGCCGAGCGCGAGGTAGTCGAACGCGATGGCCGGCCACGCCGCGCTCGACGGAAGGAACAGCAGGGGCAAACATCAGCAGGGCCGACACGATGAGCCCGACGACCAGACCGACGACACCGCCGGCGATCTCGGCAGCCAGGGTCGACGTTGAGAGCTCGGTCTCGATCCCCGAGACGGCCCCGCAGGGTCAACCGACCAAGGATGCCGCCGACGACGTAGCCCCACGGCGGCCCCGAGGAACACATAGAGCAGGGCGCTTTCGTGCCCGTCGTGTTTTCGAGACCGGCGCCCCGATCTGGTAGCCGGCGGCGCCGAGGACCGGCATGGAAATCGTAGGAACGGCCCCCTTCGACCAGACGGCCCCGCAGCCTCGCCTTCCTGCCCTCGTCCTCGCTCATCCCAGACCTCCGGCTCAGGAGGGCACGGTCGTGCCCGCCTCCCTTGGAGGTTCATCGGAAACATCGCGGCACAACCCTGAATCAAGGGGGGGGCACCTGGACGATCAGGCCCGCGACGAGGCCCAGATGATGGCCGGATGATCGGCCAAACGATCAGGCTTCGGCGGCAGCCACCTTGACGCCGTGCGCGTCGTCCAGGGTCACAGTCGATCATGGCCTCGGCCTCGTCGTCGGACGTGCCGGTCGCGTAGGCGAGCTCGGACACCGAGGATCTGCCTGGGCCTTCGTGATCTGCGCTTCTCACCGGCGGACAAACCCTTCTCGCGGTCGCGGATCGACAGGTTCCGCAGAACCTCGGCGACCTCGAAAGGATCGCCCGAGTGGAGTTTCTCGAGGTTGTTCTTGAACCGGCGGCTCC
>CAVSLX010000030.1:0-138849 GCA_963728735.1 uncultured Actinomycetes bacterium | reverse complement strand
GGCCCGACGACGCCGTACGCGCTGCGGCATTCGGCCGTGTCGATCATGGCCGCCTCGGGCGCGTCGCTGCACGAGGCCGGCCGGCGCGTCGGGCACCGCTCGGTGGTCACGACGAACCGATACGCGCACCTGTTCGACGAGCGCGACGCCGAGATCGCCGAGGCCGTCGATCGCCTCGCCCGCGAGGCCGCCGAGAGCCGAAGTCGCGCGCGGAATGCGCGCCCCCTGCGCGCCCCCTCGGGCATCGCATCGGTGACGGACCTGCCGCACCGCCCCTGACCTGCGGTTTTACGGTGGGCGCTGAGGGTCTCGAACCCCCGACCTTCGCCTTGTAAGGGCGACGCTCTTCCAACTGAGCTAAGCGCCCGCTCGTGCGGGTTCGGTGTGGCCGCACGCACGGCACACCACGTCGCCGAGCTGGATCGACAGGCGCGTGCCGCCGCATGCGGGGCACCGGTCCAGGCCGTCGGCCCAACCGGGCTCCTGCTGGCAGGTCGGGCAGATCAGGACCTGTCGCCCTCCTTCCACCGCTCGCACCCACGGCGCCGACCGTTTGTCGGGGTCGAAGGTGGGGCGGCCGCAGCGCCGGCACGCTGGTCGCTCGCTCGGCTCGTGGGGACCGTCGGACGGCCTCACAGCTCCCCAGGATACCGAGCGGACTGACCGGCGTTCAGCGGAGTCCCCGTCTCAGCTGCCGCGGGTGGCACGCCGCCGAGCCGGTGCTTGCTCGTGCCGCGGGCGCGCCAGGCCGCCACGACGATCGTGCCGAGCCCGAACACCGCGCCGAGGCCCCACACCGCGACGTTCGCGATCGGCACGAGGCCGGCGACCGCACCGATCCCCCACCCGGCGAACAACGCGGCCACCCGCGAACGCGGCGCCGGCACGACGAGGCGCCCGATCGCCCATTGCGCCGACGCCAGACCCACCAGGAACACGAGCGCGAGTCCGAGCAGCACGGCGAGGCCGAGCGGCAGGCCGAGGATCGTCGCGACGAGCACGACCGCGACGGTCGGCAGCACGATCGCCACGAGCACCCCCCACCCCGCCGACGCGAGCGGCGCCGTGCGCGCCGCTCCCCCGAGTCGCTCGATCCCTCGCGGCACGAGCAGCAACATCACGAGCATCAATACGAGGGACGAGATCGCCATCGAGATCGACGCGAGGAGGGCGCCGAGGACCTCGACCGTCCCCGACAGCGACAGGCGCACGTTCTCGGTGACGGCGCCCGCCACCTGCGCGCCCTCGGCGACCTCCACCTCGTCGCCGGCGATGACGTCGCCGGCGACCTGCGCCGTCGCCTGCAGGCGCAGCCTCCCGTCGAGCGCGACGACGTCGCCGCTCACCTGACCGGCGATCGTCACCGGTCCGTCGACCACGATCACGTCGCCCTGCACGACGCCGAGCACCATCGCCGAGCCGCTGAACACCACCACCTCGCCGACCGTCCGTCCCTGCGGCACCGCCACGTCGCCCGAGATCACGACCTGTTCGCGAGCCTCCCGTGGTGCCTCTGCCTGCGCCCACGCGGCGGTCGGGACGAGCGCGACGATGACGCCGGCGAGCAGCGCGACGCGGACGGGTCGGGACGCGCCGGGCATCCTCGTGACGCGCGTGCCTCGCACCGGTTGCCCGACCACTCAGCCGTGCCTGCTGAGGTGGATCAACGTCCGCAGCTGGTACCGCTTCAGGTGCTCGGTCTGTCCGCACGGCCCATCGTGGACGAACGTGCCGTCGGCACGCTGGCGCGCCACGAGGCGTAGCGTCCCCGCTCGAAGTCGAGATTGTCAGAATCGCCGACCCCAGGCTCCGGCGTCCAGTCGCGGATCCGCGCCCACTCACCGATCCGGCCCGAACGGAACCTCGCGCACCCGGAGCCGCACGATGACGTCGCCTCCCCGGATCACCGGGGTCGCGGATGCGCCGCACGTGCCCGAGCAGGAGTCGATGGAAGACCAGCACGACGAGGGAGCGCAGCGATCGCACGACGCCAGAGTATCTCCCACGTCGGACCGAAGGCCAGCCCGCCTATCGTGCTCCGAGGTCCAGGTCGCACAGACGGCTATCGCCCGACAGATCCGGCGGATCGAGAACACCGTGGGCGATGTCGTCTTCGAGGACCACGAACCCCTCGGGCGTGAGGTGGAACCGCGTCGTCCGCACCGTGGCGCCGAGCTCCTCCTGCTCCACGACCCCCTGGAGCGAATACTGCGTGATCACCGGCCCGTCCGAACCGGGTTCACAGGTCACCCTCGCTGCGAAGGCCTCGTCACCACCGACCACGAGCTTCGCGAGCGGCCCCTGCGGGAGATCAGTGGGCGCTCCGCCGTCCAGGAATCCGATCGGCTCCGGTCGACCCATGGCGTCGACATCGAAGGCACCGTACGACGCGACCGACGCGCCTTCGACGAGCACCACGATCTCGTGGGTCCCGTCCCCGTCGAGGTCGCTCACACCCTCGAGCTCACACCACGTCCAGCACACGTTCGGGCCGATGGGGTTGATCCAGCCCTCCGCGGTGCCGTCGTCGTCGACGTCGACCGCAAGCACGTGCCGGTGCGACGACGACCGACACTGCAGCGTCTCCTCGTCGGTACGGGTACCGAACCACGCCGTCCCCAAACCCTCGCCGGTGAAGTCGCCTCGCGCGCGTGATGGCATACACAGGCCGAACCCCAGTCCCAGGTCGACCGCCTTCGGATCCATCGTCGGCGACGGCTCGAGCGAAGGCGACGGGCTCGGCGCATCCGTCACGGTGGGTGACTCGAGTGGGCGGTCGGTCTCGCTCCGGCCGAATGCGGAGCCGAGCCATGCGATCGTCGCCACTGTCAGGACCAGCGCGAGCACGATCACCGCGGGACGCTGTCGCCGCGCAGGATCGGGATCGACGTCTACTCGTGGCGGGCGAGTCCGGATCGACTCCCACCGCTCAGGCATCTCGAGGTCCTCGAGCGGCCGCAGGCGATTCTTCAGATCAGCCATCGTCGTCCTCCAGGAGTCGTCGCAAGCGCCGCCGGCCCTGGCTCAGGTGCACGTGCACCGTCGCGCGGGAGGCGCCGAGGACCGAGGCCACCTCGTCGGTGGTTCGGTCTGCGTAGTCGTGCATCACGATCGCGAGGCGCTGGTTCGGCGAGAGCCGCGAGAGCGCGTCGAAGACGTGGGTCACGGGCTCCGGGAGCTCGTAGGACGGCTCCCGGTCGAGCGAGCCTCGGCGCCGCCGTTCCTTGAGGTCGCCGGCGGCCACACGGAACGCCACCCGCCACACCCAGGCGGCCGGGTCGCGGATCGCATCGCCCCGGGCGAGGGCCTGGGCGAACGCCTCGGCGAGCGCGTCGCTCGCGAGGTCCGGGTCGGCCGAGAACGCGACGAGCGCCCGCCACAGCCGCGAACCGTCCTCGCGATACACGGCCTCGAGCCGGTCGCTCGCCACCCTCACGCCCGCATCCTGCACCACATCAGGCAAGGGAGCCGATCGACCCGGAACCTGTAGGTCCCCACGTGTCGGTCCCTCGGCGTACGGTCGCGACCGAGGAGGTTCTGGTGTACACTTCGTCCATCATGCCTGTACACAAACGTCGCGAGGTCGGGGTCCGTGATCTGCGGCGAGAGCTGAGCCGTTGGCTCGATCTCGCGGGCCGCGGCGTCGAGGTGGTCGTCACCGAGCGGGGGGCGCCCGTCGCCAGGATCGTCGGGGTCGAAGGCGACGACGCGCTGGCGGATCTGAGCCGCGCCGGGCTCGTGCAGCTCCCCACCCGCCCGAGGCCGCGAGCGGGCTCGATCCGGAAGGTGCGAGCCAAGGGCTCCGTCGCCGATCTCGTCGCCGACCAGCGCCGGTGACGATCTCCTACTTCGACACGTCCGCCCTCGCGAAGCTCCTCATCGACGAAGAGGGCTCCACCGAAGCAGCCGACCTGTGGAACGCTGCCGCCGTCGTCGTCGTCGGGCGCCTCGCCTACCCCGAGGCGCGCGCCGCATTGGCGGCGGCCGAACGGGACCGGCGTGTCACCCACGCAGCTCACCTCGACGCGGCGAGGGAGCTCGAGCGCATCTGGCCGTCGCTCACGGTGGTGGAGGTCGCGCCGGGGATCGCCCACACGGCCGGCGAGCTCGCGGCCACTCGAGCGCTGCGCGGCTACGACGCGGTCCATCTCGCCACCGCCCTGGCCGCCACCGGAGGAACCGGTGTGCTCGTGACCTGGGACCGCCCGCTGGCCGAGGCCGCGCTCGCCGAGGGGCTCGCGATCGCTCCCGCCGTTGGATCACGCCTAGGCACCGCCGCGCTCTTCGGTGAAGTCGGCGCCGCCCTTGTCGGCGAGCGGCGGTAGCTTCTACGGGTGAGCCTGCCGGGCTTCTCCCCCGCCGTTCGCGCCTGGTTCGAGGCGTCGTTCGACGCGCCCACGAAGGCCCAGCGGCTCGGCTGGAAGGCGATCGCCGCCGGCGAGCACGCCCTGATCCTCGCCCCCACCGGCTCGGGCAAGACGCTCGCCGCGTTCCTGTGGGCGATCGACCGGCTCGCGGCCGAGCCGCCCCCCGAGCGCGAGCGCCGTACGCGCGTCCTCTACGTCTCGCCGCTGCGCGCGCTCGCCGTCGACGTCGAGAAGAACCTGCGCGCGCCGCTGATGGGCGTCCAGCACGCCGCCGAGCGGATCGGCGAAGCCATCTCCCACGTCCCCACGGTCGGCGTGCGCACCGGCGACACCGACCAGCGGGAGCGCCGACGCCTCCTGAAGGACCCACCCGACATCCTGATCACGACGCCCGAGTCGCTCTACCTCATGCTGACGTCGTCGGCGCGCGAGACGCTCGGCGGGGTCTCGACCGTGATCGTCGACGAGATCCACGCGATGGCCGCGACGAAGCGCGGCGCCCACCTGATGCTCTCGCTCGAACGGCTCGAGGAGCTCGTCGACCCACCGTTCCAGCGGATCGGCCTGTCCGCCACCCAGCGACCGCTCGATGAGATCGCACGCTTCCTCGGCGGGTTCCACGCGCCCGGCCGCCCCCGCGACGTCACGATCGTCGACGCCGGCCACCGCAAGGCCCTCGACCTCGAGGTGGTCGTCCCGGTCGAAGACATGGGCGCGATGGGCACGCAGCTCGACGTGCCGGTCGAGGGGGACGCCGCCGCGGCCGGCCCGCCGCCGCGCGCGTCGATCTGGCCCGCGATCCATCCGGTGCTGCTCGACCTGATCCGCTCGCACCGCTCGACGATCGTGTTCGTGAACAACCGGCGCACGGCCGAACGGCTGGCCTCCCGGCTGAACGAGCTCGCCGAGGAGGAGCTCGCTCGCTCCCACCACGGCTCGCTCGCGCGCGAGCAGCGGGTCGAGGTCGAGGACGCCCTCAAGGCCGGGACCCTGCGGGCGATCGTGGCGACCTCGTCGCTCGAGCTCGGGATCGACATGGGTGCGGTCGATCTCGTCGTGCAGGTCGAATCGCCGGACTCGGTCGCGAGCGGACTCCAACGGATCGGTCGAGCCGGCCACCAGGTCGGCGAGCCGAGCAAGGGAAGGATCCTGCCGAAGTACCGAGGCGACCTGCTCGAGTCGGCGGTCGTCGCCGATCGGATGCTCCGGCGCCGAGATCGAGTCGACCCGCTACCCGCGGAACCCCCTCGACGTGCTCGCGCAGCAGCTCGTCGCGATGTGCGCGGTCGACGAGTGGCGGGTCGACGACCTCGCGTCGGCCGTCCGTCGGAGCGCGACCTACGCGGAGCTGTCCGACGACGTCTTCGTCGCCGTGCTCGACATGCTCGCCGGCCGCTACCCGAGCGACGGGTTCGCCGAGCTCCGGCCGCGCCTCGTGTGGGACCGCGCGAACGGCCTCGTGCGCGCGCGTGAGGGCGCCGGGCGCCTCGCGATCGTCAGCGGCGGCACCATCCCGGACCGCGGGCTCTTCGGCGTCTTCACGACCGACGGCACGCGCGTCGGCGAGCTGGACGAGGAGATGGTCTACGAGTCGCGCACGGGCGAGGTCTTCCTGCTCGGCGCCTCGAGCGTGGCGGATCGAGGACATCACGCGCGACCGGGTCGTCGTCACGCCGGCGCCGGGCGAGCCGGGCAAGCTGCCGTTCTGGAAGGCGAGCAGGCCCGGGGCGTCCGCTCGAGCTCGGCCGCGCGATCGGCCGGTTCACGCGCGAGCTGCGCGGTCGCAAGCGCGACGAGGCCCTCGATCGCCTGCGGCGCGAGGTCGGCCTCGACGCATGCGGCCGCGGACAACTTGGTCAACTACCTTGACGAACAGGCCGAGGCGACCGGGGCGGTTCCGGATGATCGGACGATCGTCGTGGAGCGGTTCCGCGACGAGATCGGCGACTGGCGCGTGTGCATCCTGTCGCCGTTCGGCTCGCAGGTCCACGCGCCGTGGGCGCTCGCGATCGAGGCCCGCCTCCAGGATCAGCTCGGTCCCGGCGCGCAGGTGCTGTGGACCGACGACGGCATCGTGGTGCGCCTGCCCGAGGCGGTCGATCGCATCCCGGTCGAGGCCCTGTTCTTCGAGCCCGACGAGGTCGAGGACGAGGTCGTGCGTCGACGTCTGCCCGGGACCGCGCTGTTCGCGAGCGTGTTCCGCGAGGCGGCGGCGCGGGCCCTGCTGCTCCCGCGCCGGCGGCCGGGGCAACGAACGCCCCTCTGGCAGCAGCGGCAGCGGGCGCGCCGACCTGCTCGTCGCGGCCGCGAAGCACCCGGACTTCCCGATGCTGCTCGAGGCGACCCGCGAGTGCCTGCGCGACGTCTTCGACGTGCCGGCGCTCCGCGAGGTCATGGCAGGACCTCCGGTCGCGACGGACGCGTCTCGTCGCCGTCGAGACCGAGCGCGCCTCGCCGTTCGCGCAGTCGCTGCTGTTCCGGTGGATCGCGATCTACGATGTACGAGGGCGACGCCGCCGCTCGCCGAACGCCGGGCCGCCGCGCTGTCGCTCGATCGCGACCTGCTCCGCGAGCTGCTCGGGGCCGAGGAGCTCCGCGAGCTGCTCGACCCGGCGGCGCTCGACGACGTCGAGCTGGAGCTCCAGCGGCTCGCCGAGGGCGCGGCGCGCGCGCGGCGTCGACGGCGTCCACGATCTGCTCCGCGACCTTGGGCCCCTGCGGCCCGACGAGGTCGCGGCGCCCGCCTGGACGGCGAGGCGGACGCGCTCGCCGCCGCGCTGCTCGAGGACGGTCGGGCGATCGAGGTCCGGGTCGCCGGCACCGAGCACCTGGCCGCCGTCGAGGATGCCGGCCGGCTGCGCGACGCGCTCGGCGTGTCGGTCCCTCGTCGGCGTGCCGGCCGCCTTCACCGAGCCGACCGAGCGGCCCGCTCGACGAGCTCGTGGCCCGGTACGCGCGGACCCACGGCCCGTTCGAGGCGCACGAGGTCGCGGCGGCGCCTCGGCGTGGCGGAGCGACCGGATCCGCGCGTGCGCTCGCGTCGCTGGAGGGCGAGGGACGCGTGCTCCGCGGCGAGTTCCGACCCGGCGGCCGCGATCGCGAGTGGTGCGACCCCGACGTCCTCCGGCGGATGCGGCGACGCGTCGCTGGCCGCGCTCCGACGCGAGGTGGAGCCGGTGGACGCGGCCGCCGTTCGCGCGGTTCCTGCCGTCGTGGCAGGGCGCCGACCGGCCGCGTGGGGGCGTCGACGCGCTGGCCGAGCCGATCGCCGCGGCTGCAGGGCGCGTCGATCCCGGCATCGATCCTCGAGCGCGACGTGCTGCCGTCGCGCGTCCGCGGCTACCGCGCGCGCCGATCTCGACGCGCTCGTCGCGCTAGCGGCGCCCTGGTCTGGATCGGCGCGGGGTCGCTCGGCGCCGACGACGGCCGCGTGGCGTTGCTGTTCCGCGACCGCGGCGCGGCTGCTGGCGTCCGCCGGCGCCGCCGGAGGACGACCGGCCCGCCGGGGCGGTGCACGACGCGATCCGCGATCGTGCTGCGCGAGCGCGGCGCCTCGTTCTGGCCCGACCTCGTGCAGGCGGCGGGACGGCGCCGAGAGCGTCGTCGTGCTCGCCGCCCTGTGGGACCTGGTGTGGTGCGGGCGAGGTGACGAACGACACGCTCGCGCCGCTCCGCGCGTACCTGCGCCGGCCCCGCGTCGCGCGCCGCCACGCGCAGCGGGCCGCGCGGCCCCGTCCCGGCCTGCTCCGGCTGGGCGGGCCCGCCCGCCGGAGCCGGGCGCTGGTCCCTCGTCGCGACCAGCTCGCGGCCTCCCCCAGCGCGACCGAGCGCGCGCACGCCCTCGCGATGCAGCTCCTCGACCGCCACGGCGTGGTCACCCGCGAGGCCGTGCTCGCCGAGGAGCATCCCGGGGGGCTTCGCCGGCGCTGTACCCGGTGCTGAGCGCGATGGAGGACTCCGGCACGGTGCGGCGCGGCTACTTCGTCGCGGGCCTCGGCGCCGCGCAGTTCGCACTGCCCGGCGCGGTCGACCGCCTCCGCGCCGCGCCGCGAACCCCGCGCGACGGCGAGGAGGAGGTCGCTCACGCTCTGCCGCCGCCGATCCGGCCCAGCCCTACGGCGCCGCGCTCGGCTGGCCCGCGAGCACCGGGCGTCCGGCGCGCAGCGCCGGCGCGTTCGTCGTGCTGGCCGACGGCGCGCCCGCCGCGTTCCTCGAGCGCGGCGCGAAGACGCTCGTGACGTTCGAGGGCGACGGCGACCGAGCCTGGGCCGACGCGCTGCCGGCCCTGGTGAAGGACGGCCGTCTCCGCCGGATCGACCTGCGGCACGATCGACGGCGCGCCCGCCGATGACCATCGCGCCCGCGACGCGCTCCTCGCCGCGGGCTTCGTCGACGGGTACCGCGGGCTCTCGATGCGAGGCTGAGGCCGGTGCCGGAGGGCGACACGATCCACCGTGCCGCCGCGAGGCTCCGCGGGGCCTTCGGCGAGGCTCGCTCACCGGTTCGAGGCGCCCGACCTGCCCAGGCCGCACCCCGGACCCGGGTCGAGCGATCGACGGTGTCGAGCACGCGGCAAGCACCTGCTCGTGGGTTTCGCCGGCGGGCTCACCCTGCACACGCACCTCGGGATGGACGGTTCGTGGCGGATCGAGCGCCGGCCGGGCGCCGCGCTCAGCCGCGGCGGCCGGCCCGGCGCCGGACCGCAGCGCGGATCGCGACCGCGAAAGCCGCCGCGCGTGTGCGTCCGGCACGAAGACCGTGGAGCTGCTCGGCGAGCCATGCTCTCGCGCGCCACCCGGTGCTCGCCTCGCTCGGACCCGACCTGTGCCTGACCCGGAGCCCGACCTCGACGTGTGCTCGCCAGCGGCTCCGCGCCTTCGGACCCGACGCGCCGATCGGGGTCGTGCTGCTCGACCAACGGCCCGCCTGCGGGATCGGCAACGTCTACCGCTCCGAGGTGCTCTGGGCCGAGGCGAACGCGCCGAGGACGCCGCTGCGCGAGCGTCGACGACGCGGCGATCGCGACGCTGTACGCGACCGCGCACCGCCTCCTGCGCGCGAACCTCGGGCGCGGCGCCGCGCCGGACCGTACGCACGGGGTATCGCGGTCTACGGGCGCGCCGGGCGGCCCTGCCCGCGCTGCGGCGACACGATCACGTCGGACGACTCGGCGAGCAGGCCCGCACGGCGTGGTGGTGCCCCGACTGCCAGACCTGCGAGACTCCTTCGCCGGACCTCGCGGCACGCCGGCACCCCTGGGCGATCGCGACGCCGCACACCGCCGCCACCGACGCCGGCGCCCGCGCCTTCGAGCGCGGCGGCAACGCGATCGATGCCGCGCTCGCGGCCGCGGTGACGCTCGCCGTCATCTATCCGCACAAGCTGCGGCGTCGGCGGCGACCTCTTCGCGCTCGTGCAGCGGGCCGCGGACGGGCGGACGATCCGCCATCGAACTCTAGCGGTCGCGCCCCGCCGCGCTGCCGACCCCGACGCGCTCCGCGCCGAGCACGGCGACATGATGCCGCGGCGGGGCCCGATCCCGATCACGGTCCCCGGGCGCGGTCGCCGGATGGGAGGCGCTCCACGGCCGGGGGGGCCGACTGCCGTGGGCGACGCCTTCGCGACCGCCACGTCGCCTCGCGCACGACGGGGTCGCCGCCTCGGACCGACGAGTCGCGAATTCGCTGCACGCCACGACAGAGCCGCGTCGCCGCCGACCCGGGCCTTCGCGACGTCTTCTTCCCCGACGGCGCGCCCTTGGCCCGGGACGCCTCCTGCGCCAGCCGGCGCTCGGCGCGACGCTCGAGCGCGATCGCCGTCGGGCGGCGCCGGCGCGCTGTACCGCGGGGACGTCGGGACGGCGATACGTCGCCGGCCTGCGCGCCGCCGGCTCCCCGATCGACGGTCGAGGATCTCGCCGCGCACGCCGCGCAGCTCCTCCCGCCCCTATCGGGGTGCGTTCCGCGATCTGCGACGTGTCGGTGGTGCCGCCGAACTCCCAGGGGTTCGCCCTCCTGCAGATGCTCGCCGCTCGATCGAGCGACTCGGGCTCGACCCCGATCCGCTCCGGCGCCGACGTCGCGCGACCTGGCACGGGTGTTCCTGAGCGCGAACGCGCCGTGACCGGCACCTCGCCGACCCCGAGGCCGATGACCCTCTCACCGTCCACCCTGCTCGACGACGGCCACCTCGCCGGCTTCTGCGACGAGGTCGGGACCGCCTGGATGCCGCGAACGGCTCGCGCGGGAGCGGCCCCGGCGGCATCGGCTACCGCGGCCCGACGGCGACACGATCGCGCTCGTGACCGCCGACGCCGAGGGCTACGCGTGTCAGCTGATCCAGAGCCTGTTCGACGGCTTCGGCGCCGGCGTGCTCGAGCCCGTCACCGGGATCATCGCACACGATCGCGGCGCGCTGTTTCACGTCCGCGATCCGGCAGCCCGAAGCAGCTCGCACCCGCGAGCGCCCGCCGCCCACACGCTGCTGCCGCGCTGGTCCACGACGCGGCTCGGCCTGGCGGCCGTCGCGGGCACGATGGGCGGGTACCGGCAGCCGCAGATCGACGCCCAGCTCCTGCTCCGCGCCTTCGCGCTGGTCGGCTCGCCGGCCGAGGCGGTCGAGCGCGCCCCGCTGGCTCGTCGGGGGCATGGAGCCCGACGCTCGCCCGAGGTGACGCCGCGGGCCGGGGTCGAGGCCGCCGATCGCCGAGGTGCAGGCCGTCGGGCTCGCCTGCAGCGGACGCGGACTATCACCGGTCGACCACGCGTCGGGGAGCCCGCGGACGAAGACGGGTTCGGGCCGGCCCACCTGATCCGCCGCGGCCGAGGCGGCGCGCGAGCCGGCTGAGCGCTACCCGGCCGACGGCGGGCGACGGCGCCCGCAGCGGCTGACGGCAGCGAGACTGGGCGCGACATGCCGACACCCCGATGATGCCGCCCGGCCCTGAGCTCCGCCGCGCGCAGAGCCTGCTCGCCGAGCTGGACGGCGTCGTCTGGGAAGCCGACGCCTCGTCGATGGCGCTCACGTTCGTGTGCGAGGGCGTCCACCGGAGTCCTCGGCTGGAACCCCGAGGCGTGGCTCGCCGACCCGACCTCCTGGGCCGACGCACGTCCATCCGACGACCGCGCCGCGGTCGTCGCGCGCTTCGTCGGTACGCCGCCGCGGGCGGTCGCTTCGACGAGGAGTACCGGTGCGCGCGCCAAGGACGACTCGTCGTCTGGATCCGCGACATCGGCCATGCCGTGAAGGACGACGAGGGCACGCCCTCGCTGCTGCGCGGGCTGATGGTCGAGATCACGAGCCGCAAGCTGCTCGAGGAGCAGCGCGCCGCCGCCGAGGAGCGGTTCCGCCGCGTGGTCGAGCGCCTGCCGGCGATCGTCTACCTGGAGTCGGTCGAGGGCGAAGACGACAGCCCCGGGCCGATGCTCTACGTCAGCCCGCAGGTCGAGTCGATCCTCGGCTTCACGCCCCGAGGAGTGGATCGCGCGACCCGGTCGCGTGGGCCCGCCAGTTCCATCCCGAGGATCGGGTACGTGTGCGCGCGGAGTTCGAACGGATCGAAGGACACCGGCGAGCCGTTCCGCGCCGAATACCGGATGTACTCGCGCACCGGCGACGTCGTGTGGTTCCGCGACGAGGCGGTGCTGGTCCGCGACGATCGACGGCCACCCCCTGTTCTGGCAAGGGATCATGTTCGACGTCTCGGCCGAACGCCGGAGCGAAGCCATCGCCCGCGACGCCGAAGATCGCTACCGCACGCTCGTCGAACAGCTCCCCGCGATCGTCTACTCCGAGGATGTTCGGGGCTCCGGCCTCCACCTCGTCTTCGTGAACTCCCGCGTCGAGCAGCTGCTCGGCATCACGCCCGAGGCGTGGGTCGCCGACCCGGCGTGGTGGGAACGCTCGATCCACGAGGACGATCGCGAGGCGGTGATGGCCGAGAACGCCCGGACCGAGGTGACCGGCGAGCCCTTCCGCGCCGAGTATCGGATGACCGCCGCCGACGGCCGCCTCTTGTGGTTCGTCGACGAGGCCGTGCTCGTGCGCGACGAGGCGGGCGAGCCCGACTACTGGCAGGGCGTGATGCTCGACGTCACCGCGCGCAAGGAGGCCGAGTCCCAGCTCGCCGAGGCCGAGACGCGCTACCGGGCCCTCGTGGAGCAGAACCCCACGATCACCTACATCGACCCGCTCGAGGACGACGCGCCGACCCTCTACATCAGTCCGCAGACCGAATCGATCCTCGGCTACACGCCCGAGGAGTGGTACGCCGACCCCCACATGTGGCGCAAGATCGTCCACCCCGACGACCGCACGCGGCTGGACCAGGAGCCCGGCGTCCCCGGCGTGCACTCATCGGTGTACCGGCTGATCGCCCGCGACGGTCGAGAGGTGTGGATCCACGACCAGGCCCAGCTGATCGCCGACGAGGAGGGCAACCCGCGCATATGGCAGGGCGTGCTCGTCGACATCACCCAGCAGCGCCGCGCCGACGAGCTCGAGCGCGCCCTCGAGCGCGAGCGCGAAGAATCCGAGCGCCTGCGGACCGAAGACGAGATGAAGACGACCTTCTTGCAGGCCGTCTCACACGATCTCCGGACGCCGCTCGCCGCCATCCTCGGCCTGGCCGTGACGTTGGAGCGCACCGACATCGAGCTCGGAGAGGGCGAGGCCCAGGATCTCGCACGCCGGATCGCGAACAACGCGCGGCGGCTCGAGCGCATCGTGACCGACTTCCTCGATCTCGAGCGGCTCGAGCGTGGGGTCGCGACGCCGGTGTTCCGGTCCATCGACCTCGGGGCGCTCGTGCGGGAGTTCGTCGCCAACTCCGAACTCGTCGCGGGGCGCCGGCTCGCCCTCGACGTGGCGCCGCTCACGGTGGAGGGCGACCCTACGATGCTCGAGCGCATCGTCGAGAACCTGCTCGCGAACGCCGTGAAGCACACGCCGGGCGACTCTCGGATCTGGGTCCGGCTCGAGCGGGAAGACGACGGCGCCCTCCTCATCGTCGAGGACGACGGCCCCGGCGTCTCATCCGATGAACGCGGCACGATCTTCGAGGCTTTCCGCCAGGGAGCGGGTGCCGGCGCCGGGAGCGGGCTCGGGCTCGCCCTCGTCGCCCGGTTCGCGGCCCTGCACGACGGGCGAGCCTGGGTCCAGGAGCGCCCCGGCGGGGGCGCGTCGTTCCGGGTGTCGCTCGCCGCACACCCGGGTGGCGGTGCGCCGGCTCCCCCGCCCGATGAACCCGTCACGAACGGCGCCGCGAACGGCTCCACCAACAACGATCAGGCCAACGATCAGGAGTAGCGCGGCGTCAGCGAGGACCGGCGAGGCGGCGCTTCGCGGTCTCTCGGAGCATCGCGAGCTCGCGCTCCCGCGACGGAAGCTCCGGAAGCTCCGCCACGATCGGCGAGAGACCGGCCGGCCGTGCCGTGGCGGACACCGGCGCCGGCCGACCCTCGGCGAGCGCCTCGGCCGATGCGGCGATGCCTTCGATCACCCGGGTCAGTCCTCGCTCGACGTCGTCGAGCGCGGCGAGGATCGAGGCGAGGTTCCCTTGGTCGGGATACGAGGGTCGGCGGGCCCGGTCGGGCCGGCGCTGGTCGGCGGGCGATGCGGACCGCCGCGGGGTGCCGTTGTGGGCAACCCTGAGGGGTCTTGCGGGTTCGGCGGGCGCCTCGACGCTGATCGTCAGGTCACCTTCGCCGACGCTGAACCGTTCGACCAGGCCACGCGTGCGGGGGCCTGCTGCCCAGAGATCCGATGACGCGGCCGCCGGGACCGCTCGAAGGGGCCGTCGATCACCCCGCAGCCGTGCCTGCAGCCCCAACAGGTCGGTGACGACGTCGTCATGGTCCTTCGCCGGACCGGGGATCGGGGCGCGAAGCTCCTCCATGGGGGGACGATCCTAGCCCAGCGCGAGGTTCGGAGTCGATCCGCCATCCGGTACCGTTCGGCGGTGCGAACGGTCGCCCGGCTGAACGTGACCCCCGTCAAGGGCACCCGGCTCCTGCATCCGGATCGGCTCCGGCTGCGCCCCGCCGGACTGCCGGAGAACCGGCTGTTCTTCATCGTCGACGAGGTCGGGGAGCTCTTCTCCGGCGGGGACGTCGGCGCCCTGATGCAGGTCCGGAGCGCGTGGGACGCCGGCCGGGACATCCTCGCCCTTCGGTTCCCCGACGGTCGCGACCTGGAGGGGTCGGGCAGCGAGCTCGGCGAAGCGCTCACGACCGATTTCTACGGTCGCCGGGTTCCCGGGCGGATCGTCGAGGGCCCGTTCGCCGAGGCGCTGAGCGCCTTCGTGGGGCAACCCGTCCGGCTCGTGCGATGCGACCGGCCGGGCGACGCGTTCGACGTCGAGCCGCTCACGCTCGTGTCCTGGGCATCGGTGCGTGACCTCGGCGAGCACGGCGGCCGCGGCGACCTCGACGCCCGGCGGTTCAGGATGAACCTCGAGCTCGATGGATGCGAGCCCTTCGAGGAGGACACATGGGGCGGTCGCGACGTGCGCGTCGGCGGGGCGGTCATCCGTGTCGGCGCGCAGGTGCCGCGCTGCGTCGTGACGACGCTCGATCCGGCCACGGGTGCGAAGGACTTCGCCACCCTCACGCAGATCGCCCGCCATCGGCCCCGGATCGACGGCGGAGGCGGCCTGCCGTTCGGGATGTACGCCGAGGTCGTCGAGCCCGGCGAGATCGCGGTCGGCGACCCCGTCGAGCCGCTCCCCGCATAGACGCACCGGACGGCCGATCCGAGGAGCGGACTAGGATGGCCGCTTGGCCACCCGCCTGCGTTCACCGTATGGGCTCCTCACGTTCATGGCCATCGTCGGGGCCGTCGCGCTCTCGTGCGATCAGTACCGGGCGAGCCCCGCCGACGACGCCCTCGCGAGCGCCGGCATGGTTACGCCGGAGCTGACCCCGGCGCCTTCCCCGAGCCCCGAGCCGGACGCGGCGGGCGGGTGCGGCGAGCTCGGCGACGCCGGCGCGGCCGTCGTGATCGAACCCTTGCGCAAGATCGACCGCTCGTGCGTCCCCCCGGCCGATGCGATCGTCTATCGCTGCGACCCCGCGCTCGATCCGATGGCGGTCCTCGACGCCGACGGCGAGGACCGCGCGTTCCTCGGCGGGTCGTTCGCCGTGCCGATCCTCGAGATCCCGCAGGAGGCCATCGCGGTCGGCTTCGGCCCGAGCGGCCGCTTCTACGCGATGCGCGACGACGAGCGGTTCCTGTACGTGGAGTCGGGCGCGACGCCCGAACGGTGGCTCGCCCTCGCGAGGCCGCGGAAGGTCACCGAGCCCCCGATCGCGTTGATGGTCGGCGACTCGATCCTCGACGGCGCGACGCCCGCCCTGACCGAGGCGCTCGCGGGCTGGGACCTGACGATGGACGCCCTCGTGGGTCGTTCGTCCTCGGGCGGGATCTCGGTCGTGGAGGGCACGTTCTCGACCCCGGACGTCGTGGTCGTCGAGCTCGGCACGAACGATCACGACCCGGCGGCGTTCCGCGCGAACGCGGACCGGATCCTGGCGGCGCCCGCCGTCGCCGAGGCCGATCTCGTCGTCTGGCTCACGGCGCGGAACCCCGACGAGGCCATACCGGCCGTGAACCGCGAGATCGTCGAGGCGCTCGGCACGCTCCCCCACGGCGTCGTCGCCGACTGGGACCGAGCCGTGCCGCCCGAGGCCCTCAACGGCGACGGCGTGCACCTCGCGCCGGGCCAGGAGGGGGTGTTCGCCGACTTCGTCGAGCCGATCCTGGCTACCTGGCGCGCCGCGGTCCACCACCGGGGACCGGCGTCCTGTGACGCCGACGTGCGGGAAGCGGTCGGCCTCGGTTAGCGAGCCCGCGCCGCGTTTGGGCAACGCCGATGCGACGTGGCACGATGGTCCACAGGAGGTGCGGAACGATGGCTGAGAGGAAACCCGCGAAGAAGAGCACGCAGAAGTCCGCCAAGCGCACCACCGCGACGCGCACGACGTCCAAGGGGTTCACGGCCGAGGAACGAGCGGCCATGAAGGAGCGCGCCCGAGAGCTCAAGGCGGCCGCGAACGAAGAGGACGCGGAACGCGCCCTGCTCGCGAAGATCGCCGAGATGCCGAAACCGGATCGCGACATGGGCAAGCGGTTCCACGCGATCGTCAGAGCCAGCGCGCCGGAACTCTCTCCGAGACTCTGGTACGGGATGCCGGCGTATACCAAAGCGGGCAAGGTCGTCTGCTTCTTCCAGAGCGCGGACAAGTTCAAATCCAGATACGCGACCTTCGGCTTCAACGACGACGCGAACCTCGACGAAGGCAACATGTGGCCGACGTCGTTCGCGTTGACGAAGCTGACCGCCGCCGAAGAGAAGAAGATCGCCGCGCTCGTGAAGCGAGCGGTCCGCTGAAATTAGAGCCCGCCGCGACGCACGCTGCCGACGGCCACGACCTGATCCGCGTGCAGGGCGCACGCGTGAACAACCTCAAGGACGTCAGCGTCGAGATCCCGAAGCGCCGGCTGACGGCGTTCGCCGGCGTCTCCGGCTCGGGCAAGAGCTCGCTGGTGTTCGGCACGATCGCCGCGGAGTCGCAGCGGCTGATCAACGAGACGTACAGCGCCTTCGTGCAGGGCTTCATGCCGACGCTGTCGCGGCCGGAGGTGGACGTCCTCGATGGCCTGACGACGGCGATCATCGTGGACCAGGAGCGCATGGGCTCGAACCCGCGTTCCACCGTCGGCACCGCCACCGACGCCAACGCGATGCTGCGCATCCTCTTCAGTCGGCTCGGCACGCCGCACATCGGCCCGCCCAACGCCTACTCGTTCAACGTCCCGTCGGTGAAGGCCAGCGGTGCGATCACCGTCGAGCGCGGCGCCGGCAAGACGAAGACCGAGAAGGCGACCTTCACCCGTCTCGGCGGCATGTGCCCGCGCTGCGAGGGCATGGGCTCGGCCACCGACTTCGACCTGTCCGCGCTGTACGACGACGCCTTGTCGCTCAACGAGGGCGCGCTCACGATCCCCGGCTACAGCATGGACGGGTGGTACGGCCGCATCTTCCGCGGCTCCGGCTATTTCGACCCGGACAAGCCGATCGGCAAGTACACCAAGAAGGAGCTGCACGACCTGCTCTACCGGGAGCCGACCAAGATCAAGGTCGACGGCATCAACCTGACGTACGAGGGACTGATCCCGAAGATCCAGAAGTCGATGCTGTCCAAGGACGTCGATGCGCTGCAGCCGCACATCCGCGCCTTCGTGGAGCGGGCGGTGACGTTCATGACCTGTCCCGAATGCGACGGCACCCGCCTCAGCAAGGAGGCCCGGTCGTCGAAGATCAAGGGCAAGAACATCGCCCACGTCTGCTCGATGCAGATCAGCGAGCTGGCCGACTGGGTCCGAGGCCTCGACGAGCCGTCGGTGGCCCCGCTGCTCGCCGGGCTGCAACACCTCCTCGATTCGTTCGCGGAGATCGGCTTGGGCTACCTCTCGCTCGACCGGCCGTCGGGCACCTTGTCCGGCGGAGAGGCACAGCGCACCAAGATGATCCGCCACCTCGGCTCGTCGCTCACCGACGTCACCTACGTCTTCGACGAGCCCACGATCGGCCTGCACCCCCATGACATCGAGCGGATGAACGACCTGCTGGTGCGGCTGCGGGACAAGGGCAACACCGTGCTCGTCGTGGAGCACAAGCCCGAGACGATCTCGATCGCCGACCACGTCGTCGAACTCGGCCCCGGCGCCGGCACGGGGGGTGGCACGATCTGTTTCGAGGGCACGGTGGAAGCGCTGAGGAAGAGCGACACCATCACCGGACGCCATCTCGACGACCGGGCCGCCCTCAAGGAGACGTTGCGGAAGCCCTCTCGGATGCTGGAGATCCGCGGCGCGACGACGAACAACCTGCAGGACGTCGACGTCGACATCCCGCTCGGCGTGCTCGTCGTCATCACCGGCGTCGCCGGGTCGGGGAAGAGCTCGTTGATCGACGGCTCGGTGTCGGGGCGGGACGACGTGGTGGTGATCGACCAGGACGCGATCCGCGGGTCGCGCCGGAGCAACCCGGCGACGTACACCGGTGTGCTCGACCCGATCCGCAAGGCGTTCGCGAAGGCCAACGGGGTGAAGCCGGGGCTCTTCAGTTCCAACTCCGAAGGCGCCTGCCCCACCTGCAACGGCGCCGGCGTCATCTATACGGAACTGGGCGTCATGGCCACGGTCGAATCCACCTGCGAGGAGTGCGAGGGGAAGCGGTTCCAAGCGTCGGTGCTGAAATACACGCTGGGCGGGAGGAACATCGCCGAGGTGCTCGCGATGTCGGTGACCGAGGCCGAAACGTTCTTCGGCGACGGCGAGGCGCGCACGCCGGCCGCGCACAAGATCCTCGACCGGCTCGTCGACGTCGGGCTCGGCTACCTCAGCCTCGGCCAGCCGCTCACCACCCTGTCCGGCGGCGAGCGGCAGCGGCTGAAGCTCGCCACCCAGATGGCCGACAAGGGCGACGTCTACGTCCTCGACGAGCCGACCACCGGCCTGCACCTCGCCGACGTCGAGCAGCTGCTGGGCCTGCTCGACCGCCTCGTCGACGCGGGCAAGTCGGTCATCGTCATCGCGCACCACCAGGCCGTCATGGCGCACGCCGACTGGATCATCGACCTCGGCCCCGGCGCCGGCCACGACGGCGGCCGGATCGTCTTCGAGGGCACACCCGCCGACCTCGTCGCCGCCCGCTCCACCCTCACCGGCGAGCACCTCGCGGCCTACGTCGGCGCCTGACCTCCGCGAACCTTCTTCCTCGGGCGGGGCTTCGTGGGGCGGGCAGGGCTTGCGTCACGGTGTGGTGGGGTGTTCTCAGAACTCCCTGACCTCCGGCAACGTGGAGCTTTGCCTCGAGTGCCCACAGGTTAAGAGAGGCAGTACCCGCAGCGGGTCGAGGACCTACTGAAGGATCGAGCGGTCTCAGCCCGGGCGGAAACCGGTCACAGCAGGTCGAGATCCCCGGGAGAATGGCCGCACTCGGTAAGGAACCTCGCCAACTCGCTTCTGTGCTGGGTCCCGTGATTCACGATGTGCGCGAGAACGAGACTACGGGAAGCCGAGACCGGTCCATCGCCACCTTCCCATGTCAGCGGCTGTTCGAGTTCGTGGTCATCAAGTGACCCCACGTACGACAGCAGGCGTGCATGTTCCTCGGCCCAGAACGCCTTGATGCCAGCAAGATCAGCTGGAGGCCATCCGTCCGGGAACGAGTCGTCATCGTCGTTCCCGATGCACAGCTCCCTCCAGCTCCAGTCGACGATCGCCATGTGAAGAAGCGTCTCGATCGCAGTTTCGTAGTCGAGCTGCGCGGGGCCACGGAACTCCTGGTCCGACAGGTTGGCTGCGGTCTCAAGAATCCGCTCATTCGAATGGATGTGATAGCGGACCAGCACGAGGGTCGCCTGCGTGTCCATGACTTCCAATCGTAGGTGAACCTCCTTTCGGCCACGACAGGCTCGCGTCGGCCCGATAGCCTGGATTCGGAAGTGATGGTCGCGGCTCGGTTCGTTTCACGAGAGCGCTTTGACACCCTCTTGTCCAGCCATGGCGCCGATCAGCGCCGCTAGAGTTGGTCCACCGTCAGAGGTGAGATTCGTGGCAGTGGAAATGGGGTGGAGCTGGGAGCAAGTCGCATTCCGTCTGGGCGGACCAGGCTCAGGCTGGCTCCGGCATCCGCACGACATGTTATAGAGTGGGATTTCGTGAGCTTGGAGTCATTAGTTGAGGATCTGGTTCTCAGGTTCGCCGAAGAGCTCGCCGGCAAGGCGATAGTGGAGATGCGTAAGCCGCCCGCCGTACCAATGGCGCTCGATGTCGAGATCAAGCCAGCCGATCCTGGAGCTGCACGAGTCCATATCTTCGTCGATGAATTTATCGGCTTCAGCGCTGGCGCCCGTGGCCGTGTGGAGTTCGCGCGATGCAGGACGCCAGACCGAGAAGCAGAGTGCATCGAGACGCTCGAACGTTGGACTAGGGCGGTCGTCGAAGGGCGTTCCGAGGAACGGAAGCTGGTGTTGCCTCGGGTCGGTCACTTCGAGAGCGAGGGTTTCATCCTGGAGGACAGGAAGCGCACACGCATCACGGGGCCACTGTTCGCGACGTTCTTCCGCATGATCTCCCGATCGGAGTGGGTCCGCTACGGGCCATACGCTGCCTCGAAGGTTGATTGGTGACGTTCTGACGGCGGTCTTTGGCGGAGGTTCAAACCGATCTGATCGACGGGGTGTTCTGTTGCGCCGGGCCTTCGGGCATGTTGTCATCCAGCCCATGCAAGCAAGCATGTCTAGTTGCGGCTATTGGTGCTGCTCCGAGTCGTAGTGCGTAGCACGGGTCTAATCGTCGCTGGGATCTTGCTCGTTCTGGCGGGCCTGACTGGTCAGTTCGTTCTGCGTGGGACCAGTAGGAGCGCTGAGCTCATTGTTATCGGCATAGGTGTCCTTGTTTGGGCATTTGTTCGCCCTGCGCTCGGAGCGCGGATGGCTATCCAGGCGTCCAAAGACGACGCCGTCGAGGCTGAAGCCGATGCCGAGACGAGAGCAGCACGGGGTCCGATCGAGCACTCGCACGGCTGGCGGCGCCCGGAGCCCAGCGGTCTCCAAAGCATGGTGGCGCATCTGAAATATGAGCATGGCAAAGGTCCCACGGTTGAGGAGGCGACCGAGTTCTTGTCTGCCTCGGGTAGGAGCCAAGACCTCGGCACATCACTCGGCCTCCTTCACTACCAACTACACGAGGACGAGAAGATCTAGGACTCGTGGCGGCACGAGACTCGTAGGCGCGCACGAGGCCACTCGCGAGCCTCGCCGTCGATGTCGATGCCTGGCTACGCATGATGGAGGCGGAAGGGTTGTGGGCCTCTCGCATCCGACAGGCCCACTTCTTGCTCTCGAGCATGCTCGACCAAGCGGCTCGAGACGGTCGCGTCGGCCGGAACGTGGCGCGAGGATCGAAACTGCCGAAGCTTCAGCGGCGGAAGCCCCTTACTTCGACTCCACCGATGTCGAACGGATGGTTGCGGGCTACCCCGAAATCCTACGATGCCTTCTTGGCGGTCCAGGGCAGCCGGAGCCGATATGTCACGCATCAGGCGGAACCAACACAACGCTGTGGGGCGGGCAGGGCTCGAACCTGCGACCGACGGATTATGAGTCCGCTGCTCTGACCAACTGAGCTACCGCCCCCGCGTTCTCCCCCATTCTCACGGCTCCATGGCCGGATGGCACGTCGGGACGCACGTTCCAGCGCGACCCCGACCAACCGACGGCGACGGTTGTGGCAGGTCGACGCGGGTCGATAGGGTCGGGTGATTCCGAGATCGCGACCATCCCTGATGCGGCTCCCCTTGCGCCCCCTGCTCGTTCTCATCCTCGTCGTCATCGTGGCATGCTCGTTGCCGTCGCCGCAGGTGTCGCGCAGCGAGGCGCCACTGACTCGACAGGCGTCGCGATGCCCGACGTACGGTTCGCCGAGACGAGCCGGCGCGATCCATCTGCAGGGGATCGATGAGACCTCCGGTGTCGTCGTGAGTCGCCGACGCCGGCTCCTCTGGATCCACGAGGATTCGGGGAATCCCGAGCGGATCTACGGCATCTCCCCGACCGGGAGAACGCGGACCACCGTCGACGTCCGGGGCGCCACGAACAGGGATTGGGAGGACATCGCCCTGGCCGGCAGAACGATCTGGATGGGTGACATCGGAGACAACGGGCGCAGTCGGTCCGGCATCCAGGTCTACTGGTTCCGCGAGCCGGGGCCGAGCGCGTCGGGCGTGACCGCGAAGGTCTTGTACCTGCGCTACGAAGACGCGCCACACGACGCCGAGGCGCTCTTCGTCGACCGGCGTCACGACTCCCTTTACATCGTGACGAAGGAGCTTTTCCGCGGGTACGGCGATGTCTACCGCGTGAACATCTCCGATATCCGTGACGGCTCGGGGCGGACGCTGCGCAGGGTCGGCCGCGTGCCCATCGGTACCGTGACGGCCGCGGACCTCGGGCCGCAAGGCATCATCGTGAAGAGCTACACGAAAGCCCTGCTGTACCCGTGGACCTCGGATCATCGCGTCGGCAGCACGCTCTCGCGGGACGGATGCCCCGTGACCGTCGGCGGCGGAGAGTCGATCTCGTTCCGGCCATCGAACGGACGGCTGTACGCGATCCCCGAAGGCACCAGCCCGCCGATCCGATACTCGGCGCCGACGTAGGGTCGGGTCAGAACCCCTCCACGTACTCCTCGTCGGTGACCGGGTCGCCCCACTCGGGTGCCCCGCCGCCGTTCACGGCGGCGTGGACCACCGGCGAGCTAGGCGTGCCCCCGTGGAAATGCCACGCCTCGGGCCCGACGTGGATCACGTCGCCCGGATCGAGCACGTGGCCGACCTCGCCGCGCGTGCGGACCCGTCCCCGACCGGTGACGCCCACGAGGAACTGACCTCCCGGATGCCGATGCCAGTGCGTCCGTGCGCCGGGCGAGAAGTGCACGAGCCCGATGTTCGTGCCATCGGGAGCCGTGAGCGTGCCGCGGAGCCACACCTCCCCCGCGAACCGCCCTTCGTCGCCGCGCTCGAACGTGCCGTCGGAAGCCCTCGCGATATCCATGGCCGGGCAGCCTACGTCGGCCGTGGCTTCGTCGACGGCGCGCGGCCGGGGGGTCGCCGCGAGGGCGGTTCTGCGAGGATGCCGTCCGTCACCACCCGGAGGTTCCGACGACGATGACGACGTTCCGCACCGAGACCGACTCGATGGGCGCCGTCGAGGTCCCCGACCGACCGCTACTGGGGGGCGCAGACGCAGCGCTCCCTCCACCATTTCTCGATCGGCTGGCCCGAGGCCGACCGGATGCCGATCGAGGTCGTCCGCGCGATGGCGATCCTGAAGAAGGCCGCCGCGATGGCGAACCGTCGAGCACGGGCGGCTCGAGCCCGGAGCTCGGACGCACGATCCAGTGACGCGCCGCCGACGAGGTGATCGAGGGCGACGCTCGACGACCACTTCCCGCTCTTCGTCTGGCAGACCGGCTCGGGCACCCAGACCAACATGAACGTGAACGAGGTGATCGCGAACCGCGCGATCGAGCTGGCCGGCGGCGAGCTGGGCTCGAAGTCGCCGGTCCATCCGAACGACCACGTGAACATGTCGCAGTCCTCGAACGACACGTTCCCGACGGCGATGCACATCGCCGCGGCGCAAGCGATCGTCGAGGGCCGCTCGTGCCCGCAGGTCAGGGCGCTGCGCGACGCCCTGGCGGACCGCGCGGACGACGTTCGACGACATCGTGAAGATCGGCCGCACGCACCTGCAGGACGCGGTCCCGCTCACGCTCGGCCAGGAGTTCGGCGGCTACGTGGCCCAGCTCGACGCCGACCTCGTCCGGATCGACGCGCGCGCTGCCCGGGCGTTACGAGCTCGCGGTCGGCGGCACGGCCGTCGGCACCGGGCTCAACGCCCCCGACGGCGTTCGCCGAGGCGCGTGCGCGCCGAAGATCGCCGAGCTCACCGGGCCTGCCGTTCGTGAGCGGCGCCGAACCCGTTCGCAGGCGCTCGCGGCGCACGACGCGCTCGTGTTCATGAGCGGGAGCCCTCGCGACGCTCGCCGCCTCGCTGATGAAGATCGCGAACGACCTCCGCTGGCTCGGGATCGGGCCGCGCGCCGGGATCGGCGAGCTCCGGCTGCCCGGAGAACGAGCCCGGGCTCCTCGATCATGCCCGGCAAGGTGAACCCCACGCAGTCCGAGGCGATGACGATGGTCGCGGTCCAGGTGTTCGGCAACGACGCGGCCGTGAAGCTGGCCGGCTCGCAGGGCAACTTCGAGCTCAACGTCTTCAAGCCGGTGATGATCCAGAACCTCCTGCACTCGACCCGGCTGCTCGCCGACGCGTGCCGGTCGTTCCGGGAGTTCTGCGTCGACGGGCTGGAGGCCGACCGCCCGCGGATCGAGGAGCTCGTGTCGCGTTCGCTGATGCTCGTGACCGCGCTCGCGCCGTCGATCGGCTACGACAAGGCGGCCGAGATCGCGAAGAAGGCCCACCACGAGGGCACGACGCTGAAAGAGGCCGCGCTCGCGCTCGGCTACCTCACCGAGGCCGACTACGACGCAGGCGTCGTCCCCGAGACGAGATGGTCTAGACGAAGTCGGCCCGTCGCCACCGGGCGGTTCCGGTCGTGCACCCAGTCCGACCACGAGCCCTCGGTACAGGCGCGCGTCGCCGAAGCCGGCGACCGCGAGCGCGAAGCAGCCCGATGGCAGGCGGTCACGCCCGGAGCCGCAGTAGCACGATCGCGGCGCCGTCCTCGTGGACGCCGAGCGCCGTCGCGCTCGCGCAGGAGCACTCGGCGGGGCAGCAACATGCCGTCGGCGGATCCAGGTGGTGGCCCACGGCGCGGACCGGGCGCCGGGGACGTGGCCGGCCACCGGGTCGATGCGGCTCCGTCTCGCCCCGGAAGCGCTCCCCCGCCCGCACGTCCAGGACGGCGCGGTTCGCCGACTGCGCACCGTCGACTCGACGCGTCCCCGGCGTGGCGATGCGTCGCTTCGGGCCAGGGACCGCGCGGCGAACAGCGGCCCGCTCGCGCGAAGGCGGCGGCGCCCATCTCGAACGCCGCCCTCGCGCTTCCAGGCCGCGAAGCCCACCGTCCAGCAGCGCGCCTGGTGCCCCGTGACGTCCAGAGCATCCACCACAGCCGCGCCGCGAGCGAGCCTCGCTGGTCGGTCGTAGGCGACCACGAACATCTCGTCGCCGATCCCGAGCGCCGGCGATCTTCGCCGCGAAGCACCTCGGGGTCGGGCAGCGGATGGCGTCCCGGCCCGTCGACGAACGGCGTCCGCGGCGAGGTCCCGGTCGACGTCGAGGAAGCCCGCGCCCGGGATGTGGCCGTCCTCGAAGCGCGGCCGCGATCCGCCGTGACCCGCCCTTCGGCGACCACCGGACGTCGACGACCGACGACGCCCGGGTGCCTCAGCCGTGGCCGGAAGCCACGCCGGCGACGACGAGCAGTCCCGGGCGTCTTCATCGCCACGCCCACGTCACCACCACCGGCGCGTGGTCGCTCGGCTTGCCCTCCCCGACGTCGGCTTGCGCTCGTCCCGCTCGACCATCGACCGACTCGAGCCGCGTCGGCCACCGGCGCCGTGCCGAGCGCGAGGTCGATCCGCAGCCCCCACCCCTTGTGGAAGGCTCCCGCGCGTGTAGTCCCACTACGAGAACGGGCCGGCGACGTCGCCCGCGGCCGCCCGGCCCAGGTCGGTGAGCCCCAGACGCGAGCGAGGGCGCCGAGCCGCTCCCGCTCGGGCTCGCTCGCCAGGTTCTTCCCGCGCCAGAGGTCGGCGATCCCAGCACGTCGCGGTCATCGGGCGCGACGTTGAAGTCGCCGGAGATGACGAGCGGGTCAGCCGGGTCCAGGGTCGCGCCGACCCAGGCCCGCGAGCGCATCGAGCCACGCGAGCTTGGTCTCGTAGGCGGGGTCGCCGACCACCTTGCCGTTCACGACGTAGACGCACACGACGTGCAGGTCGCCCGACCCGGGCGGCGATCACGCGGGACTGCTCGGGCACGGGGTCGCCGTCGAACCCGGTCCGGACCTCCTCGCAGCCCCTTCCGCGGGGACGGATCGCGACCCCGTTGTAGCCCTTCTGCCCGAACGTCGCCGACCTCGTAGCCCGCGGCCTGGAGCTCCATCGTGGGGAAGACCTCGTCCTCGACCTTCGTCTCCTGCAGGCACACGACGTCGGGATCGTGCCGGCCAGCATCGCGAGGAGGCGCGGCAGGCGCTGCCGGACCGAGTTCACGTTCCAGGTGACCAGCCGCATCGCCGGGCAGCCTAACGGCCCGTTCGGCGACTACGATTCGAGCCCGACCGGACCCGACCGAAACGAGCCGGATGACCGTTCCGATGACCGAGCTGCCGGGGTGGGACGCGCTCGTGCGCCACCACGCCGAGATACGGGACACGACGATCGGGCAGCTCTTCGAGCTCGAGGCCGACCGCGCGGGGCAGATGACGTTCGAGGCCGCCGAGCTCACGGTCGACCTGTCGAAGCACCGCGTCGACCGGCGAGACGCTGCAGCTGCTCCTCGCCCTCGCCGAGGAGCGCGGCCTGTCCGACCGGATCGAGGCGATGTTCCGCGGGCGAGCACGATCAACGTGACCGAGGACCGCCCGGCCCTCCACGTGGCGCTGAGGATGCCTCGGGACGATCCGATCGTCGTCGACGGCGTCGACGTCGTGCCGCAGGTCCACGCGGTGCTCGACCGCATGGGTGACTTCGCCGAGCGGGTGCGGTCCGGCGCGTGGACCGGCCACGGTGGCGCGCCGATCCGGAGCGTCGTGAACATCGGGATCGGCGGCTCGGACCTCGGGCCGGCGATGGCGACCGAGGCGCTCGCGCACTACACGCGAGCGCGACATGACGTTCCGGTTCGTGTCGAACGTCGACGGCACCGACCTCGTCGAGGCGACGCGCGACCTCGATCCCGGCCGAGACGCTGTTCATCGTCGCGTCGAAGACCTTCACCACGCTCGAGACGCTGACCAACGCGCGGAGCGCGCGCTGGTGGCTCCTCGAGGGCCTCGGCGGCGACGAGGCGGCGGTCGCGACGCATTTCGTCGCGGTCTCGACCAACGCCGAGGAGAAGGTCGCGGCGTTCGGGATCGACCCGGCGAACATGTTCGGCTTCTGGGACTGGGTCGGCGGGCGATACTCGGTCGACTCGGCGATCGGGCTGTCACTGATGATCGCGATCGGCCCGGCGCGGTTCCGCGAGTTCCTCGACGGGTTCCACGCGATCGACGAGCACTTCCGGGCGCGCCGCCGGAGCGGAACGTGCCCGTCCTGATGGGCCTGCTCGGCGTCTGGTACCGCAACCTCTTCGGCGCCGAGACCCACGCGGTCCTGCCCTACGACCAGTACCTGCGCCGTTCCCCGCGTACCTGCAGCAGCTCGACATGGAGAGCAACGGCAAGCGGTGACCCTCGACGGGTCGCCGGCGCCGTATGCGACCGGGGCCGATCGTGTGGGGCGAGCCCGGGACGAACGGCCAGCACGCGTTCTTCCAGCTCATCCATCAGGGGACGCGCGCTCGTGCCCGCCGACCTCATCGGGTTCTTCCACTCGCTCAACCCGATCGGCGAGCACCACGACCTGCTGATGGCGAACCTCATCGCGCAGGCCGAGGCGCTCGCGTTCGGCCGGACCGAGGCGCGAGCTCCGCGAGGCGAGGGCGTGCCGCGAGCGCAGATCCCCCACCGGAGTTCGCCGGGGAACCGCCCGACGACCACTGATCCTGGCCGACCGGCTCACGCCGTCGGTGCTCGGCCAGCTGATCGCGCTCTACGAGCACGAGGTGTTCGTGCAGGGCGTCCTCTGGGGCGTGAACTGCTTCGACCAGTGGGGCGTCGAGCTCGGCAAGATCCTCGCCGACGCGATCGTGCCGGAGCTCCGTTCGGGCGTCGCCGACCGAGCTCGGGCACGACGCGAGCACGAACGCCGCGATCCGCCGGTACCGGCGCGCGCAGGGCCCCGGGAGGTGACGTCCTCAGACGAGCACCGCCGGCGAACCGTTCAGCCGGTGGCTCGACGGGCGAGCAGGTCGAACGTGCACGAACGCGGATCGCGATCGGGCCGCCAACGCACGAACGTCGCCGCGTGACGGAAGCGCTCCCCCTGCATCCGGTCGAACGACACCTCGCAGACGAGCTCGGGGCGGAGCTCGACCCACGTGAGATCGCGGCCGCCGGTCCATCGGCTCGGCCCGCCGGGGCTCCTTCCGTCGCCGAAGGCACCCTCGCCGACGTAGGGGGCGAGCTCCTCGAGCAGGGAGCGTCGTTCCGCCGCCTTGAACGACGACGTGTGGCCGACGTAGTGGAACACGCCGTCGGCGTCCCAGAGGCCGAGGAGGAGCGACCCCACGCCGTCGCCGCTCTTGCCGAGCCGGTATCCACCGACGACGGCGTCGATCGTCCGGCGATGCTTCACCTTCGACCATCGCCCGTTCGCCCTCCCGGTAGGTGAGGTCGCCTCGCCGGGCGATCACGCCGTCCTGTCCGACCCCCTCGTCGTCGGCGAACCAGCGGGCCGCGATCTCGGGATCGGTCGTCCTCGGGGTGACGAAGAGCTCCGGGCCCGGTCCGAGCCGCGAGAGCTCTTCGGGTGCGAGCCGCGCCTGCAGGCCTTCGGCGAGCGTCTCGAGGGCTTCGCGACGGTCGTCGTCGGGGAGGTTCCGGAGGTCGTGGTCATCGGCGGCGAGCGCGTCGAAGAGCACGAGGGTCGCGGGCGACTCGGCGGCGAGCTTGCGCACCCGGGAAGCCGCGGGGTGGATCCGCTGGAGCAGCTCGTCGAAGGCGAGCCCCTCCGGGCGAACGACGAGGAGCTCCCCGTCGGCGACCCACCGCTCGACCGGCGTGGCGCCGACGAGCTCCAGGACCTCCGGGAAGTACCGCCCGAGCGACCGGTCGTCCCTGCTCATCAGACGCACGTCGGCGCCGTCGCGGAACACCAGCGCGCGGAAGCCATCCCATTTCGGCTCGTAGCGCCACCCCTCGCCCGACGGGATCTCCTCGCCGGTCTTCGCGAGCATCGGGCGCACGGGAGGTTCGACCGGGAGCGACACGACCGCCAGCCTACCGAGGTCGTTCGGGCCTGCCCGGGCCACGCCGCAAGGATGAGACGAACCGACGGCTCACCCGAACGACGCGGCCTCGCGACGGAGCTGGGTCGAGGTGCCACCGCGGAACGACGACGTGTAGACCTCGAGGTAGGTCGCGTACATGCGCCGCACCTGCCTGTACACGGCGTCCCAGTCGTAGCGGTTGCCCCCGCTTATGACCTGCGCACCTCGCCTCGGGGGCGGCTTGTCGCTCGGCAGACCCGAGCCGCTCGGCCGCAGGTTGTTCGATTGGAGGAACGCGCGGTCCCTCCGTGCGCTCTCGAGCAGGCGTTTGACGATGGCGGCGTTGAGCTTCCACGGCGCGTGCCCGCTCGAAGCGAACTCGATGAAGAGCCGATGCGTCGTCTTCTTCAGACCGTAGCCGAGGAGTCGCAGGTGCGTGTTCCGCGCGGCCGCGAAGGAGTAGCCACGCTGCCGCTTCATCTGATCGATGAGCGCGAGCTCGGCCCACAGGAGGCCGGGCCACGACAGGTGGAGGAGCCTGACGGTCCGTCGCTGCCTTGCCCAACGCGCCATGCGATCGACGAGCTTGCGCCAGCCGCGCTCGAACACCTCGTTCGGTCCTCCGTCCCGCCCGAAGGGCAACGGGACCACCGAGCCGCGTCCGAAGCCGCCGGTCGCCGACCCGTCGTAGACCATCGAGTGGCCGCGGCGGAACGACGGGGTGAACCGTCCCGCCATGAATCGGATCGCGAGCTTCTCCCGTCCCGCGATCTCGCGTGCGCGCTTGAAGATCGAGAAGTCGTAGCGGTTCTTCCGCGGCTCGAGCTTGTTCCACGGCACGCGGACCGAAAGACCGATCACACCGTCGAGGCGGAGCGCGCGCCGGATGGCCTTCGTGTGGTGATTCAGCTGCTTGACCGAGGACGCCTCTTGGAGGACCCAGGTGCCGCGGTAGGGGTTGGCCGCGGCGCGGGCCGTCGGTGCGATCGTGAGGCCGGCCGTGAGGGTCGACGCCACGAACGCGGCCACGAGGCCACGCGCGGCGGAACGCGGGTACGTCGAAAGTCGATCCATCGGGGGGACGCCGCCGGTACGACGACCGAGGGACCATAACAACCGCCGACCCTGGCTCCAAGCACCCAGGTCACGGTGCCCACCACCGAGCGGCGCGCGGGGGACGTGGAGGTGCCGTCACGCCACCGCCGCGCGCGCGGGCGATCGACGGCGACGCACGAAGACGGCGGCGAGGAGCAGCGCGACGGCGACGATCGTGGCGAGCATCCACGGATCCACGCTGCGCTCGTCCTGCGCACGTGCGGCCGAGGCCGCGTCGGCGGCGGCGCCGAGCTGGGCTTCGAGCTCCTCGTTCGTCGTGACGAGCTCCTGGTTGGCCCCGACGAGGTCCGCGAGCCGAGCGTCGAGCTCTCCGGCGTCATGTTCCGCTTTCTTCAGGGCTCGCCTCAGGGAGAAGGCCTTCGACGTGAGCTGCCCGTTCTCCTTCAGGAGCTCGGCCTCGAGCGCGGTCGCGACGACGATGAACGAGCCGCTCAGCGGCTCGCGGAATCCCGCCAGCGTGCAGGGATCGTTGCACAGCTCGATCGTGTGCTCGCCCGACTCGAGCGACGGCATCGTGAAGTGAACCTCGAGCTCGTAGGCGCCCTTGCCCTCGTCCACGATCGTGAACGTGCCGAGGCGCACGGCGCCCGCCGGGATCGGGCGACCCTCGACGAGCGAGGCCCCACCCGGAAGCGCGTAGGCGTAGAAGGGACCGTTCGAGAGCAGCGACGTCTTGGCCTCGGGGATCGTCACGTAGCCCACGGCGCGTGCCGCCGCGCCCACGAGGTAGAAGGTTCGGTCGAGCTCCAGGTAGGCACCGCCGTTCGCGGACGCCGTGGCCGGCATCGAGATCGTCGCCATCGCCACCACCGCCACCGCGATCGCTCGCTTCGCGCGCATGTTTCCGCTCCTCACTCTCCACCGATCTCGGACTGCATCCCGCGCGGACGGCGGGCCGCCGTGTGGGTCCTCGGCTCACAAGACCGGCGATCGACGACGGCGGTTCCCCCCACCCGAGGGAACCTCCCCGACCCGAACGGGGTAGGTAAGGGCGAGATGAAGATGCGAGCGACCGCCTTGGCCGCCGGACTCGTGCTCACGATGAGCGCGTGCACGGGCGGGGAGAGCTCCGACGCGTCCGACGGGGACGGCATCGGGACCTCGAGCGGCGCCGACGTGGTGCTGCTCGAGACCGCCGACGGCGCCGTCCTCGTGCACACGGGCTCGGGCGACGTCCTGGCGACCGACGCCGACGCCTTCGCCTCCCCCGACGGGTCGCGTCTGTACGTGGCGACGAACGCGAAGGGCACCACCGAGATCGAGACGCGAGACGCGGCGACGGGCGCGATCCTGACGAGCGCGAGCGTGCCCGGCGACCTCGACGTGCGCGCGGCCTCGGTGAGCGGCGATGCGATCGCGATGATGGAAGCTCTCCCCGACGGTGCGGACCCGTGGGCCGTCGTTCCGAGGGCGCGGACCACGATCGTGATCGTCGACCCGACGGGCGCGACCGCGCCGCGCCCGTATCACCTCGAGGGCAACTTCGAGCCGGAGGCGTTCTCGGTCGACGACTCGATGGTGTTCCTGATCCAGCACCTCCCCGCTGAGCAGCCGACGGCCTACCGCGTCACGAGCCTCGACCTCGCGAGCGGCGAGATCCGGCCGATCGCGGGACGCTTCAAGGTGCCTCCGCAGCGGATGCCAGGGGTGCGCCTGCGGCAGGTCTTCGATCCGCAGACCGACCAGCTCTACACGCTCTACACGAACGAGCCGTCGGGATACGCCCGCGGCGTACTGGGAGGAGTCCGAAGCCGAGGCGCACGAAGAGGTCACGTTCGTCCACGTGCTGAACCTGCGCAAGGGCTGGGCGTACTGCGCGGCGTCCCGAGCAGCTCTGGGGTCAGCCGGCGCGCGCCCAGGCGATGGCGACGTCGCCCGACGGCCGGCTCCTGTACATCGTCGACTCGGTGCAGGGACGTATCGTGGCGATGGACACGAGGTCGCTCGAGATCGTCCGGTCCGAGGCCGTCGACCTCGGATCGCTCGCCGGCGAGCGGACCTCCGCGGTGACGAGCGCCGACGGCACGACGCTGTTCGTGAGCTCGGCGAGCGACGACGAGGCCGTGTACGCGATCGACACCGGCTCGTTCGCGGTCCTCGACCGCTGGGCGATGGCCGGTCCCGTCGCGGACCTCGGCCTATCCGCCGACGGCGCGAGGCTCTACGCTGCCCTCACCGACAGCCTGTCGGTGCTCGACCCAGCCTCCGGCGCCGGCCTGGGCACGCTGTTCGTCGGCGGCATCGACGCGATCGTGCACGTGGAGACGCCGGCGCCCGCGGCGTGACCGCGACCGAGGGTCGGCCGATGCGCCCAGGCTCGCGTGCCGGGACGAACTGAGAGGGAGCGAGTGCGGGACCCCGATCCACGCACCGTCGATCGCGCGCGACGCGGCGATCTGCTCGCGTTCGAAGAGCTCGTGCGCGCGTTCCAGGCCGACGTGTTCGCCTTCGCCTGGCACCTCACCCGCGACCGGTCCCTCGCCGAGGACGTCACCCAGGAGGCGTTCCTGCGGGCGTTCCGGTTCCTCGGAGGGTTCCGCACGCGACCAGCGGTTCGGCTCGTGGCTCTTCTCGATCACGCGGAACTGCGCGATGGACGCCTTGCGGCGGCAGCGCCGGACCGTCACGTGGCTCCTCGAGGACGGGCCCGGCGCACGCGATCGTCGACGCGAGCGCCCGGATCGAGCTCGAGACGGCCCTCGGCGAGCGTCTCGGTCGACCATCGCGAAGCGTTCCTGCTCGTCGAGGTGTTCGGCCTGACGCTACCAAGAGGCCGCGGACGTGCTCGGCCTCGCCGTCGGCACCGTGAAGAGCCGGATGTTCCGCGCGCGCAAGGCGCTCTCGGCGGCGATCGCCGACACCGACGACGATCGTCGACGGGACCGAGGATCCGCCCGATCGCCAGATCGATCGCGGGCCAGAACCGCGAACCGAGGGGGCACGACGTGAACTGCGATCGCGCCCAGGCCGTGCTGTCCGCGCGGATGGACGACGCGTTCGTGTCCGCACGCACGGCGCTCGCCGCGTCGGCCCACGCCGCAGGGATGCCCGGCCTGCGCCGCGTTCGCGACGCGCTCGGCGCGCGTGCGCGCGGCCGTCCGGATCCGGACCGCCGAGCCGGTGCCCGATCTCGTCGAGCCGATCATGCGCGCCGTCACGGCCGAGGCCGGGGCGAGGCCGGGTCCGCAGGCACCGGCCCGTGAGGCGCCGTCGCCGTCCCGTTCTCTGCAGCCGATCCCGTCCGGTCCGAGGCGGGGCCGTCATCTCACCGGCACGAGGCAGATCGCCGCGGCGATCGTCGTGGGCGTGGTCGTGGGCAGCGTCGCGGTGGGCGGCCCGTGGGAGCGGTCATCGAACCAGCCGGTGGCGACCGCCACCGTCGTGGCGAACGTGCGCGCGGCGGCGGGCGCGCTCGACGCCTTCGACGCGACCTTCGAGATCCGGGAGCGAGGGCTGAGCCCCGAGGTACCCGAGCGCGTGCTCGATATGCACGTGGCGTTCCTCGCGCCGCAACGCTTCCGTCTCGACGTGCACGACCGCACGGTGTACCCGCCATCGTCGGGTGGACGCCGACCGACTTCACCTACGTCGAGGACGTGCCGTCGGTGTACCTGAGCGGCCCGAGCGGCTGCGTCGGCCAGCTTCCACCGGGCGTGTGCTCCCCCACGCTCACGACGGTCACGCACGAGGCGACGTACTCGGCCGCCGCCCCGCTGCCCGCCGACCTGATCGCCCCGATCGCGACCTTCGGCTCGGCGCGCGGCGTTCGCACGATCGGCCTCGAGGAGGTCGACGGCCGCGAGGCGGTCCACGTCGAGCTGTCGTTCGCACGCGCGGCGCCGATGTTCCCGTTCCTCGAGCTCGGCGGGACATGGCGGCCGTTCTTCGCCGGTGACCGGGTCGCCCTTTGGCTCGACGCCGAGGGATGGTTCCCGCTCCGCGCCACGGTGTTCCCGTCGACCGACCCAGCGCGCCGCGCCTGGGAGATGCGGTTCGGTCGCGCGGCCGAGTCCCCGGATACGCCGATCCTCGACGTGCGTGCGGTGTCGATCAGCGACGACGCGCCCGCCGCGTCGACGTTCGCGATCCCGGGAGGAACGCGGCCGAGGTGCGGATCGAGTCGCTCCCGGGCCGCCTCGGCTACCTGCCGGCGACGGCGACCGATCCGGGAGAGCTCGAGCTCGTCACGGCGGTCATCCCCGGACCGTCGGACGCCGCGACGCCGAGCTCCCTGCTCGTCTACGCGGACGGCCTCGACTACCTGCGCCTCACGGAACGCCGCGACTGGGAAGGCCCGGGCCCGTTCGGTCCCGTCGACGTCGCCGCCGAGGCGGTCGAGCTGCCCGGCGGGGGGATCGCGTACTACGAGCCGGCCGGCGACGGCCTGGGACGGCGCCTGTCGATCCACGCGGCAGACACCGACCTCGCGATCGAAACCAGCCTGGATCGCGAACGGCTTCTGGCCTTCGCGGCGACGATCCCCCTCCGTGCGTTGGCCTTGCCTCCGGCCTGGCGCGTCGAGACGATCGGACGCCTGCGCATCGAACACGTCGATCCGGGATCCGCTGCGGCGCTGACGACGCTGCCCGGCCTGCCTGCGTCGTTGCCGGCCGGCTACGTCGCCGCGAGCGCGGCGATCGGGTCGATCCGAGGGCACGTCGTCGGCATCACGTTCACGCTACGGCAGCCCGAGCTCGACGCGGCGGGTGCGCCGGTGAGCCTCTACGTCGAGCGTCGCTTGACGCTGCCGCCGGCGGGATCGGCCGACCAGCGCCTCATCGTGCTCGGCCAGGCAGAGGCTCGGTGGACGCCGGACCGCATGCAGCTCGAGTGGATCGATGACGGCATCTACCGCTCGCTGCGTGGCCCGCTCGATCTCCGGACGATGGTCATGATCGCGGCGTCGCTCGGGAGCGGCTGATCGCGATGCGCGCGATCAGGGTCGTCGCAGGTCTGCTCGCCGGTCTGCTCGTGGGTACCCTCGGCACGCTCGCGATCAACGCCGTGGCCGAGCCGGCACCCCCACCGATGCGAGACGTGTCGCTGGGGAGCCTTCCGGTGACCGTCGCCGAAGCGCCGACGACCTTCCTCGCCTGGGTGCCGCGGGGGCTGCCCGAGGGGTTCGCCCGCGACGCCGCGCAGGTTCCGGAGTTCGACGAGGTTGCTGTCGTTGCCGAAGGCATCGCGTGGCTCCGGCGATCGTGGAGCGCCTCGGGCGACCTGGTCGACCAACCGACGCGGCCGTTCCGGATCCCCCTCGACACCGCGGCGATCGATCCGGCCACCTTCGGGGCGTTCCTGCCGCCCGCCGACCGTCAGGCGCTCGCGGCCGTGGCGAACGGCGATGCGATCCTCGGTGCGACGTCCGCGGCGCTCCGCGGCCTCGGCCCGGGCGCGATCCTCGAGCTGAAGCCCGACGTCCGGGTCCGCATCGCCGCCGTCCTACCCGATGAGCTGGTCGGCGCGGCCGAGGTCGTCGTCTCGCGCACGACCGCGCGACGCATCGGCATCGTCCGCGATCGGTACCTGCTCGTGCACCCCCAACCCGGCACCGTCCTCGGCACCGGCGACGTCAAGGCGGAACTCAGGCCACTGCTGCCGGTCGAGCTCGAGGTGAACCGCGCGATCCAAGTGCGAGCCCCCGGTGACACGCCGTTCTTCAGGGCCGGCGACGCGGTCCTGCCGCCGGTCCTCGTGAAGAGCGTGTTCGGGGAGTTCGCGGCGCGACCGGACCCGGACCGTGCCGGCTGGCTCGAGGTCGATCCCCTCTGGGAGCAGGACCACATCACGGGCGTGCACCTCCCGGCGATCGGAACCGTGAGCTGCCATCGCGGCCTCCTGCCCCAGCTCCGCGGGGCGATGCACGAGCTCGCGTCCCGGGGTCTGCGCGGCCTGATACGGACCTACCACGGGTGTTACGTGCCGCGTTTCATCGGCTTGGACTCCGAGAACCTGCTCTCGCACCACAGCTGGGGCATCGCCTTCGACGTGAACCTCGTCGGCAATTACCGCGGTCAGATCCCGAACCAACCCGCCGAGCTCGTCGAGGTGCTCGAGCGCTGGGGATTCGTGTGGGGAGGAAGCTGGCTCGTCCCCGACGGCAACCATTTCGAGTACCACCGCACGCCAGAGCTCGAGGAGGTCGTCGGCTGACGCCTCGATCCGAGCTCAGCCGCAGACCGATCAGACGACGGGCTGGCCCGAACGCTCGCGCCAGCGGCGCATCAGCCGCGCCCCCACGTAGCTCAGGGCCGCCATCGCGGCCCAGCGGATCAGGCTCTTCATCTCGCGTCGCTCCCTTCGTCGTCGATCGGCATCACGGTGTCCTCCGCGTCGCGCCGCTCAACGGCGAGACCTTCGGCATCGGCGCTCGCGAGCGACCCCCCGAGGACCTCGTGCCCGCACGAATACGTGACGAGCTGATGGCTGTCGGAAAGCTGCTGGAGGTCGTTCGGATCGTCCGTGACGTCGAAGGAGACGTCACGGACCACGCCCAGCCCACAGACCGGACAGCGGGCCGAGGGATCCTCGTCGGTTCCGCTTGGCACCGCCTCGGGAGTCACGCTGCCGACCTCGGGTCTGCTGAAGGCTCCCTCGGCTCGTCCCGGCGTCGGCGGACGCCGTCGAGGACGAAGGGGTGGGGCTCCTCGTGGATCCAGCAATGCGAGGTCGGGTTGTAGGCCGACAGTCGGGTCGCGCAGGAGGGCTCGGCGCACCACCGTTGCCCGTCGACCCGCCCGGGCTGACGGCCCGAGAGGGCAGCCGTGGTGCCCCGGATCGGTTCCTGCTGGTCGACGGCCACCGCTCCCCTCCTCGCCGGTACGTGGGTGGATCCCCTCCACCCTCGTGCGGAGGATTCCCGAGACCGTCTGCCTCCAAACCTCAACCGGTCGAGGGGTTCAGAAAGAGATATTCGCTCAGGCGGGACGAGCCGAGGCCTGCAATGCGGTCGCAGGATCTGTCTGCACGGAGAAGGGCATGCCTTCGAGCATGGCCTCGACCTGCTGATCGTCGACCGGTCTCGAGAAGACGTATCCCTGCGCGAGCGCACATCCCATCTCACGCAGCATGTGGGCTTGGTCCCGGCTTTCGACCCCCTCGGCCACCACGCTGAGGCCGAGGGTGTCGCCGAGCTGGATGACCGCTCGGGCCAAGGCCGATGCTCGGGGCCCTTCGGTGATCGGGTCGATGAACAGCTTGTCGATCTTGAGCCGATCGATCGGGAACTGATGGAGATAGCCGAGGGACGAGTACCCGGTCCCGAAGTCGTCGATCGCGAGCTGGATGCCCAGCCCCCTGATCTCTTGGAGTCGCGGATCGATCGCTCGTCCGTCATGCACGAGCAACCCCTCGGTGATCTCCAGGACCAGGCTGTTCGGGGTCCAGCTCGAACTCCGACAGGATCTCGGCGAGCTTCTCCACGAAGCGCGGGTCGCGGAACTGCACCGGGGACACGTTGACCGAGACGGGCACCAGACGCTCGTTCGAGGATCGAGCCTGCCACCGGGCCGCATCGCTGCACGCTCGCCGCAGGATCCAGAGCCCGATGTCGACGATCTGGCCCGACTCTTCGGCGATCGAGATGAAGTCGAGAGGAGGCACCACGCCTCGGTCGGGGTGACGCCACCGGACGAGCGCCTCGACGCCCTCGACCGCTCCATCCGACAACCGGACGATCGGCTGATACTGCAGGAAGAACTCCTTCTCCTCCATCGCCCGCCACAGATCGTTGCGAAGCGCCTGAAGCGACTGCAGCTCTTCCCTCATGGTGGCGTCGAAGATCTCCCAGCTGCCCTTGTTCCGCTTGGCCGAGTACATCGCGATGTCGGCATCCCGGAGAAGCTCTGCCGCCGTCCGGGTGCCGGGAGCCGGCTCGACGACGATCCCGATGCTCGCGCTGGGCGCCGCTCCGATCTTCTCCACCAAGGTGGCCGACGCCATCGTGTCCAAGACTCGGTCGGCCACGGTCGTCACGTCCTCAGGGCCTTCGACGCCGTTGAGGAGGATGACGAACTCGTCCCCACCGAGCCGAGCGACGGTGTCGCCCGGCCTGAGTACGGCCCCGATGCGCTTCCCCGCCTCTCGCAGGACCGCATCGCCGACGAGGTGCCCCTTCGTATCGTTCACGGTCTTGAAGTCGTCCAGATCGACGAAGAGCAGTCCGAGCGTGGTGTGATCGCGCTGCTGCTGCGTCCGCGCGTGGTCGACCCGATCGAGGAACAGGGTCCGGTTCGGCAAGCCCGTCAACGGATCGTGCAGCGCTTGCTTGCGTTCGGTCATGTCCTGGATGGTTCCGACCAAACGGACCGCGCCGGCCCCGTCCACGATCCTGCGTCCCAGGCCTTGGATCAACCTCATGCTCCCGTCGGGTCGTGACAGGTGGCACTCGTATTGCAGCTCGCCACCCGTTTCGAGCGAGCGCTCGACGAGCTCGCGCACCTCCTCACGCTCCTCGTCGAGGATCAACCCCATGAATCGTTCGAAGGTCGGCTCGAAATCCTCTGGGACACCGCAGATCCGGAAGGTCTCGTCGGACCAGACCAGATGGTTCGAGGCGACGTGCCAGTCCCAGCTCCCGATGTGGGTGAGGGTCTGTGCTTCGGAGAGATCCGCCACGGCTCCTTCGAGGTCCTCGCGTGCCGATCGCTCCGCCTCGAGACTGAGCTCATTGAGCTTCCACGCGGTCAACGCCGCGGCGCTCTCCCCCGCGATGAACATGGCGTGGATGGCCGCCCACTTCCAGGGGTTGCGGAACGCGGCGGGGTGGTTGTAGACGGAGTGGCTGTCGAGCCCGCCGACGAAGCCGTGATGGAACAGCACGAATCCGATGGCGACCAGGAACGGGAACCACGATTGATAGAGCGCGACCACGGCCACCGCGACGAAGAAATGGAAGTGCATCTCGATGAGTCCACCGGTGAGATGCACGAGGATCCCCGACGACGTCACGAGACCCAGCGTCGCGAGCGACGCTCGGACGTCCCGACTCAGGGACTTCATCCCGGCACCGATCGCGAAGGCCGCGACGGGAGAGATCTCCAAGAGCGGATGGATCGGGCCGTATCCCTTCTGGATGCCCACGATGTAGAGGGCCGGCACGTGCAGCCACACGAGGGTGAGGATGGCCCGATGCCGCCGCCTCCAGGACTCCGGCGTGATCGCGTTGCCCCGCGGGAGCGTGGCGAGCACCGTGACGACGACGGCTCGGCCGAACGCGACCACCCTTTCCAAGGGAGCGAGCCGTTGGGTTGTGCGCACATGCACCTATTCGGAAGGCCCACTGCTCCCCTTGAGGTCTCGCGACTTGACTCGCGACCCGTCTGAGGTCTACAAGGAAGGAGCCCATGGCCGGGAGGCTCCTCGCAGAGGAGCCGTGGTAGCGCGGAGCAACGATGAAGGCGGGATCGTCTGCCAGTCCTCCATACCCGGCGTTCGACTGTGTCGTGTGTGGAGCGCAGCTCGATCCAATGCACATGGACACGGACCGCGAGGGGCTCCGTTGCTCCTTCTGCGGATCTCCGCAGGTGCGGACCGCCAAAACGCCAGACCTGAAGCTCGTTCCGCCCGACGACTGGACCCCCGACGTGGGCGAGGCGCTCAGGAGCGCTCGGCAAGCGCGCGGCGAGACCCTCGAACAAGCAGCCCACTTCACGCGGATCCGCCTCACCTACCTGAAGGATTTGGAGACGGGCGACATCACCTCGTTCGAAACGTATCCGGGACGCATCTACGCGAGGTTCTTCCTGCGCGAGTACGCGGATCACCTCGGCTTGGACCCTCACCCCCTGGTCCGCCGGTTCGACCGCGATGGCGAGCCCGTCGTGCAGCCCGCACCGCCGATCCGGTACTCGAGGCGGACGCCGCGCCCGGGGCGGTGGGCCGCCGTCGCGGTGGCCCTGCTCCTGGCGATCCCGATCGCCGGCGCCATCGTCTCGAAAGAACGCGAGCAACCGATCGCGCCGCTGGCCTCGAGCGAAGGCGTGGCTCCCCCGGTTCTCACGCGCGGGAAGGCGCACCCCCTCGCGACTCCAACGATCGGTCCCAAAGGGATCCGCGCGTTGATCGACGTCAGCCTGGCCTGCTGGATCCGGGCGGTCGTGGACGGAGAGATCGTGATGGCGGAGACCGTTCCCGCGGGTGAGACGGTACGTCTGCGGGCCGGCGATACGTTGGACCTGCGGTTCGGGAACGCGGGCGGGGTCGCCGTCAGCCTGAACGGACGGCCGATCCCCACCGGCGGCGCGGGGAGTGTGCTCGACCTCTCATTCGTCCTTCGCGATGGTCGCATCGTCGTCGCGTAGGACGCCAGCCCGTGCCCCCGACATGAGAAGGAGCCGGGGCGCTGTGCCTAGGGTTCGTGGCGGCCTCGGTGAACGAAACCCGCGACAACGATGCCGGCCATGATGAGCGGCATTCAATCTCTGAATCGCTCGATAGGCTCGTCTCGATGTTCGGAGCCGCCTCGGGGAGGTCGTGAGATGGAGAAGGTCAGGTCCAGCGATGGCACGACGATCGCGTTCGATCGGCTCGGCGAGGGACCGCCGGTGGTCCTGGTGTGCGGCGGGTCGGTCGACCGCATGGCCGACGCGGCGATCGCGCAGGAGCTCGCATCCGACTTCACGGTCCTGAACTACGACCGTCGCGGCCGGGGAGACAGCGGTGACACGCCCCCCTACGCCATCGAGCGAGAGGTCGAGGACATCGAGGCAGTGATCGAGGCGGCGGGCGGTTCGGCCCACCTCTGGGGCTCGTCGTCGGGGGCGGTCCTCGCGATGATCGCCGCGGCCAGCGGCGCCCCGGTCACGAAGCTGGCGTTGTGGGAGCCACCGTTCAGCCTGGACGAGAACGCGCGGCCTCCCGCCGATCAGGTCGAGCAGTATGAGCGGATGATCGCGGAGGATCGGCGCGGCGACGCCGCGGAGTACTTCATGTCGAAGGTCGTCGGGATGCCCCCGGAGTTCGTCGCCGACGCGCGCACGCAGCCGTGGTGGGCCGCGCAGGAGGCGATCGCCCACACGCTCGCCTACGACGCTCGCATCATGGGCGACTACTCGATCCCGACCGAGACGGCCGGCGCGGTGAAGGCGCGCACGATGGTCCTCGCGGGGGGTGCGGACATGCCGTTCATGCGGGCATCAGCAGAGGCATTGGCCGACGCGATCCCCGACGGGGAGGTCCGATTCCTCGATGGACAGGGCCACAACGTGGACCCGACGGTCCTGGCTCCCGCGCTGAAGGAGTTCTTCTCGTCGTGAAGTCCTAGCCCCCGCTCCGATCCGGGCGCCTCGGGCTAGCGCGCCACGCGGTAGCGGAGGTAGACGACTCTCGAGCTGAAGGTGCAGGTCTCGACGAGTTCGAGATCCACTTGGCGCTCGCGCTGGGGAAAGAACGGAATGCCACCGCCAACCAGCACCGGGTAGACCATGGTCCGGTACTCGTCGATCAGACCCAACGCGGCCGCCTCGGCGGCGAGCGTCGCGCCGCCGATCGCGATGTCGCCCTCCCCCGGCTCGGCTCGCAACCACTCGATCTCCTCCGCCAGGCCGCCGGAGGCCAGGCGGGCATTGCCCTGCACCTCCGACAGCGTGGTGGAGAACACCACCTTCGGAAGCGGCTTCCAGATCGCCGCCCACTCGAGCTCTGAGTCGTCGAGCGATCGATCCTGGTCGGCGGTCTCCCAGTACAGCATCGTCTCGTACAGCCGTCGTCCCAACAGGTGAACGCCGACCTCTCGTACCTCGTCGATCCAGAAGCGAAAGACCTCCTCGTCGGGCACCCCCCAGTCGAAGTTGCCGTCCGGCCCGACGATGTAGCCGTCAACTGAGACGCTCATCGAGTACGTCACGCTGTGCATCAGAAGTCCTCCTCGGTAACGGGTTCGACTGTACGACCGCCGGACGCCGCAGGACTCATCGCGCGGAGCTCGAGTTCACCGCGGTTGACAAGGATGCCTAGGGCGGAGGCGAGGCTGCTCCGGGGGTGGGACTCGAACCCACAACCAACGGATTAACAGTCCCTGAGAAGTCGTCCAGGGCAGTCCATGTACGTCCACAGAGTTGGGATATGGTGGTCAGGGATTCCACTATCGTCCACGGTCGTCCATCGGCGTCCAGGGGCTCGGCTGTCACATCGGCTGTCAGATCGCCAGTCTCAGTCGCGACTCTTCCGATGCGGACCTCGCCTGCGATTCGATGTCCCCAGTCCAGAATCCCTTCGCCTTCACGGGTGGGTCCCCCAGCTTGCTTCGTTCCCTCCCGGGATCGGCACCGGGGTCACATGGCTCCCATCGGGCCACATGGTGTAGAGCCGTTGCGACGGGTCGCCGAACGTGTAGCGCGTGAACACGATCCGCGTCCCGTCCGGGGACCACGACGGCCAGTAGGAGTTGGCATCCGCCTCGAACGTGAGCTGCCGCAGCTCCGACCCGTCCGGTCGGATCGAGAAGATCTGCCCCGGCGCGTCGCTTGCATCGAACGCGGAATCGCTTCGGAACACGATCATCGTGCCGTCCGGTGACCACGATGGCGTGCCGGTCAAGCCCATCCGCCAAGGGGTCAGCCGGCGAAGACCGCTCCCATCGACGTTCACCACGAAAAGGGCCGACTGGTTTCCACTGGAGGCGCCTGCTTCGACGAGCTGTCGATCACGAACGAATGCGATCCTGGTCCCGTCGGGGGCGTAGTCCGGCTCCTTGTCCTGATATCCGGGATGGGGATTCGCGGTCACTGGGCGCAACGTCCCGGTGAAGGGGTCGAGGATGAAGATCCCAGGCGGTGACCCGTTCTGGTCGAGGGCCGACACGGCGATGTGCTTGCCGTCCGGCGACCAGTCCGGCGCGAACTCGGCACCTTCGCCGGTCGTGATCTGCGAGAGCCCGGTGCCGTCAGCCCTCAAGGTGTAGATGTGACCGCTGTCCACCGACCAATCGATGTGGTCGATGACAGTCCCGTCGTCGAAGACGATCGTCGATCCGTCAGGCGACCAGTCGGGGTACTCGACGTGGACCTCCGCGAGCTGCCGAAGGTCACTGCCGTCGGGAGCAACGGTGTAGAGGCGGTCATCCGGGCCCGCCGCGCCCGGCGACACGAACGCGATCCGGCCGTTCCGCGCGGGACCGGCCGGCACATTAGGACGGATCTCCCGGAACGCTTGCAGGAGGCCCCCGATGGCGGCGCCGGCGATGACGAGGGAGACCACCGCCGTTCCGAGGCGCTGATTGCGGCGCCTTCGATCGCGCCGACGCGCCACGTCGCCGATCGTGTAGTCCGCCGGACGCATCTCCTGCATCTCGCGCTCAAGGAGGGATCGGAGATCAGGCATCGCTCATCCTCCCTGAGCTCTTGAGCGCCGAGCGTGCCTGGAAATGCAGCGCGCGGACGGTCGCCGCGCGTATGCCCAGCATGCTTCCGGCTTCCTCCGCCGTGTATTGGAGGACCTCGGTGAGGACGATCGCCGCCCGCTGTCTGGGGGTGAGTGTCCCGAGCGCCTGTAAGGCAACCTGGCGGTCGTCGATGGCTTCGTAGGCATCCTTCTCTGCTGCGTTCCCGATCCCTCGCCGGGCGGCAAAGAGCGCTCGCCGGTATCGGCTCCGGAAGAGATTCATGGCCGTCCGGTGCAGGTAGCCGGTGGGGTTCTCCATCGCCCCGATAGAGTCCCAGCGCTCCCATACCCGAGCGAAGGCCTCCTGAGAGAGATCCTCGGCCTCATGCCGGTTCTTCGTGATCACGAACATGACGCGGAACAGGCGGTCGCGCTCGACGTGGAAGAATTCCTCGAAGGAGGCGTGCTCGTCGACCATCGGCTGGAACACATCGTTCCACCCCGTCTCGCCCTCAGCCACCCCGCCCATCTCTGTTAGTAGCAAGCCGGGCTCCCGGAACGTGTAGGCCTGCCCCCAGATCGTCCCTGCCCGGTGCCGATCGCGCCGCGAAGGCGCCGTCTGCCGTGAGGGAGGAGAACACGACAGCGGGTACCGACCTCCTGGTCGCCGGGAGGGACCCCCGATCACGCCGATCATCGATCGTCCGTCCGGGGACCAGGCCGGGAGGAGAACGAGGCCTTCCCAGTCGGTGGAGGATGGAGATCCTGCGGGCACCGCAGCGGGCGGATCGCTACCGGTTGATTATCATGACGACGAGAACGCGAACGTCTCAACGATCTCCGTGCCGGACTCGAAGAGGGCGTCCCGCGACAGCCCCTTCGGATTGTCTTCGATGTCGACGACCAGGACGCGGTTGCCCGCGTCGAGGACGTACCAGCGCATCGACATCGGAGGGCTGATCGCCCAGTTGTACCCGCCCGGGAACGCCGAGGAGTAGATCAGTGGCACCACCGGCTTCCCGTCGCTGTAGAAGCAGTCCTTCTTCCACTCGGGAGCCACCTGCAGATCCAGGCGAACACCATCCAGCCCACCGACCGTGACCGGCGTCCCGTCGCTCGTCGTCAGACCGGGGGCCGCCTGGAGCCACGCCACGAGATCGTCCACGGACCGCTCCACGCCGGGTTCGGAACCCTCCGTGCAATCCTGGGCCGCGATCACCGGATCGAGGAAGAAGTTGATCACGTCGGAGCCGTACCCCTCGGCGGCTCTATCGCTGGCGAACATCTGCAGGCTCCCGGTGTAGGACCACGTCCACCCAGGCGTCGTGATCTGGAACGCCATCGCCGGATCGAAGTACGTCGCACGGTACGGGCCGGGCTCTAGGGCTCCCTGGCAGTCGTAGTGCGGACAGTCCGATTCCGCGAGCACGTGCACCTCTGGCGGCGGCGACACGCTCGTTGTCTCGGCGGGCGGATCTTCGTTCGACGTGCATGCAGCGGATACAAGCAGGATCAGGGCCAGCAATACCGACTGCGACTTCGCGCGCATCATCATCCTCCTCGTCAGCCCGAGAAGGTGCCCGATTGCGCCCTCCTCCAGGTTGTTGATGAAGGAGTAACCACCCGAGGCCCCTGAACGTGTAGATCCGTAGGCGGATTCCTCGACCTGCGCCCTTAGACCGATACGGATGCTCCGCGAGTTGGCTGTCAACGTTCGGGACGCTCCCGAGTCGTTCGCCGATCGACACGCCGTTGACCTGCGATCTTCGGCTCCGGGGGTGGGACTCGAACCCACAACCTACGGATTAACAGTCCGCCGCTCTGCCAATTGAGCTACCCCGGACCGGAGCATCGGGCAGTCTAGCAGCGGCTTCTGGTCGGACCGAGCGCCGCTGTAGGCTGTCCGCTTCCGTTTGCATCGGCTGGGAGGGACCGCACATGAAGCTCCGCTCGATCGTGCTGCTCGTCGCAGGGTTCGTCGCCGGCATGGCCTTCGCCCGGCGCATGCGTGAGGATGATCCGAACGTCGTGAGCGGCTCCGTCTATGACCGGCGGGCCGAGAACCCGGCCGTGCGAGTGGTGTCCAGCCAGGCGCAGCGGATCGCCGGCCGCGCGACGACCGCGAGCCTCACGGCGATCCGGCGTGCGCGCGGCGCGATCCGTGAACGCCTCGACGACGAGCTTCCGTACGACGACGCGGCCTGGAACTGACGAACCGCCTCGAGGCGTCTACTCGAGGTAGTCGCGGAGCTTCTGCGAGCGTGAGGGATGCCGGAGCTTCGATAGCGTCTTCGACTCGATCTGGCGGATCCGCTCGCGGGTCACGCCGAACTCGCGGCCGACCTCTTCGAGGGTACGGGGATGGCCGTCGACGAGGCCGAAGCGGAGCTGGATCACCTTCTTCTCCCGTTCCGACAGGGTGTGGAGCACGCCCTCGAGCTGCTCCTGCAGAAGGATGAAGCTCGCCGCGTCGACCGGGACGACGGCGTCGGCGTCCTCGATGAAATCGCCGAGCTGAGAGTCCTCTTCTTCGCCGATCGGCGTGTGGAGTGACACGGGCTCCTGCGAGACCTTCTGGATCTCGCGCACCTTCTCGGCGCTGATGCCCATGACCTTGCCGATCTCCTCGGGCGTCGGCTCGCGACCCAGATCCTGCAGGAGCTGGCGTTGCACGCGCACGAGCTTGTTGATCGTCTCGACCATGTGCACGGGGATGCGGATCGTGCGCGCCTGGTCGGCGATCGCGCGCGTGATCGCCTGACGGATCCACCACGTCGCGTAGGTCGAGAACTTGAACCCTTTCGAATGGTCGAACTTCTCGACCGCGCGGATCAGCCCGAGGTTGCCCTCTTGGATCAGGTCGAGGAACAACATGCCGCGGCCGACGTAGCGCTTCGCGATCGACACGACGAGGCGAAGGTTCGCCTCGATGAGCTTGCGCTTGGCGAGCTGGCCGTCGCGCTCAACGCGGTAGCAGAACTCCTGCAGCAGCTCGTCGGTCTTCGGCCGGAAGGACTTCGCGATCTTGTCGCGGCCGATGCCCTCGACCTTGCCGAAGGCGGTGAGCTGGTGGTTTCGCACCTCCCATACCTTCTGCACGAGGAACTTGAGCTCCTTCGGATCGACCTTGCCCTCGTCGGTCGGCCGGCGGAGCGCCGTCGAGAGCTCACCGGCCTCGATCCGGCGGGCGAGGTCGACCTCTTGGGCCGCGTTCAGCAGCGGCACCTTGCCGATCTCCTTCAGGTACATCCGCACCGGGTCGTTCGTGGGCGCCCGGAGCAGATCGACCTCGATCCGGACCTGGGTCGCGGCGTCGGTGTCGTCGCCGGGAACCTCGATCACCTCGATGCCCTCGGCGGTGAGGTGCTCCTGGACGTTCGTCAGGAACTCCTCGACCTGCTCGGGCGTGAAGTCGTCGACCGGGACCGACTCGAGCAGGTCCTCCGACGTGACGAAGCCGCGCTCGCGGCCGCGGAGGGTCAGCTGCTCCTTGATCTCGTCGAGATTGGTGGGATCGGGCTCAGCCTTGAGGGCGGGCTCGCTCACCGCGTGATCCTCGGCGTGGGCGTCTCGGGGAATCTTCGCATGATCGTCCGCACGGCACGGTAAGGGTACCGAACGCCGGGGGCCGCGACCCTTCCCGGCGCAACCGGCTCAGACGACGTCGCGCACGCCTTCGCGAAGGCGCCGGAGGTCGCCGTCGACCGCGACGAGCTCGCGGAACAGCTCGTCGTAGTCCGCGATCGGTCGTCGGGTTGAGCTTCTGCAGACGCAGACGGAGCGCCTCGCTCCTGGACTTGAGCAGGAACTCCTGGAGGCGGGTCCAGACCCCTTCGGCATACTCGGTCGTGTGCTCCCCCTCGAGCGGCTCGACGGCGAGCTGCGCGATCAGCGCGGCGAGCTTCTCGTCGGCGCCGGCGACGAGCGCCGAGACGTCACCGTCGGCCTCGCGGAGCGCTCCGAACGCGCGGCGATGCGCGCCGGTGACGAAGTGGTCCTCCCCCAGTCGCGGCATGAATACCAGGTACATATCGGCATCACGCGCGAGAAGCTTCAACATCTCGCGCTCCGAGCGCTCCCGCGCGGTGCCTTTCTTCATCGTCCGGGCGACCTCGTGGGGACGCCCGCCGAGGCGCCCGTCGAGCGACTGCAGCACCGAGGTGTCGCTCACGCCGACGAGATCGGCGAGGAGATGGGCGTATTCGCTGCGCCGCACCGGCTCGGTCAGCTGCTCGAGCATGGGAAGCGCCGCCGCGACCGCCCCCGACTGGCCCTCGATCGAGGACAGATCGTGTCGCTCGACGGTCCGGCGCACCATGTACTCGACCAGGGGTCGCGCCGTCGCGGCCGCCTCGCGCACGGCGTCGGGCCCGTGCTTCGCCACGAGGTCGGCGGGGTCGAGGCCCTCGGGCATGATCATCACGACGGCCTGGACCGGGAATCGCTCGGCGAACGCGAAGGCCCGCTCGGCTGCTCGCGCGCCCGCCTCGTCGGAATCGAACGCGAGCACCGCGCGCTGCGCGAAACGAGACAGGAGCTCGAAATGCTTCTCGCCCAAGGCGGTCCCGCACGTGGCCACCGTGTGCTCGATGCCGGCCTGCGAGAGCCCGATCACGTCGGTGTAGCCCTCGACGACGAACACCTCGCCTCCGCGGGCGATCGACTGCCGCGCCCGGTGCAGGTTGTAGAGCAGCTCCTGCTTGCGGTAGATCGGCGTCTCGGCGGTATTGAGGTACTTCGCCTGCTCGCCGGCCCGAGGATCACTCGGAAGGATCCTCGCTCCGAATCCGATCCCGCGGCCCTGCAGGTCATGGATCGGGAACGTGATGCGCCCGCGGAACCGGTCGCGCACCGTGCCGTCGTCGCCGCGGGAGGCGAGGCCGGCCTCGAGCAACACCTCGGGTGACAGGTCCCGCTGGCCGGCGAGGCGCCGCAAGAGGAAGTCCGGATAGCCGGGGGCGTAGCCGATGCCGAACGCCTCGATCGCCTCCGGGCTCACCCCTCGCTCGGCGAGGTAGGCGCGCGCGTCGGCGGCCTCCCGACCCTCGGCGAGCATCTGCGCGAACATGGCCGCGGCCTCGTCGTTGGCTCGGTGCAGCGCCTGCTTGCGCCGGAGAGCGGCTCGTTCGGCCGCCGAATCACCCTCGTAGCGGAGCTGCACGCCAGCCTGCTGGGCCAGCCGCTCGACCGCCTCGATGTAACTGAGCCCCTCGAGCTCGCGCAAGAACGTGATCGCGTCGCCGCCCTTGCCGCATCCGAAGCAGTAGAAGACCCCCTTGGCGGGCGAGACGCTGAACGACGCGGTCTTCTCCTGGTGGAAGGGGCACAGGCCCGACATCGAGTCGTGGCCGGTCCGCTTCAGGGTGAGGTACTGCGCGACGAGCTGGACCAGGTCGGTCCGCTCCTTCACGGCCTCGATATCGTCCTGCCTGATCCTCGCCACGGAACGCCCCCTACAGGAGCCAGCCCCGGGGAAGGAAGAGCCGCTCGTACGTGCGGAGGGCGTACCGATCGGTCATGCCCGACACGAAGTCGGCCACCCGGGTCGGAAGGTCCCCCGGCGAGCGATGGTACTCCTCGGGCATCTCCTCGGGATGTTCGAGGAAGTAGGCGATGAGGTCGCGAAGGAGCTTTACGGCCTTCTCGTGCTCGTCTCGGGCGCCTTCGCGCAGGTAGACCTGCTCGAACATGAAGTCGCGGAGCTGATCGAGCGCCCGGAACATCCGATCGGACAGCCGGACCTCGGGCTGCTCCCAGCTCTGCTCGACGAGGTCGGTGACGAGGGAGTCGATCCGCTTCGCGTGGGTGTTGCCGAGGACGCCGATCGCGCCCGCGGGAAGCTCGTCGGGCTCGAGGACACCGGCCCGGACGGCGTCGTCGACGTCGTGGTTCAGATAGGCGATCCGGTCGGCGAACCGCACGACCTGCGCCTCGAGGGTCGACGGGGGCGGCATCGACCACGGATGGTGGACGATGCCGTCTCGGACCTCCCAGGTGAGGTTGAGCCCGGCGCCATCGTTCTCGAGGTGCTCGACGACGCGCAGCGACTGTTCGGAATGACGGAACGGCCGGCCCAGGAACGGCGTCAGCGCCTGCTCGCCCAGGTGGCCGAAGGGGGTATGCCCGAGGTCGTGGCCGAGCGCGATCGCCTCGGTGAGGTCTTCGTTGAGCCGCAGCGCGCGGGCGACCGTCCGCGCGATCTGGCTCACGTCGAGGGTGTGCGTGAGGCGCACCCGGTAGTGGTCGCCCTCGGGGGCGAGGAACACCTGGGTCTTGTGCTTGAGCCGACGGAAGGCCTTGGCATGCACGATCCGATCTCGGTCGCGCTGGAACACGGTGCGGATCTGGTCCTGCGGCTCGGGGCGCTCGCGGCCCTTCGAGGCTGCCGCGAGGACGGCCGATGAGGACAGGGTCTCGGCCTCGATCTGCTCGGTGCGCTCCCGGGGCGGCGGTCTGGACGTGACCGACCCCGAACCGCCATGCCTCGGATCGCTGATCGGCGGATCGCTGGTCGGATCGCTCACGGCCTCATCGTAGCCGCGGACCCCGACAGGTCGCGGGCCTCGCTACGCCGTGACGGACACCGGCTTGAGCCCGTCCGGCCCGTCCGGGGCGTGGTCGCCTCGTTCCTCGTCGCCGCGCCGGCGCACCTCGATCGCCATCGCGATCTCCTCGGACACCTGCCGTGCAACGACGATCGCGGCGACCACTCGGCCGAGCACGTCGCGAGCCGGACACCCGTTGATCGACAGGATCACGTCGTGCGTCGATCCGGCGGGACGCAGCCGGAGCAAGACGCCGTTCACCGTGTCGCCTCGGAGCGCACGCGAGACGGGCAGCTCGTCGACGGCGAGCCGCTCACCGCTGAACGCCCTGACGGAGAAACGGTCCACGAACTCCGAGAGAGAGATCCCGGCGCTGATCCCGGCGCTCGCGGCCAGGACCCGGTTGACGTACAGGATCTTGCCGTCGCGGCCGACGGCCATCGCCCCGTCGGAGATCGCCTCGAGGATCGGCTCCACGTCGCCGGCCGGCGCCACCCCGAGCTTCTGGAGGTAGTCCCGGTAGGCGCTCGTGTTGCCCATCGCCATGCGGTATTCGGCCAGGTTCGCAACGAGCGTGTGCTCGGTGTTCGAGGCGAGCCCGGCGATCTCATCGACCGCTCGGGCGAGCCGCTGGATCTCGGTGTTCATCGCCTTCGACATGGCGGAAAGTTTGGAGACCTGGTTGTGCGCACGCCAGATCATCGCCCCCATGACGATGACCAGCGCGAACAGCGAGATCTGCCACTGATCGGATAGCGGTTCCAGATATTGGTCCACGGGAACCTCCCCTTCCTCCGTCAGCCGCACGAACGGGAGCCCGTCTCACGTCACGCGGAACCTCAACGTCATTGTCGACGCCGGAACGGGGCGACACGATGGCCCGCGTTACCTGTTTCCAGGTAGGCACGCTGCCCCAGACCCCCGACCGATGATGTCCCCCACAGCCGCTCGCTACCCTGGCCGAAAGGCCGAGCTTCCCCGTGAACTATCGGCGAGGACACCTGCGCGCGATCCCCTCATCTGCCCACCACCATTGACTCGTCAGCGCACGGTTCCTTCGCCTCGACGAGGGGACCCGCATCTGGATCTGGCTTGGCATCCTCGGGTGCGAAACGTTCCTGAACGATCGTCACGTTCTCGTCACCCACGTCTGCGCAAACATAGGTTGAAGGCGATCCCCCTGGGTCAATCTCCTTCTCGATCGCCTCGAGCTCTTCGCGACTGTCTACCACCTCTATAGGCCCGGAGTAGACCGGTTCGGGAATCATGGAACCGTCCGGCGCGATGCGACCCTCTTGCTCCTGGATGCCTTCGTCCCCGTGACCCAACGCGGGAAGGGAGCCGAGGGTCACGACAGCCAGCAAGCCCAGCAGCAGAACCACGAGCCGACGCCTCGTAGGAGTGCTCATCGATCTCCCCCGATCTGCACCGCTGACCTCGGTAGCGCGACGATTGCCTTGACTCGACCCTTCATCGTGAACTCCTTCATGCCCTCCTGCTACTCATAAGCTCAAGGCGGGCTGTGCGTTCATGCCACGATGCGGACGATCTGTGACCGCGTATGAATCTCGCCTCTACGAAACCTTCGCCTGGCCCGCCGACGCGCAGATCGGGGCGTGGCGGCCCCTGTAGCCCGCCTGGCAAGGGAGTTCTCCCATGTCGTTCGTGCTCGCCGCCCTGTCGAGGCCGACCTCAGGCGCCGGCGACGAGGTAATACAGGTAGGCGAACGTTTCGGCAGGGAGGATCATCGCCTAGGGCGTGGCGGTTCCCTGACGACCGAAGTCGTCCTCTAAGCGAACCACGTCGTCCAACTCCGGGGTCGATACCTCTACCAAGCGAACACGAGTCTTTCCCGCTTCATAGCGATGGATCAGACCGGGTGGCACGTGGCGGTGCTCGCCCTCTGCCAACTCTTCGATATCGATTTTTTCATCAGGCTGCGTGTGAAGAAGCAACGTGCCTTCCAATACGAGGATCGTCTCGTCCTTGACCTGGTGGTACTGCAACGACAGCCGGTGGCCTGCCTCGATCACGAGGACCTTCCCAACGTAGGAGCCGCCTTCGGCCCAGATGATCTCGTATCCCCAGGGTTTATCGACTCGACGGGACATGCCGGCTTATATCATGGAGGGTCCTGCCCGGACACACCCGGCGGGAGACGACACAACCCCGGAAGACGACCCTGCAATCGGTCCGGTAGGTCAACCCCCGAACAGCCTGTAGTGCAAGTACGCGAAGGTCTCGCGGACGTAGCCCTGCCCGCGCGTCTCCTCGCTCTGTGCGCCGGATGTCCAGGTCGCCGAGGCGTGCGCGTCGATGCCGAGGTCCCCCGCCATCGCCTTGACGCGAGCGTTGTGCCAGGGATCGGATACGAGGAACGCGCTGTCGAGATCTCGATCGTGGAGGTAGTCCGCGACCGCCTCGAGGCTCTCGAACGTCGTGTGGCCCACCGGGAGCGACACCACCGCGTCGGCCGGGACGCCGTGCGCGACGAGGAACTGGCGGCCCGTCTCGGCCTCGGTCGTTCGATCGCCCGGCTGGTTGGCCCCCAGGGTGATCACTCGATCGGCGCGCCCCTGGTCCCACAACACGATCACGTGTTCGAGCCGCCCGCGGAACACGGGCGACGGCGTGCCGTTGTACTGCGCGGCACCGAGGACTACGATCGCGTCGGCCCGATCGATCTCGCCCGCGTCGTCGTGGTGGGCCGCGCGCCAGACCGTGACCGCGGAGAACGCGATCACGGCCAGCGCGACGGCCAGGACGAGCCCGCACGCGGTGAGGATCGGATGCCTGCGTATCAGGCGCACCTCTGCAGGCTACTCGCGCCCGCCGAAAGGGATCAGTCCCCGCAGAGGTCCTCGACCTGGACCCGGAACATCGGCTCGTCGGGGAGCTCGGCGAGCACGCGGTCGAGCTCGCTCGCCGTCGGCGCGATCACCCCCGCCACGTAGCCGTCGACGGTCTCGTCGAGGCCGCCGAAGCATGACGCGGGCGACACGACGACGGCGGTGCCGAGCTCGACGAGGCGATCGGTCAGCTCCTGCAGGTCCGAGGGGTCGTCGGCCGTCGCGAGGCCGGCCAGCCAGACCCGCGCTGGAGCCGAGCCGGTCGCCTCGCCCCCGTCGGTTGCTTGCGGCCGCGCACTAGGAGACGAGGGCGCTCCCCCATCCCCGCACCCCGACAGGAGCGACAGCGCCAACACCACGCCGATCGACACGCGTGTGCGGGCGCCCCACACGATCCGGCCCCGCATCACGGTGCGACGACCCATGAGCGCTCCGCGAACTCCGGCAGCCGCTGCCGGAACATCGCGACCTCGGCATCGACGTCGGCGCCGGCCGGCAGGGTGAGCAGGACCGCCCATGCTCCAGGTGCCACGAACGACGTCGCGTGCGCATGATCGACGACGCTGACGGGAGCGCCGTCGCCGTAGATCGAGCGGATCCGCTCGAGCACGCCCTGCGCCTCGGCGGGCGAGACGAAGTCGCCGACCACGAGACCGAGCGGCGCGCTCGGGGTCGCGGACGATTCGTCGCCGGAGGGGCCGCGCTCGACCTCGCGAGCGGGGTCGAGCCGTCCCTCGACCCGCACGTCCGCGTGACCTTCGATCGACGTGCGGTCAGGGTCGGCCCGGTCGAGCGGATCGACCGACACCGCGCCACAGCCGATCTGCTCGAGGCGGCCGTCGGCGCCCTCCTGGAGGAGCCGCCAGGTCGCCGATGCGTGGTCGGGGACGTTCCAGAGCCGCCGGCCCGCCGCGACGCCGGCGAGGTACCGCTCGCCGGGCAGCGTCCGAACGAGCCCCACGCCGTCGGCGGTGGCGCGCCACAGCTCGAACGACGGTGTCGTCGTGGCGCTCGCGTCGGCACGCACCAGCACGAACTCGACGACGCCGGGGGCGGCCGCGACCGGGGTCCGGATCGCCACCCACCGCTGGGCGTCGCTCTCGAACGCGGTCATCCGGCGCCACGAGCCGCTGGCGAGATCGAGCGCGACGAGGTCGTTGTGATGTTCGCCCTCGGGCACGCGCCGCGAGGGGGGCGAGGACACCACCGCGACGACGGTCTCCTCGTCGGCGAAGACGGGTGAGAACAACGCGCCGGTGCCGGGGCCGGCGATCGTCTGGGCACGGGTCTTTCCCGCCGGTACGAAGCCGAGCCGATCATCGACCGCCCACACGAGCGCGCCGGCCGGCGACCACGAGGGATGGGACGCCTCTCCCCGCTGCGGGAACGTGTCCGTTCCGCTCTCGTCGAGCACGACGACCTCGTCGTCGCCCCGGCGGTCGCGGACGAAGGCGACCCGTCCGTCGGCGAGGGCGACGTGGCGGGCGGCGCCACCGGGCACGATCTCGACGGGCGACCCCGAGGCGCCCGTGAGCCGGATCGCCCGGCCGACGACCGCCGCGGAGCGAGGGGCACCTCGTGCGACGGCGGCGGCGAAGGACGGCACCCGGGTGGCGCTCGTGCAGGGCGATGCGCTCGTGGCCACGCGCTCACCGGCGCCGCCGAACACGAGGCCGACGGACGCCGCGACGGGGAGGGTTGCGGCGAGGATCTTCCGGAGCATCAGCTTCCTCCTCATGGCTCAGTAGTCGGTCACGTACTGGAAATGCATGGGGTCGGGGCGCGACCAGTTGATCCCCCAGAAGAACCTGTGGCCCGGGTAGCTCCCTCGGTACACGTCGGGCAGGTACTTGCGGTAGTTCTCGCCGTCGGCCCCGACGCCGTTCCAGTGGTCCTGGCCGAGCGGGTTCCGCGCCGTGTTCGTGTCGATCGCGGCGCCGAACGCGTGCGTGGACCACGAGGTCGTGCCCGCGATGTAGCGGCAGTTGTAGCCGCCGATCAGGTAGTAGGTCGAGTCGTTCTTGTGCGCGACCTCGACGTGGTTGCGGATGTTGTAGCCGATGTTCCGGGCGAGGTACGAGTGGTAGTAGACATACCCCGCCTCGTTGCCGTAGTCCTGGTTCGGCCAGAACGAGCGGGCGTTGTTCGCTCGATCGCTGCACGGCTCGCCGAACGTGCGGACCATCTCGGTGTAGCCGCTAGGCCGCGGCGGCACGCCGTCGTTCGAGTGATCGTGCGCCCAGTCGCGGATGTGCGTCGCGAGCGCCGCGCTGCCGGCGAACGTGACCGAACCGGCCACCAGCGTGACCGCGACGATCGTCCACACGCGCGGAGCCGCGCTGCGGAGACGCGTCTGCATCGAACCACCTCCTGCACCGCACGGGGGAGGTGGGAGGACCGCCGAGGATACGACGGGCGCGAGGCTCGCGCCGTGACGCTCGTCACGAATACGCAACGATGGCGAACCGCCGGAACCGCTCGCCGGCCTCGGCCGCCACCGACAGCGACCGGAACACGAACCCGTCTTCGTCGTGCGCGCCGTCGGGCGTTCGCCAGCGCACGATCAGCTCGCAGGTCGCGGCCGGCTCGAAGACCTCGCCCGCCGGCGCCGCGACGGGCCGTCCGTCGGCGTCGACGAGCCGCGTGTCGGCGAACGCCTCGCGGGGGAACCGCCCGACCTCGACGATGCAGCTCGTCCTCGAGCTCCTCGATGCCCTCTCGCAGGTACACGAACTCCGTCGCGGTCACGGCGACGGTCACGGGCACCGGCTCCAGGTCGCGCTCACCCCAGGGATCGGGGTCGGGGTCGGGATCCGGCGCGAGCGCGCCGACGCCGCAGGTGAACGACGCGATCGAGCCGTTGCGCTCGAGCCAGCGCGTTCGCGCCATGCGGATCTCGTCCTCTCGATCCGGCGCGAACGCCGCCCTGGGCGCCGGCCGCGTCCGCACCGGTTCGGCTGAGGCCGAGCCGGTGGAGCCTGGCGATGTTCCACGGATCGAAGAAGCCCACGGCACCGATCTACGTCGAGGCGGGTCCCGCGAACCGGCCGCGGCTTGGCCGGCCGCGAGGCGCGCCGTCTCCACCCGGAAGGGCGAGCAGCTCACGTAGTCGAGGCCGAGCTCGTGGCAGAAGATCACGCTCGCCGGGTCGCCCCCGTGCTCTCCGCAGATCCCGAGGTGGATCGAAGGGTTCCCCACGCGTCCATCGGCACAGGCGATCTCCATCAGCCTGCCGACGCCGGGCCGGTCGATCGTGACGAACGGGTTCGCGGGGACGAGCTTGCGTTCCTCGTACATCGCCACGAACTTGCCGATGTCGTCGCGGCTGAAGCCGAACGCCGTCTGGGTGAGGTCGTTCGTCCCGAAGGAGAAGAAGTCGGCGGTCTCGGCGATCTCGCCGGCCGTCACCGCGGCCCGCGGAAGCTCGATCATCGTGCCCCATTCGAGGTGCGACAGCTCGACGCCCTCGCGATCGAGGATCTCGCGCGCGACCGGCTCGAGCTCGGCGCGCATCTGCTCGAGCTCGGGTTTCGTCGCTACGAGCGGGATCATGATCTCGACCTTCGGGTCGCCGCCCGCCCGGCGGACCTCGACGGCGGCCTCCACGATGGCCCGCACCTGCATCGCGTAGAGACCGGGCTTGACGATCCCGAGTCGCACGCCGCGCAGGCCGAGCATCGGGTTGGCCTCGTGCAGCTCGCGAACCTTCTTGAGCTCCATGCGCTTGCGGTCGAGCGCGTCGCCATGCTCCCCTCGCTCCTCGGCGAGGGCCACCTCGACCGAGAGCTCGGTCATGTCCGGCAGGAACTCGTGCAGGGGCGGGTCGAGCAGACGGACCGTCACCGGCAACCCGTCCATCGCACGGAAGATCCCCACGAAGTCGTTCTTCTGCAGCGGGAGCAGCCGCTCGTAGGCGGCCTGCTCCTCGGCCTCGGTCTCGGCGAAGATCATCTGGCGCACGGCGTCGACGCGTTCCTCGCCGAGGAACATGTGCTCCGTCCTACACAACCCGATCCCCTCGGCGCCGCGATCGCGCGCGTTCGTCGATTGATCCGGCGTGTCGGCGTTGGCGCGCACGCGCATGCGTCGCCGGTCGTCGGCGATCGCCATCAGCCGCTCGAACGCCATCCAGATCGGCTGCTCGCGGGCGCCGGCATCGCCGGCACGCGCCTTCTCGAGCACCGACTCTTCCAGCGGGAGCTCGCCCACGAAGACGTTGCCGGTGAAGCCGTCGATCGTGATCACGTCGCCCTCGCCGACCGTCGTGCCGTTGGCGTTGAACACCCGTGACGCGAGGTCGAGCTTGATCGTGTCGGCGCCACATACCGCGGGGATGCCTTCGCCGCGAGCGACGACCGCGGCGTGGGAGTTCGTGCCGCCTGCGCTCGTGAGGATGCCCTGCGCGGCGATCATGCCGTGGTAGTCATCGGGCGTCGTCTCGCGACGGACGAGGATCACCTTCGTGCCGTCATTCGCGCGGGCCTCCGCGTCGTCGGCGCTGAACACGACCTGCCCGGTCGCGGCGCCCGGCGAGGCATTGAGTCCCTTCGCGATCGGCGTCGCGCCGTCGGCCTTGACGCGACGCTTGAACAGCTCCTCGAGCCGGTTCGCGTCGACCCGTTGCAGCGCGGCGCTCTCGTCGATCAGCCCTTCGTCGAGCATGTCGCGCGCCATGACCCACTCGCCGAACGCCGTGCGCTTGCCGACGCGGGTCTGCAGGATCCACAGGCGCCGCTCCTCGATCGTGAACTCGATGTCGCACATGTCGGCGTAGTGGCCCTCGAGCGTGGCCATCACCTCACGGAGACCGCGCGTACGACGGTGGGTCGAGCTCCGCGAGCTTCTCGAGCGGAAGGGTGTTCCTGATGCCGGCGACGACGTCTTCGCCCTGCGCGTTCGAGAGGTAGTCGCCGTAGGGAACCTTCTCCCCGGTCGACGGGTCACGCGTGAACGCCACCCCCGTCCCGGAATCGTCGCCCCGGTTGCCGAACACCATCGCCTGCACGTTCACCGCGGTCCCGAGGTCGTCGGCGATCTTGTTCTGCCGCCGGTAATCGCGGGCGCGCTTGCCGTTCCAGCTCTTGAAGACGGCCTCGATCGCGAGCCGGAGCTGATCCGACGGCTCGCGGGGGAAGTCCTGTCCCGTGTGCTCGCGGTAGATGCCGAGGAACACGTCGGTGAGCTGCTCGAGGTCGTCGGCGTCGAGATCCGTGTCTTGGACGTTCGCACCCTTGCGTTCCTTCGCCGCATCGAGGGCATGCTCGAAGGCGTCGGCCGGCACGTCCATCACGATCTTGCCGAACATCTGGATGAACCGGCGGTGCGCGTCGCGCGCGAACCGGAGGTCACCCGTGCGCTCGGCGAGTCCGCGCATCGCCTCGTCGTTCAGGCCGAGATTCAGGACCGTGTCCATCATGCCGGGCATCGAGAACTTCGCGCCGCTGCGGACGCTCACGAGCAGCGGATCGGTGGGGTCGCCGAGCCGCTTGCCCATCGAGGCTTCGAGGGTGGCGACGTGCTCGCCCACCTCATGCATCAGCCCGTCGGGGAAGCCGCCCTCGGCGAGGTAAGCTGAGGCAGGCCTCGGTCGTGATCGTGAAACCGTGGGGCACCGGCAGGCCCATGTTCGTCATCTCGGCGAGGTTGGCCCCCTTGCCGCCGAGGAGGTCCTTCATGTTCTTGTTGCCTTCGGAGAAATCGTAGACGTGTTTGGTCACGCGCGTGCCTCCACCCTGCTCTGGCGCCCGTTCTGCCGATCCGGTTCTGCCGATCGGGTCGCCGGTCAGTCTACGGAGCGGCGTGGCCGCCCGGTGGAGGGCCCACGGGTTGGGCCGGCCAGGCCCCGGCCGGGGAGGGGCCCGGCAGGCCAGGACGGCCCTTCGGTCATAGCCGGTCGGCCGATGCGCGATCTTGCATTCTTCTCTACCCTCGGCAGACGGATGGCCGGTACCGTGCCGGTCCAGGTCTGTGGAGGTGAACGCAGTGAGCGAGATGTTGATGAAGGGGCTCTTGACCACGAAGCGAGAGCTCGAGGCGGGAGTGGCCGACGCCGAGGCCGAGCTGGCCCGGACCGAGGAGTACTGCCGCAAGCTCGAGGAGCTCATCGCGGTGGGCAAGGCGACGCTGCACTCGGCGAGCCAGCTCAACTTCCAGGCGGTCCAGCGCCCCGCGGGCGCCGAGAGCGGTATCGCGTCGACCGACCCCGCGGTCACGGACCTGCAGAAGCGCCTGGCCAAGGACGGCGGCAAGTAGCCTCCTCGGGAACCCGCGGTCCCCGTCGCGACGACGGCGAGCCCGCGGCACCCGCCCGATCAGGAGGTGCAGCCGTGTCCGAGGCGCTCGCTGGCGCCCTCGCGTCCGCGCGATCCCGGCTCGCCGACGGTCTCGTCGAGGCCGAGGCCGAGCTGGCGCGCGCCCGCGCGCGGACGAAGGAGCTGCAGCGAACCCTCGCCCTCGCCAGGGCGGAGCAGGGCACGATGCCGACCGCGCCGGATCCGATCGCGATCCCCGACCTCGAGGTGAGCGCCGGAGACCCCTCGCCCGAGGAGACGCCGGTTGCGCCGCGGCAGCCCGAACGGCCCGCGGCCGAGGAGACGCCGGTTGCGCCGCGGCAGCCCGAGGCCGCCCGTACGGCCTCCGCGCCCACGAGCTCGGACGTCATCCCTCGCCGCTGGCGTCTCGCCCTCGGCGTCATCGCTCGAGGCGACGCCGCACGTCTCCCCGAGATCGTGGCCCCCAACGTGATCGTCCGATGGGAGGGCGACAACCCGCTCGCCGGCACCCATCTCGGCGACGACGCGGCGCTCGGGGTGCTCACGCGCCTGGCGCGCCACGTGGAGCCGGGCTCGATCGTCACCGAAGACCTCCGCGAGACCGACGGCAACGTCGAGGTGCTCGTGCAACTGACTTTCGTGGGCGACATCCCGGATCACGTCCGCCTCGACACCCGCGTCCACGCCATCCTGCGCTTCGACGACGCGGGGCGTCTCGCGCTGCTGTTCGCGACGCCGGAGGAGGTCGACGTGGTCGACGGCTTCCTGATCCTCGCCGAGGAAGGCGAGCCCGAGGCGTAGACGCGTCTCAGTCGCCGACGAGCGACGCGAGCGTCGACGCGTCCGACGCGAACACGACGTCGACGATGCGCCCGTCGCCCCGTGGCGGCCTGCCCGACGGTGGAGCCGGCGTCGAGCCACGTCGTCATCGCGTCGGCGAACCCTTCGGCGTCGGCGGCCGTGTCCCATGCCGTGCGGAGCACGACGGCGACCCGTCCGCCGTCGCGCCACGCCCGATAGGCGCCGCCGTCCCAGCCGGCCGCGGCGTTCTCGGCATCGGCGCCCTCCAGACGGAGCGCCAGCAGTTCACGGAGCCACAGCTCCCCCACCTGCATCACGTCGAGGTCGCGCCACCGGTCGCCGATCGCCAGCCCGCCCCTCCCGATCAGATCGGGGAGCTCGATCGGCGTGGGCTCGTCGTCGGGCCATCGTTCCGGGTGCAGCACCTGCTCGGTCGTCGTCGGCCAGTCCTCGAGCGCGGCATCGACGGCGCCGGTCCCCCCCTCGCTCGCGATCGTCGAGACGAACGCCTGGCCGACGGTGTACGGGAGCAGCTGGAGCTGGGCGACGAACGCCGGCAGGTCGTCCGGCGCGCCCTGGGTGAGCGCGCCGATGACGCCCGCATCGAGCGGCGCCGGGTAGCGAAGGAGGACCTGCATGGAGAAGTGCTGGGCGCTGCCCTCGACCGCGGCGAGCGCGGCCGTGAACTCTTCGTCTCGGCACTGTGAGGCGAGCGTGTCGATCCGGCGGAGATCGAAATGTTGATCGTCGATCGCATGCGTGAGCTCGTGGGCGAGCACGGCCTTCTCGGTGAGACCGAGCTCGTCGTCGTCGTCGTCGAGGTACACGAGCTCGCCGTCCTGCGGGTTGTAGTAGCCGACGACCTGACCACGGCCGAACGCGAGCAGGGCGGCGTGGAGGTCCTCGCCGGGGCCGAGCGCGCCGATCGTTCGCCAGGCGAGGGTGCGCCGATCGTACTGAGCCGCCGGGAACTGCAGCTCGAACGCTTCGGAGATCCGCCGGTCCATCTCGTGGTCATCGATCGGCTGCGCGATCACGGGGCGCCGCCAGTCGAGGTCGCGGATCTCGGCGACCTGCCGCTCGACCTCGGCGATCGCGGGCGACGTCGCGGCGGCCTCGGGAGGGTCGTGGTCGACGAGCAGCTCCGGAGGCACGCACAGCTCGGCCATCACTTCGGCGGCCTCGCCGAGGATGAGCCGCTGCGGCGGCACCGCCGGGAGCCGGGCTCCCGGCCCCTCCTCGATCGGCGGCTGGGAAGCAGGCGACGGCGTGCCCGCGTCGGAGCCGGCGGGCGTGGGTGACGCCCCCGTTTCTCCCTCGCGCTCGCATGCGGCCCCCGCGAGCGCGGCGGCGATCGCGAGCGCGAGGAGCGGCCTCATCGCCGGCGTGGCACGAGCAGGCTCGCGAGCGCGGCGAGGACGGCGAGGGCCGAGAGCGCGACCGACACCCACAGGGTCGCGAGGCTCTTCAGGAAGTCCGTGGCCGCCACGGCCACGGACACCCCGGCTGCGACGAGGAGGCCGAACGCCAGGGCGTACAGGAGGAACGATCCGCGCGCGCCGTCGCTCACAGCCGCTCCCGCAGATGCTCCAGGAGCGTCGCGATCGGCACCCTCGACTGCTCGGTCGTGTCGCGGTCACGCACCGTGACGGCGCGGTCCTCGAGCGTGTCGAAGTCGACCGTGACGCACAATGGCGTGCCGGCCTCGTCCTGTCGCCGGTAGCGGCGTCCGATCGAGCCGGCGTCGTCGTAGTCGCACATCCACAAAGGCTTGGCCAGGTCGAACACCTCGCGCGCGGCCGGGACGAGCTGTTCGTTCCGCGACAGCGGGAGCACCGCCACCTTGATCGGCGCGAGGTCCTTGTGGAGCGCGAGGTACGTCCGCTTGTCCACCCCGCCCTTGGCGTTCGGCACCTCGTCGACGCGGTAGGCGTCGAGCAAGAACGTCAGCAACGCCCGATCGACGCCGACGGCCGGCTCCACCACATAGGGCAGGTACCGCTCGTCGGCCTCCTGTTCGAAGTACGTGAGGTTCTCGCCGCTCGCTGCCTGGTGGGCGGCGAGGTCGTAGTCGGTGCGGTTCGCGATGCCCTCGACCTCCTGCCATCCGAAGGGGAACTCGTATTCGATGTCGCTCGCGGTCTTCGCGTAGTGCGCGAGCTCATCGGGCTCGTGCGGCCGCACGCGGAGCTTGTCCTTCGCGACGCCGAGGTCGAGGTACCACTGCAGGCGCGCCTCGACCCAGAACGCGAACCACTCGTCGTCGGTGCCGGGCTTCACGAAATACTCCAACTCCATCTGCTCGAACTCGCGGGTGCGGAAGATGAAGTTCCCGGGCGTGATCTCGTTGCGGAACGACTTGCCGATCTGCGCGATCCCGAAGGGAAGCTTCTTGCGCGCCACGGTCTGGATCTGCGCGAAATCGACGAACATGCCCTGCGCCGTCTCGGGCCGCAGGTAGGCGACCGAGTCGTCGTCGTCCACCGGTCCCATGTGCGTGCGGAACATCAGGTTGAACTGCTTGGCCTCGGTGAAGGCCTTGTTGCCGCAGTTCGGGCAGATCCGGAGGCCGTCGTCGCCGGGCTCCAGATGGTCTGCCCGGAACCGCTGATGGCAGCTCAGGCATTCGACGAGTGGGTCGTTGAACGTGGCGACGTGGCCGCTCGCCTCCCACACGCGGGGCGACATGATGATCGCGGCCTCGAGCCCGACCACGTCCTCGCGGAGCTGCACCATCGATCGCCACCACGCGTTGCGGATGTTCCGCCGAAGCTCGACCCCGAGGGGCCCGTAGTCCCAGGACGAGCGCAGCCCTCCATAGATCTCCGAGGACTGGAAGGCGATCCCCCGCCGCTTGGCGAGGGAGGTGATCTCCTCCATGAGGTCGGCCATCGGGCTGGCCTCCTTTCCCGACGGCTGGCGGCCGCCGCTGGCGTGGCACCCATGGTAGCGGCGAGCCGCCCCGGAAACGTGGCCGGCCACCGAACCTCCATGAGCCGTTCGCATCCTGCCGCCTGTAGACCTCGCGGTCGGCGCCCGATACCCAAGGGGAGATGCCTGCCCCTCGACACTGCCGCCGTTGCCACGCCACGCTCCCCCCGTCGGTGCGGTGGTGCAACCAGTGTCACGAGCCGGTCCTCGAGCTGAGCGTCCGTGCCCCGATCCACCACGATGACTTCGTCGGCCCTCTCCGCCACGAGAGCGGCCACGCGCCCCATTGGTCACGCTGGGGCAAGGACGCGACGACGTTCGGGCCGACGGGAAGGGTCGTCGCGACGATCGCGATCGTGTCGTTCCTCGTCGTCGGCGCGTTCACCCAGTTCGTGCTGATCTGGATCGTGGAGGTCGGGGTCTCGATCGCCGTGCTCCGCGACGTGTGGCGACCGGCGTGGGTGGTGCCGGACGATCCGAGCGCCTCGAGCCGGCCGCGCCTACCGGACGCCCCGCTGAAGGATTGGCTCTTCGACCGGGAGGACCTCACGGGCGCGGCCGCCCTTGCGGTCGTCGCGCTCGGGATCGGCGCCGCCGTGATGTACGGCAGCCCCGTCGTGAAGCTCGTGACCATCTGGGGAGCGGTGCTGTTCGGCGGCTACCTCTTCTACCGAGGATCCCTCTCGCGCTGAACCGCGCTGAAGGACGACTAATCCTCGCCGAGGCCGCCGAAGCGGCGACTTCGCTTCTGGAAGTCCCGGATCGCCTCGTACATGGTCTCGCGCGTGAAGTCGGGCCAGTACAGCGGCGTGAACCAGAGCTCCGAATACGCCGCCTGCCACAGGAGGAAGTTCGAGATGCGCTCCTCGCCGCTCGTCCGGATCCACAGGTCGGGCTCCGGCATGTCGGGGTAGTACAGCCGCTTCGCGATCTCGTCGTCGTCGACCTGCGAGGGCTTGAGGCGCCCCTCCCGAACGTCGCGCGCGATGTCCTTCACCGCGTCGACGATCTCGGCGCGCCCGCCGTAGTTGAACGCGATCGTGAAGGTCGTGCCGGTGTTGTGCTTCGTGAGCTCCTCGGCCTGGCTCGATCTCGCGGAGCACGCTCCGCGGGACGCGCCAGTTCCGCCGACCCATGAATCGGATCCGAACGTTCATCCGATGGAGCTCGTCGCGGCGGCGACGGAGGAGGTTCCGGTTGAAGTTCATGAGGTAGAGCACCTCGGGCTGCGGCCGCGCCCAGTTCTCGGTGGAGAACGCGAAGACGGTGAGCCACCGCACCCCGACCTCGACCGCGCCGTTCACCGTGTCCCACAGCGCGTCCTCGCCGGCGCCGTGGCCCTCGGTCCGCGGCAGCCCGCGCTGCTGGGCCCAGCGGCCGTTGCCGTCCATCACGATCGCGACGTGACCGGGCACGCGGTCGCGGATCGATGTCGTGGAGGTAGCTGCTCACGGCGCCGTCCTCGCGAGCATCGGCACCGAGCGCATCCGCCGCTCGAAGTGGTACTCGGCGAACCCGAACAGCAGCGCCCGGGCTTCGCGCCGGGTGCGCTCGCCGGCCGTCGCGGGTCGGCCGGATCCGTCGTGCGTCGACCGGTCGTGGATCCGATGACAGCGCGGTCCCGGCATCGACCAGGTCGGCGTGCGCGAGTGTCGCGAGCGACCCGAGGGCGTCGCGGGACACCGGGGCGGACGCCGGGTCGGCGTCGGCACGCGCAGACCGCCCCGCCGATCCCGGCCGACCAGAGCTCGGGCTCACGGCCCGCCGCAGACGGCGCAGGCGGTCAGGCTCGGATGGAACCCGGACAGCGAGAGGAGCTTCAGCAGGAACGACTCGGCGACCGCGCCGCGGTCGGCCGGCCGGGTCTCGAGCGCCCGGAGGCCGCGCGAGCAGCAGCACGACGAGCCGGAGGTTCTTCTCGTGCTCCTCGGCGACCTTGTCGACCGCCTCGAGCATCGTCTCGCCGGCGGCGAACAGCCCCAGGTCGTCGCGGATCGCGCGATGCGGGGCGAGGATCTCGGCCTGGGTGACGGTGTCGAGGGATCCCCGGCCCCGGTAGAGCATCAGGTTCACGTGGGTGAACGGCTCGAGCCGCGCCCCGAACCGGGAGGTCGTCTTGCGGATCCCCTTGGCCACCGCCCGGACCTTGCCGGAGCCCTGGGTCATGATGGTCACGATCTTGTCGGCCTCGCCGAGCTTGATCGACCGCAGGACGACGCCCTGTTCCTTGTAGGGGGGCATGGCGAGGATGGTACCCCGCGTGACCTGGCGCGGAACCGTTTCTGCGTATGGCGTTTCGGTGGCAGGCGGACGCGCTTCCGAGCCTCAGGCGCCCATCGGGTGCCAGACGGTCTTCAGCTCGAGGAACGCCGCGACCTCGGACGGGCTCTGCGCTCGCCGGTCGAACGGATCGACCTCGGGAGCGCCGATGGACGCGCTTCACGTTCTCGGCCGCCAGCCGTCTCCGCCTCGGCCGCGAGCTCGGGCGGGCACCCCGTCAGGTCGAGGGCGTTCACGTCCATGTGGCCCGCGAGCCACGGCATGAGCTCGGCCTTGCGCCCGGTCAGCAGGTTCACGACGCCGCCCGGCACATCGCTCGTGGCGAGCACCTCGCCGAGCGACACCGCCGGCAGCGGAGCCGGCTCGCTCGCCAGCACGACCGCGGTGTTGCCGGAGACGATCGCCGGTGCGAGGCGTGAGACGAGCCCGAGCAGCGCCGGCTCGTCCGGCGCCACGATCCCCACGACGCCCGGTCGGCTCGGGCACCGTGAAGTTGAAGTACGGCCCGGCGACGGGGTTCGCGCCGCCGATCACCTGCGCGAGCTTGTCCGCCCAGCCCGCGTACCAGACCCACCGGTCGATCGCGGCGCTCACCTCGCGCCAGGGGTCCCGCGGCGCCGGCGTCGGCGAGCTCCTGCCTCGAACTGCCCGCGGCGTCCCTCCATCATCTCGGCCACCCGGTACAGGATCTGGCCGCGGTTGTACGCCGTCTTCGCCGCCCAGCCCTCCCTGCGCCGAGCGGGCGGCCTCCACGGCGTCGCGAAGGTCCTTCCGCGAGGCGCGGGCGGCGTGGGCGAGCAGCTCGCCGTCGGCATCGCGCACCTCGAAGGTCCGGCCCGACTCGCTCCGGGGGAACGCGCCGCCGATGAAGAGCTTGGCGGTGCGGCGAACCTCGAGTCGATCCCGGCCCGCGCCGGTGGGCGATCGCTCACGGCCGCCCCTCCAGCTGCAGGTACGGCTCGAGGCCGTGCAGGCCGCCTTCGCGCCCGAAGCCCGACTCCTTGTAGCCGCCGAACGGCGACGCCGGGTCGAACCGGTTGAAGGTGTTCGCCCACACGACGCCGGCGCGCAAGCGCTCGGCCATCCACAGGATCCGCGACCCCTTCTCGGTCCAGATCCCGGCGCGACAGCCCGAACGGCGTGTTGTTCGCCTTCTCGATGGCCTCCTCCGGGCGTGCGGAACGTGAGGATCGACAGCACCGGACCGAAGATCTCCTCGCGCGCGATCCGATGGGACTGCGACACGCCGGTGAACAGCGTCGGCGCGAACCAGAAGCCGCGCTCCGGAAGCACGCACTCGGGCTGGTAGATCTCGGCGCCCTCGTCGACGCCCGCTGTCGACGAGCTCGCGGATCTTCGTCGAGCTGCTGCCGCGAGTTGATCGCCCCGACGTCGGTGTTCTTGTCGAGCGGGTCGCCCACGCGCAGCGTCTGCAGCCGCGTCCTTCAGCTTGTCGAGCAGCTCCTCGAAAACCGGCTCCTGCACGAGCAGGCGCGAGCCCGCGCAGCACACGTGGCCCTGGTTGAAGAAGATGCCGTTCACGACCCCCTCGATCGCCTGGTCGATCGGCGCGTCCTCGAACACGATGTTCGCGGCCTTGCCGCCGAGCTCGAGGGTGAGTCGCGTGCCCGAGCCGGCGAGCTGGCGCTGGATCGTCTTGCCGACCTCGGTGGACCCCGTGAACGCGACCTTGTCGATGCCCGGGTGCGCCGGTGAGCGCCGGCGCCGGTCGCGCCGGCGCCCGTCACGATGTTCACGACGCCCGGCGGGAGCTCGGCTTCCTGGATCACCTCGGCCGAGCAGGAGCGCCGTGAGCGGGGTCGTCTCCGCCGGCTTCAGCACGGCACGTGTTGCCGGCCGCGAGCGCCGGGCGCGAGCTTCCACGACGCCATCAGCAGCGGGAAGTTCCACGGGATCACCTGGCCGGCCACGCCGATCGGCCGCGGCGTCGACGTGCGGGAAGGCGTACTCGAGCTTGTCGGCCCACCCGGCGTAGTAGAAGAAGTGCGCCGCGGCGAGCGGAAGGTCGACGTCGCGCGACTCCTTGATCGGCTTGCCGCCGTTCATCGTCTCCAGGACGGCGAACTCGCGCGCGCGCTCCTGGAGCTGCCGCGCGATCCGGAACAGGTACTTCGCGCGCTCGGCGCCGGGCAGGTCGCGCCAGGTCGTCGTCGTACGCCTCGCGCGCGGCGACGACCGCCACGTCGACGTCCTCGGCGCCCGGCTTCGGCGACCTCGGCCAACGCGTCCTCGGTCGCCGGGTTGATCGTCGGGAACCACCGCCCGCTCTTCGGCTCGACGAACTCCCCGCCGATGAAGAGGCCGTAGCGGTCCTCGAGCCGGACGATGTCGGTCGACTCCGGCGCCGGCGCGTACGTCCAGTCCGCCGCAGGCGCGACGCGGCTGCGCCGCCGGGTCGCCGGTTCGATCCGCGCGTCGCTCATCGTCGGCCTCAATCGATCGTGAAGTAGTCGGGCCCTGGTACCGGCCGGTCCGCTCCTTCTCGAGCTGCATCAGCACGTCGTTCAGCAGGCTCGACGCGCCGATCCGGAACAGTTCGGGCGTGAGCCACGCCGAGCCGAGCGTCTCGTGGACCAGCACGAGGTACTGGATCGCCTGCTTCGACGCGCGCACGCCGCCGGCGACCTTGATGCCGACCTTGCGCCCGGTGTCGCGGTGGAAGTCGCGCGCCGCCTCCATCATGCAGAGCGCGTTCGGAAGGGTCGCGCTCACCCCGATCTTGCCGGTCGACGTCTTGATGAAGTCGGCGCCCGCCGCCATCGCGAGCATCGACGCCTGCCGGATCCGGTCGTAGCTGACCCGAGCTCGCCCGCCTCGAGGATCACCTTCAGATGCGCCGACGCCGGCGGCCTCGCGCGCCGCGACGCAGCTCCTCGAACGCCTCGCGGTACCGACCCGCCGAGGAACAGCGAGCGGTTCAGCACGATGTCGACCTCGTCGGCGCCCGCCGCGACGACGTCGCGGATCTCCTGGAGTCGGACGCGCAACGGGCCCGAGCCCGCCGGGAACCCGCCCGCGACGCTCGCCACGTGCACCGCCGGTGCCCGCGAGCTGCGCGACCGCGGTCGGCACGAGGTGCGGGGTACAGGCACACCGCCGCGACCGACGGAACCGAGGGGTCGAGCGGGTTCGGGACGGACCGCCTTCGCGCACATCGCGACGATCTTGCCGACCGTGTCGCCGCCCTCGAGGGTCGTCAGGTCCATGCACCGGATCGCGAGGTCGAGCGCCCAGCACTTCGCGTCCTTCTTGATCGAGCGGGTCGCCAGCGAGCGCGGCACGCTCCTCGAGCCCGACGGCGTCGACCGCCGGCGTGCGGGCGACGAGCCGCCCGGCCTCGGCGGGTTGGATCGTGGCGAGCGAGCGCACCTGCGCCATGACCGACAGCGTAGCCCGAGACGGCGCTCAGGGAGTCGGAGGCACCGCAGGACCGGATCGGTTGGCCGATCCCGGCTCCGGGCGGGAGGCGAGGAACGCGCCCGCGATCACGAGCGCGACCCCGAGGACCGCGACCGTCGCCACGTCGTCGCCGCGGATAGTGACGCCCAGCACGAGCGCGACGACCGGGATCAGGTACGTCGCGAACGACGCCCGCGTGCCGCCGACCCTGCCGACGAAGCGTGCCATGAAGGCGAACGCGAACCCCGTGCCGATCGCGCCGAGCGCGAGGACGGCGGCGAGGGCCGGCCACGAGAACGACGACGTCCCGATCGACGCCGCGCCGAACGGCGCGGTCCAGATCGCGCCGAGCATGAGTACGCGTGCCATGACCGGCACGGCGCCGTAGCGCTGCTGGAGCGGTCCCACGATGTTGATGGCGACGCCGTAGCAAAGGACCGCGATCACCACGAGCAACACCCCGATCGCTTCGCTCGACCCCTCGCCGGCGGCGGGCAAGGCGATCATCACGACGCCGGCCAACCCGAGGACGAGCCCAACGAGCTGGAGGCGTCCCGGCAGACGCCCCAACCACACCGACGCCACGACGGCCGTCACGACCGGCACACCGCCGTTCAACATGCCGGCCACCGCCGAGCTCACCGCCGTCTGCGCCAGCGGGAACAAGGTGAAGGGGATCGCGACCCAAAGGATCGACACGGCGACGAACCGTGCGCGATCATCCCGGGCGACCGGGGTCCGCGCCGCCGGTACGAGTCGGAGCACGGCTGCGCCGACCACGACCCGGAGCCACGTGATGAGCCCAGGCTCGAACGCCTCGAGCCCGATCGCGATCAGCAGGAACGACGAACCCCAGATCGCGCCGATCGCGACGAACACGATCCAGTCGAGCGGCGTGAACGCGCCACGGTGCGCCCCCTCGGTGGTGGACAGGACACGAGCCACGCGCGGCAGTGTAGGTTGCCGGACGACGACCACCCTGCAGATCGAAAGGACCACGATGCGACCCACCACGTTGTTCGCCGGCGCCCTGCTCGCGCTCGCGGCCGCCGGATGCAGCTCCGGGGCGAAGAGCCCCGACGAGATCTGCCCGAACCCGGTCGCGGCGACGACCGTCGAGATGGCCGACTTCTCCTTCGCGCCCGGCTGCGTCGAGATCGACGCAGGCACCTCGCTCACGCTCGACAACGTCGGCGGGGCACCCCACACGTTCACGGTCGAGGGTGCCGAGGCTGACGTGGCGGCCGGCGAAACGGCCGAGCTCGATCTCGGCGGGATCGCCGCCGGCACCTACGAGGTGACGTGCACGTACCACCCACAGATGGTGGGCGGCCTCCGCATCACCTGATCGGATCGTCCCCGAGCGGCGTCAGAGACCGAGGCGTTCGATCGCCTTCGGGTCGCGCTGCCACTCCTTCACGACCTTGACGCGAAGATCGAGGTAGATCTGCCGCCCGAGGAGCAGCTCCATCTGCCGGCGGGCGCGGGTTCCGATGTCCTTCAGGGTCCCGCCGCCCTTGCCGATCACGATCCCCTTCTGCGAGTCGCGCTCGACCACGAGGTCGGCGTGCACCGTCATCTGGTCGCCCTCCTCCTCGATCTCGCCGACGACGACGGCGATCGAGTGCGGCACCTCTTCGCGGGCGACGGTCAAGGCCTGCTCTCGGATCAGCTCGGCGAGCCGGACCTCGAGGGGTTGGTCGGTGACCTCCTCGGCCGGGAAATACGGCGGCCCTTCGGGCATACGCGCGACGATCAGCGCCCGGAGATGATCCGACGCCCCGTCCGGTCAGCGCCGACACCGGCACGATCTCCTCGTAGTCCGCGAGGGCGGCGGCGGCCGCCGAGCTGCGGTACCTCATCGTGTCCGCGGACGGCGTCGATCTTGTTCACGATGCAGAACGCCGGCGACCCCGACGCCTTCACCTGCCGCTCGGCGACGTAGGCGTCGCCGCGCCCGACCCCCGAGGCCGCGTCCACGACGTGCAGCACGACATCGACGCCGGCGACGGCGTCGCCGACGAGGCCGTTCAGCCGGACGCCGAACGCCGTTCGGGGCTTGTGGAATCCCGGCGTGTCGGTGAACACGACCTGGGTCTCATCGGTCGTGAGGATCGCGCGGATGTCGCGTCGCGTCGTTTGCGGCTTGTCCGAGACGATCGCGATCTTCGTGCCCGACGAGGGCGTTCACGAGGGTGGACTTGCCGACGTTCGGTCTGCCGACGACCGCGACGAAGCCCGAGCGGAACCCCGAGCCCGTGTCGTCATCGTCCGAGGTCGGCGGGACCGAACGCGTCCGGAAGGAGTTCCGCGAGGGTCCAGCGGCGCCGGCTACCCGCTCGTCGTCTCGGCCACGACGACGGCATCGGTGCCCGAACTCCCAGAGGGCCTGCCGGCACGCGCCGCACGGCGGCGTCGGCCGATCGGCCGCGGTCACGATCGCCACGGCTTCGATCGTGCGACCCCCGCCGGCGTGCACCATCGCCGCGATCGCGTTCCGCTCGGCACATACCGAGATCGGATAGCTCGCGATCTCGATGTTCTGACCGGCATGCACCGCGCCGCCCGCAACGACCGCGGCGCCCACGCGGAAGTTCGAATACGGGGCGTACGCGCGCTCCATCGCGTCGCGAGCGGCGCGGACGGCCTCCTCGATCTTCGCGTCATCAGCCACCGATCGGCGCTTCCTGCTCCGCGACCTCGTGTTCGTCGCCGTTCACCCGGGTGATCAGCACGGTGACCACGCGACGACCGTTGACCACCTCGGCCTTGAACCGCAGGCCTTGGAATGTCGTCTCCTCGCCGGGATCGGGGATCTTGCCGAACAGGTCGAGCACGAGACCCGCGACGGTGTCCCACTCCTCGTCGGGGAGCTCCGCATCGAGCAGCTCGTTCACGTCGTCGATCGGGGTCTTGCCCGAGACCCGGTAGACGCCCTCGTCGATCTCGACCACCGACGGCTCCTCACGGTCGTATTCGTCGGTGATCTCGCCGACGAGCTCTTCGAGCAGGTCCTCGAGCGACACGACGCCCGTGACCGAGCCGTATTCGTCGGTGACGAGCGCGACGTGGAACTTCTCCTTCTGCATGTCGCGCAGGAGGTCCGCGATCTTGCGCGATTCCGGCACGACATGGGCCTCGCGGACGATCTCGCGCAGCGGCATGTCGACCTTGCCTTGGTGGAGCGCCTTCAGCACGTCCTTCGCGAAGACGAACCCGATCACGTCGTCGAGATCGTCGTGGAAAACCGGGATGCGCGAGTAGCCGTGGGTGAGCACGAGTGCCTGGACGTCGCGGAGCGTCTTGTCGTCTTCGATCGCGACGATGTCAGGCCTCGGCACCATGACCTCGCGCACGATCGTGTCGCCGAACTCGAAGATCGAGTGGATCAGCTCCTTCTCGCCCTCTTCGATCGAGCCCTCCTCGTGGCCGACCTCGGCCATCGAGCGGATCTCGAACTCGCTCGACGAAGGGACCTTGCTTCAGTCCCTTGCCGGGCAGCAGCACGTTCGCGACCCCGATCAACATCCGCGTCGGCACGGCGAGGATCCGGCCGAGCAGGAACACGAAGGGCGAGACCGCGAGCGCCACGCGGTCGCTGTGCAGGACGCCGAAGGTCTTCGACATCGCTTCGACGACGACGAAGTACAGCAGGGTGAACACGAGCGACGCGAGCGCGATGCCGAGCCCGCCGAAGGTCCGTTCGGCGAGGAACGCGACGAGGATCGCGGAGCCGTTCTGTACGAGCATCACGCCGAGGTACACCGAATTGAGGTAGCGGGGCGGGTCCGTCTCGATCTCGGACGAGGATCGAGGCGTTGCGACGGCCCTCTTCCTGCAGCGAGAGAGCACGCACGCGGCTCATGCGCGTCAGCGACGCCTCGGCGAGCGCGAGCAGCGAGCCGATCACCACGAAGACGACCGCGAAGACCCAGAGCCAGGTCACGGAACGCGCACCCCGCTGTAGCGCTCCTGGCGCGCCCACATCTCGGCGCGCTCGCCGTCATCCTCGTGGTCGTAGCCGAGGAGGTGCAAGACCCCGTGGACGACGAGCAGCCGGAGCTCGCCGCGGGGTCGGCCGGATTGTTGCGGGCCGCCACCGACGGCGCGACGACGACGTCGCCGAGCATCCGCGCTCCCCCCTCGTCGACGTCGCTCGGGTCGAGCGGGAAGGACAGCACGTCGGTGGGGCCCGGCTCATCCATGTAGCGGACGTGGAGCGCCTCGATCTCGGTCTCGTCGACGAAGCTCAGGGACAGCTCCACGGCGCCGAGCCCTTCGGCGATGAGGGCGTCGCCGGCGAGCGCGGCGAGCCCCGCCTCGTCCACCGGTTGGGACTGCCGGTTCGACACGAGCACGGCGGGGCGGCCGCCCGTGGGCGGGGCCGCGGTATGGCTGGGATCGCCGCTCATGCGTGATCGCTCATGCGAGGTCGTTCATGGTCGCTCGTCCCGGTCGGCGTCGTCGACCTCCGCCGACAGGGGTTGCTGGCCGTATCGGCCGTACGCCTCGACGATGTGCTGCACGATCTCGTGGCGAACGACGTCGCGGCCGCCGAGATGCACGAAGGAGATGCCGGCGATGTCGGAGAGGATCTCCTCGACGACCGCGAGGCCGCTCCGCTGGCCGCTCGGAAGGTCGACCTGCGTCGCGTCACCGTTCACGACGGCCCTCGACCCGAACCCGAGGCGGGTCAGGAACATCTTCATCTGCTCCGGCGTCGTGTTCTGCGCCTCGTCCAGGATGATGAACGCATCATTCAGCGTGTTGTGGGTCACGAGGAAGTCGTCCGTGACGTAGAGCGAATCGGCGGCGGCCACCTGGATGCACACGGTCTCGGCCTCGCCCGCCGGCTCGATGCGGTCGATGAACCGCCTCGGCCGCCCGCCGCCGAACGCCGCATAGGTGCCGGCCTTCCTCGCGAGGCGGAACGGGAGGATCTCGGAGGGCAGCCGGATATCGAGCACGTAGGCATCGGAGCGATGCTCGACGGGACGCCCCTTGGCGCGGCCGGGAGGGCGGCCCTCCGCAGCTCTCGTCCGAACGAATGCGACGCCTCCGAGCGAGCGAACGAGGAACACGACGTCGTCGCGCAGGCGGGGCGACGTCGTGGAGTACTGGATCCGGCAACGTCGCCCCCGCTGCGTCACCGGCCCTCCGTCGGTGTCGAGGAGGCCCTGGAGGAGCGGGGCTCGGATCGAGGCGGCGTTGTGAAGGTAGACGTCCGGGACGAACTTGGTGGCCGACCGCGTCCCCGCGAGCCCGAGCTCGCGCAAGGCGGCGGTGACCGGGTTGGCCACGATCACGCCCCCACGCGTACCGCCTCGATGCCGCAGCACGTAGTCGTAGCCCCCCCTGTGCACGAGCTCGATCCCCTCGAGACGCATCTCGAGTGACAAGGCCAGCTCGGGAACCGAGGTGGAGAACGCCGGGGTGGTCGACGTGGTCAAGCAACCATCACCGAGGAGCAACCCGAGCGCGTACGGATCGATCGGGACCTCGCGCGGTTCGAACGCCACCGGTCGGGACAGCAGCGGAAGCTCGAAGCGGTGGGCGTGCGCGGCGCGCAGGCGTCCGATCATCTCGTGTGTTTCGAGCACGCGGGCCGGTCGGCCGTACCGCCGATCGGCCGCCGTGGAGACGGCCCACAGATGTTCGGCGCAGCAGCGTGTCGACGCCCCATCCTGCGTCACGACGCGGAAGATCTCCTTGCGCCCCTGCGGATACACGCCGAGCACGGGCGTGGGTTGCCCGTCGGAGCCGGTCACGAGGTCGCCGACCTCGAGGGCGCCGATCGGACGGAAGCCTTCGGGCGTCAGGACCATCCGGTCCGTGGGCTGGGCCCGACCACGCATATAAGCGAGCGGCGCGACCTCGACCACCCCGCGCTCCATCAGGCGCGGCAGCGTGTCGGGACCCGTCATCTCATAGAGCGCGTCGTAGAGCGGACGCATGTACGGGTCGATCTTCTCGTAGAGCGTGCCCGGCAGGAACCCGAGCCGCTCCCCCGCCTCGACCGCCGGGCGCGTGAGGATCAGTCGCGACACCTGGCGCTCCTGAAGGGCCCGCACGGCGACCGCGACCGCGAGGTAGGTCTTGCCGGTCCCGGCCGGGCCGATCGCGAACGTCACGGTGTGGCCGCGGATCGCATCGACGTAGCGCTTCTGGCCCGACCGTCTTCGGGGCGATCTTCTTGCCGCGGCTCGACAGCAGGTTGTCGCCGAGCACGTCGCTCGGACGGATGTCCTCCTCGCCCCTCCTCGACGACGTCGCCGCGGATCATCTTGATCGCCTGATCGACGGAGTCCTCGCGAGAGCTCGTGACCGCGCTCGAGCAGCTCGAGCAGCTCCTCGAAGATGCGGCCGACCCGCTCGGTCTCGTCGGCGAGGTCCGCTGATCGTGATCTCGTTGCCGCGCACGAGCACGTCGGCACCGAACGCAGACTCGATCAACTTGAGGAAGGCGTCTCGCTGGCCGAGCAGGGCCACCATCGACTGGTGACCGGGGACCAGGATCTTCACTTGGACGGTGGCGGCTGCCACGTGCGTTGTCGATCCGGGGCGTGGGCCCCGTTCCCTCCTGCTCGAACGGTGGTGCGATCGGGCCGCCCTTCAGGGACGGCCCTTCGCATGGTACCGCACCTCACGAGGGCTTCTCGTGGACGAGACGTCCCATCGGCGCGCCGCCGAGCAGATGGAAATGCAGGTGGAAGACCGCTTGTCCCGAGTCGGGTCCGACGTTCGTGACGAGTCGCCAGCCGCTCTCCCCGATGCCTTCGGCATGCGCGAGGTGCGCGGCGGCCTGCACGATGTCGGCGAGCATGTCGGCGTGGCCGTCGTCGATCTCGACGGCGGACGACAGATGCTCCTTCGGGATGATCAAGATGTGCGTGGGCGCTTGGGGCGACGTGTCGCGGAAGGCGATCACGCGATCGGACTCACGCAGGATGTCCGCTGGCACCTCCCGAGCCACGATCTTGCAGAAGATGCAGTCCGTGTCCGCCATGATCTCGAGCCTACCGTGCCGCCCGGTCCATGCCGCGGCTTCAGAACTCGGGGCGGCGGAGTTCCGCGCGCGATAGGTCTCGGGGTTCGCCGCGGAGTTCCGCGAGCCGGGCGAGGAGGTGACGCTCCTCCTGCGAGAGGTCCTTCGGCGTCACCACGTGCAGCGTGATGAACAGGTCCCCTCGGCCCGGGCGGTTCAGGTTGGGGATGCCCTTGCCCTTGAGCCGGACGACCGTCCCTGATTCGGTGCCGGGGTCGACGCGGATCCCCTCGACCGCGTCGATGCCCTCGATCTCGACCTCGGCCCCGAGGGTCGCCTGCACGATCGAGATGTCGAGGACCGCGAAGACGTCCTGGCCCCGGCGTTCGAACGCGGTCGAGGGCTCGACGTCGATGCGCACGTAGAGATCGCCCGGCCCGCCTCCGGCGATCCCTGCATGGCCGTTGCCCGACACGCGGAGCTCCATCCCGTCGGCCACACCCGCCGGGATGTCGACGCTCACGGTCGCGGGCTGGCGGATGCGCCCCTGGCCGAAGCATCGCTCGCACTTGTCCGGGATCTCCTGGCCGGTGCCGTCGCACGTGCGACAGGTGGTCGTCGTCATCAGGGTGCCGAAGACGCTCCGGCGAACGTTCTGCATCTCCCCGGTCCCGCCACACGTCCGGCACGCGATGGGCGCGGTCCCCGGATGCGCGCCGTTGCCCATGCAGAGGTCGCACACGACGAGGCGATCGACGTCGAGATCGCGACGGGCGCCGAACGCCGCCTCGCGGAAGGTCATCCGCACCGGCATCGCGAGGTCCTCGCCGTGGCGCGCGGGCGAGCGTGGCCCCCGTCGACGGGCCCCACCCCCGAACCCCCCCTGACCGAAGAACATGTCGAAGATGTCCTGGAGGTCGTTGAAGGGCTGCCCGGCGGGCCCCCCGACGCCGTAGGCGTCGTATCGCGCGCGCTTCTGCGGATCCGAGAGGATCTCGTAGGCGCCCGAGATCTCCTTGAAGTGGTCCTCGGCCGCGGGCTCGGCGTTCACGTCCGGATGGAGCTCGCGCGCGAGACGCCGGTACGCCTTCTTGATGTCGTCGGCGGAGGCGTCCCGGGAGATGCCCAGCACCTCGTAGAGGTCGCGGGTCGCGCTCATCGTTCCTGTTCGAGCTCGGTGGCGAGCTCGGAGAGCCGCCTCGCGACGGCCTTCACCGACGCCATCGCGGACAGGTAGTTCATGCGGGTCGGCCCGACGATCCCGATCGTGCCGATCGTCGCGTCGCCGGCCCGGAACGGCGCCGTCACGAGCGATGCCTCCCACTCGCCGGTCGTGGGGTGCTCGCCACCGATCGTGACGCGAACGTCGTCGGTCGGCGCGCTCACGTCCTGGAGCAGGCGGAGCATCTCTTGCTCGCGCTCGAGCGTCTCGACGAGCCGGCGGAGCGTCTGTAGCCGCCAGGTCTGGGCGTCGTCGGTGAGGTTCGCCACGCCGCCGACGACGACCGCGTGCGACCCCTCCCCCTGGGTGGCGGCGCGCAGCGTGTCGGCGGCCATCAGCAGGAGGTCATGCTGCCCGCGCGGCGCCTCGGCGGCGAGCTGGAGGAGCCGCGCCTGTGCGTCGAGGTAGGTGAGCCCGCGCACCGAGCCGAGGCGACCCTCGGCCTCGGCGACGGCCGTCGCGTCGGCGGCCTCGGGGCGGTCGAACACCTGCTTGTCGACGCGGCCGTGCTGGCCGATCGCGAGGATCATGAGCGTCGGACCCATGTCGATGAGCTCGAGGCGGACGATCGGCTCCTCGGTCGCCGACGGCGGCACCGCGAGGCCGGCGTATTGGGTGAGCCGCGACAGCAGCTGGACCGAGCCCTTCAAGACCTCCTCGAGATCGAGGATCGCCTCGGCGAAGTAGCCCGCGATCGCGCGGCGTTGTGCCTCGCGGAGCCGTCCCGCCGGCGGGAGCGAGTCGACGTAGTGCCGGTAACCCAGGTCGGTCGGGATCCGGCCGGCCGAGGTGTGTGGATGCTGGAGGTAGCCGAGCTCTTCGAGCGCCGCCATCTCGTTGCGGATCGTGGCGCTCGACACCCCGATCCCCGCGCGCTCGGCGACCGTCTCGGAACCGACCGGCTCGCCGGTCCGCACGTATGCCTCGACCACCGCGCGCAGGACCGCGGCCTTCCGAGGGCCGAGCTCACCGCGTTGTTCCGACATGCAAGGGATGGTACTCGCACTCTCATGGCGAGAGTGCTAACGCGGATCCGCCCGGGATCGCCGGATCTAGCAGGGGATCGGCTCGAGCGCGGTGAGCATCGCCTCGGTCGCCGCTTGGTCGTCCTCATTCCCTTCGGTACCGAGCGCGTCGCGAAGCGTCCGTACCGCCACGGAGAGGGCGATCACGTCGCCGGCAAGCTGCGCCTCACCCTCGGCACGGATCGCCTCGGCGTCCTCACGCAAGGTCGACGCGACGCGACCGAGTGCGTCGAACCGGAGCGACTGGATGTCGACGAGGTGCGCGCAGAGCGCCGCGGTGCCGGAGGTCGCGCTCGGAGACGTGGACGTCGACGGACTCGGCGCCGGATCGCCGTCGCCCCTGTTCAGGAGCACCGCGACGAGCGCCACGATGACCAGCCCGCCGATCCCGAGGAGCATCATCCGGCTCATCCCCGCGGGCGGGTCCCCGGTGTCGCCCGCCGTATGCGCGCCCGCATTCTCGGTGCCGCAGGTAGGGCACGTCCATGCGTCGGCCGACGGTCCCGCGTGGAACCGGGAGCCGCACGACACGCACGACACGAACTCCCAGTCGGTCCCACACGATCGGCAGACGTAGCCGGTCGCCGCGGCATCGATCGGCTGGCGCGTATGGCACGCGGGGCAGGTCACCTCGGGCACGCGGCCCACCCTACCTGTGTCTCGGCGTCGCGGGCTCCGGGCGCTTACCCCTCGGACGTGAAGACCTCGGGGTAGCCCTGCACGATCGCCGTGGCGAGGACGTCGGCGAGCACGGGCATGTGTCTCGCCGCTTCACGCACCAGGTCGACCTCGACACGGGTACCGGCCGTCCGCGCGTCGATCGCCGCGAGCATGTGCTCGACGTGGATCTCGAGCTCGCCCGTCACGGTCTCGACGTCGAGCGCGCTCTGGGTCTCGAGGTCGACGATGCGCGCGAGGTCGATCGTGAAGTCCTCGAGCTCGCTCCGGGCGAGATCGGTCGACCCGTCGGCATAGGCGAACAACGCCTCGACGTGATCGCGCCACGCGCGGAGGAACGCCTTCCCCGAGGGCTCGCCGGCGTAGGTCCCCCACGTCTCGGCGATCGCTCGCGAGTTGACGTCGAGGGTCGCGGCGGCTTCGGTGAACGTCGTCGACGTGGCGCCGAAGCGCAGGCGAGCGTCGATCGCGAGCCATGCGAGATAGGCATGTTCTTGGAACTGGGCCCACATCGTGGAGCGCAGGTTCGCCGCCGGCACCTCGGTCGACGCGTCGTAGCGATCGGGGAACTGCGCGACGATCGCACCGGCCAGCAGATCGGCGATCTCCGGCGATCGACCGGCCGTCTCGCGGAGGATCCCGGGCACCTCGGCGATCGCGGCCACCTGCGCGTCGACGACCTCGAGCATCCCTTCGAAATATGGTTCGAGCGCGGCGGTGGCGGTCTCGGTGGGCACGATGCCCTCGGTGAGCTCGTCGAAGAGAGCGCCGAGATCGTCGCGGAACGTCAGGAGCTCGCTCTCCATCTGTTCGCGCAGCGCCGTGTCCGCCTCGTCGTATCCGCGCGCGTAGTCGCTCACCAAGCCGATGTGGGCGCGCCACAGATCGGTGAATCGGGCGCCTGCGTCGTCCCCGTAGTTGTCCGACACGATGTTGACGAGGTCACCGGTGTTGTCGTCGAGGATCCCCTGCGCGCGCACGAGCTCGGGCGATTCGCTCCCCTCGCGCAAGAGGGTGGCGGTGGTCATGCCGAGCAGGTAGATGTGGCCCGCGAGGAGCGAGCCGACCTGGGCGCGAAGCTCCGCCGCGGGCGTCTCGATCGAGGGTGCGATCGACGGCGTTGGCGTCTGGAGCGTTCCGTCCCCGTCCGAGGGGCTCGGCGGAAGCGCATCGTCCGTGCACGCCGAAGCGGCGATCGCGAGCATCACCCCGAACGCGAGCATGCGCAGGCGGTTCGTCTTCATGGCTCGTGACACCTCCGGCGTCGTTGCGGACCCCCCAGACCCGGCGGAGCATTACCCACTTCGAGGCCGCATCACACCTGCGTGGCAAGCAAGGCTGAGCGTGCGGAGAGGCCCGGGAAGGGGGATCCCCCGGGCCGCTCCACGTTCTCGCTCCAGATCGGCTCTTTCAGGATGCGGTGGCCGGTGCGAACATCTCGGGGAACTGCATCACGATCGCGCCGGCGAGCACGTCGGCCGTGTGCGGCATGTGGCTCGCGGCTTCCCTGAGGAGGTCGAACTGCATCGCTTCCCCGGCGGCCTGCGCGTCGATCGCCGCGGTGAGGGTCTCGACGTGGCGCGCGAGCTCCTCGGCGACGGATTCCTTGGGCAGTCCACCTTCGGTGGCCGACTCGAGGAAGGCTCCGAAGTCCTCACGGTAGCCATCGAGGTCCTTCGCCGCCTTCATCTTCATCTTCTCGTCACCGGTGGCGGCGCCGACCGTGTAGTCGACGAACATCCCGATGTGGGCGCGCCACAGGTCGAGGAAGGTGTCGCCGCCCTCGTCCCCGTAGACCGACGCGACCGACTCGCTCAGGGCGACCGAGTTCGCGTCGAGCGTCTCGGCCGCGACCGTGAAGGCCTTGGAGTCGGCGCCCTGGGTGAGCGCCGTGCCGGTCGCGATGCCGGCGAGGTAGACGTGCTCTTGCAGCTGCGTCTGGAGCACCGTGCGGAGCTCCGCCGCCGGATCGTCGACCGAACCGTCGAACATGTCGGGGAACTGGGTCACGATCGCACCGGCGAGCACGTGCGCGGTGTGTGGCATGTGGCTCGCGGCCTCCTGCAGGAGCATGAAGGCGTCGGGGTTGCCGGCCGCCTGGGCGTCGATCGCCGCGGTGAGGGTCTCGACGTGGGGCGCGAGCTCCTCGGCGACGGCGTCCTTGGGCAGTCCACCTTCGGTGGCCGACTCGAGGAAGGCTCCGAAGTCCTCACGGTAGCCATCGAGGTCCTTCGCCGCCTTCATCTTCATCTTCTCGTCACCGGTGGCGGCGCCGACCGTGTAGTCGACGAACATCCCGATGTGGGCGCGCCACAGGTCGAGGAAGGTGTCGCCGCCTTTTTCGCCGTAGACCGAACCCACGGCGTCGGCGAGCCCGACCGAGTTCGCGTCGAGCGTCGCTGCGGCAGCGGCGAACGCGTCGCTGTCGGGGCCTTCCTGGAGCGCCGTGCCGGTCGCGATGCCGGCCAGGTACACGTGCTCCTGAAGGAGCGTGCTGAGTCCGGCGCGAAGCGTCGCCGCGCCGGTTTCGATAGAGGCGGCGGACATGGAGTCGCCCGGGGACATGGGCTGCACCGAAGGTGACGAGGCGGAACCGCCGTCGTCGCTCGAGCAGGCCGCGGCGGCGAGCGCCAGGACGATCCCGGCAGCCACGGTTCTGATGGTCTTCATAGCGGGCATGGTGGGCATGACCTCCTGTGCGTGCTATGCGCGCGGGCGGCTCTCGCCCGCGCTGGTTCAGGTGACGCGGATCTCTCCGCGCATCCCGTCGTGGATGTCGCAGCGATAGGCGAACGTGCCCGCCTTTTCGAACGTGAACGAGAACTCGCTCCCGGCACCGTCGAGGTCGCCGTCGAAGGCACCCTCATCGGCGGTCGCCGTGTGCTCGATGTCGTCCTCGTTCGTCCAGGTCACGGTGGTGCCGGTGCCGACCTCGAGCGTGTCGGGGTCGAACGCGAAGAGCTGTACCGTGACCGCGGCGCCACCCTCGGTGGGCTCGACCGCACTCGATCCCGTAGGCGCCGGGTCGGCAGGATCATCAGCCGAACCGCCGCACGCCGCGAACAACAACGTGGCGGTGAGCACGACGACGAGGACGAGCGATCGTTTCGACACGGGTTGCAGCCAGCCTTTCCTTCATCTGCGTGTGGTGCGTTGTCGGGAGTCATTCGGAGCCAACAGCTGGCTGGATGGCTCCTGCCGCTTCTACGCGGGTCATCGGACGCAGGAGAAAGCGGAACGCCTGGTCGGAGGGGACTTGCAGCACCTCGTCTGGGTCAGACTAGGTCCGTTCGTCCTTCTCTGCCGTCAAGCCCAACACGAGCTCGTTGAGCAGGAGCATCCCGCGTTCGGTCGGGACGAGCCGGCCGAGATCGTCGACGAGGAGGCCGCTCTCGATGAAGCGGTCGTAGCGCTCGGGCTCGAACCAGCTCGCGGGGACGCCTTCGAGGATCCGGAGCTTCAGGAAGACCTCCTCGAGGTAGGCGTCGCTGGGCTCGAGCGTCTCCTGCCCCCCGATCGGAAGCGCACCCGCTTCGATCTGCTCGAGGTAGGTCTCGGGCGAGCGCGTGTTCCACCAGCGCGTCGCGTCGCGGTAGGAGTGCGCGCCGGCGCCGAGACCCAGGTACGGGCGGCGCTCCCAGTAGCCGAGGTTGTGCCGGCACTCGTAGCCGGGCTTCGCCCAGTTCGAGATCTCGTAGTGGTGGTAGCCGGCCTCGCCGAGCACGGCGCACGCGAGCTCGAACATCTCGGCCTGCACGTCGGGATCCGGCGCCGTACGCGCGCCCGCCGACACCTGGCGGCCGAGCGGTGTCGCCGGCTCGATCGTGAGCGCGTAGGCGCTCACGTGCTCCGGGCCGAGCGCGACGGTCTCGCGGAGCGTCCGCTCCCACGACTCGACCGTCTCGCCGTCGACGCCGTAGATCAGGTCGAGGTTCACGTTCCGGTAGCCGGCGCGGCGCGCAGCCGACATCGCGGCGCGCACCGATGCCGGGTCGTGCAGGCGCTCGAGCCGCGCCAGCACGGCGGTGTCGAACGACTGCGCCCCCATCGACAACCGTTCGTAGCCTGCCGCGTGCAGCTGCACGAGCGAGACGTCCCCGACCGTGTCGGGGTTCGCCTCGGTCGTGACCTCCGCGTCGCCCGCGACGTCGAAGCGATCGCGCAGGTGCCCGAGCAACGCCTCGAGATCGCCCGGCTCCATCGTCGTCGGCGTGCCGCCGCCGAGGAAGACGCTCGTGACCTCGCACGCCGTCCCACGCCGGCGCGGCGAGCGACGCCTCGGCGAGGAGCCCGGCAGGTACCGGGGCATCAGCGCGTCGAGCCCCGCGTACGCGTTGAAGTCGCAGTAGCCGCAGCGGGTAAGGCAGAAGGGCACGTGGACGTAGATGCCCGCCGGCTCGGCAACGACCGGCGGGTCCGCCTGCGGAACCACGCGCGGCTCGGCGCTCATCTTCTTCCGCGCTCCCGCGTCGTCGACGCGGAGCGCCGAGATGAACGCCTCCTGGGGCACGTCGACCTTGCCGACCCGGCGCATCCGCTCCTTCCCCTTCTTCTGGGTCTCCAGGAGCTTCCGCTTGCGGGTGATGTCGCCGCCGTAGCACTTCGCGAGCACGTCCTTGCGCTTGGCCTTCACGGTCTCGCGCGCGATGACCTTCGAGCCGATCGCGGCCTGCACCGCGACGTCGAAGAGCTGCCGCGGGATCAGCTCCTTCAGGCGCTCGACCATCCGCTTGCCGTAGGCGTAGGCCTTGTCGCGGTGGATCGACGCTCGAGAACGCGTCGACCGGCTCGCCGTGCAGCAGCACGTCGACGCGGACCAGGTCGGCCTCCTGGTTGCCCCACGGCTCGTAGTCGAGGCTCGCGAAGCCGCGCGTGCGCGACTTCAGCTGATCGAAGAAGTCGAAGACGATCTCGGCCGAGCGGGAGCAGGTAGTGCACCTCGACGCGTTCCGGTCGTGAGGTAGGTCATGTCGACCATCTCGCCTCGCCGCTCCTGGCAGAGGTCGAGCACGGCGCCGAGGTAGTCGGCCGGCGTGATGATCGTCGCGAACACGACCGGCTCCTCGACCCGGTCGTAGTCGCCGCCCGTCGGCATCTCGGCGGGGTTGTGCACGACCGTCGTCTCGTCGCCCTTGAAGACGTGGAACTCGACGTTCGGCGCCGTCGAGATCAGCTCGAGATCGAACTCGCGCTCGAGCCGCTCGCGCACGATGTCCATGTGCAGCAGGCCGAGGAACCCGACGCGGAACCCGAACCCGAGCGCCTGCGACACCTCGGGCTCGTACACGAGCGCGGAATCCGACAGCTTCAGCCTGTCGAGCGCCTCGCGGAGCTCGGAGTAGTCGCCGCCCTCGGAGGGGAACAGACCCGACCACACCATCGGCTTCGGCTCGCGGTACCCGGGGAGCGGCTCGGGCGCACCCTGCCTTGCCCGCGAGCGTGATCGTGTCGCCGACCTTCGCCTGATGGACGTCCTTGAGCCCGGTGACGAGGTAGCCGACCTCGCCGGGGCCGAGCGCGTCGACCGGCGTGGCCTCCGGCGCCATCACGCCGGCCTCCTCGGCATCGGAAACGACGTCCCGGTCGCGAACATCTTGATCGTCGCGTTCGACGGAAGGGTGCCGTCCTTCACCCGGATGTAGGTGATCACGCCGCGGTACGGGTCGAAGGCCGAATCGAAGATCAGCGCCCGAAGCGGCGCGTCGGCGTCGCCGACCGGCGGCGGCACCTGCTCGACGATCGCCTTCAGCAGGTCTTCCACCCCCTCGCCGGTCTTCGCGCTGACGGCGAGGATCTCATCGGGGTCGCGGTCGAGCAGCTTCGCGAGCTCGTCCCGGCGCTGCGCCGGTTCGGCGGCGGGAAGGTCGATCTTGTTCAGGACCGGCACGATCACGAGACCGGCGTCGCGCGCGAGGTGGTAGTTCGCGAGCGTCTGCGCCTCGAGGCCCTGCGCGGCGTCGACGAGCAGCACCGCGCCCTCGCATGCCTCGAGCGAGCGGGAGACCTCGTAGGTGAAGTCGACGTGGCCGGGCGTGTCGATCAGATTCAGCTCGTAGCCCTCGTGGAGCAGGCGGACCGCCTGGGCCTTGATCGTGATGCCGCGCTCGCGCTCCAGGTCCATCTTGTCGAGGTACTGGGCCCGCATGCCGCGGCCCTCGACCGTGTGGGTGACCTCGAGCAGCCGATCGGCCAGCGTCGACTTCCCGTGGTCGATGTGCGCCACGATGCAGAAGTTCCGGATGTGGGAGGTGTCGGCGCTCACGCGTCCCATGGTACGGGCGTACGGAGCGCCGCCTGCGGCGCCGGGTCGAGGCGACGTTCCGGCCAGGACGCCGCATCGCCCCTGGTAGACTCGCCGCTCCATGGCCAACATCAAGTCCCAGATCAAGCGCAACCGCCAGAACGAGAAGCGCCGCGAGCGCAACAGGCGGCAAGAGCGCGCTCAAGACCTCCACGAAGAGGGTCCGCACCGCCGTCGCCGAGGGCGACGCCGAGGTCGCGAAGGCGCGCTTCGTCGAGGTCGCTCGCGAGCTCGACAAGGCCGCGAGCAAGGGCATCCTCCACAAGAACACGGCCGCCCGCCGCAAGAGCCGTCTCGCGAAGGCCGTGAACTCGGCCGCCGCGTCCGGATAACCCTCGATCGACCCCGAGCACGTCGCGCCGAGGTCGCCTCGCGCCCGGGGCTATCTCGCCGCGGCGATCTCGGTGATCAACGTCGGCATGATCACGTCGGCGGTGCCGCCGGACTTCAGCGCCCGGTCGACCTCGGTCACCCGCTCGTGCAGCCGCACGAGCTCCGCGAGGGAGAAGTTCCGCGCCTGGGCGAGGTAGCGCCGCGCCTGCCAGTCGAACCGCAGGCCCGCCCGCTTCGCGACCTCGCCGAGCGGGATCCGCTCCGGGAGCGACCGCACCTTGATCAGGTCGCGGAGCCGGCTCGCGATCGCCGCCGAGGACCATCAGCGCCTCGTCGCCGCCCTCCTCGATCGAGCGGAGCGACCGGATCGCGCCCGGAAGATCCTTGCCGAACGCCTTGTCGCACAGATCCCAGGTCTTCTGCTCACCCAGCCCGCGGAACTGCTGCTGCACCTGCGGCCGGGCCGATCTTCTGGCCGGCGAAGGCCGAGGCGAGCTGCTGGACGGCGGCCGCGAGCTGACCGGTCTCATCGCCGATCGTCGTCGACGAGCGCGCGCGCGGCCGGCGGCGTCAGGTCGAGCCTCGAGGCGCTTCGCGCGCTGCAGGACCCAGGGCTCGAGCTCCTTGCGCGGCACCGCGACCTGCCGGACCTGGCCGACCGGCTCGACGAGCTTGACGAGCGCGGCCGGCGGCTTGCCCCGCTCGGCCGTCGTGCAGCACAGCACGAGCGGCGCATCGGGATCGGCGCGGCGAGGTACGCGGCGAGCTCGGGCGTCGCGTCCTTGGACAGGCTGCGGAGGTCGGTCACGAGCAGCGCGCGGCGCTCTCCGAACAGGAAGGCGTCGCGAGGTCCTGGAGCTCCCCGCCCTGCCACTCGGCCGCGTCGACCTCGGTGGGCCGAAGGTCACCGAGGAGCTCGAGCGCCGCCTCGCGCAGCAGGAAGTCGTCCTCGCCCCACAACAGCACGACGGCGCCCGGAGCCTTGCCCATCGGCGGGATGGTAGCGGGGCGGGGCGACGTTCGAAGGCCCCACCGGCACGAGGCGGCGGTGGCGTCGCGCGCGGCCGAGCGGGTCATCGCGCCCCGCTGGCCGTCGGCCCCTCGGGCCCGAACACGACCGTGACCGTGCCGTGCTGTCGGTGCGCCACACCTCGGCGCCGGTCTGCGCGATCGCGTCGAGGATCGACGGGACCGGGTGCCCGTACGTGTTCTCCCCCACGGGGACGATCGCGACCTCGGCGATCGACCGCCGGGAAGAACTCCGGCAGGCTCGTCGCGGCGCCGTGATGGGGCACCTTCAACACGTCGGCGGTGAGGTCGACGCCGGACTCGAGCAGCACCTCCTGCGCCGGCTCCTCGGGTTCGGTTGCGAACAGGACGACGTCGTCGCCGAGTGACACGCGCAGCACGAGCGCGTCGTTGTTCGTGTCGGACTCGGTGTCGGTCCAGCATCGGTCGGGCGAGAGCACGTCGACGCGGAGGTCCCCGACCGTGAAGACGTCGCCGGCCGTCGGGCGTGCGGACCGGGATGCCCTCGTCGTCGATCGCCCGGTCGAGCTCGACCTGGAGCGCCGACGTCGTCGGACAGCCCGGCTGGAGCACCACGACCCCGACCTGGAACCGGGCCAGGACCGCGGGCAGGCCGATGATGTGGTCGGCGTGCGGATGGCTCGCCACGACGACGTCGAGGCGCTTCACGCCGAGCGCCGCGAGCTCGGTCGCGACCTGCTCCTCGTCGGGCCCGCCGTCGACGAGCATCGTCGCCCCCGCCGGGTGTCGTCACGAGCGCCGCGTCGCCCTGACCCACGTCGAACACCCGCACGGTCAGGTGCGACGGCGGCCCCTTCGCGATCGCCGTGGCCCACACGACGCACGGGCAGCATCGCCACGGCGCCGACGACGACGCGCGGCGGGGCGGCCGCCAGCCCGTGCGGAGCGCGACGGTGAGCGCCACGACCGCGGCCGTCCCGAGCACGAGCACCGCCGGTCCGCCGCGGGACGTCACGTGCGCGATCGGCGCACGTCCACCGATGTTCGCGACGAGCTCGAGGAGCGTCATCGGCACCTGCGCCGCGAAGGCCGCGAGCCGGCCCGAGGGGCTCCGACACGATGCCGACCGCGGCCGCGATCAGCCCGAGCAGGAGCGAGGGCGCGACGGTCGGCGCGGCGACGCACGTTCGCGAGGAGCGTCACGGCGGGTACGTCGTGGAAGTGGAAGAGCAGGATCGGCGTCACGCCGAGCTGGGCCGAGACACGTGGTCGCCGGCGGCGAGCGCGACGGGAGCGAGGCATCACGCGCGCGAACCGCTCGCCGAGCGGCGTTCGCGAGCGCGACCATGCCGGCGGTCGCCGCCACCGAGAGCTGGAACCCGATCTGCCGCACGAGCGACGGGTCGAGCGACGAGCAAGACGAAGACGGCGCCCGACAGCACCACGGCGGTCGAACGGGGCTGCGCCAGCAACACGCCGACGAGCGCGAGCGTCGCCATCGTGCCGGCCCGCATGACCGACGGCTCGGCGCCCGTGAGGACGACGACGAACGCGACCGTCGTCACGCCGATCGCCGTCTGTCCGACCGCGGCCCAGCCCGAGCAGCGCCGCGAGCGCCAAGGCCGGCGCGAGGATCATCGCGACGTTGCCGCCCGATACGACGAGCAGGTGCGTGAGCCCGTCGCCTTGAAGTCTCGCTCGGTCGCGGCGTCGAGCTGCGAGTCGTCGCCGAGCGCGAGCCCGAGCAACAAGCCGGCCTCCCGTCGGAGGGAAGACCGACGAGATCGACCGGCCGACGACGTCGCGAACGACCTGCGTCGCTCGGACGAACGGGTTCGGCGATCGGCCGAGCCGCTCGAGCTCGTCGACGCGCGCGGTCACGGCGATGCCCTTCGCGTGCATCGCGTCGCGGAAGCTCGGCGTCGTCGGGCACCTCGAGGCGGGCGCCGATGGCGACGAGGTCCCCACGGACGACCGGCGGCGGTTCCTCGTCGCCCGAGATCCACACCCGTTCGCGGAGGGTGCGCTGCCCTCCCGCCACGTCGACGCGACGGACGTCGACGACGGCGCGCCAGCCCAGGCGGTGGGACTCGGCTCCTCCCGGACCGTCGCCTCGAGCGTCGCTCGCTCGCCCGCGAGCCGGATAGGAACGAGCCCGCGAGGCGGCGGTCGGCGACGCCGCCCCACGCCGGCGCCGAGGACACGACCCCGACCAGCGCCACGCCGGCGCGCGCGGCCCGCTCGCCCGAAGCCTGCGGACCGCTCCGCGGCGACCGCACGGCGAGCGACGGCGCGGGCGCCGCGACGAGCCCGGACCCGGCGAGCGGGTCCTCGGAACGTTCCGACGGCGCGGCGAGCCAGGCCGCCGACGAACGCGGCGACCGCCGAGCGCGCCACAGGTCCCCGGCGCCGATCGATCGCGGCAGCGCGGTCCACAGCGAGCAGGCCGCCCCAGAACGCGGCCGTCGCCGCGGGCAGCAGCCAGCCGCTCACACCGTGGCGTGCGGCCGGATCTCTTCGAGCGTCGCCGGGCCGATGCCGCTCACGTCCTCGAGCTGATCGACGGTCGCGAACGGCCCGTTCTCGGTGCGATGCTGCACGATCGCGGCGGCCGTCACCTCGCCGACGCCCGGAACGCCTCGAGCGCCGTCGCGTCGGCGGTGTTGATGTTGATGAGTGGCCCGTCGGACCCGGGGCCGCCGACGGACCCCCGGCACGGCGCCGCACCGATGCCGCCGACGACGTCGCCTTCGCGGACCCGGGACGACGATCTGCTGGCCGTCGGTGAGCACCGCCGCGAGGTTCAGCGCCGAAAGCACCGCGTTCTCGCGCGGCCCGCCGGCCTCCTCGATCGCATCGATCACCCGCGACGCCCGGCGGGAACTCGTAGACGCCCGGACGGCCGCACGTGCCCGGTCACGTCGACGAACACCGGGACCCCCGCCGCGGCCGACGGGCGCGGCAGAGACCCGACGCCGCCGGCGCGGTCGGAGCCCTCGGCGATCGGTGTCGAGCCGGCGCGCCGGCGCCGTCGCGGCCGGCATCTCCGCCACCGTGATGGGCTTCGGCAACGAGCGCAGGTACCACACGGCCGCGCCCGCGACGCACGCCACGATGACGACGGCTCAGCCCGGCGAGCTCGGCGCGTGACAACGTGTCGATGCGGTCTCGGAACGACATGCGGCCGACCGTACCCCCCTGCCTCCTCGCCCGCCGTGACGACGCTCACGTTCGTCATGTGATGCAACGAACGCCGCCTACACTTCGCCGGAGACCGATGAGGGCACCGCCGAGGGGGCGGCCCGAACCGCTCGGGAGGACCGATGGCGAGAGCGTATGACCCCGATCGTCCACCCCTCGGGCTCCGCGTCTTCACCTGGGCCTATTTCGCCTGGTGGTTCCTTCCGATCGCGATCGTGGTGCGGGCGTCGTTCACGAGCGGCGACAGTCCGACGCAGCTCGAGGGTTTCTCGTGGGGGTGGTACGAGGCGGCCCTGCACGATGAGGAGTTCCGGACCTCGCTCATGCAGAGCGTGCGCCTCGCGGCCTCGACCACGGCGATCGCGCTTCCACTCGGTGTGGCGACCGCGGTCGGGCTGCATCGGTGGCGGAGCCGGACCGCCGATGCCGGGGGCCTCCTGGTGCTGATCGCGCTCGCCGTGCCCCAAACGGTCCTGGCCACGGGACTGTTCCTCTTCTTGATCCAGACGCCGTTGCTGTTCGGGACGACGACCCAGCTGCTCGGCCACATCACGCTCGCCGTGCCGTTCGTGGTGGTGGTCGTGTGGGTCGCGCTCGCCTCCGTGCCTCGGGTGCAGGAAGAGTCCGCGATGGACCTCGGCGCGACGCAGGGCGCCGCGCTCATGCGCGTGATCTTCCCCCAGGTGCTGCCCGCGTTGGTCGCCGCGGCGGCGGTCGCATGGCTGCTCTCGTTCGACAACATCGTCGTGTCGAGCTGGCTGTGCATCCGCAGCGACTGCGCGACGCTGCCGATGCGCATCTACGGCCGGGGCGGTGCTCGCGCCGATCCCATCCTCTACGCCTACGGTTCGATCGGACTCGCGTTCACGCTCGGGGTCGCCGCGCTCGCCACGCCTTGGCTCATCCGGGCGGTTCGCCTCAGGACGAGCGGGCCGCGACGTTCCGTGGTGGGATAGGCGCCATGGAGTCCGAGTTCGACGCGCGGGGACCGCGACCGGGCGACGTGTCGCTCGACGAGGTGAGCCTCGCGGCTCGGAACCACGGGATGCCGCTCGAAGCGCTCCGCCACGACCTCACGCCCGTCGGGCTCCATTACCTCCTCGTGCACTACGACATCCCGTCGGTGGATCCTGCGGTCTGGACCCTCGAGATCGACGGTCACGTTCGCACGCCGCTGCCGTTTCACCCTCGAGGACCTCCTCGCTCGCCCCCAGTCCACGCGGATCGTCACGCTCGAGTGTGCCGGGCAACGGGCGCGCGCTCCTCGAGCCCAGGACCGTGAGCCAGCCGTGGCTCCTCGAGGCCGTCGGCACCGCCGCGTGGACGGGCGTGCCGCTCGCGGGGCTCTTGGAGGAGGCCGGCGTCCTCGACGACGCGGTCGACGTCGTGTTCCGCGGCCTCGACCGCGGGGTCGAAGGCGGGCTGCAACAGGACTACGAGCGTGGCCTTCCGGTCGGTGATGCCCGTCGCGACGAGATCCTCCTCGCGCATGCGATGAACGGGACGCCGCTGCCGCCGCAGCACGGGTTCCCGCTGCGTCTCGTGGTCCCCGGCTGGTACGGGATGGCGTCGGTGAAGTGGCTGACGCGGATCCGGGTGCTCGACGAGCCGTTCGACGGGTACCAGAACGCCCCTCCTACCGGTGGCGGGCCCATGACGACGATCCCGGCGTGCCGATCGATCGGATCCTCGTGCGGAGCCTGATGGCGCCGCCCGGGCATCCCGGCCTTCTTGCCGCGGATCCGCCACGTCGACGCGGGCGAGACCGAGCTCCGTGGAAGGGCCTGGTCGGGAGCCGGCGCGATCGAGCGGGTCGAGGTCAGCGACGACGGCGGCGCGACGTGGCACGACGCCGAGCTCGACCCCGTGACGGACCCCTTCGCGTGGCGAGGGTGGCGGTTCCGGTGGCGCGCCGAGCCCGGACAGCACGTGCTCTGCTGCCGGGCCACCGACGCCACCGGCGACGTCCAGCCGATGGCCGCCCGCTGGAACGTCGGCGGCTACACGAACAACGCCGTCCAACGCGTCGACGTCGTGGTCGCGCCGTGAAGGCTCCCCGATCGATCGGGGCGTGAGGTCCGTCGCGGGGCTCAGCGCTTCGTGACGAGGTTCACGAGCTTCGGCGGCGCGCGCGATCTCCCGCACGACCTCACGGTCGCCGATCGCCGCGCGGACGCGCTCGCTCCCGCGCGCGAGCTCGAGGGCCGCCGCCTCCTCGATCGCCGCCGGCACCTCGATCGTGTCGCGCACCTTGCCGTCGACCTGCACGACCAGCGTCACCGTGTCCTCGGCGGCGAGCGACGGGTCGAAGCCCGGCCACGTCGAGACGTGAACCGACGACCCCTCGCCGAGCACCTCGCGCCACAGCTCCTCGGCGGCGAACGGCGCGAAGGGGGCGAGCAGTTGCGTCAACGCTCGCGCGGCGCCGAGCGCCCCGCCGCCCGCGTCGAGGGCGGTCCGCATCTCGTTCGTGAGCACCATCAGCTTGGCGATCGCCGTGTTGAACCGGAACCGATCCATGTCGTCGGTCACCCCGCGGATCGTGCGATGCGTGAGGCGAACCAGCGTCTCGGGCTCCTCGACGGCGGCGCCGCGCTCGGCCGCGTCGTCGACCGCGGCGAAGACACGACCCAGCCACGAATGGACGCCCGGACGCTTCTCGGGATCGGTCGCGATCAGCTTCCAGTCGATGTCGTCCTCGAACGGTCCCGCGAACAGCATCGTCAGTCGCATCGTGTCGGCGCCCCATCGCTCGACGAGCGGCATCGGCTCGACGATGTTGCCCTTCGTCTTCGACATCGCCGCGCCGTCGAAGATCACCTGCCCCTGGTTCATCAGCTTCGGGAACGGCTCGACGAACGGCACCATGCCCATGTCGTGGAGCACCTTCGTGAAGAACCGGGAGTAGAGCAGGTGCAGGATCGCGTGCTCGACCCCGCCGGTGTACTGGCCGACCGGCATCCATCGCCGGACGTCCTCGGGCCGGAACGGTCCGTCCTCGTATCCCGGCGAGCAGTAGCGGTAGTAGTACCAACTCGAGTCGACGAACGTGTCCATCGTGTCGGTGTCGCGGACGGCCTCGCCGCCGCACGACGGGCACGCCACGTGCTTCCACGTCGGATGCCGCGCGAGCGGTGACTCCCCGCCGAGCTGGAAGTCGGCGTCTTCGGGGAGCCGCACCGGAAGCTCGTCGCCCGGCACCGGAACCTCGCCGCACGCGGGACAGTGCACGATCGGGATCGGGGCGCCCCAGTACCGCTGGCGTGAGATCAGCCAGTCCCGCAGCCGGAAACGCACCGCGGGGCGGCCCCGGCCCTCGGCCTCGAGCCACTCGGTGACCTCGGCGATCGAGTCGGGCGTGCGTCGTCCGTCGAACGGCCCGCTGTTCACCATCACGCCCTCGCCGGCGTAGGCCTCCGCCATCGTGTCGCCGTCCGGCGCCGCCGCGTCCTCGGGCTGGATCACGACGCGGACCGGCAGGCCGTGCGTGCGCGCGAAGGCGAAGTCGCGTTGGTCGTGGCCCGGCACCGCCATGATCGCGCCGGTCCCGTACTCCATCAGCACGTACGGCGCGACGTAGACCGGCACGCGCTCGCCGTTCACCGGGTTCACCGCGTGCACGCCGAGCGCCACCCCCGGTTTCGTATCGGCGGCCTCGCGGTCGACGAGCGAGGTCGCCCGCGCCTCCTCGACGATCGGCCGAACCTGGTCCCACGTGCCGGCCAGCTCGGCGAGGCGCCGCACCGCCGGATGCTCCACCGCGAACACGAAGAACGTCACGCCCCAGAGCGTGTCGGGCCGCGTCGTGAAGACCGTGATCTCCTCGCCGGTCTCCTCGATCGTGAACGTGACGTCGGCGCCCTCGGAACGCCCGATCCAGTTCCGCTGCATCGTCACGACGCGCTCGGGCCAGTCGTCCAGGTCGTCCATGTCGTCGAGGAGCCGCTGCGCGTAGTCCGTGATCTTGAAGAACCATTGCGTCAGATCGCGCCGCTCCACGATCGTGCCGCAGCGCTCGCAGGCACCCTGGATCACCTGCTCGTTCGCCAGCACCGTCTGGTCCTTCGGACACCAGTTGACCGGCGATTCCCGACGCGTCGCCAACCCGCGATCGAAGAACCGCAGGAAGAGCCACTGGGTCCACCGGTAGTAGTCGGGATCGGAGGTGTTGAGCCGGCGCGTCCAGTCGAACGACATGCCCATCCGCCTGAACGATGCCGCCTGTTGGTCGATGTTCGCGTAGGTCCACGCCGCGGGCGGTACGCCGCGCTTGATCGCGGCGTTCTCGGCCGGAAGACCGAAGGCGTCCCACCCGATCGGGTGCAGCACGTCGTGGCCCGTCATCGCCCGGTACCGGGCAACCGCGTCGCCCCCGCTGAACGCCTCGGCGTGGCCCATGTGGAGGTCGCCCGACGGGTAGGGGAACATGTCGAGGGCGTAGAAGGGAGGGCGCGGGTCGTCGGGATCCTCGGAGGCCCGGTACAGGCCCTCCTCCTCCCAGACCTTCACCCACTTCGGCTCGATCTCGGATGCGTCGTAGCGGCGTGCCATGGCCCAGGATGGTATCGGGCGGACGGTCCCATCCGGCGCGGATAGGCTCCCCGCCGATGGATCGACGCCTCCCAGCCCGCGCCCTGCTCACCGTGCTCGCCTTCGCCCTCGTGCTCGGCGCCTGTACGGGCGACAACGACGACCCGACCCCGACCTCCCCGCGTCGAGCGCGACCGAGCCCGACCCCGCCGAGGAGCGAGAGGGCATCGACAAGATCGACCATTTCATCTTCATCGTGCAGGAGAACCGGTCGTTCGATCACTACTTCGGGACGTACCCGGGCGCCGACGGCATCCCGACGAAGGCCGACGGCTCGTTTGCGGTCTGCATCCCCGACAAGTGGCAGAACGGCGCCTGCGTACCCCCGTACGTCACGAGGTCCTTCGACCAGAACGGCGGCCCGCACAATCACGCCCGCCTCCGTCCTAAGCGTCAACGGCGGCAAGATGGACGGCTTCATCGAGGCCCTGCCCTACCGGGAGAACTTCTGCTGGGTCGCACGGACGCTCCCCAGTGTCCCGACTACCTCGGGCCGCAGGGGCAGCCCGACGTGATGAGCGTGCACACGGCGAAAACGATCCCGAACTACTGGGCGTACGCCGAACGATACGTGCTGCAGGACGCGATGTTCGCGCCGGTCGACTCGTGGACCCTGCCGTCACACCTGTTCATGCTCTCGGCCTGGTCGGCCTACTGCCCCGACACGACCGACCCGATGAGCTGCCGCACCGATATCGACCTCTCGAGCGAGAAGAAGCGATGGCTCTACGGCGACGACCCGAAGTACGCGTGGACCGACGTGCACGTTCCTGCTCGACGAGTTCGGCGTCGAGTGGCGCTACTACATCGGCAACGACACGTGCTGGGACACCGAAGCAGGGATGCCCCGACACCGGTCGGAAGGGCTTCGAGACGAGCTACAACCGCAATCCCGCTGCCGGGCTTCACGAGCTTCTGGAACGGCGAGCGCGCCGACGACGCGCGCGACAACGTCCGGCCGGTGGACGAGTTCCTCGAGGCCGCCGAGACGGGCGATCTCCCGAACGTCGCGTGGCTCGCGCCGACCGGCAACACGAGCGAGCATCCGAGCGGGACGAGCACGGTTCGCACCGGCCAGGCCTACGTGACGCGCCTGATCAACGCGATCATGGAGGGTCCGTCGTGGGAGAACACCGCGATCTTCCTCGCGTGGGACGACTGGGGCGGCTTCTACGACCACGTCGAGCCGCCGCGGATCGACGACATGGGCCTCGGACTGCGCGTGCCCTCGATCGTGATCAGCCCCTACGCGAAGGAGGGATACGTCGACCACAACACGTATTCCTTCGACAGCTGGCTGAAGCTGATCGAAGACCGGTTCATGGACGGCCAACGCCTCGACCCCGACACGATGAGCCGGCCCGACTCGCGCCCGGTCGTGCGTGAAGAGGCGAAGATCTACGACGACATCCTCGATGCGTTCGACTTCGAGCAGGAACCTCGCGAGCCCCTGATCCTCGAGCCGTGGCCCTGGCGGGACGAGGAGGAGGAGCCGAGCTTCTGACCGCTCGAGTCAGCCCGGCAACCGCCAGTCGCCGAGCGTGAGCAGCTGGTCGGGACCGTCGAGGTCGAGCGGCTGCGAGGTTCCGCCGCCGTTCAGCACGAGCACGTCCATCGCGCCGTCGCGATCCCAGTCGAGCATCTCGGCGACGTCGCCGCAGCCGTCTCCCGGCGGCGGCACGTCCACCTGGGTCCACGTCCGGCCGTCGCCGCCGTTGACGAGGAGCACGTCGTCGATGTTCACGCGGTCGACGCATCCGTCCACCGCGTAGACGTCGGGCGTGCCGTCGCCATCGACGTCGCCGACGGCGAGCCCGTGGCCGCGCCCGAGCGGCTGGGTGTGCACGATGTCGTCGAGCCGTCCGCTCGGGCCACCGAGCCGGATCTGGAGCAACCGGGGGTGCACCATCACGAGGTCGAACCGATCGTCGCCGTTCAGATCGCCGAGCCAGGCACCGAGGGCCTGGTCGGTCGGCACGCCGTAGCGCTCGTTCGCTCGCACGAATCGGTCGCCCTGCCGCAGGTAGAGGAACGTCTCGTACCGTCCGCACAGCACGATGTCGTCTCGACCGTCGTCGTTCACGTCGAGCACCTGGACGCAGTTGGCCCCCTGCTCGAGGGTGATCCCCATGTCCACCTCGCGGAACCGCGCTCCCCCCTCGTTCACGAACGTGCGGTTCTCGGTGGTGTGCTCGTCGCGCCGGGGGATGTCGTTGCCGACGAACAGGTCGGGATATGCGTCACCGTTGAGGTCGATCCACGCCGGATAGCGACCCCGGCCCCAGACGTCCTCGACGCCGTAATCCGCCGCCCGATCGGTCCAGGTTCCCTCGGGCCCCTGCATCCAGAGCTCGTTCCACTTCTTCGCGAAGCCCTGCTGCGCGCCCTTCGTGCAGAAGATGTCCGTCAGGCCGTCGAGGTCGACGTCGCCCAGCGTGCATCCGTGACGGTCCGGACGCTCGTGGATCGTGTCGACGAGCCGCGTCGCGACGTGCACCCCGGTCGCGGTCTCACCCTCGTGGTCCGTCACGAACAGCTCCGAAGGCCGGGAGCCGTGGTGCACGATCAAGAAGTCCTGCCACCCGTCGTCGTTCGACGTCGCGCCACCGCTATCGCGTAGCTCGACTCGTGTTGGCGGAGGCCGATCGACGGGCCGATGTCGCGGACCTCCGCTGCCGGCTGGGCAGCGCCGGGCCCCGCCGTCACCAACGCCGGAACGGCGAGCAGGATCGGCGACGGCGAGGCGAGCGATCCACACGACGCCCCAGGATACGGAGGTCGCGGGCGAACTACGGGGTGGTGAGGCCGGGGAGCAGGCCGCCCGCGCGGGTAACGAGCGCGGGGATCGCCTCGGCGGGCATCGGGCGGGCGAAGAGGAACCCCTGCCCCAGCGGACAGCCGTTCGCCCGGAGGAACGCGAACTCCTCGGCCGTCTCGATGCCCTCGGCGAGCGGCGTCATGCCGAGCCCCTCGGCGAGCTGGATCATCGCCGCGCACCATGCTCGCGAGGCTCGGATCGTCGTCGACGTCGCGGATGAACGACCGGTCGATCTTCAAGATGTCGACCGGAAGGTGCTTCAGGCGCGCGAGCGAGGAGTAGCCCGTTCCGAAGTCGTCGAGCGCGATCGTCAGGCCCCAGGCGTGCAGCTCCTGCAGGATCTTCTGGGTCCGATCCGGGTCCGCCATCGCGGTCGACTCGGTGATCTCGACGACGATCCGATGCGGGTCGACGCCGGCGCCGGCGAGCTTGCCGAGCACCTTCTCGGCCAGGTGCGCCGACCAGAGCTGGCGGGGTGACAGGTTGAACCCGACCTTGATATCGAGTCCCTGCTCCTTCCACTCGTTCTGCTGTCGGGCGAGCTCCCCGATCACCCAGTCCCCGATCGCCTCGATCAGGCCCAGCTCCTCCGCGAGCGGGATGAACTCGCCGGGCGGCACGATGCCGCCGTTCGGGTCCTGCCAGCGGATCAGCGCCTCGACGCTCTCGACCGAGCCGTCTTGCAGGTTCACCACCGGCTGCCAGTGCAGCACCCAGTGCTCCATCTGCACCGCCTCGCGCAGGCGCGTGGTCAGCGACAGCCGCTTCATCGCGTCCTCGCCGCCCGCCGAGAACATCGTGTAGCGACCGGGCTCGTTCTTCTTGGACTGATACATCGCCTGGTCGGCGTTACGCAGCAATGAGTGCGCGTCGGTCGCGTCCTGCGGGAAGAGGCTGATCCCGAGGGATCCGGTCGCGTAGAACTGCGTGCCGTTCAGCTCGAACGGCTCGTCCATCGCTTCGAGGACGCGCTCGGCGACGGATTCCGCGACCAGCACCTGCGCCTCGGGGAGGCCGTCGACGCCGCGTTCGAGATCCGACAGCAGCAGGAGGAACTCGTCGCCTCCCTGACGAGCGACGAGATCGGTCTCACGCGTGCAACCGCGGAGCCGATCGGCGAGCTGGGCGAGCAGGAGATCGCCGGCGTGGTGGCCGAGCGAGTCGTTCACGAGCTTGAAGTTGTCGAGGTCGAGGTAGATCGACGCCGACGCCGAGGTCGTGGCGGCGAGCGCGAGCGATCGCGGTATCGAGCAGCTCCTCGAACAAGGCACGGTTCGGCAGGCCGGTCAGTTTGTCGTGGTAGGCGAGGAAGGCCACCTGCTCCTCGGCCTTCTTCCGCTCGGTGATGTCGAACATCACGCCCTGGATCAGCCACGGCTTCCCGTCCTCGTCCAGGATCGGGTACGCCTGCTCGAGGATCCATTTCACCGTGCCGTCTTCGTGGATCATCCGGTACTCGTGGTTGAGCGCCGTGTGGTCGTTGTACGCCTGCTGGTATTCCTCCCACGCCTTGTCGATGTCTTCGGGGTGCACGTGGTGTCGCCACGCGTAGAAGTCCGATGCCCACTCCTCCGGCGTGATGCCCAGCAGCTCCTGGACCTGCGGGCTCACGTAGATCGAGTTCGCGTCCTCGTCGACGGGGTCGAGGTAGACGACGGCGGGGATGTGCTCCACGAGGCTCCGATACTTGGCCTCGGCCTCGAACGTGGCGTCGCGGCCAGCCTGGAGCTCGGAGACGTCGCGGAGCGCCACGACGAGCATCGGATCGTCACCCCCGATCGTGCCGACGTGCACCTCCACGGGCACCTCGTCGCCGTCGGCGCGGCGACAGAGCGACTCGACGCGGGTGCCGCCGGGCAACGCCGCGATCTCGACGGCGACGAGCAACTCGACCGGCTTGCCGATCAGCTCGAGCTTCGTGAAGCCCGTCAGCGCCTCGGCGTGCTGGTTCGCGAACACGATCCGGCCGTCCGTCTGGGCCACCACGAGACACTCGGGGGTTGCTTCGAGGAGGGACTCCAGATCGACCGCGCGGCTCAGCCGAGCGACGGCGGCGGCGTTGGCCGCCGTCTCGCTGCTCCCGATCTCCGTGCTCATCGCCGACGCCACGACCTCTCTTGTCGCACATCGAGGCAACCGCCACCCGTTGACGGGCCCGATGGTTGAGCATCGTCAGCATTGCGATGCAACCTGAGATGGCGGGGGCGGATACCTGATCGCAGGTAGGGCGACCTGCCCGATCCGCGCCGAGCGGACGGGTCAGATGGCCCCTGACCTGGGCTAGCCGGTGGGCGTCAGCTCCACCATGCCCCAGGGTGATCCGTAGTCACGGAGCATGTCGAGGAAGGGCATCGGGTCGAAGGCCTCGGATCCGAGCACGCCGGATCCTTGCCAGAGGCCCGTCGCGAGCAGCTCGAACGCGACGACCGGGTTGATCGCGGTCTGCCACACCACGGCTTGCGCGCCGTCTCGCCCGTAGATCTCCTCGTTGTCGACCACGTGATACAGGTAGACCTCGCGTGGGCTCCCGTCGGTGCCGGTGCCGGTCACCCAGGTCCCGGCACAGGTCTTGCCGGTCATCTTGTCGCCGAGGGTCGCCGGGTCCGGGAGGCAGGCCGCCACCACGTCTCGCGGCGCAACCTCGACGCCGCCCACGCGGATCCTCCGCTTGTTGTCGAGCCCGAGCTTGTGCAGGGTCTTCAAGACCTCGATGAACTCCTCACCCAGTCCGTACTTGAACGTCACCCGCTCGCAGTCGATCCATCGCGGAATCAGCACGACCTCTTCGTGCTCGACGTTCACGCACTCGACGGGGCCGATGCCTTCGGGGAACGTGAACACCTCGGGCTCGCTGAAGGGCGGCGTGGTGAACCAACCGGCGTCCTTCTCCCAGATCACCGGTGGGTTCAGGCACTCCTCGATCGTCGTCCAGATCGAGAACCCGGGGGCGAAGTCGTAGCCCTGCACGACAAGGTTCGCGCCGTCGCGCACACCGCACTCGTCGATCGAAGAGAAGAGGTGATCCTGCGCATATCGCGCGAAGACATCGGACATGCCCGGCTCGACGCCGCAGCCGACGAGCGCGAGGCGGCCGGTCTCCTCCCACCGCGCGGCGTCCGCGAACTGGTCATCGCCCAGCTTCTTGCCGGGCTTCGAATGCGGCACCTCGGGGTGCGGTTCCGACAGCGACATCGCCATGTCCATGTACGTGGCGCCGGCGCGGAACGCACCCTCGAAGACCGGCATCACGAATCGAGGATCCACGGCGTTCAGGATCGCGTCGCACCCGTTGGCCTTCGCGACCTCGGCCACCGAATCGGGATCGCTCGCGTCGACCCGGCTCGCGGAGAATCTCTTGGTGCCGCCGTCGTAGCGATCGACGACGCTCGTCGCCCGAGCCTCGTCGTAGTCGGAGAACACGATGTGCTCGTAGAAGTCGCGGCGGGCGGCGATCGGGGCGAACGCGGCGCCCACTCCTCCGGAGCCCACCACCAGGATCCTCATGGCCGCGGAGTGTACCTGGGCCTCAAGCCCCTTCGTCGAAGAGCACCAGCGAGTCGACGTGCGGCCGTTCCCCGTAGCTCGGCCGGTTGACGAGGCACCCGACCGCCGTTCGGCTCTGGCAGGCTTCGTTCCGCTGGCGTACCCACATCGTCGTGCTGCCGCCACCATCCATGTTGACGGCCTCATACGCGCCGAGCTCGAGCATCAGATCGGCGAGCCTCGGGAACCGCAGGCCCTCGCTCCACCCGTCGAGTCGCCCGTCGACCGTCACGACGTACCAGGTGCAGGTCGTCGCGTCATCGCGATCAGAGCAGCCCTGGCTGATGCCGACCGCGGTTCGAGGGTTCCTCGCGTAGAACGGTCGATCCGGCCCCTGGCCCGTCTTGTTGCAGGGTCCGCCGCAATTGGGGCCGACGTTCCGGCCGTGCTTCAGGAGCCGCGGCACGCCTCCGAACGCGTTCGTCACTCCGTCTTGCCCGATGTTGAGGTTGATCTCGAGCTCCAGGTTCGGATCGAGCAGCCCGACCGTTTGACCGGCCAGCACCACCTGCTCGTAGTTCCCTGCGGGCGGCTGCAGGGGGCGGCGGGAACAGTCGGCGTTCGCACGAAGCTCCACCACGCGATAGACCCGATGACGCGTGAGATCGCCGGAGACGGGTTCGAGGAGTGCGGTGCAGGTCTCCGTCTCGGGGCGCATGCTGTCGCCACCGCGCGCCGTGAAGGCGACCACGCGCTGTGACCGAGGCTGCTGCGCGTTCCAGCCCGTGATGTCGAAGCCGAGCGCTCCCTGTGTCGCGTGGATCGACCACCGTGTGTCCCACGCCGGTCGCGAGAGCCACGCGCGCGAGGCATCGGCTGTGAACGTCATCACCCAGCCGGGCTGGGCCGGCTTCCCCGACGTGATCAGCTCGCCTTCGATCATCGTGAGGTGCTTCGGCGCGTAGGTGCCGAGGATCGTGAACCCGCCGTTCACCGCCACGACGCCGCTGCTCGATGTGCCGATGCGGCTCGTGATGCGCTTGCCCGAGAACGATGGGTAGGCGAGCGACGTGCGGACGACGGACCCGCTGCCGCCGTCGAACGTGACGACCCGGACCTGTGACTCTTCCCGCCACTTGAAGGCTCTGAGCGTGTACGCGTCGGTCGTGACCGTCACCGCCGCGAGGACCGCGTCGCGCTCCATCTCGGCCGCGGCCGGCACGATCGAGACGGCGCTGAACAGGACGAAGGCCACCAGTGTCTTCACGCTGATCCATCGCCGGACGTCGGCGTTCATCAGCCTCATCCATGTCCTCTCGGTCGAAGCGTTGCTCGGGTCCGCATAGGCTCGACCATCGGGAGAGGAAATGCCAGCATCCCATCGGATCCGGGCGCTGATCAGCGGGAACGGAGCTCAGGCTCTTCGGCGGCGGCGACGTCCGGGCCGGGGCCGCCGACCTCTTCGGCGGCGACCTCGGCCTCGTGCACCGGTCCAGCGGTCTCCGGCCGTCCGAAGACGATCCTGAACAGCGCCGCGGCACCAAAGCCGATCGCGAGCCCGCCCACCACGTCGAGCGGCAGGTGTGCCCCCACGTACATCCTGCCGAACGCGACCGCGATCGGCAGCGCCAGGAGCATCCACCGCCACCGCCAGGGCAGGTACGGGAGCGCGGCGCCCACGATCGCCGCCGAAACGGCCGAGTGTCCCGACGGGAAACCGAAGCCCTGCTGCTGGCCGGCCCGGATGATCGCCATGGTCCCTTCGTAGACGTCGGCCGGGCGGCCGCGTTCGATCAGGTCCTTGAGGAGCTTCGCGAGCAGATACGCCGCGGTGCCGCTCAGGGCGATCGCCGCGGCCATCCCGAAGCGTCGCCAGAGCAGGGCGATCGCCGCCGCCACACAGACCGCGGGGAAGGTGCCGAGCCACATCACGAAGACCACCGACGGCTCGAGCGCGTCGGGCAGCTCGTTGATCCACATGAACACGTCGCTCTCGAACCCGGAGAGACCCCGATCGGCCGCCAGCGTGACGAACAGGAGCAACGCCCCGCCGAGCCCCACCGTCCACAGGTCAGACCGCCGGAACCGCCGAACCTGCCGGGAGTGGTGGGTGGGGGCCGTCATCCGGATCGAGGAGCTGGAACCCATGAGGATCAGGTTTCCCAATGTGCCCCGGCTCCTACACCCCAGCGATCAAGGCGCGTTCGGGCCGACTCCGAGACGGTTGCGGGAGGGGCAGCCGACGCGCGTAGCGTCCGCATCGATGCGGAGATCCGCGGCGGTGCTCGTCGCGATCTTGCTTGCGGCCTGCGGGGGCGATACCGACGTCCCTCGAGAACCGGTCGAAGGAGGCGCCGTGCTCGACGTCGAAAGCTCCGCCTTCTCGGAAGACGACACCGTCCCCATCCAGTTCACCTGCGACGGCGACAACATCTCGCCGCCTCTCAGCCTGGTCGGGGGTGCCCGACGATGCCACGGAGCTGCGAGTCAGCCTGACCGACCCCGATGCGCCGAGCGGCACCTTCACGCACTGGCTGGTCACCGGCATCGACCCTTCGTCGACGGACGTCGCCCAGGGGATGGTCCCTGAGGGTGGGACGGAGCAGACGAACAGCTTCGGTGACGCGGGCTACGGAGGTCCGTGCCCGCCGCCCGGCGACGATCCGCACCGGTATGTCTTCACCGTCGAGGCACTCGACGCGACCGGCGACGTCCTCGCGTCGGGAGCGCTGACGACGACGTACGGGCGTTGAGTCAGGTGGCCGCCAATCCCGGCAGGCGGCGTGTAGCGCCCCGGCATGTTGGAGCCGACCTCGGCTCGCGTGCCCTGCCGGCGTGTACTGGGTGCAGAGCTACGCGTCGCTGCGCACCCGGGCCGCGTGCAACAAGAGGCCGATCCCGACGAGCAAGGCGCCGAAAACCAACCAGGGGATGGGGTTCAAGTGCTCATCGCAACCAGCCGCGGTCGCGGTCTGCCAGCACCGGAGGCCGGGCCCCTGCCGATTGGTGAATGCGACGAACAGCAGGAACACCCCGACACCCGCCGGGAACCCTGCCCACCCACGGCGGACGGCCGATCTGACGGATAGGAGACCAACCGCTGCGGCGATCGGCACCACGGCGAGAGGGCCGAGCACGAAGGGGCTCACCGCGGCTCCACAACCGACGATGGCCCATAGGACGAACGCTCCCCACGACGACCCTCGTGTTGGAGCGACGGTCCCTTCGTGGTCGATCATCGCCAATGCCTCCCGGTCGTAGGCGCATCGTAGCTCCGTCGAGACGGTCCGGATGTCGCGACGGCTCACGCGAGCTCATCGCGACGATCCATGAAGCCGTCGTCGCATGGCTTGTGAGTGGCTGCTGCACGCCGTAGATTGAGCGCCTTGCGCTTCGCCAAACCATTCCTTGTGGCTTTGATAGCGGTCACTCTCGTCGCGTGCGACGGTGGTGACGATGATGCGGCCACACCCGTGCCCGAGGCGGCCGCTCCCCTCCCGATCGCGCAGCGATTCCTCACAGCCGCGGATGCACCGGGAACCAAGCCTGATCCCGTTGAGACGCGTCAGACAACAGCGGACCTCGACGAGTTCATCGCTGCTTTGAGCGAAGGCCCGTTGGTGCATCCCGAAGAAAGCGATATGAACACGGTCTTTCAGGAGGCTGGCTTCAAGTGGGGAGCTGTTGACGCACGTTTCTACGGAGGAGCGCATTCGTTCACCGTGCCTCATGTCTTCGGTTTGATCATCGAGCTTCAATCCGAAGAAGGGGCGAAGAGCGTGCTCGACTGGCTTGAAGAGGATTCGATGAAGCCATGCCCCATGAGCTGTGCCGTGACGATCAGCGACTTCGACGTCGATGACATTCCGGAAGCACGCGGGGTCCACCGGATCGCAACGGCCAAGGACATCGAGGCCGCCGGGACCGAAGAACAGGTGCCCTCCGATAGTTACTGGGTGGGGTTCACCGACGGTTCGGTCGTCTACACGGTGGATCTGTCGGGACCCCCAGGATCTGCATCGGTGTCCGAGGAGCTAGCTCAGAAGATCGCAAGCGCCTACTACGACCGGCTCACGAGCAACTAGCGTCTCGGCTCGACTCCCTCTGGCGCGCCCACTGCCGGCCGTGGGACCGACGCTCAATGCCTGGGGCTCGTCGTCCGGCAGCGAGTAGGAGAAGTGATCAGCCCCCGCGCCCCAGACGTGGGGGTTTCCACCCATCAAGCCCCATGCCTCATCAGCCGACCACGGGGTCATGACGCAATCGGCGACAATCATGTTGTGTGTGAGCTGTCCGAATTGCCGGACACCGTTTCGTAGTGCCCTCAAGATGGACGCGGCCACGTTCGAGGAGATCATCCTCGTCACGATGATCGAACGCTGCGGATCCTGCGGACACGCAGGCCGCTTCGAGCGACGCGATTACTACTTCGCTGACGCGTATCCCTCTCAGTCCGTTCCGAACGACTGACAACGTGCGAGCGCGTGGATCGTCCGGCGCACTCCGTATCGATCGACGTCGTGGATCTGCTGACCTGGCGTTTGTGGACCCAAGGGGGCTCGAACCCCTGACCTCTTGGCTGCCAGCCAAGCGCTCTACCAGCTGAGCTATGGGCCCTCGGGTCGCTCAGTCTACCGCCCTTCGCGAAGGCTCCCTCCAGCGGGAACCTCATGGCTCCTCAGGACGTCTTGTAAACGTTCTGGGCGTCTCGGACGTCCATGGCGGACGCAGGTGAGCGTCCACGGTCCCGTCGAGCCATAGGTGACGGCCGTTTCGGAGGGGGGACGATGCTCGACGAAGGATCCAGGGCTGCTGCAACGCAGGAGATCCGAACGGCCGGGGGCCGGATACTCCTGGTGACCAGCGCTCCGACCTCGGCGAACCTCGGTCGGTTCGCATCGCGACGGACCGCCGAGGTCGATGGATTCCAGGTTCGGTCCGAGTCCCGTGAACAGCTCGTCGACGCGGAGGCGATCCGGGTGGTGTTCGGCGACCCCGAGGGTCGGACCCGCGTGCACTACTACTCGACGTTCGCGGGACGCGGGTGGGACGTCGGCATCGCCCTCGACCCCGACGACCTGCGCGACGGGATCGTCGACTTCGAGGAGACCGTGTCGCGCCTGCGCCTCGGCTCGACGGACACCGGATCCTATCCGCCCGAGGCGGCCTCCGGTTCGCCCGACTCCCAGCCCACGACGGGCGCGTCGCGCCACAGGCGCTCGAGGTCGTAGTAGTCGCGCTCCTCGTCGCCGAAGACGTGCACGACCACGTCGATGTAGTCGAGGAGCCACCATCCGGCACCGTCCTCGCCCTCTCGGCGAACCGGACGAACACCGAGCGCGCGCACCTCATCCTCGACCGCCTCGATCACGGTCTTGACCTGGCGCTGGGCTCGCCGCGGTACACAGATCACGAAGTAGTCGGTGATCACGATCACCTCGGACACGTCGAGCACGACGATGTCGCTCGGCCTGCTTCGCGGCGGCGGCTCGGCGGCGGTGACGGCGACCGTGCGGGATTCAGGTAACCCGTCTCCTCCGGGGCCCCGCACCCCGCTGTCGTCGTCTCCGTCCGTCAAGCCGTGAAGTCCCTCCCCACCACGATCGTGATGTCCGCGAGTCCCGATGGTACCTGCGACACGGCGACCTACCGACGCCGAGGAGTTCGCGCACGCGCTCGGCCTCGTCGGCGAACTCCGCGGCTCGTCGCGGCGATCTCGGTCGTCCTGGTGGCGGAACGTATCGGCGTTCTGGGACAGCACCACCGGAACCCGTCGGGCAGCAAGAGGCCGGCGACGGCTTCGCCGATCCTCCGGCTCACCGTTGCCGTTCTGGACGAGCACGCGGACGGCGCCGGCGTCCGCCGAACAGCTCGCGAACGAGCTCGTCGGCCGCCGGCTGATCCAGCACAGGGCGCTCGCCGCGCGAGCGGGCGCGACGGGCGCGATCTCGACCGCAGCGCCGGCCGCGCGGCCCAGCACCTCGGCGACGAGCGCACCGCGTCGACCGTCGGACTCGCCGGTCGCCGCGCCCGTCGCCCGGCGGTGTCGACGTCTGCCAGCAACGCCTCGAGCACCACGGCCCACCGGATCGGCCCGCCTCGCCGGCCTTCGGCGAGCACGAACGCCGCGACCTGGTCCCTCGACAGCTGGTCTCCCCCGCGTCGAGCACGGCTGTCCCTCGATCGTGCCGGCTCGGAGAGCTCCACCGTCAACCCGCCGCGCCTCGACGACCGCCGCCGAGAGCGCCTCGACGTCGGTGACGGCCGAGGCGATCGATCCATCGCGCCGATCGCGTTCGACACCGCGATCGCGCATGCTCGCGGGCTGCAGCGCCGCGACGCCCTCGGCGGTCGTCTCGCCCTGTCCCGGAGCGACGACCGTCACGCCGGCGCGGAAGCACGAGCGCGGCCGGCGGGCGTTCGCCGCCGCGCCCACGACGGCAACATCGCGTTCGGGGTGCCCGCGACCGCGAGCATGACGGCAAGCTCGGACGCGCCGCTCGGCGCCCGCAACCGGCGTCGGCGATCGGCCGCATCCCCGCCGTCGCTCGCGAGCCGGGCGACGGCGACGCGATCGCCACGGCCGACCGCCCCGACGCGAGGACGCCGCGACCAGGCGCCGCGTCCGCGCCATCACCGGTACAGGCCCGCCTTCTGGACGTAGCTGTTGACGCCCTCGGGCACGAGGTAGCGGATCGGCCGTCCCTCGATGCGACCCGCGCCCGGATGTCGGTCGACGAGATCGCGAGCGCCGGGATGTTCATCACGGTGATGCCGGGATGGTGCGTCTCGGGCGTGCGCCTCGAACTCGGCGATGTCGAAGCCGGGCCGGGTGGCGGCGATGAAATGGGCGAGATCGAACAGCTCCTGCGGCTCCTTCCACTGGAAGATCTCGAGGACGGCGTCGGCGCCGGTCATGAAGAACAGGTCGACGTCGTCGCCGTATTGCTCGGCGTAGCCGACGGAGGGTGTCGACCGTGTAGGTGGGGCCGTCGCGGTCGACCTCCATCCGCGACACGCGGAACCGCGGGTTCGACGCGGTCGCGATCACCGTCATCAGGTAGCGATCCTCGGGACGCGGAGACGACTCTCGTGCTCCTTCATCCACGGCTAGCCGGTCGGGACGAACAGCACCTCGTCGAGATCGAACTGGTGCAAGGCTTCCTCGGCGGTCACGAGGTGGCCGTAGTGGATCGGGTCGAAGGTTCCGCCCATCACGCCGAGCCGCGTGCCCATCCGTCGCATCCTACCCGTGGGCCTCGGCGGCCCCGGGCACGAAGCGGCGCAACCCCTGCAGATGCTTCGCGTAGTGCATCGGGCCGGATTCCTCGAACCAGCCCCACGCGTCGCGCGGTCACCTCCGGGAAGCGCGGCGAACGCCTCGCGGGCGCGGTCCCGGGCGCGCGCGAGACGCACCTCGACCTCCTGCGGGGTCATCGCGCGCGCCCGGTCGAACTGCTCGGCGTTGACCCGATCGACGAACGCAGGCGTCTCCTCCTCGGCGGTCTGCGGGTCCCACGTACCCGCGGCGATCCGGTCGCAGACGTCGGCGCAGAGCTCGAGCCATGCGGCCACGTGGAACGACGTGTCCTTCGGCGACCACCCATCGGGCGTGACGGTCGGATCCTCGGCGTCGGCTCGCGGGCTCGATCGCCGCGCGCGACGTCGCTCGAAGCGCCGCCATGCCGCCTCTTCGTCGGCGAGCAACCGTTCGCGGTCCACGGTCACTCCATCGCGTCGTCGGATGCGCCCCCCGCCCCGGTCATCGGGCACGTATTCGAACGTGCGGCCGCGGATCAGCACCTCGTCGCCCGGCTGCGCGCCCATCGCGGTCAGGCTGGCGGTCGACCCCGCTCTTCTGCAGCCGCTCCTGCAGCCTGCGCGACCTCGCGCTCGTCGTCGAGGTCCGCCTCCAGCACCCATCGATCGACGTCGCGGCCCCGCACCCGCCATCGCCCCGCCTCGTCGCGCTCGATCGTGAACCGCGGACGTCCGGGACGCAGCACGACGTAGGGCTGCCGCTCCGGCTGGAACGCCGCCGCCTCGCTTCGCGAGCAGACCCAGCCGCTCGGCAGATCGTCGAGCCCGTCGCCCGTCATCGACGACACGGCCAGCGCGTCGTCGCCCAGAGCGGCGACGGCGCTCTCGGCGATCATCGACGCAGATCGGCCTTCGTGCCGACCACCAGCGAGGGCGCGTCGGCGAGCTCGGCGTCGTAGGCCGCGAGCTCGTCGCGTGAGCACCTCGAGATCCTCGGCAGGATCGGCGACCGCGAGGTCGACGACGAGCACGAGCGCGCGGACACCGCACGACGTGGCGCAAGAAACGATGTCCGAGCCCGCTTGCCCTCGCTCGCGCCTTCGATCAGCCCGGGCACGTCCGCGACGACGTACCGATCGCCCTCGCCGCCGGCGACGCCGAGGTTCGGCGTGAGCGTCGTGAACGGGTAGTCGCCGATCTTCGGCTTCGCGGCCGTCAGGCGCGACAGGAGCGTCGACTTGCCGGCGTTCGGGAGGCCGACGAGACCGACGTCGGCGACGGTGCGGAGCTCCAGGCGCACGCGACTCGCCTCGCCTTGCTCGCCCGGCTCGGCCACCCTTCGGAAGCCGGTTCCGGGCCGAGGCCAGCGCCGCGTTGCCCCGGCCGCCACGGCCGCCACGGGCGGCGACGGCGCGCGAGCCCTGCGCCGACGAGGTCGGCGAGCAGTCCCTCGTCGTCGAACACGACGGTCCCGTCGGGAACGCTGGAGCACGAGGTCCTTGCCGCTGGCGCCGTCGCGCTTCGCCGATCGTCCCGGCCCCCGCTCGTCGCCCGTCTGGTGCGGATGGTCGGCGAGCCACGACAGGTCCTGGACGTTCGGGTCGACCTCGGCATCACCGAGCCGCCGCGGCCGCCGTCGCCACCGTCGGGACCTCCGCGCGGCTTGTAGGGCTCGCTGTGGAGCGACGCGGAGCCGTCGCCGCCCTTGCCGGCCTGGACGAACACGGTGCACTCATCGACGAACGCCATCGACGGCAAGCCTAGCCGCGGTGGTCGCGGCGGTCACGCCCGGCGAAGATGGAGCCATGCCGGAACCGCATCACGGTGTGGATGGTGCCCCTCGCCAGCGGGGCATCGTCCGAGGTCGAGGGCGCGATCTCCGGCTCGAGGCCGAGGCGCTCGTCTTCGAACCGGCCGCGAAGCCCGCGGAGCTCCGTTTCCCGTACACGACGGATCATCGAGGGTGCGTCGCGCTGACGTGGCTCGCCGGTGATCCTCCTCGAGTGGACCGAAGATCGCCCAGCGGAAGCGAACGGCCTTCTACTTCGCCCAGCCGCCGCCGCTGCATCCGCCGACGCCCGATCGAGCCCATGCCCGCATGCCGCGACCGTCCTCGCAATCCGATCGCGGAGCGCCGGGCGGCTGTCGAAGCGGCGCCACCGCAGGTCGAACCTCGGATACCTCGCCGTCGCGGGGAGCAGGAGCGAAGCCGACGGTCCTAGCATGGACGAGCCGAGCTCATGATCGCGGGTCCGCGACGCACGTCTCGGATGACGCGGCGGTAGGGCCCGGCAGACGCTCAGGCCTCGATCGTGGCGAACTGGCGGCCGCGGGACTCGATGGAACGTCACGGTCCCTCGCGGAGCGCGAACAGCGTGTCGTCGCCGCCCTTGCCGACGCCGTCGCCGGGGTGGATCCGCGTCCCGCGCTGGCGCACGATGATCGAGCCCGCGGTGACCGCCTGACCGCCGAAGGCCTTGACGCCGAGGCGCTTGGAGTTGGAGTCGCGGCCGTTCCGGGACGAGCCGCCGCCCTTCTTGTGTGCCATAGGTCCTCCAGGGTAACAGCTACGTTTCCTCGCCGGTCGTCTTCTTCGTGGTCTTCTTCGTCGTGGGCTTCTTCGCCGTGGGCTTCTTCGCGGTCGGCTTCTTCGCGGTCGGCTTCTTCGCGGTCGCTCCTCTCGGGGTCGCCTGACCCGGTGGGCTTCTCGTCGGACGCGGCGGTCGTCGAAGGCGCCGACTTCCGCCTTCTCGTGCCGGCTTCCCGTCGAGCGAGACGTCGGTGATCTCGAGCATCGAGAAGCTGGCGATGACCCTGGCGCGGGCGTACCCGGACTTCGGCCGGTACTTGAAGATCTTGATCTTGTCGCCCTTCTTCTCCCCCAGGGGCTTCGCCGTCACCACGGCCTTCGCAGCGCCGGGACCCGGCATGGGTCGTTCCGTCGTCCTCGACGACGAGCAGCGGCTGGAACGTCATCGTCTCGCCCTCGTGCACGAGGCGCTCGACCTCGATCACGTCGCCGGCTTGACCTTGTGCTGCTTGCCGCCGGTCTTGATCACCGCGTACATCCGGGTCCTTCAGCTGCCATCGTTCGGTCTCATCGTCGGTCGGAGTCGCGGGCCGCGCCGCCTCACTCGACCTCGTAGTTCACCACGATGCCCCGGCCCTCACAGGCGGGGCAGGTCTCGGAGAACGATTCAACCAGACCGGAGGACACGCGCTTGCGCGTCACCTGCATCAGCCCCAGCGGGCCGATCTCGAAGACCTGCGACCGCGTCTTGTCGATCGCGAGGGCCTCCCGCATCGTGTCCTCGACCTGCTTCTTGTTCTTCTCGAGCAGCATGTCGATGAAGTCGATCGACGATGATCCCGCCGATGTCGCGCAGGCGGAGTTGGCGAGCGACCTCGCGGGCGGCCTCGAGGTTCGTGTTGACGACGGTCTCCTCGAGGTTCGTCTTGCCGACCGCCTTGCCGGTGTTCACGTCGACGATCGTCATCGCCTCGGTGCGCTCGACGATGAGGTAGCCGCCCGAGGGCAACCAGACCTTCCGGTCGAGCGCCTTGTGGATCTGCTCGACGACGCGGTGCTCCTCGAACGCGGGAAGCTTGCCGGTATGGAGCGTGATCTTCGACCAGGTCGGGCGCGATCTCGCGGACGTAGTCCATCACCTTGCCGTAGACGCGGCGCGAGTCGGTGACGAGCTCGCGGTACTCCTCGTCGGTGAACAGGTCGCGCACGACGCGGACGGTCAGCTCCGGTTCCTCGTAGAGGCCGGTCGGCGCCTTCTTCTTCTTCCCCTGCTTCTGGATGTCGTCCCAGATCTGGAGCAGCCGCTCGAGGTCGGCGGTGATCGCCTCCTCCGAGGCGCCCTTCGGCCGCGGTGCGCACGATCACGCCGTGCTCGTCGGGCTTGAGCTTCTTGAGGATGGTCTTCAGCTTGCGGCGCGCCTCGTCGGAGAGCCGGCGGCTGATGCCGGAGAGGTTCTGGTTCGGCGCCAGGACGAGGTACCGGCCCGGCGAGACTCAGGTTCGCCGTGAGCCGCGCGCCCTTGCCGCCCATCGGATCCTTCGTCACCTGCACCATGACGGACTGGCCCGGCTTCAGGATCTGCTCGATGCGCGGCGCGGGCCCTTCGACGTCTTCGGGCGCTGTAGTTCACCTCGCCGGCGTACAGGACGCCGTTGCGGCCTCGGCCGACGTCGACGAACGCGGCCTCCATGCCGGGCAGCACGTTCTGGACGCGGCCCAGGTAGATGTTCCCGACCATCGACGTCGCGCCCTGGCGCGTGACGTAGTGCTGCACGAGCACATCCTCTTCGAGGACGGCGATCTGGTCGCGGTCGCCGTGCTCGGTGATCACCATGAGCTTGTCGGTGACGCGCGGCGGCGGCGCCTGCGGCTCGCGGCGGCGGCGACCGTCCCGCCCGCCGTGCGCGAGCGCGTCGCTCCTGATCCCCCGCGTCGGACCGCCGGCGGCGATCTGCTCCTCGACCTGCTTCTGCGACTGGCGCGCGGGGCGGCGGCCTCTGCGTGGCGGTGGCTTCGCCGTCGGTCGCGTCGTCTGCCGTTCCTCCTTGAGCCCTCGTTCTTCGGACTCGGCTTCGGTCTCGGCCCTCGGTCTCGTTCGCGGCTCCGGTTCGCGGCATCCTTGGTCGCGCCGCCCGTCGACGAGCCGCTGCGACGGCGGCGGTTCCGGCTGCGGGCCGTCGAGGCCGGCGCCCGGCGGGGCCGTCGGCGTCCGTCTCCGCTCCAGCTGTCGGGCGGCCTCGGCCGCCGTCCGCCGTCCCGACCGCCCGAAGCATCGGGGGTCGCGTCATCGCGCTGGGTGGCGACCGACTCCGCCGCGACGCCGTCGGTGTCGGTCCCGGAGCCCGTCGGCGTCGTGTCGGGCGTGAGCGCGTGCCCTGTCACGCGCTCTCGACCGGCGCACCGGCCGCCGTCCGACGGCGTCGCCGTCGCGCGGATGAGGTCGTGCCGCACCCGACGGGTCCTCCGGCGGTCGGCCCCTCCCCGTTCCGTCGGACTCCGCGACGACGTGCGCCGACTGCCGCGGCCCGACGGGGACCCCGCGCGTGTCGACCCGTCGGCTTGGGGCGCGTGCTGCCGTCGGTGACGGCGTCGCTCGAGCCCGTGGGCTGGGTTCGCCGACGCCGTTCGGCCGGATCGACTACCTCTCGGGGCGACGGCGAGCCGTCTCCGCCCGGACGCTGGTCTCGCCGCTCTCGTCGGCGGCGGACGCGGAGGCGGTGGCCTTGCTGGCGGTCCGGCTCCCGCCGCCACGACCCCTGCCGCCCGCGGCGACGACGGCGCTCGGTGGAGCCTCGCCGGTGGAAGCCGCACCGTCGCGAGTGCCGGATGTCGTGCCGTGCCGGACGAGGTGGAGCCGTGACGTGGTGTCGGCTCGAGGTCGTCGACGGAGGAGCGGCGTCCGATGGGGTGCCGGCCCGGCGGCGCCACGACGGTGTCGTGCTGTTCCATGGGGGTGTTCCTCCCTTCGCTCGTGCGCGAGGGGCGGCCGGGGGGAGCGGCGGGCGCCGGCACTTCCGAGCCGGACCACGGCGGCGGGCGTTCGTTCGAACTCTCGGCCCGCGCTGCGGCGTTCGCCGCGCGGCGGGCCGTGCGTCGGGCGCACCCCGGTGACGTCCTGTCCGGCGCCGCGTGCCGCGTCCTCCCGATCGTCCGACGGACCGCGGGCCGCGCGCCTCCTCGACTCGCGGTTCCCGCTGGGGCGGCGGCCGCCCGGCGGGCACATCTGTGGCCGAGCATAGCAGCCGCTCCGCGGGCCCGGCATCGCCGGGAAGACGTCCCCCGTCACGGCGAGACCGGACAGGCCGGGGTCCCCGTTCGACCGCACGTCCCCGACGTGGGCTCGGCCTAGCCGCGTCGGGGGCTAGTCCGCTCGACGCGGGACCCAGCGTTGCACCGAACGGAACCCGGCGGTCGGCCCATGGCACGCCCGAACGCCCAGGCCCAAGCTCGATCGCATGACGCGCCCTGCGACGCTCCCCACGTCGCCGCGACCACCTCGATCGCGTGCGGATCCTCGTCGTCGACGACAACGAGGGGTTCCGCGAGTCGCTCGCGACGCTGCTCGCTGGCGACGACCTCGAGGTGGTCGGCTCAGGCGTCCTCGGGGCGCGAGGCGCTCGAGCTGGTCCGCACGCTGTCGCCCGACGTGGTGCTGATGGACGTCCGGATGCCGCAGATGGACGGGATCGAAGCGACGCGTCGGATGAAGGCGCTCCGCCCCTCGCTCGGGATCGTCGCGCTCACGGGTCTCGAGGATCAACAGCCGTCCGCGACATGCTCGTGGCGGGCGCGTCCGGCTACGTGCTGAAGGACTCCGACGGCGACGAGATCGTGCACGCGATCCGACCGGGCGGCGACGGGCGGCGCCCTGCTGTCGGCCGAGGTCACCCCGACCGTGATCGAGGAGCTCACCGAGGCGCTCGAACGCGAGCGGCGCCGCGCCCGGCAGCTCGAGCTTGCCCAGGAGGCGCTGCTGGAGCGCTCGGCGCGCCGCCAGCAGCTGATCGCCCGGCTGGGTCACGAGCTTCGCACGCCGGTCACCGTGATCCTCGGCATGGCGCAGTCGCTCCGAGCGCCCGGGGATGCCCGTCGAGCAGCGCGACGCGGCGCTCGACACGCTCATCGCTCGCGCCGAAGGTCTCGCCCGCCTCGTGCAACGTTTCGAGGCCGCCGTCGAGGCCGGGCTCACCGAATGGGCCGACGTCGCCCAGGTCGCCGACCGAGGCAGCCGAGATCGACGAACGGGTCCGCGTCGAGGTGCCCGGCCATCCGGTCATGGCGACGCTCAACCGCACGGCCGCCCGGCGCGTGCTCGAGGAGCTCGTCGAGAACGCGCTCGCCCTGTCGGACCCGACGACGCCGAGGTGGTGGTGCGGGTCGAGCTCCGCGAGGGCCGCCCCGAGGTGCGGGTGATCGATCACGGGGCCCGGCGTCGACTCCGAGGCGCGCGAGCGGATCTTCGAGCCGCTCGAGCAGGCCGAGGACCTCCACACCAGGACGCACCAGGGCGCCGGGCTCGGCCTCACGCTCGCGACGGATGAGCGCGCGCGCGATGGAGGGCGACGTGATGCTCGAGTCGACGGGACCCGAGGGCTCGACCTTCGTGTGGACCGTGTCGGTCGGGCCTGCCCGCTACCCGACGTGACCGTCGCCCGCTACTTGAACCGGCGCATGTGCACGTTCAGCAGCAGGCCGACCGCGACGCAGTTCACGAGCATCGCCGAGCCGCCGTAGGACAGGAACGGCAGCGGCATGCCCGGTGATCGGCATGATCCCGATCGTCATCCCGACGTTCACGAAGATCTGGATCGCGAACATCGAGGCGACGCCCGCCGCGACGTAGGTCCCGAACGGATCCTTCGACAGCCACGCGATGCGGATCGCGCGCCACAGCAGGACGGCGAAGAGCGCGAGCACGGCGAGCGAGCCGATGAAGCCGAACTCCTCACCCACGACCGTGAAGATGAAGTCGGTGTGCTGCTCGGGCACGTAGTCGAGGTTGGTCTGGGTGCCGCCGAGGTACCCACGGCCCGTCAGGCCGCCGGAGCCGATCGCGATCAGCGACTGCTCGAGGTTGTACCGCTGGTCCTCGGCGCTGTTCTCGCGGTCCAGGAACGCGGTGAGCCGTTGCCTTCTGATAGTCCTGGATCAGGCCCGACTGGAAGGCCAGGAAGATCAGCACGAGGGCGACGACGGCCAGCGCCGCGAGGTGCCTGGCGCGCGTCCCGGCCACGACGAGCATGCCCACGGTGATCGACACAAGCACGATCACGGTGCCGATCTCGCTGTTGATGAAGACGAGGCCGATCGACACGCCGGCGATCAGGCATGCGCGGAGCACGTCGCGGAGCTCCGGCCGGTGGGTTCGGAGCTCCGACAGCATCGAGGCGAGCACGACGAGCAGGCCGAGCTTCGAGAACTCCGCGGGGCTGAGCTGCAGGAGAGTCGCACCGGGGATGTCGATGTAGGCCCCGGTCGGCGACGCCATCCCGGGCACCTGCAGCACCGCGAGCAGGAGCACCGTCGCCGCGTAGATGAACCCCGCGTACACCTTGAAGAACCGGTAGTCGAACGTCGCGATCACGAGCACCAGCACGAAGCCCGATCGCCGCCGTGACGAGCTGCTTCTTCACCCGGTCGAACGGATCGAAACCGTCGGCGGCGAGCGTCTGATGCGTGGCCGAGTACACGAGGAACATGCCGACGCCGATCAGCGGTCGCCGTCACGAGCAGCAAGAGCAGATCGAGGTGGCGGATCGGCCGCCGTTCCTGGGCCCAGATGCGTCCGGCGACGAGATCCATCAGTCCTCGCGCTCCGCCTCGCATCGCGACCACGCCGGGCTCGAGCCCGTAGATCCGCTCGACGATCCGTCGCACGATCGGGTGCCGCCGTCTGCGACCCGAACCCACCCTGCTCGACCATCACGACGACACGTGGTCGGGATCGTCGAGCGGTCCCACGATCGAAGCGAACCAGGAGGTGTCCTGGCGGCTCCCGTCTTCGGCCGTCCCCGTCTTGCCCGCGATGGGGATCGTGCCGAGAGGGGAATCCGCTGAAGGCGCAGGCGGCGGTGCCGCTCGTCGTGACGCCGAGCAACGCCTCGTGCACGATCCGCAGTTGCGACTCCGTGTACCCGGGCAGGCGGCGATCGCAGCGGGTCGAGATCTTGCGCGCGACCTTGCCACTTGGCTCCAGGATCGCCTCGACGATGTGCGGACGGCACATGTGACCACGGTTCCCGATCGCCATGTACGCGCGCGCGACCTGCAGCGGCGTCGCTTGCAGGTAGGCCGAACCGATCATCGACAGGATGTTGCCCCCGGGGATGCCATCCGTCGGGCATCAGGGCCTTGCCTTCGTGCTCCGCCCAGTCGGCATCGGCCATGAACCCTGCGCCCTCGAGCGGGAGATCGACCCCGGTCGGCGATCCGAACCCCCATTCGCCGAACAGCTTCTGCATCAGCTCGCCGTCCTCGCTCAGCTGGTTGTCCCGCCAGTAGTTGAAGAAGCGGGAGCCGAAGCCATAGAAGACCGTGTCGCAGGACGAGATCGAGCGCCTGGCTGATCGTCATGTGGGTGTTCGACGGCGTCCAGTTCGAGAACGAGGCGCCTGACTCATCGTCGGGGTGGACGTACTTGGTCGTGCACGGGTAATAGCCGGACAGCGTCGCGAAGCCCGCCTTGACCGCCGCGAGACCGCTCATCGGCTTGAACGTCGACCCCGGGTAGAACTGTCCCTGCATCGCCCGGTTCAGCTGACGGCGCGAGCGCGTCGATTCGAACAGGTACCGGCGCTGTTCCTTCGTGAACCCCTCCACGTACCACGCGGGGTCGAACGACGGGATCGACACCATCGCCTCGACCCCGCCGTTCGCCGGCATCGAGCATGACCGCAACCCCCGAGCCGAGGCCTCGAGGCCCACGCCCGTCGGAGTCCGTCGAGCCCGCGTGCCCGCTCCATCCCCGCCCGCAGCTCCTGCTCGGCGTCCGCTGCATCTCGAGGTCGAGCGCGAGCTGCAGGTCGTGGCCGGCCTCGCGGCGGACCGAACCCGAGCGCACGGATCTCTCGCCGTCGGCGTTGACGATGAACTTCTGCTCGCCCTCCTTGCCCCGGAGCCACCGCTCGTAGACCTGCTCGAGCCCCGCGCGGCCGACGAGGTCGTTGTTGCCGTAGCCCAGGAACCGCGGGTCTCTCGAGCTCATCCCCGGTGATCAGCCCGAGGTGCCGAGCGATGTGCGCAGCGGTCCGGCCGTACGGATATTCGCGCACGCTCGTCTCGACCACCTCGACGCCCGGGAACTGGCTCGGGATGCTCCTCGATGTAGCGCCTCGGCCTCCTCGTCGACGAAGTCGGCGACCGGCTTGGGCTGGTACGGGTAGTACTTCGGCTCTTCGAGCCGCGCCGGAACGATCTCCGATCGGCATCGTCGAGCACCTTGCGAGCCGGTCGAGCACCAGCTCGGCCCGGCCGCTCGCGATCCATCTCGTCCGTCGAGACCCGGACCTCCAGGCTCGAGCTGGTTCCGCACGAGCTCGACGAGATCCTCGCCATCGGCGGCGAGGATCCGTCCGCGGAGGGCGTCGGTGTGGACGAACCGGACGCTGTTGTTCCGTGCGCTCGTCCACGAACCGGGTGGTCGCGAGCACCTGCAGGAACCACAGGCGCGTCGGTCAGCGCGGCGAACATCAGCACGACGAGCAGCGCGAGCAGACGCAGGCGCGAGTCGAAGCCTTCTCCATCAGATCGGCTCCATCAGGTCGGCTCCATCTCCTCACCTAGAAGCGCACCACCCGGCGCGGTCGTGAGCCTTCGAAGACCCGCCGCAGGAGCGGGAACACGATCGGCGTCAGGACCGCGTTGTACAGCGCCGCCAGCAGCGCGACCCGCAGCGCGAAGCCCGTCGTCTCGTCGAAGTTGCCGAGCAGGAACGAGACGATCACGTAGAACACGACGCCGCCGCGGTGCCGAGTCGCGACGAAGATCGTCGGCAGGAGCGGCGACGGCGACACGATGTAGCTGCCGGAGCATCCCGATCGTGTAACCGAGCAGCGTCAGCGTGAGCGCGAGGATCCCTTTCGGCTCGTTCAGCATCAAGTCCTGCGCGAGCCCGCTGACGAACCCGACGACGGCGCCCTCGGTCGGGCCTTCGAGGAACGCGAAGACGATCGTGACGAGGTACAGGAGCTCCGGCCGGACGCCGAGCAGCCGGAGCTGCGCGAACACGGTCGACTGCAGCAGCAGCGCCGTGACGATGACTACGACGACCGCGAGCACGCGCCGGATCATCGGCGTCGCCCTCGGCGGCGGTTCGCCTCGACTCGCGCGTGCGCGTCGTCAGCACGAGCACGAAGTCGAGGGTCGAGAAGTCGACGGCCGGCCGGATCGTCGACGGGGGCGTCGAGGCTGTTCGCCTCGGGCGAGACGCGCGACACCTGGCCGATCAAGATGTCGCGGCGGATAGCCGCCGGGCTGACCGTTCGACCTCGTAGCCCTTCGTGAACACGTTCTCGTCGCCCTCGAGCTCGACCTCCGGGTCGACCTGCTCCATCACGAGGTCCTGTCGCCCTCGTCCCCGTACGAGGCCGGTCTCGCGGGACCGGTCGAGCTCGGCCGCACACGGCGGCTCGCGAGTCGATGATCAGCTGGACCTCGGCCGACACGCGCGTCACGTCGATCACGCTTGCCGACGAGTCGCGGCGGCATCGGCGGACCCCGCGACGACCGGCATGTCGATCGGCGACCCCGTCGCTCGAGCCGCGGTTGATCGTGACGGTCCAGTCGAAGTTCGAGACGCCGTTCGCGATCACGACCGCCGGCACGCCGCCGGGTCGAGCTCCTCCAGCAGACCGAGCAGCTCCTCGAGCTGCGTCGAGTTGCTCTGCGCGTCGATCTGCCCCGGTGGCGACCTCGGTCAGCGCGGCTCGCCGAGCTCGTTCCTTCAGCTCGCGGTTCTCGTCCGCGAGCGAGGGCAGGTTGGCCAGCCCCGAGAAGAAGTTGCCGATCGGGACGGGTCACGCTCGTGACGGCCTCTTGCAGCGGCGCCATCGCGGCCTTGGCGGTCCGGCCGAGCGACGGCCAGCGGGCCGGTCGTGCCCCCCCGGTAGTCCAGCGGTGATGACCGCGAGGGAGACCGAGACGAGGACGACGACGAGGAGCCGCGTGCTCCGGGGGCGCGTGACGGATCGCCACCGCGGCTACCGCCGGCTCGGGCTCACCAGGACCCGCTGCAGGACCTCGAACTCCTCGAGGCACTTGCCCGATCCCAGCACCACCGCCTGCAACGGCGTGTCGGAGATGCGCACCGGCATGCCCGTCTCGTGGCGCAGCCGCTTGTCCAGACCGCGCAGGAGCGCGCCGCCGCCGGTGAGGACGATGCCTCGGTCCATGATGTCGGCGGCGAGCTCCGGTGGGGTCCGGTCGAGCGTGGTCTTGATGGCGTCGATGATCGCGTTCACCGGCTCCTCGATCGCGCGGCGGATCTCCTCGGCGGTGATCGTGATCGTCTTCGGAAGGCCGCTCACGAGGTCGCGGCCCTTGATCTCGGCGACGAGCTCCTCGGGCATCGGGAACACCGACGCGATCGCGAGCTTGATCGCCTCGGACGTGCGCTCGCCGAGCAGCAGCGAGTACTCCTTCTTCACGTGCTGGATGATCGCCTCGTCGAGCTCGTCGCCGCCGATGCGGATGCTCGTCGACGTGACGATGCCGCCGAGCGAGATCACGGCGACCTCGGTCGTGCCGCCGCCGATGTCGACGATCATGTTGCCGGTCGGCTCGTGGATCGGGAGCCCGGCGCCGATCGCGGCCGCCATCGGCTCCTCGATGATGTACGCGCGGCGGGAGCCCGCGGCGATCGTCGCCTCCTCGACCGCGCGCTGCTCCACCCCGGTGATCCCGGACGGGACGCAGACGACCACGCGCGGCTTCGCGAGCAGACGGCGCTTGTGCACCCGCTGGATGAAGTACCGCAGCATCTTCTCGGTGACGTCGAAGTCGGCGATCACGCCGTCCTTCAGCGGGCGGACCGCCTGGATGTGGCTCGGCGTGCGACCGATCATCCGCTTGGCCTCGGCGCCCACGGCAAGGATGGCGCCGGTAAGGGTGTTGATCGCGACGACGGACGGCTCGTTCAGCACCACGCCCCGCCCGCGCACGTACACGAGCGTGTTCGCGGTCCCGAGGTCGACGGCCATGTCGCGACCAAGGAACCCCAACACCCCCTCCGTCCCTTGGTGCCGGGACGTGGGGGAAGAAGATCGTTGAACCCTCTCGGCCATGGGCTCGACCGTGCATCCAACAGGAACGCGCCGCGACCTGGCAACTTCGTAGGCTGCACAACCACGTGCCGCGCAGCCGGCCCGGTGCGACGGTCGGTCGGCACCGTCGCGAGGCAGGTAGGAGCGAAGCGTGACGTACGCCGCCGTGTTCCCCGGGCAGGGATCGCAGTCGTCGGCATGGCCGACCCGTGGACGGAGCACCCGGCGGGCCACGCCGTGCTCGACGAGGCCTCCGATGCGCTCGGACGCGACCTCGTGGCGGGCTGCCACGACGAGGCGGCGCTCGCGACGACGGCGTTCGTCCAGCCGGCGCTGCTCGCCTGCGGGGTCGCGGCGTTCCGCGTGCTGCCGAGCCGAGGGCGTCCGGACCGTGGGTCGGCGCGGCCGGGCATTCGCTCGGCGAGTTCGCGGCGCTGGTGGCCGCCGACGTGCTGACGCTCGCGCGACGCGCTCGCGATCGTCGTGGTGCGCGGACGCGCGATGCAGCGCGCCGGCGAGGAACGCCCGGGCACGATGACCGCGCTGCTCGGCGTCGGCACCGACGACGCCGCACGCGCTGTGCGACGAGGCGCGCGAGCGACGACGTCCTGCTCGTCGCGAACGTGAACTCCCCCGTGCAGGTCGGTCGTCGAGCGGATCGGTCGCGGCGATCGAGCGGCTCGAGGCGCTCGCGAAGGAGCGGAAGATCCGCGCGGTTCCGCTGCCGGTCGCCGGCGCGTTCCATTCCCCGCTGATGGAGCCGGCCGTCGGCCGAGATCGACGCCGCGCTCGACGCGGTGACGTTCCGCACGCCGAGGTTCCCGATCGCGGAGAACGTGACGGGAGCGCTCGTCGACGATGCGGCGGAGCTCGCCGCGCTGCTGAGGCGTCACGTGGTGTCGCCGGTCCGCTGGGAGGACTGCGCGCGCGGCCTCGCGGCCGCCGGCGCGACGACGTTCGTCGAAGCGGGCGTCGGCGACGTCCTCACGAAGCTCCAGAAGCGCATCGACCCGGACGTGCGAGCGATCCCGTCGACTCGCCGGAGGCCGCCGCCGGCGTTACGTCTGCCTGAGCCTCGGCGGCGCGCTCGGCCTGTCCGGGCCGGCCCGGCCGACGAGTGGGGATCACCCGAGGCCGGGCGCCCGCGGTTGCGCCGCATGTCCGATATCCTGCCGCCGTGACCAGGCACGCCACGATCACCGGCGTCGGCTCGTCCCTCCCCCTCGAGCTCGTCCCGAACACGTGGTTCGAGGACAAGGTCGAGACCACCGACGAGTGGATCCGCGACCGCACGGGCATCGAGGCCCGCCACTTCGCCGACGACGGCGTGGTGACGTCCGACCTCGGCCGTCGAGGCCGCCGCGACTCGCGATGGCGACGGCGGGCATCCGCGCCGGAGCAGATCGACCTGATCGTCTGCGCGACCGTGACCGGCGACACGCCGTTCCCCGCGACCGCCGTGTGGATCCAGCAGAAGCTCGGCATCGTCGTGCCCGGCCTTCGACGTGAACGCCGCCTGCGCGGGCTTCTCCTACGGCCTCGCCACCGCGACGGCGATCGTCGAGTCCGGCGTCGCCGACACCGTGCTGCTGGTCGGCGCCGAGGTGTTCAGCCGGATCCTCGACTTCGGCGACCGACAGACGTGCGTCCTCTTCGGCGACGGCGCCGGCGCCACGATCGTGCAGGCGACGCGACCGGCCGGGCATCGAGCGCACCGTGCTCGGCGCCGACGGCACCGCCGCCGAGATCCTCGATCATGCCGGGCGGCGGCTCCCGCGAGCCGGCGACCCCCGAGACCGTCGCGGCCAGTCGCCATCGCGATCCACATGCCGAACGGCCGCGAGGTCTTCAAGCGCGCGGTCACCGAGATGGCCGCCGCGTGCCGCGAGGTGCTCGAGAAGAACGGGCACTCGCCCGACGACGTCGACGTGCTGATCCCCCACCAGGCGAACGCCCGGATCATGAAGGCGGTCGCCGAACGGCTCCACATCCCGCCGGAGAAGGCCGTGCTCGACGTCGCCGAGGTCGGCAACACGAGCGCGGCGTCGATCCCGATCGCGCTCGACCGGGCATGGCGCGCCGGGCGGATCCGCGAGGGCGACCTCGTCCTGTTCACGTCGTTCGGCGCCGGCCTCACGTGGGGCGCCACGGTGATGCGCTGGACGATGCCGGCGCCCGCCGAGGTCGCGCGTGACCTCGCGCAAGGTCGCCGTCGTCACCGGCGGGTCGCGCGGGATCGGGCGCGCGTGCGCCGATCGCGCTCGCCGAGCGCGGGCTGGACCGTGGCGATCGGCTACCGCTCGAACGAGGCCGACGCGAAGGAGACCGTCGACGCGCTGGAGGCCGCCGGCACGCCGGGGCTCGCCGTGCACTCGATGTCACCGACGAGGCAGAGCGTGCAGGAGGCGTTCCGCCGGGTGACCGAGGAGGCCGGCAACGTCACCGGGCCTCGTGAACAACGCGGGCATGTCGCGCGACGGCCTCCTGCTCAAGTACCCGATGGACGTCTACGAGCAGACGATGGCGACGAACCTGCGCGGCGCGTTCCTGTGCGCGAGCGCGGCGCTCCGCGGCATGCTGCGCGAGAGTTGGGGCCGCATCGTGAACATGTCGAGCGCCGTCGCGCTGCACGGCAACGCCGGCCAGACGGTGTACGGCGCGACGAAGGCAGGGCTCGTCGGGCTGACGAGGTCGCTCGCGCGCGAGGTCGGCGCCAAGGGCATCACCGTGAACGCGCTGCTGCCCGGGCTCCTCGACACCGAGATGACGTCGCACCTCACCGACCAGGCGCGCGCGTACTACGTCGACCAGACGCCGCTGCAGCGCGCCGCCACGCCTCGAGGAGGTCGCGGCGGTCGTGCGGTTCCTGATGTCCGAGGAGGCGTCCTACGTGAACGGGGCCGTGCTCCCCGTGGACGGGGGGCTCACCGCCTAGTCGATACGTGGACCGCTGCCGATAGGCTTTCGCGGTCGCCCAGACCAGGAGGAACGAACCGACATGACCGACCGCGCCGAGATCGAGACCCGCGTCAAGAAGGTGCTCGCGGAGCAGCTCGCGGTGGACGAGGCACAGGTGGTGCCCGACGCCCGCTTCGCCGAGGACCTCAACGCCGACTCGCTCGACCTCGTCGAGGCGGTGCTGGCCCTCGAGGAGGAGTGGAGCATCGAGATCCCAGAGGACGAGATGGAGCCGGTGAAGACGGTCGGTCAGGCCGTCGACCTCGTCGCCGGCAAGCTCGGCGTGTCGTAACGGCTGCGACCGGAGATGCTGGAAACGTGAGCGAGCGCCGCCGCGTCGTCATCACCGGGATCGGGCCGGTCACCCCGGTCGGGACCGGGATCGAGGACTTCTGGACGGGCCTCACCTCCGGCCGCAACGGGATCCGCGAGATCTCGTCGTTCGACCATTCCGACCTGCTCGGTCTCGTTGGCCGGCGAGGTACCCGGCTTCGACCCGCGACCGAGTGGCTCGACCTCAAGGAGGCGCGCCGCACCGATCCGTTCGTGCACTATGCGCTCGCCGCCGCGAAGCTCGCCTGGGACGACGCCGGGACACCCGAGGTCGTATCCGAGCGCGGCGGGGTGATCTACGCGACGGGGATCGGCGGCATCCAGACGCTCTTGCACCAGCACTCGGTCCTGCTCGAGAAGGGGCCCGGCCGCGTCTCGCCGTTCATGGTTCCGATGCTGATGGCGAACGCGGCCGCGGGACACCTCGCGATGAGGTACGGCCTCACCGGCCACAACATGGCGACCTTGTCGGCCTGCGCCTCTTCGAACCACGCGATCGGCGAGGGCATGCGGCTGATCCGGGACGGCTACGCTCGACCTCGCGATCGTCGGGGGTTCCGAGGCGGCGACGGTTCCCCTGACGGTGGCCGCGTTCGCGCAGATGACGGCGCTCACGAAGAACCCCGACCCGGAGACGGCCTCGCGACCCTTCGATGCCGAACGCGACGGCTTCGTGCTCTCCGAGGGCGCGGCCTCGCTCGATCCTCGAATCCGAGGAGCATGCACGGTCGCGCGGCGCGCGGATCTACGCCGAGGTGGCCGGATACGGGGCCTCCGACGACGCCCACCACATCACCGCGCCCGACCCGAAGGGCGGCGGCGCGACCCTCGCGATGCGCTGGGCGCTCCGCGACGCCGGCGCCGAGCCCGCCGACGTCAGCTACGTCAACGCCCACGGCACCTCGACGCCGCTGAACGACGCCGCCGAGACGGTCGCGATCAAGGCCGCGCTCGGCGACGACGTCGCGCACCGCGTCGCCGATCTCCTCGACGAAGTCGATGACCGGCCACATGCTGGGCGCCGCCGGCGCCGTCGAGGGCGCGGCGTGCGCGCTCGCGATCACCAGCGGGCGCATCCCGCCGACGATCCATTACGAGCAGCCCGATCCCGACTGCGACCTCGACGTCATGCCGAACGAGGCGCGCGACCTCGACGTCTCGCTCGCGCTGTCGAACTCGTTCGGCTTCGGCGGCCAGAACGCCTGCGTCGCGTTCCGCCGGTTCGCGTAGCGCTCAGTCCTCGAACGAGCGGTAGAGGTCGCGCCGCCGACCGTGAGCACGGTCGGCCGGCCCTCGATCACCCGATCGAAGCGCACGCGCTCGGGACGCCACGTCTCGTGCGATCGCGAACGAGCCGTCTTCGAGCGGAAGGAGCACCCGATCGAGCCAGCCCGTGAGCGCGGCGGCGAACCGGAGCCGCCCGCCGCGCAAGAACACGCGCGTGAGCGGCCCCCAGGTGTTGTTGCTGCGGTAGAGGCCGACGAAGGCCTCCCACGCCGGGGGGTACGGCTCGTCCGGCGTGAGCGTCGCGGCCCTCGGGAGCGAACCGATCGGAGCCGTGCCCCAGCTCGAGCACCGCGGCGTCGTCGCCGCGGACGACGTGCAGCAGGTACCGGTCGCGCGCAGGATGGGGTACGAGGAATACGTCGACCTCGTCCGGCACGCGCTCCAACGCCACCCCGATCGGGCCGTCGACGAGGCGGAGCCCGTCGCTCGTTCGCTGCAGCTCGATCGTGCGAGGTCCCACATAGGTACCCGCGAGCTCGTCGGCGCCGTCGATCGCGGTGGACGCCGGCGGATGGGGCTTCGGCGTCGGCGTCGTGCCGGCGAGCGCCTCTCGGACCGCGTCGATGGCGTAGCCGACGACCTCGGAACGGTTCCCCTCGCCGTTCAGGAACGCGACGCATCCGAGGCCGCTGTCACGGTCGAGCCACAGGAGCGCCGTGTAGCCGACCATCCCGCCGCTGTGGCCCACGAAGCTCCGCCCCTCGCGTTCCCAGACGTCGACGCCGTAGCCGTAGCGGAACGGCCGCTCGTCGGTCTCGACGTGAGGCGTCGTCAGGAGCTCGAACGCATCGTCGTCGAGCACCCGTACCTCGTGACCGTCGACGAGCGTCGCACCGCCGCCGAGCAGCATGCGCGCGTAGGCGCTCATATCGAGGACGGTGGACACGATCGAGCCGTCGGCCGTGTTCGACACGAGCCACGGCGCGACGACCAGCGGATGCTGCGAGATGCGCGAGGCGATCGTCGCGCAGCGGCGCGTACCCGACGGCGAGGTCGAGTCGCGTCTCGTCGGTGATCGCCGCTTCGCTGTGCCGCATGCCGAGGGGCCCGAGGAGGCGCTCCCGAAGCAGCTCGTGGATGGGGCTGCCGGTGACCCGTTCGAGCGCGAGTCCGACGAGCTTGTAGCCGTCGTTCGAGTACCAGAAGCGCTCCCCGGGTGCGAACGTCGGCGGCAGCTCGCGGAGCAACGACGCGGCGCCGAGGCCCGTCGGCGCCTCCTCCATGCCGATCCCCAGCCCACCGCTGTGCGTGAGCAGGTGATGCAGCGTGATCGGGCCGAACGGCTCCGGGAGCTCGAGCCATGGGAGCAGCTCGTTCACCGACACGTGGAGGTCGAGGCGTGCCGGCCCGCACCTCCTGGAGGGCGACGATCGCGGCGAACTGCTTCGAGATCGACCCGATCTCGAAGCGCGTCTCCGGCCGGACCGGCGACTGGGCGGCCACGTCGGCGAACCCGCGAACGACGGCGCCGAGGGTCTCCTCGCGATCGGTGACGGCGAGCGCCATGCCGGCGGCGTGGGTCTGCGGAAGCTGATGCTCGATCGCATCCCCGACCAGCTCGAAGGCGTCCGCGAGACCGGGCATCGAGGATATTCCGACGCCTCAGTCGCCGAAGAAGAGCTTCAGCTCGCGCGCGGCCGACTCGGCGGAATCGCTGCCGTGCACGATGTTCTCGCCGATCAAGGTGGCGAAGTCGCCTCGGATCGACCCCGGCGCGGCCTCGACGGGGTTCGTCGGACCCATCAGCGTGCGCCAGCACGTGATCGCGCCCTCGCCGGTGATCTTGGCGACGACCACCGGCCCGCCGGTGATGAACCCGACGAGCTCGCCGAAGAACGGCTTCTCCCGATGCTCGCCGTAGTGCTCCTCGGCGACCGCTCGCTCGATCGTCCGAAGATCCAGCGCTTCGATCGCGAGGCCTTTGGCCTCGACGCGCCGCAGCACCTCGCCGACGAGGCCGCGCCGCACGCCGTCGGGCTTCACGATCAGCAACGTGGATTCGGTCGCCATGGTTCTCCTCGGAACGCGCGTCGGGGACGGACCCCTCCGGTGACCTCAGCGTATGCCCAGCGCCCGGCGGGCGTCCGCGACAGTGTACAGAGAGCCCGTCACCACGATGGCGTCGTCCGGCGCGGCCGCGGCTCGCGCGGCCTCGAGCGCCGACGCGACCGAGTCCTCGACGGACACCTCGACCCCGCGGGCGGCGAGTCCCTCGGCGACCGCGTCGGCGTCGGCGCTGCGCACGCTGTCGTTGCGCGTCGCGTACGCGACGTCGGCGAGCGGCGCGAGCGGCGCGAGCATCCCGGCGAGATCTTTGTTCGCGCTCACGGCGATCACGAGGTGGAGGCGTTCCCAGGTGAAGAACTCCCCCATCGCCTCGGCCAGCGCCTCGGCCCCCGCGGGATTGTGCGCGCCGTCGACGATCAGGAGCGGCGAGCGAGCGACCACCTCGAGGCGTCCGGGTGATCGCGTGGTGGCGAGCCCCTCTCGCAGGGCTTCGTCGTCGAGCGCCTGGCCGGTGAGGGCCTCGAACGCCACGGCGCCGGCCGCGGCGTTGCGCGCGGCGTACCCGCCGAACATCGGCACGAAGAGGTCTTCGTAGTGGCCGTTCGGGACGACGATGTGGGGAATCGCCGCTTTGATCGTTTGCGCCAGCGTGCCGATGCCGCCGTGGTAAACGAGCAGCGCCGTACGATGGAGGAGCTTGCTGAACGGCAGGTAGGGAAAGACCTTCACGCGTGATGGGAGATCCGTTGGGACCTGCTCCGGAAAATTCGTGACAAGCATGGCTCGCACGCCGAGCTCGCGCGCCGCGGTCACGGATTCCGCGAAGAACCGATGCATGGTTGCAGCCGCCGATCCCGGGGTGAAGACGACCGGTGCATCGCCCTTCTCGAGAAACTCGTCGGCCTCGGGCGGCAGGAGGCGCGCCGCTCCCGTGTCCCACAAGGGAAATCCGACGAGATGCATGTTCGCCGGCCAGTCCGGCTGATGCGCGGCAAACCACTCCGGGAAAAAACCGATGACGAGCTGTGGTGAATGCATCCACTGATGCATCACGTGAGCGACTGGCGGGAGCCCAAGCGTTGCGCGCAGCTCGTTCAGCGGTCGTTTGAGCTCGCGGTCGATCAGCGCCCAATCGGCGAGATGGAAGAACGCTTTCTTGAACCACATCGGCTGCGACGCGGAGATCCGGACGTTGCCCGCCATCCCCTGATCGACCAGGCTCCGGATAATGCTCGGCTGCAGATGAACGGTTGCAAGCGGCACGCCCAGCCGCTCGTGTGCGAGCCGCGCCCCGAAGGCGATGCCGGACGAAGCGACGACCGTTCTGTCGTCCGCGTGGCGCTCGATATGGCGGTAGGTCTCTTCAATCGACGGCACGATGGCGCGCCGCGCGATGACGCCAAAGCCCTTGCGCGGATGCCATAGATTGGGATCCGCGATCGTCGCGCGTGCTCCCTCGATCGTTCCGACAGGCAGAAATCGGAGACCTTGCGCCTCGATCAATTCCTGAAAGAACGGGTTCGTCAGCACGGTGGGACGGTGGCCACGCTGCTGAAGCGCCACGGCCAGCGCGATCACCGGATGCACATCGCCCGCGCTGCCGATCGTTGGCAGCAGGATGTTCAGTGGTGCGCTTGCGATGGCAGTCGGCATGTGAACGTGGGGAAGGCTCAGCGCGCGCCCGCGCTCGAAGCGGCCGTCGCGATGGCATGTTGCCGCGCAGGTCTGGCTAGTTGATTCGCTGACCCGCACTGCGTGTGGATCGGCGCGCTCCACCCCGTCCGCGCCGGCGTTCGTCAACCGGATCAGAGCCGTGAGCCTGCCGTCCCGTCCGTTCTCCAACACCTCCAGAACCGCCAGCCCGGGGGTCGCGCCGGTCGCGTTGTGCGGATCGCCGCTGAGTGGCGTGGGACCCCGAAACGCCATGAACACGCGATCGCCGCGCGGCGAGATGTCCGTCAGGTCGGGGGCGGCGTTGGCCGTCAGAGCGCCGTTCAACGAAACGGTCTTGACGCGCGAGTCGTTCGCGGTCGCGAGGATTTCGACGACGTCGCCGTGGCGATCGGCCACCCACACGTACGCGCCGCCGCCGGCCGCGACCATCCCGTGCGAATCGTGTTGTCCTTCGGCCGAGAACACACGCGTCGGCGCCGGTGTGTTCGGCGCGGTTGCCGGTTTGGCTGCGTCGAACGATCCCAGTGCGAACCGGTAGACGTCGAAGCCGTACACGTGGAGGTGCTCCATCACCCCGGGTCGGCCGCCCGAGTTCACATACATCTGCGAGCCGACCTGCACGCCGCCGCACCCGTTTCCTTTGACGCTGGCCATGTTGTACTCGGCGACGATGCGCATCGGTGTCTGCCGGGGATCGACGACGAGCATGCCACCTCCGCGCAGGGTCACGAACGCGAGATCGCCCGCATTGCTGATGACCGGGCAAATGGGCGCGTTGTCGGGCCGCGCGGCGGCCAGCTGGCACTCGGCGCCGCTCGGCGTCTTGCACGTGGCCAGATCGAGCGTTGCTGCCGTGTTGTGGGCGTAGCGGTTCGCGGCGAAGTCGGTGTCAATCCGCTCCAGTCGCTTGCCATTCTGGTTGGCGACGAGCACGTACGAGCCGTCGGGCGCGGGGAACGCAGCGTGCGCCTGCTGCCCCGTGGGCGACTGGCTGGTTCGAACGCATGCCACAGGCTCGCGCGTGGCCGCGTTGAAAATCGCAACGTGGCCGCTCGCCACGAAGGCGAGAACGGCATGCGTGTAATCGCGGTTGAACAGCAGCATGTGCGGGCGAACCGGGTTGGCCCCCGTTCGTTCCAGGCACATTGCCGACGTGGCCGCGCCCAGATCGACAACCTGCACCGGCTTTGCGGCTGACGGATTGGCGCCCTCGAGATCCGCGCCTGCAAAGATGTACAGCGTGCCGCCATGTTTTGCGCCACGCGTGTCGGACTGATCCACCGTCCACACTTCGTAGCGTGGCGTCTGGGCCACCACGGGGTCCGCCGCGGGACCGAACGTGATGCCGCATGCCGCGACGGCAACGCGCACCAACGCGTTTACCCTGGTGTTCATGTCAGTCCCTCTCTAGTGTGCTCGACGAGCGCGCAACAGTCTATCAGCCCGTGGTGAACGTTGAAGCCCCGCGGTTCTTGCGGCGCCTGAGGAGCCGTCGGCCCGTTCGGACGGCCAGCAGGAGCACGCCTGTGACAATCGCGAGCGCGAGCGCTGGCACGAGGATCGACACAATCGACGTGACACCGGCGCCGATCCACTCGAGTGTGGCCAGCACCGGGTTCCCGAGGCCGCCGGTGGTCGCCGTGCTTTGGACACGAAGAATCGACGTCAGACTCTGAACCACGCCCGCCGTGCCGCCGCCGGCGATGATCGCTGCCGCCCACCGAATGGACGGTGGAAGGTCTGTCACGACAGCCGCGGTGAGGAGCATGCCTGCGAGAACGGCTGCAGGCGTCGCAGCAATGTCGAGGAGATGATCGACGAAGGGCACATGGTAGGCGGCAATCTCCAGGATCGCCGCAGCTGCGAGCCCCGCGAGCACCCAGTCCGACGCGAGCCATTGGAAGTCGCCAGCCAATCCAATCCAGCCGAAGCGCGCCGCTCCCCCGAGAAGAAGGAGGGGGACGAACACGCGAAGGCCCGCCGCCGCCGCCAATCCCGCGCCGACCGCTACCGACAAGACGGCCCCGAGCCACATGTCCATCTGGACCTCCTCACAGGCTCACGCGACGCGTTAAGGATGTCATGACGTCGGTCTCCCTTTTGCACGGTGTTCGTTCGAACCTGCCATGGAGAGGATCCTTATGGTTGCCCGAAAGAATCTGCTTTGGCCTCTGCTGTTCGTGCTGATAGTTGCACTCCCGGCTTTCGGCCAGACGCCCGTGACCTCGGCTGATATCGAACGGCTGGAGGGTCGCCTCGACAGCGCCGGTCGATTGATTGGACAGCTCGACGGACGCGACTCGACCGTTGCGTCGCAGCTTCGCCGCGAGCTCGACGATGCCCGCGAGGAGGTGACCTACATGAAGGTCAAACTCCGCAAGAAGGAGTCGATCGCCCGCCAGGATTTCTGGCTTCTCCGCGACCGGATAGAGGACATCGACGCACGGGCGTCCGGGCGCTCGCTACCTGGCGCGTCGGCGCGGGAGTCGAAGGAGCGACCAGCGGCGACGACAGGACGCGGGGATTCCTCAGAGATTCCGATCGGGACCGAGTTCGATGTTCGCCTTGAACGCTTGCTCAGCTCCGAAACTGCTCAGGTTGAAGACCGCTTCGAGGCCACAACGCTGGTAGACCTGCGCGACGGGGATCGCGTGATCGTGCCTGCTGGTTCAACGATGCATGGGATCGTGAATGGGGTGACGAAGGCGGGGCGAATCGAGCGCAAAGGCAGTCTGAAGGTGGCCTTCGAGCGCATCACGATCGGCAATCGTTCCTATCCGATTCGAGCGTCGGTGCAGCAGGCGCTCGAGAGCGAAGGGATCCGCGGCGAGATCGGCAGGATTGGCGCGGGCGCCGGCGTCGGCGCGGTATTGGGCGCGATCCTCGGAGGCGTGAAAGGCGCCGCGATCGGGATCCTGATCGGCGGAGGCGGCGTGACCGCCGCCACCGATGGCGAAGATGTCGAGCTGGCGGCGGGGACCATCCTTCGGGTGAGGCTCGACGCACCGCTCAGCCTGGACTGAGCCGCGGCTACTCATAGCGTATGGAATGAGCGAAGGCACGCTCGTTGCGTGTCATCAGTGACGTGCCTTCGATCCTTCGAAACGCGGGCGTGGTTTTCGTCTCAGCTCTGGCAGCAACGTCCTGCGCCGGCCGGGCTCAGACCCCAACTGAGACACCGCGTAGCCTCAACGTCAGTCAGCTGTGGATGGAGCCGCGCGATCTGGAATCGCGGAATCTCTTCTATGGGGCGGGCGGACGCTCCCTGGCGCCCAATCCTCGTGTCAGATACGAGTTCGTGTTGACCGACACCAAGGGCTACAGCCGCGGCTACGACGTGCGCGATCCGCTGGGCGTCCACTGGAGCGTAAAGCTTGGGGACGAAGCGCAGCCGGAGGTCGTGGTGTCACGGCTGCTGTGGGCGATTGGGTACCACCAGCCCGAGACGTACTTGCTCGAAAACTGGACGCTCGTTGGCGCAGACGCTCAGTCGGGAATCCAGGGGCGCGCTCGGTTTCGCCGCGAGCCAGGGGATCAGAAAGTGCTCTCGGACTGGTCGTGGCGCGACAATCCCTTTGTCGGCACTCGGCCATTCAACGGCTTGATCGTGGCCAACCTGATCCTGAACAACTGGGATTGGAAAACATCGAATAACAAGATCTACGAGGTCAGAGCCAGAAACGGCGTCTCCCGCCGCCTTTACGTCGTGCGCGACTTGGGTGCGTCGCTCGGCAAAACGAGTTTTCCACACCTCCTGAGGTGGCTTCCGCTCAAGAGCATTCCTCAGGGATCGCGCAACGACGTTGAAGACTTCGAGGCACAGAAATTCATCGAGAGCGTGCACGGGCGCCGCGTCAAGTTCGACTACGGAGGCGTGAACGGGCCGTTGCTGGATGCGCTGACCATCGACGACGTCGTGTGGACGTGCAGCCTGCTGTCGCGCCTCTCGAATGGACAATGGCGCGACGTCTTTCGTGCCGCAGGCTACGATGCGGAGCATCAGCAGCGCTACATCACGAAGCTGAAATCGAAGATCCGCGAGGGCCTCGCGCTATCGCAGCGAACGTAGGTGCTCGACGATTCTGGTCACTTCGGCGTCGCTGAGCTCTGTGGACGACACCGGTGGCATCTGCCCAGTGCCCTCGCGCACGATAGCCGCCACTTCGTCCGCCCCCTTCGACAGCGGTACGAGCGACGGCGCGAGCCCACCGCGGCCGTTCGTGCCGTGACACGACTGACACACGGCGCGAAACGCTTCCTCGCCTGATCGCGCCTGCGTAGGCGCCGCCGCGGCGGTGGAACCCGCCGGGGGAGTTGCCGCCGGCTGCGTGGCGGCGGTGGTCGTCGGCCGCGTTCCCGTACCCAGGGCAAAGGCCGTGAGTATGGCATCGGGCCCTGCGCCACCGGCTATCAACACGAACTGGCGGCCGCTGCGCGCGCGATAGGTCATGGGGTTCGCGAGAGTCTGGCGCGGCGTGGCGACTCGCCAGAGCTCCTTCCCGGTAGCCTTGTCGAACGTGTACAAGTACGGATCGCCTCCGCCGATAAACACAAGTCCAGCTTTAGTGACAAGCACGCTGTTTGGTCCCGGTGTCCCGAGCCGCTCCGGCAAGGCGACGCCTTTCAACAACGGATGACGGCGGATCGCGGGGCTCCCTTCGCCGAGCGGAACGCGCCAAGCGATCTCGCCCTTGTTGAGGTTCATCGCGACGAGCGTGGCATACGGCGGCTTGATCAGCGGAATCGGTCCCAGCTTGCTGCCGGGCGTCGCCTCGGAGGTCGCCCGCTTGACGGGACCGCCATCGTGGCCCTGGAAGATTTGGTTCGCGGCGCCGTACTCGCAGTTGTTCGAGTATTCGACGTCCAGATCGGGAACAGACCCATCGTTCTTGCAGACCTGATTGGAGGACGTGCCTTCACTCGTCCGCAGATAGAGAAGTCCGGTCTCCGGATCCAGGCCGGTGCCGCCCCAGTTCGCGCCGCCCGCAGTCGTCGGACGCTGGAGCGTGCCTCGCAAGCTTGGGGGCGTAAAGAGCGGCCCGAGACGGAACCTGCTCATCTCCGCGCGCGCCAGCGCGTTGATCTCCGGCGTGAGATCGTTGGCATCGTCCAGCGAGACCCCCTGCGCCGAGAAGGCCGGCGGTTTCGTCGGGAACGGTTGTGTCGGATACGCCCGTTCTCCTGGTACATCGGTCGTCGTGTTGACGGGGCGTTCCTCGATCGGCCAGACAGGCTCGCCGGTGACGCGATCGAATACGTACAGGAAGCCTTGCTTGGACGCCTGCGCGACAACATCGATCTGCTTCCCGTCCACGGTGACCGTCGCGAGGCTCGGCGGCGACGTGAGATCGTAGTCCCACAGGCCGTGATGAACAGGACTCCAGCTCGATGTCCGCGAGGCGCTCGTTGAGAACTCGGGCGCCATCGACCCGTGGCGCTGCCGGAGGAGGTGGCTCATGCCGTAGATCGTCGTGATCGGCGTTCGCAGCTCGTGGCTGATCACGCCCATGAGGCGTCCCGGAACCCCCGGTTCCGCTCCTCTTCGGCGTGGCGAGCCTCCAGTTCCCGCGCCGCCGTCGCGAGCTCCTCGGCGAGCCGTTGGCTCGCTGCGCGCTCCGTTCCATGGCCCGCGTGGCAGCGAGCAGGTCGGTCTCCCAACGGGCCCGAGCGAGGATCCGACCATCAACGCGTCGTACCTGACGGCTGCGGAGTCGGGGGCGAGGACGGCGTTGAACAGGACCGGGTCGGCTCGCCGGTGACCGTCGCGAGGGTGAGGAATACCTCCTCGACGCGACCCTGCGCCTTGAGCGCCGGGAGACGTGGGTCTGGAAGAGGATCCGCGATGGCGGAGACAGGACAAGGTCGATCGGTTCGCCGATCAATTCGTCCGGCGAGCGCCCGACGAGCGCGCCCATGGTGCGATTTGCGGCGCGGATTCGCATGTCGCTCGTCAGGGTCGATGACTCCGCCGGGCAGGTCATCCATCCGCGAGTCCCTGGCGGGCGGCCCCTCGACGCCGCGTCGTTCCTCGAGGTATGTACGGATCGTCTCGATCGTCTCGGTGGGATGGCTCACGTGCGGGCAGTGTCCGATCGCGTCGATCACACGAGGGTGCTGTCCGCAGGCGGCGTGAAGGCACCGACCTCCATCGGCGCCACCGCGTCGTGCTCGACCTGCAGGATCAGAGACGGGGTCGTCACCCTGGCCAGGTCCGCGCGGTTGTCGGCGAGGAACGTGACCCCGGCGAACTGGCGCGCCATGAGGGGGTCGATGGAGCAGAAGGTCGTCTCCAGGTCGGCCGTAAGCTCGGGCCGATCCGGATTGCCCATCACGACCGGCGCGAGGTACGCGGCCCGCCCATGGCGTTCACGTCCATCATCTCGAGCAGGCCGTCGATATCGGTTCGGGTGAACCCGCCCCGGTACTCGGGCTCGTCGTCGATATAGCGCGGCGACGGGGGACGAGAACGAGCCCGACCGACCGGCTGGGGTCGGCGATGGCCGCGAGCATGGCGATCGTTGCGCTCACGGAGTGGGCAACGAGCACGACGTCGCGGAGGTCGAGCACCCGGCAATCTCGAGGATTCGTCCGCGTACCCGTTGAGCGTCGAATACCTGGCCGGTCGTAGGCCGCGCGGTCGGATGCGCCGGCCCCGACGTAGTCGAAGGTGATGACCCGGTACCGGTCTTCGAAGGACGGGGCGACGAACCGCCACAGGGTCTGGTCGCAGCCGAACCCATGGGCGAACAGCATCGGCTGCCCCGCGTCGTTACCGGAGACGCGGACGGCGTGTCGTCGAAGGACATCGGTCACGCGTCCAAGGATAGCGAGCGCACCCCCGACCCCTTGCCGCTAGTGCTCCCCTTCCTCCGTCAGTGCGTGGAGGAGTCGCCCACGGACCGGTTGTGGCAGCGCGTCGACGTACTCCCGCCGGACGTCCTCGAGCGGCCGATACAGCGACAGCCGCGATATGAAGACGAGCCGGTCGAGTGCGGCCTGGACGTCGGCCGGCACCGTCGTCATGCCGCCCTCCACCGCTGCCGTGACCTGGGCACCCAGGCACGCATCGAGGAAGTCGTCCATGGCGTCGAACTGGTCGACCCGTTTGCTGTTGACCATCGCGTACGTGGATGCCCGGAGCCGATTTCAGTCGAGGTGTCGATCCATGTACTTGAAGATGGACGCGTTCATCGAGATTGCCTCCCGCTCGCGCTCCGCCAGGCGTCCGTAGCGGATCGGCAGCTCCACCGCGTCGCGCAGCGCGATCGTCTCGAGGAACGTCTGGACCCGTGGGCTGCGCGTCGGGTTCAGCTCGAGCGCGTCCTCGGCCGAATGCGGGAACGAGAGGGCGGTGCGGATCCGGCCCGCGGCGTCGGCGTCGAGTCGACCGTATAGACGACGGACGAGCGGGCTCGCGCTGCTCTCCCGGCGGTCGATCGGGGACATCCTCGTCGCCAGGATCACGGCCTCGTCGACCGTCGCCGTGCCCGCAGGAATGCCGGACAGGATCTCGAAGAACCGATCCTGGTCGGGGCTGTTGGACAGATTGAAGCCGTCGGGGCGCATGTGGCCGTCGACCTGTGCCCGGAGGCGACGTTGGCCCGTCTCCAGTAACGGTTGTGGAGGTCCTCGTAGCCGGTCATGGCTCGTCGATTCCGCCCGACGAGGTGCTCCTTGATCTTGCGTGCCTTGCGGTCGAGGTCGCGGATACCCGCATAGGCACCAACGGCCTCATCCAGTAGGCGCGGAACTCGTCCTTGTAGCGGTCGAAGCTCGAGGCGCTGGTCTCCGTGCGCGGATGCTCGCCGTAGGCGGAGATGAGGAGATGGCTCGACTCGGGGAGAACGTCGAGATCAGGTCGTCCTCGCTCTGCCAGTCACCGTCGACCTTGCCCCGGACGAGGATCGTGTTGCCCTCCACCGTGCCCAGCGTTTCCGGTCCCAGGTTGTGCTGGTTGCCTGCGGAGACCGTAAAGTAGTAGGCGTCGACGTCCGGATCGCCGCCGCTCAGCCGCACGAGCCGTGCGCTGTCACTGCGAGGGTCAGCGGGGAGAACGCCAGTCGAGCCGGTCGGCCACGGCGCGGCGAGAACAGTCCGGCCGTGTTGCGGGTCGTTCGATTTCGACTCCGGAGCATGTTGCCTTGTACGCGTCGGAGCAGGGCCATCGTCGAGGCCGCCTCCGCCTCCTGGGTGGCACGGGTCGGCCGACGTCGGCGTGCTTGTTGGACGGTGAGCACGCCGGTGATGCGGGTTCCCGGCGATGCGCTGGATCGCCACGACGTCCCGCGCGGGCGACACCGTCGAGCCCGAGGTCGATGACCGCGATCATCGGGTCGAATGCCGGCCGACCCCCATTGGCTGGCTGGACTCGCCGCGCCGCGACCTGCGTCGGGCTCCGATCGATCGCGAGTCGCTGCGCGCCCGTCCAGCCCCATCGCTCAGTCCAGCGAAGGAGCCCGAAGTTCTCGGCGACCTGCTCCAGGGTCTCGGGATCTCAGGCTCAGCGGAGACCAGCCCCCGGAAGCCGACCTGTGCCACATAGTTGCCGCCCCGCCAGAACGTGAACGCGACGAGCCACTCCTGGGCCCCGCCCTCATCGTGCTCGATCGTCCGGGTGCGCGGATCCCGCCGCGTCGTCCTGGGCCGCGTGCGGGATGCGCGATAGCGCAGACGGCGGACCAGCCACGCGCCCTCGGTCTTCGAGTTGTCCGCCTCGACGATGACGTGGCCGCCTTCCCGTTCGCGGGCGAGCATGTCCTCCGGACGCTGGCCCGGCCGGGGTTCGACGCGGATCGAGAACGTGCCGACCTTCGGCCGGGGGGTCCAGCACGCGTATGACTCGCCGTCCGAGACCGTCGGGTCGACTTCAGGGCGACGCCGGGCGGAAGGCGGAGTCGAAACCGGCCATCCGGATCGACGTACTCGACCCAGTCTTCTCTCGCCTTTCGAGGCGCGCCTTTCTGGCTCATGAGAAACCCTATGCGGCCTGGCCTCGATCATCCACATGGTGGCGCCGGATGCCAGTTCCCATCAGGCGCCCGGACGGGCAGAGTTGGCTGCCCGAATTCGCCTAACGTCAGCCGTCCTTGGCGGTCCCGGTGGCCCACGGCCGCGGGTCCGTCCGCAGCAGCGAATAGAGCAGGACGTCCTGGTTCCGGCCCCCGTTGAAGAACGCGCCGCGCACCGTCCCCTCGAGCGTGAACCCGCACTTCTCGGCGATCCGCCGCGAGGCGGCGTTCTCGGGCACGATGACGAGCTGGATGCGGTGCTCCTTCTTGTTCGCCGAACAGGTAGTCGACGAGGAGCTGGACCGCCTCGGTCACGTAGCCGTGGCCCGCATGGCGGTCGTCGTAGAGCTGGTACGACAGCTCGAACGCATCCCAGTACGCGACCGGCCGGAAGAACTCGATGTGGCCGGCGATCTCGCCCTCGCGCGGTCGCGATCACGAGCATCCCCTCGGTCTTCTGCCAGAAGCCGTTCTCCGCGAACTCGCGGCGGAAGGTGGACTCGGACAGCACCCCGAGAGGGAAGTAGGCGCCGCGGGCGCGAATGGCGATGTGCGCCTCGTACAGGCGGTCGAGGTCCGCTCTCGCGAACGGGTCGCAGCCGGACCAGACGTCCCTCCAGCATCGCGGCTATCGTACGCGCCGCCGATGACCCGGTCGCCTCCGTCAGAGCTGTCGACTCGTCCCCGTCGCCTGGCGCGAGGTTCGCCTCGAGTTAAGGTCCTGCTGGCTCGTCTGCGTCGCCCTCGCGCCGTTCGCGACTCGCCTGCCTGTTCGTCCCATTCCTCCAGTTGGAACCGGGTCATCCGCGTCCTGCATCTCCTGCACCCAGCCGACATGTCGCCGCGGACCCCCCGGTCCCAGCGCTCGACAAGCCGATCGATCGTCGCCTGGCTGTTCTGCTGCGACGGCGGGAGGGCCCGCCACCATGAGCGGATCGCGGCGAGATCCGTCGCGGCCTGGTTGTAGAACGTCACCGAGGTCTCCAGTTGCCACGACTCGACGATCGTGGCGTAGACGCCGACGACCGCGGTCGTCACCGCGACCCAGATCTGGAATTCCGATGGCTGCCAGGAACGTACCGGCCGCCCCGAAGGCGATGGCCAGCCAGCGCAACCACCGGGCCTGCCGCTCGAGGGAAGCAGCCTTCGCGAGGTACCACGTCAGCTGTGCCTCGATCCGGTGCTTCACGTAGCCGGCCGGCGTCAGCGGCGACATCGGGTTGTCACGCGGCTCGGCCAGGGCGGCAGAAGCCCGACCCGGGAGCTTGTCGGCCGCTTTTCGCCCTGGTCGGTGGCGCCGGATCGAATGCGAGCTGGTTGACGTCAGTGCGCATCAGGCTGCCCATCGCTGACCCGATGGCCTGGGCAAGCTTGA
>CAVSLX010000029.1:0-6625 GCA_963728735.1 uncultured Actinomycetes bacterium | reverse complement strand
CGGTTGAGCCGTTACGCGTTGACGAGACCGAGCTCTTCGAGCAGCCCCGGCGGGATCGCGTGGCAGTACGGCTCGTGGCCGTTGTTCAGGTAGTAGCGCTGGTGGTAGGCCTCGGCTGCGTAGAAGGCCACGTGCGGCCGGATCTCGGTCGCGATCGGTTGCGGGTAGCGAGACTGCGCGCGATCGCGTGAGGCCTCCGCCTGTGTCTGCTGTTCGTCCGAGTGCGTGAGGATGATGCTCCGGTACTGCGAGCCGCGATCCGGCCCCTGACGATCCACCTGGGTCGGGTCGTGCATCGCCCAGAACACCTCGAGGAGCTGCTCGTAGGAGACGATCTCGGGGTCGAACGTCACCTCGACGACCTCCGCGTGGCCTGTCGTGTCGCTGCAGACCTGTCGGTATGTGGGGTTCTCGACGATCCCCCCGCTGTACCCGGATACCGCCTCGGTCACGCCGGGGACCTTCCGGAAGAGGTGCTCGACGCCCCAGAAGCAGCCGGCGCCGAAGGTGGCGGTCTCGGTTGGCATGTCAGGTCCTTTCTGATGGAGGTTCGTACCTCATAGTCCCAGTCGGGGCCCGATCCGTTGCAGAGAAGCAACGCCTCGCCCTCCATCGGAAGCCCTAGTGCCCTCGGGGAAGTCCGAAATGGTCCTCTTCGCCGATACGCCGACCTGGCCTAGGTACCCGATATCGGGTAGTGAAGGGGGAGCCGCACCGAGGAGGAGGGCACATGCGACAGTGGGAGCTCATCGGGATCACGGACACGGTCGATTGGACACCGCCTCGCCATCAGCCGACGCCCGGCGACGAGGACGGGGGTCACTTCCCGGCGGTCATGTGGACCACGGACGGATCGCTCCGACTCCGAGGGGTCTCGTGGGTCGCCTCCCAGCATCTGGGGATCCACCCTCGCTTCCTCGACGGCCGTGAGCTGCTGGAAGCGTTCGGGATGGAGGGGGAGAGCCTCCCGATCCTCGAGGCCCACTCGGCCGCCCTCACCGGGGAGACGGTCACGTTCAGCCTCGTCGGGGTCGAGGGGCGCATGTGGTGCCGCGTCGCGCCGACGCATGACGCGGGCGAGCACATCGTGGGGACGTTCTGCATCGCCACCGAGCCCGCGTCCGACGGCGACGAGCCGTTGGCAGCGCAGGAGACCACCCTCACGCTGGTGTGAGCATCGGGGCGGTCAGTCGCGGAAGCGGCCGGCCGCCCCGAGCACCGTTTCCCGTTCCGACCCGCCGAAGGCAGTACAGAGCGTCCACAGCTCGTAGCCCGACGGCGGCAGGTAGACACCCTCGTCCAGCATGTGGTGGAAGAACCGCGCGAACCGCACGTGGTCGGCTGCTTTCGCGTCGTCGAAGTTCCTGACCGGACCCTTCGAGAAGAACACGCTGAGGAGCGAACCGGCCCGGTTGATCGTCGCGTCGATCCCGTTCGCCTCGAACGCCGAGGCGAGACCGGCTTGGAGGTCCTCCGCGGTCGCCTCCAATCCCGGGTAGGGATCCTCGCGGTCGATGAGGTCGAGGGCCGCCAGGCCCGCCGCCACCGCGACCGGGTTCCCGCTGAGCGTTCCCGCCTGGTAGACGGGGCCGGCGGGCGCAAGCCGCTCCATCAGGTCGCGTCCGGCCGCCGAACGCGGCGCACGGGAACCCGCCGCCCATCACCTTGCCGAGCACCGTGAGGTCGGGCGTGACTCCGTAGCGCTCCTGCGCGCCGCCGCGCGCGATCCGGAATCCGGTGATCACCTCGTCGAAGACCAGCAGCGCGTTGTGCTCGTCGCAGAGGACACGGAGTCCCTCGAGGTAGCCGGGCTCGGGCGGCACGACCCCCATGTTCGCGGGGACCGGCTCGACGATCAGCGCGGCGACCGTTCCTTCGTTCGCCTCGAAGAGTGATGCCATCCCGGCGAGGTCGTTGAAGGGCGCGATCACCGTGTCGTGCGCGGCGCCGGCGGTGACGCCGGGCGTGCCCGGGATCCCGAACGTAGCCACCCCGCTCCCGGCGCCGCGCGCCAGCAGCGCGTCGGAGTGTCCGTGGTAGCAGCCATCGAGCTTGATCAACGTCTCTTTCCCGGTGGCCGCGCGAGCGAGGCGGATCGCCGACATCGCGGCCTCGGTTCCGGAAGAGACGAGTCGCACCTGTTCGACCGACGGGACCATGTCCACGATCCGCTCCGCGAGGAGGACCTCGTTCTCGGTCGGGACGCCGAAGGACGTGCCACGCGACGCCGCCTCGACGGCAGCCTCGACGATCTCCTTCCTCGCGTGCCCGAACAGCAAGGCTCCCCACGACTGGCACAGGTCGACGTAGCGGCGTCCGTCGGCGTCCTCGAGGGAGGCGCCCTCGCCCCGGGCGGCGAACCGCGGGATCCCGCCGACGGCGCCGAACGCGCGCACAGGCGAGTTCACGCCCCCGGGGATCGTGCGCAGTGCGCGCTCGAAGAGCTCGTCCGATCGACCCACGGCCGGGAGTCTAGGGATGCGTCGCCTGTGGTTGGATGCGCCCGTGACCGTCGAACCCGATGATGTTCGCGCCGCCGCCGAGCGGATCGCCGGCCGGGTGCGACGGACGCCGGTGCTCGAGCTCGGCGAGTTGCACGGCGCCTCCATCGTCGCGAAGCTCGAGCTCCTCCAGCACACCGGCTCGTTCAAGCCCCGGGGCGCCTTCAACAAGCTCCTGTCGAGCGACGTCCCGCCGGCCGGCGTGATCGCCGCATCCGGCGGCAACTTCGGCTCGGCCGTCGCGTACGCGGCGCGAGCGACCGGCGTGCCGGCCGAGATCTTCATCCCCTCGACATCGCCCGAAGCCAAGGTGGCCCGCGTGCGCGGATATGGCGCCAGCGTGACGATCGTCGACGGGTACTACGCGGAGGCGCAGGCGGCGCTCGCCACCCGGCAGCAGGAAACTCGGGCGCTGCTCATGCACCCGTTCGACCAGCCGGAGGTGATCGCCGGGCAAGGCACGATCGGGATGGAGCTCGAAGAGCAGATCCACGACCTCGACACCGTGCTGGTCGCGATCGGCGGGGGCGGGCTGATCGCGGGCATCGCGGCCTGGTTCCGAGGGCGGGTCCGCGTGGTCGGCGTGGAACCGGTGACCTGCGCGACGATGACCGCGGCGTTGGAGGCGGGCGATCCCGTGCCCGGCGGTTGGCGGCGTTGCGGCCGATTCGCTCGGCTCGGCGCGGGTGGGCGACCACACGTTCCCGCTCGTCCGAGATCACGTGGATCGCGTCGTCCTCGTCGAGGACAGCGATCCGAGAGGCGCAACGCGCCCTGTGGGCGGAGTGCCCTTGATCGTGGAGCCCGGCGGGGCAACGGCGTTGGCGGCGCTGAGGTCCGGCGCCTACCCGGAGCGGCGGAGAGGATCTGCGTCCTGCCTCCGGTGCCAACTGTGACCCGGCGACCATCACGGGCTGAACCGTCAGCGGCCGGTCGCGTCGAGGAGTTCGCGCAGTTTCGTCGTCGTGTTCCAGTTCCGGATCGTCATCTGCTGATAGATCGGCAGCCCCACGACCCGGTTCAGGCGGCTGGACGTCGCCCGGCTCGTCAGTCGCGAGAAGTACAGGACGCCGTTGGCCGCCCAGCCACGATCGACGCCCTCCTTCATCGACAGGCCTTTCAGGGCGGTCTTCGCCGTGAGCGGCGGCTTGAGGAAGATCACGTCGTAGCGGTACTGGTCCGGCTGCGTGCCGAACCCCTTCGGAGCTCGATCGACGATCGCTCGCATCTGGGTCCGGCTGCGGATCACCACGCTCGCGTCGTAGTGAGCGAACGTGGTCGCTGAGCATCCGCTCGATCTGGCGTGTCAGTTCGGCCTGGTTCGTCGAGGAGGACGAGAACGCGACGTTGCCGCTCTGGATGTACGTGCGGACGTCGTCGAAGCCGTTGTCTTCGAAGCAGGTCTTCAGGCCCGCCATCGGGATCGGGTTCTTGCCGCCGACGTTGATGCCGCGGAGAAATGCGACGTAACGCGCCATCGTGGAGCGCTTAGCCGCGGAGCCAGTCTGCGGCGTCCTTGGCGTGGTACGTGAGGATCAGGTCGGCGCCGGCGCGCCGGATCGACGTGAGGAGCTCCAGCACCACGCGCCGCTCGTCGAGCCAGCCGTTCGCGGCCGCCGCCTTGACCATCGCGTACTCGCCGCTCACGTGGTAGGCGGCCATCGGGAACCGGGTCTCGTCCTTCGCGCGACGGATCACGTCGAGGTAGGGCAGTGCCGGCTTCACCATCACGATGTCGGCGCCCTCGGCGATGTCGGTCCGGATCTCGCGCAGTGCCTCCTCGAGGTTGGCGGGGTCTTCCTGGTAGCCGGTCCGGTCGCCGAACCGCGGTGCACCCTCGGCGGCCTCGCGGAACGGGCCGTAGAGCGAGGAGGCGAACTTCGCGGCGTACGCGAGGATGCCGACGTCCTGATGACCGCCGCCGTCGAGCGCGGCGCGGATCGCGGCCACCTGCCCGTCCATCATCCCGCTCGGTCCGACGAGGTGGGCGCCGCGCTTCGGCCTGCGCGACCGCGATCCGCTGATAGAGCTCGACGGTCGCGTCGTTCTCCACCTCGCCGAGGTCGTTCAGCACGCCGCAGTGCCCGTGGTCGGTGTACTCGTCGAGGCAGAGGTCGCCGATCACGACCGCGTCGTCGCCGAACTCCGCCCGGAGCGCCGCGATCGCCTGCTGACTCGACGCCTTCGGGGTTCCATGCCTCGGAGCCCTCGGGATCCTTCCGCGCCGGGACGGCGAAGAGGATGAACGCTCGCACGCCTCGTTCCGCGATCTCGACGGCCTCCTTGCGGAGCGACTCCAGGGTGTGCTGCGACTGGCCCGGCATCGACCCGATCGGCGCGGCCTCGCTCAGCTCCTCCTTGACGAACAGCGGCGCGATCAGGTCGCCCGGCCGCACGTCGGTCTCGCGGATCAGCGAGCGGAGCGCGGGTGTGCGGCGCATGCGTCTCGGCCTCGAATCAGGGAAGCTCACGGGCCAGAGCGTACCGCGGCCGAGATCACGCCAGAAGAGAAGGCCAGAAGAGAGGAAGGGACCGCTGATGGAGCCGAAGAAGCGATGGGACGGCTACGTGTCGTTCTCGTACCTGGAGCCGGGCGTCGACTACAAGGAGTTCGAGCTGTCGCCGCAGATCGGGCGGGTGGAGCCGTTCGTGTATCCGCTGTCCGACGCGGATCACGAGCGCGCCGAGCGGTTGCTCCGCGAGAGCGTCTGCATCTCGCTTGCACGACCACTGCGGCATCACGCCGGCGGACATGACCCAGAACGACGAGTACGTCCGCGAGGGACGCGAGTGGTACGGCTACGAGGGGCTGGCCGCTTCGGGCCTCGACGCTGTCTTCGAGAACTTCCTCGACGGCACCGCGACGATCACGTCGAAGGCCGGCTGGAAGTGGACCGACGTGATCCACGACCTCGGGATGCATCTGGCCGACGTGGCGCATCAATCCACCGTCATCGTGGGCGGCACGGTGAACGACATCGAGGAGGCACATCGCAGCGGCCGGATCGCGATGGTCCCGTGCATGGAAGGCGCCGCGATGATCGAGAACGAGCTCGACCGGCTCGACGTGCTCTTCGGGCTCGGCGTCCGGATGTGCGGGATCGCGTACAGCGAGTCGAACCAGCTCGGCGGCGGCGTGAAGGATCCGGGGGACGGCGGCCTCACTCGGTTCGGCCTCGACGCGGTGCGGCGGATGAACCGGCTCGGGATGGCGATCGATCTCTCGCACACCGGTGACGTCACGGCGATGCAGACCTGCCGGGCGAGCGAGCGGCCGGTCTTCCTGTCCCACTCCGGCGCGCGAGCGTTGTTCTCGGAACGGAAGCTGAAGGAGGACGACCTGCTGAAGGCGGTCGCGGAGACCGGCGGCGTGATCGGGATCGAGGGGTCGCCGCACACGACGATCTCGCCCGCGCATCCGCGGCACTCCCTCGAGTCGATGATGGATCACTTCGAGTACTGCGTCGACGTGATGGGGATCGATCACGTCGGGTTCGGCCCCGACACGTTCTTCGGCGACCACGTCGGACTGCACGTCCTGTACGCGGGGAACCTCGACACCGGCGAGGTCGGCGAGTACGAGCCCGTCGAGTACGTCGAGGGGATCGAGAACCCGTCGGAGTTCCCGAACCTGATCCGCTGGCTCGTGGGCCACGGCTACGAGGACGAGCAGATCGCGAAGGTCGTCGGCGGCAACGCGCTGCGGGCGCTCCGCGAGGTCTGGGTCTAGGACCCTCCGGAAGAAGGCAGCGTCACGCTCGAGAGCTGCGATCGAGGCCGTCGACCGTATGCGGCTTGGCGACGGCTGCGGGTCGCAGTCCTGCGTCGCGAGCCGCCCTCGCCGTGACGGGTCCGATGCAGACGACCTTGGGTGTGCCCTTCGAGGCCCCGAGCGCGCGGACGAAGCCCTCGGACCGTGGAGGCGCTCGTGAACGTCACGGCGTCGATGTCCCCACGGCGGAAGGCGTCGCGGGACTCGCGCGGGAGCGAGGTGGCGAGGATCGTCCGATAGGCGTCGACCCGGACGGCCTCCCAGCCCTTCCTCTCGAGCGCGACCTCCAAGCCCTCCGGCGCGATGTCGGCGCGCGCGCAGAGGACGCGACCCGAGCCCCGCGGGAAGGCCC
>CAVSLX010000028.1:0-12193 GCA_963728735.1 uncultured Actinomycetes bacterium | reverse complement strand
ACGGATTAGAAGTCCGTCGCTCTGTCCTCTGAGCTACCGGCGCCAGGTGCGTCGAACGCTCAGCCTACCCCCGGGGTGGGGGCGTCTCCGCGGTGGAGCGGGTGACGGGAATCGAACCCGCATAGCCAGCTTGGAAGGCTGGAACTCTGCCATTGAGCTACACCCGCGTGAGCTTCACTCCCAGCCTAGCAATCTCATCGCCTGCGATACTGCCCGGCCATGCGGGTTCGCTTCCGGTTGCTCGACGTGTTCACCGAGGCGCCGTTCGCGGGCAACCAGCTCTGCGTGGTGCCCGAGACTCCCGACGACCTCGACGGCGAGACGATGCAGACCGCTCGCGCGCGAGATCGGATTCTCCGAGACGACGTTCGTGACCGCGATCCGCGACGGCGGCTACGACGTTCGGATCTTCACCCCGGAGGAGAGATCGCCGTTCGCCGGCCACCCACGCTCGGCACCGCGTTCGCCTTGCGTGCGAGGCCGGGTCGGTGACGTCGCGTGGTGCAGACGACTCGATGGCCGGCGACGTGCCGGTCGAGGTCGACCTCGACGCCGGCACGGCCACGATGCAGCAGCTGCCGCCGATGTTCGGCCCGGAGGTCGACCGACCGCGGCGCTCGTCGCGAGCGCCGCCGGGCTCGAGCCGGGCGATCTCGTCGACGGGCTTCCGATCGTCGCCGGCCTCGACGGGCCTGGCGCATCTGATGGTGCCGGTGAGCGACGAGGCCGCGCTCCGCCGGGCCGAGCGCGACGACCGGCGCTGCGGCCAGGTGTGCGCGGCCAGCGGACGCCGAGTCCCTCTACCTGTTCGCGGTCCGCGGCGACGGCGACGTGATGGCGCGCATGTTCGACCGCGGCTGCTGAGCGATCGGCGAAGACCCTGCGACGGGTTCGGCGGCTGGTCCGCTCGGCGCCTACCTGGCGGAGCACGACCTCGCCGGGCATGCCCGGGACGGTCATGGTGGCGCAGGGCGAGATGGTGCGCCGACCGAGCTTCCTGCACGTCGAGGTCGACTCGCGACGGCGCGAGCTGGTCGGTGAAGGTCGGCGGCGGCGTGCGGATCGTCGGCGACGGCGCGTTCGAGGTCTGAGCGTCGACGTAGCGCCGGACCCGCCGGCAGCTCAGAGGGTGGTGCAGTTGAGGCTCGGCGCGGCCACCGCATCGCCGACGAACGGATCAACGGTCGTTCTGAGCATCCGTTCTTCGTGCGATTGCAGGGTGAGCACGGTGGTGGACTGTTCGGTCGCGAAGCGAGCCGTCGTGCCCTCGGCCGGGATCACGAGGCACTCCACCGCCGCGAGGTCCGAACCGGCGTTCGTGACGGTGAAGGTGTAGCAGCCCGGGGCGCCGTCGCCCGGATCGCATGGCGTGGCCATGGCCGGGCTCACATCGATCCGCGGGCCGCTCGCCGGCCGCACGACCTGCACGAGCAGGACCGCGGCGATCGCGAGAACGCCGACGAGCAGCACGATCCCGAAGTAATAGCCGATGGTGACGGAGCGGGGACGGGGCGTCACGACGCACGACCCTAGGCGCGCTTCGTCCCGGGCGCAACGGCCGGAAGGCCCGAGTACCATCGGGGCCTCGGGGCGTAGCGCAGCCTGGTTAGCGCACGTGCTTTGGGAGCACGAGGTCGCCGGTTCGAATCCGGCCGCCCCGACCACCGATCACGTCGGACCGCGACCGTAGCGCGTCATGATCGCGACGAGCTCGTCGTGGGGCAGCGCGTGCGCGGTGATCCCGTCGCGCCCCGTCATCGTCTCGGCGGCCACGAGCGCGTTGAGGATCGCCTCCTCGGTCGCTTCGATCGCGGCCCAGAACAGGTCGCTGATCGCGTGCGTCGGGCAACATCGTGAGGGAGACGGGCTCGGCGGGGCCTTCGGCCTTGTAGCTCGCGAGCGCCCCGCGGTTGCCGGTCGAGAAGGCGATGAACAGGTCGCCGCTCGAATGTTCTCCCGGCGCCTCCGGCTCTCGCGATCCCGAGCCCGGCTCGCTGGGCGACCCGCTCCAGCTGATGGGGGAGGAGCGGCGCATCGGTCGCCAGCACGACGATGATCGAGCCCGAGCCCGCGAGCCCCACGCGCTCCTCGTCGTCCCACGCCGAGGGGATCGCGCTCGTCGGGAGCTCGCGGCCCACCGGCACGCCGTCGACCGTGAGCCGTTCGCGCCGCCCGTGGTTCGCTTGCACGAGCGCGCCGACGGTGTGCCCGTCGACGACCCGCGACGCCGTGCCGGTGCCGCCCTTGAACTCGTGGCAGATCATCCCGGTGCCGCCGCCGACGTTGCCTTCGGGCACGGGTCCTGCCGAGGCCGACGCGATCGCCGCGTCGACGTGCTCTCGTCGCACGTGCTGGCCGTTGATGTCGTTGAGCGCGCCGTCGTAGGTCTCTCCGACGACCGGGAGGCTCCAGTACGAGCTCGTGCTTCCGTGCCGTCCGACGTCGTGCGCCGCGAGCGCGTCCCGGACGACGCCGACGCTGTGGGTGTTCGTGATCGCGATCGGCGTCGTGAGCTGACCCGACTCCCGGACCCATTCGAGGCCCGTGAGCTCGCCGTTGCCGTTCAGGCGGTGACAGCCGGCGAACACCGGCTCGGCGCCGATGCCGTCATGTGGCACCACGACCGTGACACCCGTGCGGACCGGGCCGGAGCCGACGACGAGCGGGCCGTCTCCCTCGACGATCGTCGTCGTGCCGACAGCACGCCATCGACGTCGGTGATCGCGTCGAGTGGGCCGGGCTGGAACTGGCCGACCGTGAGACCGAGGTCGCGGAACCGAGGCATCGGCGCGTATCCAACCACGCGGAACGCCATCGGTCAGGCGACCGGTCGAGATCGATCTCAGGTCGCCGCGCGGAGCAACGCGGCCGTGGCGGCGGCCAGCAGCACCACGAGCAGGACGGGCGCGCGGCGCCAGATCGCGATCGCTCCGACGGCCACGCCGGCGAGCCGCTCATCGAGCGTGAGCGCCTGCCCCTCACCGAACGTGGTGATCGCGACCAGGCCGGCGAGCAGCGCCGGACCGAGCAGGGCCACGACGCCCGTGACCCGTGGCGGCAACGGTCGTCCGCCGAGGAACACCGGGCCGACCGCCTTCAGCGCCATCGTCGACAGCCCGGTCGCCGCGACCACGAGCCACACCGTCGTGTCGTTCAACGATGCGACCTAAGGCCGAGGAGGCACGCGACGCCGGCGACGACGATCGGAACGCCGGGCGGCGTGAACGGCGTGAGGAGTCACCGCGATCGCCGCGCCGAGCGCCGCGGCGATCGCCGGCACGCGCTCTCGCACCTGTGGAGCGAGCAGCGCGAGGAACAACGCCGGAAAGGCGGCATCCAGCCCCCACCGATCCGGATCGCCGATCAGGTCGCCGAAGGCGACGCCGAGCATCGTGCCGCCGACCCATGTCACGTAGATGCCGAGACCGGCTCCGAGCAGGACCCGCGGGTTCCACCGGCCCTCGCCCTCGGCGGCAACCGCCCACGACTCGTCGACGATGAGCTGGGCGTGGACGAACCGCGTCGCAGGCCCTCCGGTCATGAACGGCGCGACGCTCACGCCGATCGGCGCGTACCGGGCGTTCAGGAGGACCGCGGCGAGGATGGCGGTCGCCGCCGCCCCGCCTTCGCCGATCGTCGCCGCCGCTGCGAACTGCGCGCTTCCCGCGAAGGTCGTCAGGCTCATCACCACCGGCGCGGCGGTTCCCATGCCCGCTTCTCGAGCGAGCACGCCGAAGGCGATGCCGAAGGCGAGGACCGCGACGCCGAACGGCAGCACGGTGCGGAACCCGTCACGGAGCCCGCGTTCTCCCTCGGCGTTCCCGGTCACCCGCGGAGAAGGTATCGCGAAGCAGAGGGCCGGAACCGAGCGTCGACGCCCCTCGGGGTCGTTGTCGGAGGGTCCCCGTACCCTGGCTCGGATGCGTGTGCGATCGGCGATCGACGGCCTCACGACCCCGCAGCTCCGCCGCGCCCTCGAGGGGTTCCCCGAGGCGCAGGGCTATGCGATCGAGGTCCGTCCGCTCCGCTATCGCGACCGTCCCCACCTGGCGGCGTGGACCGATTTCGACGAGCGGCAGATCGTGCTGCAGGTGCCCGATCCGTTCTTCGCGTTCGGCGAGGTGATCCCGTACGCGGCGAAGCGGCGCGCGGGCAAGGGGCTGCGATTCATCTGGCTCACCGAGGGCGTGACGTTCCGGACGAGACGCGAGGTCGTGCGGTTCCTCTACCTCCACGAATGGATGCACTGGTACCTCAAGGAGGTCCTCGGGCGGCGCTCCCACGCCGAGACCGCCTGCGATCGCTTCGCCCTGCGGAACTATCGCCGCCGCACGGTCACGACCGACGACGCCGACGCGGCGCTCGCTCGCGGCGCGCGTTGATGCCTGGTCGTCGCGCTCAGGCCTCGGCGGCCTCGGCGTCTTCGGCTCTCGCGCCGATCGCGCTCTCGAGCAGCACGGCGAAGTGGTCGAGCCGCATGCGCTGGCGGTCGGGTTGGTGCGACCACCGGTGGAACAGGCCCGGGTCGAGCTCCTCGGTGACGAGCGCGTCCTGCAGCGACCCCGAGAGCCAGTCCAGCATCGACACGATCGTCTCGAGGTCGAGGTCGCTGCGGACCTCGCCTCGCTCCTGCCCCCACTCGACGAACTCGAGCGTGCCGTAGGGATCCTCGCTGACGAGGAATCGGTTGATCTCCCGCTTCAGGTCGAGGTCGGTGCCGTAGTTGCCGATCAGCGCCACCCGGTAGGGGACCCAGTCCTCGGCGACGAGGTGCTCGGTGCGCTCGAGCCAGAACCGCACGGTCGAGAAGAACCCCTCGCGGCGCGTTTCCTCCGGCGCCGAGAGCCACGAGGGAAGCGCCCACACGGCGCGCTTGTACGCGTCCAGGAACAGCCCGGCCTTCGAGCCGAAGTGCTGGAAGATCGAGCCCTTCGCGATGCCGAGCTCGCCCGCGATGTCCTCGATCTTGGCGCCCTGGTAGCCCTGGTCCGCGAACTGGCGCATCGCGCATTCGATGATCAGATCGCGCTTGGCTTGCGCGCGGGCGCTACGGGGTGACTTCGAGTCAATGACCATGACGTCCTCGGTCCGTGCAGGATGTGGCCCGTAGCGTAGCCGGGGTGCGACGCCCTGCATGACCGCCGGTCAGCCTCCCAGCTGGCGTTGCCGGAAGCACCCGACGAGGTGATCGTTCACCATGCCGACGGCCTGCATGAACGCGTAGCAGGTCGTAGGGCCCACGAAACGGAACCCTCGTCGCTTCAGGTCGGCGCTCATCGCACGGGAGACCGGCGTCTCGGCGGGGAGCTCCTCGAGCCCGCGCCATCGGTTGACGATCGGTGCGCCCTCGACGAAGGACCACAGGTACTTGTCGAGCGACCCGTGTTCGGTCCGGATCTCGATGACGGCTCGCGCGTTGGAGACGGTCGAGGTCACCTTGCCGCGGTTCCGCACGATGGCGGGATCGTCGAGGAGCCCTTCGATCGCTGCATCGTCGAAACCGGCCACCGCCTCGGGGTCGAAGCCGACGAACGCGGCCCGGTATCCCTCGCGCTTGTGCAGGATCGTCGACCACGAGAGCCCGGCCTGCGCCCCTTCGAGCGTCAGCATCTCGAAGAGGCGGCGATCGTCGTGGACGGGCACCCCCCATTCCTCGTCGTGGTACCCGAGGTAGACCGGGTCGTCCAGCGGCGCCCACGGACACCGGGTAGGCGGAGGCGTCTCGGCCACGTCGGCGACCTGCGCGATCAGCCGGACTCGATCGAGGCGAACACCTCGTCCGCGCGCGCGAGACCTTTCATCGTCGCCTCGATGTCGTAGCCGTAGCCGAACCGGATGCCCCTGCCGGCGTCGGTGCCCTCGAGGCCGAACATGTCGCCGGGCACGAGCAGGACGCTCTGCTCGGTTCGGATCCGCTCGACGAGCTCGGTCGAGTCGATCGGGAGGTCGTACGTCACGTAGGTGATCGCGCCGGCCGTCGGCCGCACCGACGTGAACGACGGATGCGTGCCGATCCACTCTTCCAGCCTCGGAAGGTTCGCGCGGATGATCCCGCGGGTGCGGGCGAGGATCCGCTCCCGGACGTCGGGCTGCATCGCATGGGCGGCGAGGCGGTCGCTCACCATGCCGGGGGTCAAGGTCGTGTAGTCGTGGCGCTCCCACACGCGTGCGACGAGGTCGGGCGGCGCGACGAGCCAGCCGACGCGCAGGCCTGGCATCGCGAAGGCCTTCGAGAGCCCGCTCGCGACGACGACCCGGTCGGTGCGGCCCCAGAACGTGGGCGTGACATCTTCGGTATCGACCTCCGCGCCGCGATAGATCTCGTCGGCGACGATCCACGCCCCGACACGCTCGGCCGCCGCGACCACGGCGTCCATCTCGGCTTCGGAGAACACCGATCCCGTGGGATTGTCGGGGTTGCAGACCATGATGACCTTCGTCGCCGGGGTCACGGCCCGCTCGAGCGAGTCCAGATCGAGCGCCCATCGTCCGTCGCGCAGCGCGAGCGAGAACGTGTCGGTGCCCTCGGCGAGGTGGCGGCCGAGCCCCCACCCCTCCATGTAGTTCGGCACCATGAACGCGAGCCGGTCCCCGGGCTCGAGCAGCGTCCAGAGCGCGAGGAAGTTCGCCTCGCTCCCGCCGTTCATGACGGTGACCTGCTCGGTGGAGGCGCCCGGGTACCACGCCGCGATGTTCGCGCGGGTCTCGAGGGAGCCTTCGGAAAGGGGATAGCCGAGGGCGGTCGAGACGAAGGCCTCGGCATCGGCCTCCGGACCGAGCAGGTCGCGGATCGTCATCGGCACGACCCCCGATTCGGACAGGTCGTGGTCGACCTGATGCCAGTACAGCGACTGGTACCGCTCCATCCGGAACAGATCGATCTGGGCCACGGTGTGCTCCTTTCCTTGGATGATTTTGGCTAGATGAGATTCCGGCGCTTGGCCGAGCGCGGACGTCCGTCGGGGTCGACGATCTTGCGGTAGAAGGGCTCGACCCAGAACCTCGCCCATGTCGGAACCGGGCGGGGCTCGTGGGGACGCAGCCTTCCGTGTGGGCGCGGGCCGATCCGGCCGCCGCGATGCCACGCCTCGAGGCGAGCGGCCGACGCGGCGAACGCCTCGAACGCATCGAGGGGATCGAGCAGACCGTCGGCGTCGTCGGTCTGCAGATGCTCGCACCACAGGCCCAGCCGAAGCTCCCGGGCGAACCTGCGCGCCCCGTCACCGAGCCCGGCGGGATCGCGCGGCTCGCGCTCGTCATGTTCGTCGTCCAGCACCGCGATCGAGACCTCGGAATCGTGCGACCACGACCGCCGATTCATGTTGTCCGAGCCGATCGCGGCGAAGACGTCGTCGATCACGACGACCTTCGCGTGCACGTAGATCGGCGTGCCGCTCTCGGCCTCGAGGTCGTAGACCGCCAGACGATCGCCACCGACCGCTCGCAGCTGCTCGATCACGCCGAGCTGGCCGATCCGGTGGGGAGGACCCGTGATGGGTCCGTCGCGATCGGGGTAGCGGGGGACCACGACGATCACGCGGAGCTCCGGCTGCGTGCGGAGCGCATGTGCGAACACCGACGCCACCTCCGTGGACCAGAAGTATTGATCCTCCACGTAGATCAGGCGCCGGGCACGCCGGAACGCCTTCACGTACGCGCGCGCGACGCTCCGCTCGCCGTCGGGGGCGAAGGGGAACGGCGGCCGCTTCGACGGATAGGTCCGGAGCACCTGCACGGCGTGGCGTCCCGCGTCGGGGCGGACGGCCGGGCCGGGCGCCATCGTGCCCGGCCGCTCGGGCTCGCGAGCGAGACGTGCGAGGAGCGCGCGCCATGGGGTCCGTCGATCGTCCATCGGCGTCGGGTCGTTCCACCGCTCGCGGAACGTCTCGACGAGGTCGCCGACGGCGGGACCGGCGACGCGCGCCTGGACGTCGTGCCACGGCGGGCGGTCGCCGTAGGCGGGCTCGATGTCCTCGGGCTGGGGGTCGCCGCGGTGCGAGGCGTCGTCGCGACGTCCGTGACACAGGTCGATCCCGCCGACGAACGCCTCGTCGCGAGACCCGTCGCCCGACCGCTCGACGATCACCACCTTCTGATGGTGCGAACCGAGTGAGCGGACGCGGTGATCGAGCAGGAGCGTGCCACCCGCCTCGTTCACGCGCTCGGCCAGACGCGAGTGCTCCTCCCGGTTGAACCCGGCGGCCTTCACGTGGGAACGCCACAGCAGCCCGCGGACCTCGACGCCCCGCCGAGCCAGCATCGTGAGCACCTCGCCGAGCGCCGGCCCGTCGTCGTCGAGGAGCTGATCCTCGTCGCCGCGCCAGTCGGTGAAGCTCATCCGGTCGCCGGGGCCCAGATCGCGCAGAACGGCGGCCAGCCGGGCGAAGTACGGGCGGCCGTGCACGATCGGCTCGACGAGGTTCCCGGTGGTCCACGCCATGTCGCCGGGCCGTCCGGCGTCGATGCTCGTGGCGGCGTTCCCTCGCTCCCGCGAGGTCAGGAACCATCGGGCGGTGGTCTCGTCCATGCGGCGCCGAGCCTAATGGGTGGCAAGCCACACCCGCCCGGACCGGTCCCGCCCGGCCCGACGGTCGAGGTAGCCTGCGGCGATGGCAGGATCGGTGCGCATCTTGCGGGCAGACGACGTGCGGGCGGCGCTCGACATGGCCGGATGCATCGACGCCCTCGAACCGGCGTTCGCCGCCTACTCGACCGGCGCGGCGGAACTCCCCGGCGTGATCCATCTCGACGTCCCCGAGGCGCAAGGGTGAGATCCACGTGAAGGCGGGGCACCTGCACGGGTTCCCGCGCTACGCGGTGAAGGTCGCGAGCGGGTTCGCCGGCGTCGATCCGGCCGCGATCGATGGGCTCGTGCTCGTGTTCGACGCGCGCGATGGCTCACCGGCGGCGTTGCTCCTGGACGGCGGCGAGCTCACCGACCTGCGGACCGGTGCGGCCGGAGGCGTGGCCGCCCGCCACCTCGCGCCTTCGGAGCCTGCGACGGTCGCGGTGCTGGGCACGGGCATCCAGGCGCGTCGTCAGGTCGAGGCCCTGCGGGTGGTGCGGCCGGGCTTCGAGCGCGTCCACCTGTGGGGCCGGCGACCCGCGCGGGCCGATGCCGCGGCCGCGGACCTGCGGGAGCTGCTCGGCGACGGTGTGCGCGTCGACGTGATCGCCGACGTCGAGGCGACGGTGCGCGAGGCAGACGTGATCCTCACGTGCACCGCCGCTCGCGAGCCGCTCGTGCGGAGCGACTGGGTCCGCGACGGCGCCCACGTCACGGCGGTGGGTTCCGACGGGGTCGCCAAGCAAGAGCTCGACCCTGCGTTGCTGCGCCGGGCCGATGTGCTCGTCGTCGACTCGCGCGATCAATGCGCGACGCTCGGTGAGCTCCAGCACGCGATGGACCAGTTCGACCGCGCGGTCGAGCTCGGGACGATCTGCGCCGGTGAGGCGCCGGGAAGGACGGCCGACGCGCAGCTCACGATCTGCGACCTGACCGGCCTCGGCGTGCAGGACGTGGCGGCGGCCGGCGCCGTGCTCGAACGAGCCGGCGACCTCGGCGACACGATCGAGCGCTGAGCAGGTCGTCAGCTCGCCGTGAGCCGCCGCCGGATCTCGTCGTGCAGGAGTCCGTTCGTGGTCAGGGCGGAGGTTCCGTGACCGGCGACGTCGCCGTCGAACGTGGTGATCCGGCCCCCCGCTTCGGCCACGATCACGCGGAGCGCCGCGACGTCCCAGAGGTTGAGGGTGGGCTCGATCGTCGCGTCCACCGCGCCGCGGGCCACCAACAGATGGCCCCAGAAGTCCCCGAAGGCCCGCGGCCGCCAGCAGTCGACCACGATCCGCTCGACCGCCTGCCTGAGCGGCCCTCCCAGCAGGATCTCCGGTTCGTGGATCGACACGTGCGCGTCCCCGATCGCGGCGACGTCGGAGACCCGGATCGGCTCGCCGTTCATCGTCGCCCCGGCCGCCCGCGCGGCCGCGTACCGCTCGCCCAGGGCGGGCGCGCTCGCGACGCCGACGACGGTCTCGCCATCCTCGAGCAGGCCGAGCAACGTGGCCCAGATCGGGATGCCGCGGGCGAAGTTCGCCGTCGCGTCGATCGGGTCGAGCACCCAGAGCCGGCCGTCGGTGGCGAAGGAGCCGCCCTCTTCTTCGCCGAGGATCCGATCGCCCGGGAACGCGGCGGCGAGCTCGTCGCGCACCATGCGCTCGATCGCGAGGTCGGCCTCGGTCACCAGGGTCCGATCGGCCTTGCGCCGAACCGACAGCCCGCTCGCCCGGAACAGCTCGAGCCCGATCCGGTCGGCACGGTCCGCGACGCGATGCGCGAACGCGAGCTCTTCGTCGTACACGGCGCAGCAGCGTAGCCGAGGCGGGCGATCGCCTGTCGCGGGCCTCCTCACCTGCGCGTTCGGGGTCGCTCGCATCGATCTCCGGTAGCCTTGCCCCACGCTATGCAAACGACCGTCGAACGGACCGATACCCACACCGTCAAGCTCACGATCGAGGTCGATGCCGCCGAATTCGAGAAGGATCTCGACCGCACCTACCGACAGATCGCCCAGCAGGTCAAGATCCCCGGGTTCCGCAAGGGCAAGGCCCCCAAGCCGATCATCGACGCCCAGGTCGGTCGCGACTCGGTGCTGGAGGAGTTCGTCCACGCCAGCGTGCCCGCCTACTTCCGCCAGGCGGTCGGCGACGAGGACCTCGCGCCGATCGGCGATCCGGACGTCGACGTCGAGAAGCTCGAGCCCGGCCAGCCGTTCGTCTTCACGGCAACGGTCGAGGTTCGACCGCGCCTGGACCTCACCGAGGACGATTACCGAGGCCTCAAGGTCGAGCGACCGCCGATCGAGGTCACCGACGCCGACATCGACGAGTGGGTCCAGCGGCTCCGTCAGCGCTTCGGCGAGCTCGAGCCTGTCGACCGTCCGGTGCAGACCGGCGACTTCGTCACCGCGAACATCTCGGCGAGCCGCGGGGGCCAGCCCGAAGAAGCCGCGACGCGCGACGACCACATCTACGCGGTCGGTTCCGCGGAGTTCGGCGACGAGCTCGATCGGCAGCTTCCCGGAACGAAGCCCGGCGACATCTTGAAGTTCGACGACACCCTCCCGGAACGTTTCGGCGAGGAGCTCACGGCGTCGCCGACGTCGTTCACGGTGCTCGTGAAGGACGTGAAGACGGTCAAGCTCCCCGACGCGGACGACGAGTTCGCCCGGACGGCGTCGGAGTTCGACACGATGGCCGAGCTGCTCGACGATCTCCGGACGCGACTCACCGAGATCAAGGAGCGAGAAGCGCAAGGCGTGGTCCGCGACCGTGTGCTCGAGGCCATGATCGACACCGTCGACGTCGAGATCCCCGGATCGCTGATCGAGGACGAGACCCACCACCGCGTGACGCACGCCGAGGAGCGCGCGCAGCGCGTCGGCATGTCGCTCGACCAGATGCTCGAGCTCCAGGGGTGGGACCGCGAACGCCTGATCCAGGATTCGCGAGGTCACGCCGTGCGGGCGATCAAGGCCGATCTCGTGCTCGAGGGGATCGCACGGGCCGCCGACCTCGAGGTCACGGCCGACGAGATCGGCGCCGAGATCAACGCGCTCGCACAGGCGTACGAGCGCGACGCGAAGGAACTCGCGAGGCAACTCGACCGCAGCGGCCAGATCGTGACCCTCGCGGGGGATATCATCCGTACGAAAGCACTCGACCTTCTGGTCGAGCATGCCGATATCCAGACCGAGACCCCCACCCAGGCCGATCCCGACACCGATACCGACCCCGTCACCGACGACGCCGAGGAGCCGACCGAGGGCGGCGACGACGGCACGAAGGAGTAGAGCGCATGGACGCGAAGAACCGCCCTCAGAACTACCTGGTCCCCGTGGTCGTCGAGCAGACGAGCCGGGGTGAGCGCTCCTTCGACATCTACTCGCGGCTGTTGAAGGACCGCATCGTGTTCCTCGGCACGCCGATCGACGACAACGCCGGGAACCTGATCATGGCGCAGCTGCTCCACCTCGAGTCCGAGGATCCCGACAAGGACATCTCGCTCTACATCAACTCGCCCGGCGGCGACGTGAGCGCGCTGCTCGCGATCTACGACACGATGCAGTACATCAAGCCCGACGTGTCGACGATCGTGATGGGGATCGCGGCCTCGGCCGCCGCGGTGCTGCTCCTC
>CAVSLX010000027.1:0-3726 GCA_963728735.1 uncultured Actinomycetes bacterium | reverse complement strand
GGTCCAGATCTGGCCTCCGAGATCGAGGCGAGACAAGTCCGACAACGCTGACGCGAGGCCCACCCTCGGATCGCCGGTGACCCCCGAGGGACACCGCCTCGTCCGCACGACCGAGTGTCGGACCTCCGTCGACACGCGGCGACACGCGGCGCACGACCTCGCGGGCGGGTGCGCCCGAGGTTAGTCTCGCCCGCATGCGGACCTGCCCGGCGTGTGGCGAGGAGAACCCTGAGCGTGCCAAGTTCTGCCTCGCGTGTGCCACGCCACTCGATGCCGCGCCGGCGCCGGGTCGCATGGAGCGGAAGTTCGCGACGGCGTTGTTCGCCGATCTCGTCGGCTCGACCAACCTCGCCGAACAGGAAGACCCCGAGGTCGTGCAGTCGGTGGTCGGCCGCACTTTCGATCGGCTGTCGGAGGAGATCACGCGCTACGGGGGGCACCTCGAGAAGTTCATGGGTGACGCCGTGCTGGCCGTGTTCGGCATCCCGAAGACCCATGAGGACGACCCCGAGCGCGCCGTGCGTGCGGCCCTCGAGATGCAGGCGGTGTTGAGCGAGTTGAACCGCACGTTCGCCGGCGAGGGCAAGCCGCAGCTCGCGATGCGCATCGGCATCGAGGCCGGCGAGGTGCTGGTCGACCTGCAGCGCACGACCGGGCCGCACGACCGCATGCTCACAGGCGACGCGGTGAACACCGCGGCTCGGTTGCAGACCGCCGCCGACCCCGGGCATGTCGTGATCGGGCCGGCGGTCTTCGCGGCGGTGAAGGACGTGTTCGACCTCGGCGAGCTGCCGCCCCTCGCACTGAAGGGCAAGGCCGAAGCGGTGCCCGCTTGGGACGCCCGTTCGGTCATCGCGAAACGTCGCGGTGAGCGGCCTTCCCTCGGCATGGAAGCCCGGCTGATCGGCCGCGACGAAGAGCTGACGGTGCTCAAGCAGACGCTGCAGCAAACCGAGCACTCGGCGCGGCCGTCGCTCGTAACGATCATCGGACCGGCGGGCGTTGGCAAGTCGAGGCTCGTCTCCGAGCTCGCTGTCTACGTCGAGGGCCTGCCGAGCTTCTTCTACTGGCGGGTCGGGCGATGCCTGGCCTACGGCAACGCCGCGTACTCGGCGCTCGCCGACGCGGTGAAGGCGCAGTGCGAGATCCTCGAGGACGACCCGGCCGAGGTCGTGCGCACGAAGGTCGACGCCGTCGTGCAGGAGCTGTTCGGCGACCTGGAGCTCGCCCCCGCGATCGGCGCGCTCGTGTCGGCGGGCGAACGCTCGTTCTCACGCGAGGATCTGTTCGAGGCGTGGCGCCGATTCCTCGAACGCATGGCTGCCCGCTACCCGATGGTGTTGGTGCTCGAGGACATCCACTGGGCCGACGAGGGGTTGCTCGACTTCATCGAGCACGTCGCCGACTGGGCCCAGGGCCCGATCATGGTGGTGGCTCTGGCTCGCGCCGAGCTCTTCGAGCGGCGGCCCACCTGGGGCGGCGGCAAGCGCAACGCCAACTCGATCTACCTCGACCCCCTCACGCCCGAGGAAGACGCGGAGATGGTCGCCGAGCTCGTGCCCGGCGACGTGCCCGACGAGCTGCGGGCCATGATCGTCGAGCGCGCCGAGGGCAACCCGCTCTACACCGAGGAGATCGTACGGATGCTGATCGACCGGGGCGTGCTGCGGGCCACCGAGGCCTCGCGCTGGGAGGTCGCGGCCGCCATCGACGATGTCGAGGTTCCACGGTCCATCCAGGGGTTGATCGCAGCTCGGCTCGACGGGCTTCCCGACGACGAGAAGCTCGTGCTGCAGGACGCTGCGGTCGTCGGCCGCGAGTTCTGGCTCGGCTCGGTCGTGGCGCTGTCGGGCCTCGAACCCTCTGCGGTCCGCGAGGTGCTTGGGCGCTTGCGCGTGAAGGAGCTCATCGTGCCTCACGAGACGTCGGGCTTCCGCGGCGAGGCAGAGTTCTCGTTCCGGCACCTGCTGTTGCGCGACGGGGCCTATGAGTCGCTGCCGAAGCAGCTGCGGGCGCAGAAGCATGCCGGGGTCGTGATGTGGGCGGCGGAACGTGCCGGGGAGCGGGCCGACGAGATGGCGGAGCTTGTGGCCTCGCATGCGCTCGCCGCGCTGCGCTACCGCGACGAGCTGGGCGATGCGGGATCCGAGCACCGGGCTGCGGCCCGGGCCGTCTATCGGTGGGCTCGCGCCGCCGGTGACCGCAGCGCCTCCGTCTGGCTGCAGAGTGAGGCATCGACGTGGTATGCCGAAGCTGCTCGCGCCGCCGACTTGATCGAGGCGCCGCTGGCCGAGCGGGTCTCCCTCGCGAGAGCGCATATCGACGCGGCGTGGGGGCCTCAGACGGTCGAGGAGAACGAACGCATCGGTCGCCGCCTGATAGAGCTCGCCGAGCAGGAAGGCGACCGTCTGGCGGAGGGGTACGGGCGTGCTCGCTTGGTGCGTGTGTACTTCGACCTCGCCCGCAACGACGACGCCGAGGCCATGGCGGAGGCCGCGATCGAGCTGCTCGAGCCGCTCGGAGAGAGCGTCGAGCTGGCTGACGCGTTGCGCTCGTCGGGGTGGCTCGCGTGGCGCACCGGCGACGCGGCTGGGGCCGAACTGGTGCTCCGGCGAGCCGTCGAGGTCGCCACCCGGGTCGACGCTCCGGTCGTGCTCGCCGACGCGATGATGGACCTCGGTGTCTCGCTCTCGATGCTGGGGCGCAAGGACGAGTGCGTGCAGGTCATGGATGAGGCGTATCGGCTCGCGAAGGCAGCCGGCGACTTCGGCGTACTGATGCGCATGTATATCAACTACCCGGCTACCGGCCTGAACTGGGTGTCGGACTTCACGAAGGTGATCGAGGTGAGCGCCGAGGGTGTGGAGCTCGCCCGCAAGGCCGGCGCGCTGCAGAACGTCGCCTGGCTGCTCGGCAACCTCGGTGACACGATCGTCCAGCAGCGCGGGCCGACCGACGAGGCGCTTGCCATGACGCTCGAAGCGGTCGATCTCGCCCGGCGCATCGGCGATGAACCGCTGCTCGGTATGCGGCTAGGCGCTCTCGCGGTGGTGCACTCCTTTCGAGGTGAGATCGATGAGGCGACCAGGGTGCTGGACCTGGTGGCGCCGCTCGCCGACGCAAACCCCGACCCCCAATTGAGGCTCGTCCTCGAGTACGCGCGAGGTGTGCTCGCCGTGATCGTCGGCGACACCACGGAAGCGGTGCGTTCCCTCCAGGCCGCGGTGGCGGTCGGCCGCTCGTTCCACGCCGAGGCGATGCCTGAGGTCTTCCCACCGATCGTTCGCTCGTTGCTTTCCCAGGGCGATCGCGACGCCGCGATGTCGTACACCGACCTCCGCGACGGCGCCAGGTCGCCGTACGGGATCGCCCTCGGCCGCGTCGTCGAAGGGTTGCTTGAGCCCGATCCCGTCACCGCCGTTGCCGTGCTCAGCGACGCGATCGAACGCCTCGGTGCGCTCGGGAACACGATCGAGATGGGGTGGGCACTGCTCGATCTCGCGAGGGCCCAGGCCGCGTGCGGGCTCGAGCCGGCCGCGACGTTGCAACTTGCCCGCGATCGCTTCACGGGCGCCCAAGCGCTCGGTTGCGTGGCGCGGGTCGACGCGATCGAGCACGCACTGGCCACATCGTGAGGAGGGGTACCGGGGTGTCTGGAGCTCGGCCGGGGCTGCACTGACACGTGGTGCACCCGCAGGCGACGTCGCCTTCGTCCCGGTCACCGTG
>CAVSLX010000026.1:0-270195 GCA_963728735.1 uncultured Actinomycetes bacterium | reverse complement strand
CAGATGATCCGGGTCATCTCGTCGCCGTCGAGCTCGACGATCGGATTTACGACTTTGATCTTCTCGGCCATCGAGCGGGCGATGCTATCGGGCCGGTCCGCCCTGCTCGCCCTCCTCCTGCGGCGTGGTCAGCGGCGCGTCCTCGGCGCGCGCGATCTCGAGCGCCTCGGCGAGCTCGCGCCGCGAACAGCGCTCGACCACCGGCTGGACCGCCATCCGGATCGGCAGCACCGGGCGCGACCCAGCGCGGGGCGACGACGCGCCGCGCGCGGCGGCGCGATCCCGCGCTCGATCGCGTCGATGCCGGCTCGACCGGGGCGACCGGCAGGAAACCGTGCCGCCCAGCGGCAGCTGCGCTGGCGGCCTCGGTGCCGAAGCCGCGGCGTCGTCATGTCGGTGTCGAGCTCGGCGAAGTAGGCGACGCCGACCCGCGCGCCGGTCGGGCGCGAGCTCGGCGCGCAGCGTGTTGCCGAGCGCCTCGACCGCCGGCCTTGGACGCGCTGTAGGCGCCGAGCAGCGGCAGGTGCACCGCGGCGGCGAGCGAGGCCGTCGAGGAGGACGTAGCCGTCGGGGTGGCGAGATGTGGGGGCCGGCCGCGCGGACGAGTAGTAGGTGCCGATCAGGTTGACGGCGATCGTGCTGCTCCCAGATCGCCGGATCGCCGCCGACGAGCGGCAGCTGGGCGGCGACGCCGGCGTTGGCGACGCCACGTCCAGGCCGCCGAGCTCCTCGACCGCGCCGGCCACCGCCGCGTCGACCTGCGCGCGGTCGGCGACGTCGCACTCGAACCAGGGCGCGTCGCCGCACTCCGCGGCGGTCGCGGCGAGCAGCTCGGGCTCGAGCCCCAGCAGCGCCACCCGGGCGCCGCGCTGTGCAGCCGCTTCGCGGTCAGCGGCGCCGATCCCGCGGGCGGCGCCGGTGATCAGCGACCCGCCGGCCGGTCAGAGCTCGTCAGCCATTCGCGGTTCTCCTGCTGCGGACGATCCTCTGAAGCCGCCGCACGAAGCTCAGGGGGCGGCGGGGAGTCGGGCAACTGTCGGGCTGCACCTCGAGCGAGTTCAGTGTCATCGCCAGCATCTCGTAGTGGCCGACAGCATGCAGAGCTCGATCAGCTCGGCGGCTTCAGGAGCGGCCAGCCCGCCCCAGGTGTCCTCGCCGATCCGCCGGTCGGAGTGGAGCTCGTCGGCCGCGCAGGAGAAGCGCCTGGCGCCGGACCAGCCCGGCGGCTGCGCCTTCGCGGACCCGCGCGACCTCCTCGGCGGAGCCCTCGGCCGCGCGATCCGCTCGTGCTGCTGCCACTCGTAGTCCGACCCCGTGTTGTGGGCCACGCGCAGGATCAGCAGTTCGGCCTCGCGCGGGGCAGGCTGCCGCCGGGCATGAGCGCGCCGGCGAAACGGAGCCACTTGCGGAACATCCTCCGGTTGCGCGCGAGGGTGGTGAACACGTTCGGCGGGCCGCCGCCGGTGGCGCCGATGACCCTGGCGATCGCGAAGTTGACGTGGCCGATTGCGGCCGTGCCGGGTGCGATCCGCGGGCCGCCGGCGCCCTCGGCGCTCGCCATTCCGGTCATCGCGCGAACCGTATCGGCGCCGGGGCGAGCCGGCGTCAGTCAGGCGTGGACGGACTGGCGGCCCCACCCGCAGGCTCGAACAGCCGGCCGGCGGCGATCGTCTCCGCCATCTCGTCCGACTCGGCCCGGTATCCGGAGCCGTCCTCGAATTCGATCACCGGGACGATCGGCTGCCCGCTGATCCGGATCACGTCCTTGCGGCGGCTGTGGGGAAACAGCGGCGCCTTGACCACCTCGTACTCGATGCCCTGCTCGTCAAGTGCCTTCTGAACTTTCCAGCACGCATGCCCGTTGGTATGGATGAACGTAAGCGGGCAGCGGTGAAGCCTGACCTGTGGCACGGGGCGCCTCCTCGGTTTGGGTTAGCGCAGAGTAGTCAAGGGATCGGGTCATGATTCGCTGGATACGGACCGTGTGCGGATCGAGATCACCGACCACGTCGCCGACGTGCGCATGGTTCGCGCCGACAAGCACAACGGCCTCGACTGGGCGATGTTCGTTTCGCTCAACGAGGCGATCGACGAATTGCGCCGCGTGGACGGCCACGCGCAGCGTCTCGGGATCGCGACCGACCTCCCGGCATCGCTCGGCGATGACCGGCAGCGCCGCGGCGACCTCGTCCGGCATCAGGGCATCCAGGTTGAGCTCGTCGGCGAAGCGGGCGGCCAGGCGCCACGTCACCTTTGGGCCGTTGCCGCCGACGACGATCGGCAGCCGCGGCGTGCTGGAGACCCTTGGGCTCGTGGATCGCGTCGATGACGTGGGCGTGGCGATCCCTCGTAGGTCGCGCGCCCGGGTCCGAGCATCCGGGTGATGATCTCGAGATGGTCGGCGAGGATCGCCAGGCGCTCCGGCGCGTCGGGGAAGCCGTACCCGTACGCCAGCCACTCGTCCTCCTTCCAGCCCGCCCCGATCCCGAGCTCGACGCGGCCACCGCTGACCACGTCCAGCGTCGAGATCGCCTTCGCCGTCAGCGCCGCGTTGCGGTACGCCGCGGCCAGGACGAGATGCCCGAGGCGCGCCCGCGAGGTGGCCATGGCGAGCGCCGCCAGCTCCACGAACGGCTCGAAGACGATCGCCTCCTCCGGCGGCGGATCCACCTGGAAGTGGTCGTAGACCCAGAGCGACTCGAACCCGAGCGCCTCCGCTTCCTGGGCGGCCTCGACTGTCCGCTCCCACGCGAGTTCGGGCGGCAGCCCGAGGTATTCGCGGTCGCAGCCCTGGGGCAGCGTGATCCCGATCTTCACGCGCGGTCGTTCCCACGGGCCGTAGGCGCCCTCGACGCCCTGCCGCACGCGCTCCACGAGGGCCTCGTCGACCGGGCGCACGTCGGCGATGGAGTACCAGAGCCCCGCCTCGCGAACGAACCGACCCAGGGTCAGCATCGCCTCGGCGACGTCGTCCCAGGTGACGCCCATCGCCTCGGGTCGGATGTCCACGCCGACCCGGGCCAGGGCGGCGAGCATCCGGTCGGGCTCGTTCTCCTGGAGCACCGAGCCGACGTAGACGCCGAGCCCGACCGGCTGGCCGTGGATGAAGTGGCGCCCGGTCAGCCGCTCGAGGTTGTAGAACAGGAAGTGCTCCACCCCCTCGATGTGGCGCGGGTTCCAGCCGGCGCCGTGGAACGTCGCGCCGCCCCAGCGATGGGCGAGCATCAAGGTCCGGATCCCGGTCTCGTTGACCTCGCGGATGTCGTCGAGGTGCGCCAGGACGTCGTCGAGCCGTTCGCGGGCGGCCTCGACGAGCCGCTCGTCGTACGGCCACTGCGGTTCCTCGCGACCGTGGTCGCGGGCGAGGCGCCAGTCGGCATGGGCCGTGTGGTAGCAGAGGATGTCGCCGACGCCCGCCCGGTTGAGCCCGGCGGGCGCCGACTGGATGACGTCGAAGTCGACGTAGACCGCCTCGGGCACGGCCCAGCCCAGGTATCGGACGATCCCGTCGCGTCGCAGCCCGGCTCGATGGCCGAACGGCGCGTTGACGGTCATCGCGGTCGGCACCTGGAAGAGCGGCAGCCGGCGACGCCAGGCGATGAACTTGGCGACGTCGATGGCCTGCCCGCCGCCGAGCCCGATCACGCTCGCGCACGCCGGCAAGCGGTCGAGCAGTCGCCTCGAGCTCGGCGACCTCGAGGGTGCCGACGAGATGGACGCCCGCGAGACCGTCGTCAAAGGACGCCTCGAACCGTGGCCAGAGGTCAGTCCATCGTGACCACGAGGTACGGCCGGTGGACGAACTGGCGGAGCTCGGCCACGAGGTTGCGCCCGAAGACGGTCTGGAACTCGCCGCTCATGCCGCGGACCGCGTGGCGTTGGCCATGATCCGTTCCTCGGTCGCATCGGCCCGATCGAGCGTCGCGGTGATCCGGCCCTCGCGCATGACCACGATGCGGTCGCTGATCCCGAGCACCTCGGGAAGCTCGGACGAGACCATCACGATCCCCACGCCGCGCGCGGCGAGGTCGCGCAGCAGCCCATAGATCTCGCGCTTGGCCCCGACGTCCACGCCGCGGGTTGGCTCGTCGATCAGCAGGATCCGGCAGCGGGCATGGAGCCACTTGGCCAGGATCACCTTCTGCTGGTTGCCACCCGACAGGTTCCGGACCCGCGCCAGCGGGCCCGGTGTCCGGATCGACGAGCCGCGAGATGTGCTCGCGGACGATGGCCCGCTCACGCCTCGCGTTGATGATGCCGCCCGGCGCCACGTCCTCCATCCGGGCGACGGTCACGTTGGTGGCCACGGCCTGGTTGAGCAGGAGCCCATCCGCCTTGCGATCCTCGGTCAGCAGGCCGATGCCCGAGCGCGATCGCCGCTCGCGGCGAGCCGATCGTGACCGCCTTGCCGAAGACCTCGACCGTTCCGGCATCGATCGGGTCGGCGCCGTGGATGGCGCGAAGCACCTCCGTCCGCCCGGACCCGGCCAGACCGGCGATGCCGACGATCTCCCCGGCGTGGACGGTCAGGTCGACGTCGCGGAACACGCCGTTGCGGGTCAGGCCGCGGACCTACCAGGACCACGTCTCCGCACCGGGGGACGACCGGCGCTCGCCGTAGATGTCGCCGAGGTCACGGCCCACCATCTGCCGCACGAGAGTCCTCGGAGGTCAGGTCGCGGGTCGGCGTTCGTCGCGACGACCCGGCCGTCCTTCATGACCGTCACGCGATCGGTGATCCGGAACACCTCGTTGAGTCGATGCGAGATGTAGATGAACGCGACGCCCTTTTCGGTGAGCCGGCGCATGACCCGGAACAGGCCCTTCGAGCTCGGCATCGGCGAGGACGGCGGATGGCTCGTCGAGCACGATCAGCCGGGCGTCTCGCGAGAGCGCTTTCGCGATCTCGACCATCTGCCGTCGGCCACGCTCAGCGTGCCGACCCGACGCCGCGGATCGAGGTCCAGGCCCAAGCCGCTCGGCGACCACGGCGGTCTGCTCGGCCAGCCGCCGCCGATCGACGAGCCCGCAGCGCCGAGGTCGGCAGCCGGCCCATGAAGATGTTCTCGCCGACGCTCAGGTGCGGTGCGAGCGCGGGCTCCTGGTAGATGATCGCGACGCCGCGCTCGATCATCTCCTGCGGGCCGGCGTCCTCGACTCGTTCGCCGCGCGACGTGGATCTCCCCGGCGTCGCGCGCGTAGGCACCCGACAGGATCTTGACCAGGGTCGACTTGCCGGCGCCGTTCTCGCCGACCAGCCCGAGCACCTCACCGGGTCGAACCGAGAGGTCGACGGCGCGGAGCGCGTGGGCGCCCGGGAACGACTTGTCGATCCCGCGCATGTCGAGCACGAACTCGTCGCTGGTCATCGTCGCTGCCCAGGAGCCGGCGAGCGTCGAGGGCGGGCGGAGGAGGCGCCCGACCCTCGACGCGCTGGCTGGGTTAGAAGCCCTTGCCGATCCACTCGTCGACGTTGCTGGCGTCGATCGTGTTCGTCGGCAGGACCCAGGTCTTCTCGATGGTCTCGCCCGCCAGCAGCTTGGCGGCCGACTGGCAGGCCTCGATCCCGGCATTGTCGTAGGTGAAGGTCACCACGATCTTGCCGTCCTTGATCGCCTGGATCGCCTCGTTCTGGCCGTCGATGCCGACGACCTTGAACTCCTCGAGCCGCCCGGCGGTCTCGAGCGCGGCGACGACGCCGAGCGCCATCGCGTCGTTGTGGGTGTAGATCACGTCGACCTCGCCCGGGCCATAGGCCTGGAGCAGGTCGTTCATGGCCGTGAGCGCGAGCTCGCGCTTGTAGTCGGCGGTGACGCTCTGGACGATCTCGACCGACGGATCGTTCGCCGTCAGCCAGGCGACGAACTCGTCGTGCCGATCCGTCGTCGCCGAGGCACCGGCGGTGCCCTGGATCTCGATGACCTTGCCACCGTTGCCGCCCAGGATCGTCTTGGACACGTACTCGGCCGCCGTCTTGCCGATCAGCTTGTTGTCCGCGCCGATGTGCTGGGTGACCTCGACGTCGACGCTCCGGTCGAGCGTGATGACCGGGATGCTTCTTCGTCGAGGGCGCGCTTGGCGGCTTCGGTGAGACCGGCCGCCGTGTTCGGCGTCAGCAGCAGAACGTTGACCGGCCGGCTGATGAACTCGTCGACGTGGTCCGACTGCTTGGCGTCGTCGCCGAGCGCGTCCGAGACCAGCGTCTGGGCGACTGGGTTGCAGTTCTCGGCCACCTTGCGGTTCTGGTTGGTCCGCCATTCATCGCTGCCGTTGGCCTGCGAGAAGCCGATGACCTGCGCCCGGGACCCTGCCGGGTGTCCCGGTTGCGCTACACGCCCCGAGCAGCCCGACCAGCAACAGTGCGCCGATCGCCCCAACGGTTCGCTTCCAAGCCATTGCCACGTGCCTCCTACCTCGCTCCACGTTTCGATCGCCGCTGCAGGCGCGTGCCCGGATCCGGCGGGCCGATTGCCACCTCCCCGCATCAAGGGCTCACCTGCCCTCCTCCTTGCCCCGCGCCCGTCGCTCGAGGAGAACGGCGCCGAGGATGATCAGGCCCTTGGCGATGCGCTGGGAGAACGGCGGGACGCCGAGCAGGTTGAGCAGGTTGTTGACGGCGGCCACGATCCCGGCGCCGACCAGCGTCCCGCCGACGCCGCCCGATCCGCCGAACAGGCTGGTCCCGCCGATCACGACGATGGCGATCGCGTCGAGCTCGAACCCTTCGCCCTGGGTCGCCTCCGCGGCCGCGAGCCGCGACACCACGATCAGGGCGGAGATCGCGGCGCACAGCCCACTGATCACGTAGACGCTGAAGATGATCCGCCGGGTCGGGATCCCCGAGAGTCGCGCGGCCTCCAGGTTGTCGCCAACGGCATACACCGCGCGCCCAAAGGTGGTGTGGTTCAACGTGAACCAGGCCAGCGCCGCGATCCCGAGGAACATGAGGAACGGCACCGGGATGCCGGCGAGCGAACCGTTGCCGATCCAGGCAATGTCGGCGGCCGCGTCGCCGGCCCGGATCGGCTTCGCGTCCGAGTAGGTCAGCGTCACGCCCCGGGCGATGACGAGCATCGCCAGGGTCATGATGAACGGCTGGACGCCGCCCCTCGTGATGCCGAGACCGTTCAGCGCGCCAACGACACCACCCATGGCCTCGATTGAGACCCCGGCCCTGGTGGTCATGGCCACAAGCCAGCACCGGCCTGGCGCCGGGGTGGCGCCGCGGGCGCGGTGGTGGGCAGGGCCGCCGCCGAGGGGTCGCTCGACCTCGACGCGGCGTTCGCCTGGGCCGCTTCGCCCTGATCGGACGGGCGGGAAGGGATCGCCCGCGGCTACACTCCCCGCTCCCATGGGCTTCCTCACCGACATCGCCGCCGCGACGCGGGCGCGGCTCGCGGAGGCGCCGCCCGCCACCGAGCGGCTGCGCGAGGCAGCGGCCGCGTGCGCAGCCGCCCCCCGCAGCCTGGCGGGGGCGCTCCGCGGCTCCGCGGAGGAGGACGGGCTCGCCGTTGATCGCCGAGGTCAAGCGCGCCTCCCCGTCCGCGGGGACGATCGCGGCCGGCGCCGACCCCGTCGTGCAAGCCGTGGCCTACGCCGTAGGCGGCGCCGCAGCGGTCTCGGTGCTCACCGAGCGCGACCACTTCGGCGGCTCGCTCGCCGACCTCCGCGCGGTCCGCGACGCCGTGCTCCATCCGGTGCTCCGCAAGGACTTCCTGGTCGATCCGGTCCAGGTGCTCGAGGCCCGGGCGGCCGGCGCGGACAGCGTCCTGCTCATCACGCGTGCCTTGGCGACCAGGAGCTGGCGACGATGCTCGCCGCCGGCGCGGAGCCTGGGGATGGAGCCACTCGTGGAGACGCATACCGATGATGATCTGGAGCGGGCGCTCGCCACGGATGCGGAGGTGATCGGCGTGAACGCGCGGGACCTGGAGTCCCTCGAGGTCGACGTCGGCCGCCGCGTGGGCCCGGCCGCCGGTGCCACCGAGGCGTAGCCGTGCGGAGAGCGGCATGTCACGCGCCGGGACGCCCGGGCCGCGCGCAGAGGCCGGCGCCGTCTGCCATCCTGGTGGGCGAGGCGCTGATGCGCTCGGCGGACCGCCGGGGCGCGCGCTCATCGAGGCGATGGCTCCATGGACAGGAGCCCAGACGCCACAGCGACCGACACGGTTCCCGACGAACGCGGCCGCTTCGGCGCCTACGGCGGACGCTATGCACCCGAGGTCCTGATCCCGGCGCTCGACGAGCTCGCCGCCGCCTGGGCGATCCTGCGCGATGCACCAAGGTTTCCGCGACGAACTGGCCACGCTCGCGCGCGATTTCGTCGGCCGGCCGACGCCCCTCACGCACGCGCACGCGGCTTTCCGGCGAGCTCGGCTACGACGTGTGGCTCAAGCGCGAGGACCTCGCGCATACCGGGCGCCCACAAGATCAACAACGCGCTCGGGCAGGCGCTCCTGGCCAAGCGGCTCGGCAAGGAGCGGATCATCGCGGAGACCGGGGCCGGCCAGCACGGGGTCGCGACGGCGACGGCCTGCGCGCTCCTCGGCCTCCCCTGCGTGGTGTACATGGGCGAGGAAGACACGCACGGCGCCAGGCCCCGAACGTCGCGCGGATGAAGTTGCTCGGCGCGGAGGTCGTCCCGGTGACCGCCGGGTCGCGCACCCTGAAAGAAGCCGTGAACGCGGCGCTGCGGGACTGGGCCGCGAGCGTCGCGACCACCCACTACATCATCGGCTCGGTCGTCGGGCCCCACCCGTTCCCGAGCTCGTGCGGGACCTCCAGCGGGTGATCGGCGACGAGGCGCGCGCGCAGTACGCCGAGCGCCTCGGCGGGGACCCCGCCTACGTGCTCGCGTGCGTCGGCGGCGGCTCGAACGCGATCGGGATGTTCACGGCGTTCGTGGGGGCCCACGGGGTCGAGCTGATCGGCATCGAGGCGGGCGGGCGCGGGAGCGACCTCGGTCAGCACTGTCGCTCGCTCACGCTGGGCAGCCCGGCGTGCTGCACGGCGCGCTCTGCTACCTCCTCCAGGATGCACAGGGCCAGGTGATCGAGACGCACTCGATCTCGGCCGGACTCGACTACCCGGGCGTGGGCCCCGAGCACGCCTACCTGAAGGACGCGGGGCTCGCGACCTACGCGAGCGCCACCGACGACGACGCGCTCGCGGGGTTCCGGCGCTCGCGCGGACCGAGGGCATCCTGCCCGCCGCTCGAGCCGGCCCATGTGCTCGGCTGGCTGTTGCATCGGCCGCTGCCCGACGGCGTCGCGGGTGCTCGTGTGCCTGTCCGGGCGCGGGGACAAGGACCTCGACACGGTGCGGGCGGCGCTGGGGGTGGGGTGGTGGGCGCCTTGGAGCGAGCGCTGCGCGAGGTCCGCGACACGCGGCGCCAAGGCCTTCGTCCCCTACGTCACGGGCGGATACCGCGGGCGTCGGCGCCGAGCCTGCTTGCACGCGCTGGCCGCAGCGGGCGCCGACGCCGATCGAGGTCGGGATCCCGCACTGCGACCCGATCATCGACGGCGGGGTGATCCAGCGGGCCTCGGCGGCCGCCCTCGCGGCCGGCGCCACCCCGAGCGTCGTGCTCGCGACGATCCGCGAGGCGGCGCTCGAGATCGCCGGTCGCCGTGATGACCTACGCGAACCCCGTCCTCCGCCGTCGGGTTCGAGGACGCTTTCCCCGACGAGCTTGCCGAGGCCGGCGTCGCGGGGGCGATCGTCCCGGACCTCCCGGTCGACGAGTCCGGCTCGTTCGATCGCCGCCGCCACCGCTGCGGATCCATCGACGTCGTGCTCTTGGCGGCGCCGGGGCCCGACCCGGTCCGCCTCGACGACGATCGCGGCGGCTGCCCACGGCTTCATCTACTGCGTCTCCACCTACGGGGTCACCGGCGAGCGGGATGCGCTCGCCGGGACCGCCCGTGAGGTCGTGGAGTCGCTGCGGCCCCGCACCGACCTCCCGCTGCTCGTCGGGGTGGGGATCGGCACCCCGAGCAGGCCGCCGCGGAGGCATGCGCTTCGCCGACGGCGTGATCGTGGGCTCCGCGCTCGTCGCACCGATGCTGGAGGGCGACCGCGCCGGCGCCTTGCAGCTCGCGAAGGCCTTCCGCGAGGCGATCGCGTGAGCGTGCATCTCCCGAGGGCCGTGGAGGCACCCGTCGGGCAACTGCTGGCCGAGGTCCGCGGTGCCGGGAGAGGGGGTCGAACCCTCACGGGCCGAAGCCCACGGGATTTTGAGTCCCGCGCGTCTGCCAGTTCCGCCATCCCGGCCGGACCTAAACTCTAGCGGCGCCGCCGTTCGATCCGGCGCACGCCCACCGACGATGCGACGACCCCTCCTCATGATGCTCGCGGCGACGCTCGTCGCGTCGGGCTGCGGCGATGCGCCCGCGCCCGCCGACCCCGGCGGCCGTCCGTTCGTGGTGGCCGTCCTGCAGCGGAGCGACGTCATGGACCCGATCGAGCTCGTGTCGTCGAGCGCCCTCGCGGTCGACCTCGTGCTGCGGGAGGCCGAAGCCGAAGGGGAGGTCGCTGCCGGGTCGGGCATCGCGGTGGTCGAGACCGCTGCCGAGGACGCCGGCGTCGCGCAAGCCGCCGCTCTGGCGGGCGATCCGGCCGTCGTGGCCGCCGTCGTGACGCCGTTCGTCGACGCGCCGGGGGCCGTGGCGACGTTCCTCGACGCCGGCGTGCCGGTCCTCAGCTTCTCGGGCCTCGGCGAGGATCCCGGCGCCGAGGCGTGGCGGCGTCTCGTGCCGACCGTGAGCGAGGAGGCCAGCGCCCTGCGAACGCTCGCCGGCCGGGCGCCGTGCGAGGTCGCGCCGGATGCGGATGTCGCTCCCGCCGCGCCGCACACCGGGGGCGAGTGTTCCGGCGTCGTGTGGACCGGCGACGCCGACGGCGCCCTCGCGCTCCGCGCCTCGCTGGACGGTTCGGGGATCGACGCGCCGCTCGTCGTCACCGCGGCCGCCTACGTGCAGCGGCTCGTGCAGGAGGGGTATCCGTCGATCGTCGGTACGTACGCCGCGGTGCCCTGCGCGGGGATCGACACGTCGGCGGCGCCGGACGCCCAGCGTTTCGTCCACGCCTACCAGGCGGCGCACGGCGTTCCTCCGGGCCTGTGCGCCGCCGAAGCCTACGGCCTCGCGCGATGGCTGGTCCGGCTCGCGGGAGGCGCCCCCTCGCGCGAGGTCGTCTTCCCGGCGGTCGCGAACCTGGATCGGCTCACCACGCCGGCGGGCGTCCTCTCCTTCGGCGAGGCCGGCGAGCAGGTGGCACCGGGGGTACGGATCGAGCAGGCCGTCGGGGTCCGGTGGCTCCCACTGGGGGGTATCGCAGCTGCTCGTCAACGGTAGCGCCGAGCTCGCCGCTGCGTTGCCCGGTTCGGCGAACGAGACCTATAGTCCCGCGTGCACCGCACCGGGGCGAACGCCTTGGCAGGAGGACGGAACAGATGCGTGAACGTCGGCGGCGGGGTCTGCTCGCTGTGGTCGCGGTTCTCTCATCGTTCGCATCGGGATGCAACGGCGATCCCACGACGGAGCCTGCGGACGTCGACACCGAGACGTCGCAGCGCGCCGAGCCCACAGGTGAGGACCTCCTCGCGAGGATCTCCGAAGAAGGCGTGATCCGAGTGGTGCTCGACGAGCACCAACCGCGGTCGTCCTTCGACACGAAGGCGGGCGAATGGCAGGGCTTCTACGTCGACGTGGCGACCGAGATCGCGACGCGCCTCGACGTCGACGTGGACATCCAGCACCAGCAATGGGACGTCGTCACCGCCGGCGCGTGGAACGGTCGTTGGGACATGAACGTCGGCTCCATGACCGTGACCGAGGAGCGCTCCGAGATCTTCTCCTTCACGCCCGCGTTCTACTACACACCGGCATCCGTCGCGGTGCACGAGGACAACACCTCCATCGTGGACCTCGAGACCGATCTCGACGGCAAGCGGATCGGCGCCGGGGTCGACACCATGTGCGAGCGCTGGCTGAACAAGTCGCTGCAGATCCCCGGCTATACGTTCGAGACGCCCGTGGACGATCCGAAGGTGCAGACGTGGAGCACCGAGGTGAAGGCGCTCGAGCACCTCGCCCTCGGCGACGGCGTCCGTATCGACGCGGCCGTCGCCGCGACGCCGACGATCGAGCAAGCGATCGAGGACGGGATGCCGATCAAGATCGTCGGCCCTCCGGTGTTCGACGAGCCGCTCGCGATCGCATTCGACCAGCAGTCGCCGATCGACAACACGTCGCTCGTCGAAGAGGTCAGCGGGATCGTCGAGGAGATGCATGCCGACGGCACCCTCGCGTCGCTGTCGATGAAGTGGTACGGCGAAGACATCACGCAGGCACGCGCCGCGTGAACCCGGTCGAGGGTCGCCGAAAAGGTCTGCCGTGCAACGTATGAGGATGCACGACACGCCGGTTCATCCTGGAGGACGCCGCGGGGCGAGCCAAAGCATCTCGGGAACAGGCGGCATGCGCACGCGATCGGAACGCCCGCCGCCTCGCGGACGTCCGGCATGCGATGCGAAACGGTTCCGCGCCGCCGCGGGCCGCCGTGACGCGTCGTGGATCGGCGACGACGCATCGGTGCGCGTGCGGTCCTCGATGGTTCGGCACCAACATCCGCGAGCGGCGCGCCGACACGCTGACCGCAGAAACAGATGACGGGCCGCGACTCCCCTCGGAGCCGCTCACGCCTTCCCCATACGTGAGCGTCACCTGTCGAGCGTCGCGGCCCGTCACGCCGCGGTCCCTGCGATCGTCGGCGCCGCTCCGGTTCCCCATCGCGTCGCCAGTCATCACCGGGACCGTCGCGAACGATAGACATGAGGTTGAGGGTTGTCAACCGCGCGCCCATCCGCTGGGACCCCCGTCGACCTGCTGATCCTCGGGGCGCCGCACGAACGCCGCAGGTCAACGTCGCGTCGCGTGCATCGTCGAAAGTGCGACAAAAGGTGATGCGCGTCACCCTCGAGCGGTGGTTGACGCCGCGCGCCGGGACGCATCGTGCTCGTTACGCGCGGAGCGGAAGCGCGATCACCGGGCCGGTGAGCTCGAGACGCACGCAGGTATCGAACGCGAGCTCCGGATGAGGTCCGATCAAGCGCACGTCGACCCCGACGCCGTCGGGGAGCGCGCACCGCACGAGCTGATCGTGTCCGTAGAACTCGACGTGCGCGACGCGAGCCGCACCGTGGGCGTCGGGCACCGCGCGGAGCGACTCCGGTCGCACGAGGACCTCACAGGGTCCGTCGGGGAGCGACGCGTCCACGTCGCCGAACGCGAACGCGACACGTCCTCGCGCCGCGAGCGCGGGCATGAGGTTCGCCTCGCCGAGGAGCCGGGCGACGCGACCGTCGGCCGGCGACGCGTAGACCTCGTAGGGCGTGCCGACCTGGCGCACGGCTCCGTGGAGCATCACGGCGACGCGATCGGCGATCGAGAGGGCCTCCTCCTGGTCGTGGGTTACCAGGACCGCCGTCGTCCCGGTGGCCCGGAGGACCTCGCGGACCTCGCCCCGGACCTCCGCGCGGAGCTGGGCGTCGAGGTTCGAGAAGGGTTCGTCGAGGAGCAACAGGTCCGGTTCCGGCGCGAGGGCTCGGGCGACGGCGACCCGCTGCTGCTGGCCCCCCGAGAGCTCGTGGGGCATGCGGTGCTCGAGGCCCGTCAGGTGCACGAGCTCGAGCAGCGCATCGACCCGATCGTGCCGGTTCGCACCGTCGATGCCGAAGGCGACGTTCGCGCGGACGTCGAGGTGCGGGAACAACGCCCAATCCTGGAAGACGAGGCCCACGCGACGGCGCTCGGGGGCCGTCCAGGCGCCGTCGCCCGCGACCATCCGGCCGCGGATCTCGACCGAGCCCGCATCGGGACGCTCCAGGCCCGCGATCAACCGGAGGGCCGTCGTCTTGCCGCAGCCGCTCGCGCCGAGGAGCGCGAGGATCTCGCCGTCCAGGACCTCGAGGTCGAGGCCGTCGACGGCCGAGACCCCTCCGAACGTCTTCATCAGCCCCGCGGTCCGAAGGACGGTCGTCATCGAACGTCCTTCGGCGTCGCCAGCCGATCGGCGAGCGCCCACATGGGCAGCGACGCGACGAGCACGAGGAGCAGGGCGGGCACCGCGGCGCGGGAATAGAGCCCGGCCGATGCCGAGGTCCACACGCGCGTCGCCAGGGTCTCGAACCCGGTGGGGCGGAGCAGGATCGTCGCGGGCAGCTCCTTCATCGACGTCAGGCATACCAGAGCGGCGGCCGAAAGCGCCGGTCGCGTCAGCACCGGCAGCACGATGCGGCGGATCACCTCGCGCCGATCGCGGCCGAGCGTCCGTCCCGCCTCTTCGATCCGGGGGTTGATCTGCAGGAGCCCCCCCTTGAGCGGTTCGACCGCCTGCGGCAGGAACAGCACCACGTAAGCCAGGACGACCAGCGGGACGCTCTGATAGAGGAGCGGGACCCCGGCCGTGAGGAACACGAACGCGAGGGCGACGACGAGGCCGGGAAGCGCGTAGCCGACGTAGGACGCGCCCTCGGCGACGCGCGCGAGCGCGCCGGGGAACCGCGCCGCAAGCACGGCGATGGGCGCGGCCGCCATGAGCGTGGCGACCGCGCCGAGCGACGAGACCACGACCGACCCACCGGCGGCCCCGATCGTCAGGTTCAGCGGGATCCCTTCGGTGAGCCCACGCACCAGCAGGAACACGAGGACGCTCGCGGGCAACACGAGGGCGACGCCGACGAGCGCGGTCGAGAAGGCGAGCGCCGGCCAGCGCCACCGCCGGAGCGGCACCTGCCGGGGTGGCCTCGACGAGCCCGAGCCGCTGCGGTGGTAGCGGGCGCGGCCGCGGGCGCGTTGTTCCGCGACCACGATGAGGACGGCGAGGACGATGAGCATGAGGGACAGGATGGCCGCCGGCGTCCGGTCGAAGGCGGCCTTGTACTGGAGGAAGATCGCCTGGGTGAAGGTCTGGTAGCGCATCAGCGACACCGCGCCGAAGTCGTGGAGCGCGTAGAGGGCGACGAGCAAGCCGCCGCCCGCCAGGGCCGGCCGGAGCAACGGAAGCGTCACCCTTCGGAAGGCCGACCACCGGCTCCGACCGAGGGTGCGTGCCGCCTCCTCCCACGCCGGATCGACGCCGCGAAGGGCCGACGCGGCCACGAGAAAGACGTAGGGATACGTGAAGAGGGTGAGCGCGGCGAAGGCGCCGGCGAACCCGCCGATATCGGGGAGCCGCTCGACGCCGAGGGGCTGGAGCCAGCCCTGCAGGAGCCCGCGCGGCCCGAGCGCCGCGAGCAGCGTGAGCGCGCCGACGTAGCTGGGGATCACGAGCGGGAGGGCGAACAACGTGGCCCAGACGCGGCGACCCGGAAGGTCGCTTCGCACGACCAGCCACGCGGCCGCGAGCCCGAGCACGGTGGCGGCAGCCGTCACGGCGACGGCGAGGCCGATCGTGTTGGCGGCCAGGTGGAGCGTGCGTCCACGCAGGATCAGCTCCCAGCTCGACGAGGTCGCATCGGAAGCCCGGACCGCCAGGTAGACGGGCGTGATCGCGACGAGCGAGACGACGAGGAGCGCCCACACGACGAGGCCCGCCGGCACCTGACGGTGCCGGCGGGCGCTCGTCACGGACGCGGCGCGGGCGCCCACGTCGACCTCGGATCATCCCCACCTGGGCGAGCAGGTCGAGCGCACGGGGGAGCGCGGCGCCGAGGGTCGACAGGTCGATCTCAGGCCCCTGGAACCTCGACAGGGGCAAGATGTCGACCGACGGCTCGTAGCCCGCGACCACCGGGTACTCCCAGCTGTCCTGCGACACCCAGGTCTGTCCCGGCTCGCCGGTCAGGTAGTCGACGAATGCCGCGGCGCCCTCGGGGTTGGCGGCGCTCGCGAGGATGCCGACCCCGCCGAGTTGACGAGCGCGCCCGGATCGCCCGTCGCGAAGTAGTGGTTCTCGATCGGCGCGCCCCGTCCTCGGCCTCCACCTCGTACTTGTAGTAGTGGTTCACGAGGCCGACCTCGACCTCGCCGGCACCGACCGCGCGGGTCGTGGCGCCGTTGTCTTCGTAGAAGACGGGGTCGTTCGCCATCAGTGCCTCGAGCCAGGCCCTTGTCGCGTCCTCACCTTGCATCTCGATCATCGCGGCGACGTGCGCCTGGAACGACGAGTTCGTCGGGGGGAGCCCGATACGTCCTTTCCACGCGGGGTCGGCGAAGTCGAGGATCGAATCGGGGAGATCGCCGCCCGAAAGCGCATCGGTGTTGTACACGGCGACGCGCCCTCTCCCCGATGTACCGACCCATAGGCCGTCGTCGGAACGGAACCGCGCCTCCACCCGTTCCACGACCACCGGATCGATCGGAGCGAACAGCCCGCCATCGGCGACGGCGCCGAGCGAGCCGGCGTCCTGGGCGAAGAAGACGTCGGCGGGCGAGGCGTCGCCCTCTTCGAGGATCGTCGCGGCGAGCTCGGCCGAATCGCCGTAGCGGGGCTCGACGTCGATGCCGGTCGCCGCCGTGAAATCCTCGAACAGGGAACCCACGAACTCCTCGTCCCGCCCGCTGTAGACGGTGATCGTGCCGGAGTCGGCGCTCGATGCCGTCGTGGCCGTCGGATCGGTCTTGGTCGGTTCGTCCTCGTCCGAGCAGGCAGCGGAGACGACGCTCACGGACAGGAGCAGCGCAACGATCGGAAGCCGGTGTCGGTGCATGGGTTCCCCTTCGTGGTCGGCCCGCGGCGGACGCCGGCCGGCCGACCGCCGCAGGAAGTGCGGGAGGAATGATGTTCGGCCATCCGAACATCTCTCCTTCGGGCAGGCGAAATCCTATCTAGTCGATCGGATTCACGTCAACGGAACCGGACGCTCGTCGGGTTCTCGGAGATCCAGGAGCGCGTTCAGTCGATCGGGTCCACCCAGAGGTTGTCGGCGAGGTGCGAGCCGAGCGCAGTCGTGACGCCCTCGGCCTCGAGGCTCATCGTGCCGTCGGGGGCGATCGTTCGCACCGTCACCTTCGCGCCCGGCATGAGGCGGCTGTCCTCGAGGAAGCGCATGACGTCGAGCTCGAGCTCGAGATCCTCAGTGAGGCGCCGGAGCACAACCGTGTCGCCGGTTCCGATGTCGGTGAGCGCGACGAGGCGCGAGATGTCGGCCTCGTTCGCCGAGCCGGGGATCGGATTGCCGTGGGGACACGCACCCGGATCGCCGAGCAACGCGACGAGCCGTTCCTCGACCTCGGCGTCGATCACGCGCTCCCACCGTTCGGCGTGCTCGTGAGCCTTGTGCCACGCAAGCCCGATCACGTCGATCAGGAGATGCTCGACGAGGCGATGACGGCGCACGAGCGTCACGGCCATCGCGCGACCGGCCGTCGTGAAATGCAGCTCGCGTCCCTCGGTCTCGAGCAGACCGTCGGCGACGAGCCGCTTCACGTGTTCGCTCGCCGAGGCTCGGCTGATGTCCATCCACCGCGCGAGCTCGGCCTGGACCGGAGCGATGTTCTCCTCGATCAGCTCGTAGAGGGCCTCGAGATGGTCGGCGGATGCGTGTCGGTCTTCGGACGTCACGGCCGGAGACTACGATAGCGGTGTGAGCGCCTCGACCGGCCCCTCGACCGGCACCTCGCCCGGGCCCGCTGCCCACGCGATCCCTCGTCGTCTGTTCTTGCTCGACGGGCATTCCCTCGCCTACCGCGCCTTCTTCGCGCTCCCGGAGACCCTCGCGACGAGCAGCGGGACGGTCACGAACGCCGTGTACGGGTTCACGTCGATGTTGATCAAGCTGCTCGCCGAGGAGAAGCCGGACCTGATCGCCGTCGCGTTCGACATCGGGGCCGCCGACGATCCGGCTGGAGATGGACGCCGACTACAAGGCGGGGACGGCCGAAGACGCCCGAGAGCTTCCGACCCCAGCTCGGACTGATCGAGGAGGTGCTCGAGGCCCTCCGGATCCCCGTCGATCAGACGTCGAGGGGCACGAGGCCGACGACGCGATCGGCACGCTGGCGATGCGCGCGAGCGAACGCGGGCATCGACGCCGTGATCGTGACGGCCGACCGCGACTTCTTCCAGCTCGTGCGCCCGCGCGCCGACGGGCTGGGCGAGGTCGGTGTGCTGTTCAACCGTCGGGGCATCTCCGAGATCCAGTACGATGGACACCGACGCGGTGACCGAGCGGTTCGGCGTCACGCCCGGCCCAGTACCTGGACTTCGTCGCGCTGAAGGGCGACACCTCCGACAACATCCCGGGCGTGCCGGGGGTCGGCGACAAGACCGCCGCCAAGCTCGTGCATGAGTTCGGCTCGGTCGAGGCGCTCATCGCGCGGGTCGACGAGCTGAAGGGCAAGCAGAGAGAGAACGTCGCGGCCGCCGGCGATCGGCTCGCGCTCAACAAGGAGCTCGCGCGCATCGTCACCGATCTCGACCTCGACCTCGACCCCGATGCCTGCGAGATGGGGGAGTGGGACCCCGACGAGGTCCGGCGGCTCTTCATGTCGCTGGAGTTCCGGTCGCTCTCGATCGCCTGCAGGAGATCGGCGGACAAGCCCAAGGTCGACGTCGCCGACCTCGACCTGCGCGAGGTCGGCCCCGACGAGCTGGCGAACATCGCGGGTGGGGGCGGGCCGGTCGCGCTGCGCCTCGCCGTCGATGACGGACACGTCACTGGCGTCGCGCTCTCGGCGGGCGGGCGCCCAGGCTGCGTTCGCGCCGTTCGAAGGGCTCGGACCGCTCGAGGCGTTCGCCGCCGATCCCGAGGCTGCGAAGTGGACGCACGACGCGAAAGCGACCGAACGTACCGTCACGCGCGAGGGCGGCGAGACCGCGAGGGTTCGCGTTCGACACGATGCTCGCGGGCTACCTGCTCGACCCGGCGGCGGCCGACTATCCGCTCCGAGACCTGGCAGAGCGCTACCTCGGGACCGACGTCGTCGGGGCGGCCGAAGGCGACGACGAGGGCCAGCTGTTCGCCGAGGCGCCCTGGCGCGCCGTCGCGGCCGAGGCCGCGGCGGTCGCGCTGCTTGCGCCGGTGATGGAAGAGCAGATCGACGAAGCAGGGGTTGCGGGCGCTCCTCGACGACGTGGAGCTGCCCGCTGTCGTCGGTGCTCGCCCGCATGGAGGCCCGGGGCGTGCGCCTCGACGTCGGATATCTCGCGGCGATGGCCGAGCAGGTTCGCGACCGCATGGCGACGCTGAAGGCCGACGTGTATCGACACGCCGGCCGGCGAGTTCAATCTGAACTCGCCGCCGCAGCTCCGCGAGATCCTCTACGGTGAGCTCGGGCTGCAGCCGGGGAAGAAGACGCCCGAAGGGTGAGCTCTCGACCGACGCCAGCGTCCTCGAGAAGCTCCGCGACGCCCACCCGATCGTCGACGCGCTCCTGTCGTGGCGCGAGCTCGACAAGCTGAACTCCACCTACCTCGAGGCGCTGCCGAAGCTCGTCGACCCCCGCGACGGGCGCGTGCACACCACCTTCAACCAGACGGTCGCGGCGACCGGGCGGTTGTCCTCGTCGAACCCGAACCTGCAGAACATCCCGGTCCGCTCGGATCTGGGGCGCCAGATCCGGCGGGCGTTCGTGCCGGGCACGACGGGCCGAGGCGCGGGGGGCCAGGTGCTCCTCGTCGCCGACTACTCCCAGATCGAGCTCAGGATCCTCGCCCACCTGTCGGGCGACGAGGGCCTCGCGAGGCGTTCGCGGCCGGCGACGACATCCACGCGGCGACGGCCGCGACCGTCTTCGATCTGCCGATCGATCAGGTCGACGGCGAACTTCGGCGCCGCGCCAAGGCCGTGAACTACGGGCTCGCCTACGGCATGAACTCGTGGGGTCTCGCGACGCGGCTCGACATCACGCCCGACGAGGCGCAGGAGATCATCGACGGCGTACTTCGAGGGTTTCCCCAAGATCAAGGAGTACCTGCGGGCCCAGGTCGAGCGCGCGCGGCTCGACGGCTTCACCGAGACGCTCCTCGGACGCCGCCGCTACATCCCCGAGCTCACGAGCGGGAACCGCCGGCTGCGGGACCTCGGCGAGCGCCAGGCCCTGAACGCGCCGATCCAGGGAAGCGCGAGCGACGTCTTCAAGGTGGCGATGATCGAGGTCGCCCGGGCGCTCCGCGGCAGGCCCGAGCTTGACTGCCACGTCTTGCTCACCGTGCACGACGAGCTGGTCTTCGAGGTTCCCGAGACGAACGCCGATGAGGCCGCCGACGTCGTGCGCGAGCACATGGAGAACGCGGTCGACCTCGACGTGCCGCTGCTCGCCGACATCGCCTGGGGGCCGAACTGGGCCGACGCCGCGCCCCAGGGGCACTGAGAGAGCCCCCGCCGCGGGCACCTCGCCAGTTTGACGGCGTTTCCGCTGGTCACCTACCTGCCTTCTGGCCCGCGGGGACGCGCGTCCAACGCGCACCGTGGCGAAATCCCAACCGCGCCGCGGTGGATCGTCCTCGTGCGCCGGAAGGAGAACGGACGGCATGAGTGACACGGAGACCACGGTCGCCGACCAGGAGACCGAGACGGGGGCGACGGAGGCCGGCGAGACGGCACCCGAAGCCACCGCGACCAAGGCGGGCGAGCAGCCCGACCTGACCCCCGAGGAGCTTCGCCGAGGCGATCGAGGATTCGCTGCGCGACTTCAAGGACGGCGACATCGTCGAGGGCGAGATCGTCAAGATCGACCGCGACGAGGTGCTCCTCGACATCGGCTACAAATCCGAGGGCGTGATCCCCTCGAAGGAGCTGTCGATCCGCCACGACGTCGACCCGAACGAGGTCGTCAAGGTCGGGGACCGGGTCGAGGCCCTCGTGCTCCAGAAGGAGGACAAGGAGGGTCGCCTGATCCTGTCGAAGAAGCGCGCCCAGTACGAGCGCGCATGGGGCCGCATCGAAGAGGTCATGCAGTCCGGCCAGACGATCAAGGGTCCGGTGATCGAGGTCGTGAAGGGCGGGCTGATCCTCGACATCGGTCTGCGCGGCTTCCTGCCCGCATCCCTCGTCGACCTGCGCCGCGTCCGCGACCTCCAGCCCTTCGTCGGGCAGCGAGCTCGAGGCGAAGATCATCGAGCTCGACCGCAACCGGAACAACGTCGTGCTGTCGCGTCGCGCATTCCTCGAGGAGTCGCAGAGCGAGGGCCGCAAGAAGTTCCTCGAGAACCTCCAGAAGAGCGAGCGGCGCAAGGGGACGGTCAGCTCGATCGTCAACTTCGGCGCGTTCGTCGACCTCGGCGGTGTCGACGGTCTCGTCCACGTGTCCGAACTGTCGTGGAAGCACGTCGACCATCCGAGCGAGGTCGTCGCGCGTCGGGCAGGAGGTCGAGGTCGAGGTGCTCGACGTCGATCTCGAGCGTGAGCGCGTCTCGCTGTCCCTCAAGGCCACGCAGGAAGACCCCTGGAAGGAGTTCGAGCGCACCTCGACGGCCGGCTCGATCATCAACGGACAGGTCACCAAGCTCGTGCCGTTCGGTGCGTTCGTTCGCGTCGCGCAGGGCATCGAGGGCCTCGTGCACATCTCCGAGATCTCGCACGAGCACGTCGACACGCCCGAGTCGGTGCTGTCGGTCGGCGATGAGGTCCAGGTCAAAGTGATCGATGTCGACGTCTCACGACGACGGGTGAGCTTGTCGATCCGCCAGGTCAGCGACGGCGCCGAAGCGCGAACGCGAACGCGAGATCGAGGTCGAGCCCCCGCCGAGCGGTTCGTCCGCCGCCCGACATGTCGACCGCGATCGAGGTGCCCCAGGCGATCCTCGATGCGGTCGCGGCTGCCGAGGCCACGCGCTCGGCCGCCTCCTCCGCGCCGCCGGCTCCTGCCGAACCCGACATCGCCGCGCCGCCGGCGACCGACGCTGCGCCGGCCGCGCCCGACGTCGAGCCGTCCGAGCCCGGCGCCGGATCCACCGAGGAGGCGTCGACCGACGGATCCCAGGCGGGGTCCGCCGAGCACGAAGCTGTCGTCCCGGCGCCGCCCGAGCCCGCGGCGGAGGCCGAGCCGGTCGCCGAGGCCGACGCGACCGCCGAACCAGAGCCCGAGGCCGAACCCACCGAACCCGACGCCGCCGTCGAAGACGTCTCCCTCGAGGCGATCCTCGAGGATCTGAAGCGGCGCGAGGGCCGGACCGAGTGATGCGGGGGCCGGGCCGGCGCGCCCGGTCCTGCGGCCGGCCGATGCCATGCTCCTCGTCGGTCTGACCGGGGGGCTCGGTTCGGGCAAGTCCACCGTTTCGCGGATGCTCGACGAGCGGGGCGCCGTCGTGCTCGATGCCGACGGCTTCGCTCGCGACGCCGTCCGAGTGGGTTCGCCCGGGTACGACGCCGTGATCGCGAGGTTCGGCCAAGAGCTCGTCGCCGACGACGGTGAGCTCGATCGAGCCCGCCTCGCCTCGATCGTGTTCAACGACGAGGAGGCGCTGCGCGACCTCGAGGCGATCGTGCACCCCTTCGTGCGGCGGATGGTCGAGAACGGCATCGTCGAGAACAGCGGCTCCGATCGCGTCGTCATCCTCGTGAACCCGCTGCTGATCGAGATGGGCACGCATCGCGACTGCGACGTCGTCGTCGTCGTGTCGGCGTCGCCTCCGACCCAGCTCGAACGGGTCGTTGCACGCGGCATGGACCCCGCCGATGCCGAGGCGCGCATGGCGATGCAGATGCCGCTCGACGAGCGCGCTCCGCACGCCGACGTGCTGCTCGACAACGAGGGCACGCTCGAGGAGCTCGAGCGTCAGGTCGAGCGGCTCTGGACGCACCCTCGAGGCCAGAGCCGCCGCGGGAGGGGACTGACCCGCCGGTATCCTGCCGACGTGAGGTTCAGGGCGGTCCTGTTCGATGCCGGCGAGACGCTCGTGCATCCCGCTCCATCCTTCCCCGAGCTCTTCTCGAAGGTGCTCGCTCGTGAGGGCCACGACCGCGAGCCCGCCGCGGTCCTCGCATCGTCGGCGACGGTGTTCGACAGGTTCAGCGCCGCGGCTCGCGACATGGAGCAGTGGACGACGAGCCCGGCGCGCTCGCGCGCGTTCTGGACCGGCGTCTACGAGCGGATGTCTGGGCCAGCTCGGGCTCCCTGACGGAGACGGGCTGCGCGACGCCCTCTACGAGACGTTCACCGATCTCGACAACTACGCGCTCTTTCAGGACGTCGAGCCGACGCTGGATGCGCTCGACGCCGCCGGCCTCACCCTCGGCGTCGTGTCGAATTTCGAAGCCTGGCTCGATGACCTCCTCGCGAAGCTGGGGGTCCGCGAGCGCTTCCCCGTCCTCGTGATCTCGGGACTCGAGGGCGTCGAGAAGCCCGATCCGGCGATCTATCGGTTGGCCCTCGAGCGGACCGGCGTCGACGCGGCCGAGACGGCTTTCGTCGGCGACAACCCGGTCTTCGACGTCGCACCCGCCGCCGCGCTCGGCATGACGCCGGTGCTGATCGATCGGCGCGAGCGGTTCCCGGAGCACGAGGGCCTGCGGCTTCGCGACCTTCGCGAGCTGCCCGGAACGCTGGCGGCGTCATGAGCGAGTCGCGGGTCTTCACCCTCGACGAGGCGGCGGCCTACCTGCCGGCGCTCCGCGAGCGGCTTCCTCGGCTCCGCGACGCTCGGCGCGCGCTGATCGCCGCGAGCGAGAGGATCACCGAGGCGGTCGCGGTGGACGGCGGAGGTGTGGCCGGCACGGACTGGTACCGCGCCCAGGACACCTTGAGGACCGACCTCGAGTGGATCGTGGGCTCGGGGATCGTCCTGCGCGACCCCGACGCGGGCCTGATCGACTTCCCGGCCGACCGCGACGGGCAGGAAGTGTTCCTCTGTTGGCGCCTCGGGGAACCAGCGATCGCCTGGTACCACGAGGTGCATTCCGGCTTCACCGGCCGGAAGCCCCTGTGACCCCCGCGAGAGGGGATCGCGCGCCCGACCCTCCGGTGGTCCTCGTATGCGGTGCCTCCGCCGCGCAGCCGCCGCCCGGCGTCGAAGCTGTCGGCGACATCGCCGAGCTCAGGTTCGCTCCCGACGACGAGGCGTTGTTCGAGGCGATCGGCGACGCCGACGCGATCTTCACCTGGCGCATCGACGGGGAGGCGCTCGCCCGGGCCTGGTCTCGCGCGGCCCGTGTCCGCTGGATCCAGACGTCGTCGGACGGGGTCGACGACCTGATGTTCCCGGCGCTCGTGACGCGCGAGGACGTCGTGGTCACGAACGCGCGCGGCATCTTCGAGGAGCCGATCGCCGAATGGGCGATCGGGGCGATGCTCGCGTTGGCGACCGGGTTGCACCGGTCGATCGCCGATCAGCAGCACCGCCGGTGGGACGGCGACCGGCACACGCGGCGTCTCGCTGGTCGGCACCTGCTCGTGGTCGGACCCGGACCGATCGGCCGCGCGACCGCGCGACGCGCACGTGCGCTCGGGATGACCGTCGCGGCGGTCGGTCGGCACGCGCGCGAGGACGACCTGTTCGGCCGCGTGGCAGGCCCCGACGAGTTCCACTCGCTGCTCGCGAGCGCCGACGTCGTGCTCGACGCGCTCCCGCTCACGGCCGAGACCCGCCGCCGCTTCGACGAGGAGGCCTTCGCCGCCATGCGTCCGGGGGCGTGGTTCGTGAACGTCGGTCGCGGCGCGACCGTCGACGAACCTGCGCTCGTCGACGCCCTGCGCACCGGGCGACCCGGGGCGGCGGCGCTCGACGTCTTCGAGATCGAGCCGCTCCCCGACGCGAGCCCGCTGTGGAGCCTCTCCGACGTGATCGTCTCGCCCCACATCAGCGGCGACGTCGAGCGCTGGGAGACCCAGGTCGTCGACCTGTTCGTCGACAACGTGGGCCGGTTCGTGCGCGGCGAACCCATGCGGAATCTCGTCGACGTTCGGGCGGGCTTCGGGGTCGGGTAGCCTGCGACGCGTGACGGGCGAGCGCGTGATCTCGGTGGTCGGCCTCCACAAGAGCTACGGCTCCGTCGAGGCGGTCAAAGGGGTCGACCTCCACGTCGACCACGGCGAGGTGTTCGCGCTGCTCGGGCCCAACGGCGCAGGGAAGACCACCACCACCGAGATCCTCGAGGGCTACCGGGACGCGACGGCCGGCGAGGTCTCGGTGTTCGGCCACGATCCCGCGACGGGGGAGCGAACGCTGAAGGAGCGCGTCGGCATCGTCCTGCAATCCACCGGCGTGGACCCGTTCCTCACCGTGCGCGAGACGGTCACCATGTACGCCGGGTATTACCCGCGGCCCCGCGACGTCGATGAGGTGATCGACCTCGTCGGCCTCGGCGAGAAGCGGTCGAGCAGGGTCAACAAGCTTTCGGGCGGTCAGCAGCGCCGGCTCGACGTGGCCGTCGCGCTCGCCGGCGATCCGGAGCTGCTGTTCCTCGACGAGCCGACCACCGGCTTCGATCCGGGCGCGCGGCGCAACGCCTGGCACATCGTTCGGAACCTCACCGTCCTCGGCAAGACCGTCTTCCTGACGACCCACTTCATGGACGAAGCGCAGTACCTGGCGGACCGCGTGGCGGTGATCGCCAAGGGCGAGATCGTGGCCGAAGGGCCACCGTCGACGCTCGCCGGCCGCGACCGGATGAAGGCGAGGGTGCGGTTCCGCGTCCCGGCGGGAGCGCCGTCGCCGCCCGACTGGGGTCAGGAGATGCTGCCCGACGGCGCGCTCGAGCTCCGCACCGACGATCCGACCACGACCGCCCACCTCGTCACGGGCTGGGCGATCGAGCACGGGATCTCCTTCGAGGAGCTCGAGGTGGCGCCTCCCTCGCTCGAGGACGTCTACCTCGAGCTCACCGGGGGCGAGGAGGGATCGGCCTGAGCGATCTCGGACTGCTGGTGCGCCAGGTTCGCTTCACGAACACGGCGTTCTGGCGGAACCCCGCGTCGGCGTTCTTCACGTTCGCCTTCCCCCTGCTGTTCCTCGTCATCTTCACCACCCTCCTCGGCGGCAGCGAGACGGTGATCGGCGGGATCGCCTACGACAACAAGTCCTACTACGTCGCGTCGATGGGCACGTTCGGTGTGATCTCCGCGTGCTACACGAACATCGCGATCACGGTGGTATTCGCCCGCGAGGGCGGCATCCTGAAGCGGACGCTCGGCACGCCGCTCCCTGGCTGGGCCTTCCTGACCGCGCGTGTCGTGCACGCGATGCTCGTCGCGTTCCTGCTCGTCGTGATCACGGTGGCCTTCGGCGTTCTCGTCTACGGCATCGCGGTACCCGGCGGCGGGGACGTTCTCCGGTTCCTGCTCACCCTCGTGGTCGGCGCCGGCTGCTTCGCGGCCCTCGGCCTAGCGGTGAGCGGGCTCGTGTCCGAACGCCGACGCCGGTCCGCCGATCGTGAACGCGGCGATCCTTCCGTTGCTCTTCCTATCGGGCGTGTTCGTGCCGATCGGCGACGACGCTCCCGCCTGGGTGACGTTCGTGGGCAACGTGTTCCCGGTCCGGCACTTCTTCGACGCGAGCTTCACGTCGTTCCTCGGCGCGCCGGGCTTCGAATGGGGCGACGTGGGGGTCCTGGGCCTCTGGCTCGTCGCCGGGGTGCTCGTTGCGTCGCGGACCTTCCGGTGGGAGCCGGCCCGGTAGCGACGTCGCCGACCCGAGGCGTCACGCTCCCGTGTCGGCCACAGAGGCGGTTGTTAGGCTCTCCTACCTGGGACCGGGCGATGCCTGGGCTCCTTTCGGTGATCGACATACGGGGGGTTGGATCGATGCGCAAGTTCCTACTGGGTGTGGCCGTCCTGGCGCTCATCGCCGCGGCCTGTGCGCCGGAGGATGACGAGCCGGCCGCCAACGGCACGTCGACCGACACGTCGTCGCCCGCGGCCGACGCCTGCGAGGTCGATTCGCTCGAGCTCTTCGAGGAAGGAACCCTCACGATCGCGACCGGCAATCCGGCGTACGTGCCCTGGTACGGCGGCGACGAGACCACCGAGGGCGGCGGCGAGTGGGAAGCGAGCGGCTTCACGGGCGATCCCTACAGCGGCGAGGGGTACGAGTCGGCGTTCGCCTACGCGCTCGCAGAAGAGATGGGCCTCGATGACGACGCGGTCCGGTGGATCGGCATCCCGTTCGGCAAGTCCTTCGCGCCGGGCGCCAAGGACTTCGACTTCGCGATGCAGCAGATCTCGATCACCGCGAAGCGCGCCGAAGCGGTGGACTTCAGCGCCGGTTACTTCGACGTGAACCAGGCCCTGATCGCGAACAAGGGGTCACCGGTCATCGGCGCCACCACGCTCGAGGAGCTGAAGGATGCGACCCTCGGGGCGCCCGTCGGCACGACGAGCCTCCAGGTGATCGAAGAGCTCGTGCAGCCGAACGCCGAACCCCAGGTGTACGACGACCTCGATCTCGCGCTGAAGGATCTGAAGAACGGCCAGGTCGATGGCGTGGTGGTCGACTTCCCGACCGCGTTCTACGGCTACGCCGACGTGGTCGTCGGACAGTTCCCGGACCTCGGCGAACAGGAGGAGTTCGGGCTCACCTTCGAGAAGGGCAATCCCCTGGTGGGTTGCGTGGACCAGGCGATCGAGACGATGCGCGCCGACGGCACGCTCGACGCTCTCAAGGAAGAGTGGCTCGAGACCGACACGAGCGTGCCGACGTTCGCGTGAGCGGCCGCCCGGGCGCCGGCTAGGGGGCGGGCCTGTCCTCCCCGCGGGACGTCCCGAACGAAGCGCCTGGGCTCGACCCGCGCGTGCCGCTGCCACCCCCCTCGGGTGATCGCCGGCCTCGGCTCCTCGGCGGGGGGAGGGGGCTCGCAGCTCGCTCGTCGCGGTCGCCAGCACCCTGCTGTTCTTCGGGTTGCTGGCGGTCCTGATCGTCAACGCCCCGGGGTGGTCGGCCGAGGGTGGCGTGCGGGACGCGTTCTTCGACGGCGAGATCTTCCGCGAGTCGCTCCGGGACATCCTCCCCAAGTTCTGGCGGAACGTCGTGATCTTCTCGATCGCCGAGGCGTTCGTGCTGGTCTTCGCGTTGGTGATCGCCGTGTTGCGGAGCCTCCCTGGCCCGCTGTTCGCCCCGCTCCGGCTGCTCGCCGCCGCCTATACCGACATCTTCCGGGCGATCCCGACGATCCTGGTGATCTATGTGCTCGGCTTCGGGATGCCCGCGCTCGAGCTGCAAGGGTGTGCCCAACTCCGACTTCTTCTGGGCGATCGTGGCGCTGAGCCTCGTCTACTCGGCGTACGTCGCCGAGGTGTACCGGGCAGGGATCCAGTCGATCCATCCCAGCCAGATCGCCGCGGCCCGATCGCTCGGTCTCCGGCGCGGGCAGGCACTGAGGCACGTGGTCCTGCCGCAAGCCGTGCGGCGCGTGATCCCGCCCCTGCTGAACGACTTCATCGGACTGCAGAAGGACTCGGCGCTCGTCGCGGTGCTCGGCGTCACCGAAGGGCTCCGGCAAGCCCAGATCATCCAGGCGTCGAACTTCAACTTCACGCCGTACATGGCGCTCGCGCTGATCTACATCGTGATCACGATCCCGCAGGCGCGCTTCGTCGACTGGCTGATCGCCCGAGATCAACGTCGTCGGGCCACCGGAGGTGACCGGTCCCGGACTGGGCGGCGTCGTCGCCACCGGGAGCGTGGCGTGGCTCGGCGCTCCCGCGCGACGTGGGTCGGCGTCGTCGGGCCACCGGGAGCGTGGCGTGAGCTCGGCGCTCCCGCGCGACGTGGGTCGGCGTCGTCGGGCCACCGGGAGCGTGGCGTGACCGAGGCGATCCGGATCGAGGGGCTGCAGAAGTCCTTCGGCGAGCTCAACGTGCTCCGCGGCATCGATCTCGCGATGGACGAACACGAGGTCGTCTGCCTGATCGGCGCCTCCGGCTCCGGCAAGTCGACGCTCTTGCGGTGCGTGAACCTGCTCGAACCGGTCGACGGCGGGCGCATCCTCATCGAGGGCGACGAGATCACGGCGCCGGACGTGGACGTGAACGCGATCCGCCGCCGGATCGGCATCGTGTTCCAGTCGTTCAACCTGTTCCCGCACATGACCGTGCTGCGGAACCTGACCCTCGGACCAACGAAGGTCCTCGGGTCCTCCCGGGAGCAGGCCGAGACGCAGGCTCGGGCGTTGCTCGATCGATTCGGCCTCGCGGACAAGTCCCACGAGTATCCGGACCGTCTCTCGGGAGGGCAGCAGCAGCGGGTGGCGATCACGCGCGCGCTCGCGATGAACCCCGACGTGCTGCTGCTCGATGAGATCACGAGCGCGCTCGACCCCGAGCTGATCGCCGAGGTCCTCGACGTGATCCGCGACCTCGCCGCCGCCGGCATGACGATGTTGATCGCGACGCACGAGATGGGCTTCGCGCGCGACGTGGCGAGCCGCGTGTGCTTCCTCGACGACGGCCGGATCCTCGAGGAGGGACCGCCGAGCGAGATGTTCTCGAACCCGAGCGAGGAGCGAACACGACGGTTCCTCGATCGGATCATCGCCGCCGGACGGATGTGAGCGGGTCTCCGTTGCGCTCGACATAGACTCCGTCCGTGGCCGACGATTCCCCCTGGAAGGGACTTCCGCCGCCGCCGGACGGCGTGCCGGATCAGGCGCCGAAGCCGTCGGGTCACCGAGACACGCCGGCGCCCGACCAGGATCCCTGGGCCAGATCGCCGGGATGGCAGCTGCCCACGCCGCACGGAGGCGGGCGGCGCTCGACCGGACCGTCCGGTGCCTCCCGGATCGGACGATGGCTCGTGTTCGCGGTCGCCGCCCTCATGGCCCTGGGCTTCTGCGCGAGCGTGCTTCCCGATACCGGGGACTTCGGCCCCCTGCGTGGGGGCGAGCCGGTCGGCCCCGTGGAGGGCCCCGGCAAGGATGATCGACTCAAGCTCGTCCGGTCCGGCACGGATCCCGCGCTCCCGGCGGCGTGGTCGACCTACCGAGCCTCGGACGGGACGTTCGGCGCCGTCGGGCCGAACGCGTTCGAGCGAGAGGAGCGCGGCCGGACGATCGCCTTCGTGTTCGAGCCCGTGGGGCCGATCGCCGACCTCGTGCTCGAGGTGCGGGCGTTGCGAGGATCGAGCTCGACGAGGCCGGCGCTCGAGCGGGTGACGGCGATCTTCCTCGACGACCTCGCGGCCGTCGAGGTGGCCCGGACCTGGACGACGGCCGGGGACGGAACCGAACTCGAGGTCGACGCTCGCCGTGGCGACCGCGCGTACACGATCCGGACCCTCGCGGGACACCGTCGCCTCTACCGCATCTGGGCCTCGTACCCGGTGCGTGTCGGCGAAGACCGCCTGCTGCCGGTCCGCCTGTTCCTCGACGGCCTGACGGTGCCGCCGCCACCGTGAGTCGCCCGGGGTGCGATGTCGCTGCGCCGTCCTAGACTTCCGGGGTGCCCCCGTTCCGCGTCGTCTCCGATCTGAGCCCCTCCGGCGATCAGCCGCAGGCGATCGAGGGCATCGTCGAGGGGGTCGCGGCCGGCGTGCCGCATGTGACGCTCCTCGGGGCCACCGGCACCGGCAAGACCTTCACGATCGCCCACGTGGTCGAACGGCTCCAGCGTCCGACCCTGGTGATCGCGCCCGAACAAGTCGCTGGCCGCGCAGCTCGCGAACGAGTTCCGCGAGTTCTTCCCCGACAACGCGGTCGAGTACTTCGTGAGCTACTACGACTACTACCAACCCGAGGCGTACATCCCGTCACACCGACACCTACATCGAGAAGGACTCGTCGGTCAACGACGAGATCGAGCGGCTGCGACATTCGGCGACCGCCGCGCTGCTGTCGCGGCGCGACGTGCTCATCGTCGCGAGCGTCTCGTGCATCTACGGCCTCGGCTCGCCCGAGGAGTACGAGGGGCAGCTGCTCCGGTTGTACCAGCGGCACCGACGTGCCGCTCGAGTTCTCGATGCAGCGGCTCGTCGACATCCAGTACCAGCGGAACCAGATCAGCCGGGCTCGTGGCACCTTCCGGGTCAACGGCGACACCCTCGAGGTCTTCCCGCCGTACGAGCAGGCGGGGTACCGCATCGAGTGGTGGGGCGACACGGTCGAGCGGATCTCGATGTTCGACCCGATCGACCGGCGAGGTCGTCGAACGACCAGGTCGTCGATCAGACGATCTTCCCGGCCTCGCATTACGTCGCCGGCGACGAGCGCATGAGCTCGCGCGGTCGTCACGATCGAGGACGAGCTCCAGCAGCGGCTCGCCGAGCTCGACCGGCAGGGCAAGCTCCTCGAAGCCGAGCGTCTACGGATGCGCACGAGCTACGACCTCGAGATGATCCGCGAGGTCGGGTTCTGCTCCGGCATCGAGAACTACTCGCGACACATCGACGGGCGGTCGGCGGGCACCGCCCCCTACACGCTTGCTCGACTACTTCCCCGAGGACTACCTCGTCGTGCTCGACGAGTCGCACGTGACCGTGCCGCAGCTCCACGGCGATGTACGAGGGCGACATGTCGCGCAAGTCGACGCTGGTCGAGCACGGGTTCCGGCTGCCGAGCGCGATCGACAACCGGCCCCTGCGGTTCGAAGAGTTCGTCGAACGCGTCGATCAGCTCGTCTTCATGACCGCGACCCCCGAGCCCGTACGAGCTGCGGCGTCACCCCGCCGACCGTATCGTCGAGCAGATCGTGCGGCCCACCGGCCTCGTCGATCCCGAGGTCGAGATCCGCCCGACGAAGGGCCAGGTCGACGATCTGATCGAGGAGATCCGCCAGCGCGCCGAGAACGACCAGCGCGTCCTCGTCACGACGCTCACCAAGAAGATGGCCGAGGACCTCACCGACTACCTCATCGAGATGGGGATCAGGGTCCGCTACCTGCACTCCGAGGTCGACACGATCCAGCGGATCGAGATCCTGCGCGACCTCCGGCTCGGCGAGTTCGACGTCCTCGTCGGCATCAACCTCCTGCGCGAGGGTCTCGACCTGCCCGAGGTGTCGCTCGTCGCGATCCTCGACGCCGACAAGGAGGGCTTCCTGCGCTCCGAGACGTCGCTGATCCAGACGATCGGCCGTGCGGCGCGTCAACGTCGACGGCACCGTGCTGATGTACGCCGACGAGGTCACCGACTCGATGCAGCGCGGCGATCTCCGAGACGCAGCGCCGCCGCAAGATCCAGCTCGAGCTACAACCGCGAGCACGGCATCGACCCCACGACGATCCGCAAGACGGTCACCGACATCCTGCTCACGCTTCGGGAGGAGCAGGCCACCGACGACGCCGAAGCAGGAACGCCAGCGCAAGAGGGCCGAGGCCGACCTTCCGCCGTCGACGAGCTCGAACGGCTGATCTCGAGCCTCGAGGAGGAGATGCACGAGGCGGCCAAGGAGCTCCGGTTCGAGTACGCCGCTCGCCTCCGCGACGAGGTCCACGAGCTCCGCAAGGAGCTCCGCCAGCTCCGCGAAGCCGGCGTCACCGCGTAGCCGTCCCGGTCGCGCGGATCGGACCACCCGGTCGCCGATCGGTCGAGGGTAGGCTGCGGCGCGTGTCCCGGATCGCGATCCGCTGCTCCGAAGGATGGCTCGGATCCGGGCGCCCCGTCGAGGATGCGCTCGTCGTCTGGGACGGTGGATCGATCTCGCACGCCGGCGTGTGGGACCCAGCCGTCGCGGGCCACGACGTCCTTGAGATCGACGGGTTCCTCATGCCGGCGGGCGCCGATCGCCACGTCCACGTCGAGCCGAGCGACCCGGCGACGATCCTCCGAAGGGGCATCACCGCCGTCCGGGACCTCGCGTGGCCGGCCGACCGGATCTTCTCGCTCGCCGATCTGAGCGACCTCCCGACCTTCGACGGCCCGCTGATCCGGGCGGTCGGCCCGATGCTCACCGGCACCGGCGGCTACCCGTCACGAGCGCCGTGGGCGCCGCCCGGCACCGCACGCGAGCTCGCCGGCACCGACGACGCGGCCGACGCCGTCCGCGAGCTGCACGCACTCGGAGCGGCGGCCATCAAGGTGTCGCTGCACGCCGAGGCCGGACCGACGCCCACCGATGCCGAGCTGATGACGATCGTCGATGTGGCCCACGAGCTCGAGCTGCCGGTGACCGCCCACGCGCAGGGGAAAGGAGAGGTCGACCGCGCCCTCGGGTCCGGCATCGACGAGCTCGCGCACACCCCGTGGACCGAGCGCCTGGCCGATGACACGGTGCGGCGCTGCGCGAAGAGCCTTCGCATCGTGTCGACGCTCGACATCCTCGGCAGGGGACGGGTCACATCCGAGCTCGAGGTCGCGCTCGACAACCTCCGGCGCTTCCATGAGGCCGGGGGGCGAATCACGTATGGGACCGACCTCGGCAACGGCTCGATCCCTCCGGGGATCCACGTCGGCGAGCTCCGGTTGCTCCTCGACGCCGGGCTCACGGTCGAGGAGGTCCTCGGTGCGCTGGTCAGGGCGCCGCTGGGGGCCGGCGCGCCGGCCGACCTCATCGTCCTGCCGCGCAACCCGTTCGACGACCTCGAGGCCCTCGCGTCACCCACGCTCGTCGTGCGCGCCGGTCGGCAGGTGACCTGAGGGTCACGGCTCCGGGCTGTGCTCCTCGAGGTAGTCGAGGTACAGGGGCCGGAGGGCTTCGCCGAGCTCGCCTTCGTCGGCGTCGAAGAAGTCATTGATCAGCGCGAGCGGACGAAGGATGTCGATCTTGCTCCGCTCCTCATCGCCGACCGCCGCCTCGGCCACGGGCAGAGCTTTCAGGAGTTGCCACAAGAACCCCGCGTCGGTTCGATCACGAGCGAGCGCGAGGGCTCGGTCGTGCAGGTCCTTCGTGGACAGGCGATCGAGCTCGTCGCGGTTCGGCATGTGGCGCAGCCTACCGCAGGGTGATCGGCGGGCGCCGCGAACTACCGCCACGCGGACCAGAGGAGGCCCGTGCCCGCGCTCGCGAGCACGATCCACGGCACCGCCACCCGGAACCGCCACATCGCGGCGAACGCTGCGGCGGCAACGGCGAGCGCCAAGCCATCGATCGATGCCCACACCGGCGACGGGATCGCGTGGCCGACGGGCGACGCGATGCCCACGTCCTCGAACAGCACCGCCGCCCCGAAGGTCACCGCGAGGCTCGAGATCACGCCGACGACGCTCGCGGTGATCGTGGACAGCGCCGCCCGGAGCCGCGGCTCGCTGCGCAGTCTCTCGATGTACGGCGCGCCGAGGAAGATCCACAGGAAGCTCGGCACGAACGTCGCCCACACCGTGACGGCGGCGCCGATCGTTCCGGCGACGGCCGGCGCGAGCGAGCCGGGGCTCCGGTAGGCGGCGAGGAAGCCGAGGAACTGCACCACCATGATCAGCGGCCCCGGCGTTGTCTCGGCGAGACCGAGGCCGGCCACGACGTCGGTCGTCGCGAGCCCGAACCGCGCCACCACCTCGTGGCCGACGTAGGCGAGCACCGCGTACGCGCCACCGAAGGTGATGACCGCGACCTGACTGAAGAACAACCCCTCGCGCGAATACACGGCGTCCGTTCCCACGATGAGCACGATCGCCAGGATCGGCCCCCACCAGACCAACAGGCCGACCACGAGCACACGGAACGCCCGTCCCGGGGAGGCCCGCAGATGGGAGGCGGCCGCGGCCTCGTCGGCCGGGCGCGCCGAGCCCGATGCGGCCGCATCGCCCTGTTGGCCGAGGATGTCCGGTCGCACGAGGTAGACGAACACCCCGGCGGCGCCCGCGCCGAGCACGACGAACGGGAACGGGACGCCGAGCACGAAGATGGCCACGAAGGCCGCCGACGCGATCACCCACCCGAACCGCGTCTTCAGTGCGCGACGGCCGATCTGGATCGTCGCCGAGACGACGATGCCCACCACCGCCGCCGAGAGTCCATCGAAGATCGCCGTGACCCATCCGAGGTCGCCGTGTGCGGCGTAGGCGTACGACAGCCCCAGGAGGACGAAGAACGCGGGAAGCACGAACAGCACGCCGGCGGCGATGCCGCCGGGGGTGCCGTTGAGCAGCCAACCCACGTAGATCGCGAGCTGCTGTGCCTCGGGGCCCGGCAGGAGCATGCAGTACGAGAGCGCGTGGAGGAACCGGTCCTCGCCGATCCAGCGCCGGCGCTCGACGAGCTCGTCGTGCATGATCGCGATCTGCCCGGTGGGGCCTCCGAAGTTGATGAACCCGAGCTTGAGCCAGAAGCGGAGCGCCTCCGAGAACGCGACGGCCGAGGGCGGATCCGAGGGGGCGCCCGGAGACGGGTGGTCGACCACCGCCGGATGATAGTCGGCCGTGTCCGGCACCCCGGCTACACTCGTCGTCCGTGGGCACCGACTCCCTCGTGATACACGGCGCCCGTGAGCACAACCTCAAGAACGTCACGTTGGAGCTTCCGCGCGACCGCCTGATCGTGTTCACGGGTTTGTCCGGCTCCGGTAAGTCCTCGCTCGCCTTCGACACGATCTACGCCGAGGGCCAGCGGCGCTATGTGGAGTCCCTGTCGGCCTACGCCCGGCAGTTCCTCGGGCAGATGGAGAAGCCCGACGTCGATTTCATCGAAGGCCTGAGTCCGGCGATCTCGATCGACCAGAAGTCGACGTCGCGCAACCCCCGCTCGACGGTCGGCACGATCACCGAGATCTACGACTACCTGCGGGTGCTCTACGCGCGGGTCGGCCATCCCCATTGCCCGAGTTGCGGGCGCCCGATCGGCCGGCAGACCCCCGAACAGATCGTCGACCAGGTGATGGAGCTGCCCGAAGGGACCCGGTTCCAGGTGCTGGCGCCGATCGTGCGGGGCCGCAAGGGCGAGTACGGAAAGCTCCTCGAGGATCTCGCGCGCAAGGGCTTCCCCCGAGCCCGGATCGACGGCGAAGTGCGGGACCTGTCCGAGCCGATCCGCCTCGCGAAGACCTACAAGCACTCGATCGAGGTCGTCGTCGACCGGCTCGTGGCCAAGCCCGATATCCGGCGGCGGGTCGCCGACTCGATCGAGACGGCGCTCGAGCTCGCCGAGGGCATCGCCGCGATCGCTGTGGTCACGAGCGAGGGACACGAAGAGGTCCAGAACTTCTCGCAGAAGCTCGCGTGCACCTTCGACGGCATCTCGTTCGACGAGCTCGCCCCGCGGAACTTCTCCTTCAACTCCCCGTACGGCGCCTGTCCGACCTGCGACGGGCTCGGCACGCGGCTCGAGGTCGATCCCGAGCTCGTCGTGCCCGATCCCGACCTCACCGTGAACGAAGGCGCGATCGCCCCGTGGGCGAGCTCGAGCCTCGAGTACTGGTATCGGGTTCTCGAGGCCGTCGCCGACGCGCACGGGTACTCGCTCGACGTGCCGTGGAAGAAGCTGTCGAAGGCCGCCCGCGAGGTCTTGCTGTACGGCTCCGACGAAGACATCCACGTCCGCTACAAGAATCGGTACGGGCGCCAGCGCTCGTACTGGACGACCTACGAGGGCGTCCTTCCGAACATCGAACGGCGGCACATCGAGACCGATTCCGACAACGCGCGCGAGAAGCTCGAGCAGTTCATGCGCGAGATCCCGTGCCGTTCGTGCAAGGGGGCGCGCCTCAAGCCCGAGTCGCTGGCCGTGACGGTCGGCGGTCTCAACATCGCCGAGCTGACCGCGAAATCGATCCGCGACACGCTCGACTTCGTGGACGCCGTCGAGCTCTCGGAGCGCGAGCGCATGATCGCCGAACGGCTCCTGAAGGAGATCCGCTCGCGCCTGGGATTCCTCGTCGACGTCGGGCTCGACTACCTGACGCTCGGCCGGGCGGCCGGCACCCTCGCGGGCGGCGAGGCGCAGCGGATCCGCCTCGCGACCCAGATCGGCAGCGGCCTCGTCGGCGTCCTCTACATCCTCGACGAGCCGTCGATCGGCCTGCACCAGCGCGACAACCGCCGGCTGATCGACACGCTCGTGCGCCTCCGCGACCTCGGCAACACGCTCATCGTGGTCGAGCACGACGAGGCGACGATCCTCGAGGCCGATCACATCGTCGACATCGGACCTGCGGCGGGGGAGCACGGCGGCGAGATCGTGTACGCCGGCGACCTCAAGGGGTTGTTGGAGTGCGAGCCGTCCATGACGGGAGCCTTCTTGTCGGGTCGACGCACGATCCCGGTGCCGGCGACCAGGCGCAAGAAGACCGCTCGCGCCCTCAGACTTCAAGGCGTCCGCGAGCACAACCTGAAGAACGTGACCGCCGAGATCCCGCTCGGTCTGTTCGTGTGCGTCACCGGTGTGAGCGGCTCGGGCAAGTCGACCCTCGTCCAAGACGTGCTCCTGCGCGTGCTCGCCCAGAAGATCTATCGGTCGCGGCTGCTCCCCGGGCGGCACAAGCGACTCGTCGGGTGGGAACAGGTCGACAAGGTGATCGACATCGACCAATCGCCGATCGGGCGCACGCCCCGCTCGAACCCCGCGACCTACACGGGCGTCTTCGACCACGTCCGGAAGCTCTTCGCGCAGGTCCCCGAGGCTCGTCTCCGCGGGTACCAACCTGGACGGTTCTCGTTCAACGTTCGGGGCGGGCGCTGCGAGAACTGCGCGGGCGACGGCCAGATCAAGATCGAGATGCACTTCCTCCCCGACGTCTACGTGACGTGCGAGGTCTGCAAGGGCCACCGGTACAACCGCGAGACCCTCGAGGTGAAGTACAAGGGACGATCGATCGCCGACGTCCTCGAGATGAGCATCGAGGAGGCGCTGGCCTTCTTCGAGCCGATCCCGGTCATCAAGCGCCACCTCCAAACCCTGTCCGACGTGGGCCTCGGCTACGTGAAGCTCGGCCAGCCTGCGCCGACCTTGTCGGGAGGCGAGGCGCAGCGCATCAAGCTCTCGTCCGAGCTCCACAAGCGCGCGACCGGGAACACCTTGTACGTGCTCGACGAACCGACGACCGGCTTGCACTTCGAGGACGTGCGCAAGCTCCTGCAGGTCCTGCAACGGCTCGTCGAGACCGGGAACACCGTGATCGTGATCGAGCACAACCTCGACGTCATCAAGACGGCCGACTGGCTGATCGACCTGGGGCCAGAGGGCGGCGACGGGGGCGGCGAGATCGTCGCCACCGGAACCCCGGAGCAGATCGCCGCGAACCCCGCCTCCTACACCGGAAGGTTCCTCGCCGAGGTACTCGGGACCCTCCCGGTCGCGGTCGGCGACGCGTGACGTCGACCCCGAGCATCCACGGCGGCCGGTCGCCATGCGACGGTGAGCCGTTGACCTGCGCGGCGGTCGGGGGTTGCTAGTATCCGCCCCGACGTGACCCGGCGACTCCTGCTCCTCGTCTCGACGGCGGTCCTTTTCGCGGCTGCCTGCGCCGAGCTTCCCGAGCCCGAGGTGTCGTTCGGCGACGGTCCGGCGTTCGTGCCGATGGTGGCCGACGCGCTCGACGACGTGGGGCTGGGCAACGACCTCGAGGTCGACGCCGACGGGCAGCCGTTCATGAGCTACTTCGGCTTCCCCTCTGAGGAGGGCGACGTGGCGGCGACGCGACCGATCAACACCGCGTTCCTGCCCGCCGTGCAGCTCACCACGGTCACCGACGGCATCTTCGTTCGTGGTGCGGTGGCGCAGGCCCAGGACGTGCCCGCTCCGCAATACGTGGTGCCGTTCGGCCCGGACACCGTGGAGACCCTGGAGAACCTTGGCCCCGACGATTCCGACCGGACCGCGCTCGCGATCGCGGGCGACGGGACGAAACATGTGGCCTGGACCTCGAACGACGGCATCTGGTACGCGAGCGGCGCCGAGAGCTTCTCCGCCGAGCAGGTCGAGGTGTCCGAGGACGAGCTCGGTCAGGCCGTCTCGTTCGGCCCGCCCTCGATCGTCACCGACGAGGCCGGGAACCCTTGGATCGCCTACCAGGCGCTTACCGCCGACGGCGTCGAGGTTCGCGTCGCGAGTCCCGGCGAGGACGCCTCGGGTGAAGGGATATGGAACGTCGAGGTTGCGGCGACGGCGGCGCGCTGCGGCGATTGTCCGCCGCCGGGCGCCGCGCCGATCGGCGTGCTCGGCGACGCGCCGGTCGTGGCGTTCGCCGATCAGGGGGCCGGCGACGTGAAGCAGGCGACCCTGAACGGCGCCCGCTGGGAGGTCACGACGGGGATCCCCGGCGTCGAGGCGACCGGCCTCTCGATGGCGTCGACGGGCGACGAGGCGTACCTCTCGTATTACGCGGACGGCGCCGTGAACGTCGCGACCTCGAGCGGCTCGTCGTGGACCCCGAGCGAGGTGGCCGAGGCCGATCTCGGCGACGCCGCTGACGAGACGGGGAACCTCGCGCCGACCACCGACCTGGCGCTCGACGACGAGGGCACGGTGTACGTCGCGTGGCAAGACATCGAGGGCGTGCACATGGCGAACGGCGACGGTTCGACGTTCGAGCCGGTCGAGACGCGCGACACCGAAGGTGGCGTCACGCCGTCGGTCGGTGCCTCCCCCGACGGAGCAACGCTGTACCTCTCGTGGTTCGACCCCGAGGCCGGCGATCTCCTCTTGGGGATGTACGGCGAGACCTCGGATCTCGTGCTCGCCGTCCCGAGCCCCATCCCGCCCCCGTCCGCAGGGGCCGCGCCGGTCGGGGATTGCGGTGAGGACGGCGAGCCGATCCTCGAGATCTCGTCGTCCGGGACGACGTGGACGAGCAACTGCCTCGTTGCCCCGGCCGAGGAGCCTTTCACGATCACCTACGACAACCCTGAGGCGATCCAGCACAACCTCGCGGTCTACACCGAACAAGGAGAGACCGACCGCTTGGCGGGCTTCGACCCTCGAACGGGTCCGTTCGTCGAGGACATCCCGGTCGATGCGCTCGAGGCCGCCGACTATTTCTTCCAGTGCGACATCCACCCCACGACGATGATCGGCACGCTCGCAGTGGTGGAGCCAAAGGGTGGCGGCGGGGGCGGGAACGCCGACGGTGGCGGTGGCGGAGGGAACGACGCCGGCGTCACGCCGGGCGCGGGGGCCTGATCCGCCCCGCGCCCTGCCGGATCCTGTCCGGTTCCGTTCATGGAGAGGTCCGTACCCCGCGCTAGCATGGCTGCGTGAGCATCTCCCGGCCTGCGTCGTCGAGCATCCCCGACGCGCCCGGCGCCTACCTCTTCCGCGACGACGACGGACGGGTCGTGTACGTCGGCAAGGCTCGCTCGCTCCGCAAACGCCTCGCGAACTACTGGTCGAAGCCGCTCCATCCACGGACCGAGGCCATGACCCAGGCGGCAGCGTCGGTCGAGTGGATCGTGGCGTCCGGCGAGGTCGACGCGCTGCTGCTCGAGTACAACCTGATCCAGGAGCACCGGCCGCGCTTCAACATCCGCTACCGCGACGACAAGTCCTATCCGTACCTGGCGCTCACCGTGGGGGAGACCTGGCCGCGCGCGCAGGTCCTTCGAGGCGCCAAGCGCAAGAAGGTCCGGTACTTCGGCCCCTACGGCCACGCGTGGGCGATCCGCGACACGCTCGACGCCTTGACCAGGGTGTTCCCGGTCCGGACCTGCTCGAACGCGTTCTTCGACCAGCGTCGCCGAGCCGGCAGGCCCTGCCTCTACTACGACATCGGACGCTGCGCCGGGCCGTGCGTGCCCGAGGTCACCGGGGTCGACGAGCCCACGTACCGGGCGCACGTCGACGCGATGGCCGAGTTCCTCGCCGGCAACGCGAAGCCCGTCCTGCAACGGCTCGATCGCGAGATGGCCGAGGCGTCCGAGAAACAGGAGTTCGAGCAGGCGGCGAAGCTCCGCGACCAGCTCTTCGCGGCCCGACGGGCGCTCGAGACGCAGGAGATGGTCCTGTCCCAGCCCGACGACCTCGACGTGATCGGCATGGCCGACGACGATCTCGAGGCCGAGTTCCAGGTGTTCTTCGTCCGCGGCGGGCGGGTCCTCGGACGCAAGGGATGGGTCGTCGACCGCGTGGAGGACCTCGACCGGCAGCAGCTCGTCGCATCGTTCGTCGAGCAGCTCTACATGGAGCGCCAAGAGGTGCCGCCGCGCGTGCTCGTGCCGGTTGAGCCCGCCGATCGCGATCTGCTCGAGACGTGGCTCACGGCGCGGCGCGGCACGAAGGTGCGGATCGCTGTCCCCGAGCGGGGAGCCAAGCGCAAGCTCGCCGAGGTCGTCACGCGAAACGCCGCCGACGCGTTCCAGCGCCACAAGCTGCGGCGTGCCTCCGACTTCGGGGCGCGCTCACGTGCGCTCACCGAGCTGGCCGACCGACTCGACCTCGAACAGGCACCGTTGCGCATCGAGTGCTACGACATCTCGAACCTGGGACCGACCGACACCGTGGGCTCGATGGTGGTCTTCGAGGACGGCCTGCCGAAGCGATCCGACTACCGCCGGTTCGAGATCCGGGGGGTTCCCGGCCAAGACGACTTCGCCTCGATGGAGGAGGTGCTCAGCCGCCGGTTCCAACGGTTGATCAAGGAGCAGGCCGAGGGCCCGCGCCCGGGTCGACGGTTCTCCTACCCGCCGGCGCTCGTCGTGGTCGATGGCGGGAGGGGGCAGCTCGCGGTCGCGAGCCGGGTGCTCGAGGGGCTCGGCCTCTCCATCCCGCACGTCGGTCTCGCGAAGCGACTCGAAGAGGTCTATTTCCCTGACCGACCCGATCCGCTCTTGATCCCGCGGGGCTCCGAGGCGTTGTTCGTCCTGCAGCACCTCCGCGACGAGGCGCACCGGTTCGCCGTCACGTACCACCGGCAGAAGCGCGACCGCCGCGCGCTCTCGTCGCCGCTCGATGAGATCGAGGGCGTGGGCCCGAACCGCAAGAAGGCCTTGCTCCGCCGCTTCGGTTCCCTCGCGCGTCTGCGAGCTGCCGAGGTCGAGGAGATCGCGGCCGTGAAAGGCATCGGCCCTGACCTCGCGAGCGCGATCCACGAGCACCTCCATGTGCCGGCGGGCAGCCGCCGTGAGAGCGCGTGATGCGGCGATGGGCGCCGACGTGACCGAGGAGCGAGGGACGACGTGACCGAGGCTCGCCTCGACGACGCCGCCCCGCCGGGTTTCACCATCATCACCGGGATGTCGGGAGCGGGGCGTTCCGAGACCGCGCACAGCCTCGAGGACCTCGGCTTCTTCGTCGTCGATAACCTGCCGCCGGCCCTCCTGGCGAAGATGGCCGAGCTGGCGGCGCGTCCCGGCGGCCCCGCGCGGGTCGCGATCGTCGTGGACGTGCGCGGAGGCGTCTTCTTCGAAGAGCTCGAGAAGGCGCTCGAAGAGCTGCGGCACCTCCACATCGATGCCCGCGTGCTCTTCCTCGACGCGGCCGACGAGGATCTCGTGAACCGCTACGAGTCGACCCGTCGCCGCCATCCGCTCGCCCCCGCCGAACGCGTGGTCGAGGGGATCCGGAAGGAGCGCATCATGATGGCGTCGCTCCGCGGCGACGCCGACCTCGTGATCGATACGAGCGGGTTGACCCCGCATGGGCTCCGTGGCCGGATCCTCGAAGCGTTCGCCGACGCGCCGCCCGAAGAGGGCCTGCAGGTGTCGGTGGTCTCGTTCGGGTTCAAGTTCGGGGCGCCGCGTGACGCCGACACGGTGCTCGACGTCCGATTCCTTCCGAATCCGCATTGGATCGAGGAGCTCAGGCCGCTGCCCGGGACCGACCCTGCCGTCGGCGACTACGTACGTGGGCAGGGCGAATATCAGGCGTTCATCGAACGCGTGCGCGGCCTGCTCGACGTCGCGGTCCCCGGGTACGTGCGGGAGGGCAAGTCCTACCTCACCGTTGCGATCGGGTGCACCGGAGGTCGGCATCGTTCGGTCGTCACGGCTGAGGAGCTCGGTACGTACTTCCGGGAACGTGGCCTGCCGGTCGTCGTCGTGCACCGCGACGTCGACCGCGGGTGAGCCTCGCTGGCCGCCCGCGTCGACCGAGGGCGCCGGGCGGCGCCGCAGCCCAGCCGATAGCATGGCGTCCATACCGGTGAGGAGGCACCCATGAGCTCGACGCCCAAGGTCAAAGCCAGAGTAAAGGTCGGCATCAACGGGTTCGGTCGGATCGGACGGAACTTCTTCCGAGCGGCGAAGCAACAGGGCAAGGACTGGGATTTCGTCGCGGTCAACGACATCACCGACGCGGCGACGCTCGCGCACCTCCTGCGGTACGACTCGGTCCTCGGCACGTACCCCGGTACGGTCGAGGTCGGGCCCAACGGCATCATCGTCGACGGCGACGAGCTTCGCGTGATCGCCGAGCGCGACCCGGCGAGCCTTCCATGGAAAGAGCTCGGTGCCGAGATCGTGATCGAGTCCACGGGCCTGTTCACGAACCGCGAGGACGCCGACAAGCACCTCGCCGCCGGCGCCGAGAAGGTGATCATCAGCGCCCCGGCGAAGGGCGAGGACCTCACGATGGTCCTGGGCGTGAACGACGACATGTACGACCCCGCGAACCACCACGTGCTCTCGAACGCATCGTGCACGACGAACTGCGTGGCCCCGATGGCCAAGGTTCTCGACGACGCGTTCGGCATCGAACAGGGGTTCATGACGACGATCCACGCCTACACGAACGACCAGCAGATCCTGGACCTCCCGCACAAGGACCTCCGCCGTGCGCGCGCCGCCGCCGTGAACATCATCCCGACGACGACGGGCGCCGCGAAGGCGACCGGGCTCGTCCTGCCGCACCTCAAGGGCAAGCTCGACGGCATGGCGATGCGCGTGCCGGTGCCGGACGGCTCGGTGACCGACCTCGTCGCGACCGTCCGCGAAGACATCACGATCGAGGCGATCAACGAGGTGTTCCGTGCGGCTGCGGCGTCGGGCCCGCTCGCCGGGAAGCTGATCTACACCGAGGACCCGATCGTCTCGAGCGACATCGTGGGAACCCCGCCGTCGTGCACCTTCGACTCGCTGGCGACGATGGCGATGGGCAACCAGGCCAAGATCGTCGGCTGGTACGACAACGAGTGGGGCTATTCGAACCGGGTGGTCGACCTCGTCGAGATGGTCGCCTCGAAACGGTAGTCCGAGAATCCACCCTGTGACCCTCCGCACGCTCGACCGCCTCGTCGACGTCGCCGGCACGACGGTCTTCGTGCGCGGCGACCTCAACGTCCCGATGACCGACGACGGGCAGGTCGCCGACGACGCACGGATCCGAGCAGCCCTACCGACGATCCGCGAGCTCGTGGAGCGCGGCGCGGCCGTCGTGTGTGCGTCCCATCTCGGGCGCCCGATGGGGCCGCCGGCCGACGAGCTCCGGCTGGGGCCCGTGGCCGAGCAGCTCGCGGCGTTTCTCGACGAGCCGACGACCGTCCAGGCCCTCGGGATGCCCGGAGAAGACGCGACCCGGGGCGCGGTCGGCGCGCTCGGGCCCGGCCAGGTCGCCCTCCTCGAGAACCTGCGGTTCGATCCGGGCGAGGAGGCGAACGATCCTGCGTTCGCGGGGACCCTCGCCGACCTCGCCGATGCCTACGTCGGCGATGCGTTCGGCGCCGCCCATCGGGCCCATGCGAGCGTGGTCGCGTTGCCGGAGCTCATGCTCGCGAGCGGCCGGCCCGCCGTCGCCGGGCGCCTGATGCAGCGGGAGGTCGAGGTGCTCGGGCGCCTCCGCGACGATCCCGAACGCCCCTATGTCGCGATCCTGGGGGGCGCGAAGGTCGATGACAAACTCGGCGTGATCGACGCCCTACTCGACCGCGTGGATGCCATCCTGATCGGCGGCGCGATGGCCTTCACGCTCCTCGCTGCCCAAGGCGCGGCCGTCGGGCGATCCCTCGTCGAGCGGGATCGATTCGACGACGTCCGTGCCGCACTGGCGAAGGCGGGGGACCGAGGCGTGGTCATCGAGCTGCCGACCGACGTGGTTGCGGCCGCCGAGATCTCGTTGAGCGCGCCGACGACGACGTGCTCGGCCTATGAGATCCCGCCAGACCTCATGGGCCTCGACGTCGGCCCGCGAACCGTCGAATCGTTCGCGCGCATCCTCGCCGACGCGAAGACGATCCTGTGGAACGGTCCGATGGGCGTGTTCGAGCTCGAGCCGTTCAGCGCCGGCACGCGCGGGGTCGCGATCGCGGCGGCTCGTGCCGACGCGTTCACGGTCGTTGGCGGCGGCGACTCGCTCCTGGCGATCAAACGGGCCGGCCTCGAGGACGGCTTCGACCACCTGTCCACCGGCGGCGGTGCCTCGCTCGAGTTCCTCGAGGGCCGCGAGCTGCCCGGCATCGCGATCCTGGAGGAGCACGACCCGACATGACGGCCCCGAGCGAGGGACGCACGAGCGACGAGGTGGTCCGGCGATGAGCCCGGGACCCGAGCGCCGTCCGATCGTTGCGGCCAACTGGAAGATGCACAAGACGCATCTCGAAGCGATCCAGGCCGTGCAGAAGCTGAGCTACCTGCTCGACAAGGACGACGCCGAGGCGGTCGAGATCGTGATCTGTCCGCCGTTCACGGCGCTCCGCGCCGTGCAGACGTTGCTCGACGCGGACAAGCTGCCGTACGGTCTCGGCGCTCAGAACGTCTATCCCGAGGACAAGGGTGCCTACACCGGTGAGATCTCCCCGCCGATGCTCCAGGCCCTCAAGGTCGACTACGTGATCGTCGGCCACTCCGAACGTCGACAGCTGTTCGGCGAGGACGACCTCCTCGTGAACAAGAAGGTCCGCGCCGTCTTCGCGCATGACATGACGCCGATCCTGTGCGTCGGGGAAACCCTGGAGGAGCGCGACGCCGGCGGCACCGAGTCGAAGGTCGCCCAGCAGGTCCGCCGGGCGCTCGACAACGTCGACGTCGAGCAGGCACGGACCCTCGTGGTCGCGTATGAGCCGATCTGGGCGATCGGGACGGGCCGCAACGCGGAGCCGACCGACGCCGGGCGGGTCGTCGAGACGATCCGGGAGACCCTTCGCCAGCGATACGGCGACGAAACCGCCCAGCTCGTCAGGGTGCAGTACGGCGGGAGCGTGAAGCCTGGGAACATCCGCGGGTTCATGGCGCACCCCGAGATCGACGGCGCCCTCGTGGGGGGTGCGAGCCTGGAGCCCGAGGACCTGGCCCTCATCGTCCGATTCCGTTGAAAAGATCACCCGTTCGAACCCCATCCAGGTCCCCTGGGCTCCCCGTATAGTCCGGCAGGAAGGTCCGGTGAGTTGTGCCGAGGCACCGGCGCCCGTACGATTGTTTCGGTCGATCGAGGGCGGGGCGGACGAGAAGGGACACTGAGTGGTCAAGGTCGGTGTCGAGCCTGAGATCGTCGACCCCGAGTCCCAGGCGAACATCGGAGGCCCTTCCGACCCGGGGATCGTCGGGCGCAGCCCGATGCAGCTGTTCTGGCGGCGCTTCCTGCGGGACAAGTTCGCGATCGTGGGCCTGATCTTCATCGCGATCATCTCGATCCTCGCGCTGCTGGCCCCGGTGATCTCACAGCACGTGGCGCATCACGGCCCCAACGAGATCTTCCTGTTCGAGATGACCAACTCCACGGGGATCCCGAAAGGTCCGAACAAGCAGTTCTGGTTCGGGGCCGACAACGCGGGCCGCGATCTCTTCGTTCGCGTTCTCTACGGGGCGCGCACCTCGCTGTTCATCGCCTTCGTGGCGACGGGCGTCGAGATGCTGATCGGCGTCACGCTCGGCATCATCGCGGGTTTCTACCGGGGCAGGGTCGACACCCTGATCTCACGGTTCAGCGACATCGTGCTGTCCCTGCCGATCCTGCTGTTGGCACTCGGACTCGTCTCTGCGTGCGGTCTGCAGAAGAACGGCTGCCTCGGGGGATTGATCAAGCCCGGTCTCCTCCTCGTCAGCTACGTGATCGCCTTGTTCTCCTGGCCCTACCTCTCGAGGATCGTCCGTGGCCAGGTGCTGTCGCTGCGAGAGAAGGAGTTCGTCGAGTCCGCTCGTTCATTGGGCTCCTCGAACGGCCGGATCATGCGCAAGGAGATCTTCCCGAACATCGTTGCCCCGATCATCGTCTACACGACGCTGATCATCCCCGCGAACATCCTGTTCGAGGCCGCGCTGTCGTATCTCGGGGTCGGCGTGCCGCCCGACACGCCGTCGTGGGGACGGCAACTCTCGGATGCGACCCAGTTCTTCGAGGTGGCGTGGTGGATGATGGTGTTCCCCGGGATCTTCCTGCTCATCACGACGCTGGCCTTCAACCTGGTCGGCGACGGCATGCGCGATGCGCTGGATCCTCGGGCAGCGGCGCTGTCGTTCCGGCGGCAGCACAAGCGTCGGCGAGAGCGCAAGGAGAGAGAACACGGCGGGCAAGCAACGACGACGATGCAACTCGACGCCGGACGGACCGCCTGATGGGGCGGCAACCTTTGGAACGCAGCGCGGTCTGGAGAAGAAGGGGGACCACGAACATGAGGAACATCGGCAAGGTACCGGGGATCATCGCGACGCTGGTCGTGCTCGGCCTCGTGGCGGCGGCCTGTGGAGGCGCCGACGATGACGGAGGAGGCCCGACTCAAGCGCCGGGAGCCGCACCGCAGAAGGGCGGGACGCTGACGATCGCGATGGACTCCGACGTCACGGCGACGATGGATCCACAGATCGAGTACTACCAGCTCCCCTTCGCGTATTTCCGGTGCTGTTTGATCCGGACGCTCTACAGCTACAACGGGCTGGACACCGACCAGGACGGCACCCTGGTGTTCCCGGACCTCGCCGCCGGTGAGCCGGAGGTATCCGAGGACGAGCTCACGTACACGATCACACTGAAGGATGGCTTGATGTACGCGCCGCCGCTCGAAGACGTCCAGATCACGGCGGAGGACTTCATCCGGCCGATCGAACGAGGCTACAGCGTCGGCGGCCCCTACATGAACTACTACGACGTGATCGAGGGCGCGGCCGAATACGCGGCCGGCGATGCCGACAGCATCTCGGGCATGAAGGCCATCGACGACACCACGCTCGAGATCAAGCTCACCGAGCCGATCGGCGACTTCGAGTACCGGTGGGCGATGTCGGCGACCGGACCGATCCCACCGAACCCCGACGACCCCAACGCCCAGTTCGGTGTCGCCGAGGGCCACGACGAGAGCTACGGGCCGTACCTCGTGGCGACGGGCCCGTACATGTTCGAGGGTTCCGAGAACCTCGACTTCTCGGTCCCGGCCGAGGATCAGGAGGCCGTGTCGGGTTATCGCACCGCGCGTTCGATGCTGCTGGTCCGGAACCCGTCGTGGGCACAGGACGACCTCCGCAAGGCCTACGTGGATCAGATCGACGTGTCGATCCAGCCCGGGGCCGAGGGTTCGGTGCTCGAGAAGGCGGTGAAGAACGATGAGTACGACACCGTGTTCTCGAACGGGGTGAGCCCCGAGACGCTCCAGACCTTCACCTCAGACCCCGAGCTCCAGGACCAGATCCACTATCACCCGAGCTTCGGCAACTACTTCCTGTCCATGAACCTCGCGCTCCCGCCGTTCGACGACGTCCACGTTCGCAAGGCGGTCAACTTCGCGGTGAACAAGGAAGGATGGCGCCGGTTCTCCGGTGGTGAGGTCAGCGGGGATATCGCGACCCACTTCACGATGCCCGCCCTGCTGAACGGGCTCCTGGCCGATTACGACCCCTATCCCACGCCGAACTTCGCGGGCGCGGACAGCGATGAGGGCCTCGCGGCGGCGATGGAGGAGATGAAGCTGTCGAAGTACGACACCGACAAGGACGGCCTCTGTGACGCGCCCGAGTGCGAGGACATCCTCGCCATCGGCGTCGTCGGGACCGAGGCCGAAGCCGCGGACGCCCTCATCAAGTCGAACCTCGAGAAGATCGGGGTCAAGCTGAATCTCCGCTCGCTCGAGAACTCGGCGGCCTACAAGCAGATCTTCGATCCGAAGGCGCACGTCGCGATGACGATGTTCGCCGGCTGGCTGATGGACTACCCCGATCCGTACACCTTCTACTGGTTCCCGAACTACGGCGGGAACATCCTGTCCCAATACAACACGAACTACTCGCTGATCGGGGCCACGCCCGAGCAGCTCGAGCAGTACGGGTACGACCCGTCGATCGAGGTGCCGAGCATGGACGCGAAGATCGAGGAGTGCATCGCCGCGGTCGGTGATGCAAGGAGTCAGTGCTGGGCCGAGGCGGACCAGATCTTGGCCGAAGAGGTCGTCGCGTACGTCAACCTCATCAACTCGCAGAACGTCCAGATCGTCTCGTCCTGCGTGACGAACTATCAGTGGGCGGCGTTCGACAGCCAGACGGCCTTCGATCAGGTCGCGAAGGTGCCGAACTGTAACGACTGACGAAGGGCAGGGTTCCGTCTGGGGTGGGAGCCGGTTCCGCCGGCTCCCACCTCACTGACTTGACGAGGGGGTCATGGGTCGCTACCTGATCCGCAGGACCCTGTTCATGGTCCTGGTTCTGTTCGTCGTGGCGCTGACCACGTTCGTGATCTTCGTGAAGCTGCCCGCGAGCGACCCCGTGGCCAGGGCGGTCGGTCGGCATCCGAGCCCCGAGCTCGTCGAGCAGGTCCGGGAGAAGTTCGGCCTCAATCAGTCGCTGCCGGTCCAGTTCTGGAAGTTCGCCAGGGGTCTGATCCCGCTCCCCGGTTTCTGGCTCCACGAGGACGTGTACTTCTCCTACGGGAACCGGGTCGCGGTCAAAGAGGAGGTCGCGCTCCGTTGGCCGGTGACGTTCACGCTGACGGTGGGTGCGGCGGTCCTGTGGGTGTCGCTCGGGGTCCCCATCGGGATCATCTCGGCGATCAAGCCAGGAAGCTTCTTCGATCGTGCGGGCATGTTGTTCGCCCTCTTCGGCGTGTCGGTTCCCACATTCTGGCTCGGCTTGGTCCTGATCTACATCTTCCACTTCTGGCTCGGGATCACCCCGTCCACCGGCCTCCCTCGGGACGAGACGCTCCTGGAGTCGGCCCTCGCAGGGAGGTTCATCCTGCCGTGGATCACCCTCGCGTTCACGTCGGCGGCGTTCTATTCGCGGCTGACGCGCACGAACCTGATGGAGACGATGGGGGAGGACTACATCCGAACGGCGCGCGCCAAGGGGATGTCGGAGCGCCGCGTGATCGGCAGGCACGGCCTTCGGAGCGCCCTCACACCGCTCGTCACGATCTTCGGGCTCGACTTCGCCTTCACGCTCGGCGGCGCGGTCATCACCGAGAACGTCTTCGGCCTCCCGGGGCTCGGACAGTATGCGATCCAGGGGATCTACACGGCCGACTTCCCGGTGGTGATGGGCGTGACGGTCATCGGTGCGGTCTTCATCGTCGTCGCCAACCTGCTCGTCGACGTGTTTTACGCCGCGCTCGACCCTCGGGTGAGGTACTCGTGACGCAGGGCGCTCGCGGATGAGCGAACCGATCCTGGAGGTGCGTGATCTCCACGTGTCGTTCCCGACCGAGGACGGGGTCGTCAAGGCGGTCGACGGCGTCTCGTTCGTGCTGATGCCCGGCGAGACGCTCGGGGTCGTCGGAGAATCGGGGTCCGGCAAGAGCGTGACGTTCCTGACGCTCATGGGGCTGATCGGCATGTCGCAGGCCGACATCAGCGGAGAGGTCATCTTCCGGGGGCAGGATCTCCTCCGCCTGACGTCCGATGAGCTGCGCGCGATCCGGGGGGCCGAGATCTCGATGATCTTCCAGGACCCGCTGACCTCCCTGCATCCCTTCTACAAGGTCGGTGACCAGATCGCCGAGGCGATCCGCCTGCACGAGCACATCTCGAAGTCCGCGGCGAGGAGCCGGGCGGTCGGCATGCTCGAGCGCGTCGACATCCCGCAGCCGAAGGACCGCGCGCGCCAGTACCCGCACGAGTTCTCGGGCGGGATGCGTCAACGAGCCATGATCGCGATGGCGCTCGCGCTCAACCCCGACGTGTTGATCGCCGACGAGCCCACGACGGCCCTCGACGTGACGGTGCAGGCGCAGATCCTCAGCCTGATCGACTCGCTGAAGCAGGAGTTCAACGCGGCCGTCGTGCTCGTGACCCACGACCTGGGCGTGGTCGCCGAGCACTGCGACGACATCCAGGTGATGTACGCCGGCAAGGTGGTCGAATACGGACGGACCGATGACATCTACTACCGTCCCCATCATCCCTACACCTGGGGGTTGCTCGGTTCGATCCCCAAGGTCGGTTTCGAGAGCGAGAGGCTTCGCCCGATCCGCGGTCTTCCGCCGTCGTTGATCAACGTCCCTTCGGGCTGCGCGTTCCATCCGCGGTGTCCCTATGCGTTCGATCGGTGCCCCCGCGAGGTACCGCCGTTGCTCCCCGCCGACGGCTTCCATGCGTCGGCCTGCCACCTGTCGCTCGAGGAGAAGGAGCGGATCGCCGCCGAAGAGGTGCTGACCTCGCGATGAGCGTCGAGACGACCGACCTGGGCCAGCCGTCGGGAGCGCCCCCGCGGGAACCGCTGGTGCGGCTCGAGAACGTGACGAAGTACTTCCCGATCACCCGAGGAATCTTGTTCCAGCGCCATGTCGGCAACGTCCATGCGGTGGACGGCGTCGACTTCGAGATCTATCCGGGAGAGACGTTGGGTCTGGTCGGCGAGACCGGCTGCGGGAAGTCGACCCTTGCGCGCGTGGTGATGCGCCTGCACGACGCGACCTCCGGTCGGATCTTCTTCGAGGGACGCGACATCACGAAGGTTCGTGGGGGTGAGCTCCGGACGCTGCGACGCGACATGCAGATGGTGTTCCAGGATCCGCAGGCGTCGCTCAACCCACGCAAGACGATCGGCACGATCATCGCGGATCCTTTCCGACTGCACGGAACCGTGCCGAAGGACGGGATCAAAGCCGAGGTGCAGCAGCTGATGGAGCTCGTGGGTCTCAATCCCGAGCACTACAACCGGTATCCCCACGAGTTCTCGGGTGGCCAGCGGCAGCGGATCGGGGTCGCCCGTGCGCTCGCGCTCCGGCCGAAGCTGATCGTGTGCGACGAGCCGGTGTCCGCGCTCGACGTCTCGGTCCAGGCGCAGATCCTGAACCTGTTAGAGGACCTCCAGAAGGAGTTCAACCTCACCTACCTGTTCATCGCGCACGATCTCTCCGTGGTCGAGCACGTGTCCGACCGCGTGGCCGTGATGTACCTGGGCAAGATCGTCGAGCTCGCCGATCGCTCCTCCCTCTACAAGCATCAACGGCATCCCTACACCGATGCGTTGCTATCGGCGGTCCCGATCCCGGACCCCAAGCGGGCCAAGCTGAAGCAGCGGATCGTGCTCGAAGGCGACGTGCCGTCGCCGATCAACCCGCCGAGCGGCTGTCACTTCCACCCTCGGTGTCCCCGGACCAAGGCGCTCGCGATCGAGCGCGGCCTCGCCACCGAGGTCGTCCCGATCTGCACCGAGGAGGAGCCGCCGCTCGAGGCGCAGGACATGCCCAGCCACCTCGCGGCGTGTCATTTCCCGCTCGAGGACCGTAGCATCGTGCCCGAAACCCAGCCCCAACCCTAGGAAGCCCTCTGATGCTGAACACCATCGTCATCGTGCTGCAGGTCGTCTCGGCGCTGTTCCTGATCACGACGATCCTGTTGCACTCCGGCAAGGGGAGCGGCCTGTCGGACATGTTCGGCGGGAGCTCGAACCTATCGGGGGGGACCGCGCTCGAGCGACGCCTCGACAAGCTCACGGTGATCACCGCGGTCGTGTTCGGCCTGTGCACCTTCTGGCTCGCCTGGAAGTGGGACGGCTGAGGCCGTTCCTCCCGGCTTGTTAGCATGAGCGGCCTTCGTCGGAGTGGCGGAACTTGGTAGACGCGCTAGGTTGAGGGCCTAGTGCCCCTCGCGGGGCGTGGGGGTTCAAATCCCCCCTCCGACACCGATCTCAGACGACCTCGATCCTCCTGCGGAACGCTCGCTGCACCTGGTCGAGCAGCATCGTCGCCCGCTCCCGCAGCGCCGCGCACGTCTCGGTGAGCTCGGCCCGGCGCTCTTCGTCGGCGATCGCGAACGCGTTGATCTCGGCGTTGGCGACGGCGGCGACCGTCGCCGCGTGCAGAGCGGCGGCCGCGCTCAGGGCATCGGCGGCCGCGTTCTGGTCGCCGGCGACCGTGGCCTCCTCGGCCAGCCCCAGCAGGTAGGCCGAGCGCCGTGCGAGGTCGAGCTGCACGTCGACCGACTCCTCGAGCGCTTCCTGGAGCGCATGGAGCCGCCGCGTGCGGTCGCCCTCGCCGTCCTGGAGGATCCGGTAGGCATCCATCGTTGCGCGGAAGGCCTCGGCGTCGCGGTCGGCGAGCGCGAGCAGCACGGGACGGGCGGCGTCGGCCTCCTCGACGATCACCTGCATCCGCGGGGCGACGTCCTCATGGCCGGGGCGTCGGATCGTGCGGCGAGCGACGGTCCCGACGAGCGCGGCACCCGCGGCCGCCGAGAGCGCCGCGAACGCGCCCCCGCCGGGCTCGATCGCGTCCGACGCGAGCGCGTCGAGCCAGACGTCGACCTGCTCGCCGGCCACGACCCGGCGAGCCGTCACGCCCGGCCTCCGCCACGCCGAGGTCGCGGGTCCATGCCCGGAGCCTTCCCGGCGGGGAGGTTGACGTCAAGCACCGAGGCGCGGGCCGGTTGACCCTGGCCGCCGCGCGGTGTTGCATGCCGAGATGCCCGAAGGCGGATCGTCCTCTCGACCGGGTAGCGGACGGCCCGCCCGCCGCGGCGCGCCGCTCGCCGTGCTCCTCGCCGCGGCATCGGCCGCGGCCATCCTGGCCACGATCCTCGTGGTTCGGAGCGACGGCCAGGGCGGCGGCGACGGCGGATACGTCATCGATGTGGCGCCGCTGGGCGTCTCGAGCCGCCTCCAATCCCTCGAGGCCGTGACGCCGACGGCGCCGGAGCACGATGCCCATCCGGCGCTCGCCCTCGTGTCCGCGATGGTGCCGTGGCGAGCGATCGAGCCCGCCGACGGCACCTACGACTTCGCCCAGCTCAAGGCCAACGTCGCCGATGCACGAGACCACGGGTACCGGCTCGTCCTCCGCATCATGGCCGGGCGTGTCGCGCCCACGTGGCTCGCCGCGGTCGGCGCGGACACGATCTCGTTGCTCGGTACCGACCCGAACGCCGCCGACTTCTGCGATCGCATCGTGGCGCCCGTCCCGTGGGATCCGGTGCTGCGCGAGCGCTACCGGCGGCTCTTCGAGGAGCTCGGCGCTTGGCTCTCGAGACCCGACGGCGAGGGCGGCACGCGGGGCGATCACGTCGCGCTCGTGCCGATCTCGATGCCCACGCTGCTCGGGAGCGAGATGACCCTGTCGTACGGACCCCCGGGCGTGTGTCCGCAAGGCACCGACGGCGCGGGCGTTGAGCTCTCAAGCTCGAACCGCGCCGCGTGGGATGCGATCGCACCCGAGGAGGAACGCCGGGAGCTCCTCGAGCAGGCCTGGCGCGAGGCGATCGCGATCCACCTCGCGACCCTGCCCGAGGGGACGGCCTCGGTGATCGCCTTCGGCCATCTGTTCACCGACGGGCAGGAGGCGGCGCTCCGGATCGCGCGAGACGAGATCGAGGCCGCCCCGGACCGGCTCTGGTCGATGTACACGAACCTCCAGCCGAAGCATCGTCCCGACGGGAGCCTGGGTCCCTGGCGAGAGGTATGCCCCCGATGCGACGAGGTCATCGTCGCGGCGATGGAGGCCGGGGGACCGATCGGATTCCAAACCGCATCTGCGGCCGGCCTGACTACCGAGACGTTCCGGTCGGCGGTCGAGGGGGCGCTGGCGGGGTATCCGGTCGGGTTCCTCGAGGTCCAGCCCGGCGCCCTCGACGCGCACGAGCGGTTCCTGCTGTCGACCCCCGACGGGGTTCAGGCGAGGATCCTCGCCGAGGGTTGAGCGACCCCTGCCCGGGGTACCTCGTCGGCAGACAACCCGAAAGGGGAAACGTTATGGGTACCAGCACGATCGTCACCGTGCTCGCGGTCATCGGCTTGATCGCGGTACTGATCTGGCTCTTCTGAGCCGTCCCGAGACCGAGTGCAAGGACACCGCGCCGCCCGGCGCGGTGTCTCTTTCCGTCCCCGGCCGCCCGACGGCCGGTGCTAGACTCGCCCCGTCTTGAGCTGAGCCGACCTCCTCGTTCCCTCCGAGCGCCCCTTCGGGGCGCCGGTCGATCGCGTCCCGGAGGTCCCACCGTGTCCAGCTCGACGTCAACCCCCAACCGAACCGGTCCACCCGCACTCGAAGCGCGTGCGCTTGCCGTCGAGGTCGGCGGTCGGATCGTCGTCGACGGGCTGCAGTTGGATCTTCGCGCCGGCGACAAGGTCGGGGTCGTCGGGCGCAACGGCGCCGGTAAGACGAGCACATTGAAGGTCCTCGCCGGCGAGTCGGAGCCTGCGGCCGGCTCGATCCTGCGGCGCGGCGCCATCGGGTACCTCCGCCAAGACCCCCGCCAGCACCGGAGCGACGTCGAGGCAACCGGACTCGAGCACGTGATCGCGGCCCGAGGACTCGTCGACCTGAGCCGCCGGCTCGAGAAGGCGCGCCTCGAGCTCGAGGAGGCGTCCACGGAGGCACACGTCGGCCGGTTCAGCCGGCTCGAAGAGGAGTACCGCCATCTCGACGGGTACCGCGCCGAGGCGGAGGTGAAGGCGATCGCCGCAGGCCTCGGCTTGCCGGAGGACCGGCTCGGGCTTCCCGTACCGGCGCTGTCGGGCGGAGAACGACGGCGGCTCGAGCTTGCCCGGATCCTGTTCGGCGGGTCCGACCTCTTACTGCTCGACGAGCCCACGAACCATCTCGACGTCGACGCGAGGGCGTGGCTGATGAAGTTCCTCGCGGCCTACCGAGGGGCGCTCCTCGTCGTGAGCCACGATCTCGCGCTGCTCGACGCGTCGATCACACGGATCGTGCATCTGGGCGACGGCGCGCCGGTCGAATATCGAGGCACGTACTCCCAGTACCGCGCCGCCCGCGCGAAGGACGAGGAGCGGCTCGCGAAGGTGGTCGACCGCCAGGATCAAGAGATCCGCCGGCTGCGGACCCTGGCCGACTCGATGCGCGGCCAGACGGCGAAGCGAGCCAGGAAGGCCAAGACGCTCGACAGTCGCCGCGCTCGCCTCGAACGCTCGCGGGTCGAAGGACCGGCACGGGAGCGGCGGGTGCGGTTCCGCTTCCCCGAACCGCCGCACTGCGGCCGCCAGGTGCTCGCGGTCGAGGGACTCGCCAAGAGCTACGGCGGGCCGCGCGTGTTCCAGGACGTGTCGTTCGACCTCGGACGCGATGAACGGCTCCTGATCCTCGGCCTGAACGGCGCGGGCAAGACGAGCCTGCTGCGCATCCTGACGGACCGCACGCCCGCCGACGCGGGGACGTTCCGGTTCGGTCACGAGGTTCGCGCCGGGTACTACGCGCAGGAGCACGAGGGGGTGTTCGACGGCGTCGACGTCATCGCGCACATGAAGGATGCGAGCGCCGCCGACGACCAGACCCTCAGGTCGTTGCTCGGCATGTTCGGGCTTCCCGGCGAGAAGGCGTTCCAGGACGCCGGCACGTTGTCGGGAGGTGAGAAGACGAAGCTCGCGCTCGCGCAGCTCGTGGCGGGTCGCTACAACCTCTTGCTGCTCGACGAGCCGACCAACAACCTCGATCCGCCGTCGCGCGCGGCGATCGCCGACGCGCTTCGGGACTGGCCGGGCGCGATGGTGATCGTGAGCCACGACGCGAACTTCGTCGATGCGCTCGCTCCCGAGCGGGTGCTCGTGATGCCCGAGGGCGACCTCGATCTCTGGAACGACGACTACCTGGATCTCGTCGAGCTGGCCTGACGGCAGGGTTGGCGCGACCTTCCGCCGCTATCCTTCTCGAGCCGACGGCGATGGGAGAACCCGCCATGAGGAGGCGAGCGTGAGCGAGAAGAGCTCGGCAGATCTGATCTTCGTGAGCGGCGCCGTCTACACGGTCGACGCGGCCCGCCGATGGGCGCAGGCCGTCGCCGTGACGGACGGCCGCGTCGCCCGGGTAGGCACCGATGACGAGATCGCCGAGCTCAGGGGGGCCTCGACCGAGGTCGTGGACCTCGCAGGACGGATGCTCGTCCCCGGGTTCCAGGACGCCCACGTGCATCCGGTGAGCGGCGGCCTCGACATGCTCCGTTGCGATCTGCACCATCTGGACTCGGCGGCGGCCTACATCGACGCGGTGAAACGGTACGCGGACGCGCACCCCGACGCGCCGTGGATCCTCGGCGGCGGGTGGTCGATGGATGCGTTCCCGAGCGGCACGCCCTCGAAGGAGCTCCTCGATGAGGTCGTCCCCGACCGGCCCGTGTACCTCCCGAACCGGGACGGCCATGACGGCTGGGTCAACTCGATGGCCTTGAAGCTGGCCGGCATCACGCGCGACACGCCCGATCCCGGCGACGGAAGGATCGAGCGCGACGAACAGGGCGAGCCCCAGGGCACGCTGCACGAGTTCGCCCAGTCCCTCGTCGCCGACCTCGCGCCCCCGCCGACGACCGACGAGATGCACGAGGCGCTGTTGCGCGGCCAGGCGCACCTCCACGCCCTGGGCATCACCGCCTGGCAGGACGCGATAGTCGAGGAAGACGGTGACTTCGGGAGCCTCGCCACCTACCTCGCGGCGGGAGCCGACGGCTCGTTGACCGGCCGCGTCATCGGGGCCCTGTGGTGGGATCGTCGCCGCGGGCTCGAGCAGATCGACGACCTCGTCGCGCGTCGCGCTCGCGGGCCGGCCGGCCGGTTCTCCCCGACGAGCGTGAAGATCATGCAGGACGGCGTGTGCGAGAACTTCACGGCCGCGGTCCTCGAGCCGTACCTGGATCGGCAGGGGGTGCCGAGCGCCCACCGTGGCATCTCGTTCGTCGATCCCGAGGTCCTGAACGAGGCGGTGCCCCGGCTCGATCAGCTCGGATTCCAGGTGCACTACCACGCGCTCGCCGAGCGGGCGGTGCGCGAAGCGCTCGACGCGATCGCGGCCGCTCGCCGTGCCAACGGATGGTCCGACGGTCGCCATCACCTCGCGCACATCCAGGTGGTCCACCCCGACGACCTGCCGCGGTTCCGAGAGCTCGGCGCCGTCGCGAACGCGCAGCCGCTCTGGGCGGCCCACGAGGCGCAGATGGATGAGCTCACGATCCCTTTCCTCGGTGAGCCTCGCTGGACGTGGCAGTACCCGTTCGGTTCGCTGCGCCGTCACGGGGCCGTGATCGCGATGGGGAGCGACTGGCCGGTGTCGAGCGCGAACCCGATCGAGGAGATCCATGTCGCGGTGAACCGGCAGATGCCGGCCGACTATCCGTACCGGGTCGAGAACCGCGACGTCTTCCTGCCGGACGAGCGGATCGACCTTCCCACCGCGATCGCCGGCTTCACCGCCGGCTCCGCCTACGTGAACCATCTGGACCGCGACACCGGCACGATCGAGGCGGGCAAGTACGCGGACCTCGCCGTCCTCGATCGGAACCTCTTCGCCCACCCCGTCGAGGAGATCGCGGGCGCGAAGGTGACGCTGACCTACGTCGAGGGTGAGCGGGTGTACGCGGCCGACGACGCCTGAGTCCGGGTCACCGACCGGGCTTCATCACGCACGCGACCTTGACCCGGGGTCTTCGACCTCCGGTCAGCGCGGTGTTCCCGCCCCGTGGCGTTGCCGCCCTATCCTCCGATCATGTCGAGCGCGGTCCGGAGCCCTGTCGATCCCGAGCTGCTGCGTCCCGTCGTCGCGGGCGCGCTGCCGGGGGCGCGAACCCTGCCCGCCGAGGCGTACACCTCGCAGACCGTCTTCGACTGGGAGGTCCAGCATTTCTTCGAGGCCGGATGGCTGTGCGTCGGTCGCGCCGACGAGCTGGCCGAACCCGGCGACCAGAAGGCCTTCCGGGTGGGGGAGGAGGGCGTGCTCGTCGTCCGCGACCTCGATGGGAACCTCCAGGCGTTCCACAACACCTGCCGGCATCGGGGACACGAGCTGCTCACGCCCGGCGAGACGCGGAACCTCAAGGCGATCAAGTGTCCCTATCACGCGTGGGTGTACGGGCTCGACGGATCGCTGAACGGCGCACCTCGGTTCGGCGACATGCCTGGTTTCGACAAGCGGGAGCTTCCACTGGTCCGGGCTCGGATCGCCGTCTGGCACGGTTGGCTCTTCCTGAACGCGAGCGGCGACGCGTTGCCCTTCGAGAACTGCGTCGGCAACCTCCACGGGCTCCTGGCGCCGTGGGAGATCGAGCGGATGTTCGTCGCGGACGGCCACGAGTACGTGATCGAGGCCAACTGGAAGACGATCACCGAGAACTACCACGAGTGCTACCACTGCCCATCGATCCATCCGGCGCTGTGCGAGGTGACACCGGTCAACTCCGGCGAGAACCTCCCGCACGAGGGCCTCTGGGTGGGCGGCACCATGTGGCTGAAGGATTTCGCCGAGACCATGTCGCTCTCGGGGCGCTCCGAAGGCGTTCGGATCCGCGGCCTCGACGAGGACCAGGCGCGGCAGGTCTTCTACGTCGGTCTCTTCCCGAACCTGCTGATCAGCCTTCACCCGGACTATGTGATGACCCATCGGTTCGAGCCGCTCGGCCCCGGACGGACCAGGGTCGAGTGTTGCTGGCTGTTCCCACCTGAGGCGAAGGAGCTCCCGGGGTTCTCGTCGGACTACGCGAGCGAGTTCTGGGACCTCACGAATCGCGAGGACTGGGCGGCCTGCGAGTCGGTCATGCGTGGGCTCCGGAGCCGTGGGTTCCGCCAAGGGCCGTTCGCGTGGAACGAGGACGAGGTCCACGTCTTCATGGCCATGGTCGCCCAGGGGTACCTCGACGGGGGCGTGCGCCAGCCTCCCCAGGTCCACGAGCCCGACGCCATCACGGTCTCGTCCTCGCGTTGACCCGAAGTCAGGAGCCGGCGTTGCGGGCCTCGCCCGGCTTCCCGACGATACGGGCCGGCGTTTCGACGAGACGCCGCCGACGAGAGGAGTCGCTGCATGGCTGAGCCGTTCGACATGAGCCTGGTGCAGCGGGGCGCGCGGAACCGGCGCACCCCGTACTACGAGGCAACGCAGAAGTACGGCCCCAAGGGCATCACGGTCTACAACCACATGTACTTCCCGATCCGCTTCGACTCGTTCGAGAACGAGTTCGAGGCACTGCTCAACGACGTGACCCTCTGGGACGTCTCGGTCGAGCGATGCCTCGAGATCAGCGGGCCCGACGGGTTCCGCTTCGCGCAGCTCCTCACCCCGCGTGACCTCTCGAAGTGCGCCGTCGGTCAGGCGAAATACGTGCTGATCTGCGACAGCGACGGGGGGATCATCAACGACCCCGTCCTCACCCGGATGGACGAGAACACGTTCTGGTTCGCGCTCGCGTCGAGCGACGCGCTGCTGTACGCGCGGGGCCTGAAGAACGCCTACCCGGATCTCGACGTCACGATCCAGGAGGCCGACGTCGCGCCGCTGCAGGTGCAGGGACCGAAGTCGAAGGACCTCATGGTGAAGCTCCTCGGCGACGGGATCCTCGACCTCAAGTACTACTACTGGACCGACGCGAAGATCGCGGGCGTGCCCGTGGTGGTCACCCGGACGGGCTGGACCTCCGAGGTGGGCTACGAGGTCTACACGACCGACACCTCGCGTGGGAACGAGGTCTACGAGGCGATCATGGAGGCGGGTGGGGAGTTCAACATCAAGCCCACCGGCCCGAGCGACATCCGCCGGATCGAGGGGGCGATCTTCAACTGGGGCGCCGACATGACGTACCAGGAGAACGCGTTCGAGCTCGGCCTGGACCGCCTCGTCGACCTCGACACCGTGAGCGAGGATGCCTCGGTCTCGATCGCCGCGTACAAGAAGATCAAGGCGGACGGCGTTCGGAAGAAGATCAACGGCGTGATCCTGGACGGCGACCCGTTCCCGGCGCTGAACTACGTCAAGTGGAAGGCGTCGATCGACGGCACCGAGGTCGGAAAGGTGACCTCCGCGATCTACTCGCCTCGTCTCCAGCAGAACATCGGGTTCTGCTGGCTCCCGAGCGACAAGAGCAACGAGGGGCAGCAGGTGACCGTCGAGAGCGAGTGGGGCACGCGTTCGGCGACGGTCGTGCCGATGCCGTTCGTCGACCCCAGCAAGCAGATCCCGGTCTCCTGACGCGAACCGGCTCGCTCGACGCGGGAGGGCGCCCCTTCGGGGGTGCCCTCCCTGCGTTTCGGACCCGTTCGCTGCCAGCCCGGACCGAGTCCGGGCACACGGCCGTTCGCGGAACGAGCCGATTGAACCGCCGTTTAAACGCCGTTCAACGGATGGGCCGTGGTGCGGACTTGCGCTGCAGGGGCCGGTTGAACCATGATTCAGCCTTCAACCACGATGAGGATGAGCTGGATGCCGGACCCGGGTCCGGCACGGGATCACGGAACGGAGGACGTCCGTCATGGTGAACGAGCGGCCGGAGATGCTCGCGAAGAGCGCAACACTGTACTTCGGACCCTGGTATCGGCAATCACCCTTCTTCAAAGCAACCCTGCGCGCCGGCTGCACCGCCTACGACATCTACAACCACATGTACCTCCCCGGGTACTACGACGACCCCGAAGTGGAGTACTGGGCGCTCAACGACGCCGTCACGATGTGGGACGTCGGCGTCGAGCGCACCGTCGAGGTGAGCGGACCCGATGCCGACCGACTGATCGACATGATCACGTGTCGCGACCTCACCAAATGCGCGGTGAAGCAGGGCAAGTACATGCTCGTGACGGCGCCCGACGGCGGCATCGTGAACGACCCCGTGCTCCTGCATGTCGACGAGAACCGCTGGTGGATGCAGCTTGCGGATTCCGACGCGGGTCTCTACGCCCTCGGTGTGGCGGCGGCGAGCGGCCTCGATGCGCAGGTCACGCTGCCGGATGTGCATCCGATGCAGGTCCAGGGGCCGCTGTCGGCCAAGACCCTCGAGAAGCTCGTTGGCCCGGCGATCTACGACATCAAGTACTACTGGTGCGAGTCCTTCGACATCGACGGGATACCCGTCGTCATCAGCCGCACCGGCTGGACCGCCGTTCCCGGCTTCGAGGTGAACCTGCTCGACGGCAGCAAGGGTGATGAGCTGTGGAACAAAGTGGCGGCAGCCGGCGAGGAGTTCGGGATCCGACCGATCGCCCCATGCGAGGCGCGTCGGATCGAGGCCGGCATCTTCAACTACGGTTCCGACATCAAGCTCACGGACACGCCGTTCCACGTGATGGGGCTCGAGCGTCTGGTCGAGCAGCAGTCCCAGGACTACATCGGCAAGGCCGCGCTCGAGGCTGCGAGATCCAAGGGCGTCGATCGCAAGCTCGTCGGCATCGAGCTCGCGGGCGATGAGCTTCGAGCCGAGATGTCGGAGTACTGGCCCGTCCACAAGGACGGCGCGAAGGTGGGCCACATGACCGACGCGGTCTGGTCGCCGGGGCTGAAGAAGAACATCGGCTACGTGTGGGTCCCGATCGCGCTGGCCGAGCCCGGCACGGAGCTCGACGTCGAGACCGAGCAGGGCGAGCGCGTCGTGGGCACGACCGCCGCGATCCCCTTCGTCGACCCTCGGAAAGAGCGCCCGGCAGGGTCACTTACGGCGCAGGCGTCCTGACCATGTCGCCGTGAGCCCGGTTGGGACCTCGAGGGTCCCGGCCGGGCTCCGCAACCTGCCGCGACTCGGCGCAAGCGCGAACCCGTGGGAGGCTGGTGTCGAACCGTTCCATGACACCGACCAACCTGAAGGGAACCTCCATGCGCCGAACGCTGATGCTCTCGGCGGTGCTGGCCGTCCTGGCAACCGCCTGCTCCGTCGACTTCGGCGGATCCCGTACGGCCGGCGACGATGCGAGCCTGCGGACCGCGTCGCTGCCCGAGACGAACGAGCCCGTCGCGGCGGTCGTCGAGCGCGTGCTCCCCGCCGTGGTGAACGTCACCACCGACGTGTTCCGCACCGACCAGACCGAGGCCCAGGGGGTGGGGACCGGATTCCTGGTCCGTCCCGACGGGGTCATCGTCACGAACTGCCACGTGATCGAAGGCGCCTCCCGCATCACCGTCTCGACCTCCGACGACGAGCCACATCGATACGACGCCCGGGTGATCGGTGGGGACTGCGAGAACGACCTCGCGATCCTCGACATCGAGGCCGACGGCCTTCCGACCGTGCCGCTCGCTGACTCTGCCGACCTCCAGCTCGGACAGCGGGTCATCGCGCTCGGCTACGCGCTCGGCCTCGAGGGTGGGCCGAGCGTCACCACGGGCATCGTGTCGTCGCTCGACCGCACGATCCAGGCGGAGGATCCCGGATGTGCGCCGGAGATCTGCGGCGAGGATCAGGTGCGGACCTACTCGAGCATCATCCAGACCGACGCGGCGATCAACCCGGGCAATTCGGGCGGCCCGCTCGTGGACATGCGCGGACGCGTGGTCGGCATTAACTCGGCGGGCAATGACGGCGCGGAGAACATCGGGTTCGCCATCCCGATCGATGAGGTGAAGGACGAGGTCGCGCAGGCCGTCGATGCTCCCCTCGCACCGGTCGCCTACCTGGGCGTGTCCACCGACACCGTGACGGCCGACGTGGCCTTCCAGCTCGATCTGGCCGTCGAACGGGGCGCCATCGTGCTCGGGCTCACCGGCGACGGTCCGGCGGCGGCCGCTGGGATCCAGGAGGGCGACGTCATCGTCGGGATCGACGGGCGGTCGGTGACGAGCCGGGACGACCTCGAGCCGATCCTCGAGGCGCTCCGACCCGGCGACACGGTGACGGTCGAGCTGGTCGGGAGCGGCGGCGATCGGCGCACCGTCGACGTCACCCTCGGGACGCGCCCGCTGCCGATCGACCCGCTCCCGTAAGAAGCCCGTCGCCGCGGTGGGCCGCCGACCCGGGGCCTCCTCCGATCGGGTGCGTTAGCCTCCTCGCGTGAAGGTGAGGCTGCGCAACCCGGATCGGGAGGTCGACGTCGTCGGAGGGCGTCCGGTGCGGTCGGTCCTCGACGAGCTGGGTGTCGACCCCGACACCGTGCTCGTGATCCGGGCAGGTGAGCTGATCACGCGCGAAACTCGGGTCGATGATGCCGATCAGCTCGAGGTCCGGCCCGTGATCAGCGGGGGGTTCCGATGAAGTGTCGGCGCTGCAAGGCATCGGCGGTGATCGAGGTCCGCCGGCACAACGCGGCGTTCTGCCGGGACTGCTTCGTCCTCGTGTTCCGAGGGCAGGTCGAGCGCGCGATCGACGAGTGGGACATGCTCGAGCGCGGGGACCGGGCGCTGATCGCGGTGTCGGGCGGCAAGGACTCCTTGGCGCTGTGGGACGTGCTCCTCGATCTCGGGTACCGGGTCGACGGTCTGTACCTCGGACTCGGGATCGGCGAGTACTCGGATCGATCAGCGATCGTGACCGAGGCATTCGCCGCCGAGCGGGGAGCCGAGCTCGTCACGGTCGATCTCGCCGATGACTACGGCTACGACATCCCGACTGCCGGCCGGAGGGGATCTCGCTCGACGTGTGCGGTGTGCGGCCTGTCGAAGCGCTACGTCTTCAACAAGGCGGCGCTCGACGGGGGCTACGACGTCGTGGCGACCGGGCACAACCTCGATGACGAAGCGGCCACCCTGCTCGGCAACACGCTGCGGTGGCAGACGGAATACATCGCGCGGCAATCGCCGGTGCTCCCGGCGAAGGACGGCATGGTGAAGAAGGTGAAGCCGCTGTTCCGCCTTTCCGAGCTCGAGACGGCCGCGTACGCGTTCCTTCGTGGGATCGACTACGTCGTCGAGGAGTGCCCGCTCGTCGCCGGCAACACCCAGCTCCGCCACAAGGACGCGATGAACCGGATCGAGGCGACCTCGCCCGGCACGAAGGCACAGTTCCTGTTCGGATACCTCGACCGGGGTCGACCGCTCTTCAAAGCCGAGGACGATCGCGAGCTCGCCCGGTGCGCGAACTGCGGCCAGCCCACCACGGGCCGCTTCTGCGCGTTCTGTCGTGCGCGCGCGCAGATCCTCGGGCAGCGACTTGGGTCGGCAGACGGCGGCGCTGCCGGCACCGACGATCGTCAGACGGCCGAGGAGCTCGCCGGGGAGGTCATGCCGGTCGAGCTCTACGGCGCCGAGGCCCGATGAGGGGTCGCTGATGGGGGCGCCGTTCGAGGCAGGGGAGCGGGTGCTGTTCGTCGATCAGCGCGGCAGGCATTACCTCGTGAAGCTGCAGACCGCCGGCACGTTCCACACGCACTCGGGGGCGCTGGCGCACGACGAGGTCCTCGGGCGGCCCGAGGGTATCCGCGTCGAGACCTCCGGTGGGATGGTCCTCACGGTGTTCCGGCCGCGGTTCGCGGACTACGTGTTGAAGATGCCTCGCGGCGCGCAGGTCGTCTATCCGAAGGACCTCGGCCCGATCCTCACCTACGGCGACGTGTATCCGGGCGCTCGCGTGCTCGAGGCCGGGACCGGGTCGGGCGCGCTCACGATCGCCCTGTGCCGTGCCGTGGGGCCCGATGGCGCGGTGGTGAGCTACGAGCTCCGCGACGAGCACCGGGAGCAAGCCGTGAAGAACCTCGAGGGCTTCTTCGGGAAGCTGCCCGACCACCTCGAGCTCCGGGTCGGTGACGTCGCCGGCGTGACCGACGACGGGGGGACGTTCGATCGATGCGTGCTCGACGTTCCCGAGCCGTGGACGCCGCTGGAGGCGATCGGCGAGGTGCTCGAGCCGGGCGGGGTGCTGTGCTGTTACCTCCCGACCACGGTGCAGGTCCAGGAGCTCGTGCTCGCGTTGCCGACGCGTGGCTTCTTGCCGGTGGAGACGTTCGAGACGCTCCGCCGCGGATGGCACGTGACCGAGCGGAGCGTGCGTCCCGACCACCGGATGATCGGTCACACCGGCTTCCTGACGGTCGCTCGTCGCATCTCCTGACTGCGTTCTGACCTGCGGGTTCTGGTGTTGTCGGCACTTCCGAGGAGAATGGTCCTAAGCCTTCCGGTCGCAGGTGCCGTAATACCGGGAAGGAACGGCTCCGCGGCCCGCAGCGGGCGGGTCCGGGAGCCGGAGGGCGCGAGCCCTCCCGGAGGTGACAACAGATGCCCGAGCGCGACGATAAGGATCGGGTCCAGGAGCTCCGCTCCCAGGTGACCTTCCTCGAGGAGGAGGTCGGCCTGCTCCGTCGACGCCTCACGAACGCGCCTAGGCAGGTGACTATCCTCGAGGAGAAACTCGTCGAGACGCGTGAGCAGCTCACGAAGGCGATGGGTCAGAACCAGAAGCTCGCCGACGCCCTTCGTGCCGAGCGCGAACGCATCGAGTCACTCGCCCAAGAGGTCGAGAAGCTGTCGCAGCCGCCGAGCACGTTCGGCGTGTTCCTGCGCATGAACGACGACAACTCGATGGACATCGTCACGTCCGGTCGCAAGATGCGTGTGCTGCCCGCTCCCGACGTCGACACGGCCAAGATCCCGACCGGCGCGCAGGTGATCCTCAATGAGTCCCTCAACGTGGTCGAGGTGATCGAGCCGGATCGGGCCGGCGATGTCGTGAAGGTGAAGGATCGACTCGGCAGCGACCGCGTGGTCGTGTTCGGACGCGGGGACGAGGAGCACGTCGCCTACCTCGCGGGCGAGCTGCTCGAGCTGGGCTGCAGGGCCGGCGATCACGTGCTGTTCGACCCGCGGTCGGTGGCCGTCACCGAGCTCTTGCCCAAAGAAGAGGTCGAGGAGCTCGTCCTCGAGGAGATCCCCGACGTGGGCTACGAGGACATCGGCGGCCTCGAGGGCCAGATCGAGGCGATCCGTGACGCGGTCGAGCTTCCGTTCCTCTACGCCGAGCTCTTCCACGAGCACCAGCTCGAGCCGCCGAAGGGCGTCCTGCTGTACGGGCCCCCGGGCTGCGGCAAGACCCTGATCGCCAAGGCGGTTGCGAAGTCGCTCGCCGAGAAGGTCTCCGAGCGCACCGGTCGCGACGACGCCCGCTCCTACTTCTTGAACGTGAAGGGGCCGGAGCTCCTCAACAAGTACGTCGGCGAGACCGAGCGGCAGATCCGGGAGATCTTCCAGCGCGCCAAGGAGCGGAGCGAAGAGGGCCTGCCGGTGATCGTGTTCTTCGACGAGATGGACTCGATCTTCCGCACCCGAGGCACCGGGATCTCGAGCGACGTTGAATCGACGATCGTGCCCCAGCTCCTGTCCGAGCTCGATGGGGTCGAGACGTTGAAGAACGTGATCGTGATCGGGGCCTCGAACCGCGAGGACCTGATCGACCCGGCGATCCTGCGGCCCGGCCGACTCGATGTGAAGATCAAGATCGAGCGGCCCACGCAAGACCAGGCCGTCGACATCATGGGCAAGTACCTGCACCCGTCGGTGCCGGTCCATCCCGACGAGATCGGGCGCTACGGCGGCGACGTGCAGGCCGCCTGTCGACGCATGATCGAGAAGACGGTCGAGCTGATGTACGAGCAGAACGAGCAGAACCGATTCCTCGAGGTGACCTACGCGAGCGGCGACAAGGAGATCCTGTACTTCAAGGACTTCAACTCCGGCGCCATGATCGAGAACATCGTCCGGCGCGCGAAGAAAGACGCGATCAAGCGGTTCCTGTCGATGGGCGACAAGGGCATCAAGGGCGAAGATCTCCTGCATGCGATCCGCGACGAGTTCAAGGAGAACGAGGACCTCCCGAACACGACGAACCCCGACGACTGGGCGCGCATCTCGGGCAAGAAAGGTGAGCGGATCGTCTACGTTCGCACGCTCCTCGGCCAAGACGGCGACGGCCGCCAGGTCGAGCGCGTCAATGCGGGGCAGTACCTGTAAGGTGGCCGCGTGGCCATCCCCAAGGTCCTCGGCACCGAGACGGAGTACGGGATCGCCGCAGCCGGCACCCTCGATTTCAACCCCGTCCTGTCCTCGAGCCTGCTGATCTCGTCGTTCGCGGGCGCCCTCCGGAAGATCCGCTGGGACTACGAGGACGAGTCGCCGCTCCGTGACGCGCGCGGGTTCGAGCCCGTGCCCGCACGTGAGATGACCGATGAGGATCTCGGCCTCGCGAACGTGATCCTGCCGAACGGCGCTCGCTACTACGTCGATCACGCGCACCCGGAATACTCCACGCCCGAATGCCTCACGCCGCGGGAGCTCGTGGTGCACGACAAGGCGGGCGAGCGGATCCTCGAGCGCTCGCTCCGCGAGGTTGCCCTCCAGCTGCCCGACGGCCCGGCGCTGTCGGTGTACAAGAACAACTCCGACGGCAAGGGCAACTCCTACGGGACCCACGAGAACTACCTGGTGGATCGCGCCACGCCGTTCGCGGACATCGTTCGCGACCTGACCCCGTTCTTCGTGAGCCGGCAGGTGTTCATCGGCGCCGGGAAGGTGGGCCTCGAGGCGCAGTGGGACGGCCGAGGCCGCCACGCCTACCAGCTCACGCAGCGCGCCGACTTCTTCGAGACCGAGGTCGGGCTCGAGACGACCCTGAAGCGGCCGATCATCAACACGCGCGACGAGCCCCACGCCGACCCCGACAAGTACCGCCGACTCCACGTGATCGTCGGCGATGCGAACCTCTGCGAGGTCGCGCAGTTCCTCAAGGTTGGCACGACGGCGATCGTGCTCAAGATGATCGAGGACGGATTCCTGCCCGACATGACCCTCGCGAACGCGGTCGCGTCGATCCACGACGTCTCGCGCGACACGACGCTCCGGGCGACCGTCGAGCTCACCGATGGGCGGGCGCTCACCGCGGTGCAGCTCCAGTGGGAGTACTTCGAGCTCGCCCTCAAGTACGTCGATCGCGAGGACGACACGCCCGAGAACCGCGAGGTGCTCGACCGGTGGGAGCGCGTCCTGCAGGGTCTCGAGACCGACCCGATGTCGCTGGCCGCGCAGCTCGACTGGGTGGCGAAGCTCCGTCTGCTCGAGGGTTACCGCGAGCGAGACGGACTCGAGTGGAGCGACCCGAAGCTCCGGGCGATCGATCTGCAGTACCACGACGTCCGGCGCGACAAGGGGCTCTATCACCGCCTCGCAGCGACCGGCAAGGTCGAGCGACTCGTCGACGACGCCGAGGTCGAGCGGGCGATGCTCGAGCCGCCCGAGGACACGCGGGCATATTTCCGAGGGCGGTGCATCTCACGGTTCCCTGACGCGATCGCCGCCGCGTCGTGGGATTCCCTCATCGTCGACACCGGCCAGGAAGCCCTGCAGCGCATCCCGATGCGTGAGCCATTGCGCGGAACCCGCGCGCACGTGGAGGAGCTCCTCGACACGGTCGAGGACGCGGCGACCCTCGTCGAGAAGCTCCAGGGATGAGCGCCTCGATCCGACACGGCATGCGGGACCTCTATCGACACCGCGGCTAGAATCGCTGCTCGACATCCAGGAGCCCGACATGCCTGAACAGGAACAGAAGCGGATCCAGAAGAAGGGCGGCGGCGACGCCGAGCCCGACGCCGACGCCGGCCAGGTGACGGCCTCGTCCAAGGCGAACGAGCTGAAGGACGAGATGGACGAGATCCTCGACGAGATCGACTCGGTGCTCGAGGAGAACGCCGAGGAGTTCGTGAAGTCCTACGTTCAGAAGGGCGGCGAGTGACCGACGATCTCCAGCTCCCGCTGGCGGGCACGTCGTTCGGCGCCAGCCCCAGCTTCATGGAGCTCGTGCGGCACGAGCGGCCCGAGACGCTGCCCCGTCAGGGCTTCGACGGGTCCCAGGGACCGCGCGGCGGTGACCTCGCCGTGCCGCACGGCACCACGGTTCTGGGCCTGAAATACGCCGACGGCATGCTCATGGCGGGCGATCGCCGCGCGACCGCGGGCAACCTGATCGCCGACGCCAAGATGCGGAAGGTCTTCCCTGCCGACGACTATTCGGCGATCGCGATCGCGGGCGCGGCGGGCCAGGCGATCGAGATGGTGAAGCTCTTCCAGCTCGAGCTCGAGCACTACGAGAAGATCACCGGAGACCGGCTCTCCCTCGAGGGCAAGGCCAACCGCCTCGCCCAGATGATCCGGGAGAACTTCCCCCTCGCGCTGCAGGGGCTCGTGGTGGTGCCGCTGTTCGGGGGCTATGACGAACGCCGGAGCGAGGGCCGCATCTTCTACTACGACGCGACCGGCGGGCGCTGGGAAGAAGATGACTTCCAGACGACGGGCTCGGGTTCGCTGCCGGCCAAGAACTCGCTGAAGAAGCGATGGCGCCTGGGCCTCGCGCGTGACGAGGCGATCCGGGTCGCCGTCGAAGCGCTGATCGACGCGGCCGACGACGATGCGGCGACCGGCGGACCCGACCCGGGGCGCGGGATCTATCCCGTGCTGCTCGCGGTCACCGTCGAGGGAGCGGCCGAGGTGCCCGAAGACGAGGTCGCCGCTGCGGTCGCGGCCGTGCTCGAGGGGCGTGCGCGATGAGCTTCATGCCGTACGTCGCGCCCGAGCAGATGATGAAGGATCGCTCGGACTACGCCCACAAGGGGATCGCCCGGGGCCGATCGGTGGTCGGCCTCGAATACGCCGAGGGGCTGCTCTTCATTGCAGAGAATCCGAGCGCCACCCTCCACAAGATCAGTGAGATCTACGACCACGTGGCGTTCGCGGGCGTGGGGAAATACAGCGAGTTCGAGGAGCTTCGGATCGCCGGCATCCGGCTGGCCGACCTCCGCGGCTACAGCTACGGTCGTGAAGACGTCAAGGCTCGCGACCTCGCGAACGCGTACTCGCAGGCGCTGTCGGCGATCTTCACCCAGCAGATGAAGCCCTACGAGGTCGAGGTGCTCGTCGGAGAGGTCGACGGGGAGCAAAGCGGCACGGCGATGTATCACATCTTGTTCGACGGTTCCGTGAGCGACCAGCAGGGGTTCGTGGCGATGGGGGGGCACGCCGAGGATCTTTCGGAGGGACTCCGCGGCCGCTACCAGGAGGGGTGGGACCTTGCGACGGCGGTCCGCAACGCCGTGCAGGCGCTCGCCGCCGTGCCCGATCCTCGCGACATCGCCGCCGACCAGATCGAGGCCGGCGTGCTCGACCGCACGAGATCCCAGCGGCGCAAGTTCCGCAGGCTGACCGGCGACGAGATCGCCGCCGCGCTGACCTGAAACGTGGGTCGGACCCCTGCTGCACGTCCGCTCCGGCCGTAGGCTCGCGACGGGCATAGGCTGGTCGCCATGGACCGACGCATCTTCGGCCTCGAGAACGAATACGGGGTGACCTGTACGTTCCGGGGGCAGCGACGGCTGTCACCGGACGAGGTCGCCCGGTACCTGTTCCGCCGGGTCGTGCATTGGGGGCGTTCCTCGAACGTCTTCCTCGAGAACGGTGCTCGCCTCTATCTCGACGTCGGCTCCCACCCGGAGTACGCGACCCCCGAATGCGACTCGATCCGAGAGCTCGTCGCCCACGACAAGGCGGGGGAGCGGATCCTCGAACACTTGCTGTCGGCCGCCGAGATGCGGCTGCACGAGGAGGGCATCAGCGGCCAGGTGTACCTGTTCAAGAACAACACCGACTCGGCCGGCAACAGCTACGGCTGTCACGAGAACTATCTCGTGGCTCGCCACGGAGAGTTCGCGCGCATGGCCGACGTGCTGATCCCGTTCTTCGTGACGCGCCAGATCTGGTGCGGCGCCGGCAAGGTCCTGCACGGGCCGCGGGGGGCCCAGTTCTGCATCTCCCAACGCGCGGAGCATATCTGGGAGGGCGTCTCGAGCGCCACGACCCGTTCGCGTCCGATCATCAACACGCGGGACGAGCCCCACGCCGACGCGGAGCGGTTCCGGCGGCTGCACGTGATCGTCGGCGACTCGAACATGAGCGAGTGGACGACCTTCATGAAGGTCGGGATCACCGACCTCGTCCTGCGCATGGTCGAGGGCAACACCGTGATGCGCGACATGACCCTCGAGAATCCGATCCGGGCGATCCGCGAGATCAGCCACGACGCCGGCTGCACCCGCAAGGTCAAGCTGGCGAACGGCAGGGAGCTCTCGGCGATCGAGATGCAGACGGAGTATTTCGAGAAGACGTCTCGTTTCATCGAACGGCGCGGTGCCGACGAGACGAGCGCCCTCCTGTTGAAGGAATGGGGAGAGGCGCTCGAGGCGCTCACCAGCGGCGACCCGGAACGGCTCGGTCGCAAGGTGGACTGGGTGACGAAACGGATCATGATCGAGCGCTACATGGCGAAGCACGACCTTACGCTCGCCTCGCCCAAGGTCGCCCTGCTCGACCTCGCCTACCACGACGTGAACCGCGACCGCGGCCTGTACTACGTGCTCGAGCGAGGCGAGAAGGTCGAGCGGGTCACCGACGACGGGACGGTGTCGAAGGCGATGCGCGAGCCGCCGCAGACCACGCGGGCGAAGCTCCGCGGCGACTTCATCAAGCAGGCGAAGGCGAAGCGGCGCGACTACACGGTGGATTGGGTGCACCTGAAGCTGAACGACCAGGCCCAGCGCACGGTGCTCTGCAAGGATCCGTTCCGCAGCGTCGACGAGCGTGTGGAGCAGTTGATCGCTCACATGTGACGCGGATCGCGTTCGCCTCGGGCCCGCGGGCGCCAGGAGCGGTTCCGGGCGCTGAGCCGGCCCGCGAGGACCCCGGCGGCGGCGGCGGTGAGACTCCTGAGGGACGCGGCGCTCACGTCGAGCCCCAGCTCCTGGAACGAGGGCCGGGGATCCACCTCGACGAGGTGATGCACGAGCTCGAGGTCGAGCGCCAAGATCGCCTGTTTGGCGTCTTCCCGACGCCGGTCGTCGACCGACGGCACCACGAGATCGAGGTCGACGGCGCAGCCCTCCAGGAACCGTTCGGTCGCCGCTCGGTCGGGCAGCGGCAAGGCCGGGATCGGACGGCCGCCCAGGGCGCGGATCGCGGCGAGCAGGCTGCCGGTCCCACCCGGCACCACGGCGACCTCGGCTTGAGATCGGAGGAGCCGTGCCGCCAGACCCGTCGCTCCCTCGAGGAGCGCCGGCTCGGTGCGCCCGCTCCGCCTCGCCCCCGCGGCGGCGAGCTCCACGTCGTCGTGGGCGGCCAGGACGATCACGGGCCGCTGCGCGAGCCCGGCGGGGTTGGGGTCGGGACCGTCCCACGGTCCCAGCGACACGGCGAGGTCGATCTCGTCGACCCCGACGCGCACGACGCTCGAGGCCACGAGATCGCCGCCGCCGTCGCGTTCGTACCGGATCATGGGCTCTCTCGGTCGCGCAACATCGCCCGGCTATGATGCCGCAGCGATGACGGGGGAGGAGCGGATGGAGCCTCTGGAGCGGCTCCTCAACCTGGTCGGCTTGCTCCTCGAGACGCGGCGCCCGCTCACCTTCGACGAGATCAGGGAAACGCTCGACGCCTATCGCGCCGACAACGTGGAGTCGGCCAAGCGCATGTTCGAACGCGACAAGGACGCCCTCCGTGAATACGGGGTGCCTTTGGAGCTGACCGATCTCGACGCGTGGGGAACCGAGCAGGGCTACGTGATCCCGAAGGAGCGGTACTACCTGCCCGAGATCGCGTTCACCCCCGAAGAGATCACCGCGTTGTTCGTCGCTTCGCGGAGCGGACGCGAGGAGACCGAGGTCGAGCAGGGGGTCCGCAAGCTCCTGTTCGGCGCCGACGGTGGAGCCCTCGCGGGTCTCGGCGGCGGGTCACTCGTCGCCGGTTCCGATGCGAGGAGCGCGACCCTTGTCGCGGTGGCCGATGCCGTGCAGCAACATCGCCGGGTCCGCTTCGTCTATCGCACCGCACAGGGTTCGACGGGCGAGCGGGTGGTCGACGCCTGGGGGATGGTCTTCCGCGGCGGGCACTGGTATCTGCTGGGGCACGACCGCGAGCGCGAGGAGGTGCGCGCGTTCCGGTTGTCTCGCGTGGCGGGTGAGCTCGCCGACGAGGGCGAGGGGAGCGGGCCTCCCGAGGGGTTCCGCCCGAGCGAGCACGTGCAGGGAGCGCCCTGGGACGCGGGAGCGGGGGAGCGCGCCTCGGTCGCGTTCGCGTCACGCGTCGCCTGGCTGGTCGAGGATGCGTTCCCCGGCGCGCGGCAGGGATCGACGCTCGACGACGGTCGGATCGTGGTGTCGGTGCCGTTCGCGGACGAAACCGCGATCGCCTCGCTGCTGCTGCAGTACGGCGCCGACGCCGAGGTCCTGGAGCCGGCGTCGGTTCGCGAGGAGATCGTGCGACGCCTCGAGGAGGTCGCGGGTGGCTGAGAGCCGCCGCAAGCCCGCCCGAACGGCCGAACGACTGGGCCGGATGCTCACGATCATCCCGTATCTCGTGAAACACGACGGCACCACGATCGAGGAAGCAGCGTCCCTGTTCGGGCTCGAGGCGAACCAGCTCCGCCGCGATCTCGACCTCCTGTTCATGTCGGGATTGCCTCCGTACGGGCCGGGCGACCTCATCGACGTGTTCGTCGACGACGACGGGAGCATCTCGATATCGATGGCGGACCAATTCGCCCGCCCACTCCGTCTCACCCGCCAGGAGGCACTCGCCGTGTACCTGCGTGGCACCGAGCTCCTCGCGACGCCGGGGGTCGCCGAGGCGCCCGCGCTCGAGAGCGCCCTCGGCAAGCTCCGGGCCTCGCTGGGTTCGGAAGCGCTCGGCGACGGCGAGGGGATCGAGGCGGGCGCTCCCGGACGCGCGCCGGTCCACCTCGACGCCGTACGCGAGGCGGCCATCGCGCGGCAACGGCTCCGGATCGAGTACCTCGCGGCCTCCTCCGGTGAGCTCTCGACCCGCACGGTCGACCCCGAGGAGGTCTTCTCGGGGCTCGGTCGCTGGTACACGGCGGCGTGGGACGTCGATGCCGACGGGGAGCGGCTCTTCCGGATCGATCGGATCCGCGCGGTCACCCCGATCGGGGAGACCTTCTCCCCCCGGGGGCTGCAAGGAGCCGGCCGGCCGCTCTACACGCCGACCAGCGACGACGTCGCGGTCCGACTCCGGCTCAAGCCGGGCGCGAGGTGGGTGGCGGAATACCACGCCTCCGTGGACGTCGAGGAGCGTGACGACGGTTCCCTCGACGTGACGCTGCCCGCCCGCCGACTCCAATGGGTCGCGAGGCTCATGCTCCGCCTCGGGCCCGACGCCGAGGTCCTCGACCCGCCTGACTTGCGGGAACGGGTCCGTGACGAGGCTCGAGCGGTGCTGGCGACGTACGGGAGATGACCGGCCCGATCGGGGTAGTCCCCATCGGGGAACCGGGGCTCAAGCACCTGGGGAAGGCGGCCGATGCCTTCCCCGAGATGACCACGATCCGGACAACCTGCCCCCGATGCGGCGAAGTGGACATGGGTCCCGACGCGATCTCTTTGTCGGTGCGTTCGAGCGGCCGCGAGGGAAGCTACCGGTTCACCTGCCCGAGTTGCGCCGACGACGTGGAGAAGCGCGCCGACCGCAAGATCGTCGCCCTGCTCGTCTCGGCCGGGGTCGACATCGACCGGTCCGAGGAACCTGGGCCGCATCCCGAGCTCTTCGACGAGGACCTCGAGTTGGAGGGTCGCCCCCAGGGCCCGGCCTTCTCCGTCGACGACGTCATCGAGTTCCATTTCCTGCTCCAGGACGACGCGTACATCCGCGAGTTCCTCGCGAGCAGCGACGGCGTCTGAGCGTCCCTACGTCCCCCACGGCGCGGCCCCGGTCGCGTTCCGGCCGACGTTGCCGACCGTGTAGGCTCGCCGGGTGTCCACCTGGCTCCTCGTCTGGTTCATCGTCGCGATCGTGTCCACGTTGGCCGTCATGGCGTGCCTGATCGCCCTGGTTCGCCACGTGCTCGTGCTCGGGCGCACCGCTCGCGAGATGCAGGAGTCCCTCCAGCCGCTCGCCGACGAGATCTCGCGTGAGGGGCAGCGCGCCTCGACGCGTGCGGCGTCTTTGCAGGTGCCGGGGCGAGGCGGAACCGCCGGGGCTTCGCGTACCACCGGCTAGGATGGCGCTCGGAGACGGGCCGCCCGGCTCGGGTCAGTCATGTTCGGTGTAGGAACCCAAGAGCTCCTCGTCATCCTCCTCATCGCCCTGATCGTCGTGGGCCCGCAGAAGCTGCCCGAGCTCGCGCGGCAGATCGGGAAGGGCATGCGGGAGCTCCGCAAGGTGCAGGACGAGGTTCGGGACATGGTGAAGATCGACCTGAACCCCGAGCCGCCCACGGTGCACCAACCCGGCGTGTCCGGACCGAAGAAGAGGTCGACGCCGCACCGGAGCGTCCGGCCCGCGGGTCCGGTGACATCGGACGAACCCGCCGCGGCGGCGACCCCGACCGAAGCGACGGCGCCGGCCGACGAGCCGACCGCCGCGGAGCCAATGCCGATCACCGACGAGCCCCCGGCCGACGAGCGCGATGAACCGGGGGCGGCGGCCGCCCCGAGCGCCGGGTAGGTCCGAGCACGATGGCCGTCATCTCGTTCCGCAGGCGCAGGGACGAGCACGAGCGCACGGGCTCGATGACCCTGCTGGAGCACCTCCAGGAGCTCCGCCGCCGCCTCGTGATCTCCATCATGGCGCTCGGCATCGGTTCGATCCCCGCGTGGTACCTCTACGAGCCGCTCAAGCGGCTCCTGATCGACCCGTACTGCCACTTCGTCGAGACCCATCCCTCGATCACGCCCACCGACGACTGCATCCTGGTGTTCAACGGCCCGGTTGACGCCTTCACGGTGAAGCTCAAGATCGTGTTGTACCTCGGTCTCGTGATCGCGCTTCCGGTCGTCCTGTACCAGCTGTGGCGGTTCGTCACGCCGGGACTGACGGCGCGCGAGAAGCGGTTCGCGCTGCCGTTCGTGTTCACGTCGGTCGCGCTGTTCGCCGCGGGCGCGGCGTTCGCCTACTTCGCGCTTCCCCGAGGGCTGGACTTCCTGCTCGGGTTCGCCGGCGCGAACGTCGGGCCGCTCATCACGTTTGATCGCTACTTGAGCTTCGTCGTCCTCGTGATCCTCGCGTTCGGGTTTTCGTTCCTGCTCCCGGTGTTCCTCGTGTTCCTCGAGCTCGTCGGGGTGCTCACGCCGGAGCGCCTCAGCGCCTGGCGCCGATATTCGATCCTCGTGATCGCGATCTTCGCGGCGGTGATCACGCCGACCGGCGACCCCGTCACGCTGCTCACGCTCGCGCTCCCGATGTACCTGTTCTACGAGGCGGCTATCATCATCGGTCGCGTCTTCCGCCGTCGGAAAGCCGCGAGCGAGGGATCCTGAGTGGCGATCAAAGGCAAGGGCAAGACGAGGCATCGCGGCCCGGCGCGCGCGCCGAAACGCGCACCTGTCGAGGTGCCGGTTGCCTTCGCGCAGCGCCGGTGGGTGCAGGTGACGACGGCGTTCATCGTAGGCGCCGGGGTCGTCTGGTTCCTGATCTGGCTGACGAACGGGATCCGTCAGGGTCAGTTGGAGGATCGGGTGGCGGCCGAGTCGGTCGAGAAGCGCCGCGCCGTGCAGTCGTGGCAGGCGCTCGTCGATAGCCAGCTCGCCACGGTCGGCACCCTCGGGCCGAGCGGGGTTCCGCCGACCGTCGCCGCGGAGCTCGATCAGGCGATCCAGGCGATCGGCGACGGTGAGGGCGAGGAGAATGTCGGGACCCTCGAGGATCTCGAGACGCGCCTGGGGGCCGCCGCCGATGAGCTCGATGCCTTCGAGCTCGCCCCGGCGATACGGGACAAGGGCTTCACGGCCGGGGAGACGAACGCACTCACGAACAGCCAGTCCCTGTTGACCTCGGCCCTCAGGCAATACGCGGTGGCGGCGTCCCTTGCCCAGCTCGCGGCCGGGGCCGACGGGCAGACGCAACGTGGCGTGATCGACGACGCACGAGCCACCCAGCAGCAGGCCGCGACGATCCTCCAGCAGGCATGGAGCGAGCTCGGGCTCGGTCTGAAGGCCGCCGGCCTCGAGCTCACCGGGACCGACCCTTCGGCCGGGCTGGGCACGTCGGGCATCCCGGGGCTCGGCGGCTAGGGCGAACCGGTGGTCACCGCCCAGCCGGTCGTCGTCGTGGCGAACCCGGCCGCCGGACGGGGCAAGGGCGGGCGTCTCGTCGGCAAGGTCGACCGGCTCCTGCATCAGGCCGGCGTCGCGCACGAGTTCCGGGTGAGCGATTCCGCGGGCGGGCTACTGAGCAGCTCGCGCGCGAGGCCGCGGAGAGCGGCGCCAAGCACCGTCGCCGTGCTCGGCGGCGACGGATCCGCGGGACTCGCCGCGAACGGCATCTTCGAGACCGGCGCGACGCTCGCGCGTGCTTCCCGAGCGGCACGGGCGACGACTTCGCTCGATCGCTCGGCGTCGGCAAGCTCGAGGCGGCGGTGCGTGCGATCGCCGATCCGAACGTCGCCTGGATCGACGTCGTCCGCCTGACGCGTCGGTGCCGAGAGCCGGATCTACGTGAACGTCGCCGGCGCCGGCTTCGACTCCGAGGTCAACGAGGCCGTGAACGCGATGAGGGTGAACCTCGGTGCCACTGGCACGTACGTCGCGGCGGTCGTGAAGACGCTCTCTCGGTTCACGCCCGCGGGCTTCCGGATCGAGGCGGACGACGAGGTGATCGAGGGACCGCACATGCTCGTCGTCGTCGGCGAACGCCGTCAGCTACGGTGGGGGCATGCGGGTCACGCCCGACGCCTCGGTCGTCGATGGAGAGCTCGACGTCTTGCTGTTGGGCGCGCTGCGCAAGGGCGCTTTCCTGCGGGCGTTCCCGAAGGTGTTCCTGGGAACCCACGTACGGCATCCGGCCGTGCGGATGCTCCGGGCACGTCACGTGAAGATCGAGGCCGACCGACGGGTGCAGGTGTACGCGGACGGAGAACGCGTCGGGTCGCTGCCGGCGGATTCGAGGTGGTCCCGGCCGCGTTGCCCGTGCTCGTCGGCCCGAACCCGAAGGCGGTGCGATGAACGGCTTGCTCCTGATCCATGCGTTCCCGCTCGACGCTCGGATGTGGTCGCCACAGCTCGGCGGACCGAGGACGGTCGCGCCCGAGCCTGCCGGGGTTCGGGGGCACCGCTCCCGCCGCCGACGGCGTGATGACGATGGGGGAGGCGGCCGGGCGCTGCGTCGAGGCGCTCGATGCCGCCGGCATCGACCGAGCGGTGGTGTGCGGCCTCTCGATCGGCGGGTACGTCGCCTTCGAGCTCTGGCGCGACCGCCCGTTCTCGGATCGCCGGCCTGGTGCTCGCGAACACGCGGTCCGAGCCGGACGCGGCCGAGGCGCGGGCCGCGCGCGTTGCGCTCGCCGAGCGGCTTCGTCGAGAGGGGAACGTGCTCGCTGACTCCCCGCCGCCCCTCCCGACGCCGGAAGCACCGGATGAGACTGCGGAGCTGGATCCGCGAGCTGGATCGCGGACCAGCCGGCCGAGGCGATCGCGGCGGCGTCGCTCGGGATGGCCGAGCGACCCGACTCCCGGCCGGACCTTCCGGCGATCGACGTCCCGACGCTCGTCGTCACGTCGGACCGCGACGAGCTGATCCCGATGTAGGTGTCGGCGCCGATGGCCGACGCGATCCCGGGCGCCGAGCTCGCGGTGATCGCCGGGGCCGGCCACCTCTCGAACGTCGAACGGCCCGAGGAGTTCTCCGCACTGCTCAGCCGGCATCTCGAGCGATGCGGCGGCCCGGACCTGCTGCCGTCGGGGGGTCCTGAGCAGGCGAGGGCGGCCCGTAGACTGGCTGAGCGTGACGTCCCCCGAGGCCTTCGCGGCCGCAGTTCCCGTTCCCGCTCGACGCGTTCCAGCGCGAGCGATCGACGCGCTCGACGCAGGGCCAGTCGGTGCTGGTCGCCGCGCCGACCGGATCGGGCAAGACGGTCGTGGCGGAGTTCGCGATCGAGCGGGCGCTGGAGGCGGGTCGCAAGACGTTCTACACGACGCCGCTGAAAGCGCTGTCGAACCAGAAGTTCGGCGACCTCGTCGACGAAGCACGGCGCCGAACGCGTGGGGCTGCTGACCGGCGACAACACGATCAACGGCGAGGCGCCGATCGTCGTGATGACCACCGAGGTGCTTCGCAACATGCTCTACGAGCGCAGCGACACGCTCGACCGGCCTGCAGGCCGTGATCATGGACGAGGTCCATTACCTGCAGGACCCCTACCGCGGCGCGGTCTGGGAAGAGGTGCTGATCCACCTGCCGCCGAGCGTCGCGGTCACCTGCCTGTCGGCCACGATCTCCAACGCCGAGGAGTTCGGCGAGTGGATCCGGACGCTCCGCGGCGACACCCGCGTCGTGATCGAGGAACGCCGCCCGGTGCCGCTCGAGCATCACTACCTGGTCGGGCAACCGGCTGCATCCGATGCACGTCGAGCAGGACGGCGTGCCGATGCCGAACCCCTACGTCGTCTCGCTCGACCAGCAGGAGCTCAAGGTCAAGACCTACTACCGGCGTGGGAGCGGCGCGTCCGCAGCACGAGCGGATCTCCCGCCCGCGCGAGGGACATCGGCGCGTGTACGTTCCGAAGCGCGAGGAGGTCGTCGAGGTCCTCGAGGAGCAGGGCATGCTCGCCCGCGATCTACTTCGTCTTCAGCCGTGCGGGGTGCGATCGCAGCGTGCGCTGGCTCGTCGGGCTCGGGCATCCGTCTGACGACCCGGGAGGAGGCCGACCGGATCCGGGAGCGCGGCCGAGATGCGCGCGGCCTGGATCGACGAGGAGGACCTCGTCGACGCTCGGCTTCTACGAGTTCCTCGAAGGTCTCGACGGCCGGTGTCGCGGCGCACCACGCGGGGATGCTGCCCGTCTTCAAGGAGACGGTCGAGGAGCTGTTCGAGGAGGGACTCGTCAAGGTCGTGTTCGCGACCGAGACGCTCTCGCTCGGCATCAACATGCCCGCGAAGACCGTCGTGATCGAGGACCTCTGGAAGTTCCAGGGGGAGCGGCACGAGCTCCTCACGCCGGGGGAGTACACGCAGCTCACGGGCCGAGCCGGACGACGAGGTATCGACGCAGCTGGGCCATGCGGTCGTCGTCTACCAACGCCAGGTGCCGTTCGAACGGGTCGCGGGCCTCGCCGCGACGCGGACGTACGACCTGACCTCGTCGTTCCGGCCCTCGTACAACATGGCCGTGAACCTCGTCCGGAACTACTCGCCCGAGCAAGCGCACCACCTGTTGAACGCCTCGTTCGGACAGTTCCTCGCCGATCGTGGGGTCGTCGCGCTCGAGCACGCGAAGGAACGCCACCGCGAGGCGCTCGAGGGGTACCGCGCGAACATGGTGTGCCACCTCGGCGACTTCGACGAGTACTGGCGCCTCGCCGAGAAGGCCAGCGCAGCTCCGCGACGACGATCGACGCGGTCGCGAGCGTGCCCGCCACGACGCGATCCGCGAGTCGGTCGCCTCGCTGCGACCCGGCGAGGTCATCCACGTGCCGCGGGCCACGCGAGGCGGGCTCGCCGTCGTGGTCTCCAGCCGCGAAGGCAAGCCCACGGTGCTCACGCAGGACCGCCGATTCTTCCGGGTCGCCCGCGAAGGACTTCGAGGAGCCGCCGACCGTGCTCACCCGGATCCCGCTGCCACGGTCGGGCAGCGCGCGGAGCTCCCGCTACCGCAGGGACGTGGCGAGCGCGCTCGTCTCGTTGCGGGTGAAGGCGCCGAAGCGCTCGCGGAACGGCCGCGCCGCCGATCCGAAGGTCGAGAAGGAGGCCGCACGCTCGAGGCCCTCGCGAAGGACGCACCCGTGCCACACGTGCCCGGAGCGTGCGAAGCACGAGCGTTGGGCGGCGCGCGCATCGCAACTCGAGCGGCAGCTCGCCGGCGTCGAGCGAAGGATCCGCGTCCGGACCGAAACGCTCGCCCGCCGGTTCGACCGGGTGCTCGCCGTCCTCCAGGACCTCGGCTACGTCGACGGATGGGCCACGACCGACAAGGGCGGCCGGCTCGCCAGGATCTACGGCGAGGGCGACGTGCTCGTCGGGGAGCTGCTCGCGGGCGGGCTGCTCGAGGACCTCTCGCCCCCCGAGGTCGCCGCGCTGATCTCGACCGTCGTGTACGAGGCGAGCGAGCGCAACCCGCTTCCCGGACACATGCCGACCGCAGTCTCCGCCGGAGCGATTCGAGGCCCTCCAGCGGCTCTGGCGGCGCGTGCGCCGCACCGAAGACGAACATCAGGTGCAGCTCTGTCGCGAGCTCGAGGCCGGGTTCGCGACCCCGGTGTTCCATTGGGCCGAGGGAAAGCCGCTCGAGGACGTGCTTGCGCGAAACCGAGATGGCCCCGGGAGATTTCGTGCGGAACTGCAAGCAGCTCCTGGACCTGCTCCGCCAGATCGAGGAGGTCGCCGAACCCATGACCGCCGACATCGTCGGACGCGCCCGGCGATCGGTCCTCCGCGGCGTCGTCGCATACACGGGGCTCTGATGCGTGCGCCCGAGTTGCCGGCCGTCGAACCGACCCGGGCGGTGGGATCTCGCGTGCGCCCTTCGGTTCGATGACCGTGCTCGTCGACCGCCGTGTGGTCGGCCCCGCGCTCGACGGACAACTGGCGGATGCCCTGGAACGTCTGGGGGTGCCCTTCGCCGTCCGGGTCGCCGAGCGCAAGCAGGACCTCGGCCGTCTCGCCGCCGCCGCCCTCGACGGCGGCGCGCGCTACGTCGTGGCGGTGGGTGACGACGGCTCGGTCGCCGATGTCGCGGGGGGGTGCTTCCGCGAGGGCGCCACGATCGTCGAGCAGCCGGTGCTCGGCGTCGTCCCGGTCGGCGCCTGCGAGCTCGTGCGGAGCTTCGGCCTGCCGACCGACCTCGAGGGGCGGTGAGCCATCTGGGGGCGACGCAACGTTATCTCCTCGACCTCATGAAGGTCACGACCGAGGACGGCCGAGGCGCGAAGGTGACGACGTACGGGCACAACGTCGCCCAGGTCGGACTGCGCGCGGCCGTCGCTCGGCGATCGGGCTCGTCGGCGCCGGCGGCCTCCGGCGGTTCCTCGCCTTCTGGACCGCCTACCTGACGTCGCGGCCGCGACGACTCACGGTGCATGTGGACACGAAGGGACCACGAGCTCACCGGGTGGGACGTGGTGGTGGGAACGGGCAGTTCGCCGACGCGGGGATGCGCCTGTCGCCGCGCTCCTACCCCGGCGACGGGATCCTCGATGCCCTCGTGTTCGTCGGCCCGAAGGCCGACGCCTATCGCATGCTGCCGAAGATCTTCATGAACGGCGGCCACGTGCCCGACCCCGGCATCAAGGAGCTCCGCGCGAAGGTCCGCGTCACGGTCGAGGCCGACCGTGCGATGCCGGTCGTGCTCGACGGACGCGACGTCGGCTCGACGCCGGCAACCTTCCAGGTCGTGCCGCAACAGGTCCTCTTGAAGATCTAGGAGGAGGAGTCTGGTGCGGGAACGCCATCTCGAGCGCATGCACAGGGCCGCGACCGAGGCGCACGAGGGTGGCTTCGGCGCCGTGATCGTGGCGCCGTCGCCGGATCTGTCCTACCTCGCCGGCTACGACCCGATGCCGCTCGAACGACCCACCTTCCTCGTGCTCCGTCACGACCGTGGGCCATCGCTGGTGGTGCCCGAGCTCGAGCGGCCGCTCGCCGCCGCCTCGCCGGTCGGTGACGAGCTCGAGCTCGTCTCTTGGCGCGACGGCGACGATCCGTACGAGGTCGTGGCCCGCCTGATCCCGGCCGAGGGCCGAGCCGCGGTGGGGGACCGGATGTGGGCGTCGCACCTGCTCGGCCTCCAGATCGCCGCGACCGACCTCGGGTTCGACTCGGCATCGCCGGTGCTCGGCCGGCTGCGATCCGTGAAGGACGGCGACGAGCTCGCCGCGTTGCGCCGGGCCGGGCGCGGAGCCGACGAGACGTTCCGCGGGATCTGCCGGTTGCCGTTCCTCGGACGGCGCGAAGAAGAGATCGCCGGGGATCTCGCAGATCTCCTGGTGCGCAACGGTCATGATCGCGCCGACTTCACGATCGTCGCGAGCGGCCCGAACGGCGCCTCGCCGCACCACGAGCCGAGCGGACGCACGATCCTGCCGCGCGACGCGGTCGTGCTCGACTTCGGTGGGGAGCTCGGTGGGTACTTCAGCGACACGTCGAGGACGGTCGTGGTGGGGCACGAGCCGGCCGGGTTCCGAGAGGTGTACGACCTCGTCCGTGACGCCCAGGAGGCGGCGGTGGACGCCGTGCGGCCGGGCATCGCGATCCAGACGATCGATCGAGTGGCGCGCGAGGTGGTCGAGCGCGGCGGCTACGGCGAGCGGTTCGTGCACCGGACCGGCCACGGCATCGGGCGCGAGGTGCACGAGCCGCCGTACGCCGTCGAAGGCGACGAGACGGTGCTCGAGCCCGGGATGACGTTCAGCGTCGAGCCCGGGATCTACCTCGAGGGGAGGTTCGGGGTGCGGATCGAAGACATCGTCGCCGTGACGGCCGACGGGGTGGAGCGCCTGAACCGCTCGACCCGCGAGCTCCAGGTGGTCGGGTAGCCCGCATCCGCGAGCCCGCACCGGCGGGTCTCGAACGAACTAGTCGGCCGGCCGGACCCTGGTGCCCTCGGGGGTATCCATGACCTCGAATCCCGCACGAGTGAGCTCGTCGCGGATCCGGTCGCTCGTCGCATAATCCTTGGCCTCGCGCGCCGCGTCGCGTTCGGCGACGAGCGCCTCGACCTCCTGCGACGGCGTCCAGTCGCTCGTCGCCTCGCGGTCGAGGTCCAGGCCCAGCACAGCGTCCCACGATGCGAGGAGCGCGTACTTCTGCCCGTCGGGGACGTCGGTGCTCGAGACCAGCTCGTTCACGGCGACGACCGCGTTCGGGAGGTCGAGGTCGTTGGCGACGGCGTCGCGGAAGCGTGCGTCGAAGGCCCTCGCCTCCTCGCTCGCCGGCTCCTCCGCCGGCGACCATGCGGCCATCCGATGGCGCAGCTGCTTCACGCGATGATCGGCGCTCGCCATCGCCTCCCAGGTGAAATCCATCTCGCTGCGGTACCGGGTCTGGAAGGTGAGCCATCGGAACGAACGCGGGTCGTAACCATGCTCGCCGAGCTCGTGGACGCGAACGACGTTGCCCGTCGACTTCGCGATCTTGTGCCCGGACAGGCGCAGGTGCCCCCCGTGGACCCAGACCGAGACGACCCGGTGCCCGACGGCCCCCTCGGACTGCGCGATCTCGTCCTCGTGGTGCGGGAAGCGAAGGTCGGATCCGCCCGTATGGATGTCGAAGCGATCGCCGAGGTACTTCATCGACATCGCGGAGCACTCGATGTGCCAGCCGGGGAAGCCCTCGCCCCAGGGGGAGTCCCACTTCATGACCCGGCCGTCACCGGCGGACTTCCACAGGGCGAAATCGGCAGGATGGCGCTTGCGGGGATCGGTCTCCAGGTCGCGATGGCCCGACTGGAGGTTGTCCAGGGTGTTGCCGGAGAGCCGGCCGTAGTCGGGGAAGCTGCGCACGTCGTAGTACACGGATCCGTTGTCGACGACGTAGGCGTGACCCTTGTCGATCAGCGTCTGGGTGAGCTCGAGCATCTCCGGGATGTGCTCGGTCGCCTTTGGATACGCGTCGGCGGGACGGATCCCGAGGTCGCGGGCGTCGTCGAACGCGGCTGCGGCGTATTTCTCCGCGATCTCGAGAGGCGCGAGCGCTTCGTCTTCGACCGCGAGGAGCATCTTGTCGACGGCCTCGCTGGAGGACTCATCGACCATATGTCCGACATCGGTGATGTTCATGATCTGCGTGACGCGGAGGCCCTCGAACTCGAGCGCACGTCGGATCAGGTCCGCGAGCATGAACGTCCGGAGGTTGCCCAGATGCACGTAGCGGTACACGGTCGGCCCGCACGAGTACATCGTGACGTGGCCCGCCTCGAGCGGGACGACGTCCTCGACCTCGCGGGTCAGCGTGTTGTAGAGGCGCATGACGGCCCAGGATACCCGGGCCGCCTGCACGGCTCCGATCCCTCGGAACTACGCGTCGGGACGGGGCGGGGCCTGGCCCTCCCGGACCCGCTGGAGCCGCTGCGCGTCGCCGGCCGGGAGGAGGTCGACCGGGGTGTGGAGCGGGTTGGGTGGCACCGGAACCGGGATCCGGGTATCGACGCCACCGTGCTCCTTGTGCGCCCGCACGACGGCCGCGTGGTAGTTCTCGAGCATCTGGATGAACGAGGGGTCCCTGTACGCGCGGCCGTCGATCGTGGGCCCGATCGTGCCGTCGATCACGGCGGCGACGTCGTCGCCCGTGATGGTCTTCTGGGTCTCGAGCGCATGGGCGACCGTGAGGATCTCGGATCGGTTCTCCTGCAGCAGCTGCACGGTGCGGTCGTAGAGCTCCTGCAGCTTGTCCTCGACGGACCTGCCGAACTCGGTGTCGAACAGGTTCCGGTCGGTACCCGTCTCGATCGCCTGAGCCCCTCGGAGCGCTGCCAGGGTGACGGTCCGTGAGGCGATCTTGCCGCCCATCGCGTAGTAGCCCACCATCTGGGTCGTGAGCGCCGTGGCGCCCCGCATGTCGCCGCCGACCCCCGTCGAATGGTCACCGTCGAAGAACAACCGCTCACCCGCGAGCGATGCGAGGAACGTCATGACGTCGATCTCGCGTTCACTCCGCCACTCGACGAACTGATCCTCTGGCGGGATCGACGAAACGAAACCTCCCACGTCGCCCCGGCGTTCGATCGTCGCGAGATCGATCACCGCGTGGTGACGGAGACGGTACGCGGCGACGGCGTGACACGCCTCGTGCACGGCCACCGAATGGCGTTCGCGCTCGATGTACTCGTGATCGTCCGGAAGTCCGTGCTGTTTCAGCTGCTTCGCCCTGATCACGTCGGCGTAGGTGACGACATCCCGCCCGTCGCGGATCGCGATGACGACCCCTTCGTTGACGATGTCCTTGATGGACGCCCCCGACAGGTACGGGGTGATGGTGGCGAGCTTGTCGATCTGTTCCGACGAGAGCTCGTGACTGATCTTCGATAGATAGAGCTCGAACGTCTCGCGACGTCCCTGCTTGTGTGGGTATCCGACCTTGTACTCGCGGTCGATCCGGCCGGGGCGGAGCATCGCGGGGTCGAGGGTCTCCTTCATGTTCGTCGCAAGGATGTGCAGGATCCGGTACTTGGGTGGGGGCTTCGGCTTCATGCCGAGAAGCTTGCGGATCCGGTTCAGGAGCCCACGCGGCTTGGTGAGGCCGGACATCTCCGACAGGATGGACTGGAGGGTACCCATGCCCCCGCCCCCCATGCCGCCCATGAATATCCCTTCTTTGCGCACACCTCCAGGTCTCTCATCCAAGCCGCCAAAGGCACCCATCGTGAAGGCCACATCGCGAGCCACGGGTGACAGGTAGAGCGTTCCGTTGCACGAAGTTCTCCCATTCGCGAGCCCCGTCGGCTCGACGCTGGTGCCGATCTGGGGTCCACGGTTGCCGAGCGAATCGGCCTCGTCGATGAAGACGATCGCACCGCCATACCGGAGAGACAGTCGGCGAAGCTTGCGATAGAGCGCCTTGACCTTCAGGATCCCGACGCCCATGAACATGTTGATGAAGGCGCCCGCATCCACCGAGACGAAGGGCTTCGCGGTTTCACCTGCGACGGCCTGCGCCATGAGTGTCTTGCCTGTCCCAGGGGGGCCGAACAGGAGGATGCCTCCTGGCACGTAGCCCCCTTTCTTCTCCACCGCCTCCGGATCGTCGAGGAAGATCATCGTTTCCTTGACGCGGTCGAGAACCGCGTCCTGACCCTTGACGTCCGTGAACCGAGTCTCGATCTCGTCCGGCATGATCGTGTCGATCCCGCCACGCGAGAGGAACCAGAACAGCCCGATGAACTGGAACATCACGAAGAAGAAGCCGAACGCGAGCTGGAACACGAAGGGAAGGGCAACGACGAGCCTGGCCGGGGCTTCGACGAGCCCGAGCCACACCGGGTCGGTACCGAAGATTCGACCGAGCAGCGTGCTCAGCACGAGGAGGATCAGGGACCACTTCAGGGCCCGGCCCACTCGGAAGCGGGTCCAGTCGTCCATGCGCCCGCTGCGCTTGCGGAAGCCCTCGAAGACGCGCTTCTCCCAGAACCCGTAATAGGCCTTCGAGATCTCCTCGAGCAGGTAGTGGAGCTGGCGAACGCCCTCGACCACGATGAGCGCGAGGATCCACCAGTAGTCGGTGATCGAGACCCTGACCGCGTCGACGAACGGCCCTCCGAGCGGCTTCACGGTGGTCGTCCAGACCACGGCGAGCCCAGCGATCCACAGGATGCCGAGCAGCAGCATGAAGCGGATCCGATCCCAGAAGGTCGCCGGGGCGCGCGTGAGGCGCTCCGAGGGCCTCGGCCTCGACGGCCGATCGATCGCCAACCCGATCCCTGGTTGCTTGCCGTCCTTCTTCCGCTTGCGTGTTGTCATCAGGAGAGCACCGTCCAGGAGTCGACCGCGGCCTCGATGTCGCCGCGGTTCCGGCTGAAACAGTCCGCACTGCACATGACCGCGAGCACGTACACGCGCTCGGTCGTGTCGTCGAAGTACGCCGTCTGTGAGACCTGCACGTACGTGTCGTTCAGGAAGGGGGTCGACGTGCCGCCCACCTGAGCGAGCGCCGACTCGAGGACCTGGAACTCGATGTGCAGCCCGCGGTAGCCGTCCTGCAGCAACCGATCGTCGTAGGCGAGGATCTGGACGGCCTCTTGCCCCACCTGTTCGATGATCGAGTCCACGGGGATGATCACGTTACGGAGCTGGCCGATGCTGATCTGGTCTCGCTGTTGGGAGCTCAAGCGGAACACCCCTGCGATCCCGGCCGGATAGTCGGTGGCGAGCTCGCCGCTGCCCCCCGTCACGTGCTCGACCGACGGGGTGGGGTCGGCGTCGAAGCCGACGAGCCATTCGCGTGGGTCGGGCGTGCTGGCCTGCCCGGGGGCGTCGGCCTGTCCGAGCATCTGGGACTCGTCGAACAGGGTCCAGTCGCGGGGAACCTTGAACGCGGTGCGCTGCTCGGTGTTCCGCACGTACCGGTGGGAGGACTCCCCGCACGAGGCGAGCAGCACCGCCGTGACAAGGATCAGGCCGAGGACGCCCCACGCGCGGGCTGGCCACCGCATCCACCGATTATGCGCCCGAACGGGCGAAAGGACGAGGCCCCAGGCCGTCATGGAGGGCGGCATGGAGAAAGACATCGGTTCCCAGGGGCCCGAAGATGGAGGCTCAGGTCCGGATCGGGCGATCTTCGAAGGGGATCGACAACGCGATCGTCGTGGTGGTCGCGACCCGGGCCTTGTCGCGGAGCCGCCGGATCAGATCCTCGAGGTCGGCGGTGGTGCGGGTGCGGACCTTCAGGATGTAGCTCGCCTCCCCGGCGACCGAGTAGCAGTCCTCGACCTCGGGGAAGTCACCGACGCGATCGGGGAGGTCGTCGGCCTGCCCGGCGTCGAAGGGTGTCGCCGCGATGAGCGCCGTCACGAAGAGGCCCACCGCGTGCGGGTCGATCACCGCCCGGTATCCACGGATCACGCCCGCCAGCTCGAGCTTGCGGACCCGATCGTGGACCGCGCTGGCCGACAGGCCGACACGTTGGGCGACATCGGCGTAGGTCGCGCGGGCGTCCTCCTGGAGCGCGGAGAGGATGTCGAGGTCGCGTTCATCGAGCATGGGCGCCATCGTAGGGGAGCGGGGCGGGTGAGGAGAAGTTCCCCCGGACCGGGGATCGCGCGGGCCGCGCCCGGCGTGGTCCCATCGCAGGGTCCGCCGAGCGCGGCCCGCGCCTCCCCGCGGGCGGAGGGGAGAGCCGTGGTCACGTCGCGTCCGCCGTCCCATCCTGCGAGCCGTCCGCCCCCTGGTGCCGAGGTCCGGCAGCCGATCCGCTCGGAGCTCGTACCGAAACCCGGAGGCGGCTCCCGGCGCCTCGTGCGGCTCGATCCGGTCGACGACGGGCGCTACCGGCGCCTCGTCACCCCGCTCGTGCCGGCGATCGAGCGCTTGCTCGGCCACGGGATCGTCGCGAACAGGGCGGCGGGGCCCGGAGGTCCCTCGATGCTCGCTCCCTGGCGACCGGCGCGGGAACGGTGGCGACGGATCATCCGAGACGCGTGCACCGATGTGGACCGCAGCACGGTGGTGGTCGCGACCGATGTCGAAGACTGTTACGGCTCGATCACGCCGACGGTCGTCGGCAGGGCGCTCGCCGCCGGGACGGGCGCGACCGCGACCGCCGTCACGACGTTCCTTGCCGAGCTCGACGATCGGGGGGTCCGGGGCCTCCCGATCGGCCCGGAACCGTCCGCGCTGCTCGCGAACGCCGTCCTCGCGGAGGCCGACGCGGCGGTGGTGGCCGTCGGGGTTCAGGCATTGCGATGGGTCGACGACGTCGTGCTGATCGCGCCCGGCGAGCTGGCGGCCACGCGGGCCTTCGATGCGTGGCGCCGTGCGCTCGGCGAGCTCGGCCTGCGCCCGCAGGATCGCAAGACACGACGTTGGCGCGATCCGCTCGAGGCGCGGGATGCGCTGCTGCGGCGGGCCGGCTCCGCGAGCTCCCACGAGCGCATGGCATGATGCCCGCGCCGTGAAGACCCTTTACCGAGCCTCGCGTGTCCACACCATCAGTTTCGGGTCGCCGGGAGCGTGGCTCCTGATCGACGGGCGGCACGTGCAGCGGGTGGGGGTCGGCGACCCACCCGCGGCGGACCGAGTCGTGGAGCTTCCCGGCGCGACGATCCTGCCCGGGTTCGTCGACACGCACGTGCACCTCACGAGCACCGGCCTTTCGCTCGCGAACGAAGACGTGGCCGCCGCCACGAGTCGGACACAGGTGCTCGAGATCGCTCGGGGGCGCGCGGCCGACGGTGAGGGGCTCGTCTGGCTGCAGGGCTTCGACGAGACCCGGTGGGCCGACCCGAGGCACCCGGACATCCAAGAGCTCGACGAGGTGACCCGACGGCCGCTCGTCGTGTTCCGCACCGACGGGCACGTCGCCCTCGCGAACTCGATCGCGATCGAGCTGGCCGACGTGCGGGACGACGAAGGGCTCGAGCGCGACGCGGAGGGCTCGGCCGACCGGGCGCGTCACGGGCAGGGCCGAGCAGGCGATGCGGGTCTGGGCCGCGGGCTCGCTGGACCAGCGGACCACGGAGGAGCTGCAGCTGCGGGCGGCGGCGGTCGCGGCCTCGCACGGGGTGACCGCGGTGCACGAGATGTCGATGCCGCATTGGCTCGGGCTCCAGGATCTCCAGGTGTTCCTCGGGCACCGATCGATGCTGCCGGTCGATGCGACCCCGGTCGTCGCGACGACCGACGTCCCCCTCGCGATCGCGCAAGGGTTCAGCTCGATCGGCGGGGACCTTCCCACCGACGGGTCGATCGGCGCGCGAACGGCCGCCGTCGTCGCCCCGTATGACGACGGGACCGGTCAGGGCACGGCGTACTTCGGCGACGACGACCTCGCGGAGTTCTTCCAGGTCGGGCACAACGCCGGACTCCAGGTCGGCGTGCACGCGATCGGCGATCGGGCGATCGCGCAGGTGCTCACCGCGTGGGAGCGCGTGTATCAGGCCCTCGATTCGCGGGAGCGACGGCATTTCCGCGCGCGGCGCCACCGTGTGGAGCATTTCGAGATGGCGTCGCCCTCCCACGTCGAGCGGGCTGCGGTGCTCGGACTCGCCGTGTCGGCGCAGCCGACGTTCGACCGGCGGTGGGGCTTCCCCGGAGGGCTCTACGACCGCAGCCTCGGATGGTCGCGCGCCGAAGGCATGAACCCGCTCCGGACGATGCTCGAGCGCGGCGTCGTCCTAGGCATCGGGTCGGACGCGCCGGTCACACCGCTCGATCCATGGCTCGCCGTCGTCGCGATGGAGGAACACCACCATCCTGCTCAGCGGTTGTCTCGGCTCGAGGCCGTGCGCGCCCACACGGTCGGGAGCGCGAGGCTCGGGCATCAGGAAGAGAAGAAGGGTGTGCTCGAGCCCGGGATGCATGCGGACTTCTCCGCCTACGACGTCGATCCGTTCGACCTGCCGACCGTCGAAGGACTCCGACCAGTGCTCACCGTGTCGCTGGGCCGCGAGGTCTTCGCGTCCTGAGGTCGCGTCTTGTCACTCTTCCTCCGGCCCCGGGTTGACCCTCCGAAGCGTGCTCCGCTAGCGTTTTGCCCACGTCGACGCTCCGGCGGCGACGTGGCTGAGGACCCAAGAGGCTGAGTAGAGAACGCGACGCCCCGGCGTTGCGGCCCCAAAGGTCTCTTGGGTCCTCATCTCTTTCCTTCCCATCTGCTTCTTCCCGGCTCCTTCTTCCTGCGGCCGTTCTCGGCCCCGAATCCCGCACCGCTCGGTCCTGCGGGTGTTTCTCGACGCCTGCGGGAATGTTCAGGGCCGCGGCGTCGTTCAGGGCGGCGACCCGATCCGGAGCGATCCCCGCCCCTGCGGTCGGGAGATCCGATGAGTTCGGCGCCTGAGCGTTGCATCGACGGGAGCCGGCAGTACAATCCGCGCGCCGAAACCGGGTTCGGAGGCCCCCGGAGGACCATGGCTGAGGACATCGATATCGACGGAACGCTGGACGAGGACGACGAGGCTGCCGAGGGCGACCTCGACGAGGCCGAGCCCACCGAAGCCGATCTGGACGTCGCGGCGGCCACGGCCGAGCCGGCGGCGCCGGCCGACGTGGAATCGATCCAGGAGATCCTGGAAAAGCAGGAAGACGCCGATGATGACGCAGATGAGGACGACGCCGCGGTCCTCGCGACGATCACGAAGGACGAACGGCTCGAACCGGTCGACGCACGCGTCGTCCCCATCCAAGAGACGGAATTCGTGTGCAAGCGATGCTTCCTCGTGAAGCATCGGAGCCAGCTCGCGGACAAGAAGCGGACGCTCTGCCGCGACTGCGCGTGAGGCCTGCGGCGGACCCGCCGCTGGCCGTCTCGTTCGTCGCGTGCGCGCTGGGCGGTGCCGCACTGTCGCTCGCGTTCCCACCAGCTGGTTGGTGGCCGCTCGCCTTCGTTGCCTTCGTCCCGTTGCTGTGGTGCCTCCGCGGCGCTCGCCCACGCCGGGGGGCGCTCCTCGGCGCCGTCTTCGGCGTGGTGTGTTTCGGCGCCACCCTCTACTGGATCTGGCGGTTCGGGACGATGGCATGGGCGTCCCTCACCCTGCTCTCCGCCGCGTCCGTCGCGATGTTCGGACTGTTCGTGCCCGCCATGATCCGGCCGGGGAGACCGTGGCGCACCACGCTCGGCGTCGCCGCCCTGTGGACCGCTGTGGAGTTCGTGCGAGCCACGTGGCCGCTCGGCGGCTTCACGTGGGGCACGCTGGGCGTCTCGCAGGTCGACGACCGGCTGTTGCTGCCCATCGCGTCGATCGCCGGTGTGTGGGGCGTCTCGTTCGTCGTGATGGCGGTGAACGCGCTCCTCGTCGAGGCGGCGGCCGGTGGGGGAGGGCGGGCCGCGGCAGGGGTTCGGGTCGGGCTCGCGCTGTCGCTCGTGGTGGCTCCCGCCGCGATCGGGTTCCCGACCGCGGATGGCCCGAGGCTCGACGTGGCGACGGTGCAGATCGACGTCCGTCGCGCGGAGGAAGCCTTGGGCATCGATGAGGACATCGCGATCGCCGGCTTCCACGTCGCCGCGCACCGGACCCTCGCGAGCGATCCGCCCGACCTCGTGGTCTGGGGTGAGGCCGCGCTCGACCCGGGCGCGACGGCCGACCCTGCGACGGTCGCCGCGGTGCACGACGCGATCGCGGCCGTCGGTGCACCGACGATCGCCGGCGCGGTGACGAACGACGACGACGGGGGTCAGCGGACGGCCGTCCTCGGGTTCGACGGCACGGGGGCGTTCGTCGATCGCTACGACAAGGTGCACCTCGTGCCGTTCGGCGAGTACGTGCCGTTCCGAGAGGCGCTCGACTGGATCGAGGCCCTCGAACAGATCCCGATCGACCGAACGCCGGGGGAGGAGGTTCGCGCGATGTCGCTCGCGGGCCTCCCTCCGATCGGGACGCCCATCTGCTTCGAGAACAGCTTCCCTGCGCTGCCGCGGGCGTTCGTGCTCGACGGTGCCGACCTGCTCGTCGTACCGGTCAACAACGCCTCCTACGGCTTCACCGCCGCCTCGGAGCAACACCTGCAGATGAGCCGCATCCGGGCGGTGGAGACCGGTCGCTGGGTCGTGAACGCCGCGATCTCGGGGGTGAGCGCCTTCATCGATCCGAGCGGCCGGGTGGTCTCCAGGACCGAGCTGTTCGAGACCGATATCCTCAGGGAGACGGTTCGGTCCTCCACCGAGCGCACGCCCTACGTGCGGCTGGGGGACTGGCTCCCTTGGCTCTCGGTGGTGATCGCGATCGGATCGTTCCTCGCACCTCGGCGTCGACCTCGGGCGCTCGGCACCCCTGCGGAGGCGGCCGACACGGGCACCGGGGCGGTTCGGCCACGGATCCTCGTGATCCTGCCCACCTTCGATGAGCGTCCGACGATCGAGCGGGTCGTCCGCGGCGTACTCGAGGGGGACGGCGACCGGTCGGTGCTCGTCGTGGACGACAGCTCTCCCGATGGGACGGCCGACGTCGTCGAGCGCCTCGCGGCCGGCGACCCACGGATCCGCCTCAACAAGCGGCCCTCCAGATCCGGGCTGGCAAGCGCCTACCTCGACGGGTTCCGGCTCGCCCTCGAGGAGGGGTTCGACCTGATCGTCGAGATGGATTCCGATCTTTCCCACGATCCCGTGGAGCTCGACCGATTGGTCGCCGGCGCGGCCCTCCACGACCTGACGATCGGCAGCCGATACGTGCCCGGTGGCTCCGTCACGAATTGGAGCAGGCTCCGTCTGGCGCTGTCCAAGGGCGGGAACCGGTACGCGCGGTTCATGCTCGACCTGCCGGTCCATGACGCCACGAGCGGCTACCGCGTCTACCGACGGGAGCTCCTGGAACAGCTCGTCGCCCGACCGATCGCGTCCGAAGGCTATGGGTTCCAGGTCGAGCTCGTGCTGCGAGCCTGCGACCTGGGCGCCGACATCGGCGAGGTTCCGATCACGTTCCGCGAGCGCGAACACGGATCCTCGAAGATCTCCCGCCGGATCGTCGGCGAGGCCCTGTGGCTGATCACGAGGTGGGGGCTCGCCATGCGGCTCGGCACCCGTCGCGGGTCCGTTCCCGCCCCGGCGTCCCCGTAGGGCGCTCGCGCCGTGGTGCAGGCCCAGAGAGCCGATAATGTACGTTATGTCACATTGCGACGGATCCTCATCCGTGACGCCCCAGAGATCCTCGAGACGATCCCTCGGGACGATCCTCGGGAAACGGAGCACGCAGGAACCGCCTTCCGGTCATTGCCCACATCCCTCCGGGCTGACATCGTGGGGCATCAACGGCCGATCGGATCCGGTGATGGGGCCGGCGCCGAGCCGTCGATCCGGTCGAACGAGCTTCGCCTGAGGAGGGAATGCACGTGCCGCGCCCGCATCGTGTGCGTCGATCATCGCGCCGTGGCGCGGCGCTGCTGGCGTTGGCGACCGTCGCCGCCGTCACCTTCGCGCTCGGATCACCCCTCGCCTCGGCCGTGTCCTCGACGGTGACACCGCCGGATCTCGTGCTCTCCAGCTCACCGGGGGGCGACGTCACGCCCGGCGTCGTGTTCACCCGCACGGTCACGGTCCGCAACGGGGGCGGCGAGGCCGCCCGCGACGTGCACGTGGTCGTGTGGTTGCCCCCGGGGGTCACCGTCGCCACGATCCTGCCGGTGTTCGAGGGGGGCACATGCACCGTGGTGAGCGTCGGGACCGGCGGCCAGCTCGCCCTCGCGGCGGATTGCCGCCGCGGGTCGCTCGACGCGGGGACCGAGGCGACGATGACGCTCGACCTGCGCGCCGGTCCGGACACACCCTGCGGGCCGCTCTTGACCGAAGCCGAAACGTTCGCGGACAACGAGCCGGCATCCGCCGTCGGGCCCGAGAACGAGTCCGAGTTCACGGACCGGCTCGTGTGCACGACCCCGCCGGGGCCGGACCTCGCGGTCCGCGCCTCGGTCGAGGCCACTCCCCCGGTGCCTGCCGGCGGTCGACTGATCTATCACCTCGAGGTCCGCAACGACGGTGACACCGAGGCGCGCTCGGTCGAGGTGTCCGCCACCCTTCCTCGCGGGATGTCCTTTCCCTTCCTCCCCGCCTCCGACGATTGGGACGGGTGCACGGCCGCGAGCTCGATCGTCCCGGGCGCCCGTCCCTCGACGTCGGTCAGCTGTCGCGTCTCGACCCTGGCCCCCGGCGCCGTCGCGACCCTCGGTGTGACGGCGACGGTGCTGCCCGATCCGATCTGCGGCCCTGCGGTGCTCACCGCCGAGACCTCGGCCCGCAACGAGGTCGCGGACAACGTCGGGCCGGAGAACCGCGCGACCGCCACGACCTCGTTCGCGTGCGAGCCAGTGGTCGTGGCGAAGCTCACGGGACCCCGAGCCGTGCACGCCGGCGACGCGGCCGCGATCGACCTCATGGTCCGGAACCGCAGAAGCGCCACGGCGCTCACCGTCCGGCCCAGGATCGAAGGCTGCGCGCCCGATGCGATCCGTCTCGTCGACCGCGGCGACGGCGACCGCAGGCTCTCGCCCGGCGAGACGTGGCTGTTCCGGTGCCGGCGCGCGGTGAACGGAGCGACGGATCCCGCGTCGATCGCCGCATCGGTGGTGGCGCGCGATGAGCTCAGGCAGACAGCCAAGGCTCGGAGCTCCCTCCGCCTCGACGTCTTGCACCCTGCGATCGGTCTCGATGTTTCGGCCAGTCCGTCCGCCGGCCGACCGGGGGACGCGGTGACGTACCGCTACACCGTTCGGAACCTCGGTGATGCGGGGCTGTCCCGCATCCGGATCGAGGACTCGATGATCGGCACCGTCGCCCATATCGCCTGGCTCGCCCCCGGGGCGACGCGAACGATCGACGTCGCGAGCACGCTCCCCCGTGCCGAAGTGGCGGCTCCGCGGACCGTGCGAGTGACCGGTGCCGATCTGCTCGGCCGCGTCGTGGCCACGACCGTGCCGGCGACGGTGGCGGTCCTCGGGGCCAACGATGACGGAACCGGGATCGAGCCGGGCGCCGACCAGGCGCCGGGTGGCTCGGCCTTCACCGGCGCCGACGTCGGGTCCCCCGCCGCCCTCGCGGTGGCGCTCTGGCTGATGGGGCTCGTCGCCCTCGTTTCCGTCCGGCCACCGCGTCGGCGCCGGGTCTGACGCCCGAGCCACGTCGCTTCCTCCGACCCGCATTGCGCTGATCCGCGCGCGGGCTCGCGGCCTCGACGCCGCCATCTGCCGAGCGAAGTGGGCCGAACGGTCTACGACGCCGAGTGCCACGATCGCAGAACCTTCGCCCGATGACCTCCCCCGGTCCGCCCCCTACCGTGGGCAGCGGACGAGACGAGAAGGGTCAAGCGGCATCCTCCGGGTCTCGACGAAACATACGGAACACGACCGACGACCCATCACCTTGGGGGTGACGAGATGCAGACCCGAAACGCCCACGGACGAACGTCCCGGAGCACGCGCCGGCGCACGCTCGCCTCGTTCTTCAGCTTGTTGCTCGTGTTTTCCTTCGCGCTCGGCCAGGCGGGCACGTTGATCGCGTTCGCCGACGACACGGAGACCGACGGAACGACGGTCCTTGCGGACGAGGGCGTCGCCGCCGACCCTGCCATCGAGGCTCCGGCCGTCGAGGAGCAGGAGGCGACCACCGAGCAGCCCGTCGAGGAGCCCGTGCCGGCGGAGGATCAGCCGGCCGACCCCCCGGCGGAGACGAAGCCTGAGACCGATGGGCAGACGAAGCCGGAGGGCGAGGACGGCCGCGTGCCGCGCTCGGTCTCGAAGGCCGGATCGCCCTCACCGCTTGCCCCGCAGTTGCAAGCCCTCTCCCCCGGCGGCGTGTCACTCGACCTCGTCGCGGCGGGTCCCTTCACCTACAACCACACCACCGGCGTCGGCGGCGCCTTCGACGACCGCACGATCAGCAAGTCGACCGGTGTCGTCGAGTCGCTCGAAGGCGGAGACTTCAAGTGCGGCGACCTCGTCGTGTATCTCGCGGCGATCGACGTCGAGCCCGGGTCGGGCGATGGCTCGGTCGATCTCGACTTCGAGTTCGACGGCGAGACCACCGCGGGCGACCCCGTGGGCTTCAACGACCTCGTGTCGGCCTCGATCAATCAGAACCCGCCGGACTCCGGCAACACCGGCAACGGCGACGAGTCGGTCTCGGTGCTCTCCGAGCAGTTCCTCTCCGGCGCGAACCGTCGCCTCTTGACGACGGTGCAGGTCGACGGACTCGACGGCGGCGAGCAAGTGATCCTGCGCCTCGTCGTGCGGCTGTACTGCGACCCCGCGACCAAGATCAGCGGCAACATCCACGCCGCGATCACCGGCGCCGAGGTCTCGAACGGCGGCCGGATCCCTGTTGGCAACCAGACCGTGCCGCTGAAGCAAGCCGGCAACATCCTCGTGCCCGGTCTGAACGTGGCCAAGACCTGCCCCGCAACCGGCACCGTGGGCGATGCCATCACCTACGACATCACCGTGACGAACACCGGCCAGGACACGTTGAACAACCTGGTCGTGAGCGACCCGCTCCTCGGGGGCGCGCTGGCGGGCTTCCCGACGTCGCTCGCGCCGAACCAGTCGGTGACGCGGAGCTTCCCCTACACGCTGGGTGGAAGCCCCGATCCGCTCACGAACACCGTGACGGCGACCGCGAGCGCGCAGAGCTCGACGGCGACCCTGACCGACACGGCCGAATGCACCGTCGATGTGCTCTTCCCCGATCTGTCGATCGACAAGACCGCGAACCCCGCGGGCCCGGTGAGCGCCGGCGACGAGATCGGCTACGACATCACGGTGACGAACGATGGCGAGGGCACCGCCTTCGGCGTCGTCCTCACCGACACCCTGCCGACGAACGCCGGCCTCAGTTGGTCGGTCGACGCCACCAGCGGTGGCTGGAGCTGTGCGATCTCTGCCGGCGTGCTGACCTGCGGAGGTCCGAACTTCGACCTCGCGCCGGGCGCCAGCGCATCGGTGCGAGTCGTCTCGGACACGACCTTCGCGACCTGCGGCGAAGTGCAGAACTCGGCGTCGGCCGACGCGAGCAACGACGACCAAGTGTCGACGGGGATCGTGGAGGTCGAGGTGGACTGCGCCGACATCGACGTCGAGAAGGAAGCCGATGACGGCGCCGTCGACGCGGCCGATGAGGTCGGCTTCACGATCACGGTCACGAACGAAGGGCAGGGCGTCGCCCGCGACGTCGAGATGACCGACACCCTGCCGACGAACGCCGGCCTCAGCTGGTCGATCGAGAGCACGAACGGGGGATGGACGTGCGGCATCGCCGCCGGCATCCTCACCTGTGGTGGGACCGGATTCGATCTCGCCGGCGGCGCGAGCGCCTCGGTGCACATCGTTTCCGCGACCGATGCGAGCACGTGCGGCACGATCGAGAACACGGCCGACGTGACCACGTCGAACGACGGAACGGACAGCGACGACGACTCGATCGTCGTGAACTGCCCGGACCTCGGGATCGACATCCAGAAGGGCGGTCCTGACCTTGCCCACCGCGGCGACACGGTGACCTACACCTTCGACGTCAGCCTCACGACGCCTGAGCCGCTGTTCGACGTGACGGTCGACGACCCGCTCTGCGACGCGGCCCCCAGCCTCGTCGCGAAGGCCGGTGGCAACCAGGACAACGTCCTGGAGCCTGGTGAGGTGTGGACCTACGAGTGCGATCACGTGGTGACCGACACCGACACCGACCCGCTGCCGAACACGGGCACAGCCCAGGGCACGTCGGACGACGGTCGCACGACGACGGATGAGGACGACCACGAGGTCGACCTGATCCACCCCGCGATCCAGATCGTGAAGACCGTGAACCCCGTCTCGGGTGAGCCCGGCGACGTGGTGACCTACACGTTCGAGGTCACGAACACGGGCGACACGACCCTCTACGGCGTGACCGTCGACGACGACATCATGGGTCACATCGGCGACATCGCGATCATCGAGCCCGACGAGACCGTCGTCCTCACCGCCGACTACACCCTGCCGGCGAACGAGGTCGAGGTCGTGAACGTGGCGATCGTGGAAGGTGAGGACGAGCTGGGCGAGGAAGTCTCGGACGACGACGACGCGAGCGTCACGATCGTGCTCGCCGAGAGCCCCGAGCCTCCCGCGCCGCCCACCGCGTTCACCGGTTCGGACAGTGGCCGTATGGCCCTGACCGCTGCTGCCTTGCTCCTCCTGGGGCTGGCGACCTCGGCGGCGGGACGTCGCCGTCGCATGGAACCGGACGTCGACGAAGACTAACCCTCGGACTCGACCCATCGCGCAAGCGAGCGACCGGCCCCGGACTCACCTGAGTCCGGGGCTTCGTCGCGTCGGTGGACGCCACGAGCCGCGCTCGGCCGCATCGAGGCACGGTTCGATCTTCGGTTCAGTTCGAGCCCGATCGGTCCTCGAGGCCGTACTTCGTCACGAGCGACAGGTAATCGCGCTGATAGAACACCTTGCAGTCGACCTCCGGGTACCGCTCCCGAAGCCGGCGGACCTTCCGGTTCTTCTTCGTGACGAGTTTCTGGTTGAGCGTCGTGATCTCGATGTAGACGTCGAACTCCGGGAGGTAGAAGTCGGGCGTGAACCGTTGCACGACGTTGCCGCCCTGATCCCAATCGATGTCGAACGACGTGGGCTCGTAGTCCCAGGCGATCTGGTAGAAGTCGAGCAACCGTGCGAACTGCCGCTCCGAGGCGTGGGCGAAGCCGACGGTGTCGCTCTTGAGCGGCTCGTCGACCGGCAGGGCGCTCACGACCCGGCGGACGCCGCCTTCTTCGCGCCGCTCGTACCCGATCCGGTCGGTCGGGCCGCGGTCTTCGACCCGGCGAGGCGCTTGCTGAGGGTGCCCTCCAAGTCCTCCCACACCTTGCCGATCGCGATCGCGAAGACGCCCTGTCCCCCGCTGAGCAGATCCACCACGGCCTCGGGCGAATGCGCCTCGTAGACGCGCTGGCCATCGGACATGATCGTGACGCCGTGTGGCGGTTGGTCCATCTCGTTGAGGTAGTCGACCGCCTTGCGGACCCGCTGCAGCGACACGCCGGTATCGAGCAGGTTCTTGACCACCTTCAGGGTCACGAGATCCTGGAAGGAGTACAGGCGCTGGGACCCGCTCCCCTGCGCGTCTCTGATCGAGGGGGTGACGAGCTCGGTCCGGGCCCAGTAGTCCAGCTGCCGGTAGCTGATGCCGACGATCCTGCAGACCTCGGGGACGCGAAAACCTTGCTCGCCCTGCGATGCGCTCATCACAACTCCGTAGTTTCGGGGATGTGATTCAGCAGCGTAGGGGCCCTGATGGGGCCCGTCAAGGCCTCGTCCCGGCGGGTCGCCCGGCTCCGACGAGCGCTCAAGTCCCGAGCCTGTCCGTCCGATGACTCCTCCGTATGGTCACGAAGGACTAGTTGTGCAGGGGAGTGAGACACATGCAGAGGGGTGCGACGATCAGGAACCTGGCCGTTTCGGCGGTCTTGGTGGGCCTGCTCGTGGGTCTGGTGGCACCGAGTGCGCAGGCGGGCACGTACGGTGGCAAATACCGCGACCGGGGGCAGATGCTCAAGGCCACGAATGCGAGCCGTCAGTACCGAGACCTGAAGCGGGTCGATCTCAATCACAACATGTCGCGTTTGGCCCGCAAGCACAGCGCGAAGATGGCGCGCGTAGGCAGTCTCTTCCACACCTCGAATCCGTCCAAGTTCTACTTGCGCGGCACTCGGTGGTCGTGGTGGGGAGAGAACGTGGGCGTGACCTCGGGCAGCGTGCGCGACGTCCAGAAGGCGTTCATGCACTCGGCGGGACACCGAGCGAACATCCTCAACCGCTCGTTCCGGAGGGTGGCGATCGGCGCCGTCCGGGTCGACGGGTTGCTCTGGGTGACCGTCTTCTTCTACGCCCCGTAACGCCGCCCCGTCACGCGACCGTTCGTTCGAGCCGGCCCTCGCGGCCGGCTCGAACTACGTCGCGAAGTCTTCCGGGCTGATGTTGTCGAGGAACTCGCGGAACTTCTCGACCTCTTCCTCTTCCTCACCCGGGATCAAGATCGCGGCTTCCTCCAGGACTTCCTCGCTCGCGAAGATCGGCACCGCCATGCGCACGGCGAGCGCGATGGCGTCGGAGGGTCGAGACGAGATCTCGAACGTCGCGGTCTCACGCTGCAGCTCGATCGTGGCGAAGAACGTTGACTCGCGAAGCTCCGTCACCACGATCCGCTGCACGCCGACGGCCAGGTCCTCGAGGATGTTCTTGAGCAGATCGTGCGTCATCGGTCGCGGCGTGACGACCCCTTGGAGCGAGAGCGCGATCGCCGCCGCTTCGGCGGCCCCGATCCAGATCGGCAGGTAACGCTCTCCTTCGCGTTCACGCAGCAGCACGATCGGTTGGTTCGTGGGCAGCTCCACCCGGACGCCGGTGAGTTCCATCTCGATCATGCGCTCTCGGGCGAGCGTACCGACGGCCCCCGGGATGGGGCAACCGACCGCCGTCGGGGCGCGGCGTCGGAAGGCCGGTCTCAAGGCCCGCCAGCTCCGGCCAACAACGGGACGAGGACGTCCGGATCGGCCTTCAGCGCGCCGAGGTCGTTGACCTGCAAGACGTCGGGGAGGTTCCGGTACCGCTCGGCGAAGTCGAGGCCGTAGCCGACGACGAATCGGTCGGGACAGTCGAAGCCCACGTAGCGAGGCGAAAGCGGGGCGATCCGACGCACGGACTTGTCGAGCAAGGCGCAGACCTCGAAGCTGACGCGGGCCCGCGGGAGCGCAACGACGGACGGAGGTAGCGGCAGGTCAGCCCGGTGTCGACGATGTCCTCCACAAGATCACGTCGCGGCCGGTGAGATCCATGTCGAGGTCGAGGAGGATCTGGACCCGGCCGAGCGATTCCTCGGCATCGCCGTACCTGCTGATCGCGAGGAAGTGGATCTCGAGCGGCAGCTCGACCTCGCGTATGAGGTCCGCGAGGAAGACCGCGCCGCCCTTCAGCACCGTGACCAGCACGGGCTCCTGCCGACGTAGTCGCCGGTGATCGTGCGGCCGATCTCTCGCACGCGGCGGCGGACGTCCTCACGTCCGAACAGGACGCTCGCGACCTCCGTCATCGGCGGCGAGACTAGCAGGACGCCTCGCCACCGCCGGAGGTCCGGGTCGGACCGTGCACGACCTCAACGCGACGGCCCCCCCACCGCCTCACCGTCCCACGGAAGCCGCGCCGGCCCCCCTCTCCCACCAGCTGCCCTCCTCGGCGGCCGGTGGCGGCACCGAGGCGCACCGCGAACCGACGCTGCCCAGCCTGAGCCCCGGCACGCGAACACGGAGCCGCCCGACCGATCGCCGGGCGCGGGTGGGAACGCCGCGCCCCGTGCCACGCTCGACCTCCGGCGGATCTCCTCGCGAGCGCGCTCGGCACGATCGCGGTCAGCTCCGCACCGGCGATGACGGGCACCTCGCCCTCCGAGCAGCTTGACGTTCCGACGCTCGCCCCCCGATCCACCACGTTTCCTCGGTGAACCCTTCGAAACCATGGTTCAACAGGGTCGCCGCCTCGGAGAACGCCTCGCCTCCGCTCCAGCACGATCGCCACGAGCCGCCGTCCGTCACGTTGGGCCACGACGGCCAGACAGGGTCCCGCGCCGCCGTGAGCCCCGTCTTCGAGCCGATCGCGCCGTCGTACAGCCACAGCATCGCGTTGCGGTTCTGGATCCGCCGATCGGCCGTCCTTGCGGCGACGGGATCGTTCGGAACCGCGTCCCGACGATCCGTTCGAAGCGCGGGTCCGTCGTGGGCGGCGCGCAGCAGCACCAGCAGGTCCGCGCGGTCGACCGACCCCGGTCGTTGAGCCCGTGCGGCGACGCGAACGACGTGTGCGTCATCCCAGAGCGCGTCCGCTCGACGATCCATGAGCTCGACGAACCGCTCGACGCTGCCGGCGACGTGGATCGCGAGCGCTTCTGCGGCGTCGTTGGCCGACCCGAGGAGCAGGGCGTACAGGAGCTCTCGGACCTCGATCCGCTCGCCGGCGCGGAGGCCCAGCACGGAGCTTGCCCCGTAGTCGTCACGTTCGAAGACAGCGGACGGGTCGACGTGGACGACGTCGTCGAGCTAGGCTCGCTCCAGCACGATCAACGCCGTCATGATCTTCGTCAGGCTCGCCACCGGTCGGGGCGTCGCCGCGGCCTTGCGGAACAGGACCGTCCCATCGTCGAGGTCGGCCAGGATGCGCCGAGCCCGCCGATACCGCCGGCGTCGACGCGGCGTCCCGGGGGGTGGCCAGGACCGACGGGAACGGCGAGAAGCGGCCCCCAGGCGGCACCGGCGTCGGGGGCGGCGCCCCGAGCTTCGTACCGGCGAGGCCGACGAGCGCGACGTGGTGACGACGACGACCGCGACGACGGCCGCTGCGATCGCCGCCGTCGACGGAGCGAGCTCACGCTTGGGTGAGGTGGTCCCGCAGGCTCGTTCGCAGCAGCGCCTGCTTGAACTTCTTCGAGGTCACCGCGAGATCGGCCAGGGTCTGCGCGGCCGCTCGGCGGGCATCGGGGTTGCGCTGGCGGAGCGTCGGCGCCACGAGCGCCTCGAAGAACGAGGACTCGCGGTCGGCGAAGTGTTTGTACATCGTGAGGTGGCGCGGCTCGATCCCGTATCGGAAGAAGTCCTTCACGATCGACAGCACGATGTAGTCGTCCCCGTCGTAATAGCGTCCACCCTCGGGACCGTGCGAGCACACGATGCCGAAGGACTCGAGCTCCTTGATGCGCTCGCGGTCGACGCCGGTCGCCGCCGACATCTCCTCGAGCGACATCTGCAGCCCCGTCGGCGCCTCGGCGAGGTCGTCGCGCGCCGCCGACGCCGTCGGCCTCGCTCTCCGAGGACCCGGGCACGGGCTCGTTGCCGTCGAGTGAGATCTCGCCGTCGTCGAGCTCGCCCGCGTCCTCGTTCGCCAGTCGCTCCTTGATCACCTTGAGGGGGAGATATTCGTCGCGCTGCATGCGCAGGATCGCCTTCAAGCGCTCGACGTCGTTGACGTAGAACTTGCGGTAGCCCGACGGCGTGCGTTCGGGATCGATCAATCCCTCGGACTCGAGGAACCGGATCTTCGAGATCGTGATGTCGGGGAACTCGGTCTTCACCGCGACGAGCACTTCGCCGATCGATTGGTAGTTGCGGGTGCCGGCCACTCCTGCCTCACTCTCCAGCCGTGAAGATCGTCAACTTGAACTTGCCGACCTGCACCTCGTCGCCCGATGCAAGCTTCGTCTCGTCGACCTGCTCGCCGTTGACGTACGTGCCGTTCAAGCTCCCGAGATCGCGGACGAACCACGTACCGTCGGCGCGACGTTCGAAGACGGCGTGTTTGCGTGACACGGTGATGTCGTCGAGGAAGACGGTGCTGTCCGGATTGCGCCCCGCCGAGCTCGAGTCGGCCTCGAGGAGGAACGTCGACCCTGCCGTGGGTCCACGCTTCACGAGAAGGAGAGCTTGTCCGGTCTTGAGCTCGTCGTGAGGGAAGGGGAACTCATCGTGGGCGTCATCTTCATGCTCGACCGCTGGAAGGGTGAGCGTGACGTCGTCCTGCAGCGGAGCCCCACACTCCGCGCAGAAGCGAGCATCGTCTCGGTTCGGATGTCCACATCGCGTACAGAACAACCTTCACGCTCCGTTTGACCAGGCCTCGAGGCGAGGGTCGGAGAAGTGGCGTTACCCTCGACCCTCGATGCGTGATGCACGCTATCCGAGGACCTTCGAAGGGTCAACCTGCGACCATGCGGACCCTCGACCCTCGGCGAAGGTCAGCCTCGAGCATGGGTCGACGAGGTCGAGACCGGCCTCAAGGATCGGGTCGTTGCACGAGGTTCCGGTACGCGTCGGCGTCGAGGCGTTGATCGAGGTCCCCGAGATCCGTGGGCTCGATCACGAGGAGCCATCCCTCGCCGTAGGGCTGCTCGTTGACGAGCTCGGGTCGATCCTCGAGCGCGAGGTTCCGTGCCACGACGGTGCCGCTCAGCGGGCAGAACACGTCGGACACCGACTTCGCCGACTCCACCTCCCCGAGGGGTTGATCGGCCGTCACCGTGGTCCCGACCTCGGGGACGTCGACGAAGACGACGTCGCCGAGAGCCGCTTGGGCGAAGTCGGTGATGCCGACGCGCGCGCGGCCGCCTTCGACCCGCACCCACTCGTGCTCCTTGGTGTAGCGGAGGTCCTCGGGGAACTCCACGATTGTCGCTTCCTCTCTCGATGGGGCTTCGTGCCCGCCGACCGCGCCGCACGATAGCGCGTCCGCGCTCAGGTACGCCGGAACGCGCGTCGCAGGTCGCCGGCATAGGCGATGCCGGCGACGTAGGACTCGACGATCCCCACCGCGAAGGCGATCCATCCGGCCACGAGGGCCGCCTCACCGAGTGGAAGGTCGAGGCGGCCCCACGAGATCCACGGGATCGCGGCCATCAGCGAGAAGGTCGCGATCTTTCCGATCCAGCGCACGTCGAGCCGCACCTTCCGTCGGGCGAGTGCGAGGGCGCCTGCCACGAGCACCGCGAGGTCGCGCACGAGGATCAGCGCGGCGGCCCACGCGGGGAACGCATCCCTGACCACCAGGGCGATGAGGCCGGCGCCGATCGCGAGGCGATCGGCGACGGGATCGAGGATCTTGCCGAGCTCCGAGACCTGCCCCGTGCGGCGGGCGATCCATCCGTCCACCCAGTCGGTGGCGACGACGGCGGCGAACAGCAAGATCCCGGCGGCGCTCGTGTCGGGATCGACGATCAAGACGACGAACACCGGGATCAGCGCGATGCGGCACGCGGAGATGAGGTTCGGGAACGTGACGATCCGCGATGAGGCGGGCGTCGAGCCAGCCTGCCCTGCGTTCGGTTCCATCGGTCGGGCCGGCCGGATTCGAACCGACGACCTTCTGACCCCCAGTCAGACGCGCTACCAAGCTGCGCCACGGCCCGTGGGGCCGAGTCTACCGAGCGCGGGCGCCCGTGGACGCGCGCGGTCGCCGAGGACGGAATCGCAACCGGATCGGCACGCCGTCGAGCCCGAGTTCCCGACGGAACCGGTTCTCGAGGTATCGGCGGTAGCCGGGATCGGGCTCACGGGCCCCTCCGAAGACGACGAAGGTCGGCGGGCCCGCCGCGACCTGCGTCGCGTAGTGCAGGGTGCTCGAGGACCGTGGGGTCGGCCGCTCTCGCTGCGCGGCCTGGAGGTGTTCGTTGAGGGTGGAGGTCGAGACCCTCGACCTCCATCTGGCGTGCAGGTCCAGAAGGATCGGCGGGAGGCGGTGGACGCCTTGTCCGCTCGCCGCCGAGGTTCGCACGACCTGCGCGCGCGCGAACGGATGCAGGAGCTCTTGGTACTCCTTGAAGGTTCGGTCCTTCTCCTCGACGAGGTCCCACTTGTTCGCGACGACGAGGATCGCGCGGCCCGCCTCCGCCACGAGGCTCGCGATCTTCTTGTCTTCGGTCGTGAACCCGTCGACCGCGTCGAGGACGAGCACGACGACGTCGGCTCGATCGATCGCCTCGGTGGCGCGGAGCACGCTGTAGTACTCGACACCCTTCACCTTCGTGCCCCGCCGCATGCCGGCGGTGTCGACGAACCGGACGCGACCGACGTTCGGCCACTCGGCGACCGAATCGATCGCGTCGCGCGTCGTGCCGGCGAACTCGGAAACGACGGCGCGCTCATCGCCCAGGAGGCGGTTGAACAGGCTCGACTTGCCGACGTTCGGGCGCCCGACGATCGCGAACCGCGGCTCGGGTGTTCGATCGGCATCCGCCTCGTGCGCGTCCGGCAGGAGCGCGACGATCCGGTCGAGGAGGTCGCCGGTTCCGCGGCCATGGAGGGCCGAGACCCCGAAGGGCTCGCCGAGTCCGAGGCGGTGCATCTCGGCGACGTCGGCCTCGTCCTTGGTCGCGTCGGTCTTGTTGGCGACGAGCACGACCGGCACCGGCGCTTTCCGGAGGCGACGCGCGAGCCGCGCGTCCTCCTCGGTGATGCCGGCTTGGGCGTCGACCACCAGCACGACCAGATCCGCCTCCTGCATGGCTCGCGCGGCTTGCTCGGATGCCTTCGCCTCGATCCCGCTCGCGCGGTGCACGTACCCGGCGGTGTCGACGAGGCCGAACCATCGCCCGTTCCACTCGGTCTCGAGCTCCAACCGGTCGCGGGTGACCCCGGGCGTCGTCGTCGGCGATCGCGGTCCGCCGCCCGAAGAGTCGATTGACGAGCGTCGACTTGCCGACGTTCTGACGGCCGACGACGGCGATCGTCGGGAGGCGTGGCGCCGTCACGGCAGGAGCTCCGGGGCGAGGTCCCCGACGATCGAGAGCGCGGCCTCGAGGGTCTCGTCGACGTCGAGGTCCGTCGTGTCGAGCACGATGGCGCCCGCCGCAGGCTCCAACGGGTTCGTCCGGGCATCGAGCGCATCTCGAGCGCGCAGCGCCGCGGCCACGGACCGGTCGTCCACGTGCCGCTCGTCGGCTCGACGTGATGAACGAGCCGACGGGTGGGCCACGAGGAAGAGCTTCACGGGTGCGTCCGGGAACACGACCGCGCCGATGTCTCGACCTTCGACCACCGCCCCGTCCCGCCCGAGCCGGCGCTGGAGGTCACACAGGCGCATCCGAACCCCGGGGTGGCGCGCCACCGACGAGACGCTCGACTCGACCATGAAGGTGCGAAGCGCGGCCTCGGGCCAACCCTCGATCTCGAGCTCCGGGGGCGTCGTCCCCCGACGAACCTGAACCTCAACCCGTCGATCAAGCCGGCCAGGTGCTCTCCGTCGTCGGGCGAGACGCCGTGGCGCTCGGCGCGCAGCGGCGAGGGCGCGGTACATCGAGCCCGTGTTCAGGTACGCGAGCGACAGGACGCGAGCGAGGCTCCGCGCGAGGGTGGACTTCCCCGCGCCGGCGGCGCCGTCGATGGCGACCACTCGGGGCGCCACGTCAGGCCACCTCCTCGATCGACGCACCCAGCGAACGCATCGGCGACGAACCCGGGGAAGCTGACGTCGGCGGCCTCGATGCCTTCGACCTCGACCGGCGCGCGAGCCGCGAGCGCCCCGATCGGCGAAGGCCATCGCGATCCGATGGTCCCCGCCGGAGGAGACCCGCCCACCGTCCAGGCCTCCCCCTGCGATCACGAGATCGGGGCCCTCGTCGGCCGCGTGGCCGCCGAGGTCGCGGATCCCGCGAGCGACGGCCCTCAGTCGGTCGCTCTCCTTGATCCGAAGTTCGCCCGCCTCGTGGAACCAGGTGTCCCCCGGCGCGTGGGCCGCGAGGACGGCCAGGATCGGAACCTCGTCGATCACGAGCGGCAGCTCGTCGGCTCCGACCGTCGTGGACCCGAGGTCGCTGCCCTCCTCCACGTACATCGTGCCGACCGGTTCGCCCAGCTCCGCGCGGTCGACCTCGACGCGAACCCTCACCCCCATGCGGCGCATCACCTCGACGAACCCGAGCCGGGGGGTTCAGGCCGACGTCGGCGATCGTGACGGCGCTGCCGGTGAGCGCGGCCGCGGCGACGAGGAAGGCCGCCGAGGACGGGTCGCCCGGCACGGTGGCGCCGAACCCCTCGTGCGCGAAGCGAGACACGGTGACGGACGGCCCTCCATCGCGATCGGCGCACCGAGCGCCCGGAGCGCACGCTCGGTGTGGTCGCGCGTCGGGGCGGGTTCGCGCACCGTCGTGGGTCCATCGGCGGCCGCGCCCGCGAACAGGATCGCGCTCTTCACCTGTGCGGTGGGCACGGGGGTCGAGTAGGTGATCCCCCCGAGCCGCCTCCGTCGATCGTGATCGGAGCGTGGCCGCCGGTCGTCGAGACGTCGGCGCCCATCATCCGGAGCGGCGCCGCCACGCGCTCCATCGGTCTGCCGGAGAGGCTCTCGTCCCCGCTGAGCTCCGTGCGGAAGGGGGCGGCCGCGAGGAGGCCGGCCAGGAGCCGCATCGAGGTGCCCGAGTTCCCGCAGTCGAGCCGGCTCGCGGGCGCAGCGAGGCCCGAACGGCCCTCACCCTCGACCTCAAGGGCGCGAACGCTCGCATCCTCGACCTCCGCGTTCCACGTGGAACCGCGACCCTCCACGATGTCGGCAGCGTTCCGACGCCACAGGTCGAGTCCAGGTCGAGCCTTCGGGGCAACCACCGCCAGGCACGCCGCCGTCGAGCGACACATCGAGGGAGGTCGGAACCTCGACCAGATGGCTGCGTCCCGTCGCGGTGGCGGCGAGGATCAACCATCGATGCGCGATGGACTTGTCACCGGGAACGGAGACGTCGCCACCGAGACGGCCCCCGGGCACGATCCGCGCTCGCATGTGCCCTCAGGCCAACCGGCTCGTGTCGAAGCCGCGCCCGCTGAGCACGGCGGTGGCCTGCTCGGCGGACGCCCGCGGCGACGGTGAGATGGACGAGCCCTCGACCGCCCTCGGGCGAGTGGACGATCTGCAGGTCCTCGATGTTGACGTCGCCATCGGCGAGGCCGGCGGTGAGCTCGGCGAGGGCGCCGGGACGGTCCGGGATCGGGATCTGCAGGACGGCGATGCCGGCCCGGACCTGCGGCTTCGCCGCGAGCCGCAGGCGCGCCCCCTTCGCCTCGTCGAACGTCGCGACGACGGCGTCGCCGGCGCCATCGGCGACCTCGTCGCGCAACCGTCGGAGCCGTTCGACGTAGAGATCGATCGCGCGGACGACCTCGCCACGGTTCGCGAGCAGGATCTCGCTCCACAGCTCCGCGCTCGAGGCGGCCAACCGCGTGAGATCACGGAACCCGCCGGCCGCGAGGAGCAAGATGTCGGGCTCATCCGCCTCTTCGGTCGCGGCCAGGCCCATCAGCGCCGTCGAGGCGACCTGCGGCAGGTGGCTCACGACCGCGACGAGGCGATCGTGTCGTTCGGGGTCCAATCGAACCGGCCGCGCACCCACCGCAGCCACGAACGACTCCAGCCGATCCACGGCGGCGGGGTCGGAGGCGGGGGTCGGGGTCAGCACCCACACGATCGCGTCGAGCACGGAGGCCGAGGCGTGCTCGGGTCCCGTGCGTTCGCTCCCCCCATCGGATGGCCCGGGACGAAGCGTCGGGTGTCGAGGCCCGCCGCCGCCGCCAAGTCCTCGACCTCGCGCACCACCTGGCCCTTGATGCTTCCGACGTCGGTCACGACCGCGTCCGGCGACGCGCGCAAGGCCTCGACCACCGTGCGCGCGATCGAGGCGATCGGCGTGCAGACCACGATGAGCTCGGCCCCCTCCACCGCGGAGGTGAGGTCGGCGGCCACGTCGATCGCCCCGAGTGCGCCGGCTCGAGAGGTGACCTGGGGGTCGGCATCCCATCCGCGGACGACGGATCCGGCGCGTGCCGCGGCGAGGGCCACCGAGGTGCCGAGCAGGCCGGTGCCGAGGACGGCCACCCGGGCGGGGAGCTCAGGTGACGGGATCGAGGTCATCGCGCAGCGATTCCGCCCCGTCGAGGTACACGTGGGCGACCTCGTCGAGGCCCCGTCACGCTGTGGAAGTGCATCAGGATGCGCACGACCGAGGCCATCGAGCCCTCGATGGCGAGCTCGCGGGCGCACAGGAGCGGGACGCTGCCGAGACCCATCCGGCGGGCGGCCTCGGCGGGGAACGCCGATCGCAGGTCGTCGGTCGCGGTGAACAGGATGCTCACCAGGTCCTCGATGGTCACCGCGTTCCGCTCGAGGAGGGAGCCCAGGAGCCGCTCGGTCGCGGACAGCACGGCATCGGCACCGTCGCCGCGCACGACGATCGCACCTCGAGCCGCTCGAACCCTCACCGGATGTCCCTTCGCCGCACGCGCCGGGCACGTCCCCGGGCCTGACCAGGCTACATGCCCGCGACGCGGGCCAGCCCCTTCGTCTCCTCCGGCGTGAGGTCGCGCACGATCCCGGGCGGCAGCGAGCCGAGGGTGACCGGCCCGATGCGCAGACGCACGAGCCGCGTGACCGGCAACCCCACCGCCGCCAGGAGCCTGCGGACCTCGCGCTTGCGTCCCTCGGTCATCACGAGCCGGAGCTGCCCTCGATCCGGCCGCGCGTCCACGATCCTGGCGCGCACCGCACGACGCGGGGCCGTCGTCGAGCTCGACGCCGGACCTGAGCGGGCGAGGTGCCCGGACCCGGGGTGCCCCTCGACCTCGGCGAGGTATTCCTTCTCGACGCCGTACCGCGGGTGGGTCAGCCGGTTCGCGAGCTCCCCGTCGTTCGTGAGCAGGAGGAGCCCCTCGGTCGCCGGTCCAGGCGTCCCACGGGGAACACGCGTGGCCCGTCGGAGGGGAGGAACGCCCGGATGTCGCGCCGCCCTTGCGGGTCGCGCATCGTGGTGACCACCCCGGGAGGCTTGTGCAGCGCGAGGTACCTCACGTTCGGGTCGAGGTTGACCCGAACACCCTCGAGCTCAACGGTGGCGCGAGCGGGGTCCACCTTGTCGCCGAGCGTGGCACCGTTCCCGTTGACCCTGACCTTCCCCTTCGCGATCAGTTCTTCGCTCGCGCGCCGGGATCCGTAGCCCGCCCGCGCGAGGGCTCGTTGGAGCCGCTCCTCGGCCACGGCCGACCCTCAATCGGCCGGCGGGGCGGATCCCGGCTCGCTCGACTCGGCCCTCCGCGACCGTCGTCGGCGACCGCGCCGTCGTCCTCGGCCTCGGCCCCGAGCAGCGGCGCCAGCGAGGGCAGCGCGGCGAGTGACGGAAGCCCGAGTCGTTCGAGGAACTGCGGTGTCGTCGCGTACAGCACGGGCCGGCCGGGCGCCTCCTCGCGGCCGGCCTCCTCGATCAACCCCCGGTCGGTGAGCGCCCGCAAGACCCCGTCGGAGTTGACGCCGCGGATCGAGCTCACCTGGTGCCGGGTCACGGGTTGCTTGTAGGCGACGATCGCCAGGTCTCGAGGGCGGCCTTGGTGAGCCGCGCCTGGCGCGACGAGAGCACGAAACGTTCGACCGTCGGCGCGGCGTCCGGATGGGTGAACAACCGCCAGCCCCCGGCGACGTTGCGGAGCACGAGGCCGGAGCTCCGCTCCTCCAGCTCGTGGGCGAGCCGCTCGCAGAGCTCTTCGACCGTTCGGCGATCGAGCTCGAGGGCTTGGGCCAGGACCGATGCGGTGAGCGGCTCATCGGACACGAAGAAGAGCGCCTCGAGGGCCCGGGTGTCGTGCGCGTGCGACCGTGTCGGCTCATCCTCGCCACTCCACCTCGATCTCACCGAACGTCGCTCCTTGCTGGAGCTCGACCTTGCCGTCACGGTACAGCTCGAGGAGCGCCAGGAACCGCACGACGACGTGGATCCGGTCCTCGCAGTCGGCGACCAGCTCGCGGAACGACGCCGGCCGGCCGGCGATCGACTGCATCCGCTCCTCGACCGCCGTCATGGCGTCGGCCACCGTGAACGCGGATCGGCGTGACATGGGAGAGGTCGAGGGTCGGCGGAGGACGCAGCAGCTGCGCGGCGAGCGCGGCGAGCGTCGTCGGCGTCCGACCCGCTCCATCGGGTCGGGGTACAGGTGGGAGAACTCGGGGCCGGGCCCGACGTCGCGGGCGAAGTAGCCCGCCTCGTCCTCCAGGCGGCGTGCGAGCTCGACGGCGACACTGACGGAATGCCCGAAGCTCGATCGAGCGTGCGTACGCGAGGTCGGGCGAGCCCCCGAGCAGATCCTCTTCGTCGAGCTCGGTGTGTTTCGGGCATGAGCCGGCCGACCTTGAGCTCGAGGAGCACCGCGCAGATCGCGAGGAACCACGTCGCCTCCTCGAGGTTCCAGCCCTCGGCCTCCTTCGCGCGCGCGAGGTAGCGATCGGTCACGACGGCGACCGCCACGTCGCACACGTCGACCTTCTGCTCCAAGATCAGGTCGGCGAGCAGCCGGAACGGGCCCGTGAACACGGGCAGCTCGACGGCGAAGCTGCCGACGCCTCGGTCCGGGCGCCCATCTCACTGCGGACTCCCCCGTCGCCGTCGGTCATCGCGCCGGCTCGCTCACGCGAAATGCATCGCCTCTCGGACCGCGTCGAGGGTCGCCCGGGCGACCGGCCGCACCCGCTCGACCCCCTCGGCGAGCACCTTCTCGACGAGTCCGGGCTGCGCCTCGAGCTCGGCGCGTCGCTGCCGGAACGGCCGGAACATCTCGACCAGCCGGTCGGCGAGGAAGGTCTTGTCCTCGACGCACCCGAGTTCGCCGGAGCGACAGGTCCGGTCGATCCGCTCGACGTCGTCCGGGGAGAACGTGCTGATGCAGCGAGAAGATCGGGCAGATCTCGGGGCGGCCGGGGTCGCCGAGCCGTTCTTCTGCGGGTCGGTGACGAACGAACGCACCTTCGCTCGGATCGTTTCGGCTCGTCGTCCCGGACGCCGATGAAGTTGTCGAGCGACTTCGACATCTTCCGCCCGTCGGAGCCCGGGATCAGTGGGGTCGCCGACAGGATCGGCCTGGGGCTCGACCAGCACATCGCCGTAGAGCCGGTTGAACCGGCGCACGATCTCACGGGAGAGCTCCAGGTGAGCCACCTGGTCCTCCCCCACCGGCACGAGCTCGCCGCGCACGATCGCGATGTCGACCGTCTGGAGCACCGGGATAGCCGAGCAGCCCGAGGTTGGCCATGTCGCGCTCGGCCATGTCGCGCAGACGCTCCTTGTACGTCGGGACCCGCTCGAGCCACCCAAGTGGCGTGATCATGCCGAGCAGCAGCGCCATCTCGGCGACCTCCGGCAGGTCCGACTGGCGGTACACGACCGACTCGGTCCGGATCGATACCGGCGGCGAGCAGTCGAGCACCAGGCCCTCGACGAACCGCCGGGCAGTTCATCCGTGCGGTCGTAGTGCGTCGTCAACATGTGCCAGTCCGCGATGAAGTAGAAGCACTCGTGCCCCTCTCGTCCTGCAGGCCGACGCATTGTCTCGATGTTGCCCGCCCAGTGGCCCAGGTGCAGCGGCCCCGTCGGGCGGAAGCCGGTGAGGACGCGCTTCGGTCCGGGCGGGGGTGGCGTCGGTCACGATGCCGGCGATGATAGCGCGGGCTCCGGCCGCTCCCGGGAGGCCTCAGATGCAGGGGCCGCCGGCGGCGAGCCCGCACACCGCGTCCGTGAGCACCGACGAGGACCACGGATCGCGAAGAGGAAGAGCATCACGAGGACGAACAGCGGGAGGTACTGATCGGCGTTGCGGTAGACCTGGGCGGCCTGCGGAGGGAGCAGGAGGGCGACGATGCGGGCCCCGTCGAGTCCCGGGATCGGGAGCAGGTGGAACACCGTGAGCCCGGAACACGCGTAGGCGACGACCGCCAACGCCCGTGCGAGCTCCGAGGGCGGTGCCGAGACGAGGATCGCGCTGCCCGTCGGAGGATCGATCGCACGCAGGGCGAGCCCCGCGAGGACCGCGATCGCGAACGTCGCGATCGGTCCCGCGACGGACACGAGCACCACGTCGCGCTTGTAGTTGCGGAAATAGGTGGGATCGACCGGCGCCGGCTTCCCGTAGGCGGCCGGGATCCACTGGGCGCCGGCCGCCCAGAGCACCGCGAGCAGCCCCGGCACGAGCCCGCTGCCGAAGGGCTCGAACCACGCTTTGGGGTTCGGGCGTGAGCCGCCCCCACAGGCGCGGCGTCGGGTCGTGCAGACGCGAGGCGGTCAACGCGCGCGCGTACTCCCGAGCGATCATGCCGACGATGAGCCCGCCGAGCATGTACACGGCCTCGCGGAGGCCGAGCGGCGTGAAGTTCCCGAGCTGTGCGATCAGCGGGATCCGCCTCCCCTTCGAGCGATGCGTGGACGAGCGGCGGTGCCTCCGCAGGGCCGTCGACGACGGTGAACGACGCGAGGACCCGGCGGCAGGCCTCCTGGGCCGCCTCCTCATCGCGTGCGTGCACCTCGCCGATCGGCTCGCCGGCTTCGAGACGGTCGCCGATCTTGGGTCGCACCACGATACCGACCGCGGGGTCGATCGGGTCGTCCTTGCGGAGCCTGCCGGCGCCGAGCGCGCTGCTCGCGGTGCCGATCGCCTCTGCGTCCACGGCCGCCAAGCGTGCCCTCGCGGTCGGCGAGGAGGGGGACGACCACCGGCGCCTTCGGGAGGATCCGGTGGGGGTCGTCGACGACCCGCGGATCCCCGCCCTGCGCCTCCACCATCCGTCGGAACCGCTCGAGCCCCTGACCGGAGTCGATCGCCGCCGCCGCGTGCCGCGCGTCGCCGGGGGCGCCGAGCGATCTCGAGCGCTCGGTCGGCGAACCACTCGACGAGCTCCCGCAGCCGTCCGTGCGATTCTCCGCGCAGGATCGAGATGGCCTCGGCGACGTCGAGCGCGTTGCCGACGGCGTCGCCGAGCGGCTGCGACATGTCCGTGACGGCCGCGAGGATCCGTCTGTCTGCCCCGACCGCGAGCTCGAGGCAGGCCTCGGCGAGACCTCGGGCGTCGGCGACCGTCTTCATGAAGGCACCGGAGCCGGCCTTCACGTCGAGCAGGATCAGGTCCGTGCCCACGGCCAGCTTTTTCGACATGACGCTCGCGGCGATCAGCGGGACCGACGGCACCGTCGCCGTGGCGTCGCGGAGCGAATACAGCGCGCCGTCGACCGGGACCAGCGTGGAGACTGCGCGGCCACGGCGCAACCGACGTCGGCCACCTGTCGCTCGATCTCATTCGGGGTCAGGTCGGTTCGAAGGCCAGGGATCGACTCGAGCTTGTCGAGGGTGCCGCCCGTGTGTCCGAGCCCGCGACCCGACAGCTTCGCCACGGCGAGCCCGAGCGCGGCCGCGACGGGAGCGAACACGAGGGTCACGCCGTCGGCGACGCCGCCGGTGGAGTGCTTGTCGATCGTCGGCCGGTCGAGGTGGGAGAACGCGAGGGTCTCGCCGGAGGCGACCATCGCGCGGGTCATCGCCGAGGTTTCCTCGGCGTCCAGCCCGCTGAGCAGCGCCGCCATCAGGAACGCCGCGGCGAGCGGATCGTCGACCTCACCGCGGTGATAGGCGAGGATGAGGTCTTCGACGTCCTGGTCAGGGAGCGTTCGACCGTCGCGCTTGGCGGCCACGATGTCGCGGAAGTCCCGCCGATTCACCGCGACGTCTCCCGCGGCCCCGGGCGCCGATTCATGTCCCGAGCCCGAGTCGGTCGACGAAGCTCCGCCCGACGAGATCGGTCGCGTCGACGCCGAGGAGCTCCGCGACGGTCGCGCCGAGGTCGCCGAACCCGTCCCGGGTGCCGATGTCGCGGGGCTCACCGGTGAGCCCCGCGGCCAGCAGCGGGGTGCGTTCCCTCGAGTGGTCCGTCGATGGCGTGGTCGGGTCGCACCCGTGGTCTCCCGTGATGAGCAGCACCCCGCCGTCGAGCGCCGCGATCACGTCGGGCAGGCGGCGGTCGAACGCCTCGATGGCCTCGGCGTAGCCCTCGGGGTCGTTGCGATGCCCGTACTTCGAGTCGAAGTCCACGAGGTTCGTGAACACGAGATTGGGTCCCGGTCGGGCGAGGAAGCCGATCGTCAGGTCGACGCCGTGGTCGTTCGAATCCGAGTAGGACGCCTCCGTCATGCCTCGGCCGTCGAAGACGTCCTGGATCTTCCCGACCCCGAAGACCGAGACGTCTCGCTCCACGAGTCGATCGAGCACGGTGGGTCCCGGCGGCGCGACCGAGAAGTCCCGCCGTTCCGGCCGCCTGGCGAAGGCGCCGGGCGCGCCCTCGAACGGCCTCGCGATCACCCGCCCCACCGCGTGTTCGCCGACGAGGAGCGAGCGCGCCTTCCGGCACCATCGTACAGGGTTTCGAGATCGACGACGTTCACGTGGGTCGCGATCTGGAACACGGAATCGCCGCTCGTGTACACGATCGGACGGCCCGTCGCCAGGTGATCTGGGCCGAGACGCTCGATGATCTCGGTGCCGGAGGCCGGCACGTTGCCGAGGACCGAGTGACCGATCGCCCGCTCGAAAGGCACGATCACGTCGGGCGGAAACCCCTTGGGGTACAAGGGGAACGGCCGCTCGAGGCGGATCCCGGTCATCTCCCAATGGCCCGTGGTCGTGTCCTTGCCCGCGGCGCGCTCGGTGGCCCTCCCGTACGCGACACCGGGCACGGTGCGTGGCGGTAGTCCCTCGATCGACGTGAGGTGGCCGAGCCCCAGATCGGCGAGCCTCGGAGCGTCGAATCCACCCACGTAGCGCGACGTGTTGCCGAGGGTGTCGGAACCCTCGTCGCCGTAGGCCGCCGCATCCGGCGCCCCACCCACGCCCCACGAGTCACACACGATCAGGCAGACCCGCGGCACGAGCGGTCCGTTCACGCGCGCTCCTTGCGATCGCGTTCGATGGCGAGCGTGGCGCCGCCCTGAAGCACCATCACCTCGGATCGTCTCCGCGGCGTGCTCGTGGGTGCGACGTGTAGTACACCGCACGGAGATGCTCCTTCGTCACGAGCGTGTAGACCTGCGTGGTGGCCACGCTCGCGTGACCCAACAGCTCCTGCACGACCCGCACGTCGGCCCCTCCCTCGAGCAGATGCGTCGCGAACGAGTGTCGCAGGCTGTGGAGGGTGACGCGCCGCTTGACGCCGGCGGCCGCCACGTGGCGGGCGAGCATCCGCGCGCAGCTCTGCCGGGTGAGCCGGCCGCCACGCGTGTTCAGGAAGAGCGCCCCCCGCGTCGCCGCCGTGGCGAGGATGGGCCTCGCGCGTGTCACGTACGTGCCCACGGCCGTCCGGGCGTGACGCCCGACGGGAACCTCCCGCTCCTTGCCACCTTTGCCGAGCACGCGGACGGCTCCCTCCTCGAGGTCGACGTCGTCCACGTCGAGTCCGGTGAGCTCGGAGATCCGCAGGCCGGCCCCGTAGAGGAGCTCGAGGATCGCGCGGTCACGCATGCCCGCCGGCGAGGAGTCGTCGGGGGCTTCGACGAGGCGTTCCACTTCCTCGACCGTGAGAGGACGCGGGAGCGATCTCGGCAGTCGCGGCCGGATGACCTCCGCGCTCGGATCGCGATCGGTCACGCCTTCGCGCACCAAGAATCGGTGGAACGACCGAACCGTGGACAGCGCCCGAGCCACCGACCTGGCCGCGTATGGCGACTCCTCGTGACCGTGGGTCGAGGCCGACAGCGACGCCAGGAACGCACGGATCGCGGCGCCGTCGATCTGGACCGCGTCGGTCACGTCTCGTCGATCGAGGAACCCGACGTAGCGCCGGAGATCGCGCCGGTACGCGACGAGGGTGTTGTCGGCGAGCCCGCGCTCCACCTGCAGGTGATCGAGGAAACGCTCTGCGTGATCGGCCACGGCTCCATCGCGCCCCTTCACACGAGGAGCGTGTCCAGGGGTGTCACCGCACGATCGTGGGCCGCCGCGACACCTGGGTTCGTGACCGAGCCCTCGTGCACGTTCACGCCGAGCGCGAGCGCCGGGTCGGCCCGGACGGCCTCGCGAAGCCCCAGGGTCGCGAGCTGCGAGAGGTAGGGCAGGGTCACGTTCGTAAGCGCGTAGGTGGAGGTGCGCGGCACCGCGCCCGGCATGTTCCCGACGCAGTAGTGGACGACGTCGTCGACCACGTAGGTGGGGTCGGAGTGCGTTGTCATCCGGGAGGTCTCGAAACACCCTCCCTGATCGATCGAGATGTCGACGAGCACGGCCCCGGACCGCATCGCGGCGACCATCTCGCCAGAGACGACGTGGGGGGCCTTCGCTCCCGGTACGAGCACCGCGCCGACGACCACGTCGGCGCCGAGGACGAGCTGCTCGATCGCGAGGCTGGAGGACGCCACGGTGTGGATCCGGCCGCGCCAGATCTGGTCGACGAGGCGAAGGCGCTCGACGTTGCGATCGACGACGGAGACCGTCGCCTCCATGCCGGCGGCGATCCACGCCGCGTTCCCACCGGCCATGCCCGCGCCGAGCACGACCACCGTGGCGGGGGCGACCCCGGCCGCGCCCCCCATCAAGACGCCGCGCCCGCCTCGCGTCCGTTCGAGCCAACCGGCCGCCACGTGCGGGGCCATGCGCGCCGGCGATCTCCGACATCGGGGCCAGGAGGGGGAGCCGGCCGTCCGCTGTCTGCACGGTCTCGTAGGCGATCGCGGTGACGCTTCGATCCACGAGGAAGGCGGTGAGTTCGGCATCTGCCGCCAGGTGGAGATACGTGAAGAGGAGCTGACCGGCCGGAACCGCTCGTACTCCTGCGGCTGCGGCTCCTTGACCTTGACGATGAGGTCGGCCTCGGCGAAGACCGCATCGGCGTCGGGCAGGACCGTCGCTCCGGCAGCGGCGTAGTGCTCGTCGGCGATCGCGGAGCCGTACCCGGCGCCCGCCTGCACCACGACCCGATGGCCGGCGTGCGTGATCTCCCGAACCCCTTCCGGTGTCGCGGCGACGCGATACTCGTGGTCCTTCACCTCGGTCGGGATCCCGACGATCACGTGCCCCTCCTTTCCCGCAGGACCTGAAGGCTCGGTCCGAAGGGTACCCGGGGTCCCCCATCGCCGCCGGGCGGTTCAGCCGCGACCGTCGGCGAGCAGGAGCGCGAGCGCGGTCTTCACGTCGCGCACCCTCCCGCCCCGGGCGGCCGCCACCATGCGGTCGAAGGGCTCGCGGACGAGTTGATGCCGTCCTCTGGCTCGGCGTCGGCGTCGGCCTTCGTCCGCGCGAGGAACAGGTGCACGTATTCGTCGGTGAATCCCGGCGATGAGTAGTACCCGCCGAGGAACTCGATCGAGGTGTGCCGGAAGCCCGTCTCTTCGACCAGCTCGCGGGCTGCGCAGGCAAGGGCGTCCTCGCCGGGGACGTCGAGGAGGCCCGCCGGGATCTCGGTGAGGACCTGGCCGATCGCGGGCCGGAGCTGTCGCACGAGGAGCACCTCGCCCTCGCCGGTCACCGGCAAGACGCCGGCCGCGCCTGGATGGCGCACCACCTCGTGTTCGTAGGACTGCCCCCAGTCTTCGAGATCGAGGGCAAGCACCGCCCCGTCGAAGACCCGGCGGCTCGAGCGGGGTCGCTCCCCCATCGGGCGGTCAGCCGTTGACCACGATGGGCTCGTTCGCCGGTCGCTCGGCCCCTCGATGGGCCACGGCGGCGCCGATGAAGTCGCGGAACAACGGGTGCGGCCGGGTCGGCCGCGAACGCAGCTCGGGGTGGAACTGGCCCGCCACGAAGAATGGATGGTCGCGCAGCTCGACGATCTCGGCGAGCCGGTCGTTCTTGTCCATCGCCGAGATCACGAGCCCGCCCGCGACGAGTCGTTCGTGGTACGCGGGGTTGACCTCCCACCGGTGCCGATGGCGCTCGGAGACGATCTCGCGCCCGTACGCCCGCGCGGCGATCGTGCCGGGGGCGATGTGGGCGGGTTGGGCACCCAGACGCATCGTCGCGCCGAGGTCGGTGACGTCCTTCTGCTCGGGCAGCAGGTCGATGACCGCGTGCGGCGTGGCAGGATCGAACTCGCTGGAGTTCGCGCCGTCGAGCCCGCACACGTGCCGGGCGAACTCGACGACGGCGCATTGCAAGCCCAGGCAGATGCCGAGGAAGGGCACGCCCCGCTCACGCGCGAACCGCGCCGCGTCGATCTTGCCCTCGACCCCTCGGATGCCGAAGCCCCCGGGGATCAAGATGCCGTCCATGTCGGCGAGGGCTCGGTCGGTCGCGTCGCCACCGAGGTCATCGGAGGCGATCCAGTGGATCCGGACGTCGGCCCCGTGCGCGAACCCACCGTGCTTCAGCGCCTCCATCACGGATAGGTACGCGTCGCGGAGGTTCACGTACTTGCCGACGACCGCGATGTCGACCGGTGCCGTCGCCGACTCGACGCGTTCGACCAGCTCTCGCCACTCGGTCAGGTCGGGCTCGGCCTCGATCCGGAGGTGAAGAGCGAGCTCGCCGTCGAGCCCCTCGCGATGCAGCACGAGGGGCACCTCGTAGATCGACAGGACGTCCGGCGCGCTGATCACCCCGCTCATGGGCACGTCGCACAGCAGCGAGATCTTCTCTTTGAGGTTCCGCCCGATCGGGCGATCGCTGCGAGCCACGATCGCATCGGGTTGCAAGCCGAGCGCGCGGAGCTCCTTGACGGAGTGCTGGGTCGGCTTCGTCTTGAGCTCACCCGAGGGTCCGATGAACGGCATCAGCGACACGTGCACGAACGCGCAACGATCGCGACCGACCTGATTGCGAAGCTGTCGAACCGCCTCGAGGAACGGCAGTGACTCGATGTCGCCGACCGTGCCCCCGATCTCGACGATCTGCAGGTCGGCCTGTTCGGCCTCACCGAACGCGCGGATCCGGTCCTTGATCTCGTCGGTGATGTGGGGGATCACCTGCACCGTCTTGCCGGCGTAGTCGCCGCGCCGCTCCTTCGCGAGCACCGAGGAGTACACGGCACCGGTCGTGAAGTTCGACCCACGGTGCAGGTCCTGGTCGAGGAAGCGTTCGTAGTGCCCGAGGTCGAGGTCGGTCTCGGCGCCGTCGTCGAGGACGAACACCTCGCCGTGCTCGAAGGGATTCATGGTCCCCGGGTCGACGTTGATGTAGGGGTCGAGTTTCTGGAGGACGACCTTGAGGCCTCGAGCCTTGAAGAGGCGGCCGAGCGACGCGGTCGTGATGCCCTTGCCGAGTCCGGAGGCGACCCCACCCGTGACGAAGATGTACCTCGGATTCGTGTCCACCACGGGATTCGATGCTAGCAGACCCCACCGACGCGCCGGGCCGGTTCGCGTCACGACTTCGCATCGGCACGAGCACGAGCGGGGCGCCTCTGGCCGTCGGATGCTCGCGAACGTACGCGGGCCGCCTCGACGAGCAGCTCTTCGGCATGGGAGACGGCGGCATCGCTGGGTTCGAGTCCCGCCAACATCCGCGAGAGCTCGAGGAGGCGCTCGTCGTCGCCGAGGGGCTCGATCGAGGCGGTCCCGCGCTGCTTGCGGACGCGGACGTGGAGATCGGCGAAGCACGCGATCTGCGGGAGGTGGGTCACGACGATCACCTGGCGAGCCGTCGCGAGCCCGGCGAGTCGCCGGCCGACGGCGAGGCCCGCCTGCCCGCCGATCCCGGCGTCGATCTCGTCGAAGACCAACGTGGGGACGTCGTCGAGGTCTGCCAGGACGCTGCGGCACGCGAGCATCACTCGCGACAGCTCGCCGCCAGAGGCGCCCTTGGCGAGCGCAAGGGCGGGTTGTTCGGACGCCGCCCGGAGGCGCAGCTCGACCCTCTCGGCCCCGCGGTGGTCGGGCTCGGCCAGGGGCTGCAGGACGACCTCGACCTCGGCCGACGGCATCCCGAGCTCGCGGAGCTCATCCTCGAGGGCGGCGGCGAGCGGCGCGGCCGCGATCGTGCGCCCGGTCGTCACCGCTCGGGATCGCGCGATGACCTCGGTCTCAAGGGCGGCGACCTCGGCCTCGAGCTCGGCGAGGCGATCGTCGGCCCCCGCGAGGACGTCGAGTCTCGCCGAGGCCTCGGCGAGGAAGCCGAGCACGTCGGCGTCCGTCGCGCCGTATTTCCGCCGGAGGGTGCGAAGCGTCGCGAGCCGTTCGGCGACCTCGCCGAGACGCCCTGGATCCGCTGCCAGCGTCTCGCGGTAGCCCCTCAGATCGTGTACGAGCTCGCGGGATTCGGCGGCGATCGCACGGGCTCGCGATGCGAACGGGGCAACGCTCGCGTCCAGGTCCGACGCCACGTCGAGGGCGTCGGCGACCCCAGCCAGCGCATCGCCCGCGCCTCGCGTCGCCCGCGAGGGCGTCCTCGGCACCGGCCGTCAGCTCGCGGAGCCGCTCGAGGTGGCCGAGACGGGCCTCCTCGGTCTCCAGCTCGAGGGTCTCGCCGTCACGAGGCGCGGCGGCCTCGATCTCACGGACCTGGTAGGCGAGCAGATCGAGCTCGCGCTCGCGCGCTCGGGCCGCTTCGGCGAGCTCATCGCGAGCGCTCCTGGCCGACAGGAGGCGCTCGAACGACTCGCGGAAGGCACCGAGCGCCACGATGTGTTCGTCGCCGCCGGCTCGGTCGAGGAATGCCGTCTGGGTCGACGGCTCGAGCAGCCGGAGGCTCTGGTGCTGCCCGTGGATCTCGAGGAGCTGGGCACCGAGCTCGGCGAGCGCCGACGCGGTGGTGAGCTGGCCCCCGATCCGGGCGGTGCTCTTGCCGTCGGCCGAGACGGTCCTGGCGAGGATCACCTCGTCGTCCTCGGCCCAGTCCCCCGCCGCGTCGGGAGCGTCGAAGCGAGCTTGCACGCGCGTGGCGTTCGAGTGGGTCCTGACGAGCGAGGCGCTCCCACGCCCGCCGAGGGCGATCGCGAGGCCGACGGTGATCATCGTCTTGCCTGCACCCGTCTCGCCCGTGAGGACGGTCAGGCCCGCATGCGGCTCGAGATCCACGTCGTCGATGACGCCGAGCCCGCTGATATGGAGCTGCCGCAGCACGACGGCATCCTAGCCGCGGGTACCGACGCGACGGCTACCGGTCGCCGTCTCGCTCGGCTGCGCCGGGTCGATCCGAGTGCGCAGGGTCGCCTGGCAGCCCGAACTTGTCCCGCACCCGGGCGAGGAACCCCGGCCCGTCGGCTCGCCGGACGAAGCGCGATGGCCGCGAGGACGCCCGGATGCGCACCCGGGTGCCCACGGGCACCTCGAGGGACTCCCGGCCGTCGGCGGACAAGATCCCCGGTTCGTCGCCGACGACCTCGAGCGTCACCACCTGATCGGCCCCGAGGACGAAGGACCGGTCGAACACCATGTGCGCCGCGATCGGATTGAGCACCAGGCACTCGACCTGTGGCGTCACGATCGGTCCCCGAGCCGAGAACGAATAGGCGGTCGAGCCCGTCGGGGTCGCCACGATCACCCCATCCGCCGAGAAGGTCGTCACGTAGACCCCGTCGACCTCGACGGCGAGACGGATGAGCCGGTGCCGGGCGCGCTTCTCGACCATGATCTCGTTCATCCCCCACTGGGGTGGGAAGCTCGCGCCGTCGCTCGGCTCCGCGGTCACGGCGAGACGCGTTTCGAGGGCGGCATCGCCCGCGAGGGATGCGCGGATCAGCGGAAGCGCCTCCCCCGGGTCGACCTCGGTGAGGAATCCGAGTCGCCCGACCTTGACCCCGAGAACGGGCGCGCCCACCTCGGCCGCCAGTTGGGCCCCGCGCAGGAACGTTCCGTCGCCGCCGATCGAGACGACGAGATCGAGGCCGAGATCGAGGCCACGATCGAGGCCGGCGGCGTCGGTGGTCGCGTCGATGACCTCGACCCCGTCGTGGTCCAAGGAGCGCCGGAGCGACGAGGCGGCGGCGACCGCCGCCTCGCGTCCCTCGTGCACCACGAAACCGACGCGGCTCACGTCCCGAGCTCCTCGCCGCCGCGGACCGCTCGCTCCACGTCGACCTCGAGCGGGTGCGCGCCGACCACCGCGTGCAGGAGGAACTCCACGTTGCCCGCCGGGCCGCGAAGCGGCGACGCCATCACCCCACGAGGCCCCGCCCCGGCGCCCGTCACGGCGCCGGCAACCTCGTCGATCACCCGCGTCCAGACCCGTGGGTCGCGGACCACCCCGCCGCGGCCGACGTCGTCGGGTCCGGCCTCGAACTGGGGCTTCACGAGGAACACCACGTCCGCCGCCGGCGCTGCCAGCTCGATCAGTCGCGGCGCCACGAGCCGGAGCGATATGAAGGACAGATCGGCCACGACCACGGCAGGCCGGAAGGACAACATGGTCGGCACGAGGTCGCGTACGTTGGTCCGCTCGAGGACCTCGACCCGGGGATCGGTGCGGAGCGCCCACGCGAGCTGGCCGTAACCGACGTCGACGGCGACGACGCGGGCGGCGCCTCTTCGCAGGAGACAGTCGGTGAACCCCCCGGTCGACGCGCCGGCGTCGAGGCAGCGACGGTCGGCGGGGTCGACCGCGAACCGGTCCAGCGCGGCTGCGAGCTTGTCGCCGCCGCGAGACACGAAGGTTCGGGTCGGGCCCGCGACGCCCAGCGCTTCGTCCGGCGCGACGAGGGTGGCGGGTTTCATCGCCGGGCGTCCACCCACGGTCACGAGGCCGGCGTGCACGGCCTCCTGGGCCTGCGTTCGGGTCGCGGCGAACCCGCGACGGACGAGCTCCGCGTCGAGTCGCCGCCTCGGCACCGCCGCTGGGATCCTCAGTTCCCGAGGTCGCCGTTGGCCGACGCGCCGCCGGCGGTCTTGCCCGTCCGTTTCGGAGCGCTCTTGGCGGCGCCTCGCGCGCCCTTGGACGACGCGGGCTTCCGAGCCGACGGGGCGCCCTTCGCGGTGGCCTTCTTGCGACCTGACGCCGTCATCCCCGTCGTGCGCTCGATCTCCCGGACACGCTTCTTCAGCGCATCCAGCTCCGATTGGGTGGCCGCGCCGGAGGCCCGCAGTTGTTCGCGGATCTCGCCGCGTACGAGATCGCGTATCCGCTCCCGGTTCTTCTGGGACCACTCCAAGATGTCGGTGGCCGCCTTCGTCACCTGATCCTTGCGCGCGTCGGGCTCGAGCAGGCCTTTCGCGAGCTGCTGAGCCCTGGCGGGCGTCAAGCTGCCGATCGTGGCCTCGATCGTCTTGCGCAGGTCGTCGGTGCGGGACATGGGGAGCCTCCTCGAGAAACGTGCCCAAGAACGTGCCTAGGAACGTGCCTAGGAATGTACAAGTCCAGCATACCCTGGGGTCCATGCTGCCCATCCGGGATGCGAACCCGTCTCACCGCATGCCGTTCGTGACGGTCGGGTTGATCGCGCTGAACCTGGCCGCGTTCATCCTGTGGCAGCCGAGCTTCGCGTCGGGCGAGGACGCGCAGGTCGAACAGCAGCTCTTCTACTTCTGCGAGGCCGCGATCCCCTGGGAGGTCGCGAACGGCACCGGCCTCGCGCGAGGCGGCCCGGCGGCATCGAGCGCCCTGGACGACGGCTTCGGTCCCGGCGCCGGCGAGGCGATCCGCGCGGAACTCGGCGAGACCTGCCCCGACAAGTCGCCTGCTCTGTCGATCCTCGTCGCGATGTTCCTGCACGGCGGATGGCTCCACCTGCTCGGGAACCTGCTCTTCCTCTGGATCTTCGGGAACAACGTCGAGGACCGGATGGGCCACATCCCATACCTCGCCTTCTATCTCCTCGGAGGGCTCGCCGCGTTCGGGCTGCAGTTCGTCCTCGATACCGGCTCGGTGGTTCCCACCCTCGGAGCCTCGGGGGCGATCGCCGCGGTCCTCGGCGCGTACCTGTACCTGTTCCCCGGCGCCCGCGTGACGACGCTCGTGTTCTTCTTCTTCATCACCGTCGTGGAGTTACCCGCGGGCGTCGTCCTCGGTCTCTGGTTCGTCCTGCAGTTCTTCAGCGGCCTCGGCGAGCTGGGGCGTGAGGTCGGTGGTGGTGTCGCATACTGGGCCCACGTCGGAGGATTCGCGTTCGGTCTCCTCGTCGCGGTCACGGTCCTCCGCGGGCGACGAGGCGTCGCCCACCGCCTCCCACCCTCTCGCCCGGATCCCTTCTAGCCGGCGTCGGTGAGGAGGCCTCGGAGGTCCTCGATCACGTAGGTCGGCGGCGCGGCGGACGCCGCCGCATCCTCGCGGGTGGAGACGCCGCTCAGCACGAGCGCGGCGTCCCATCCGAGCGCCAGAGCGCCGGCGATGTCGGTGTCGAGACGGTCCCCGACGAGGAGCGGCACACCACCACCCGCGCGGTCGAGGGCAGCTCGTAAGAGCGGCGCCCCCGGCTTGCCGACCACCTCGGCACGCACCCCCGTCGTCATCTCGATCACCGAAAGCAGCGCTCCCGCGCCTGGCCACAGCCACCCGTCGGCCGCGGGGAACGAGGCGTCGGGGTTCGAGCCGATCAACGACGCGCCTCGTTGGACCAGGATCGAGGCGTCTCGGAGCTCGTCGTAGGTAACGCGCGGGTCGAAGCCGACCACCACCACCTCGGGGACGGCGCCCGTTGCGCTGCCTTCGCCGCCCGGCGAGACCTCCGCCAACGCGACGCCCCTGGCCGCGATCGCCTCACGCAGTCCGGCGCCGCCGACGACGAACGCGGAACGCACCCCCCGTTGCTCGAGGAGGTCGGCCGTCACGAGGGCCGAGGTGACGACCTCGTCGTCGCCTGCCGCGACGCCCACCCGCCGGAGCCGCTCGACCACCGCCTGCGGGGTCCGGCTCGAGTTGTTCGTGACGAACGCGAGCCGTTTGCCGTGGGCTCGCAAGGTCTCGAGCGTCTCGGCGGCCCATGTGATCGGCTGCTCACCTCGGTACAGGACCCCGTCCAGGTCGAACAGGAAGACGTCGTAGCGATCCGCCAGCATCAGGGCCTATCGAAAGGATCGTGGACGGTCTCGGGCTCGCCGTGGCTGTTATACAGGTCGGGTGCCTCGCATCTTCCCGTTCGAAGGACTCGTGTACGACCGTGCCGTCGCGGGGCCGCTCACGTCGCTGACGGCGCCGCCGTACGACGTTATCAGCGACCCGAGACGGGCGCGGCTGCTCGAGGCGAGCGCCTACAACATCGTGCGCCTCGACCTCGCCGAAGGGCCGGACGATCCTGCGCATCCGAGCAGCCGGTACGAACGAGCCGCCGGGTTGCTCGCGAGTTGGCGGCGGGGCGGCGTCCTCGTCCGGGCGCCGTCGGGGTACTTCGCCTACGAGATGCGGGGTCGCCTGGGCGAGAAGAAGGTGCGAACCAGAGGACTCTTCTGCGCGATGGCGTTGGAACCCTGGGGCGGTTCGATCCTTCCGCACGAGGCCACGATGCCCGGCCCCGTCGCGGATCGACTCCGCCTGCTCCGAGCCACTCGCACACATCTGTCGGCCGTCTACGGCACGATCGCGGGTCCGAGACGCGAGCTCGCGACGCTGCTGGACGATGTCACCGAGGGGCCGCCGTCCCACGAGGTCGGGGACGAAGAAGGGGTCACGCATCGGATGTGGCCGCTCCCCGGCGACCTCGACGTGGTTCGCTGGCTCGGCGACGAGCGACTGTTGATCGCCGACGGGCATCATCGGTACACGACCGCCCTCGCCTATCGCGACGAGCGCCACGCGACCGACGGCCCGGGTCCTTGGGACCGCATCCTGACCCTGATCGTGGACGCCGGGGTCGAAGACGTGCATGTGCTCCCCTACCATCGCGTGCAGCTCGCGGGCGAGCACCCGCTCGGAGGGCGCGAGTTGCCTAACCTCGACGCCCTCGTGACCGCACTCGAGGACGATCCTCCGTGCGTCGGGGTCGTCGCCGCCTCGGCGGGCGGGGCGCCGGCCTATCGACTGCACGAGCTCCGCGGCGGGCCTCCGGCCGTTCGTGCATTGCACGCGGAACTGCTCGACGGAACGGCGCCCGACGATGCCCTGCGGTTCACGCACGACGCAGCTGACGCGGACGGCGCGGTCCGCCGAGGCGATGCCGTGGCGGCCTACCTGCTGCCGCCGACCACCCCCGCACGGATACGGAGTGTCATCGACCACGGAGAACGCTTGCCGCGCAAGTCGACCTTCTTCTGGCCGAAGCCACGCACCGGCATGGTGCTCATGCCGCTCGAGCCGTGAGCCTCACTCGCTGTCAGGCCGCTCGAGCTTCTTGATCCCCGTCGCGACCACCTCGGTGAGACTCCGCGCTCCGGCTCCGCTCCGGTAGAAGCGGCGGACCAGCTGCCCGTGCACCAGCACGGGGTCGCCTTTCGCGATGCCCTTGAGGGCCCGCTTGCCGACCGTGGCGTGCCACGCCGCGACCGGGAGGGGGAGGAGGCGCTTGCCTGCCTCCGGAACGGAGAGCCTGAGCTCGGTGACCTCGTCACCCGAGGGCATCCGGCGTGCAACCGGATCGGCCGCGACGGTGCCCGCCAGAACCACGACGTTCACCGTCACCATCGGACCTCCTTCTCGTGTCGCTCGCGACCCTACTCCGAGGTACCGACACACCCCCCTTTGGTGTCTGCGAGACTTCCGCTGTGAGCGAACGGGAGGATGCTCGCCCCGCGGCGGCGCCGGTGCTCGATCAGGCCGCACCAGCCATCACGTCGATCGACATCGGCACCGGTGGCTTCGAGTCGTTCAACGCGGTGTATCTCGTCGCCGCCCGACAGCCCGCGCTCGTCGAGACCGGCCCGGGGGCGGACATCCCCACCGTGCTCGACGCCCTCGACCGCCTCGGTCTCGACGCCGGTGATCTCGCCCACCTCGTCGTGACCCACGTGCACGTCGATCACGCGGGCGGGGCGGGGGCGCTGCTCCGCCGGTTCCCCTCGGCCACGCTCTGGGTCCATGAGCTCGGCGCCCCCCATGTCGTCGATCCGACGCGGCTCGTCGCGAGCACCGCACGCACCTACGGTGAGGAGCGGATGCGGGAACTCTACGGCGAGACGCTCCCATGCCCATCGGAACGCGTCCGGGTGATGACCGACGGCACCACCGTATCCCTCGGCGATCGCGAGCTCGAGGTCATCCACGCGCCGGGCCACGCATCCCATCACGTGGCGCTGCTCGAGACGGCCTCCGGAGCGATGTTCACCGGCGAGGCGATCGGCTCGCATCTCCCATGGGCGGATTGTTATCGTCCCGCGCTCCCGCCGCCGGAGGTCGACGTCGAGGCCGCCCTCGCGAGCATCGACCGGATGCGCGATCGTGGACCCTCCCGGCTGCTCACGTCGCACTTCGGCCCGATCGCCGATCCGCAGGAGGGGTTCGATCGTGGCGCGATGAGGATCCGCGCGTGGGCCGATACCGTTCGTCGGAGCCTCGAGGCGGAGCCTGCACTCACCGTCGATGCGCTCGTCGGCACGTTGACCGAGCAGGCCAGGGAGGACTACGAAGCCGATTCCGGCCAGCCCTTCGACCTCGAGCGCTACGACGCGATCGGGTCGATCCGGATGAACGCCCAGGGTCTGGCCCGCTACTGGCGCAAGCGGTGGGAGCGCGAGACCGGAACCGCGGCGCCGGCCGTCAGCTGAGCGCGGCGAGCCGCTCGGCGACGTCGAAGGCGCTGGCATCGTGTCGAAGGACCTTCCGGAACTCCTCGGCCGCGTCCTCGCGTCGCCCGGCTTTCTCGAGGATGTCGGCGCGCACGTACCACATGCGGAGGGTCCAGTGCTCGGAGACGTCTTCGCGCGTGCGGGCTCGCTGCAAGAACGCGAGCGCCTCGGCGTAGCGGCCCTCGTCGGCGAGGGCGGACGCAGCGACGATCACCGCTTCGGCCTTCACCTCGTTCGCGATGTGCCGTTCCCTGAGCACTTCGTCGGCGAGTGGCACGGCCTCCTTCGGCTTGCCCAACCCGCGGAGGCTGTCGGCGATGAGGTGGTTCTGGTCGACCCGCCCCGAGAGGCGACGGTAGGCCTTCAGCTCGGTCACGGCCTCTTGCCACCTGGCCTGTCCGTAGTAGGCGAGGCCGAGGACCTCGCGAACGGCCGCGGATCGCGTTGCGAGCCGCTTCGCCTTCTCGGCCTCCACGATGGCGGCGCCGGCGTCGCCGCGCTCGAGCAGTTCGATCGCCCGGGCCAGGCGGGAGGCGGCGTGTGCCTGGTCCTGTGGGCGGGCCGTCCGACGTATCTCGTCGAGCAGCTCGCGCGGAAGCTCCGACGCCTTCGGAGGCGCGCCGCGAGGTCGCTGGCCGCCACGGGGTCGAAGGGATTTCGGCATGATCGGTCTCCAGGGTACGCGGCCGTGAGGTGGCCTGGGGTGGGAACGCGAACGGGCCGCCCGAAGGCGGCCCGTTCGAAGATGTCCCGGCGGCGACCTACTCTCCCACCAAGTCGCCCTGGCAGTACCATCGGCGCTGGAGGGCTTCACTTCCGGGTTCGGGATGGGACCGGGTGTTTCCCCTCCGCTATGGCCACCGAAACGGTGGGTCCCGTCGTGCGGGACGATTCGAGGGTGTGGCCCTCGAGCAGATCTCGAGAACCGCGATAGCGAGCGCGAGCAAAAGTCAAGTCCTCGGCCTATTAGTACCGGTCAGCTCCACACGTTGCCGTGCTTCCACTTCCGGCCTATCGACGTGGTGGTCTTCCACGGGCCTTACCCGGTTTCCCGGTGGGAAGCCTCATCTCAGGGCGAGCTTCGCACTTAGATGCTTTCAGCGCTTATCCCTTCCGAACGTGGCTAACCAGCCGTGCCGCTGGCGCGACAACTGGCACACCAGAGGTTCGTCCGCCCCGGTCCTCTCGTACTAGGGGCAGCTCCCTTCAAGCTTCCTACGCCCACAGCGGATAGGGACCGAACTGTCTCACGACGTTCTAAACCCAGCTCGCGTGCCTCTTTAACGGGCGAACAGCCCGACCCTTGGGACCTGCTCCAGCCCCAGGATGAGACGAGCCGACATCGAGGTGCCAAACCCTGCCGTCGATATGGACTCTTGGGCAGGATCAGCCTGTTATCCCCGGGGTACCTTTTAGCCGTTGAGCGACGACCCATCCACATGGAGTCGTCGGATCACTAGGCCCTGCTTTCGCACCTGCTCGACCCGTCGGTCTCGCAGTCAAGCTCCCTTGTGCCCTTGCACTCAGCGTCCGATTGCCAACCGGACTGAGGGAACCTTTGGGCGCCTCCGTTACCTTTTAGGAGGCAACCGCCCCAGTTAAACTGCCCACCAGGCGCTGTCCCTGACCCGGATCACGGGTCGAGGTTAGAGTCCCAACAAGTGAAGGGTGGTATTTCAAGGACGGCTCCACCACGCCCGGAAGCGCGGCTTCGAAGCCTCCCACCTATCCTACGCAACACATGCCAGAACCCAACACCAAGCTACAGTAAAGGTCCCGGGGTCTTTCCGTCCTGCTGCGGGTAACGAGCATCTTTACTCGTATTGCAATTTCGCCGAGTCCCTGGTTGAGACAGTGCCCAAGTCGTTACGCCATTCGTGCAGGTCGGAACTTACCCGACAAGGAATTTCGCTCGAGTTGGTCCCCATGTCGCCATGAGGCTCGGACCATATCTTCAGCTCCGAACGTCGATCGGAGTTGGCTGGCGTATGGCCTCTGAGGATTCCAGGAATCGAGACGGCTTCCGCTGATTCATCCGTTCGGTGATCCTCGCGATCGCGGCCATGCCGTCGATCGAGAGGTGCTCGCCATCACGCATGAGATCCAGGATCCGAGCGAAGCGCTCGAAGTCCTGTCGCTTTGCCGTATGGAGTGGATTCGCGACGAAGAACGGCACGATCCGCTCGCGGAGCTCGTCGAGCCGGAAGACCGAGTACACGACCAGATCTTCGCGGTGCGAGTCCCGCCGATGGTTGCGATAGAGCCTGCCGCACCCGAAGAAGTCCCTCATCATCTGGAGGACGTGGACGCTCCGTGCTCCTTGCACCACCACGAATCTCGGCTGCACCTGCCAACCGATCCGAGCGCTCGGATTCCGAGTGATCGGACAGCTGAAGCAGCCTTCACCGTCGACGAAGCCGACGATCCATCCCTCGATGCCTGGCCTTTCCTGCTGATTGTCCGCACCGGCCGGATTGTCACTACCCATGGTCGTGACCCTAGGAGGGGCGTCCGACATGGATGAGTACCGGCGGATCCTCGGAGTTTCCAGCAAATGGCCAGCTGCGCATCACGCCGTCGCCGGCGTGAGGGGCAGTTCCGGGTGGCGTTCCCGGGTCCTACCTTAGGACGGTTATAGTTACCGCCGCCGTTTACCGGCGCTTTGGTTCAGAGCTTCGCTCCGAAGAGCTAACCCCTCCCCTTAACGTTCCGGCACCGGGCAGGCGTCAGTCCGTATACATCGTCTTACGACTTCGCACGGACCTGTGTTTTTAGTAAACAGTCGCTTGGGCCTGGTTTGTGCCACCGCATCGAGCTCGGGACGCGAAGTCCCTCACCCTAGCGCGGTCGTCCTTCTCCCGAAGTTACGGACGTAGTTTGCCGAGTTCCTTAACCAGGGTTCTCTCGATCGCCTTCGCATTCTCTGCGTGCCCACCTGTGTCGGTTTGGGGTACGGGCACCTCACCAGCTCGCTAGAGGTTTTTCTCGGCAGCATGGGATCACTCGCTTCGCCTGAACGGCTCGGCATCGTGCCTCGGGGTTGACGACCTCCCGGATTTGCCTAGGAGATCCCCCTACACACTTGCCCCAGGAACAACCAACGCCTGGGTCGAGCTACCCTCCTGCGTCTCCCCTTCGCTGCCCTAGTACCAGGTTGGTCGGTAGCCCCCGAAGGGGTTCCCTTAGTGCCCTGGATTCGGGCTGGGCGCGGATGAGGTGGTACTGGAATATCAACCAGTCGTCCATCGCCTACGCCTCTCGGCCTCGGCTTAGGTCCCGACTAACCCTGGGCGGATGAACCTTCCCCAGGAACCCTTGGGCATCCGGCGGACGGGCTCCTCCCCCGTCTTTCGCTACTCATGCCGGCATTCTCACTTCTCAGGCGTCCACGACTGGGTTCCCCCGTCGCTTCACTCGCCTGAGAACGCTCCCCTACCGATCCGCCCGCCTGGACCCACGAGGCCTCCCTCGAGGGCCGAGCGATAACGGCGGATCCCGCAGCTTCGGTGTCGTGCTTGAGCCCCGTTACATCGTCGGCGCAAGACCACTTGACCAGTGAGCTGTTACGCACTCTTTCAAGGGTGGCTGCTTCTAAGCCAACCTCCTGGTTGTCTCTGCGATCTCACATCCTTACCCACTTAGCACGAACTTAGGGACCTTAGCTGGCGATCTGGGTTGTTTCCCTCTCGGACACGGAGCTTAGCCCCCGCGCCCTCACTCCCGGGCTCTGGTGTCACGGCATTCGGAGTTTGACCGAGTTCAGTAAGCTTGTAGGCCCCCTAGCCCGATCAGTGCTCTACCTCCGTGACAGAACGCCCGAGGCTGCCCCTAAAGGCATTTCGGGGAGAACCAGCTATCACCGAGTTTGATTGGCCTTTCACCCCTACCCACAGGTCATCCCCCAGGTTTTCAACCCTGGTGGGTTCGGTCCTCCACGAGGTCTTACCCTCGCTTCAACCTGCCCATGGGTAGATCACTCGGCTTCGGGTCTAGGGCACGCGACTCTTCGCCCCATGCAGACTCGCTTTCGCTTCGGCTTCGTCAGAAGACTTAACCTTGCCGCGTACCGCTAACTCGCCGGCTCATTCTTCAAAAGGCACGCCGTCACCCCCACTGGTTGCCCAGCGAAAGCTCCGACTGTTTGTAGGCTCACGGTTTCAGGTACTGTTTCACTCCCCTCCCGGGGTACTTTTCACCTTTCCCTCACGGTACTGGTTCACTATCGGTCGCCAGGGAGTGCTTAGCCTTAGGGGGTGGTCCCCCCAGATTCACACGGGATTTCAGGGGTCCCGTGCTACTCGGGAACACCACGAAAGAGTCCGATCGTCTTTCGCCTACAGGGCTGTTACCTTCTGTGGCGGCCCGTTCCATGGCCTTCGACTAGACGTCGGATTTGTGACTCCTCGAATCCTCCGACGAGGATCCATGTGGGTCCCACGACCCCGGTATGGCAACGCCGTCGGGCTATCACGCCACACCGGTTTAGGCTCTTCCCCGTTCGCTCGCCGCTACTAGGGGAGTCGCGGTTGCTTTCCCTTCCTCGCCCTACTGAGATGTTTCACTTCGGGCGGTTCCCTCCACGGGCCCTATGTATTCAGACACGGGTGACTGGGCATGACCCCGGCCGGGTTTCCCCATTCGGACATCTCCGGATCATAGCTCTCTCGACAGCTCCCCGAAGCTTTTCGCAGCCAGACGCGTCCTTCATCGGCTCCTGGCGCCAAGGCATCCACCGTAAGCCCTTCATAACTTGACTGTAGATGCTCGCGCTCGCTATCGAGTTCTCAAGGTGCCCGAGGGCTCGCACCCTCAAAGCTGAACAGCGTGTGCACCCCCCCGAGACCCACGACCGTTGAACCCGCCGAGGAACGAGGGAGTAGGCAGCCAGTGCATCGACCTGGAGTCTTCCGGCTCCCACAGCAGAGGGCATTTCGGGATCGAACGGTCGTCGATCCCACCGGAGTGCCAATGGCTCCTTAGAAAGGAGGTGATCCAGCCGCACCTTCCGCTACGGCTACCTTGTTACGACTTCACCCCAATCGCGAGCCCCACCTTCGACGGCTCCCTCCACAAGGGTTAGGCCACCGGCTTCGGGTGTTGCCCACTTTCGTGGTGTGACGGGCGGTGTGTACAAGGCCCGGGAACGTATTCACCGCAGCATTGCTGATCTGCGATTACTAGCGACTCCGACTTCACGAGGTCGAGTTGCAGACCTCGATCCGAACTGAGCGCGACTTTTTGGGATTCGCTCCCCCTTACGGGATCGCAGCCCTCTGTATCGCGCATTGTAGCATGTGTGCAGCCCTGGACATAAGGGGCATGATGACTTGACGTCATCCCCACCTTCCTCCGGTTTGGCACCGGCAGTCTCCCTAGAGTTCCCGGCATTACCCGCTGGCAACTAAGGACAGGGGTTGCGCTCGTTGCGCCACTTAAGGCAACACCTCACGGCACGAGCTGACGACAGCCATGCACCACCTGTGCAGGCTCCGAAGAGCGCCCGCTTTCACGGGTTTCACCCTGCATGTCAAGCCCAGGTAAGGTTCTTCGCGTCGCATCGAATTAAGCCGCATGCTCCGCCGCTTGTGCGGGCCCCCGTCAATTCCTTTGAGTTTTAGCCTTGCGGCCGTACTCCCCAGGCGGGGTGCTTAATGCGTTAGCTTCGGCACGGATGGGGTCGATGTCCACCCACACCTAGCACCCAACGTTTACGGCTAGGACTACCAGGGTATCTAATCCTGTTCGCTCCCCTAGCTTTCGCGCCTGAGCGTCAGGTAAGGCCCAGAGATCCGCCTTCGCCACCGGTGTTCCTCCTGATATCTGCGCATTTCACCGCTACACCAGGAATTCCGATCTCCCCTACCTACCTCTAGCCCGGCAGTATCGGATGCAGTCCCGGGGTTGAGCCCCGGGATTTCACAACCGACTTACCGAGCCGCCTACGCGCGCTTTACGCCCAATGAATCCGGACAACGCTCGCCCCCTACGTCTTACCGCGGCTGCTGGCACGTAGTTAGCCGGGGCTTCTTCTGCAGGTACCGTCACGGAATCGCTTCGTCCCTGCCGAAAGGGGTTTACAACCCGAAGGCCTTCATCCCCCACGCGGCGTCGCTGCGTCAGGCTTTCGCCCATTGCGCAAGATTCCCCACTGCTGCCTCCCGTAGGAGTCTGGGCCGTATCTCAGTCCCAGTGTGGCTGGTCGTCCTCTCAGACCAGCTACCCGTCGCGCCTTGGTGGGCCGTTACCCCACCAACAAGCTGATAGGCCGCGGGCCCATCCCTCGACCGGCGGACCTTTCCTCGACCGAGCCATGCGGTTCGATCGGAGTATCCGGTATTAGCTCCGGTTTCCCGGGGTTATCCCAGAGTCGAGGGGCAGGTTGCCCACGTGTTACGCACCCGTTCGCCACTGATCCACAGGCCGAAGCCCGTTTCACCGTTCGACTTGCATGTGTTAAGCACGCCGCCAGCGTTCGTCCTGAGCCAGGATCAAACTCTCCGTAGAGATCGAATTCGACCGACCCGAAGGCCGGCGTCCGGTCTGTTGGGAGTCGGCCGTCGGGAAGAGGCACCTCCCCTCGGACCTACTCGATCCGTTGATGCGGCGCCTCCCCATGTGCAGGGCTGCGCCGACCTGGATCCTTCAGTACTGCCGTCAGGAGGCTCTGGACGCGACGAACCGCGCCCCGAACCCTTGACGGGCATAAAGCACTGGCTTCTACACGCTGTTCAGTTCTCAAGGTGCGAGCGAGCACGGTGCGCCCCTGGACGTGGTAGTTGGCCTCGCGCAGGGGACCGCGCCGGATGGGTATGGTAACAGCCCTCCCCGGACCGTCAACTCGGGCCCGATCCGAAGGGATGCCCGAGCCATGGCCGATCGGGTCTAGAGGGCGAGCCGGACGAATCGACGCCGGCCCACCTGGAGCACCTTGCCGCGGAGGTCCTCGGGCGGCAGCTCCGCGTCTGGATCGGTGAGGACCTTCCCGTCGAGCCGCACCCCTCCCTGCGCGACCGCCCTGCGAGCCTCCCCGTTGGAGGACGCGAGGCCGGCGGCGACGAGGACGCGTGGGAGCCACGCCTTGCCGTCCCGCGAAGCGCGTCGGCAGGCAGCGCGATCTCGGCCACGTCCTGGGGCACCTCGCGGTCGCGGTAGACCCGATCGAAGCGATCCTCGGCGATGCCCCCCGCCTCTTCGCCGTGGTAGGTCTCGACGACCGCGCGGGCCATGCGCCGCTTCTCGTCGTTCGGATGGATCGTGCCGTCGGCCAGGCCCGCGATCGACCCGAGCGTGATCTCGCGGGACCGAGGTCCGTGCACAGCAGCGCAGTACTTCGCGATCAGCTCGTCCGGGATCGACATCAGCTTGCCGAACATCTCGCTCCGGCGGTTCCTCGATGCCGACGTAGTTGCCGAGGACTGGCTCATCTTCTGCACACCGTCCAGTCCTTCGAGGAGCGGCATCGTGAGCGCCACCTGCGGCTCCTGCCCGACGTCGCGCTGCAGGTTCCGACCCACGAGCAGGTTGAACAGCTGATCGGTGCCGCCGAGCTCCACGTCGGCCTCGACACCGCGACGGAGTCGTAGCCCTGGAGCAGCGGATACAGGAACTCCATCAGCGAGATCGGCTTGCCCGCTTCGTAGCGCCGGCGAAGTCGTCGCGCTCGAGCATCCTGGCGACCGTCGTCGAGGCGGTGAGGCGCAACAACGTCATCCATGCCCAGCGGCTCGAGCCATTCCGCGTTGCGACGGATCTCGGCCCGCTCGATGTCGAGGACTCGGCCGAACTGCCGGAGGAGACGCTCGGCGTAGCCGTCGACCTCCTCCTTCGTCAAGCGCGGGCGCGTCTCGGACTTGCCCGAGGGATCGCCCACGCGCGCCGTGAAGTCGCCGACGATCAGCACGGCGGTATGTCCGGCTTCCTGGAACTGACGGAGCTTCCGCAGGACGACGGCCCAGCCGAGGGTCACCGCCGGGGCCGTCGGGTCGAGGCCGAGCTTGATGCGGAGGGGCCGGCCTTCGACCCGTGCGCTCGAGCTTGTCCTCGAGGCCGCCCTCCGGCACGATCTCAGCAACGCCCGATCGTCAGCGATCGGCAGGGCGTCCTGGGCCATCGGCAAGCGGATGCTACCAGTGGGAACGAGGGCTCCGGGGTACCCTGGCGCGCGATGCGTCAGGTCCGGGGCTCGCCTCGCGATGCTCGCCGTCCTCGCGGCGCTCACCGCCGCGTGCAGCGGCGTCCCGACCTCGACGACTTCAGCGAGCGGCCGCTCGCGCAGACCTCCTTCCTGTACGCGTCGGACGGTTCCCTGATCACCGAGCTGCACGCGGTCGAGGATCGCGTCGTGCTCCCGGCCGGCGAGATGCCGCAGCACCTGCGCGAGGCGGTCGTGGCGATCGAGGACCGGCGCTTCTTCAGCCACCACGGCGTGGATCTGCAGGCGATCCTCAGGGCCGCCGTACGTGAACGTACGAACGAGGGCAGGATCGTGGAGGGCGGCTCGACGATCACGCAGCAGCTCGTGAAGCACCTCTACGTCGGCGACGACGACGACGTTCCGTCGCAAATCGAGGAGGCCGCGCTCGCCTGGCAGCTCGAGGACCGAGCTGACCAAGGACCAGATCCTGACGAAGTACCTGAACACGGTCTACTTCGGCGAGGGTGCCTACGGTGCCCAGGCGGCGGCCCGTACGTACTTCGACGTCGACGCCCGAGACCTGACCTTGAGCCAGTCCGCCACGCTCGCGGGGTTGATCACGGCGCCGAACCACTTCGATCCGTTCGTTCGGATCCCCTCGGCGATTGGGCGGCGCGACGTGGTGCTCACGTTGATGCGGCGGATCGGGCGCGATCGACCGAGCGAACTTCCGTGAGGCGAAGCGCGAACCCCTCGACCTCCCGGGTCGACCTCGACGAGAGCCGGTATCCGTTCCCGTACTTCGTCGACTACTTCAAGCGCTGGTTCCTCGGCGAACCCGACCTTCGGGGAGACGCCGGCCGATCGCTACCGGATGCTGTTCACGGGCGGCCTGCGGATCACCACCACCATGGATCCCGCGATCCAGCGTGCGGCCGAGGAATCGGTCCGCTCGGTCCTCGCCTACCCGAGCGATCCCGACGCAGCGCGTGACGGTGCTCGATCCTCGGACCGGCTTCGTGAAGGCGATGGTCGGTGGGAAGCAGCGGGACTACTGGCTCGACGTACGAGCCGGTCGGGTGAACCTCGCGACCGGGACCGGCGGCACGGGACGGCAGACGGGGTCGGCCTTCAAGCCGTTCGCGCTCGTCGCCGCCCTCGAGAACGGCTTTCGCCCGAGACCGTGTTCCCCGCGCCCGTCGCGCTGTCGAGTCCCCCTCGACAACGGGCGCGTGTGGCACGTGACCAACGCCGAGGGAGGCGGGTACGGATCGATGACGCTACGCGCCGCGACCGTGTACTCGGTCAACACGGTGTACGCGCAGCTGATCAACCGTTTGTCGCCCGGGACCGTGAACGAGGTCGCGACCCGGATGGGCCTTCGCTGCTGTCGGCGGGTCGCGCGTCCGCGCACGCCCCTCGAGCCCTACCTCTCGGCGGTCTTGGGCGCGAACGAGGCGAACACGCTCGAGATGGCGGCCGCCTACGGCACGATCGCCAGCGGCGGGCAGCGCGCGCACCCCGTTCCGGTCATGACGGTTGCCGACGCGCAGGGCAAGGTGCTCTGGGAGGCGCGTCCCGACCCCGAGCAGGTCATCGATCCCACATCGCGGCCACCACGGCCGACATCCTGCGCGACGTCGTCAGCGAGGGCACCGGCACCGCCGCCACGATCGGGCGGCCACAGATCGGCAAGACGGGCACGGATGACGACCACGCGAACGCGTGGTTCGCCGGCGCGGTGCCGCAGCTCTCGGCCGCCGTGTGGGTCGGCTACCACGAGGGGCAGATCCCGATGGAGCCACCGCGTACCAGGATCACCGTGTTCGGCGGCACGTGGCCGGCGCAGATCTGGCGGCTCCTCATGCTCCGAGCGACGAGCAACCTCCCGATCCTGACCTTCCCGACGCCCCAGGTCCGCTACCTCTCGGTCGCGGTCGACGCGAGCCAGGATCCCTACTGCCTGCCCAACCAGTTCACCTTGCCCCAGTCGATCCGCACGATCGAGTTCATCGTCGGCACCGAGCCGACCGCGACCTGCACCTCGCCCGACTCGCTGGAGAGCGTGATCGTGCCCTCGACCGTCGGCTTCTATCAGGCCGATGCGGCGGCGCAGCTGAGGGAATCAGGGTTCTACGTCGAGATCGAGCTCGTTCCGTCGACGCAGCCCTCGGGAACCGTGATCTACCAGGAGCCCTCCGGGGGCACCTCGGAGCTGCAGACCAGCACGGTCCGGCTCAGCGTTGCGCGCGCCGTCTCGCCGTGACGGGTCGGGGCACCGGCCGCGACAGCGATCGGCTCGTCGAGTCGACGAATCGCCACGGTCGTCCGCGTCCGACCGAGATGCCGATCCGTTCGGTCACCAGCACGTCGCGTGAGGGCACCGGTGATCCTCGCTCGATCCAGAGCTGACCGGTGCGAACGAGATCGGTCCCGTCCTGCCCGCGATCGACGCCGAACGCCTGCGTCCATCGAGCGGGCCCTGCGCACAGCTCCGCGGTCGGCCGGCCACCCCGCCGAGCCGACATCTCGTGGATGCCCTCGACCGGCTCGCCCGCACGCAGGAGGACCGCGCTGCCTCGGCCGAGACCGCCCGTCACCACGTTCATGCACCAGTGCATGCCGTAGGTGAAGTACACGTACAGGTGGCCGGCACGGCCGAACATCACGGCGTTGCGGGCGGTCTGCCCACGGAACGCGTGGCTCGCCGGATCGTCCTGCTCGTAGGCCTCGACCTCGACGATCCGCGCCGCGAGCCGGCCGGTCGCCGGGCTCGCCCGGACGAGGACGTGGCCGAGCAGCTCGCGCGCGACCTCGGGAGCCGGTCGAGCGTAGAACGCTCGAGGCAGCCTCGCCGGCATCAGCGGCCCTTGCGGAGGAAGGTGAGGAGCTTCGTCACCGGCCAGGCATTGATCACGTCGTCGGGGCCGACCCACCCGCGCTGCGCGGTCGCGACGCCGTAGCGCATCATGTCGAGATGGCCCACCGCATGGCTGTCGGTGTCGATCGCGAACCGAACCCCGTGTCGCCGCGCCCACAGCACATGTTCGTCGCGGAGGTCGAGCCGGTCAGGGAACGCGTTGATCTCGAGCGCGGTGCCCGTACGGGCCGCGGCCGCGAAGACGGCGTCGAGATCGAGGTCGATCGGATCGCGGCGGCCGATCTTGCGCGTGGAGAGGTGGCCGATGACGTGGACGTTGGGATGCTCCATCGCGCGGATCACGCGCGCCGTCTGCTCCGGGGCCGAGAGGCTGAAATGCGAATGGATCGACGCGACGGTGATGTCGAAACGATCGAGGAAGTCCGCCGGCCAGTCCACCCCGCCATCGGGATCGATGTTGAGCTCGGTGCCGTGCAGCAGACGCATCTTCGGATAGCGATCCTGCAGCGCCCGGAGGCGGGCCCGCTGAGCGAGCATCTTGTCGTCGGTCATGCGCTGCATCGCGAGGTTCGGTGCGTGATCGGTCACGGCGAAGTACGCATAGCGCTTGGTGGCCGCCGCCTCGAGCATCTGCTCGAGCGGCGCCAACCCGTCGGTGAGGTTCGTGTGGGTATGGAGATCGCCGCGGATCTGACGGAGGGTGACGAGTGCCGGGAGCTCGCCCGCCAGCGCCGCCTCGACCTCACCTCGGTCCTCCCGGAGCGTGGGCTCGATGAAGGGCAACCCGAGCCGCTCGTAGACCTGCTCCTCGGTCTCCGCGGCGAGGGGGTCCCCCCCGTCCGCGCGGAAGAGCCCGTACTCGCTCAACTTGAGACCCTTGCGCACGGCCATCTCGCGGATGCGTACGTTGTGCGCCTTCGAGCCCGTGAAGTAGATCATCGCCGCTCCCCAGGCCTCACGCGGCACGACGCGCAGATCCACCTGCAGCCCGGTCCGCGTCACGATCGAGGACTTCTTCTCCCCGTGCGCGAGCACCCGGTCGACGAGATCGAACGAGGTGAACGCGTCCATGATCGGCGCCGGTCGCTCGCTCGCGACGAGGAGGTCGACGTCACCGATGGTCTCGGCCATGCGGCGGAGCGAACCCGCGACGCCGGCGCGGCGCACGGAAGGCGATGCGCGGATACGCTCCAACAGGGCCTCGGCAACGTCGAGCGCCTCGCTCACCAGCACGCGCCCGCCGCTCGTGCGAGCGCGTTCGACGCTCGCGAGGACGCTCTCCTCGGCCTTGCGCGAGAACCCCTTGAGACCGGCCAGGCGCCCCTGCTCGGCGGCGGCGACCAGCTCGTTCACGTCGCTGACCCCCAGCTCCTCGTAGACGGCCATCGCCTTCTTCGGGCCGAACCCGGGGATCGCCGTCATCTCGCGAACGCCCGACGGCACCTTCGCGCGCAGCGCTTCGAGCTCGGGGAAGCTCCCCGCGTCCCGGTAGGTCCGGATCTTCTCCGCGATCGACTTGCCGACCCCCGGGATCGCTCGGATCCCGGCATCGTCGAGCTCGGCGATGTCCTCGTGGAACCCTCCGACCGCTCGGGCCGCCTTCTCGTAGGCCCGCGCCTTGAACGGATCGTCGCCGATGATCGAGAGCAGGTCCGCGAACTCAAGGAGGACCCGCTCGAGGTCGTCGTTCGCCCTGGCCACGTCCCCGCCTCAGGCGAGCCCGAACAGGAACAGCAGGAGCGCCTTCTGGGCATGCAGACGGTTCTCGGCCTGGTCCCACACGGCGGAACGCGGTCCGTCGATCACGTCGGCGGCGATCTCTTGGCCCCGGTGGGCCGGGAGGCAGTGCATGATGATCGCATCCTCGGCGGCGAGCGAGACCAACGCGTCGTCGATCCTGAACGCCGGGAAGACGAGGGAGCGCTCGTCGGCTTCGGATTCCTGACCCATGCTGGCCCAGACGTCGGTGTACAGCGCGTGCGCGCCGTGCGCGGCTTCTTTCGGATCGTTCCCGACGTGGATCGCGCCGCCCGTCGCCGCCGCGATCTCGGTCGCTCGATGGACCACGAGCGGGATCGGCTCGAACCCGGGAGGCGTCGCCACCTTCACCGTCATCCCGACCTTCGCGCCGGCGAGCAGGAGTGAATGCGCCACGTTGTTCCCGTCGCCGACGTAGCTGAGGATGCGTCCATCGAAAGGCCCGAATCGCTCGGCCATCGTCTGGAGATCGGCGAGCGCCTGGCAGGGGTGCTCGAAGTCGGACAGCGAGTTCACCACGGGGATCGAGGCGGCGCCGGCGAGGACCTCGAGCCGCTCTTGCTCGAACGTCCGCAGGACGATGGCGTCGACGTAGCGGGACAGGACCCGCCCAGTGTCTTCGATCGTCTCACCTCTGCCGAGATGCAGATCGCTCGCCGACAGGACCAACGGCGCGCCCCCGAGCTGGGCGACCCCGACCTCGAAGGACACCCTCGTCCTCGTCGAGGCCTTCTCGAAGATCAGCGCGACCGCCTTGCCCGCGAGCGCGCCCGCGTGGAGCGAGCGGTCGGCCTTCATCGCGGCGGCGAGCTGGAGGACATGGCCGAGCTCGCCGGGGGTCAGGTCGTCGACGGAGAGGTAGTCGCGCGTCATACGGCGCGGAGTCTATCCGTCACCCATGACGTCGAGCCAATCGGCAACGTGTCGGATCGTTCCGGAGGTGTTTCGCAGGTCCGGGGTGCCCAGGGCGCTCAGCCGGCTCGCAGCTCGCCTCCGAAGCGCTCGGCAACCAGCGCCGCGATGCGATCGACCAGTGGTTGGACCTCGTCGCCGCCGAGGGTGCGCTCCGGATCGCGGAAGGCGACCGCGAACGCCAGGCTCTTGGTCCCGGCCGGCAACGGCGGCCCCTCGTAGGTGTCGAACACGATGACCTCGTCGAGGAGCGCCCCGCCGGCCTCCTCGAGCGCCGCCTCCAGCTCCCCCGCCGGTACGTGGGCGGGCACGACGAAGGCGAGGTCGCGGCGAACCGGCGGTACCCGCGGAACCTCGCGGAAGACGAACTCCTTGCGTGCGCCCTCGATCAAGGCGGTCACCTCGAGCTCGCACAGGGCAACGCGGCCGTCGATCTCGAGCGCGCTCGCGACCCGAGGATGCAACTCTCCCAGGACACCAGCTCGCTCGCCGGCGATCGTGACCCATGCGGAGCGGCCGGGGTGGAACGGTTCCCCGGGCGTTTCCCCGAGGGACCAGCTCTCGACGGCCGCGTCCTCGAGCACCGCCTCGAGGACGCCGCGAGCGTCGAGTGCGTCCGCGACGCGATGCTCCTCGTGCCAGCGCTCCCCGATCGGCCCGGCGAGGACGAAAGCGACCTTGCGGCGCTGTTCGAACGGTCCCGGGTCGACGCGGCGGAACACCGTCCCGACCTCGAACAGCGCGACCGATCTGGTGCCGAGGGCCTGGTTGCGCGCGACGGCGTGCAGGAGACCGGGCGTGAGGCGGGTTCGCAGGTACCCCTCTTCGGCGCGGAGCGGATTGGCGATCGCGATCGCGTCGCCGTCGCCCGCCACGGGCGTCCCCCCGATCGATCCATCGTCGATCGACTCGAAGGGGGCGGGCCGGATCTCGCGGAGGCCGGCGGCTCGGAGCGTTTCCTTGAGGCCGGCGGCGAAGGCGTAGTCCTCCGGCAGCCCGCCTGCCTGCGGCGCTCTGGGCAACCTCGAACCGACCCGGTCGTATCCCTGGACCCGGACGATCTCCTCGATCAGATCGACCTCGCGATCGATGTCCACCCGGTAACCGGGAACCTCGACCTCGATCACGAGCCGGCCTTCGTCGACGCGATGATCGAATCCGAGCTCGCTGAAGACGCCGACCGCGTCGTCCGCCGACACCGGATAGGCGAGGAGGGATGCGGCTCGGTCGGGCCGCATCGAGACCCACCGCCGCGGCGGGGTCTCACCGTCGGTGACGGGTCCCTCGAGCACCGAGGCACCGGTCCATGCCGCGATCAACATGGCGCATCGAGCTGCGGCACGATCGAGTCCCTCTGGATCGGTGCCGCGTTCGAACCGGTGAGAGGCCTCGGTGTGCAGATCGAGTCGACGCGCGGAACGAAGGACGCCTGTGCGCGAGAAGCTCGCGCTCTCGAGCACCACGTCGGTGGTGGCTTCGTCCACCTCCGCGGCGGCGCCGCCCATGATGCCGGCGATCGCGATCGGCCGTTCGACGTCGCAGATCAACAGGTCATCGGGCGTGAGGACACGCTCCACGCCGTCAAGGGTCGCGAGCCGTTCACCATCGACCGCCGTACGAACGACGATCCCCGGGCCCCGCACGCGTTGGAGGTCGAAGGCGTGGATCGGCTGTCCGAGCTCGAGCATCACGTAGTTCGTGGCGTCGACGACCGCCGAGATCGGCCGCATCCCCGCCGCCGTCAGCCGTGCTCGCGCCAGGAGCGGGGACCTCGCCGCTCGCACCCCGCCGAGGACACGGGCGACGTAGCGCGGACACGCGTCGCGTGCCTCGATCCGCAGCGTGACCGCATCGACCGCACGCGCCGCGACCTCCGTCACGTCGTCCGGCGGCACGCGGAGCGGGGCGCCGGTCACCGCGGCGACCTCACGGGCGACGCCGAGCACCGAGAGGAAGTCCGGTCGGTTGGGCTCGACCTCGATGTCCAGGACGGGCTCGTCGAGCCCGAGCGCGGACTTCAGGTCGGTGCCGACGTCGAACCCCGGTTCATCGAGCACGAGTATGCCGTCGCGATCGTGGCCGAGGTTGAGCTCCTCGGCCGAGCAGAGCATGCCGTGGGAGACCACACCGCGGATCTCACGAGCAGCGAGCGCCTCGGGCAGCGAGGGAACCCGCGAGCCCGGCGCCGCCCACGGCACGAGGTCGCCCTCTCCCATGTTGCGGACCCCGACCACCACTTCGATCTCGCCGGCCGCGTGGCGGATCCGCGCCAGGCAGAGCTTGTCGGACGTCGGGTGGTCGCGGACCTCGAGCACCTCGGCGACGGTCACCCCGTCGAGTCCGTCCCAGGGATCGAGGATGCCCTCGACCTTCACGCCTCGCCGGGTGATCAGCTCCGCGAGCTCGTCGGCGGCGAGATCGGTAGGGGCCAGCTCCCGGAGCCACGAGAGCGGGACCTTCATGCGACCCCTTGGAACTGCCGGAGGAACCGCACGTCGCCCTCCAGGAGCATGCGCATGTCGGGGATGCCGTACTTCAGCATGGCGACCCGTTCGATCCCCATCCCGAACGCGAAGCCCGTGTAGCGCTCGCTGTCGTAACCGCAGTTCTCGAGCACCTGCGGGTGGACCATGCCCGCGCCCAGGAGCTCGATCCAGCCGTTCCCACACACCCGGCAGCCCACGCCGTCGCATCTGAAGCACGACACGCCGACCTCGGCGCCCGGCTCCACGAAGGGGAAATACGCCGGGCCAAGGCGCACGCGGCGGTTCGCTCCGAACAGCGATCTGGCCATGACCTCGAGCGTGCCCTTGAGGTCGGCGAACGTAATGCCGTCGTCGACGACGAGGCATTCGACCTGATGGAACACCGCGAGGTGGGTGGCGTCGGACGTTTCCCTCCGGTAGACACGGCCCGGCGACACGATGTAGATCGGGGGTTGCTGCGCCTGCATCGTGCGGATCTGCGCGGCGGACGTCTCGGTCCGCAGGAGCAGTTCGGGGTGGCCGGGGATCGCGACGTACAGCGAGTCCTTCATCGTGCGGGCAGGGTGATCGGGAGGGATGTTGAGCGCCTGGAAGTTGTGCCAGTCGTCTTCGATCTCGGGCCCTTCGACCACGCGGAACCCCAAACGTACGAAGGTCTCGACCACCTCGTGCTCGACGAGCGTGAGCGGATGTATCGACCCAGGTCTCGGCCGGCGCCCCGGCAGCGACAGATCCACGCCGTCGGACGCGAGGAGGGCGTCTTCGGCCTGGGCCTCGAACGCGGCTCGCCGGTCATCGAAGGTGGCCTGCAGCGCCCCTCGGGCCTCGTTCGCGACCTGACCGACGCGCCTGCGTTCGTCTTCTCCGAGCGAGCCGAGTTGCTTCTGCGCCTCCGCGAACGGCGCCTTGCGCCCCAACACCGCGGTGCGCGCCGCCTCGAGCTCCTCGAGGTTCGTCGCGGCGTCGGCGAGTTCGACGCCGCGCTCTTGCTCGCGCACGAACACGGCGATCATCGCGTCGGCGTCCATCAGGCCGCCGAGTCTAGCAAGGCGACCTGGGCCGCCTGAGCCGATCGTCCGTGCACGGATCGTTCGATCTGCCGACGCTCAGACCGGCAGCGGCAGCTCGAGATGGAACGAGAGCTTCGCCGCGTCGACGATCGCCCACGTCCGCCCGCCCTGCGCCTCGGCGACGCCCCGAGCGACGTACAGCCCCATCTTCGTGCCCGCGCCCGATCCGGGCCGCCGAGGAGCCCAGAGCTCCCCTGCCGTCTCGTTCGTGAGCTCGGTGCCGGCCCTCGACGCCCACATATGCACCGCGTCGTCCCCGCGCTCCGCCCGCACCTCGATCGGTCCGTCATCGGTCCACCACACGAGGGACTCCATGAACGCGAGCAGCGTGGTTCTGAGGCGGGCGGGGTCGATGAGGAACGGTCCGCCGTCGCCGCTCCAGGTGATCGAGGGATGTTCGGGGTCGCGCGATTGCTGCTCGGCGACCGTGTGGACGAGCTCGCCGAGATCGGTCTGCTCCCGGAACAGCTCGAAGGAGCCGGCGACGAGCCGTGCGGCGTCGACGAGCTGCCGCAGGATCGTGTCCATGCGATCGGCGTCGTACACGATGCCGCGGAGCATCATCGCTCGCTGCTCGTCGGTCATGGCGTGGGCCCGCTTCTCGAGGGCGTAGCCGAACCCCTTCATGGCCGTCAGCGGCGATCGGATGTCGTGGGCGGCCGCCGCGATCAACGTCTCGAGCGCGTTCCCGCTCCGCAGCTTCCGACGTGCCCATTCGAACAGGCAGATGGAGGCGGCGGCCGCGAGGTTGAGAGACTCGGCCTTGCCGGCGTGGGGCACGCGTACCGCTGCGTCGGCCAGCCGCACGACGTCGGGGGGGAGCCCCTGGGCCTCGTTGCCGAAGACGAACGCGACGGGACCTTCGAGGTCGATCCCGTAGAGGTCCCGATCCGCCTCCGCGTCCATCGCGAGGACGCGGAACCCCGAACCACGGAGATGCAGGATCGTCGGCGCCGTCGCCACGCCGCGGACCACGGGCAGGTGGAACACCGAACCCGCCGACGCCCTGACGGTCTTCGGGTTGTAGAGGTCGACCGAGCCGGTGGTGAACACCACGCCACTGGCCCCCGCCGCGTCGGCGGATCGAAGCACCGTCCCGGCGTTGCCCGGGTCGCGGACCTCGTGCAAGACGGCGACGCACCCCTCGGTCGGGAGCTCCGCCAGCGCAGCATCGACGAACGTCGCGACACCGAGCACACCCTGCGGCGTGACGGTCGAGGTCAGCTTGCCCATCACGTCGTCGGCCACGTGGTGCACCTCGACGCCACGCTCGCGAGCACGGATGGCCAGGGGGTCGAGGTCGTCGACGACGTAGAGCATCTCGAGGCCGCCGGCGTCGAGCGCTTCGGCGACGCCCTGGGCCCCCTCGACGACGAACCGGCCATCTTCGTCACGGAAGGCCCGCTTGCGGAGACGGGCGGCGGCGGCGACCTTCGGGTTCTTCAAGGACGTGAGCACCGCGCTCCCCTCGACCGGACGGCCGCAGTCTATGCGGCCGCGAGGTGGTCAGAAGGTGTCAGGCGGCCCGGGCGGCGTTCTTGGCCGTCTCGACGAGCGACGCGAACGCCTTCGGATCGTGCACCGCGAGGTCGGCGAGGATCTTGCGGTCCACCTCGACGCCGGCGATCTTGAGGCCGTTGATGAACCGTGAGTACGAGATGCCGTTCGCCCTGCACGCCGCATTGATGCGCGCGATCCACAACCGGCGGAACTGCGCCTTGCGGTCCCGGCGATCGCGATACGCGTAGTTGCCGGAGTGCATCACCTGCTCTTTGGCCGCGCGATACCGCGTGCGGCGAGTGCCGGTGTAGCCCTTGGCCTTCGAGAGGATCTCGCGGCGCTTCTTCTTCGCGTGAACGGATCGTTTCACTCGGGCCATCGGGTCACTCCCCCAGGAGTCGCTTGATCGTCTTCTTCTCGTTCGTCGCGACGACCTCGGCCATGCCTTCGACCCGGCGACGGCGGCTGCCGGTCTTCTTCGTCAGCATGTGGTTGCCCGTCGCCTTCCGGCGCAGCACCTTGCCCTTTCGCGTCACGCGGAACCGCTTCGCGGTGGCGCGGTGGGTCTTGAGCTTCGGCATCGTCTCATCCTTCGTCGGACGCGGAGGCGGGCTCGCCCTCCTGAGGAACAACGGCGGGCGCGGCATCGTCGGGAGCGGCGAGCTCGAGCTCGTCGGCCGGTACGATCCTCTCACGAGCCGCCGCCCGCTCGTCGGCTCGACGCTGCTTCGAGAGCTCTTCCATGTGCCGCTTGTTGGGGCTGATCACCATGATCATGTTGCGCCCCTCCTGCTTCGGCATCGACTCGACGACGACCATGCCGCCGAGATCAACGACCAACCGGTCGAGGATCTTTCGGCCGAGGTCGGTGTGCGCCATCTCTCGGCCGCGGAACATGATCGTGACCTTGACCTTGTTCCCTCCCCGGAGGAACCGCTCGACGTGGCCCTTCTTCGTGGCGTAATCGTGCGGGTCGATCTTGGGACGGAACTTGATCTCCTTGAGACCGGACCGTGACTGCTTGCGTCGAGCTTCCTTCTGCCGCACGTCCCGCTCGTACTTGTACTTCCCGTAGTCCATGATGCGAGCCACAGGAGGATCGGCTTGCGGCGCCACCTCGACGAGATCCAGATCCAGGTCGCGCGCCTGACGGATCGCGTCCTGGGTGGTGACCACCCCGATCTGCTCGCCGTCGGCCCCCACCAGGCGCACCTGGGAGGAACGGATCCGGTCGTTTATGCGTGGATCGGTCGAGACCCCGCATCACCCCCTGAGACAACAGTGCACCGGACGGGTCCGGTGCACGGCGAACCAACGTGCATCACGTCGACGGCGCCAAGTATAGGCAGGCAGGCAGGCCGCCGACCAGCAGCGTCGCCGGATCCCGGGCGAGCGTCTCACCAGTCCGGCTCCAGCGGGCGGCCGTAGGGGTCCTCCAGCCGCTGGGTGTCGTCCTCGCTCGTGTAGCCGTAGGCGATCTCGAGGATGCGGCCACGGACCTCGCCGGCGCAACGGATCCGGTGGGTCTCCTCGGCCGGGATCATGAACTCCTCCCCCGGCGCGGCCTCGACGACGCGGTTGCCGATCTCGATCGTGAGACCTGGATCGAGGACGACCCAGGTCTCATCGCGCATCCGATGGTAGTGAACGCTCGTCTCCTGGCCCGGCTCGACCGTGATCACCCGGACCGAGGAGGGTTGGTTCCAGGCGTACGTGGTGACCTTGCCCCAGGGCTTGTCGATGATCATCGAACCTCGTTCCCGGCCCGAAGCGACGTCGCCTCCAGCCCCCGTGCGTCACCCCTGGCCGCCGCGATAGCCTCGAGGAGCGACACCATCTGGAGCGCGGCCTCGGCGGCCTCCCATCCCTTGTTGCCGTGTGGGCCTCCGGCCCTGGCTTCTGCCTGTTCGAGATCCTCGGTGGCCAGCACCTCGAAGATGCACGGCACGCCTGTGTCCCTGGCGACCTCGGCGACGCCGCGTCCCGCCTCGTTCGCGACCAGCTCGAAGTGATAGGTCTCGCCGCGGATCACGGCACCAAGGCAGATCACCACGTCATAGGTCCCGGTCGTCGCGAATCGGCGGGCGACGAGCGGGATCTCGAAGGCACCGGGGACCCAAGCGACGTCGATCGCGTCGGCGGCGACCCCGTGCCGCGCAAGACCGGCGAGTGCGCCGTCGGCGAGCTTCGTCACGATGTGCTCGTTGAACCGGGCGGCGACGACCGCCACACGCCTGCCCGCGCCGTCGGGACGCCCCCGGAACTCGCTCACGGGGTCGCCTCCGGCCCATCGTCACCGGGAACGTCGAGCAGGTGCCCGAGCTTCTCCCGTTTCACGCGGAGGTAGCCGATGTTCTGCGCCGTTGGCTCGGTCTGGAGCGGGATCCGTTCGTCGATCGACAGTCCGTAGCCCTCGAGCCCGGCGCGCTTCTCCGGGTTGTTCGTGAGGAGCCGCATCGTGCGGACACCGAGATCGGCCAGGACCTGCGCGCCGATACCGTAGTCGCGCTGGTCCGCGAGGAAACCGAGCTCGAGGTTCGCCTCGACGGTGTCTCGCCCGCGGTCCTGGAGTTCGTAGGCGCGGAGCTTGTGGGCGAGCCCGATCGCTCGCCCCTCGTGGCCTCGGATGTAGAGGATCACGCCGCGACCCTCCTCGCCGATCATCGCCATCGCGCGCTCGAGCTGGCCCCCGCAGTCGCAGCGGAGGGAACCGAAGACGTCCCCGGTGAGGCATTCCGAGTGCACACGCGTGAGCACCTTCTCGCCGTCGGCGATGTCGCCGAGGACGAGGGCGACGTGCGTCCGTCCGTCGATGAGGCTCTCGTAGGCCACCGAGCGGAACTCCCCGTGGGCGGTGGGGATCGCGGCATCGGCGACGCGCCGCACGAGCCGTTCGCGCTGCCGACGGAACGCGATCAGATCGGCGATCGAGATCAGCTTGAGGTGGTGCTCCCGGGCGACGCGGATCAGCTCGGGGAGGCGAGCCATCGTCCCGTCGACGTTCATCACCTCGCAGATCACGCCGGCGGGGAACATGCCGGCGAGTTGCGCGAGGTCGACGGCCGCCTCGGTGTGGCCCGCCCGGCGCAAGACGCCACCTTCCTTCGCACGCAGCGGAAACACATGCCCGGGTCTCGAGAAGTCCGAGGCCTTCACGTCGATGTCGGCGATCGCCTTCGCGGTTGCCGCACGATCATGGGCGCTCGTCCCGGTGGTGATCGCGGTTGCGTAGTCGATCGAGATCGTGAACGCGGTGTCGTCGCTGGGGCCGTTGCCGACCATCTGTGGGATCTCGAGCTCGTCGAGGCGCCACGGCGCCACGGGAAGGCAGACGATCCCCCGTCCGTGGGTCACCATGAAGTTGACCGCTTCGGGCGTGCACGCTTCAGCGGCCATGATGAAGTCGCCTTCGTTCTCGCGATCCGCGTCGTCGACGACGAGGACGATGCCGCCCGCACGTATCACGTCGAGGGCCTCGGGGATCGAGGCGAACACGGCCCGATCGATCCCGTCGCTCGGTTCGCTGGTGTCGATCGTTCGCTCGATCATCGTTCGGCCCTTCCTTCGTCGGTGAGGTCGCTGGCTGATCCATCGGTGGCGGTATGCGCGGCGAGGAGGCGGTCGACGTACTTGGCGATCACGTCGACCTCCACGTTCACGGGGTCGTCCGCGCAGGCGGTACCCAGGGTGGTAGCCACGAGCGTGTGCGGGATCACGGCGAACGTGGCGCCGTCGGCGTCGAGGTCGGCCACCGTGAGGCTCACGCCGTCGATCGCGATCGAGCCCTTCTCGACCACGAAGGGCAGCAGGTCACCCGGGATCGAGACGCGGATCCGCGCCCCCTGGTCGTCGCCGTGAGCGATCCGGGCGATCCGGCCGACGCCGTCGACGTGCCCCTGGACGAGGTGACCGCCGAGGCGCGAGGCGAGCGTGATCGGCCGTTCGAGGTTCACGGCGTCACCCGGCCCGAGACGGGTGAGGCCGCTGCGGGTGAGGGTCTCGTCCGACAGGTCGAAGCCGAGGACGCCGGGCCCTCGGTCGACGACGGTGAGGCAGACCCCGTTCACGGCCACGGACGCGCCCACCTCGCTGCCGTCGAGCACTCTGCGGCACGCGAGGACGAGCCGGTGCCCGTCGCGCGAGCGGACCTCACCCTTCTCTTCGACGATCCCGCTGAACATCGGCCTCCACCTTGAGATCGGGCCCTACCCGCTCCACGCTGCTGAAGCTGAGCGGCAAGCCTGCATCGATCGGCACGAACCCCTCGCCGGCCAGGATCCCCGGGGCCGCGGTGCCCCCGACGAGGATGGGGGCGAGGTACACGACGACGCGGTCGACGAGGCCCGCGCGGACGAAGCTCCACCCGAGCGTCGCGCCGCCTTCGACGAGGACCCCCTGGACGTCGCGCTTGCCCAGGGTCTGGACGAGCTCGCCGATCGAGACCCTGCCCGTCGCGTCGGTGTCGAGCACGGCCACGTCGGCGCCGGCCGACCGCCACGCCTGGACCCGGGACGCCGGCGCCCGGTCCGTCGTGGCGACGAGCGTCGGCGCCGTGCCCTCGAAGATCCGCAGCGGCGGCACCGCCCGCCCCCCCGAGTCGACGACCACGCGGAGCGGTGGTCGCGAAGCCGACCACCGAGGGTCGCGAACCGTGAGCGCGGGGTCGTCTGCGAGCACGGTGCTGGCGCCGACGACGACCGCATCCGCCCACGCTCGGAGCTTGTGGGCGTCGGCGCGGGCAGCGTCGGAGGTGATCCATCTCGAGCTGCCGTCGGCGGCGGCCGTCTTGCCGTCGATCGACGCTCCGGCCTTCAGCATGACGAACGGTCGACCCGTCCGCATGTGACGGAAGAACGCGCCGTTCAGGCGGGCGGCTTCCGTCTCGCACGTGCCGACGACGACCTCGACGCCCGCCTCGCGCAGGCGGGTGAACCCGGCGCCGTTCACGATCGGGTTCGGGTCGACCGCGGCTGCGATCAGCCGGGCGACGCCTGCCTCGATCAACGCCTGCGCACACGGACCGGTGCGGCCATGATGGTCACACGGCTCGAGGGTGACGACCGCGGTTCCGCCGCGGGCTCGGGGGCCGGCGGCGGCGAGCGCCATCGCCTCGGCGTGCGAGGTGCCGGGGCCCTCGTGCCAGCCCTCGCCCGCGACCTCGCCGGCGGCGTCGAGCACGACGGCACCGACGAGCGGGTTCGGGGATACGCGGCCCCAACCTCGCTCGGCGAGATCGAGGGCCCTGCGCATGTGTCCTTCGTCCGTCATCGTCGCCCCTCGGTGCGTCCGGGGCGTACGACACGGCACACACGGCCTCACGTGCAGCCGCACGCGACGCGCTCGCTCCTCTCATCCCGACTTTCACGGTCGGTCCCGGAATCTCGCCGGGTCCACCCCCGCGTGGCGCGCGAGGGGTCGCGGACTGTCACCGCCGGTGGGGAATCTCACCCCGCCCCGGATACGAGCCTGTCATCGTCAGTATACGCACGAGCGCACGGCCTCCGATCGGGGCGATCGAGCCGGCGGGCGTCAGTCGGCGGTGCGGCGGTCGACCGCGTAGGACGAGCCCGGCTCGCGCTTGGCGAAGGATTTCATCTCGGTCGCGACGGCGACCGCTTCGCCGTAGTGGGCGAAGCGGCGTTTCTCGGTCGTCGCGATACCGACCGACATCGCGACCAACGGGATGTCCTGAAGCACGCCCTTGCGATCCTCGACCCGAACGTGGCCTCGCTCGATGTCCTCCGGCTCGTAGAAGTCGATCCGGGCGGCGTCGAAACGTTCGGACACGCGAGCGGCGATCGGTTCGGCGGCGTCCGTGCTCACGACCATCACGAAATCGTCGCCGCCGACGTGCCCGACGAACCCCGCGGCGCCGTCGTATTCGACGACCGAGTCCTGGATCAGGCGTGCGGTCGCCTGGATCAGGCGGTCGCCTCGGACGAATCCCTTCTGGTCGTTGTAGGCCTTGAAGTTGTCGAGATCGGCGTAGAGGACGGCGAAGTCCTTCACCTCGCGGACCTGCCGCTCGATCTCCTCCTGGATCCGGATGTTGCCCGGCAGACCCGTCAGGGGTGAGAGGTTCCGCATCTCTTTGGCCCGACGGAGCGTGCCCTTGACCCGGGCCAGCAGCTCGATCGGGTCGAAGGGCTTGATGATGTAGTCGTCGGCCCCGGACTGCAGGCCGGTCACCTTGTCGGCCGAAAGGGCCTTCGCGGTCAGCATGATGATGCTCGTGTTGGCGGTCTGAGGGTTCTTCCGAAGGCGTTGCGCGACCTCGAAGCCGTCGATCCGCGGCATCATCACGTCGAGGAGCACGAGATCGGGCCGCAGCTCGGTCGCCTTCTCGATCGCTTGCTCGCCGTCGGCCGCAACCGCGACGTCGTAGCCCGCCGATCGCAGGTTGACCTCGACGAACCGCGCGATGTCGGGGTCGTCGTCGACGACGAGGATCGTCTCGGGCATCAGGCAGCCTTCACGATCTCAGCGAACCCGCGCGCTGCGCCGGCAGGGTCCGACTCGCCGAACAAACCCGAGGCGGCGACCAGAACGGAGGCGCCCGCGTCGACCGCGCGCCGAGCGTTGTCGAGCTTTACGCCACCGTCGATCTCGAGCTCCACCTCGAGCCCTCGCCGATCGATCTCGACTCTCGCGGCCTCGAGGCGCGGGTACACGTCGGCGTGCAACGTCTGGCCCGACCACCCCGGCCTGATGCTCATCAGCATCAGATCGTCGATCTCCTCGAGGAACGGGACCATCTGCTCCATAGGCGTCTCGAGGTTCAGGGTGAGGCCGACCCCCAGGCCGGTGTCGCGAGCCTTCCGGATGGCAGGACCGGGATCGGGCAGGGCTTCGAGGTGGAAGGACACCATGTCTAGCCCGGCCTCGACGGAGCTCGTCGAAGAAGGCCTCGGGCGCGTCGACCATCAGGTGGCCGTGCAGGCGTCGCTCGGTGATGGGCCGCAGCGAGGACACGACGACGGCACCCAGCGCGATCGGGGGCACGAAGTGCCCGTCCATGATGTCCACATGGATGACTTCGGCCCACGGTTCGACCAGCTTGACCTGGTCCCCCAGATGGGCGAGGTCGGCACCCAGGATCGACGCGGAAAGGGTTCCCATTCAGGGGAATCCTACCCGGGAGCGGCCTCGCGGTCGGGGATGGGAGGGCCGACGACGACGTGCCAGGTGGTCTCGTATCCTCGGCGCGGGCTCGATCCGGCGGGCATCAGCGACGACGCTCGAACGCGGCCACGAACATGCCGTCGGTTCCGTGGCGATGCGGCCACAGACGGTGACGCAGCGCCGGGCCGTCCGGCCCCTGGGTCTCGAGGGGCGCGAGGTCGGGGCGGTGGCGCACGATCGCGTCGCACGCCGCGTCGGTCTCGGCCCGAGGGAACGTGCACACGGCGTAGACGAGCCGGCCGCCGGGGCGCAACAGCTCGGTCGCCGCGCTCGCGATCGCGACCTGCAACCGGGCGAGGCGCGAGAGGTCGTCCTTCGGCGCGCGCCACAGGAGCTCGGGTCGCCGCCTCGCCGATCCGATGCCGCTGCAGGGGGCATCGACGAGCACGCGATCGAATCCCTCTCGAACCGCCGGGCGCCCGGCGTCGTGCGCGAGCACGATCAGTTCCTCGCCGAGCCTGGTCGCGGTCTCGACGGCGAGCCCGAGGCGGACGGGCGAGATGTCGGCGGCCACGACGCGGCCGGAGGTCGAGCCCGCGCTCTCGGCTCGGACGAGGCACGCGGCGAAGACCGCCTTGCCGCCAGGCGCGGCGCAGACGTCGGCGACCTGGTCGCCCGGCCGAGGATCGAGGGTGCGCACGACGAAGGCCGACGCCTGGTCCTGGATCGCGAAGCTTCCGTCGTCGAACCCCGGCATGGTCGTGGGATCGCCGCCGTCGAGGAGCAGGCAGTCTGGATCGAGCCCGGCGGGACGAGCCTCATGGCCCGCCGCGGCGAGTCGGGCCCGGACCTCCTCGGGCGAGGCCCGGCACCGGTTCGCTCGGAGCGTCAGCGGCCCCTGCGCCGCCAGCGCCGCCGCCGCGACCTCGGCCTCGTCACCGAGCAGGCGGCGGAGCTCCCGTACGGCCCACCGGGCGAGACCGGTTCGCGCGGCGACGTCGGCGTCGCGCTCGCCTGACGGTGCCGTCGGCGTCTCGGTGGCCACGCGCCGGAGCACGGCGTTCACGAACCCGCGCTCGCGGGGACCCACGAGGTCCACGGTCTCCGAGACCGCGGCATGGGGCGCGACCCCCGCGTGGACGAGCTGGTAGGCACCGAGGCGAAGCGCATGTCGGGCGGCCGGCGTGATGCGATCGACGGGTCGGTGTGCGGCGACCTCGAGCGCACGATCGATCGGCACGAGCCGGCGGAGGGTGCCGTACGCGAGCTCCGCGGCGAAGGCCCGGTCCCGGCGATCGAGCCCCGAACGCGCGAGGACCGACGGCACGACCCGGTTCGAGTACGCCCCCTCGTCGACGACGCGCCGGATCACCTCGAGCGCGGCCGATCGCGCGGTCGTCGTCGGGCGCGAACCCCGAGGCCCGGCGGCCTCGGTCATCCGAGTCGCTCGCGGTCCTCGGGGCGAGCCCCTCGAGCCCAGTCCGCCGCGGGCATCCGGCGGCGCCCGGCCGCGGCGACCTCCTGGATCCTCACGATCCCCTCGCCCGTCGAGACCGCCACGCCGCGATCGTCGGCGGCGACGAGCGATCCAGGCGGATCGCCGGCGAACTCGTCGTGGCCGACGGCCGCCGACAGGACCTTGAACGGCCGGCCGCGGAACGTCGTCGTCGCCCCGGGCTCGGGCGCCAGCGCGCGGACGCGCCTCACGATCTCGGCGGCCGGCTCGTCCCAGTGGAGGATCCGATCCGCCGCGGTGAACTTCGGCGCGAAGGTCGCGCGGGCGTCCTGCTGCGGACGGGCGGGAAGCCCCCCCGCCCCCAGCTGGCGGATCACGCCGACCAGCAGCCTGGAGCCCAGTCGCGAGAGCCGCTCGCCCAGGCTGCCGGCGTCGTCCTCCGGGCGGATCGGGTCCTCGAGCGTGCCGAGGATCGGCCCCGTATCGAGGCCCTCGTCCATGCGCATCACGGTAACCCCGGTGCGCTCGTCGCCCGCGAGCAGCGCATGCTGGACGGGGGCGGCCCCCCGCCATCGCGGCAGCAGCGAGAAGTGGAGATTGACGGCCCCGAGCGACGCGAGCTCCAGGACCTCGCGTGAGAGGAGCTCGCCGTAGGCGACCACGACCACGACGTCGGGGGCCGCGGCGTGCAGAGCGCTCAGCCCGGCCCCTCGGCGGACCCCGTCGACCTCCAGGAGCGCCAGCCCCAACGACCGCGTCGCGGTGGCGATCGCCGTGGCGGTGGGTTCCGCGCCCCGGCCCGCGGGCCGTGGTGGGTTCGTCACCACCAGGACGACCTCGGTCTCGGGCTCACCGGCGAGCGCTTCGAGCGGCGGCACCGACCAGGGGTCGTTCCCGAGGAACGCGACCCGAAGGCTCATCGGTGCGGCTCTTCGAGGCCGAGCTCGATGCGGCGAAGTTCCGCCAACACCCGGCGGCGGCCGTCCTCATCCAGACGATCGATGTAGAGCGCGCCGTCGAGGTGGTCGGCCTCGTGCTGGAAGATCCGCGCGAGCAGATCCTCGCCGGCGAGTTCGAGGGGCCGGCCGGCGACGTCGACGCCCCGGCACGTGACACGACGCGATCGAGGCGTCAGGTGGAACGGCCCCGGGATCGACAGGCATCCCTCTTCTTCCGTGAGCTGGCCGTCGGGATCCGACAGCTCCGGGTTCACCATCGTCATGGGGCCGGTCTCGCCGTCGTCGAAGGTGAAGAGCCGGAGCGACACGCCCACCTGCGGCGCCGCGAGCCCGACGCCGGGCGCCTCGTACATCGTCTCGAGCATGTCTTCGACGAGGCGTCGGAGCGCCCGATCGAACGTGGTCACCGGCTTCGCGGGCTCCCGGAGCACGGGATCGCCCAGGGTGCGGATCGGCAGGATCACGTCGACGTCTCCTACAGGTGCGGTTCGGCCTCGACCCGTTCGACGACGCCGGCGGCGGCGAGCGAGCGCATCGCGGCCCCGAACGCGGGGACCCGCTCCCGGGCGAGGGCGAGCAAGCATACCGTCCGCTCCCCCGCCCCCGAGACCAGCATCGTGATCGGATCGAAGATCTCGAGCGAGGCCGGGAGCGCGGCCGACCCTACGACGCGGAACACCGCCGCCCCCACCGGGAACCCGGCCTCGGCCCGGCGCTCCCGCTCGCGCGCGTGGAAACGATCGGCGTTGCCGCGGACGAGCGCTTGGACCGCCGGGTCCGAAGGAGTCGATGCCTGCACGATCGCCCGCCCGGCCGGCCGAGCCCACCCCACGGCCTCCATCCACACGGCCAGTGCGCGTTCGCGCGCGGCGAGGCCGGGCCGGCGAGCCGCGGCGTCGGCGTCGAGGATGGCGACGAGATCCAGCCCGACCCCCAGATCGCGGACGTCCTCGGGACCTCCGACGAGGATCTCGTCCGGTTCCGGCAGCCGTGGCCGCTCGCTCCTTCGCACGGGGACGGCCGCGATCCGGCCCGCCCACTCCTCGACCCGCTCGGCTCCTCCCCGACGGATGCCGAACGTCGCCGCGCCGCAGGCGCCGCACCGACCCTCGGCGCCGCACACCACGCACCGGACGACCCCCGACTGCTGGCGGAGCATCCCGCCGCAGGCGGCGCATGCGGCGGGCTCCGCGCAGGAGCGGCAGACCCGGGCGACCCCGTAGCCGGGCATCGGCGCGAACACGAACCCGCGTCGGCTCTCGCGGAGCGCCTGCACGAGCCTGGGCGCGCGTCCCTCGGGCCCAGGCCTGACGACCTCCACGGGCGGCCATCGCCTCGCCGGCGCCTCGACCGCCGGGAGGCCGAGCGCCGCCGCGTCGGACGACGGGCACAGCGCGGCGAGCACGCAGACCGCCTCCTCGAGCCGGGCCCGGGCGAGCGCCACGTCGCGGACGTGGTAGTAGGGGGCGCGGTCCTCGCGATGTGCCGGGTGGGATTCGCGGGCCACGTAGACGAGGCCGAGATCGTGCATCGGGGCGAACACACCGGGCCGAGTGGTCACGACCACCGATGGCTCGCCCGCCGCGATCTGGAGCCACGCCCGGTATCGGGCCCGTGTCGAGCCGCCGACCAGCGCACGGAGCGACGGCTCGAACGCCTCGCGGAGGGCCGTCAACGTCGCCGGAGCCGGATCGGCCTCGGGCACGACGACCAAGGCCCGCCGACCGGCGGCCAGACACGCCGCGACGGCATCAACGCAGACGGCGGCTTCGTCCTCGGGCGCCGGGCGGAGCGAGAACGCCGCGACTCGGCGCTCGCCGCCCCCCGCCGACGGTGGCTCGCGGATCGCTCGGAGCAGGGCGCCGGCGCCTCGATACGCGGGCAGGACCGAGATCGCCGGGCCGGGAGCGGTCCGGGCCGACGGCGTTCGGGCAGCCTCGAGGATCGACCCTTCTTCGGAGGCAACCCGCGGCGGGACGGCCCGGTCGATCACGGTGGCGAGCGGCGAGACGGAACGTTCGGCCACGAACCGGAACACCTCGAGCATCGTCTCGTCGAAGACCCGCACCCGCGAGACGAGCCGGTCGACACGGAGCATGCGCGGGGGAAGATCGTCGGTCGGACCGAGCACCCACCCCCGCGTCAGGCGTCCGTGGAACCGGACGCGGACGACCGAGCCGACGCCGGCACCGAGCTCGGACGCGAGCTCGTAGGTGAACGGCCGGTCGAGCGAGAGCAGCGGCCGGTCGACGCAGACCGAGACCGGACCCTCGAGGAGCTCGGTGCCGGCCGCCGCGGTGACCGTGGCCTCAGGCGCCGACGGCCGAGCGAAGGTCGTCGACGCGGTCGGTCGCCTCCCAGGGGAACTCCTTGCGACCGAAATGGCCGTAGGCGGCCGTCTCCCGGTAGAGCGGGCGTGCGAGATCGAGGTCGCGGATGATCGCGGCGGGCCGGAAGTCGAAGACCTCCCAGAGCGCGGCGCGCAGCTTCTCGACGTCGACCTGTTCGGTGCCGAAGGTGTCGACCATCAGGGACACCGGGTGCGCGGTGCCGATCGCGTACGCCAGCTGCAGCTGGCACCGGTCGGCGAGCCCGGAGGCGACGACGTTCTTGGCGACGTGGCGAGCCATGTAGGCGGCCGAGCGATCGACCTTGGTGGGGTCCTTGCCGCTGAACGCTCCCCCGCCGTGCGGCGCGTAGCCACCGTAGGTGTCGACGATGATCTTGCGTCCCGTGAGACCGGTGTCGGCCTTTGGGCCGCCGATCTCGAATCGGCCGGTCGGGTTCACGAGCACGCGAACGCCCTCGTGCCGCAGATCGGGGAACTCGCGCAGCACGGGGTCGATCACCTCGGCTTCGACGTCGGGCTTGAGGAGCGTCTCGACGTCGACCTCCTCGCGGTGTTGCGCGCTGATGAGCACGGTGTCGACGCGCGCCGGCCTCCCGTCGACGTATTCGACCGAGACCTGCGACTTGCCGTCGGGCCGAAGGTACGGAACGACGCCTGCCTTGCGGACGTCGGCGAGACGCTTGGCGAGCCGGTGCGCCAACGCGATCGGCAGCGGCATCAGCTCGTCGGTCTCGCGGCAGGCGAACCCGAACATCATGCCTTGGTCGCCCGCACCGAGCGCGTCGAGGTCATCGGCGGAGTGACCCTCTCGGTGTTCGAGCGCGTCGTCGACGCCGCGCGCGATGTCGGCGGATTGCTCCTGGATCGCGGTCATGACGCCGCAGGTCTCGCCGTCGAGCCCGAACTTCGCGTCGGTGTAGCCGACCTCGGTGATCGTCCGGCGGACGACCGACGGGATGTCGACCCAGCTCTCGGTCGTGATCTCGCCCGCCACCATCACGAGGCCGGTCGTCACGAGCGTCTCGCACGCGACGCGGCTCTGGGGATCTTCGGCGAGCATCGCATCGAGGATCGCGTCGCTGATCTGGTCCGCGAGCTTGTCGGGGTGGCCCTCGGTCACGGACTCGGAGGAGAAGAGGTAGCCCTGGCTCATGGCGCCGGAGCTTAGCACCGGCCTCCGACGGGACGACCGCCGGCTCAGCGCTCGAGGAGCGCGGCCAGGCGGTCGCAGATGGCCGCCGCGAGCTCGGTCTTCGTCCAGGTGTGGATCGTCGGCTCGTCGCCGGCCGCGTCGAGGATCGCCGCCTCGTTCGAGTCGCTGCCGAACCCCGTCCCCTCGCGGCCGACGATGTTGGCGACCAGCAGGTCGAGGCGCTTCGTCTCGAGCTTCCGTCGCCCCGCTGCGATCACGTCGTCGGTCTCGGCCGCGAAGCCAACGAGGACCTGCGACGCCTTGCGCTCCCCAAGCTCACGCAGCACGTCCGGCGTGGGCTCGAGCACGAGCTCGGGCGGGCCGAGCTCCTTCTTGAGCTTGCCGTCGGCAACGACCTTGGGTCGGAAATCCGCGACCGCGGCCGCCATCACCACGGCGTCCGCCCCGTCGAACCGCCCGAGCACCGCCTCGCGGAGCTGTTCGGCGGTCTCCACCCGGACGACCTCGGCGGCCGGCGGGGGCTGGACGGTGCCGGGGCCGAGCACCACCGTGACCGACGCGCCCCTGGCGAGCGCCTCCGCCGCCACGGCGATACCCATCCTGCCGGTCGATCGGTTCCCGAGGAACCGAACCGGATCGATCGGCTCGTGCGTCGGGCCGGCCGTGACGATGATCCGCCGTCCGGCGAGGTCGCCGGGGCGCAGGGCGGCGCCGACGGCGGCGAGCACGTCGCCCGGCTCGGCCGCCCGGCCCATGCCGGCGTCGCCGTGCGCGAGCTCGCCCTCCACCGGGCCGACGAACCGGACACCGCGAGACGAAAGCGTGTCGACGTTGGCGCGGGTGGCGGCGTGGTTCCACATGCCCGTGTGCATCGCCGGCGCGATGACGAGGGGCCCGTCGTACTCGAGAAGCGTCGAGGTCAACAGATCGTCCGCCAGCCCGTGTGCGAGCCTGGCGATCAGATTCGCGGTCGCCGGAGCCACGACCACGACGTCGGTCTCGCGGGCGAGGCGGACATGGAGCACCTCACCCGGCCGTTCCCACAGCGACGTATGGACGGGCCGGCCGGTGAGGCCCGCGAACGTATCGGGGCCGACGAAGCGGGTCGCGGCCTCGGTCATCACGACCGTGACCTCGGCGCCCTCCTTTGTGAGCAGTCGCGCGAGGATCGCGCTCTTGTACGCCGCGATGCCACCGGAGACGCCCAACAGGACGCGACGCCCGGCGAGCACGTCAATCGCCCTCGACCGGCTCCTCGGGGCGCTCGTAGTCGATCTTGCCCTCCGCGATCTCCTCGAGCGCGATCGAGAGCGGCTTGTTGCGGAGCCCGGTCTCGACGAGCGGCGGCACGAACTCTCCGCGGCCTTCGCCGAGTTGGCTGTAGTAGGAATTGATCTCTCGCGCGCGCTTGGCGCTCAAGATCACGAGCGTGTACTTCGAATCGGTGGCAGCGAGCAGATCGTCGATCTTGGGCTCGATCATCAGGAAGGGTCCTTTGGGACGTCGGAGCGGGACCCCTCGATGATAGCAGCGACCTCGTCGGCGGCCCGGCGCAGATCGTCGTTCACGACGACGTGGTCGAACCACCCTGCCTGCTGCAGCTCCCATTCGGCCTTCGAGAGCCGCTCGGCGAGGCGATCCTCGATCTCGGTGCCCCGGCCGCGGAGCCGGCGTTCCAGCTCCTCGAGCGAGGGCGGCACGAGGAGGATCAGGAGCGCGTCGGGCGCCGCCTCACGGACCTGGGCGGCGCCTTGGACGTCGATCTCGAGCATCACCTCGCGCCCCTCCTGGCGTCGCCATTCGACGAAGCCTCGGGGCGTGCCGTATCGGCGCCCGCCGAAGACCTCCGCCCACTCGAGGAGATCGCCGTCGCCGACCATCCGGTCGAAGCCCGCGTCGTCGACGAAGAAGTAGTCGGCGCCGTCGGTTTCGCTCGGCCGTGCGGGCCGCGTCGTCGCGGAAACCGAAAGGACCAGCCCATCCGGGTCTCGGGACAGGAGCTCCTTGACGAGACTGCCCTTCCCGACCCCCGAGGGGCCGGCGATCACGATGAGCCTGCCTCGGCGCGTCACGGCACCGAGGACGGCGTCACTTCTTGCCGAAACGGTCGAGCAGCTGCTCGCGCTGCTTCGCACCGAGCCCGCGAACGCGGCGGGATGCGGAGATGTCGAGCTCCTCCATGATCTTCTGGGCTCGCACCTTGCCGACACCCGGAAGCGACTCGAGCACGTTCGACACCTTCATCTTGCCGACGATGTCGTCGCCGGAGCGCCGCAGCACATCGGCGAGCGTCACCTTCCCGGACTTCAGCTGCTGCTTGAGCTCGGCGCGCTTCTTCCGCGCTTCGGCGGCCTTCGCCAGGGCTTGGGTGCGCTGCTCCGGGGTGAGGGTCGGCAGAGGCATCGACATGCTCCTTTGACTCGTGGAAGGTGCGGGAACGCCGGGAGTCTACACACGGCGCCATGACGCCACAACGCGAACGTAGCCTCCGACCTGCGGATTCCCCACCGATCAGCGCGTCTCGAGGATGACGCCTCGGGCGACGCCGACCGGATCATCGCTCTGGGTGATCGGCCGGCCGACGACGAGATAGTCCGCGCCGCGCTCGATCGCCGCGGCGGGCGTCAACACACGCACCTGGTCGTCGCCGTTGCTCCCCGACGGGCGGATCCCCGGCACGACGAGACAGAAGTCGTCGCCGCACGCGTCGCGGACGTCGCGGACGTCGTCGCCCGACACGACGACGCCGCCCAGTCCGGCCTGCTTCGCCTCCCACGCGAGCGACGCCGGCGATGCGAGATCTTCACCGCTCTGCGAGGACAGCACGGTGACCGCGAGGACGGTGGGGACCTCGACGCCGGCCGCGTCCGCTCCCCGTCGAGCACCGTCGAGCGCCGCGCGCATCATCACCTCGCCCCCGAGCGCATGCACGTTGAACATCGCCGGCGCGAGCCGCGCGATGTTCGCGCTCGCTCGCTCGACGGTGTTCGGGATGTCGTGCAGCTTGCTGTCGACGAACACCGGCCCATGCGTCGCGACGCACCGGATGGCGTCGGGGCCGCTGGCCCAGATGAGCTCGAGTCCCACCTTCAGGAGCCCGACGTGGGGCGCGAGCGTCGCCGCCAGTGCCTCGGCGGCCTCGAGATCGGACAGGTCGAGCGCGACGATCAATGGGTTCGCCGGGCGGGGATTCACGATGACGCCTCGGCGGGAGAGGGCGCCGCCCCGGTGACCCCTAGACGCCCCCGCACGTCGGCGGGCGACCCGAGATCCTTGTCCTTCAGGTACCGGGCGATGCCTCGCGCGACGGCGATGGGGGCCGCGGGATCGACGAGCATCGCCGTTCCGACCTGCACGGCCCATGCCCCGGCGAGCAGCAGTTCCATCGCGTCTTCGCCCGTTCGGACGCCGCCGGATGCCATGATCGGGACGTCGGGGAGGGTCCGCGCCACGTCGTACACGGACCGAAGCGTCAGGGGTCGGAGCGCCGGCCCGGCTAGCCGTCCACTCACCGGTCCGAGCATCGCGCGGAGGCGTGCGGGATCGACCGCAAGGGCGGGCGGCGAGTCCATCAGGGTGAGACCGTGCGCGCCGGCACGGACCGCCGCGACCGCGAGCTCGACGACGAGGGCCGGCGCATGCGGGAGCTTCGCGAACACCGGGAGCCGCGACATCCGTGCGCACGCGCCGACGATCTCGGTGACCCGATCGGCGTGTGTCCCGATCACCTCTCGACCGAGCTCGTCGTCGGGCTCCGACAGATGCACCTCGATCGCCGCGACCTCGGGCCGATCCTGCAGGACGCTCGTGAGCCGTACGAACTCCTCGACCGAGCGACCGCCGATCGAGACGAAGACCACCGAACCACCTCGCACGAGCCGCGGAAGCTCCTGTTCGCAGAACGCGTCGAGGCCGGGGTTCTGCAGCCCCGTCTCCCAGACGATGCCGGAGGGCGTCTCGGCGACGCGCGGCGCCGGCGAGCCCTTGCGGGGATCGACCGTGATCGTGCGGCTCACGATGCCGCCGACCTTGCGCGGGTCGACGAGCCCGCCGACCTCTCGCCCCGTGCCGCCGCACCCGCTCGCGATCACGACCGGCGTCGGCAGCCCGAGCCCCGCGAGGTCGACCGCGAGGGTGCGTTTCATCCCGGCCATCGCGCACCTCCTACCCGGGCCACGAGCCCCCCACCGGCAACCCCTCCGGCGTCGGGATCGCCTGAGGCTCGCCCGTCAACCACCGATCCCAGAGCACGCGCGCGGGATTGAAGACCGGTCCCTCGACGCAGGCACGCAGGTGCTCGTAGCCGCTGCCGTCGGGGCGGGCCACTGGCACGACGCATCCGAAACAGAGCCCGAAGCCGCACGCCATGGGCTCTTCGATCGCGATCTGCGCGGGGATCGCCTGCTCCTTGCAGAACGCCGCGATCCGCTCGAGGGTCGCCGATCCCGCTGCGGCGTAGAGCACGTCGGTCTTCGTTCGCTCCACCATCTCGGGCAGCGCCGACACGACATCGCCGCGACCTCCGAGCGTCCCGTCGGCCGTGACGATCGCGACCGTTTGGGAGAGCCGCTTCGCCTCGATCGGCTTGAGGACGCCGTCCATCGTCTCGGCGCCCACCACCATGTCCACGCGCTTGCGCCGGGCGAGCAGCTCCTGGGCGAGGAAGTACAGGGACGCGGCGCCCCTGCCCTCGGCGACGAGCAGGCAGTTGGTGAGACGCTTCGGGAAGGCGAACCCCTTGCCCAGCGGACCGATCACGTCCAGGAACTCGTGCGCCTTCGCGCCTGCGAGCCACGAGCTGCCCGGGCCGGTCGGCTCGACGACGAACTCGAGCGTGCCCGCCCATCCCCCACGTCGGGATGCCTGATGGATCGCGAAGTGCCTCGGCAGGATGAAGTCACGCCCCTCGGGCATCTTGACGGCGACGAATTGCCCCGGCCTGGCGCGTTCGGCGATCTCAGGCGCGACGAGCGTCAGCGAGTGATACGCGCCAAGTTTCCGCGTGCTGAGGATCTCGGCCCGGGCTCGCTTCACGCCGATCCCTCGGCGGCGACGGTCGCCCCGTCGAACGTGAGCCTGGCCTGGAGTGGTTCCCGCATCGCCGCCGTGTGATGCTCCTGGATCGATCGCGGCTCGGTCGGCGCCCCACGGAGCGCCTCGATCCCGCGCACCGCCGCGAAGGCTCCGGGCAGCGTCGTGATGCAGGGTACGCCCGCAGCCGCGGACGCCGTCCGGATGAAGGAGCCGTCGCTTCGTGGGGCCCGGCCGAACGGCGTGTTGATCACGAGATCGATCTTGCCTGCGCGGATCAGCTCGGCGACGTTGTCCGGACCCTCGCTCACCTTCGCGACCCGTTCGACGGCGATGCCGGCGCGCTGGAGCACGCCGGCGGTGCCACCCGTCGCAAGGAGACGGAAGCCCATGTCGGCGAGCCGGCGAGCCGGGAACACGATCGGGCGCTTGTCGCGGTTCGCCACGCTCACGAACACGGAGCCTTCGACCGGCAACGCGTGGCCCGCCGCGACCATGGCCTTGGCGAGCGCCATGCCGGCGTCGGCATCGATCCCCATGACCTCACCGGTGGATTTCATCTCGGGACCGAGCACGGTATCGACGCCCGGGAATCGACCGAACGGAAGGACGGCGGCCTTCACGGTCGAGTACGGAAGGTGCCGGTAGTGGTGCGGATCGTTCGGCAACACCCCTTCCTCCGAGAGCTCGGCGAGCGAGCGGCCCGCGAGCACCAGGGTCGCGACGCGTGCGAGCGATACGCCGATCACCTTCGATACGAACGGCACGGTCCGGGAGGCACGCGGGTTCGCCTCGAGGACCCAGATCCGTTCGTCCTTCACCGCGAGCTGGAGGTTCAACAGGCCGACGACCCCGAGACGTCGAGCGAGACGGCGCGTGATGTCCTCGATCGAGTCGAGCTCTTCGTCGGACAGGGTCGCCGGCGGGATCTGGCAGGAGGAATCGCCCGAGTGGACACCTGCCTCCTCGATGTGCTCCATGACCGCGCCGACGAACACGTCGGCCCCGTCGCAGACCGCGTCGACGTCCACCTCGATCGCTCCCTCGAGGAAGCGGTCGATCAGGACGGGATGGTCGGGCGAGGCCTCGGCCGCGGTGCGGACGAAGCGCTCGAGCTCGTCGTCGTCGTACACGATCTCCATCGCACGGCCGCCGAGCACGTAGCTCGGACGCACGACCGCTGGGTACCCGATCTTGTGCGCGATCGATCGGGCCTCCTCCATCGTGCGCGCCTCACCGTGGGGCGGCGCCGGGATCTCGAGCTCCGACAGGATCGCCGCGAACTTGCCGCGGTCCTCGGCGAGATCGATCGCGTCCGGCGACGTGCCGAGGATCGGGAAACCTTCGTCCTGCAGGACCCGGGCCAGGCGCAGCGGCGTCTGCCCCCCGAACTGCGCGATCACACCGACCGGCCGCTCGGCCTCGCAGATGGCGAGGACGTCTTCGGCCGCCAGGGGCTCGAAGTACAACCGGCTCGACGTGTCGTAGTCCGTGGAGACGGTTTCGGGGTTCGAGTTCACCATCACGGACTCGAACCCCGCCTCCTCGAGGGCGAAGGCCGCGTGCACGCAGGCGTAGTCGAACTCGATCCCCTGCCCGATCCGGTTCGGACCCGCTCCGAGGATCACCACCCGGGGTCGCTGGGCGGGACGGACCTCGGACTCCTCTTCGTAGGTCGAGTAGTGATACGGGGTCCGCGCCGGGAACTCCCCGCCGCAGGTGTCGACCGTCTTGAAGACGGGAGCGACACCGAGCGACGCTCGGCGCCGCCGGACCGCGGCGTCGGTCGCGCCCGTCAGCGCCGCCAGACGATCGTCGGAGACGCCGAGTCGCTTGGCCTCGAGGAGTTCACCGGCCTCGAGCGACTCGAGCGGTCGTCCTCGGAGCGTCGCGGCGCCCTCGACGACTTCGGCGATCTGATCGACGAACCACGGATCGATGCCCGACGCCGCCGAGATCGCCTCCACCGTCGCGCCCGCCTCGAGCGCCGCTTCGACGAGGTGGAACCGGTGTTCGGTTCCGTCTCGGATCGCGCTCAATGGATCGGCGGCCGCAGGCTGATCGGCGACGAGCTGGGCACCGAGGTCGAAGCCGGCCTTCTCGATACCACGCCACGCCTTGCCGAGAGCCTCCTTGAACGTGCGGCCGATCGCCATCGTCTCGCCGACGGACTTCATCGTGGAGGAGAGCACGGCGAGGCCTCCGGGAACTTCTCGAAAGCGAAGCGCGGGATCTTGACGACGACGTAGTCGAGCGTCGGCTCGAACGCCGCCGGCGTCTCACCGGTGATGTCGTTCACGATCTCGTCGAGCCGATACCCGACGGCGAGCAGCGCCGCGATCTTCGCGATCGGGAACCCCGTCGCCTTCGAGGCGAGCGCCGACGATCTCGACACCCGAGGGTTCATCTCGATCAGCACCTGGCGGCCGGTCGCGGGGTCGACGCCGAACTGCACGTTCGAGCCGCCGGTCTCGACCCCGATCGCGCGGATGCACGCGATCGCGTCGTCGCGCATCCGCTGATACTCGCGGTCGGTCAGCGTCTGCTGCGGCGCGACGGTCATCGAGTCACCCGTGTGGACGCCCATCGGATCGACGTTCTCGATCGAGCAGATGATGACCCCGTTGTCGGCGCCGTCCCGCATCACCTCGAGCTCGAATTCCTTCCACCCGGCGATCGACTCCTCGACGAGGATCTCTCTCACCGGCGAGGCCTCGAGCGAGCGGCTCGCGAGGTCGTCGAGCTCCTGGCGGTTCGCGGCGAAGCCACTGCCCCCGCCGCCGAGCGTGAACGAGGGTCGAACGATCAGCGGGTAACCGATCTCGTCGCCGAGAACGAGCGCATCCTCGAGCGTCGTCGCGGTCCCCGCCCGGGGAACCTCGAGCCCCGCCTCGGTCATCGCGGCCTTGAAGCCACTCCGGTCTTCTGCGCGATGGATCGCCTCGAGCGAGGCGCCGATCAACCGGATGCCGAGCCGGTCGAGGTCGCCCGATTCCGCCAATGCGACGCTCACGTTCAACCCGGTCTGGCCGCCGAGCGTGGGCAGGAGGGCGTCGGGGCGTTCGCGCTCGAGGATCGCGAGCACGGATGCGTGGCTCATCGGCTCGATGTAAGTGCGATCGGCGAACTGCGGGTCGGTCATGATCGTCGCCGGGTTCGAGTTCACGAGCGCGACCTGGTAGCCCTCGCGGCGGAGCACCTTGCACGCCTGGGTCCCCGAGTAGTCGAACTCGCACGCCTGGCCGATCACGATCGGCCCGGAGCCGATCACCATGATCTTGCGGAGATCCTCGCGCTTCGGCATCAGGCCCGGGCCCCATCGAGCGGCGGATCGCCCGCCATCAGCCGACGGAAGTCCTCGAACAGGTAACGAGAGTCGTGGGGGCCGGGCGCGGCCTCGGGGTGGTACTGCACGCCGAACGCGGGAACGTCGAGGCAGCGGAACCCCTCGAGCGTGCCGTCGTTCAGGTTCCAGTGGGTGAGGTCGACCCCGCCGAAGTCGCTACGGGCCACACGCTCATCCACCCTGGCTTCTTCCGCGGCTTTCCCCGGGCCAGCGTCGCAGAGCTTTCCTTCGCGCTCTCCTTCGTCCAGGCGCCAGGGTCGACCGCGAAGCCATGATTGTGGCTCGTGATCTCGACGGCGCCGGACCGGCGGTTCTCGACCGGCTGATTCACGCCGCGGTGCCCGAACTTCATCTTGTAGGTGGACCCCCCGAGGGCGAGGGCGAGCAGTTGATGGCCGAGGCAGATCCCGAAGATCGGCACCTTGCCGAGAAGCTCCTTCGCCGCCCCCACCCCGTAGCGGGTCGCCGACGGATCACCGGGGCCGTTCGACAGGAACACGCCGTCGTAGCCGCCGCGGGCGACCGTGGAGGCCGGCGTCTCGGCGGGGAACACCGTCGTCGTCGATCCCGTGGGTCGCCAGCAGGCGGAGGATGTTCCGCTTCATGCCGAAGTCGTAGGCGGCCACCCGGAACACCCTGCCCCGGTCCGTCGACGAGGGGCCGACGAGCGAGGCCGCATCGTAGGGCTCGGATACCGAGACCGTCCGGGCGAGGTCGGCGCCGACCATCCCGGTCGTCTCGCGGACGCGCGAGACGAGCGACTCCGGGGCGAGATCGACGGTCGAGACGGCCGCCCGCATCGCGCCCTGGGTCCGCAGGCGGAGGGTGAGGCGCCGCGTGTCGATGCCCTCGATCCCCGTCACCCCGTTCGCGGCGAGGGCGTCCTGCAGGGTCGCCTCGGATCGCCACGACGACGCACGGCGAGACGCCTCTCGGACGGCGAACCCGGCGACCTGCACGCGGATCGACTCCGGATCCTCGCCGTTCATGCCGTAGTTGCCCTGGTGCGGTGAGGTCATCGTCACGATCTGCCCGGCGTACGACGGATCGGTGAGCACCTCCTGGTAGCCGGCCATCCCCGTGTTGAAGACCGCCTCGCCGAACGACTCGCCTTCGGCCCCGAACGCCGTTCCGCTGAAGACCGAACCGTCCTCGAGCGCGAGCAGGGCCGCGGGTCCCCTCATCGGAGCGCCCCGGCCGGGACACCGTCCCGCGCGGTGAGCTCGCCGCGGAGCACCGTGTGCACCACCCGTCCACGCAGGCGCCGCCCGGTGAACGCCGAGTTCCGCGCCTTCGAAGCGAACGGCGGTTCGACGATCCATTCGGCCGCCGGGTCGAACACGACGAGGTTCGCCGGCCGGCCGGCCTCGATCGGTCCGCCGTGGTCGGCGGCGCCGAGGATCCGCGCCGGCGCCGTCGACATCGCCTCGATCGCCCGAACGAGGTCGATCGTCCCGGGCTCGACCAGCTCCGACAGCACCACCGCCAGGGCCGTCTCGAAGCCGATCGTGCCCGGCGGGGACCGGTCGAACTCGGCCTCCTTCTCCTCGACGGCGTGGGGCGCGTGATCGGTCGCGACGGCGTCGATCGTCCCGTCGGCGAGCCCCTCGCGGAGCGCGTCGCGATCCTCGGCGCCCCGCAGCGGCGGATTGACCTTGAGGTGGGTGTCGTAGTTCCGAAGGTCCTCGTCGGTGAACGTCAGGTGGTGCGGCGTGACCTCGGCGCTGACCCGGACGCCATCGGCCTTCGCTCTGCGCACGAGCTCGACCGAACGCGCGGCCGACAGATGGCACAGGTGGAGCCGCCCGCCGGTCATCCGCGCAACCGCGAGGTCGCGAGCGACCGCGATCTCCTCGGCTTCGGACGGGCGCCCGGCGAGACCGAGCGAGGCCGACAGGAGGCCCTCGTGCATCTGACCGCCTTCGACGAGCGACGCGTCTTCGGCGTGATCGGCGATCACGACCTCGACCGGGAACGCCTTCGCGTACGTGAGCGCGTTGCGCAGGAGACGGGCCGTCGGGACGTACTCGCCGTCGTCGCTGAACAGGCGCACGCCGGCCGCGACCATCTCGCCCATCTCGGCGAGGGTTTCGCCGCCCATCCCCTTCGTGATCGATCCGACCGGGAAGACCTCACACGAGCCCGCCGCCGCGGCGAGATCACGGACCTCGTGCACGATCGCGGCGTGATCCGTGGCGGGATCGGTGTTCGCCATCGCGGCGACGGCGGTGAACCCACCGGCCGCGGCCGCGCGGGTTCCGGTCTCGACGGTCTCCTTGTGCTCGAAGCCCGGCTCGCGAAGGTGCGCGTGCAGGTCGACGAGCCCCGGAGCCAGCACGAGGCCGTGGCAATCGAGCTCCTCGGCGTCGCCCGCATCGACCGAGCCACCGACCGCTTCGATCCGTCCGCCCACGACGAGGACGTCCGCGACCGCGTCCCGGCCGCTCGCCGGATCGACGACCCGAGCCCCACGGAACAACCGCGCGCTCATGCCGCCTCCTCGTCGCCGGCGCCGCCGAGCAGCAAGTAGAGGAGCGCCATCCGGGTCGCGATGCCGTTCGTCACCTGTTCCTCGATCACGCTGTTGGGAAGGTCGGCCACATCGGAGTCGATCTCGACGCCCCGGTTCATCGGACCCGGGTGCATGATCAGCGCGTGGTCCGGCAACTGGGCCACGCGCCGGCTCGTGAGGCCGAACAGGCGCGCGTACTCCCGCACGCTCGGGAAGTACTCGAGGCGCTGGCGCTCGGTCTGGACCCGCAGCATGTAGCAGACGTCCAGTTTGGGCAGCGCGCCCTCGAGGTCGTAGGACACCTGCACCCCCCACGCCGGGGCGTCGGGCGGGATCAGGGTCGGCGGGCCGACCAGGGTCACCTCGGCGCCCATCTTGACCAGGCCGAAACTCGAGCGAGCGCGCGACGCGTGAGTGCATCACGTCGCCGACGATCGCGACCCGGAGGCCCTCGAGCCGCCCGAGCTTCTCCCGCATCGTGTAGAGGTCGAGGAGGGCCTGGGTCGGATGCTCGTGCGTGCCGTCGCCCGCGTTCAGGACATGGCCGTGGAGCCACGTCGTGAGCTGGTGCGGGGCACCGCTCGAGGAGTGGCGGACGACGACCGCGTCGGCGCCCATCGCTTGCAGGGTGAGCGCGGTGTCCTTGAGGGACTCCCCCTTCGAGACGCTCGAGCCGCTCGTCGTGAAGTTGATCACGTCGGCGGACAGCCGCTTCGCCGCGAGCTCGAACGAGATCCGCGTGCGCGTGGAGTTCTCGTAGAAGAGGTTCACGACCGTTCGGCCTCGGAGGGCCGGCACCTTCTTGATGACCCGGGTCCCGACCTCGCGGAACGACTCCGCGGTGTCGAGGATCCGGGTCACGTCGTCGGCGGCAAGGTCGTGCATGGACAGCAGATGGCGGTTCATCGAGCTCCCTCCACGATGACGGCGTCCTCGCCGTCGACCTCCTCGACGAGCACCTGCACCCGGTCGGCGCGGCTCGTCGGCACGTTCTTGCCCACGTAGTCGGCCCGGATCGGAAGCTCCCGATGGCCGCGGTCGACGAGGACCGCGAGCTGTATCCGTCGCGGCCGGCCGAGGTCCATCAAGGCGTCCATCGCCGCGCGGATCGTCCGGCCCGTGAACAAGACGTCGTCCACGAGGACCACCGTGCGCGCGGAGACGTCGAAGCCGATCCGCGTCTCGTGGACCTCCGGCGCCTCGGCCGTCAGGCCGATGTCGTCCCGGTAGAACGTGATGTCGAGGACGCCGACCGGGACCTCCGTGCCTTCGATCTCACGCAGATGCGCCGCCAGGCGTCTCGCGAGGTCGTCGCCGCGGTTCGCGATGCCCACGAGGACCAGCCCCTCGCCGCCCTTGTCCCGTTCGAGGATCTCGTGCGCGATCCGGCGGAGCGCCCGCCCCACATCGGCCGGATCCATGACCTTAGCCATCATCGGGGGGCCATCATCGGGGACGTCACCGGCACGAGGTCGTCGAGAGGGACCCGGGCTCGGACACGCGAACGCCCCCCCGGCATGCGAGGAGGCGCGTCGGTTGGTTCGCGATCGTTGTCTCCCTTCCCGGCCTCGCGGGACCGGACTTAAAGGGGAAGCCGTGCGCAGGCAGCATACCGCGAGCAGCGACCGACCACCAGCGCCCGGGCCCGAGCCCTCGTCGACCTGCCTGTTGCGAGCACGCAGCGGCGCGTATCCTGGTGCTGGAACCTCGAGCACCCGACCTCGGAAGGTGAGCTGACATGGGACCTGAGTGGATCGTCGTCGGCGTGATCGCCGTGGCTGTGCTGTTCGGCGCGAAGAAGATCCCCGAGATGGCGCGCTCGGTCGGTCGCGCGCAGGGCGAGTTCAAGAAGGGGCTCCGAGACGGCGTCACCGAGGAAGAGCAGGCCGCCAGGGCCGCCGCGCAACCTCCCGTCCAGCAGCCGCCGGCTCCGGCTCCGGCTCCGGCTCCCGCGCCGCCGCAGGCGACGCCCACCGACCAGTCACCGCCGATCCAGCCGCCCCACGATCAGGTCTGAGTCGACCCTCACGGAGCGGGGCGCTCGGCCGCCTCGGCGCGCTCCCGCGCGATCCGCCCGAGGATCCCGTTCACGAAGCGCCCGGAGTCCTCGGTCGAAAGCTCGTTCGCGGCCTCGACCGCCTCATTGATCGCCACGGACACCGGCACGTCGGATCGGTGCACCAGCTCCTCGACGGCGACCCGCAGGATCGTCCGGTCGAGGGCCGCCATCCGGGCGAGCGTCCACCCTTCGACGTGTTCCTCGAGCAGCAGATCGATACCGGGCATGTGGTCGCCGACCCCTTCGACGAGCTCGGCCGTGAACGGCGGGATGTCGCGACCGGCCTCGCGCCATTCCTGCAGGACCTCGCTCGGATCCTCCCGGGTGAGATCCGCTTGATAGAGGACATCGACGGCCGTTCGGCGGGCCTGCCGGCGCGAGGTCACGCTTTCACGCGCTCGATGTACTCCCCGCTGCGCGTGTCGACCTTGATCCGCTCGCCCTCCTCGACGAACAGCGGCACGTTGACCACCAGGCCGGTTTCGACGGTCGCCGGCTTGAAGGCGCCGGTGCGCGTATCGCCCTTGGCCCCGGGGTCGGTCGTCGTCACCGTGAGCACGATCGACGCGGGCAGGTCGAGCGAGATCGGCACCCCTTCGTGCATCGAGACCTGTGCGCCGCCACCCTCGGTGAGGTAGCTCCCCGCGCCTGCGATGACCGCGGTGGGGACGTGCACCTGCTCGTAGGTCTCGAGGTCCATGAAGACGTAGCCGTCGCCGTCGGGATACAGGTACTGCATGTCCTTGCGCTCGACGATCGCGAGACCGACCTTGACGCCGGCGTTGAACGTCTTCTCGACCACGGCTCCCGACCTGACGTTGCGGAGCTTCGAGCGCACGAACGCGCCGCCCTTGCCGGGCTTCACGTGTTGGAACTCGATGACCTGGAACAGCGTGCCGTCCAGTTCGAGGGTCATGCCGTTCTTCAAGTCGTTGGTGGACACGCTCACGGGAAGGCTCGCTCCTTACAGCTCGATCAGCTCTCGGGACGAGGTGCCGAGCACGCGGCTGCCGTCGTCGGTGACCTCGACCATGTCCTCGACGCGGACGCCGCCGAGACCGGGCACGTACACCCCGGGCTCGACCGTGACGACCGCGCCCGCGGGCAGCACGTCGTCGCTCCCCCGGCGGAGCCACGGGCCTTCGTGGATCTCGAGGCCGACCCCGTGGCCGAGGCCATGGGTGAACCGATCGCCGTAGCCCGCGTTGTCGATCACCCGTCGCGCTGCCTCATCGACGTCCCCCGCTCGCACCCCCGCCCTGATGGCGTCGATGCCGGCCTGCTGCCCCTGCCGGACGACGTCATGGATCTTCCGCAGCTCGGCGGCGGGTGAGCCGAACGCGACGGTCCGCGTCATGTCGGCGTGATACCCGGCCCAGCGGGCACCGAAGTCGAGCTTCACGACGTCGCCCTCCTCGAGGATCCGGTGGCCCGGCTCGTGGTGGGGTTCCGCCGCGGATTCGCCGAACGCCACGATCGGGTCGAAGGCCAGTCCCTGCGCGCCGGCGCGCCGGAGCGTCTGATCGAGCAACGCGGCGAGCTGTTGCTCGGTCATGCCGACCTCGATCATGTCGAGGACGTCGTCGAACGCTTCGTCCGTCGAGGCTTGCGCACGCCCGAGCGCCTGCAGCTCGTCGGCATCCTTCGAACGCCTCGCGTGCTCCACGGCGCCCACGACCGGCACGAGCTCGACGCCCCCGAGGGCGCCGGCGAGACGGTCGCGCTCGGCCACGGTCAGGTGGGCGGCCTCGAATCCGAGTCGGGTCAACCCCAGCGTCGTGGCACGAGCGGCGATGGCCGCATCGAATCCCTCGTCCGCGATCTCGCGCTCGAGGTCGGGGACCTCGCGACGCGATTGCTCGATGTACCGACCGTCGGTCATGAACACCGCTTCCGCGGCGCCGACGAGGACCGCGCCGCTCGAGCCGGTGAAGCCGGTCAGGTAGCGAACGTTCGGCAACGCCGTCACGAGGACGGCGTCGGTCGCGAGCTCATCGAGGCGCGCGGCGAGCGCCGTCCTCCTCAGCTGGTGATCCACGGCATCGCCTCCAGGGCCAGATGATAGCCCCCGGCTCCGAGGCCGGTGATGGACGCGCGACAGACCTCGGCCGTGACCGATCGCCGACGGAACGGCTCGCGCCCCTGGATGTGGGACATGTGCACCTCGATCGTCGGCAGCCCGCACGCTTCGATCGCGTCGCGCAGCACATAGGAGTAGTGCGTGAGGGCCCCCCCGTTCAGTACGACCGCGCTCACGCCTTCGTCGGCGGCCGCGAGGAGCCAGCCCACGAGATCGCCCTCATGATCGGATTGATGCCAGCGGATCGTGTGGCCGAGCTGCAGCGCCCGGCGATCGACCTCCTCCATGATCTGCGCCAGGGTCTGGCTGCCGTACGTCTCCGGATCGCGGCGGCCGAGCGCGCCGAGGTTCGGGCCGAACAGGTAGAGCACGTTCACGCGGCGGCTCCCATCTCATGCAGGATCGATCGCACGTCGTCGGTCGGGGTGTCGTCCACCACGATGGGGCGGCCGACGTCTTCGAGGAGAACGAAGCGCACCACGCCGTGGAACTTCTTGTCCAGCGAGAACGCGCCCACGATCTCGCTCGCCGGCGGCAGGGGTCCGTCGGATTCCAGGCCGAGCGCCTTGAGGAGTCGTTGGGTCCGCGCGACCAGGCCGGGCCGCGCGATGCCCTTGGCCTCGGCGAGCCGGGCGGCGAAGACCATCCCGATCGCGATCGCCTCGCCGTGGGTACGGCCCGCGAATCCTTCGAGCAGCTCGAGCGCGTGGCCGAGCGTGTGGCCGTAGTTCAGGAGCAATCGAGCGCCGGTGTCACGTTCGTCCGCAGCGACGGTGCGGGCTTTGGCCGCGGCGCAGCGGGCCACGAGCGGCTCCAGCGCCGCCGGATCGCGGGCCAGGATCGGCGAGGGGTCGCCCTCGAGCTGGGCAAGGAGGTCGGCATCGAGCGTGAGGGCATATTTCGCGACCTCGGCCAGCCCCGAGCGGAAATGCCGGTCGGGCAACGTCGCGAGCGTTCCCACGTCGGCGAGCACGAGCGAGGGCTGATGGAACGTGCCGACGAGGTTCTTGCCCTCGGGCAGGTTCACCGCGGTCTTCCCGCCGATCGCCGCGTCGACCTGCCCGGTGAGCGTCGTCGGGACCTGCACCACGGGCAGCCCGCGCATGTACGTCGAGGCCACGAACCCGGCGAGATCCCCGACCGAACCGCCACCGACGGCGACCACGACGTCGTCGCGGTGCGCCTCCTGCGACGCGAGCTGGTGGAGCAGGGTGCCGTAGACCTGGAGCGTCTTCGCGTCTTCACCCGACGGCACGGCGAGCGGCACGGCGTGCAGCCCGCGTTCGCCGAAACCGGCCGCGAGGGGCTCGAACGTGGCGTCGAGCACGGCCCGATCGATCACCACGAACGCGGTGGCTGCCTCGACGAGCGGCGGCAGGAACTCGCTCACGCGAGCGAGGAGCTCCGAGCCCACCACGACGTCGTAGGAGCGCCCGGAGATCTCGACGGTCACGCGCTCCAACGGAGCTCCTCGACGATCGCCTCGGCGACCTCGCCCGGCTCGCCGCTGCCGTCCACCACGTGGGCCGCGAACTCCCGGTACAGGGGCTCGCGCGCCGCGAGCAGCTCTTCGAGGTCGCCCTCGTGGCGGATCAACGGGCGGTCGGCGGCCGGGCGCACCCGGGCGCGGAGCCCCTCGAGCGGCACGTCGAGGAACACGCAGGTGCCGGTGTTGCGCAGGGTGATGCGGTTGGCGGTCTCGAGCACGACCCCGCCCCCGCAGGCGACGACCGACGGATCCTCGGTGGCTGCCGCGACGAGAGCCTTCGCCTCGAGCGCGCGGAAGGCCTCCTCCCCCTCGGTCGCGAAGATCTCGGGCACGGTCTTGCCCGCCGCACGTTCGATCTCGGCGTCGAGGTCCACGAACGGGACGCCGAGGCGGCCCGCGAGCTCACGCCCGACGGTCGACTTGCCCGAGCCGGGCATCCCCACGAGGTACACGATCACGGCAGCGTCTCCAGGTAGTGGTCGAGGTTGCGTCGGGTCTCGGCCAGCTGATCGCCGCCGAACTTCTCCAGGGCCGCGTCGGCGAGGACGAATGCGGCCACGGCCTCCCCGACGACGCCGCCGGCCGGCACGGCGCACACGTCGGTCCGCTGCTTGATCGCCACGGCCGCCTCCCGGGTCCTGAGATCGACCGTGGCCAGGGGCGCCGGCACCGTGGAGAACGGCTTCATCGCCGCCCGCACCCGGATGGGCTCCCCCGTCGAGGTGCCGCCCTCGATGCCGCCCGCCCGCCCCGTCCGGCGACCGATCCGCCCGCCGCGGACCACGATCTCGTCGTGCGCCTTCGACCCGGGCCGCCCTGCGGTCGCGAAGCCGTCGCCGACCTCGACGCCCTTGACCGACTGGATCGACATCAGGGCCGCGGCGAGCCGGGCGTCGAGCTTGCGGTCCCAGTGCACGTGCGATCCGAGCCCCGGCGGGGCGCCGTAGGCGAGGACCTCGAACACCCCTCCGAGCGTGTCACGGCCCTTCCGAACGGCGTCGATCTCGGCCACCATCTTGCCCGAGGCCTCGGCGTCGAGGCATCGCACGGGAGACGCGTCGATCACCTGGAGGTCCTCGGGGACCGGTGATCGACCGCGTCCGGGCGCCTTCACCCTGCCGATCTGCACGACGTGGGAGAGCACGTCGACCCCGAGACCGCCCAGGAAGGCTTTGCAGAACACCCCGGCGGCCACCCGGGCCGCGGTCTCGCGTGCGCTCGCACGCTCGAGCACGTTCCGGACGTCGTCGAAACCGTACTTCTGGGCTCCGACGAGATCCGCGTGCCCGGGCCGTGGCCGCGTCAAACGGTCCGCCGGGTCCATCGCACCCTCGACGCCCATCAGGTCGCGGTACTTCTGCTCCCACTCGACGTTGGGGATCGTGATCGCGATCGGCGAGCCGATCGTGCGGCCGTGGCGGACGCCGCTCATCACCTCGAACCGGTCCCCCTCGAACCGCTGCCGGCCCCCTCGACCGTAGCCCTTCCGACGGCGCGCGAGCTCGAGCTCGAGATCGCGTTCCCGGAACGGCACCCCCGCCGGCAGCCCCTCGAGCACGGCGACGAGGCCTTTCCCGTGCGATTCCCCGGCGGTGAGCAGACGCAGCATGCCGCACATCATAAGGACGGCGTCGCCGGGAGCGACGTGGGAGCACGGCGCACCGCATGCGAGCGCCGCGCCGCGAGAAAGATGCGAGGGCGGCCCCGAAGGACCGCCCTCGCGGCCGGCGACCGCTCCCCCCGTGGGCGGATCGCCGGGGCTCTCGAGGCCTACTTATTCTCGTCCACGCAGAGCGTGAAGGCCTCGTCGCCGCGGACGAACGTGGCGCAGTTGGCGGACACCGACCGGAGCCGGTAGCGCCCGTTCGCGAACGCCTCGCCGACGGCCACGTCGTACACCTGCCCGTTGACGTCGACCTGGGCGCGCCCGACGCCGTTGAGCGTGAACGTGTCGATCAACACGATCGAATCTCCCCCTTGGTTCGTCCCCGACCCGTCGCCGGGCTGAGTAGGCGGCTGACTCACCGGAGGGCTCACCGGAGGGCTCGTCCCCGGCGAGGTGGGGCTGGTGGGGCTGGTCGGGCTGGATCCACCGCTGGTACTCGCGAGCACCGGCGGCACCGAGAAAGGATCGCGCCCCGTGAACACCGCGATCGGGGGCGGCGTCACGGTCGGCGTGATAGACGGCGAGTCGGTCGGGACGGCCACGTCGGTCGGGATCGGTTCGATCGGCGGGAGCTCGTCGCCTCCGCCCGCCAGCAGGTTGAACAGGAAGAACCCCACGAGGAGGACGCCGAGGACGATGCCACCCATCTTGAGGGTGCGCCGGTCGCGTTCGGTCAGCGGCATGGCTAGCCCCCCGCCTCGGGCGGCGCATCGGTGGTCGGGCCGGGGATCGAACCGGGACCGGCGCTCGTGTCACTCGTGTACAGCTCGATGCTCGCGGTGAGCGAGAGCTCCGGCGAGGTCGTGCTCACCGCGTCGCCCACGGCCCCCGGCGCGAGGCTAACCGTCAACGTCTTCGCGGCGCGAGGCAGCGTCTCGACGCGGAACATGAACTCGGCGACGTCGAAGTACGAGCCGCTGGCGCTCACCGAGACCCCGATCGCCGACAGGCCCGTCGCGGCGTTGAAGGCGGGGGTCCCCGGGGTGAGCGTGACGAGGTCGAGCCCGGAGCTCACGGCCGCGTTCTGCACGAGGAGCAGCAGCCCCGGCAGATCGGCGGTGGGCGGGATCTGCCGGTCGACCTCGGCGATCGTCGCGCGCGCCGCGCCGGCCGCGTCGCGAGCATCTTCGAGGGCGCTGAGCTGCGACTCGAGCGTGACCTGCTCGCTCCGGGCCTCGTCGAGCTGGCCCTGCGCCTCGGTGACCTCGCTCATCTTCGGCAAGACGAGGAAGAACACGAGCAGCAGCGCGAGCAGGGCCGCCCCGGCGCCCGCGACGATCGGCGCGCGCTTACCCTTCATCGGTCACCCCTCGACCGCGTTCGGTCACGACCTCCGCCGTGAGGTCCACACCCGAGGAGAACGTGTAGATCGTGCCGTCCTCGCCCCGGCGCGAGATCGTGTTCATCCACGGGTTCACCCAACCCTCGATCTGTTCCAAGCGGGTGAGCCACGTGCTGAGCGTGTCGAAGCCCTCGGCCTCGCCGGCGGTCGTGATCGCGCCGACGAACCCGGCGGCCGTGGGGTCGACCTCGACCTCCTCGCCGGTGCGCGCGCTCACGGTGAGGGTCAGCGAGTTCAGCGCGGCGTCGGACGGCATGACCCGCGACAGGTCCATCAGCAACCCCGAGAAACGCGCCTCGCCCTGGAACGCCGCGGCCAGGAGCTGCTCCTTCGCCTGCGCTTGTACCTGCAGGTCCTCGAAGCGCTGCAGCTCGGCGATCTGCTGGCGGAGCTGGGCGTTCGTGGCTTCCTGCGCCTCGATGTCGTCGTTCACGCCTCCGAGCCGGCCGACCTGGACCAGGTAGAACAGGAAGATGAGGCCGAACACGACGGCGCCGCCCGCCAGCACGAACCAGGTCATGCGCCGCCAACGCTGGTTCTCTTTGATCTCCGGGGGCAGCAGGTTGACCTGGCTCACTTCTCCCTCCCCGGGATCGCCAGGCCGACCGCGACCGCGAGCACGGGCTCGGCGTCGGCGGTGGCCTCGGGGGACAGCTGGAGCTGTGAGGTCACCTGCTCGAAGACCTTCCCGGCATCGACCGGAACCGGGATCCGTTGCCGCATCAGGTCGAGCAGCCCGTCGAGCTTCGAGCCGCCGCCTGTGACCAGGACGCGGCCGATCCGTGCCTCCCGCGACTGGGCGGTGTAGAACTCGAGCGACGAGCGGATCTCGTCGACGAACGCACCCGCGCGGGTCAACCCGATGGCGTTCACGTCCTCGGCCGAGGGGATCGGCGAGATCTCGACCCCCTCCTCGTCGTCCTCGTCGTCCTCCGGTTCGGTCGCCTCGACGGTCTCCCCACGCTTGAGCCGCTCTGCTGTTTCGTCGTCGACGCTGGTCGCGCGGGCGATCGCGACCGTGACGTCGCGTCCGCCCGAGGGCAGGATCCGAACGAACTTCGTCGCGCCGCGCTCGTGCACGACGATGTTCGTGACGTGCGCACCGATATCGATGATCGCCTCTTCGCCGGCCTCCTCCAGGTCCATGCCCGCTTCGCCGGTGCCGACGGCTCGGACGAGCGCGAACGGCACGAGGTCGAGGCCGAACGGCTCGAGCTTGGCCCCCTGGGCCGCCTGGACGACACCATCGACCATGGCGCGCTGGGCGGCGACGAGCAGCATGCGGAGCATCCGACGGTCCTCCTGCTCGAACTCCCCCACCGGGTCGAAGTCGAGCACGGCCTCGTCGGCCGCCATCGGGATGAACTCCTGGACCTGGAAACCGAGCGAGGCGCGGAGCTCTTTCTCGGGGAGCCACGGGATCGCGATCTCGCGAACGACGACCCGTTGGTTGCCGACGCCCATGTAGACCTGGCGACTCTTGAACCCGCCGCGTTGCCAGAGCTCCTTGAGGGCCTCGCTGACCGCCGCCGGATCGCGGACCTCGCCGTTCTCCACGGCGCCCGCCGGCAACGGCACCTGGGCCGCCCGCATCACGCTCGGCGTCCGATCCCCCGAGATCTCGGCGGCGCGCACCGCGGTGGATCCCACGTCGAGGCCGATCCGGCCCTTCGCCATCAGGCTCCCTCCACGTGGACGGAACGCGTGGCGAGGTACCGCTCGAGGTCGTCCTCGCGGATGCGGTAGTTGTGGCCGACGCGGATCGCGGCGAGCTCCCCGGTCTTGATGAGGCGGTACACGGTCATCGTCGACACGCGCATCGCCGCCGCGACCTCGGCGACGGTGAGGAAGGCACCCGAGGCGAGCGGGCGCGAGCCGCCGGCAACCATCTCTGTGATATCCCCCTCGCGTGTCACATGCGCAACATGATGCACATGTTCCACATCGAGCTCATCGGTTCACTCTTGTCATCCTGAGCTCGCTCAGGGAACACCAGCCTTCAGGGCAAGTCAAACACCTGGCTCCGCGAGGTCATGCCCAGGTGCCGAGGTAGGCCTCGGCGATCGAGCCTCCCCAGAAGGCCGAGACGACCGCTCCTGCCGCGAGGTAAGGCCCGAAGGGGATCGCCGACTTCCGCCCTCGACCCAGGAGCAGGGCCACGATGCCGCCGATGCCCCCGAGCAGGACCGCGGCGCCGGCGGCGACCGCGACGTACCGGAGCCCCAGCGCGCCGAGCACAACGCCCTCGAGGGCCGCGAGCTTCACGTCGCCCATGCCCATGCCGCCGCTCACGGCGGCCACGACGAAGAGTCCTCCGCCGAAGGCGAGGAGCCCGATCCCCGCGCGCAGCGGATCCACCTCACCACCGGCCGCGAAGGCGATCAGGACGAAGACCGGGAAGCCGATCAGTGCGGGATACATCAGCCGGTTCGGGATGATCCTATGACGGATGTCGATCACGGCGATCGCCGGCATGAGCGAGAGCAGGGCTGCGAGGAGCGCACCGACCCAGCGGTCTTCGGAGACGCCGAACGCGGCCGCGAACAGGACACCGGTCGCGAGCTCGAGCAAGGGGTAGAGCGCCGAGATCCGTGTCCCGCAACTCCGGCATCGACCCCGGAGCAGGAGCCAGCCGACGATCGGCACGTTGTCGCGGTTGCGGATCGGCGTCCCGCACGACGGGCATCGAGAACGCGGCCGAACGAGGGACTCCCCCGCCGGCACCCGTGCGACGACGACCGTCATGAAGCTCCCGATCACGAGCCCGAACGGGAACGCCACCGCAGCGCGGAGCCACGCGTCGCCCACGCCCGCGACCCTACCGGCCGAACCTCGCCGGACCGCGGAAGCTCACACCGCGACTTCGCGGATGTAGGCCACGTCTTGCTCGAAACCGATGACGTCGGTCCCGGGGATCAACACGGGCCGGTAGTTCATCGTGAAGTTCCCCTGGATGACGGTTGTGTGGCCGACGATCTGCCCGTTGAAGGTGTTGTTGTTCGAGACCGTGGCGGTACAGACCGTGTAGACCGACACGTCGACGTTCGTGAACGTGTTGAGGTTCTGGATCGTGACGTTCTGCGTCGGGCAGTTCCGCGTCGACGGCGTGTACGGGCTGAGGAAGAAGAGGTCTCGTTTCGTTGTCTTCCCCTCCCAGATCGTGTTGTTGGCCAGGTTGACGCCACCATGCGCCACGATGGCCAGGTCGGTCCCCATCTCCACCTTCGTCATCGCGGGCACCGACGTGAACTGACAGGCGCTGGGCGTCACGATCGCGACGCCGGTGTACGCAGGCGTGAGCGGGATGCCGGTGCCTCCGCTCGGCACACCCTTGTTGTAGGTGCCCGCGGTCGTGCCGAGCATCCAGGTCCGCGCGTCCGTGCACGCCGATACCGCGGATCCGAAGTCCTTGACGTAGAAGCCCTCGGCCCCCCACACGCTCGCGCTGAACTCCACGAAGGGGAAGCTCTGCGTGGGAGGAGGACCGAGGCTGCACGTTTGGATCTTGCTTCCCTGGACCGCCGCCCCCGGGGCGGATCCCGTGCAGTAGTAGGCGCTGCCCAGCACGTCCGCGGTGGCGTGCACGGTGACGGCGCCGTACGCGGATTTCACGTCCCCGTCGATCTGGGCCTGCGGGTGCTGGACGCGGACGAAGCCGGCCGCCGCCGGGGAACCGCCTGCCCAGACCGTGCCGAACACGTGCGCGTTCGTGGTGATGTCGGCGTATCCGTTCGGGACGTGGATATTGCCACGGATGTTCTCGATCCCCGACGGAGCAATGAAGTTCCCCGTCTCGACGATGATGTCGCCGTCGTTCCCGTTGTTGCCGGACAGGTTGAAGTTGTTGGTGATCGTCATGTTCGAGTTCGAGATCACCGCGCCGGTGAGACCACCCGGGATCGGCGTGAGGACCGCGAACGACTCCATCCGTCGTGTCTCTCCCGCGGGCGTGGTTCCGACCGAGGCAACCTTCAGCGCCGCCGGTGGGTTGACGGCGCTCGCGGTTGCTGGATCGTAGACGATGGTTCCCTCCTCGTCTTCGTAATACACGACCTCGACCTCGACGCTCACGGGCCCGGATCCCACGTCGAAGCTCAGCGGGGTGCCATCGGTCCCGGTCCAGAGTGCCTCGACGTCGCTGTGCTCGAGCTGGTTGAACGCCCAGTTGAGCCCCGCTTCGGCGGCGCTCACCGAGCGCAGCCGCCCCTGGTCGTATCCGGAGGCGTCGACGTTGTGGATAGCCTGCCGTACGACGGCGATCGACAGTAGGAACACGACGAAGCTCACGAGGATGGCCGTGACCATGGCGATGCCATCCTCGCGATCCAGACTCATCGAGGTTCGTCGCATCGCTCGTTCCTTCCTCATGCCCCTGCGGGGAGGGTCTGACAGATGTTGGTCGGATAGTTGTAGGAGGTGTTGCGCCCCGTCAGCGATGCACGCAGCTCGATGGTCCGGGTGGGGGTGTCGTCGAACACCGGATTTACCTGCAACACGATGTCGACGGTTCGCTCCCCCTTGAGCTCGTCCGCGTTCATCTCGAAGGCATGCTGTCCCGTCTCACGGTTGACGACGTCTTCGGCGACGGTTCGCCACGCCGTGGTCCAGGTGGCCGCGCCGGGGATCCAGCGGCGGACCTGGAGCTCGCGTGAGCTCGTGATCTTCCAGAGCTCACACTCCGCCTGTCCCCTGGTCGGGAGGTCCACCTGCGTGTAGATCAGCAGACGCTGGTACGCAGGTGCGTCGCTGAAGCCGGCGATCGCGTTCGCGGGGTCCGTGATCACGTTGCCCGAGCGGAGCTCGCGGTCGAGCTGCTGCAGGGCGAGGCGAGCTTGATCGTTCGCCTGGCTCAGCGACTGGTTCACGACGACGGTCCGCTGGACCGATGCCAGCACGCTCGTGAAGATGAGCAGCACGACGCTCAGCATCGACATCGCGACGACGAGCTCGACGAGGGTCATCCCGCGCTCGCCCGTGCCCCGAACCGGCCCCTTCGCGCCCGTCACGATCCCGCCGCCGGCTCCGGCACGTAGGACGCGTTCAGGTCGAGCGTGCCGAGGTTGACGGTCGTCGTCAGGTCCACGATCGGGTTCCCCGTCAGCCCTTCCACGCTGATCTGCACGCGAACGACGACGATCGGCGCGACGACCTCGGCGCCGGCTTCGGTGCGGCCCTCCACCGTGCCCGTTCCGGAGGGAACCCCAGACGTCAGCACGGACGCGTTGGTGCCCTGCGTGCCGTCGAGCGTGAACGTGACCGTCACCGCGCGATCGCCGGAGCCGGTCGTGTACGTCTGGACGCGCGTGAAGGTCCTGGTCGTACCCGCGATCGAGGTGCCGTTCAAGGCGAACGACTCGTAGCCGGTTGTGCCGTTATAGATCTGCAGCTGGCCGGATGGAGGCGAGGCGCTCGTCGTCGGGAACGTCGAGCCGCTGCCCACGGTCGCGGTCGCCGAATCGGCGTAGCCGGTGATCCGTGCGAACGCCCCCTGCCACCCCGTCGGCGTGCCGAACCCCGATGGGAGCCCGCCGATACCGATGGTGCCGAAGGCCCTCGCCGCCGACAGCTTGAGGCACCCGTCCGTGTTCGCGACCGGCGTGCACGTGTTGATCGTCGGCGAAGCTCACCCGGTCGGCGAGCGCTCGGAACGGCGCTGGATCGGTCGCTCCCGACGGCGCGACCCGTACAAGGTCGAAGCGTGCCGAGCGATGCGCCGCTCCCGATCGTCAGTGAGGACGTGAGGTCACCGGGCTGGACGTAGCTCGCGCCCGCACACGAGATCGCGTCGTTCTCCGCCGTGGCGACGTTCGCAGGCGGACATGGGTTGAGGGTCGCCGAGGTGGTCGACGCCACGCTCTCGGCGGTCGTCGTGCTCTGCAGCCCGAACGAGATCCGGTCGCTCGCGGCCCCCGACGGCGACGACGGCGAGCTCCCCGGCGCGGCGCACGTCACCTCGGTGCCGCAACGGACCCGTTGGTAGTCCGTGCTCGAGGTGTTCGGGTCCGAGTCGGCGCTCGCGGCGCCCTGGGCGGCTCCATACGTCGTCGGCACGCCGCTGGTGCTCAGGTCGACGTGCGGCACGGCGAAGTTCGCGCAGACCCTTGCACGACCTGCTCCTGTTGGATGCTGGCGTTCACGCCGGCGAGCGCGAGGTCCGCCCCCGTGAACTCCGTCCCCACGAGCCCACTCGAGCTCGGGCGTCGGATCGATCGAGATCTGCCCCGCGGGCACCGTCGCCGTGCCGTAGAAGAACGCCTGGCACGGAGCGGCGTACGGGTGGGTCGCGGTGCTCCGGCAGCCGATCGGCGACCAGAACAAGCTCTGGATCCGTACCTTCTCTGCGGCTCCCCCGAGCCCGGTCCACCCGACCTGCACGGTGACGCGGTACGGCGCCTCATCGTCATCGACGTCCGGCTCGGCCTGCGAGACGTAGGTCGACCACGTGTAGCTGACGCCGTCGATCGTCTCGTTGGTGTTCGGTGCCGTCGACGATCGGTGCGGCACGAGCGGCGTCACGGTGGTAAGCCCGGCGCTCGCGACGATCTCCTCGCCCGTCCCGGGGATCGACGAGCCGCCGGCCGAGCAGGCGAAGAGTTTCTTGGTCGTTCCGAATCGCACGAGGCGATGTTGGTGTCGCCGCCCAGGTCGGTACTGAGCATTCCTTCCTGGATCGACTCGTATGGAAGGCCACGGATCTGCTCCATCATCCGGTTCGCGAGCGCGTTCCCGGTCTGGCGCATCCGAGCGTCCCGCTGGTAGGCGAGCCCGCTCGTGACGACGTAGGCGAGCGAGACGAGCAGGGTCAACATGATGCCGAGCGCCGCGATCACCTCGATGATCGTGAACCCGCGCTGGTCGCGATCGATCCGCGCCATCCAGCGCCGGCAGATTTGCGAACGGGTCATCTCGGCGCACGCTCCATCTGGGGGAACCATTCCCTACGTGTAGAGGTCGGCACCCTCGAGGGAGCACTTGAGGCCATCCCACGTCTGCCCTCACGTGGAACGGCGCCACCCGCACGACGAAGGGGCGGCCCTTCGGGCCGCCCCTTCCGATGCTGCCTTGCTGCATGCTCGCTACCAGGCAGGGTCGCGGAGCGTTGAGCTTCAGCCTCCGTACCGGTGCAGGCGCGAGTCGCTGCTTCCGTACGTGGTACCGGGACCTGTAGCCTCGTCCCGGATGTAGAAGCACATGCTCAGACGCCGACAACCGAGCCGCGGCCCACACGGTGGCCGAGTCGGGGTTGACACTGACCGCGAAGTCGTTCGCAGCCGCGGAAGCGGTTCGCCGTCGCGACGTACGACAAGCGACGGCTCGACGGCCGTGCAAGTCGCGTCGTCGAGCGTCCGTGTAGTCGCTGTTGTCCGTGTACAGGGTCTTCGCGGCCACGAGGGCGTTACGAAGATCCGACTGCGCGGCACGGTCCTGCGACCGCGTCCGTGCACCGAGGAACGTTGGCAGAGCGATGGCGACCAGGATGCCGATGATAAGAACGACCACCATCAGCTCGATGAGGGTGAAGCCGGCGTCCTCACTGCGGACCCGGTTCATGAGCCTCTTGAGCATTCTGCCTCGCCTCCTTTCCATGGGTCGTGCACACCCCATTGGTGTGCTTCCTCACTGGTTTCGGCCTGCAAAGGCAGGCACCTGAAGGTGGCGCAGCGAAAACGAGGTAGATACCCGACCGCGGGTAGTCCCGGCTACTCGATCAGCTGGATGATCTGGAACATCGGCATGTACAGGGCCACGACCGCGGCGCCGACCATGCCGCCGATCAACGCGATCAGCAGGGGCTCGATCAGCGACGTCAACGCCTCGACGGCGGCCTCGACCTCCTGGTTGTAGAAGGAGGCGACCTTGTCCAGCATCTCGTCGACCTGACCGGTCTCTTCGCCGACCGCGATCATCTGCACGACCATCGGCGGGAACACCGCGTATTTCGCGAGTGGCTTCGCCATCGACTCGCCCTCGCGAACGGCCGACTGCACGTCCTCGACCGCTTGGGACAGCACCTTGTTGTTGACCGTGTCCATGACGATGTCCAGCGCCTGGAGGATCGGAACGCCCGACCGCAACAACATCGCCGAGTGTCGAGGAGAAGCGAGCGAGCGCGGTCTTGTGGAACAGCGACCCGAAGATCGGGATCCGCAGCTTCAACCCGTCCATCATCAGGCGACCCGCATCGGTCTTCTTGTAGCGACGGATCGCGAACCGCAGCCCGACCGCACCGAGGATGAACATCCACCAGTACGTCTTGAACGCCTTCGACAAAGCGAGGAGCGCCCTCGTCGGCATCGGGAGCGTGCCGCCCAGGTCGGCGTAGATCGACTCGAACTGCGGCACGACGAAGAGCAGCATCGCGCTCATGATCAACACCACGAGCGCGACGACGGCGACCGGATACGTCATCGCCGACTTGATCTTGCCGCGCAGCCGGACCTCGTTCTCGAGCGTGCTCGCGAGGCTGAGCAGCGTGTTGTCGAGCGACCCGCCCGTCTCGCCGGACTTCACCATCGAGATGTAGAGGTCGTTGAAGATCTTCGGATGCTTCTGGAGCGCCTGGGACAGCGAGGCGCCCTGTTCCACGTCCATCCGGGCGGCGCTCAGCGCCGTCGCGAGCGACGAGTTCGAGGTCTGGTCCGCGAGGATCGAGATCCCTCGCAGGATCGGCAGCCCCGAGTTCACCATCGTCGCGAACTGCCGCGAGAAGAGGGCGATCTCCTTGAGCTTGACCTTCTTCTTCCCGATCTCGATGTTGAAGCCTCGGCTCTGCTTGCCGACCTCCAGGGGCGTATAGCCCTGCTCACGGAGGCGCTGCAGGACGAGGGCTTCGTTGTCGGCGACGAGCGAGCCGCTGACGATCTGACCGGTCTTGTCGCGGACCTTGTACCGGAAGGTGTCAGGCATCGTCGTTCCCTCGCATCGGCTACATGCCGCCCATCGTCATGCCGCCGCCCATGCCACTGCTGGGTCCGGCCTCGTTGCCGCCCGGCGAACGCGGACAGCCCCGCCGCCCCCATGAGCCGGGTGAGCTCCTCGGGGTCGTGGCACCGCTCGAACGCGAGCTGTTGGGAGATGCGGCCGGCCTTGACGTGCTGCGCGAGGGACATGTCCATCGTCTGCATGCCGAATCGCCCACCCGCCTGCATCGCGGAGTAGATCTGATGGACCTTGCCTTCGCGGATGAGGTTCCGGATGGCGGGCGTGGCCACCATGACTTCGATCGCCGCGACCCGGCCCTTCCCGTCGGCCGTCGGGATCAGCTGCTGCGTGACGACGCCCTGCAGCGTCGTCGCGAGCTGGACCCGGACCTGCTGCTGCTGGTGCGGAGGGAACACGTCGATGATGCGGTCGATCGTCTGCGGCGCATCCTGGGTGTGCAGGGTCGCGAACACGAGGTGGCCGGTCTCGGCCGCCGTGATCGCGGTCCCGATCGTCTCGAGGTCGCGCATCTCACCGACGAGGATGACGTCGGGGTCCTGCCGCAGGACGTGCTTCAGGGCCGACGCGAACCCGTGGGTGTCGGCGCCGATCTCGCGCTGGTTCACGATGCACGACTTGTGCTTGTGCAGGAACTCGATCGGGTCCTCGACCGTCATGATGTGGCCCGCCCGCTCGTTGTTCACGACGTCCACCATCGACGCGAGGGTGGTCGACTTGCCCGATCCCGTGGGTCCGGTGACCACCACGAAGCCCCGCTGGTAGCGCGCGATGTCCGCCACGATCGGCGGCAGGCCGAGCTCCTCGATCGCCTTGATCTCGAACGGGATCACCCGGAAGACCGCGCCGACGGCGTCGCGTTGCATGAACACGTTCACTCGGAACCGGGCCCGGCCGGGCAGCGAATACGACATGTCGAGCTCGAGCTCCTGCTCGAAACGCTCGCGGAGCTTCTGGGGCAGGATCGCGTAGACCATGCCCTGCAAGGCTCGCGGGCTCAGCGGCGCGTAATCCTCGAGCCGCTCGAGGTCGCCGTTCACGCGGACCGTCGGCGGGGCGCCGGCCGTCAGGTGCAGGTCCGAACCTTGCTTCTCGAGCAGCTTGCCGAGCAGTTCCGGCACCGGTACCTGGTGATCCTCGTCCTGCTGGGCTACCGAGCTCATCACTTCACCACCCTCGCGACCTCTTCGATCGAGGTCATACCCATGCGGACCTTCTCGAGCCCGTCGTCACGGAGACTCATCATCCCCTGCTGGATCGCGACGGTCTTGACCGATTCGGACGACGCGCGTTCGACCGTCAGGCGCTCGATCTCTTCGGTCATCGGCATGACCTCGTAGAGCCCGATCCGACCGCGATAGCCCGTCCCGGCGCACGAGCCGCACTTCCGGCGCTGGTCGACGTCGACCGGCGGCCGGAACAACACGGTGATCTCGGGCACGAGCCACTCGGGATACCCGGCCTCGAGGAGCTCCTGCTCCTCGGGTTCGTACTTCGTCTTGCACTTCTCGCAGAGCTTCCTCGCGAGCCGTTGCGCGACGACGCAGTCGATCGCCGAGGCGACGAGGAAGGTCTCGACGCCCATCTCGGTGAGCCGCGTGATCGCGCTCGGCGCGTCGTTCGTGTGGAGCGACGTCAGCACCAGGTGGCCGGTGAGCGCGGCCTCGACCGCGATCATCGCCGTCTCCCGGTCGCGAACCTCACCGATGAGCACGATGTCGGGGTCCGCGCGCAGGATCGATCGCAGGGCGCTCGCGAACGTGAGCCCCGCCTTCGGGTTGACCTGGATCTGGTTGACGCCGCCGAGCCGATACTCGACGGGATCCTCGACCGTGATGATGTTCTTGTCGACCTCGTTCAAGATGTTCAGCGTCGAATACATCGTCGTCGACTTCCCCGACCCGGTCGGGCCGGTCACGAGGATCGCCCCGTAGGGTTTCTTGAACGACACGGCGAAACGCTCGTAGGCGTCCTGCAGGAAGCCGAGATCCTCGAGCTTGAGCAGGGCGCTGGACTTGTCGAGGACGCGGATCACGACCTTCTCGCCGTACACGGTCGGAAGCGTCGCCACGCGCAGGTCGAGCTGCTTGCCCCCGACCTTCATCGAGATGCGGCCGTCCTGCGGGAGGCGCTTCTCGGCGATGTTCAGGTCGGCCATGACCTTGAGACGGCTGATCAGGCCTCCCTGGATGTTCTTCGGCGCCGGCGGCATCGGCTCGTGGAGCACGCCGTCGACACGGAACCGGATCCGCACGTTCTTCTCGCCCGGCTCGATGTGCACGTCGGAGGCGCGGTCCCCCACCGCCTGCGTCATGATGGCGTTCACGAGCTTGACGATCGGGGCGTCTTCGAGGGCGGCCTCCAGCTCCTCGCCCTCGCCGGTGTCGGCGTCGGCCACGATGCTCGCCATCGCCTCGACCTGCGAGTCCATGCCCGCGTATTTCTGGATCGCGCGTTCGACGTCGTTCGCCGTCGCGACCACCGGCAGCACGTCGCGGCCGGTGATCGTGCGGATGTCGTCGAGGGCGTAGACGTTCGCCGGGTCCGACATCGCCACGACGAGCTTGCCGTCGCGCTCTCCGATCGGGAGTGCGCGGTAGCGCCGAGCGAGCGCCTCGGGCAGGAGCGCCGTCGAGGTGGCGTCCACCGGGAAGTCCGAGAGATCGACGAACTCGAGGCCGACCTGTTCCGCGAGTGCTCGGACGAGGTCTGGCTCCTTGATGTAGCCCATGTCGATCAGCACGCGACCGAGGGACTTCGGCGTCTTGCGGTGCTCCTCGAGGGCGACCTCGAGCTGCTCGACCGTGATGTAGTCGAGCTCGATCAAGATCTGGCCGAGCTGCTTCGACTTCCGCTTGACGGTGGTCATGCCGACGCGTCCTCGTGGTCCATATGCTGACGGGATGCTTTCGGGTTAGGTCGTTCAGGAACTGTCTTCGTCACCGTCAGAGTCCGGCTGAAGCAGGCCGCTGAACTCTTTGGCGAGCATCACGCGGTCGATCTCGGTCTCGCTCTCCTCGCCGGATCCGGCCGATCCGACGAGCTTCTGCGGGCTCCCGTTTCAGGGCCGAACCGGGCGTCACGGGCCTCGTCCGCGGCGGGCTTGATCGCCGGCTCCTCGACCGGCTCCTCGACCTTCGGCGGCCCCCCCTGTGGCCTCTCCTCTTGGCTCCCCGGACCAGGCACGGGTTCAGCGGGCGAGTCGCTGCGCCATCTCCGCTGGTCATCGGGGGTGGGGCCGACGGCGATCTCGGCGGTCTGCTGGCGCTCGGCGGCCGGATGCAGCGAGGTCCGAGGCTTCCCGGTAGGAGCCGCGTTGGCGTCGGGCACCCGCAGCGGCTCCCGCTTGGTCCGAGCCTCCTCGGCGGTGAGCAGCGCTTGCTCCATCTGATCGATCAAGAGCCCCGGACGGACGCTGGCGCCGGCCACGACGAACGCCGCGTAGGGCCCTCGATGCACGTACACCCAGATCTGGTCGCCGAACTCGACGAAGCTCTTCTGTGGCTCGCCGAGGGTCGCGAACTTCAGCCAGGCCGGCTTGACGGCCGATTCGTCCTCCGGATACGCGCCCAGCACCAGGCCGTCCCTGGACAGGACCAAACAGCCGCGCACGTCGCCCACGGTGACCGCGACGCGCTGCGCGAGCGCGGAATAGTCGTCCATTCGTCTGCGAGAGGCATCGTCGAGGCGCGGGGGATGCTTGAGGGTGGCCGACGGAACTAGGTCCCGTGGACCTCGGATGACTCCGCCAGGGCCCGCACCGCAGCGGCCGACATCGGCGCCATCGGGGGGACCCGCCCCGTCCACAGCTCGAAGGAGAGCGCCGCCTGGTGCAAGAGCAGCCCGAGGCCACCGAAGGCGTCGGCGCCCGCCTCGCGGGCGGCGACCTGGAACGGGGTCACCGCCGGCCGATAGAGGAGGTCGACCGCGACCATCTTCTCCCGGAACGCCGGATGCGGCGGGTCTCGCCCGCCCGGCCGAGCGGGGTTGCGTTCACCACCAGGTCCGCCTCGACGGTCGGCGCGTCCGCGAGGCCGACGCCTACGACCTCGACGCCGGGTGCGTCCGATCCCTCCACGACGGCTCGGACCCCGTCGACCTGGGCCAGGTCGCGCACGGCGACCGTCACCCGCGCGGCACCTTCTCGGGCGACCGCCAGCGCACAGGCGCGCGCGGCCCCTCCCCCGCCGAGCAAGAGCACCTCGCGCCCCCTCGCATCGAAACCCGCGTCGTCGCCGAGGAACCGCGCGAACCCCGGCGCGTCGGTGTTGTGGCCCATGATGCCGTCGGTGCCGACGACGATCGTGTTCACCGCGTGCAAGCGTTCGGCGTCGTCGGAGCGTTCGTCGACGAGCCTCGCCGCGTCGGTCTTGTGGGGCATCGTGACGTTGGCGCCGACGAACCCGAGCGCCCCCAGGCCCCGGACGGCCTCCTCGATCGAGTCCGGTGGGACCGGCAGCGACACGTAGACCCAGTCCATCTCGAGGGCGGCGAACGCGGCGTTGTGGATCGTCGGCGAGAGGCTGTGATCGACCGGCCAGCCGATCACGCCGACGGTGCGCGTCGCGCCGCCGATCGTGCGCTCGTGGGGGTCACCCGAGGCAGACATCGACGTTCCGCTCGTGCTCGCCGAGCGTCTCCGCGAACCGGTGAACGCCCCTGTCCCTCTTCGGGGCAGAGCACGTAGTAGAGGAAGTCGGTCTGGGCAGGGTCGAGCGCCCATTCGAGGGATCCGCCGACGCCGCCGGGACTCGAGATCGGCGTCGGCGGAAGGCCGCCGTTGAGCCGGGTGTTGTAGGGCGTGTCGGTCTCGATGTCGGCGGTCGACAGCTCTCCGTCGGGCGTCGGATCGTCATAGAGAAGGGTCGCATCGATCCCGAGCGTCATGCCGAGCTCGAGCCGGTTGTCGATCACGCCGGCGATCAGCGGCACCCTCGTCGGCGACCTGATACTCCTTCTCGATCATCGAGGCGATCACCACGATCTCGTATGGGGAGAAACCGAGGCGCTCGGCGCCGGCGACGAGCTCGAGGCGTTCGGCCTCCTGCTCGAAGGCATCGAGCATCGCCTGGAGGACCTCCCGCTCGTCGAGGTCCTTGCGGACGAACTCATACGTCGCGGGGAAGAGGAACCCCTCGAGGCTCTCGCCTCGGTCGAGGATGCCCGGGACGCCGAACCGACCGCTCTCCGCGAGCTCGCGGAACCGATCCCCCGACAGGCCGAGCTGCTCTTCGACCACCGACACGATGTCCTCGCGGCCGGCGACCGGAGAGTCGATCCGGAGGCCCTCGACGAAGGTGGCCTCGATCGTCGGAACCTTCGGCGGCGGCGTCGTGATGACCTCGAGGATCTCGTCGAGGGTCATGCCCACGACGAGCTCGTAGGTGCCCGCGCGGATCTGGTCGGCCCTGCCCGTGCCGCGAAGCAGCAGGTTGCCCACGACGCCGTCGCACGGCACGAACCCAGCGGCGTGGAGGCTCGCCAGCACGTCCTCACCGGTCGCGCCCTCCGGCACCTCGAAGTCGACCGGCCGGGACGATCTTGGCGGTGCCTCCCGGCATCCCTGGTAGTAGGAGCCGGCGACCGCGACGGCGCCGACGAGGGTGAGGAACAGGATCAGCGCAACGAACATGCCGATCCGACGCGGACGACGCTCGTGGGGCCGGGCTGCGCGGTCGGGCGCCGCGGGTTCGTCATCCATCTCGGGGATCGAGGATACCGGCGACCAGGGATCTCCTGCGGTTGCCGCGCCCCGAAACCGTTCAGGTCTCGGCGTTCCGAGCGTCGAGCCACGCCTGGAGGATCACGCTGGCCGCGACCGCGTCGACCCGTGCGCGGGCGGCTCGCCCCCGTGTCCCCGCCGCGGCGAGGGTGCGTTCGGCTTCGACGGTCGAAAGGCGCTCGTCCTGGAGCTCGACGGGGACCGGCAGGATCGCCCTGAGGGCGTCGGCGAACGCTTCCGCGTGCCGGGCCCGAGGGCCGGCCCCGCCCGACATCGAGCGCGGGTGCCCGAGGACCACGAGCACGGCACGATGCTCCGTCACGAGGGCGGCGACCGCCTTCAACTCGCCCGGCGGTTGGCCGACGTGCACGGTCCCGATCGGCACGGCGAGTCGCCGACCCGGATCGCTCAGGGCGACGCCGATGCGCGCATCGCCGAGGTCGAGCCCGAGCACGGGGCCGGCGGCACTCACGGCCCCGCCGTCGATCATGCGTCTGCGAGGAGCTCGCGGAGCCGCGCCGGGATGCCGCCGAGGGCCTCCCCGACCTTGTCGGCGCGGGTACCGCCCGCGTTGGCGAGGAGGTCCTTGCCGCCCGCGCCGCCTCCGATCACCTTCGCGGCCGATCCGAGGACGTCGGGCGCCCTCACCCCCCGCGTCACGGCCTCGGCGGTCGCCGCGGCCACGAGCATGGGTCTTCCGTTGTCGGCGTTGCCCACGACGACGATCGCGGGCCGCGCGCTCAGCTTGTCGCGGACCTTCTGCGCGAGCTCGCGCAACCCGCCGGGGTCTTCACCGGGAACCTCGGACACGACGAGAAGCAGCCCGTCGTCACCGCCGGCGACGATCGCGGCGGAGTCGACGAGCGAGGCGATCAACCCGTCGCGATCGCCGGCGCGAAGCTTGCCGAGCTCGCTGCGCAGACGCTTGTTGTCATCGACGACGCGCCGTGCCTGCTCGAGCGCCGCGCGGGCGTCCTTCGATCCGAGGGTTTCGACGAGGCCGCGGAGCAGCGCGCGCTCGGCGTTGATCTCGCGGAGGGCGTCGGGACCGACCACCGCCTCGATCCTGCGCATACCGGCGCCGATCGAGCTCTCGCCGAGGAATCGCACCACCGCCACGTTCCCGGTGTGCAGCACATGGGTCCCCCCGCAGAGCTCCCGCGAGTAGTCGCCGATCTCGACGACGCGCACGATGTCGCCGTACTTCTCCCCGAACAACGCCGTCGCGCCGAGCGCCTTCGCCTCGTCCATCGTGGTCTCGAAGATCCGGACGGCGTCGTCGTCGGCGAGGCGGCGGTTCGCCTCGAGCTCCGCTCCTTCGAGGGTCTCGAGCGGTACCGCCGAATGATGCGGGAAGTCGAAGCGGAGCCGGCCGGGCGCCACGAGCGACCCAGCCTGCCGGGCGTGTTCTCCCAGCACGTGTTTCAAGGTCCAGTGCACGACGTGGGTGGAGGTGTGCGACCGCGCGGTCGCCTCGCGGCGGAGGCGGTCGATCTCGGCGATCGCATCCTGCCCGCGACGGATCTCGCCCGAGGACACGGTCCCGAGATGCATGATCGCCTTCGGCCCCGCCCACTGCGCGTCGTCAACACGGACCGTTCCGGTCTGGGTGCGGATCTCACCGTGATCACCGACCTGCCCGCCCGACTCGGCGTAGAACGGGGTGCGCTCGAGGAACAGGGCGATGCGCGAGCCCTCTTCGGCGGCCTCGAGCTCACGCTGTTCGTCATCGAGCAGCATCACGATCGGGGCCTCGGCCTCGGGCCGGTCGTATCCCACGAACTCGCTCGGCGGCACGCTCCCCGCATCGAGGCCGACCTCCACCTTCTTGGCGGCCTTCCGGGCACGCGCGCGTTGCGCCTCCATCAGCTCCTGGTAGCCGTCCATGTCGACGTCGAGACCGCGCTCGGCGGCGAGCTCGGCCACGAGCTCCGGAGGGAAGCCGAAGGTGTCGTGCAGGAGGAAGACCTCGTCGCCGGGCAACGCCCCCGCCCCCCCGATCCGGACCACCGCGTCGGAGAGCCGGTCCATGCCCTGTCGAAGGGTGGCGCCGAAGCGCTGCTCCTCGCTCGAGGTCACCTGCTCGACGAACGCGCGGTTCTCGACGAGCTCGGGGTAGGCCTCGCCGAAGCCCTCGACGACGACGGGGACGAGCGAAACGACCACCTCGCCCTCGATCCCGAGCCGGCGCGCATGCGAAACGACCCGCCGGAGCATGCGACGCAGGATGTAGCCACGCCCCTCGTTCGAGGGCTGCACGCCGTCGGCGATCAGGAACGACGTCGCGCGTGCGTGCTCGGCCACGATGCGCATCGACACGTCGTGCTGCTCGTCGGCGCCGTAGTGCTTGCCCGACAGCGACTGCACCGCATCGAGGAGCGGCCGGAACAGGTCGGTCTCGAAGATCGTGGGGGCGTCCTGAAGCACGACGGCGACGCGCTCCACGCTCGAGCCCGTGTCGATGTTCTTCGCCGGCAGCGGGCCGAGCACGCCTGCGTGGTCGTCGACCTGGTCCTGCGTGAAGACGTGGTTCCAGATCTCCAGGAACCGATCCTCGTCGACCTCGGGGCCGCCCTCCGGACCGAAGCGGGGGCCGCGATCGACGAAGATCTCCGACGACGGTCCCGCGGGGCCGGCCGCATGGGTCCACCAGTAGTTGTCGGCCTTCCCCGACGGACGATCCGTGAGGCGGGGATACCGATCCCTTGCCAGACGTCGATCGCCTCGTCGTCGGTCTCGTACACGGTGACCCACAGGCGTTCCGGATCGATGCCGTAGCGCTCGGTGACGAGCTCGTAGCCCCAGGCGCAGGATTCAGCCTTGAAGTAGTCGCCGAACGAGAAGTTCCCCATCATCTCGAAGAGCGTGAGGTGCCGGTCGGTGTGACCAACGTTCTCGATGTCGTTGGCGCGGAAGCACTTCTGCACGCTCGTGGCACGGGCGAACGGCGCCTCGGCCTGGCCGAGGAAGTACGGGATGAACTGCTCCATCCCCGAGCCGGTCAGGAGCAGCCCCGACTCGGGCGCCGCGATCAGGGAGGCGGACCGCACCCGCGTGTGCCCGCGTTCTTCGAAGAACGCGAGGAAAGATTCGCGGATCCGATCGGCGTCCACCTCAGGAGTCTAGCCGCGACGGTCGTAGCTCTCGCGGAGCTCGCGCTCACGGGCATCCATCGCCCTCTTGCCCTCCTCGATCGATTCGGCGACGAGCTTCGAGAGGTCGAGGATGCCTCCCTTCGCCTCACGGGCGATCGCCTGGGGCTTGACGCGGTCGGCCTGTTTCCGCGTCCAACGGGAGGCGAGCACGGCTCCGGTGGCGCCGGCGCCCAGACCGAAGGCGAGCCAGAAGAGCCGGCGCACCTAGACCTTCTTGCCGCTCGCGCCCGAGGTCTGCCCCTTGCCCTTGCCCATCTTCCCGAAGGCCGTCCGCAGGCCCGCGCCCACGCTGATCACCTTGACGAGCGGGCTGGCTGCGGTTTGCTCGACGAGACCGGAGAGCTTCTCGACCCGCTCGACGATCCGTCCGGCCGACACGAGCATGCCGTCGACGCGGTCGAGCTCGCGGTTCGCGCGCTCGACGGACCCCTTGACCTCACGCAGGAGCGGGACGGCCTCCTCGCGCATCGTGTCGATCGTCATCTTCGTGCTCTCGAGGACCCGGAACGTGTTCAGGAGGACGACGCACAGGGCCAGGACCAGCAGACCCCAGAATGACGCGAGGACGATCAGGGCGGTGTCGCCGCCGGACAGAGCGATCATCTGGTGCTCCTTCGCATGGGCCGGGTAGCTCGATGTGGAGCCCGACAGCTTACCCGTCGCCCGGTCCGTGGCCGGCGGGATCCCCCGGCGGATCCGCCGCCGCCGGTCCGCGGCGTCGCGGCCCCGTGCCGGGCGTCCACTCGCCGGTGTCCTCACCCTGACCGCTCGGCTCGTAGTACCGCTTCGCCTCGTACGGCTCGGGGCGGTAGGACTGCTCGACGTGGTGTCCGGCGAAGTCGTGAGGGTAGCGGTAGCCCTTGCCGTGGCCGAGCTGGCGAGCGCCTGGGTAGGACGCGTCGCGCAGGTGCAACGGCACCGGCTCGGCAGCGGCCGCGTCCTGGGTCGCGGCGTTGATCGCGAGATAGACGCTGTTCGATTTGGGCGCGCGCGCGAGGTACACGGTGGCGTGGGCGAGGTTGAGGCGGACCTCCGGCAAACCCACGTGCTCGACCGCCTGCGCCGCCGCGACCGCCACGAGGAGCGCCTGTGAGTCCGCCATCGCGATGTCCTCGCTCGCATGGACGATCAGCCGTCGGGCGATGTATCGAGGATCCTCCCCCGCCTCGATCATGCGTGCCAGCCAGAACAGCGCCGCGTCGGCGTCGGAACCACGGATCGACTTGATGAACGCGCTGATGACGTCGTAGTGGGCGTCGCCCTGTCGGTCGTAGACGATCGCGCGCCGCTGGATCGCATCTTCGGCGCGCCCTCGCGTCACGGTCCGTTCCCCGGCCGACCGTGCCGCGAGGACGGCGGCCTCGAGCCCCGTGAGCGCCATCCGAGCATCGCCGCCTGCCGCCGCGGCGAGGTGTTCGAGCGCGTCGTCATCGACCGCCACGCCCTCGCGACCGAGGCCACGATCGGGGTCGTCGAGGCCGCGCCGCATCAGGGCGAGGAGCTCGACCGTCTCGAGCGGCTCCAGCCGCAGGAGCAGGCACCGCGACAGGAGCGGCGTGTTGAGTGAGAAGTACGGGTTCTCGGTGGTGGCCCCGATCAGGGTCACGATGCCTTCCTCGACCGCCGGAAGGAGGACGTCCTGCTGCGCCTTCGACCATCGGTGGACCTCGTCGACGAACAGGACGGTTCGGAACAGCCCCCCGCGCGCGCCATCCATCACTTTGCGGGCGTCGGCCACGCCCGATGAGACGGCCGAGAGCCGGATCAGCTCGGCGCCCACCTCGTCGGCCAGCAGGTTGGCCAAGGTCGTCTTCCCGGTTCCCGCGGGACCCCACAGGATGAGCGACGGGAGCGACTTGGCCTCCACGAGCTGCGTGAGCGCCTTGCCCGGACCGACGAGGTGTGCCTGGCCGGCGAACTCCGAGAAGGTCCTGGGACGCATGCGGGCGGCGAGGGGTGTGTCGGCCATCAAGAGGCTCAACGCTCGTATCGAACGATGCGGTTCGGTCGGATGCGGTACAGCACCCGGACCTGGCCGGGGACCGGGCTCCAGGGCTTCCCGTCGTAACGGCGCGACAACGCGGCGATGTGCGATTCCGCCTCGGGTCCGGTGACGCGTTCGTCGACGGTCCCGTCGATCGAGATCCACTCGTAGGCGTCCCCATGGCGCTGCACGGCGACGCTCACCCGCGGGTCCTCGAGCACGTTGCGGTCCTTCAGGCGGCCCGAGGCGGTGTTCACGAGCACGTGCGAATCCGTCGCGTCGACCCAGGTGACGCTTGCCTGCGGCGAGCCGTCAGCCCGCAGGGTCACGAACCACGCGTAGTTCTGCCCCCGCAGCAAGGCCAGATCCCCTGCCGTGAGCGCCGTCATGCCCGTCCGTCGCCGCGCGGGGAGTCCTCGTGCGGCGGAGGAAGGACGACCCGGATCGCGAGCTCCGCGAGCTGCGCCTCGTCGACCGTGGCCGGGGCTCCCGTCAATGGATCGGCGCCCGACTGCGCTTTTGGGAACGCGGTCACGTCGCGGATCGATTCCTTGCCCGCCATCAGCATCACGATCCGGTCGATGCCCATCGCGACGCCGCCGTGCGGCGGGGCCCCGTACCGGAGCGCCCGCAGCAGATGACCGAACTGCGACTCCTGCTGGTCGGCGTCCAGTCCGAGCACGTCGAAGACCCGGGCCTGCACCTCGGCACGGTGGATCCGGATCGAACCGCCGCCGATCTCGAAACCGTTCAGCGTCAGGTCGTAGGCCCGAGCGGTCGCCGTCGCCGGGTCGAGGTTCGCCGCCTCCGAGGGCTCCGCAGACGCCGGAGCGGTGAACGGGTGGTGCACCGAGACCCACTTGTCCTCGTCGTCGGACCACTCGAACAGCGGGGGGTCGGTCATCCAGCAGAACGCCCAGACGCCCGGCGGCACGAGATCCAGACGCGCGGCGAGGTCGCGGCGCAGCCCGTCGAGCGCGACGTCGGCACGGTCTCGGCGATCGGCGACCACGCAGATCAGATCCCCTCGACCGGCGCCGGTCCGCGCCATCAACCCCTCGATCTCGTTGCTCGTCAGGAACTTCTCGACGGGCGACCGGATCGTGCCCCCCTCCTCGACGACGAGCCAGACGAGACCTGCCGCTCCCCGGCCCTTCGTCTCGTCGACGAGTGCGTCGAGCACCTTGCGGGAGAGCGAACCGCCGCCGGGTGCGGCGAGCCCCTTGATCGCTCCTCCGTCGGCGACGACCTTCGCGAAGGCGTTGAAGCCGCTGCCGTCGAACAGATCGGTGAGCGTCGCGAGCTCCATGCCGTAGCGAAGATCCGGTTTGTCCGACCCGTAGCGATCGAACATCTCGCCGTACGTCATGCGAGGGAACGGAGTCGGGGCCGCGACGCCCTGGGTCTCGGCGACGATCCGCGCGTAGAGCGGCTCGATCACCGCGATCACGTCCTCCTCGTCGACGAAGGACATCTCGACGTCGAGCTGCGTGAACTCGAAGCCGCGATCGGCACGCGGGTTCTCGTCGCGGAGGCATCGAACGATCTGGTAGTAGCGATCCTGCCCGGCGACCATCAGGAGCTGCTTGAGCTGCTGCGGTGACTGCGGCAGCGCGTAGAACGACCCGGGCAGCAGCCGCGAGGGCACGAGGAAGTCGCGGGCGCCCTCTGGCGTGGACCGCGTCAGCATCGGCGTCTCGACCTCGAGGAACTCGAGCGCGTCCATGTGCTCGCGGACCAGCCGCGTGATCGTGTGCCGGAGCGCGAGGATCTCGGTCATCTCCGGGCGCCGCAGATCCAGGTAGCGGAAACGCAATCGCAGATCCTCGGATGCCTCGGTCCGGTCCTCGATCGGGAAGGGCGGCGTCTCGGCCTCGTTGAGGATCTCGAGACCGGTGGCAGCCACCTCGACGTCGCCGGTCCCGAGCGCCGGGTTCTGCATCCCGTCCGGACGCGCGCGCACCCCTCCCGTCACGCGGACGACGTCCTCGGCACCGAGACGCTGGGCGGTGGCGTGCGCATCGGGCGCGTCCTCGGGGTGGAACACGACCTGCACGATGCCCTCACGGTCCCGCAGGTCGATGAAGGTCACCCCCCCGTGATCACGGCGGTGCGCGACCCATCCACAGAGCGCCACGTCGACCTGCGCGTCCTCGATCCGCAGCTGTCCGCATGCGTGCGTGCGCATCGCCGTGCGCCTCGGGACCTGGGCGGGTTCGATGCCCGAGCGCGCCGTCATCCGTCGGTCCAGTCATCCAACCGGGTCAGCCAGCCGACGACGTCGGCGGCCGGGACGGTCTTCTGGATGCCGTCGTTCAGCCGGCGAAGGGTGATCGTTCCGTCGGCGAGCTCGCGCTCGCCCAGGATCGCCACGAAGGCGGCGCCGGTCCGATCGGCCATCTTGAGCTGTGCCTTCAATGGGCGTTCCTCGTAGCTGCGCGCGGCCGGGACGCCCGAGTCGCGGAGCTCCGCGACGAGTCTCCGTCCGGCGGCGGCCGCGTCGGAACCGATCGCGACGACGACGCACCGAGGGCCACGAGGCGGCGGCGGCTCGACGTCCTCCCCCTCCATCGCGAGGAGGACCCGATCCAGGCCCATCGCGAAGCCGACGCCGGGGGTCGCGGCGCCACCGAGGGCCTCGGCGAGCCCGTCGTAGCGGCCGCCCGCGTTCACGGTGGATTGCGCGACGTCGAGCGCCTCGGAGACCCACTCGAAGGCGGTGCGCGTGTAGTAGTCGAGACCCCGAACCATCCGTGGGTTCAGCTCGTAGGCGACCCCGGCCTCGCCGAGACCCTCGCGAACGGCGGCGAAATGCCACGCGCACGCCTCGCACAGATGATCGAGGATCGAGGGTGCCGCGAGGACGAAATCCTTGCCGCCGTCGACCTTGCAGTCGAAGACCCGGAGCGGGTTCTTCGCCAAGCGGACGCGGCAGTCCTCGTCGAGCCGGTCGTGGAACGGCTCGAGGTACGCGACGAGACGCTCGCGGTAGGCGGGGCGACACGTGGCGTCGCCGATCGAGTTCAGGTGCAAGACGTGGCGGCGGATACCGCGCTCGCGCAGGTAACGCTCGCCGAGCGCGATCACCTCGACGTCGGCCTCGGGAGCGTCGGCTCCCAGCACCTCGACCCCGAACTGACGGAACTCCCGCAATCGTCCGGCTTGCGGGCGCCCGTGCCTGAACTGTGACCCGACGTAATACGCCTTGAACGGCGTCCCCAGGTCGTGCGCGTGGGACAGGTAGGCGCGGACGACCGACGCCGTGCTCTCGGGGCGCAGGGTCATCGACCGCCCGCCCTTGTCCTCGAACGTGTACATCTCCTTCGTCACGACGTCGGAGGTGTCGCCCGAGGTGCGCGCGAACAGCTCCGTGTGCTCGAACGTCGGCGTCTCGACGTAGCGGAAGCCGAACAGCCTCGCGATTCGATGGGCGTCGTCGTAGAGGCCGAGCATCGCGTCGGCGCGATCGGGCAGCAGGTCCAACGTGCCGCGCGGCGGCGCGAGCTCCATCAGCCGAGCCTCGCGAAGAAGGGGTTCGTGGCACGCTCGTTCCCGACGGTCGTGCGGGCGCCATGACCCGGCAGCACGTCGAGCTCGTCGGGCAGGGTCAGGAACCACTCGAGGCTCGCTCGCATCGCCTCCGGGTCGGAGTTCGCGAAGTCCGACCGGCCGATCGATCCGGCGAACACCAGGTCACCCGAGCAGATCAGCAGGTCGCCGTCGACGCGGAAGCAGCAGTGTCCGGGCGTGTGTCCCGGGGTGTGCCGCACCTCGATCGAGAGGCCGGCCAGCCCGAGGACCTCACCGTCGGCGATCGTCCGCAGCATCGCGGCCGGTGTGAGCGGACTGCCCGGGCCGCCTGCCCATCGGTCGGGGTCGTCGTAGGCGACCGCGTCGGCCGGGTGGATCAGGACCGGGATCTCGCCACCGGCGAAGACGCCGGCCTCCGCCGCGTGATCGGCGTGGGCATGGGTGAGCAAGACCGCGACCGGTGTCCTGCCGCTCTTCGCGAGCAACCCGTGGACGGCTTCCGGGTCGAACCCCGGATCGACGACGATCGCCTCGCCGGAGCTTCCGGCACCGAGGAGCCAGCAGTTCGTGCCGTAGGGGTTCCGGTCGAAGACGTCCAGGTACATGGAAGCGGCCATGCTACCGGACGCTCAGAGGCGGTCGGCATCGAGCACCAGCGTGACGGGGCCGTCGTTCAGGAGGTCGACCTCCATGTGGGCGCCGAAGACGCCGCGACCCACGCGGAGGCCGCGCGCCTCGAGCGCGGCGGCGAACGCCTCGACGCGCTCGGCGGCGACGGCCGGCTCTTCGGCGTCGATCCAGGACGGCCGACGACCCTTCCGCACGTCGCCGTAGAGCGTGAATTGCGACACGACGAGCACCTCGCCACCGACCTCCACGAGGCCGAGGTTCATCTTGCCCGCGTCGTCTTCGAAGATCCGCAGGCCCGCCACCTTCTCGGCGAGGCGCTCGACGTGGGCCGGCGGGTCCCCCCGGCCGACCCCGACGAGCAGCAGGAGCCCCCGGCCGATCTCCCCCACGATCTCACCGTCGACGCGCACGCTCGCCCGCACCACCCGCTGCAGGACCACGCGCACGGTCGGTTCAGCTCTGCAGCACGCGCACCGCGTCGAAGACGCTCTCGACGCGCTTGACGGCCACGAGGATCGACGACAGATGGGTGATGTCGGCGAGCTCGAAGGTGAACCGGAGTCGCGTGATGCGGTCGCGGCCGGTCGTCGACGTTGCCGACAGGATGTTGACGTGGTGATCCGAGAGCGCCGTCGCCACGTCGGAGAGGAGCCGGGTGCGGTCAAGGGCCTCGACCATGATCGCCACGACGAACGACGTCGGCTTGCCGCCTGCCCAGGTGACCTCGATCATGCGCTCGGGCTCGCGCCGGAGCGCCTTCACGTTCGGACAGTCCCCGCGGTGGACCGAAACCCCCTGGCCGCGCGTCACGAAGCCGATGATCTCGTCGCCGGGCACCGGCGTACAACAGCGCCCGAGCTTGACCCACACGTCCGGCAGGCCCTTCACGACGACGCCCTTGGAGATGTCCTCGCGGCGGCGGGTCTTCTCGTCGACCTTCGGACCGATCCGTACCGGGCGGGCCAGGGCCACGTCGGTCGAGACGTCCTCGTCGACCGAGCCCGAGATCATCCGGGCGAGCCGGGCGACCACCGATTGCGGCGACACGTGCCCCTCCCCCACCGCGACCAACAACGAGTCGAGGTCGGGGTACGTGAGGTCGGCGGCGACCTGCTTCATCGTGTCTTCGGTGGCGAGCCGCTTGAACGAGAGGTTCTGCTTGCGCATCTGCCGCTGGAGCAGATCCTTGCCCTGGTCGAGCGCGTCCTCGCGCCGGCCGCGGGCGAACCACTGCCGGATCTTCGAGCGCGCCCGCGGCGTCGTCACGAACGGAGCCAATCCTGCGAGGGCCCTTCGCCTTGCGCCTTCGAGGTCAGCACGTCGACGGCGTCGCCCGTCCGGAGCTCGTAGTCGAGCGGGACGAGCTTGCCGTTCACCTTGGCGCCCACCGTGCGGTGCCCGACCTCGGTGTGGATCGAATACGCGAAATCGACGGGCGTCGCGCCTTGCGGGAGGTTCACGACGTCGCCCTTCGGCGTGAAGACGAAGACCCGGCCGCCGGACAGGTCGATCCGCAGGCCCTCCATGAACTCCCGCGGATCGGCCATGTCCTTCAGCCAGTCCATCATCTGGCCGAGCCACGCCAGATCCTCGCCGTCCTTCGCCTTGCCCTCCTTGTACCGCCAGTGCGCGGCGATGCCGAACTGCGCCGTACGGTGCATGTCGCGCGTGCGGATCTGGATCTCGAGCGGCTTGCCCTGCGGACCGACCACGGTCGTGTGCAGCGACTGGTACATGTTCGACTTGGGCATCGCGACGTAGTCCTTGAAGCGCCCCGGCACCGGCTTCCACAGGGAGTGCACCGCGCCGAGCGCACCGTAGGCAGTCGCGGAGCGAGTCCGACCGGGACCCGGATCCCGACCAGGTCGTAGATCTCGTTGAACTCCTTGCCCCGGATCACCATCTTCTCGTAGATCGAGTACAGGTGCTTCGGACGACCCTCGACCTCGGCCTTGATGCCGAGCTCCTTCAGCTTCTGACGCAGGGTCATCGTGAGCTCGGCGATCAAGGTCTGGCGCTCCTCCCGACGGGTCTCGACGAGGCTCGCGATCTCGTTGTACGGACCGGGTGCAGCGTCTTGAACGAGAGGTCCTCGAGCTCCCACTTCATCTCCTGCACGCCGAGGCGGTTCGCGAGCGGCGCGTAGATCTCGAGCGTCTCGGTCGCGATCGCGTCGCTGCTTGCTGAGGGGCCAGCGGCGACAGGGTCCGCATGTTGTGGAGCCGGTCCGCAAGCTTGATCAGCAGGACGCGGATGTCACCCGCCATCGCGACGACCATCTTGCGGACGTTCTCGGCCTGCGCGAGCTCGCGCGTGCGGAACTCGAGCTTGTCGAGCTTCGTGAGGCCGTCGACGATGTGCGCGACTTCGTCGCCGAACTCCTCTTCCAACGCCTCCAGCGTGACATCGGTGTCCTCGACGGTGTCGTGCAGGAGCGCCGCGGCCAGCGTCGTCGTATCGAGGCGAAGCTCGGCGAGGATCCGCGCGACCGCGAGCGGGTGCTCGATGAACGCCTCACCCGATCGCCGGTGCTGGCCTTCGTGGGCGCGCTCGGCGCACCACGTAGGCCTGTTCGAGCTCCCGGATGTCGGCCTTCGGGTTGTAGGCCCTCACCTTCTTGAGGAGGGGCGCCAACCGGGGCGGCGGTTCCGGCGTCGGAACGACGCAGCCGAGGGCGGGGCAGGCGGCCGACACGGCGCGGCGGCGGTTCGACCCGCAACCCTTCTTTACTGTCCATACCGCCCATCGGGGCCGTCCATGGCTGCTCACGCTCCCTACCAGCCAGTGTACGTCCGGAGCGACGCCAGCCCGGCAGGCCGGCTCAGTAGTGGATCAAGTGAAGAGCTCGTGCTCCGCGATCTTCTCGCGACCCCCGAGGAAGTCGAGCTCGATCATGCAGGCGATGCCGCACACCTTGCCGGCGATCCGCTCGACGAGCGAGGCGGCCGCCTGCGCGGTCCCTCCGGTCGCGAGGACGTCGTCGACGACGAGCACCCGCTCACCCGGCGTCACCGCATCGCGATGGATCTCGAGGGTGGCGGTGCCGTACTCCAGGGCGTATTCCTCGTCGATCGTCGCCGCCGGGAGCTTCCCCTTCTTGCGGACCGGCACCACGCCCGCCCCGAAGTGGTACGCGACCGGCGCGGCGAGGATGAACCCGCGGGCCTCGATCCCCACCACCTTGTCCACGTTGCCGCGGCCGAAGTGCACGACGATCAGGTCGATGATCGTCGAGAACGCGATCGGGTTCGCGAGCACCGGCGTGATGTCTCGATAGACGATGCCCGGGCTCCGGGAAGTCCGGCACGTCGCGGATCAGGCCCTTGATCTGTTCGATGTCCACGGTCTACCTCCGCTTCCGCTTCGCGGGGGGCCTCCGCTTCGAGGTGGGCCGCGGCCGGCTCGAGGTGCGCGCGGTCGCGCTCGCCGCGGCCGCGTCATCCACGACGGCCGCTCCCGCGTCCCCCGATGCGGCGGTGCTCGCCGCCGATCTCGCGCCGACCACGCGACCCTCACGCGTGGCCCGGCGCTCCTCGGCCTGCCGGATCCGGGGATCGCGGCGCTTGAGGATCCCGAGGGCGGGCGCGGCGACGAAGATCGACGAGTACGCGCCGATCGCGGTGCCGATGAACATCGCGAACGCGAAGTCCTTCAACGTCTCACCACCGAAGAGCAGGAGGGAAAGGATCGGCAGCAGCACGACGAGTGAAGTGTTCACCGACCGCATCAGGACTTGGTTCAGGGAAAGATCGATCACGCCGTCGTACCCGAGCCTCGCGACCAACGCCGGCGAGTCGCCGTTCTCCTTGATCTTGTCGAAGATCACGACGGTGTCGTAGAGCGAGAACCCCAGGATCGTGAGGATCGCGATGACCGTCTCGGGCGTCACCTCACGACCGACGAGCGCGTAGAACCCCGCCGTGATCACGACGTCGTGGAGGAGCGCGATGAGCGCGCCGATCGCCATCGCCCACTCGAACCGGAGCGTGATGTAGAGCGCGATCGCGAGGAGCACGACCAACAGACCGCGCAGGGCCTTCCTCGAGATCTCGGCCCCCCACGTCGGGCCGACGTCTTCGACGGTGATCTCCGTCCGATCGATCCCGCCGGCTGCCGCGAGCTCGCTCAGCAGCACGTCGGCGTCGATCCCCTCGCCGGCGAGGGACTCCGTCTTGATCGCCACCTCCTGTCCCTCGTTCACGAGCTGCGTCTCGGCGTCGTCGATCCCGTTGCCGGCGAGGACCGCGTCGACCTCCTCCACCGTGATCGAGCTGCCTTCGGCGACGGCGAACGAGATCTGTGCGCCTCCCTGGAAGTCGATCGAGAGATCGAGCTCGCGCACGAACAGCCCGATCAACGACAGCACGAGCAGCGCAGCCGAGAACGCGAACCATACGTTCCGCCGCTCGGTGAAGCGGAAATGCGGGATCGTATGGCCGCGGTAGGTATCGATCGCGTGACGCAGGTTCATGCGTCGGCTCCGATCGGACCGGGTTCGTCGGCCTCGCCGGCGACGCCCGAGGTGAGGCCGAAGCCCCGCATCTCGACGAGCCGGCGGTTCCGCGCGATGAGGAACACGGTTGGCCGCTTGAAGAAGTAGACGACGAAGAGGTCGAGGATCACCGACACGCCCAAGGTGAGCGCGAAGCCCCGTACCGAGCTCACCGCGGTGAAATACAGGACGGCGGCGGCGATCCCCGTCACGATGTCGGCCGCCACGATCGTACGGAACGATCGCGCGAACGCCGGTTGGACCGCCGACCGAGGCGAGCGTCCGTTGCGGACCTCATCTTTGAGCCGTTCGAAGAACACGATGTAGGAGTCGGCCGTCACGCCGAGCGAGATCACGAGCCCGGCGACCCCGGCGAGGGTGAGGGCATAGCCGAACGAGTCGCCGGCCAGCGCGACGAGCGCGATGGCGAGCACGGCCCAGATCGACATGCCGGCCCACGCGACCACCCCGAGGAGCCGGTAGTAGAAGAGGAGGTAGAGGAAGAGCAGGATCAGTCCGACGGCGCCGGCGAGGATGCCCTGGTCGAGGGATTCCTCGCCCAGCGTCGGGCTCACCGAGCGGACGGACTGGCGCGTGAGCTCGACCGGCAGGGCGCCCGCGTTCAGCTGGGTGGCGAGGTCCTTCGCGTCCTGTTCGGTGAATCCCCCCGTGATGACGCCGGTGCCGTTCGTGATCGGCTGCTGTACCACCGGGTCCGAGATCGCGATGCGGTCGACCACGATCGCGATCTGGTTCGTCGGCGGGGGGGCGCCGACGGCGGCCGTCGTGGCCTCGGCGAACGCATCCGACCCCGTTCCGTCGAGCACGAAATCGACCGCCCACTCGGTCACCACCCCGGTGCTCCCGCCGCCCTGGAGCACGGCGCTCGCCCGCTCAACGTTCTCGCCGGTGAGGACCACCGGACCGAGCCGGAGCTTCGCCCCGTCTTGCCGGAGATACACGACTTCCTCGCCCGCGAGGGCGTCGAAGGAGCAATCAGGTTGCTCGCGCTCTTCGGCGGTCTCGCACGTGATGGGGGTCGACACCCAGCGCGGATCCTGCGGCGCGATCACGTCGAGCACCGCTCGTTCCTCGAGCCGGGCCGTCTCTCCGATCACCTGGAGGAGACGCTCCTGCCCGGTGTCGCGCTGCCGCTGTTCGGCGGCCGCCTCGCTCAGGAAACATCCGAGGCCCTCGCCCGCGGAACTCACGACGCAGAACTCGGTCGAGATGTCGCGCACCTCGATCGCGGCGAGCGCATCATCGGCGTCCTCCTTCGTTCCGAGAGCGCATGGCACCTCGGCAGCACCTTCGAGATCGAGGGACGCGATCCCGGCCGGCGTGGGGCTCGGCGATGGGGACGGGCTCTCGCTCGCCGACGCGCTCACCGACGCGCCTGCCGATGCATTGGGCCCCGGCTCGTCACCGCGTGAGGGCTCGGGCGTCGGCGTGGGCGTCGGTTCCGGTCGAGTGGAGGTGTCGACGACGCACCAGGTCCGCTCGGTGACGCGAAGCTCGACCGCCGCGAGGGCGTCGTCGGCTTCGGTGCGCGAACCGAAGCAGGCGAGCTCCTCGCCGGCGGGATCGGTCAGGCAATAGCGCTCGGCCGGTGGTGCCGGGCCGGCCGACGCCGACGGAGACCCGCTCGGCGACGCGCTCGACGAGGGGCTCGCCGGGGCCTGCGGCTGCACCGTGATCCCGGCCTGGGCGGCCGTCGCCGCCTCGCGGCTCCCGTAGCATCCGAGATCCTCGTCGCCCGTGCGAAGGCACACCTCGGCGGGTTGTGACTCGACCTCCAGCTGCCCCGAACGCCTCCTCGACGGTCGAGGCATCGTCGCTGCAGCCGTGGTTGACCAGCTCGCCCTCGGCATCTTCGCCTACGAGGCACGTCTCGTCGGTCCCGCGTTCCTCGACGGTACTCCTGGCCGACCCCGGGATCTGCACCTCGATCGTGTTGGCCGAGACGAAGATGTCGGGCTCGCCGACCCCGAAGGCGTCGACGCGGCTGCGGATGTTCTCGAGCGCTCGCTGCATCACGTCGGTCGGCGTGTCGTCTGGTGCCGACAGGATCACCGCGACGCCGCCCTGAAGGTCGAGGCCGAGCACCGGCTTGAGGGCGCCGGCCGCGAAACCGGCGACCGATGCGCCGGTGAGCAGCAGGACGAAGGCCACGGAGACCCATAGACCTCGGCTCTTCTTCACGCCAGCTCGGCTCCGTTCATCACGAGTCGGAACCGCGCGTCGAGCATCTCCGCCGCGAAGCGGCACATCTGCATCCGGCCGAGGAAGATCTCGAAGTACTCCATCACTTGGCTGATCCGCGTGTCGATCGTCAGCTCGAGGCTGACCGTGCGAGCGTCGGAGTCTACCCGCAGGAACGACTGCTCAACGGCGTAGTTCACGCGGTCGTGGATGTCGTGTTCGACCTGGCCGGAGCTTGCGGACGCGGCTCCGATGCACGTCGGACTTGTCGGCCAGGATCACCGCCGCCGAGATCGGCCGAGACCGCCGTGCCCTCGGTCTCCTCGTGGTTCGCGATCGCCGCGAGGACGGGCATCAGGTCGTGGCCCGGCACGTCGCCGCGGAGCGCCTGATACACGAGCACGGCGCCCGTCTGGCCGTGCGCATCGCGGGCGAGCGCGTTGCCGACGTCGTGGAGGTAGCCCGCGACGCAGGCGAGGGTCGCCTCACGTTCGGTGTACCCGAGGCGATGGAGCACCTGATACGCGATGCTGGCGACGAGGTTCGCGTGGCGGAACCCGTGCTCGGTGTAGCCCATCGCTTCCATCACGCGATCGGCCGAGGTGATGTAGAGCGAGAGCTCCTGGTTGTCCTGCACCTGTTCGAGCGTGATGCCGGGCTGCTCGTCGGGGCCGGGGACATGCGGGTGGGTCGGATGCGGCGGCGGGAGGACCGGCGCCGGTTCGACCGGCGGCTCGGAGGTCGGGTCGATCGAACCCTTCGCGCTCACGGCGCGCCCGTCGCCCCCTCTTCCTCCGACCCTTCCTCGTCCGGGTCCTCGTCTCCGTTCGTCCCGTCGTCGTCCACGAGCCGCCGGGCGACGCCGCCGCGGACCATGTGCACCCGGGTGCCGGGGGCGATCTCGACCCAGATCGTGTCGTCGCCTGCGATCTCGACCACCGTGCCGAAGATCCCGGCCGAGGTCAGCACCTCGTCGCCGATCTCGACGCCCTGCTGTACCGCTTGCTGCTGCGCCATGCGCTTGCGCTGGGAACGCATCAGGAAGAACAACAGGCCGATCGGCACGAGGAAGATCAAGAAGGACAGGGCACTGCCGCCCTGCGCGTCCTGGGCGAGAAGTGCCTGGGGGATGAGCTGGATCATCGATCCTACTTTCGTGAGGGTCACGTGAAGCTCGGAACAGCCCCGGAGTCTACCCGGGGCGGCCCAGCCCCCCCGCGTCGTCGCAGGTCACAAGGGGAGCGTGCCCGGAGCCGAAACGCCGAGATGACGGAAGGCGCGCTCCGTCGCCACGCGGCCGCGAGGCGTCCGCTGGAGGAAGCCGAGCTGTAGGAGGTAGGGCTCGACCACGTCCTCGACGGTGTCGGTCTCTTCGCCGACCGCAGCCGCGAGGGTCGACAATCCCACGGGACCCCCACCGAACTTCTCGATCACGGCGCCGAGGATCGCGTGGTCGAGCCGGTCGAGACCTTGCTCGTCCACCTCGAAGACCTCGAGTCCTGCCCGCGCGACGTCGCCACCGATCGAACCGTCGCGGCGAACCTCCGCGAAGTCGCGGACCCGCCGCAGGAGTCGGTTCGCGATCCGTGGGGTGCCGCGCGAACGCCGCGCGATCTCGCCGGCACCCTCGTCGTCGATCGCGACCTCGAGGATGCCGGCGGATCGCCGGACGATCCGCGTGAGCTCCTCGGCGTCGTAGTAGTCGAGCCTCGGCGAGAAGCCGAACCGCTCCCGCAGCGGCAGGGTGATGCGCCCCGGCCTGGTCGTGGCCGCGATCAGGGTGAACCGCGGGAGCTCGAGTCGTGATCGAGCGTGCGGTCGGTCCTTTGCCGAGCACGACGTCGAGGTTGAAGTCTTCGAGCGCCGGATAGAGCACCTCCTCGACAACCCGGGGCATCCGATGGACCTCGTCGACGAACAGGACGTCGCCGTCGGCGAGGTTCGTGAGGATCGCCGCCAGGTCGCTCGGCCGGTCGAGCGCAGGGCCGCTCGTCGGCTGGAAGCCCGCGCCCATCTCGTTCGCCACGATCTGCGCGAGCGTCGTCTTGCCGAGACCGGGCGGCCCGCTGAACAGGAGATGGTCGACGGGTTCATTCCGCTTGCGCGCGCCCTCGAGGAGCAACGAGAGCTGTTCCTTCACCCGCTCCTGCCCGACGAACTCGCGGAGCGTCCGCGGCCGCAGCGCGACGTCGAACTCTCGATCTTCGGGCGACCGGGCGGCGGCCTCGATCACCCGGTCGTCGCCACTCAGGTTCATGAGCTCGTCGGTCATCTCGCGGCTCATCGTCCCACGCGCTGGAGCGCCTCGCGGAGCAGGTCCTCGACCTCGCGATCGTCGACCTCGACGCCCGCGAGGGCCTCGCCTGCCTCCTGCGGCGTCACCCCCAGCGAGAGCAGGGCCTCCCGGACGTCGGCGAGCGCCCCTTCGACGACGAGATCGCCGTCGCCGCCGAGGCGGTCACGCAGATCGAGGACGACCCGTTGGGCGACCTTCTTGCCGACGCCCGGCGTGACCGTGAGCGCGATCGCGTCCCCGTCGACGATGGCCCGGCGGAGCGCGGGCGCATCGAACGCGGACAAGAAGCTGAGCGCCACCTTCGGCCCAACCCCGCTCACGCCGGTGAGCAGGTCGAACAGCTCGCGCTCGTCGGTCGACGCGAACCCGTAGAGGGTCATGGCGTCATCGCGCACGACCATCCGCGTGTGGACACGCGCCGGCCGGCCGATGGGGGGAAGGTCGGCGAGCACCGAGGTCGGCACCGTGACGTCGTAGCCCACCCCGCCGACGGCGAGGACGACTCGGTTCGCCGCCTTCTCGACGACCTCGCCGTCGAGGAACGCGATCACCTCGCCACCGATCGCGCGGCGGCGGCGCGGAGCGGCGCACCGACGAGATGCGTGAGCGCGACCGCGATCGCGTCGGCGGCGTCGGATCCCCGGGGCACGTCCCGAAGGCCGTGGAGCCGGTGGAGCGCCTCGGCGACCTGGCCCTTGCTGGCGTTGCCCGATCCCGTGACGGCGTTCTTGACCTCCGAGGGGGAATACTCCGCGACCGGCAGACCCGCGTCGGCGGCCACGAGCAGCAGCGCACCGGTCGCTCTGGCCACCTGAAGGGCGCTCACCTGGTTCCGGTTCCACGCGATCCTCTCGACGGCCACGGCCGACGGATGATGGGTCGCCACCACCTCGCGCATCGCGTCTGCGAGCCGGCCCAGGCGAACGGACTCATCGAGATCGGTGGCGGTCGTGATCGTCGCGGCCCACACGAGGACGCTGCGTCGCTCGCACGGCTCGATCACGGCGAGCCCGCACCGGGCGACGCCGGGGTCGACCCCGAGCACACGTCCATCGAACATCCGTTCGCCCGAGTCTAGGGGGGCGCGGGGGCGCGGGCAACGACCGGTGGCGCGACCCGCCATGACGCCGTCAGAGCGAGGCCATGACCTCTTCGGGGATGTCGAAGTTCGCGTAGACGTTCTGCACGTCGTCGAGCTCCTCGAGCGCGTCGATCAGCTGGAGTACCTGCTTGGCCTCGCCGCCGTCGACGGGGATCGTCGTGGTGGGGATCATCGAGATCTCGGCGCTGAACACGGGCACCCCCTCGTGCAGGAGCGCGGTCTCGACGGCCTTGAATTCCTGAGGCGCGGTGACGATCTCCCAGGAGCTTTCGGCGTCGCGCAGATCCTCGGCGCCGCCCTCGAGCGAGAGCTCGAAAAGACGCTCCTCGTCGGGTGCGACGGCCTTCTCGACGACGATCACGCCCTTCCGCTGGAACATCCACCGGGTCGTGCCGGTCTCACCGAGGCTGCCGTTGTTGCGCGTGAAGGCGTGGCGAACCTCCTGGGCGGTGCGGTTCCGGTTGTCGGTGAGTGCTTCCACCACCAGGGCGATCCCGCCGGCCGCGTACCCCTCGTAGGTGATCTCTTCGTACCGAGCACCCCCGCCGAGCTCACCGGTTCCTCGCTTGATCGCACGCTCGATGGTGTCGGCGGGCACCGAGAAGCCCTTCGCCTTCTCGACCGCCGAGGCCAGGGACATGTTGGCCTTGACGTCACCGCTGCCGCCATCTTTGGCGGCCACCTCGACTGCCCGCAACAGCTTCGCGAACATGTTCGAGCGCCTCGCGTCGTTCGCGCCCTTCTTCCGCTTGATCGTCGCCCACTTCGAGTGGCCCGACACCTGATCACCTCATCCCTTGTCCGTCTGCACGGCGCGGATCATCGTCCGTCCAACAAGTACCGATGGAGGGCGGTCTCCCCGACGAGCTCGGGGTGGAACGACGCCGCCAGGAGGTTCCCCTGCTCGAGCACGACCGGGCGCCCCTCGTGCTCGGCGAGCACCCGGACCCGATCCCCGATCTGCTCCACCTGCGGCGCCCGGATGAAGACGCCCCGAACGGCGTGGCCGATCCCCTCGACCTCGACGTCGGCCTCGAACGAGTCGATCTGGCGCCCGTAGGCGTTCCGGCGAACCGTGATGTCCATCAGACCGAAGAGCGGTTCCCCACCTTCGACCCGCTCGGCGAGGACGATCATGCCCGCGCAGGTCCCCAAGATCGGCATCCCCCGACGAGCGCGATCGCGGATCGGCTCGACGAGGTCGTACGCGCGAGCGAGCTTGCCGATCGTCGTCGACTCGCCGCCGGGGATCGCGAGGACGTCGACGCCGGCGAGCTGCTCCGCCGTGCGGACCTCGACCGGCGTCGCGCCCGCCTCGGCGAACATGTGGGCGTGCTCGCGGAAGTCCCCTTGGAGCGCGAGGACGCCGGCCTTCATCCGGGCACCTGTCCCCGCTACCAGCCGCGGTCCTGCAACCGCGTCTCGAGCGTGTCGATCTCGAGCCCGTGCATCGGTTCTCCGAGGCCGTGCGACAGCTTCGCGAGCACATCGGGGTCCTCGAAGTGGGTCGTGGCCTCGACGATCGCGCGGGCCATCGTCGCCGGATCCTCGGACTTGAAGATGCCCGAGCCGACGAACACCCCGTCGACGCCGAGCTGCATCATCAACGCTGCGTCGGCCGGCGTCGCGAGACCCCCCGCCGAGAAGTTCACCACCGGAAGGCGTCCTTGTTCGGCCACGATCCGGACGAGCTCGACGGGCGCGCCGAGATCCTTGGCCTTCGACACGTGCTGCTCAGGCCGAAGGGTCGTGACCTCGGCGATCTCGCGCAGGATCGTCCGCTCGTGACGCACCGCCTCGACCACGTTGCCGGTACCGGCCTCGCCCTTCGTGCGGATCATCGCGGCGCCTTCGGCGATCCGGCGGAGGGCTTCGCCGAGGTTCCTGGCGCCGCAGACGAAGGGCACGGTGAAGGCCCACTTGTCGATGTGGAACTCCTCGTCCGCCGGTGTGAGGACCTCGGATTCGTCGATGTAGTCGACGCCGAGGGCCTGCAGGATCTGGGCTTCGACGAAATGGCCGATCCGCGCCTTCGCCATCACCGGGATGCTCACGGCGGCCTGGATCTCCTCGACCTTCGTCGCGTCGGCCATCCGAGCGACGCCGCCGTCCTTGCGGATATCGGCCGGCACGCGCTCGAGCGCCATGACCGCGCACGCGCCCGCATCCTCGGCGATCTTCGCCTGCTCGGCCGTGGTGACGTCCATGATGACGCCGCCCTTCAGCATCTCGGCCAGGCCGGACTTCACGGTGAAGGTCCCGGTCTCGCGGTCCACGGGTGCCACGCGTATCGCCTCCTCGAGGTGTCCTCGAACGAGTGTACCGCCGTGACCAGCGGCGACGGTCGTCGGTCGGCCGAGCGATCCGCCTGACAGATCGAGCGTCGATCGACTGGCCGATCTACTGGCCGATCGTGACCTCGCCGTCGGTGGGGACGAGCTCGACCCAGGTGACCCCGGGCGCGAGCGCGATCTCGTCTCCCGTCTTCGTGCGGAACACCGTCACGTCGGTCGCCGATGCGCGCTCCCACGTGCCGGCGAGCACGCGGCCGTCGCGGAACACCCATGCCTTGCCGCGACCCGTCATCTCGACGAGCGGGGAATACGACCCGGACGCATCGGTGATCGTGTCCTGCGACACCTTCACCGACTGGACGACGACGTTGTCGGCCGTGATGGGCACCCCGCCCTCCAGGGCCATCGCCGCGCCCTCGAGCTGCCGCGTCCACACCCCCCCGCCCCATGTCCATCCGGTCGACGACAGGGTGGAGAAGACGATCGACACCGATCGGGCTCGACGCGCGCCCTCGGGCAGCGCCTCGTCGTGGTCGAAGATCGAGGACGGTATCGCCGGGTCTTCTACCTGATCCGACGCGGCTCGCCAGAGCGCCCCCGTGCTCGTGAACAGGTCGTGCGGCGCGATGCGCGCGGCGTCCCGGGTGAACGCCGCCGACGTGTTCGCTTCGGTCAGCTGCACGATCTTCGCGTCGACGAGGCTCTTCACGACCTTCGGCGCGCCCCCCGAATACGCGAGGACCGGGCCTTGTTGGAACTGCGACAGGATCTTCGGGTCGGTCGTGCGCGCGCTCCGAACGGGGCCCACGCGCCCGGCATCGCGACAATGGAAGAGCACCACGAACCTCGTGATGCCACCTTCGACGACCTCCTCGTACACCATGTCGGCGCGATCCAGCCCGACGAGCGGGTAGGCGGCCTCGGTGTTCTCGACCTTGACGGCGAGGAGCGGACGGTCCGGCGTCTCGGCGGCGTCGCGGGTCTCCTCACCGGTGAGCGGACACGTCGGGGGCGGGGCGGCGAGGTCGGTCACGGCGTCGACCGCCCGCTGGAGCACCGGCGAGTTCCCCGACAGCGCGAGTCCACCGACCCCGAGCATGCCGGCGATCGCGACGCCTCCGATGACCTGCTTGCCACGCCGGGTCAGCGCCATGGGTTGCGGGATCCTCCTGGTCCGGTGACCGTCGTGTGGGGTGAACCGGTCGTGGGCTCACCTGGTCGCGCCGGCTTCCTCGTGAGACGGGACCGCGACCGACGCGAGACCGCGAGGCTACGGGGCGCGTCGGGGCGTGTCCAACACCCGACGGGATCGCGAGCGGTTCTCGACCGGAACGTCACATCTCTTCGAGGCGGCGGATCCGCTCCTCGATCGGTGGGTGCGTCGCGAACAGCTTCTCCAGCGGCCCCACCCGGTCCCCCTCGATCCGCGAGGGCTGGTTGAGCCACAGGTGCGCGGTCGCGTTGTTCGCGCTGTGCATCGCCGCCGGCGAGGCGGCGATCTTCCGGAGCGCCGCCGCGAGGCCCGGGGGGTACCTCGTGAGGATCGCGCCCTGGGCATCGGCGAGGAACTCGCGGTTCCGCGAGACCGACAGGCGGATCAACTGGCCGGCGATCGGTGCGAGGATCAGCGAGGGCGACCCCGACGGCGAAGATCACGAGTTGGACGACGCCGCCGTTCGAATCGTTGCCCCGTCGCCCGCGGAACCCTCCCCACCACCACGAGCGCATGCCGAACTCGGCGAGCAGCACCGCGGCACCGACCACCGTCGCGATGACGGTGCCGATCAAGATGTCGCGGTCCTGGACGTGGGCGAGCTCGTGGGCGACCACCCCTTCGAGCTCCACGCGGTTCATCGTCGCGAGCAGGCCCTCGGTCACCGCGATCGACGCGTGTTCCGGATCGCGGCCCGTCGCATAGGCGTTCGGTGCCTGCTCGGGTACGACGTACACGCGAGGCTTCGGGATCCCGGCGGCGATCGTCAACCCCTCGACCACGTTGTGGAGACGAGGCTGCTCCTCGGCCGACACTTCCTTCGCACGCGTCGAGGCGAGGATGATCCGGTCCCCGGAGACGTACGAGGTCACCGACAACACGCTGACCACGGCGAGCGCGACGAGCAGGCCAGCGGGGCCGGTGCCCCACAGCAGACCGATCGTGTAGCCGATCAGCGCGGCGAAGGCGAACGCCGCGATGAACAACACGACCGTCTTCCTCTTGTTCGCGGCGATCTGCTCGTACACGGCGGGCTATGAACCCCTCATGTCGATGTCGACCGGCCCGCGCACGGGCTCTTCGATGTCGAAGAAGTCGCGCCGCTCGACGCCGAGCATGCGAGCGACCAGGTTCGAGGGCACGGTGTCGATCGACGTGTTCAACCGCATGACCTGATCGTTGTAGAACTGCCTCGCGTAAGCGATCTTCGATTCGGTGCCGATCAGCTCCTCCTGGAGCGAGAGGAAGTTGCCGTCGGCCTTGAGATCCGGATACGCCTCGACGACCGCGAGGAGTTGCCGCAGACCACCCGTGACGGCGTTCTCGGCGGAGGCCTGCGCATCCACCCCGGTTGCGCCCATCGCACGGGCCCGTGCCTCGGTCACCCGCTCGAACAGCTCTCGCTCGTGCGTGGCGTACCCGCGCACGGTCTCGACGAGGTTCGGGATCAGGTCGTAGCGGCGCCGGAGCTGCACGTCGATCTGCGACCACCCGTTGTCGACGCGCGTGCGCAGGCGCACGAACCGGTTCCAGGTGAGGGCCACGTACAGCGCGAGGAGCGCGACGAGGCCGACGATGATCCAGATCCAGGCCGGCACGGCGCCTATCGTAGCGGCGACCGCCGGCGCTCGATCGCGGTTGCGTATGCGGCCTCGATCCGCCGGACCACCACGGACCAATCGAACGTGCGCGCGCGCTCACGTCCGGCGGCGGCGAGCGTGCGTGCGAGATCGGCGTCGCGGAGCACCCGGACGATCGCGTCCGCGAGCGCGGCCGGCTCGCGCGGGGGCACGAGCAGCGCCTCCACCCCGTGGTCCGCGACCTCCCGGTACCCCTCGATATCGGTGGCCACCAACGGGACGCCCGCAGCCATCGCTTCCACGAGCGAATACCCCCAGCTCTCCTGCCCGGTCGCCGCCGCGACGGCGATGTCGGCGGCCGCCATCAGGGACGGCACCCGCTCGTGCGCGACGGCACCCAGCAGCTCGACGCGAGCTCGGACCGAAACCGGCACGCGAGATACGGCCGTCCGTTCCGGACCGTCACCCGCGACGACGAGCCGCACGTCGGGAACCTCGGCGAGCACGTGGGGGAAGGCGTCGAGCATCACGCGGAATCCCTTCTGGGGATCGAGTCGGTGGACCCAGACGATCCGGCGCCCCTCGGGCAGCGTGGCCGGTTCGGCGTTCGCGAACGCCTCGAGATCGACACCGTTCGGAACGACCTCGACGTCGACATCGGGGAACGCGCTGCGCAGGAACCGCTCGGCCGCCCCGCTCACCGCGATGCCGACGTCCACGCGCCGGAGGATCCGGCCGAGCACGGGAGTTGCGATCCGGAGCAGCGCGGAACGATCGAGGTGGGCGTGGAACGTCGCGACCACCGGCGCCGGCGACGCCAGCGTGGCCCACATCGACGTGCTGGGCGTGAACGGCTCGTGGACGTGCACGACGTCGGGCCGCCACGTCGTGAGCTCGCGCCGGAGCCGCGCGATCGCCCCCGGCGACGGCGAGATCGGCGCCACGGTACCCCGGTACGGGATGCGGATCGCCCGGCCGACCCCGGTGACCGACGGCTCGCGAGAGGGCGACGTGCCGGAGGACGGCGCGATCACGCGGACGTCGTGCCCTCGCGCCGTCAACACCCGCGCGAGCTCGCCGACGTGCACCTGCACCCCCCCTGCCGCCTTCCAGTCGTACGGACAGACGAGCACGATCCTCACGTCGACCAGCCCGGCTGGAACAGGTGCCAGTCCGAGGGCGACGCGGCGATCCCTCGCTCGAAGTCCCGGGCGATCCGCTCCGTGAGCGCCCGGACGTCGGCGCGTCGGTCGCCCGTCGACACCGGTTCGATCGGCCGGTGCAGGATGCAGTGGCCGCCCTTCGGGGTCTCGTAGAGGTCGGCGATGACGACCGGCGCGCCGGACCGGAGCGCGAGGATGGCCGGACCGGCCGGAAGCCGGCGACGTCCCCCGAACATCGTCGACCTCGACCCCGCGGCTCGACAGATCCCGGTCGGCGACGAGCGCAACGACGCGACCATCGCGGAGCGCCGCGGCGAGCTGCCGGCCGACGCCTCCGCCGTCATCGAGCGCGACGATGTCCATCCCGAGCCCCCGGCGATGGTTCAGGAACAACCGGAAGAGCTCCTCGGGGCGAAGCCGTTCCGCGACGGCGAGCACCCGGATGCCGCCGATCGCGAGCGCGCGACCGGCCGCGTCCCAGTTCCCCATGTGGGGCACCGCGACCACGAGCCCCTTCCCCCGGGCGATCGCCTCGCGGGCATCCTCGAGACCCTCGAAGGTGAACCTCTCGCGCACCTGATCCTCGGACCACGTCACGACATCGAAGGCGTCGAACCAGTACCGCGCGTAGCGGCGGAACGCCTCTCGCGCCGTGGCGCGGACGAGAGGATCCTCCGGCTCCCGTCCGAGGACCTGCGCGTAGTTCGCGACCACATCGGCGCGCGTCCGAGCCATCAGATGGAACGCGGCGGTCCCCGCCCACCTGAACAGCACCCGCCCCGTGGTCGTCGGCACGACGCGTCCCAGCCATGCGACGGTCGCGTACGCGGCATACGCCAGGCGCTCGTGCAGCCGGTCGCGCGAGGCCGGCGCAGGTCCTTCCTCGGCCTCCGACCCGGGGTCGTCGGTCACGCGCGCTCTTCTCTGGCGACCTGCCCGGTCCGCACGAGCGCCGCGAGGAGGGAGACGGCGGCGGCGGCCCACACCGTCCACCCGAGGGTACCGAACCAGAGCCCGCCGGCGATGAGTGCATACCGCACCCCTCGCGTGACGTGGCTCTCCTCGACGGAGTATTGGAGGGCGGCGCCGCGCGCCCTGACGTAGGACGACAGGAAGCTCGCGCAGAGGGCGAGCAGCGCACCGGCGGCGACGGCCGGTGCCGTTCCGCGCGCCACCCAGGCGATCGGACCGAGCACCGCGCCGTCCCACGCGCGATCGAGCAGCTCACCGAGGATCCGATCGAACGGCCCCCCGGCCCCGTGGTTCGCCCGATGCGTTCCGAGGAGGAGGAGTCCACCGCCGCTCGCGCGCGGCGAGCGCCGCCGGGCGTGGATCTTCGGCGACCACGTACCATCCGGCGACGACCGCGAGACCGCCTCCGACCAGCAACGACGTGCGCGTGATCGCGGTGCCTGGGGGCTGTCGCTGGAAGCGGACCATCGGACCGCGCGAGCCTAACAACTCGCTAGGATGACCCCCTGACCTGCCGCCTGCTCTCCGAAGGAGACGTGCGTTGAAGACCTACGAGGCGAAGGACATCCGCAACGTCTTGCTGGTAGGCCACGGGGGCGCGGGGAAGACCTCGCTCCTCGAGGCCATGTTGTTCACCTCCGGCGCGATCACGCGCATGGGGACCGTCGAAGACGGCAACACGGTCAGCGACCACGACCCCGATGAGCAGAAGCGAGGCATCTCGGTGTCGTTGTCGATGGCGCCGGTCGTGTGGAAGGACACGAAGATCAACGTGCTCGACGCGCCCGGCTACGCGGACTTCGTGGGCGACCTGCGGAGCGCGGTCCGGGCGGTCGACGCCGTCATCGTGGTCGTGTCGGCCGTCGACGGCGTCGAGGTCCAAACCGAATACGCGTGGGAGCTCGCCGTCGACGAGGGGCTGCCGCGGGCCATCTTCGTGAACAAGCTCGACCGCGAGCGTGCCGACTTCGAGGCGACCGTCGAGCAGCTCGTGGCGTCGTTCGGCAATCAGGTCGCGCCGGTCGAGCTTCCGATCGGGCAGGAGCACGAGTTCGCGGGCATCGCCGACCTTCTCCACGAGAAGGCCGATCGCTACCCCGACGGCCCGATCGCCGAGGAGTCCGACTGGCCCGACGACCTCCACGCGATGGCCGACCCGGCTCGCGAGAAGCTGATCGAGGCGGTCGCCGAGTCCGACGACGCCCTGATCGAGAAGTACCTCGAGGAGGGCACCCTCCCGGAGGAGGACATCGTCCACGGCGCGAAGGACGGCTTCGCACGTGCCCGCCTCGCGCCGGTCATCGTCGGGAGCGCGACGGGCGCCATGGGGATCGACCGTCTCCTCGATCTCATCGTCGAAGAGTTCCCCTCGCCGCTCGAGCGCGCGCCGGTCCTCGTGCAGAGCCAGAAGGAAGGCGGAGGTGACGTCGAGCGATCGAGCGACGCCGACGGTCCGCTCACCGCCTTCGTCTTCAAGACCTTGTCCGATCCCTTCGTCGGGCACATCACGATGTTCCGGGTGTTCAGCGGACGCGTCCGGCCGGACTCGAGCGTGCACGATGCCAGCCAGGGCACCGACGAGCGGGTCGGACAGCTCTTCACCCTCGTGGGCAAGGAACACGACTCGGTCCCCGAGGTCGCCGCGGGTGACATCGGCGCCGTCGCGAAGCTCCAGCACGCCCACACCGGCGATACGTTCAGCACGAAGGACCACCCCGTGAACCTCGCGCCGGTCGAGATCCCCGAGCCGCTGCTCGCCTACGCGATCAGGCCACGCACGAAGGGCGACGAGGACAAGCTGGCGAGCGGCATCGCACGTCTCCGCGAGGAGGACCCGAGCTTCAGGGTGCTCCGGAACGACGAGACGCACGAGACGGTGATCTATGGGATGGGCGAGGCGCATCTCGGGGTGCAGATCGAACGTCTCCATCGGAAGTTCGGCGTCGAGGTCGATCACGCGCCGGCGAAGATCGCCTACCGCGAGACCCTACGGAAGCCCGCGAAGGGCCGCGGCCGCCACGTGAAGCAGACCGGCGGGCACGGCCAATACGCGATCTGCGACATCGAGGTCGAGCCGCTCCCCAGGGGCGAGGGCTTCGTCTACGACGACAAGATCTTCGGCGGCGCGGTCCCCCACCAGTTCATCCCGTCGATCGAGAAGGGCATCGTGCGCACGATGAGCGAGGGCGTCTTGTCCGGCAACCCGATGGTCGACGTCAAGGTCACGCTCGTCGACGGCAAGTTCCACCCGGTCGACTCCTCCGACATGGCGTTCCAGATCGCCGGCTCGCTCGCGATCAAGGAGGCCGCCGAGGCCGCGGGGATCGCGCTCCTCGAGCCGATCGTGCAGCTGTCGGTCGTCGTGCCCGACGCCTACACGGGAGACATCATGGGCGACCTCAACAGCAAGCGCGGCAAGATCCAGGGGATGGAGCAGATCGGCGGCGGCAAGCAGCGCGTGAACGCGCTCGTCCCGCAGGCCGAGGTCGCGCGCTACGTGATCGATCTGCGCTCGATGACCGGCGGCCGCGGCGCGTTCACGATGGCGTTCTCCCATTACGAGGAGATGCCGACCCAGCTCGCCGAGCGGGCCATCGCCGAGTACCGGCGCGCCCGCGAAGAGGGCCAGAAGAAGTACGCAAATGAGCGACACCTCGAGGCCGGCGGCTCACCCGCCGAGCGCGCCGAGCGCGACGCACGCCCATCCGGCAAGGAGCGACAGCCCGCCGATCGGCGTGACCGCACCGAACCTCCGCCGGCCGGTCAGCGCGAGCGCGTAGAGGCTGCCCGAGAACAGCACCAGCGCCCACGACGAACAGCCAGCCCCCCGTCGCGACCCAGCCGCTCTGCCACCGGGTGGCGACGAGGCCGGCCATGATCGTCGCGAGCGCGTGCCAGAGCTGGTACTCGGCTGCGGTCCGGAAGGCTCGCGAGCCGGTCCTCGGTGAGTCGGGATCGCAGCGCATGCCCACCGAAGGCGCCCGCCGCCACGCCGACGAACCCGAGCAGTGCCCCGGCGGCGACGAGGGCGCGCCCCATCGCTCAGGCCGTCGACCGAGCTTCGCCGAGGAACCGAGCACGAGCTCGTCGAAACGCGCCGGCTGGCGCAGGTTGACCACGTGGTCGGCTCCCTCCATCGAGCACCTCGCGGGCATCGACCACGCCCGCCGCGATCAGGTCGCTGATCCGTCGCATGTACGGGCGGTCGTGCTCGGCCTTGAGCACGAGCGTCGGCACGTCGATCTCGTGGAGCCGGTGCGGCGGCCGGCGGCTCGGGCCCGCCTCCGAGCTTTCGTCCATCGTCAGCTCGTGGAGATTGTCGAACGCGATGTCGCGGATCTTCCGTCCGGACTCGTCGTCGGTACCGAACGGCGCCCACAGATCGTTCGAGCTCGAGGGTCCTCGCTCGGACTCGAAGTCTCCATCCCCGATCGCGACCTCGATCGGCGCGACCACGTCGGCGTACCAGTCGTCCTCCTCCTTCAGCGGCTCGAACGCCGCCCAGTGCCGACGCGACGGGAACGAGCGCCCACACGCGGTCCGGATGCTCCAGGGTCGCGTCGATCGCGATCCCTGCCTCCCATCGAGCAACCCACGAGCGCGACCTGTTCGACCTCGAGCGCGTCGAGCAACGAGACGAGATCGGCGACGTGCGAATACCGCTCGGCCGTCAGCCTGCTCGACGCGCCGTAGCCCCGGACGTCGTAGCGGACGGCGCGGAATCCCGCCGCAGGGAACGAGTCGACATCTGGTCGTCCCACGTCCGCCGGTCCCACAGCCCGGGATGGAGCACACGACGGCAGGTCCCTCGCCGACGTCGTCGAACGCGAGCTGCGCCCCGTCGCGGAGCTCGACGACGCCGTGCAGCGGGTCACGCCCTGCCTCGAGATGCCGCTGGAGCTTCGCGAACGACTCCGCCGAGCAGTTCCGGGAGCACGCGGGTCTGCCCGACGACCGGCATGAAGTTCGTGTCGCCGCCCCAGCGAGGCACGACGTGCCAATGGAGGTGCTCGGGGATCCCGGCGCCCGCGACCCTCCCGAGGTTCAGCCCCATGTTGAACCCGTGCGGCTCCGAGGCGGCGCGGAGCGCCGACGTGCCGGCCTGCGAGGAGCCGCGCGATCGACGCGTGTTCGTCGGGCGTGAGTCCTCGAGCGCTCCGGTATGGCGGACCGGCACGACCAGCAGATGTCCGGGGTTGTACGGGAACTTCGCGAGCGTGACGAAGGCGCGCTCGTCGCGGGCGAGCACCCACGCGTCCTCGTCATCGGCTGCGAGCTCGAGCGCCCGGCAGAACACGCAGGCCCGATCGTCGGCGGGCGCGTCCTTGTTCCCCTCGATGTAGGCCATCCGCCAGGGACTCCAGAGGCGATCCACCTCGTCAGCCTCCGAACCGCGTCTGCGTCAGGCGACGTTCCGCGGCTTCGGTCGACGAGCGCCTCGACGATCTCGTCGAACACGACGCCGGAGGTCTCGTTCCCGTCGCGATCGCGAACGGTGTACGAGCCGGCCTCGATGTCGCGATCGCCGACGACGAGCGTGTACGGCGCCTTCATCAACTGGGCGGCACGGATCTTCTTGCCGACCGTCTCCTTGGAGTCGTCGACGAACGTGCGCAGGCCGGAGCGGTGGCCTCGCCGGCCAGCTCGCGGCAATGCTCGACGTGACGGTCGGCGACGGGCGCGAACCGGAGCTGCTCCGGTGCGAGCCAGAGCGGGAACGCGCCGGCGTAGTGCTCGATCAACACGCCGCTGAACCGCTCGAGCGAGCCCAGGATCGCGCGATGCACCATCACCGGACGGTGGCGCTCGTTGTCGTCGCCCGTGTACTGCATGTCGAAACGTTCGGGCAGCGCGAAGTCGCACTGCACCGTCGTGAGCTGCCACAGCCGGCCGATCGCGTCGCGGAAGTGGAAGTCGACCTTCGGCCCGTAGAAGGCGCCCTCGCCCTCCGCCACGGTGTACGCCATGCCGCTCCCGTCGAGCGCCTTCGTGAGCGCGCCGATCGCCTTGTCCCACATCGCCTCGTCGCCGACCGCCTTGCCGGGCTTCGTCGACAGCGAGATCCGGATCCGTGAACCCGAACGTGCGATGGATCTCGAGCGTCAGGTCGAACACGCCCGTGGATCTCGTCGATCAGCTGGTCCTCGCGGCAGATGATGTGCGAGTCGTCCTGGGTCAGGCCCCGGGCGCGGAGCAACCCGTGCAGCGCGCCGAGGCGTTCGTACCGGTAGACCGTGCCGAGCTCCGACAGGCGCATGGGCAGGTCGCGATAGGACCGCACCGCGCTCTTGTAGATCAGGACGTGGAACGGACAGTTCATCGGCTTGGCGAAGTACTGGTTGCCCTCGCCGTCGTCCATCACCGGGAACATGCTCTCGAGGAACTTGTCGGTGTGGCCGCTCGTGTCCCACAGCACGCGCCGCGCGAGGTGCGGGTCTGGACGATGTCGTACCCGCGCTCCAGATGCAGGTCGCGCACGTAGTCCTCGAGCTGCTTGCGGAACATGCCGCCCCGCGGATGCCAGACGGCCAGCCCGGGACCCAGCTCGTCCGGGAACGAGAAGAGGTCGAGCTGCTGACCGAGCTTCCGATGGTCCCGACGCTCGGCCTCCTCGAGGCGGTGCAGGTACGCCTCGAGATCGTCCTGCGACGCCCACGCCGTGCCGTAGATCCGCGTCAGCATCGGCCGTGTTCTCGTCGCCCCGCCAGTAGGCGCCGGCGAGCTTCGTCAGCTTGAAGGCGCCGAGCTTGCCGGTCGACGGCACGTGCGGACCCATGCAGAGGTCGACCCAATCGCCCGTTGCGATAGAGCGGACCGTCGTCCCCGCCGCCGCCTCGCCCACGTCGTCGCCGATCGTCGTCGATGATCTCGATCTTGAAGGGCTGGTCGGCGAGCCGCTCGACGGGCCTCGCCCCGCGAGACCTCCTCGCGGACGAAGGGCTCCTTCGCCTTGATCGATCTGGCGCATCCGTCGGTCGATCCTCGACAGGTCCGCCGGCCCGATCGGCTCGGGGAGCTCGAAGTCGTAGTAGAAGCCGTCGACGATCGGCGGGCCGATCGCGTACTTCGTTCCGGGGAACACGTCGCACACGGCCTTGCGCCAGCACGTGCGCGGTGGAATGTCGCAGGACGTCGAGGCCTTCGTCGCTCGACGCGTCGACCGGCGCACCGCGACGTCGCCACTCGGGACGAACGAGAGGTCCCGGAGCTCGCCGTCGACGACCGCGCGCGACCGTGCCCTTCGGAAGCACGCCGCCGACCGGCTCCCCTTCGGGCAGCTCGATCTCGGAACCGTCGCGAAGCGTCAGCCGCGGCATGAGCGACCATGATAGTCAGCCGCCCCGGCGGACCCCGTCCGGCTACCGTCCGTACCGAGATCGACTCGAGGACGTTGAGCTTCGCGGCCCGCCGCGCCGGCCAGATCGCGGCGATCACGCCGACCAGGGCCGCGAAGAAGAAGTAGAAGACCAGCTGACCGACGGGATGCACGAGCTTCGTCGACCCCTCCTGGCCCACGGCCTGTGCAGCACCGCCCAGCCGAACACGACCCCGACGAGGATGCCCAGCACGGCACCGAAGACCGAGATGATCACGGACTCGTAGCGGATCATCCGTTTCACCTGCGTGCGGCCCATGCCGACGGCCCGAAGCAGCCCGAGCTCCCTCGTCCGTTCGTAGATCGACAGGACGAGCGTGTTGACGATGCCGAACAGGGCGATCACGACCGCCATCATCAGCAGGACCGTCACGATGCCCAGGAGCTGGTCGAACTGTGCCCGGCCTGCTGCTCCTTGAACTCCGTCTGGTCCTGGACCTCGACGTTCGGGAAGGGCTCCGCCACGGCCGACCACGGCGCTCCGCAGATCGTCGAAGGGCACCCCTTCGGCGCCCGTCCACGAGGACGCGGAGTCCAGCTGCTCGACGTAGACCTCTTCGTAGGTCGCGATCGAATCAGGTAGTCGCCCGCGATGCGAGTTCTCGTCGAACACCGCCACGATCGTCAGCGGTCGGTCCGCCGGCGCTCGGGAACGCGGCCGGCACCTCGTCGCCGATCGCCCACCCGCTCCTCGGCCGTGACGCTCCGAGGCACGGCGACGGTGTCGCCGCCGAGGTCCGCCAGTGAGCCTTCGAGACCCCGAGATCGACGACCTCTCGAAGGCCGCCGGATCGGTGGCCCGTGACGAAGCCCTCCTGCCCGTCGACGCGGAAGCCCGCCTGCCTGACGCCGACACGGCGCGCGACCTCGGGCGAGCTCGCGACCCGCGCGCGCCCACCTCTGGAGAGAACAGGCTGCCGCGTCGGCGACGAGATCGTCAGGTCCGCCTCGACCGTCGCGTCGAGGACGGCGAAGAACGACGCCTTCAGCGACGCGGCGAGGATCGCCATCATCGCGACCAGCCCGAGGCCGATCATCAGCGCGCTGGCCGCGGACGAGGCCGTGCGGCGAGGGTTGCGCATCGCGTTCTGCCGGCCGATCGTCGCGCGACGCTCCGACGCGGACACGGCTTCCGATCGAGCCCGCCACCGGGCGAGCGACGAGCGGAGAGAGCTGGCGACCCCGACGAAGGTGAGCGCCGCTCCGAGCCCGACGACCACCGCGGCGTTCGAGGGGGTGGCGAACAAGCCGACGAGGAGTCGCCGACGAGACCGGCGATCCCGATCAGCGCACCGACGACGGCGCGACGACCCAAGCCGCCGCCGGTGGCCGACGCGATCGTCGCGTCTCGCGCAGCGCCTGGATCGGCGAGACCGCGCGCCGCGTTGCGCGCCGGCACGATCGAGGCCACCACGCGACGCCGAGCCCGACCACCACCGACACGACGATCGTGCGGACCTCGAGCTTCGTGCCCGTCGTCGGGAGATCGACCCCGAACGCCGCCAGCATCGCCTGCAGACCGGCGGCGATCGCGATCCCGCCCCGACGCCGACGACCGAGGCGATCAGCCCGACGATCACCGCCTCGCCACCACCGAGGCGATCACCTGCGCGCGGCTGGCGCCGAGGGTCCGTAACAAGGCGAGCTCGCGGGTGCGCTGGGCGACGATGATCGAGAACGTGTTGAAGATGATGAACGCCCCGACGAAAAGCGCGATCGCCGCGAAGACCAAAAGCGCCGTCCGGAAGAACCCGAGCCCCTCCTGCAAATCCTCGGCGTTCTCGTCGGCCACGTCCGATGCGGTGATCGTCTCGACGCCCTCGGGCAACCGACCTGCACGGCGCTGCGGAGCGTCGACAGATCGACGCCCTCGTCTGCCTTCACCGTGATCGTGTCGAACACGCCCTCCTTGCCGAGGACCCGCTGCGCCGTCTCGGTGTCGAACACTGCGAGCGTCGCCCCTGCCAGGTTGTCCGCATCCCCGAAGCCCAAGATGCCGACGATCTCGAACTCCTCACGGCCCGCCTCGAAGAGCATCGGGACGCGCTCACCGACGGCCAGCTCGTTCGTGCTGGCCGTCCCCGCGTCGATCGCGACCTCGCCCGGTCCCGCCGGCACCCGTCCGTCGCGCACTTGGAGGATGCCTTCGGCGAGCTCGTTCCAGTTCGTGCCGATCGTCGGAGGCCCGAGGCCGCCGATCACCTCGTCGGTCTCGGGGTTCACGATCGAGGCCGTCCCCGCGACGTCACCGACCGCGATGTCGACGCCCGGCAGCGACCCGACGACCGTCACCAGCTCCTCGTCGAGCGGAAGGCGTTCCGCGGCCGCGCCTCCACCTGGACCGGCCGGGACGTTCTCGAACGCGTTCTCCGAGCGCACGACCAGATCGCTCGTCGACGCCGTCTCGGCGAAGAGCTCGTCGAACGCGGCGTTCATCGTGTCGGTGAGGACGTAGGTTCCGGCGACGAACCCGACCCCGAGGACGATCGACAACGCGGTGAGCAGCAGCCGGAGCTTCTTCGCGAGGAGGCTCTTCCACGTTGCCCGGAACACGGCCCTCAGCCCTCGAGCGACTTCAGGTGGTCCAGCACGCGGTCCGCGGTCGGCGCGAGCATCTCGTCGACGACGTTGCCGTCGGCGAGGAACACGACGCGGTCGGCGTAGCTGGCCGCATGGGCGTCGTGGGTCACGATCACGATCGTTTGCCCGTGCTCGTCGACGGCATTCCGCAGGAAACCGAGCAGCTCGGCGCCGCTGCGCGAGTCGAGGTTGCCGGTCGGCTCGTCGGCGAACACGATCTGCGGACGCGACAGGAGCGCGCGGGCCCCGGCGACCCGCTGCTGCTGGCCGCCCGACAGCTCCGACGGACGGTGCCCCAATCGGTCGCGCAATCCGATCGTGTCCACCACCGTCGAGAACCACTCGTCGTCCACGTCGCGACCGGCGATATCGAGCGGGAGCGTGATGTTCTCCTTCGCCGTGAGCGTCGGCACGAGGTTGAAGGCCTGGAACACGAAGCCGATCCGGTCGCGACGCAGCTGTGTGAGCGCCTTCTCGGACAGCGCGGTGAGGTCGACGTCGCCGACGAAGACCTGACCGCTCGACGGCGCGTCGAGGCCGGCCATGCAATGCAGGAGGGTGGACTTCCCGGAGCCCGACGGCCCCATGATCGCCGTGAACGCGCCGCCGCCGAACTCCACCGAGACCCCACGGAGGGCGTGAACCGCGGCATCGCCGCTGCCGTAGACCTTGCTGAGCTCGACGGCTCGCGCCGCCACCACCGTGCCGATCGTGCTCATCACCCTGTCGCCTCCCGCCCGCGCCCCTCGATCGTCGACCGGTCAGGCTACCCGGCCGTCGTCGGACCGACCGTGACGGATCCGGCCCACTCGAGCACCCGAGCGGCGGCGTCCTTCCATCCGTCCTCGATCGCGACGAGATGGCCGTGTCCTTCGAAGGTCAGCTGCGCACCCCGGTATCGGCGGGCGAGCTTCGGCTGGATCGACGGGGGCGAGATGCGATCGTCGGTCGCCCCCGCCACGAGCACGGGCAGTTGCCGCCCCACCGGTGCGACCCCGACGGCCCCGAACGCCATCTCGCGCGCGGCGGCGCCCGAGTCGGCGATGAAGCGAGGGAACCAGCGATCACGCTCGTCGGGCCTCAAACGGTTCATCAGCATGCGATCGGCCTGCCGCCTGGTCGGCAGCATCGGTCTGCCGAGCGCCAGCGCCGGAAGGTACCCGAGAGCGGCCCGCGCCACGGGAGCGGTGAGGGCCACGATGCCTCGCGGCGGCACGCTGCACAGCAGGACGGCGGCGTGGACGCGGTCATCCCGGAGCCGCGTCTGCACGACGAGGCCTCCCATCGAGTAGCCGATGAGCACGGCCGGCGGCCCCACAGCCTCCAGGACGTCGTCGAGGTCTCGCGCGAAGTCGCGGATCCGAACCTTCCCGAGATCGGCGACGGGCCTGCTGCCCTCTCGTCCGCGCAGATGCACGGCCCACGCGTCCCAACCCCGTTCGGCCGCGAGGCTCGCCCAACCCTCGAAGATCCAGCCGGCCGCCCACAAGCCGTGCACGAACAAGAGCGACGGGGCATGACGCCGGGTCGACGGGACGGCATGGAGGGCCGTGAGATCGCCGATCCGTTCGAGATGCACCGCCGGATGCTAGCGGCGCGCCGTGAAGTCCCACACGGATGGTTCGCGAACTCGCCCCGCTACGCGTCCACCGGGGATAGCTCGGCGAGCAGACCCTGCACTCGCCGGTCGATCTCATCGCGGATCGGCCGGATCTCATCGACGGTCTTCCCCGCGGGGTCGTCGAGTTCCCAATCGAGGTAGCGCTTGCCGGGGAAGATCGGGCACGCGTCGCCGCATCCCATCGTGATCACTACGTCGGAAGCCTCGACGGCGTCGGTGGTGAGCGGCTTGGGGTGCTCCTTCGAAAGGTCCACTCCAACCTCCGCCATCACCTGAACGACGGCGAGGTTGATCTCGCTCGCGGGCGTGCTTCCCGCGGACCGGATGAGGACGCGGTCGCCTGCGTGCTTCGCGAGAAGCCCTGCGGCCATCTGACTCCGTCCGGCGTTGTGGACGCAGACGAAGAGAACCTCGTGACGACGTTCGCTCACGGCTTCCTCGCGCGTACGTTGGCTCCGAACATCTGATCCGCCAACTCGTGCGTGATGTCGATCCCGATGTCCGTGAATCCGGCGCGCATGAGGACCTCCGAGTACTCGGACAACGTGAGCGCACCGGCGATGCACCCGACGTAGCTCCCCCGCTCCAGGCGGTCAGCTTCACTCATCCCATCGGCGGCGACGACGTCGCTCACACCGAATCGCCCGCCCGGGCGCAGGACGCGGAAGGCCTCCTCGATCACCCTGGGCTTGTCCGTGGAGAGATTGATCACGCAGTTCGAGATGACGACATCGACGCTGCTATCGGGGAGGGGGACGTCTTCGATGTAGCCCTTCAAGAATTCGACGTTGGTCGCTCCGCTCTTCGCCGCGTTGTCGCGAGCGAGGGCGAGCATCTCGTCGGTCATGTCCAGGCCGTAGGCCTTCCCGGTCGAGCCGACGCGCCTCGCCGAGAGGAGCACATCGATCCCTCCCCCCGAGCCGAGGTCGAGGACGGTCTCACCCTCATGGAGGTCAGCGACGTCCGTAGGATTGCCGCAGCCGAGGGCTGCGAGGAGGGCTTCGTTCGGGACCTCGCCGCGCTGACCCGAGTCGTAGAGGATCTGGCCCAAGCCTTGGCCGGGTTCGAAGCAGCCCGCTTCCTCGCCGAAGTCGTTCGCGGCGTACCCGTCCTCGACGGCCTTGGCGGCGGTCGCGTACCGACTGCGGACCTGCTCACGGAGCTCGTTCATCCGACCTTCCTCCCTCGTGACGCTTCAACAGGCTCGGCGAGTGCCGCTCGCAAGAGCTCGATCGGCTCGGGGAGGAGCCAGTAGAAGACCCAGCGTCCACGTTGCTCGCGACCGACCAATCCAGCCTCGGTAAGGACCTTCAAGTGATGACTGACGGTGGGCTGCGACAGACCCAGCGGAACGGTCAGATCGCAGACGCAGGCCTCTCCATCGGGGTGTGCGCCGATCAAGCTCAGGAGCCGAAGACGCGCTGGGTCCGCGAGGATCTTCAGCGCCCCCGAGAGTCTCTCTGCTTCCTCCTCGTCAAGGGGTGCAGCAAGAACCTGGGGGCAACATTCCGCATCGATGACCGCGATCTCGCGCATTGCCAACATATTGACGCCAGTCGATGCGTCTGTCAACGTATCGACTCCGGTCGATGAGTGGGAAGGAGGTCGTGACGATGAACGAGCCTTGTTGCCCCGAGGACTGCTGCCCATCCGGCTGCTGTTAGTCGGGCCGCTTCGTCGGGCCGCTCTTCCGGGCGGTCCGACAAGGCGGCTCCCCCTTCGTCGCCGACCGAGTGATCCCGCAGATCCTCCGGTGGGCGCGGCAGGTTTTGAACCTGCGACCTCTCGCGTGTGAGGCGAGCGCTCTCCCGCTGAGCTACGCGCCCGGAGCGCGTCCACGATAACAAGGTGACCCGGGTGCCCGCCGACCCCGGACAAGGCGACGGCGGCACGTGCCCGCGTCGTGCCGCCGTCGAACTCCGAGCACGTATGGGCTCGAAGCGGGACGAGTCTGGCATGCGCCCGAGACGCTTTGCAAGGCTGCAGAAACGGTGTGGCAGAACTTCGATCGACGAACCTGCGATGGGTCCCGGCTGATCCGGACCACCGCTAAGATGCGGGGACAGCCACCGGAACCGGAGGAGATCCCAACCATGGTCGTGCTCGAGCTCCTGGCCTACCTCGCCTTCCTGGGCGCGCTCTCAGCGGCGCCGCTCGTCCTGTGGCTCGGAGGCGTGGTCGCGATGCAGCCACGGAGCCCGCGCGGGGACACCTGATCCCCCTTCGATCGATCCACCGGTTCCTTCATCGGCCCCACGCCGCGGCGACCGATGCCGGGTCCGTGACCACGAGACCCGTCGCCGCGCGCTCCTGTGCGAGGACGTCGATCACCTGGACGAAGTCGTTCCAGCAGTAGACCTCGGGCCGCGTCGCCCAGTGGAGCGTGGGATCGGTCGCCCGGCAATCCCATCGGAACCGATCGAGCGAATCGAGGTTCGCGCCGGTGACGAACCGGTAGAACTGCACCGAGTACCACTGACCGGGTTGCAAGTTCTGGATCGTCGCGATGATCCGGGAGGGCAGGGTGTACTGCCATTTCTCGAACGCGGCGTAGGGGCAGCCGGCGTTCGGCCGGTTGCACCGGGCTCCCTGGGTCGTGTGGGTCGACTGGAACCATGGCTGCCCCGCCTGCCAGCGAGAGGTGACCCCCGTGCCGTAGGTCCGCCCCCAATCGAAACAGGTCGAGACCGGATCGGCCTGGATCGACGCGGAGTACTGATCGTTCGGGTAGGCGAACAGCCCGCTCGCATCGATCCCCCGCTGCGCGAACAGCGGAAGGCTGCCGCACGAGTTGTCCTTCTGTTGCTGGTAGCTGAGCCCGGTCATGTAGCGGTAGTACTTGCCGGCGGACACGAAGCTCCACCCCTGCTGGCGGAGCAGCTGGATACGGTCCCACCCGGGGTGGAGCGAGAAGCCGCCCTCGCACCAGAACCCCGACGCCGGTACCTGGTTGAGGACGATGTTGCCCGTGGCGGTGAGTCCGCGAGCGGCGAGGGCATCCGCCGCGGTTCCGAGATCGACCGCGGTCGCCATCCGGACGCAGTTCTCGGCCTGCGCCCACTGGATCCGCCCGAACAGGATCGACACGTACCTCGGCTGGGTGGCGCTCTGCGTGACGGGCGTTGCCGTCATCACGAGTCCCAGGGCCATCATCGACACGAGGAGCTTGCGCACGGTTATCCCCCTCACTCCGCGTCGAGGGCAACGCGGCACGGTGATCCGGGGGGCCGTTTGCGTAGCGTGTGACGGAACTCGTGCGGGGAACTCCCCGCTTCGCTGTAGGTGGTGGGCGCTAGAGGATTTGAACCTCTGACCTCTTCCGTGTCAAGGAAGCGCTCTCCCCCTGAGCTAAGCGCCCGTGCGGGTCTTGGATTGTACGGCCGGAGGGCCGATCGTTCGAGGCGGGGACCGGAATTGAACCGGTGTACGAGGCTTTGCAGGCCTCTGCCTAACCACTCGGCCACCCCGCCGGAGGGGCCCAGTCTACGGGTCGATCCGACACACGGACGACCACTCGTGGGTGACGTCGCGTGCGACGGATCCCCCCGCAATGGCGGGACTCCACAAACGAACAGGACCCCTGACGAGCAGGGGCCCTGCAAGACCGAGTGCGATGAAGGTGGATTCTTCGATCGGAAGGACCTATCGCGGCTTCCAGCCGAGGCTGTCAACGTCCAGGTCGCCTGTGCCTAGTTGTTGGGCTTCCACCGGGCTCCGGCGGCGAGCAGGAGGGTCGCAAGGCTGGCACTCGTGTACAGCATGTAGCGCCAGTTGATGGTGCGGATTTTGCTTCGCATCCGTTCGTCACCTCCTTTCTCATAACCAGATATCGGACGGGCACCTGGCCGATTGAGGGGTCGGAAGACCGGAAACTGAACAGCGTTCAGGGCTAGGCCGAAGGACGCATAGCCGCATCGGGAGACTTCGCGGACGCAGCAAGGCTCGGAAGGAGGCTTCGAACCGCGATGTCGATCGTGGAGCGGACGACGGGATTCGAACCCGCGACCCCCACCTTGGCAAGGTGGTGCTCTACCAACTGAGCCACGTCCGCGCGTTCACCATCCTAGGAAAGGCTGCCGAGACCTTCAACCGCGCGTCACAGGCGCTCGAACGGCGCCGGATAGCGGACCTCACCTGCCCACTCGGCCGGATCCGAGCCCTCGGGGAACCACACCTGCCACGCGTCGCCGGCTTCCGCCCACGGTGAGCCGATCCCCCAGCGGGTCGCCGGTTCGAACCCGAACCGCGTGTACCACCCCCGGTCGCCGAGGACCACGACCGGTCGATCGGCGAGCTCGAGGGCGGCGTTGACGAGGGCGGAGCCGATCCCGAGGCGCTGGCAGGTCCGCAGGACCGCGACCGGCGCGAGCGCGAAGAGCGCGCGGGCCCCGCCGTCAGGGGGCACGATCGTCACGCTCGTCAGGAGGGCGTGCGCGACCACGATCCCGTCGATCTCCGCGACGAGAGAAGGGCCGTAGTCCTCGCGATGTTCCGTGCGGAGACGCTCGACGAGCGTCGACTCGACGACCCCGCCGAACGCGTCGGCGTGCACGTCGGCGATCGCTCGTACGTCGGTCGGCTCCTCGGCGCGGATCGTGCCCTCGACCCTCACGACGTGCCGGTCGAGCCGAAACCATCCTCGCCCCGCGCAGAGGCAGGAAGCTCCTCGACCCACGCGGGCGCCACCGCCGGAAGGGCCACGATCACGAGCTGCGCGATGCGATCGCCGGCCTCGATCGACACGGTCTCGTGGGGATCGAGGTTCACGACCGCGACGATCACCTCGCCCCGGTAACCGGCGTCGATCAAACCCGGGGCGTTGGCGAGTGTCAGACCATGCCTGCTCGCGAGACCCGATCGCGGCAGCACGAGACCGGCATGCCCGTCCGGGAACGGCGACCGCCACGCCCGTCGGGATCATCACCCGCTCCCCCGGCGCCACCTTGACGCCATCGACCGCCCGAAGGTCCAGTCCGCCGTCACCGGGATGCTGCGCCGCGGGCAGCGTCGCCTCGTCGCGGAGACGTCGGAACGGGAGCTGCATCACACCGGCTCCACGAGCTCGAGGCGGTTGCCGAACGGATCGCGGACGTGACACCGAAGGAACCCCTGGAGCGGCACGTCGTCGGTGACGCGGTAGCCGGCCGCCTCGATCCGCTCGCGGAGGGTCTCGAGGTTGCGCACCAGGAACGCCGGATGGGCCTTCTGCGCCGGGGTGAACGGCTCCTCGACGCCGAGATGCACCTGGAGCTCCCCGTCGCGGAACCACACCCCGCCGCGGGGCGCGAGCTCGGGTGGCTTCTCGACCTTGGTGAGCCCGAGGATCGCGCCGTAGAAGCGGACGGCCGCCTCTTCCTCACCCGGTGGCATCGCGAGCTGCACGTGGTGCAGGCCCAGCAGCCTCGACGCGTTCTCGCTCACGGCCTCGGAGCGAACGGGCCGGGACGCGCCGCCCCGGCCCGTCGCTCGGACGGATGCCGGATGCTACCGGGTCCGTCACGAGCAACCGCTCGTGCTTCCACAGCTCGAGCACACGTAGCACGAACCGGCGGGCTGCATCTTCGAGCCGCAGCTGTAGCACAGCGGCGCGTCGAGCGCCTTCGCCGACGGCCTGTCGCCCAGCTCGATCCGTTGAGCCGACGGTCCCGCCGGGGCCGAGCTCGCCGCCTCGTCGGCCTCGAAGATCTCGGCCGACGCCGGATCGACGTCGAGGAACTCCGGGCCCGACGACAGCTCCGCGACCTTCTGTTGGCTCTCCTCGGTCCGCTCCGCGATCGTGCGGATGCCGAGTCCCTCGCGAACGTCGAGCGGCAGGTGATCGAGCGCGAGCCGCCGGAACACGTAGTCGACGAGCGAGGTAGCGAAGCGGATGTCGGGGTCGTTCGTCATGCCGCTCGGCTCGAACTTCGTGTTGATGAACTTCGACGCGTAGGCTTCGAGCGGCACGCCGTACTGCAGACCGAGCGACACCGCGATCGCGAAGGCATCCATCACGCCCGACATCGTCGAGCCCTGCTTCGAGGTCTTCAGGAAGATCTCACCGAGCCCGTCGTCGGGGTAGGAACCCGCCGTGATATAGCCCTCGGCGTCGCCGACCTGGAACGACGTCGTCCGGCTCGGCCTCGACATCGGAAGACGCTTGCGCACCGGATGCGCGAGCTGGGCGGGCGCCGGCTCCTCGACCGTCTTCTTCTTGTCGGCCGACAGCGGCTGGGCCACCTTGCAGTTGTCTCGGTAGATCGCGACCGCCTTCAGACCGAGCTTCCAGCTCTCGAGGAAGAGCCGCTCGACCTCCTCGACCGTCGCCTGCTCAGGCATGTTCACGGTCTTCGAGATCGCACCGGAGATGAAGGGTTGGGCCGCCGCCATCATCCGGACGTGTCCCATGTAGTGGATCGGTCGCTGGCCCATCGCGGTGTCGAACACGGTGTAGTGCTCCTGCTTGAGGTGCGGTGCGCCGTCGACCGAGTTGTGCTCGGCGATGTAGGCCACGACGTCGGCGATCTCGTCGGTCGTGTACCCGAGCTTGTCGAGGGCCCTGGGCACCGTCTGGTTCACGAACTGCATCGTGCCGCCGCCTACGAGCTTCTTCGTCTTCACGAGCGCGAGCTCGGGCTCGATGCCCGTGGTGTCGCAGTCCATCATCAGCCCGATCGTGCCGGTGGGCGCGAGGACCGACGCCTGCGCGTTGCGGTACCCGTGCATCTCGCCGAGCGCCACGGCTTCGTCCCACGCCTGCCTGGCCGCCGAGAGCATGCCCTCGGGCACGAGCTCGGCGTCGATCTCGTCGGTCGCGGCCCGGTGCTTGCGCATCACTCGGAGCATCGCGTCGGCATTGGGTTCGTAGCCCTCGAACGGACCCGTGACCTCGGCGATGCGAGCGCTCGTCCGGTACGCCCACGCCGTCATGAGCGGCCGTGAGCGCGCCCGCCCACGCCCGACCGCCGTCGGAGTCGTAGGCGAGCCCGCGGGCCATCAGGAGCGCGCCGAGGTTCGCGTAGCCGAGTCCGAGCTGCCGGTAGGCCCGGGCGTTCACGCCGATCTTCTCGGTCGGGTAGTCGGACTCGCCGATCACGATCTCTTGCGCGGTGAACATGATCTCGACGGCGTGGCGGAACGACGCCACGTCGAAGTTGCCGTCGTCGCCGAGGAACGTGAGCAGGTTGAGCGACGCCAGGTTGCACGCGCTGTTGTCGAGGTGCATGTACTCGGAGCACGGGTTGGAGCCGTTGATGCGCCCCGAGGCCGGACACGTGTGCCACTCGTTGATCGTGGTGTCGTACTGCATGCCGGGGTCGGCGCACTCCCAGGCCGCCAGGGCGATCTCGCGCATCAGTTCGCGGGCCCTGACCGTCTCGACGGTCTCGTCGGTGAGGACCGCCTTGAGCTGGTGATCCTGGTCGGCCTCGACCGCCTGCATGAAGGCGTCGGTGACGCGCACGGAGTTGTTCGCGTTCTGGTACTGGATCGAGTAGGCGTCTTTGCCGTCGAGGTCCATGTCGAACCCGGCGTCGCGCAGGGCCCGGCCTTCCGCTCCTCGTTGGCCTTGCACCAGATGAAGTCACGAACGTCGGGATGATCGACGTTCAAGATCACCATCTTGGCCGCGCGACGGGTCTTGCCGCCCGACTTGATCGTGCCGGCGCTCGCGTCGGCGCCGCGCATGAAGCTCACCGGCCCGCTCGCGGTTCCGCCGCCGGCGAGGGCCTCCTTCGAGGACCGGATCTTCGACAGGTTGATGCCCGAGCCCGAGCCGCCCTTGAAGATCGTGCCCTCTTCGACGTACCAGTTCAGGATCGAGGACATCGTGTCGTCGACGGCCAGGATGAAGCAAGCGGAGCACTGCTGCGGCGTGTCGGGGACCCCCACGTTGAACCACACGGGCGAGTTGAACGCGGCCTTCTGGTGCACGAGCAGGTAGCTCAGCTCTTCGGCGAAGACCTGCGCGTCGTCGTCGGTGGCGAAGTAGGCGTTCTTCGACCCCACCCGGTGATCGTGTCGACGACCCGGGAGACGAGCTGGCGGACGCTCGATTCGCGCTGCGGCGTGCCGAGCGGCCCGCGGAAGTACTTCTGCGCGACGATGTTCGTGGCGTTCTGCGACCAACCCTTCGGGAACTCGACGTCGCGCTGCTCGAACGCGTTGCCGCCCTCTTTGTAGTTCGGGATCACCGCGTCGCGGGTCTCCCACTCGACCTCATCGAAGGGATGCGCGCCCCTCCCTCGTGAAGAACCGCTCGAAGGTCAACCCGTCCCTCGATGATCTCGACGTCCTGCTTCGCCACGCCGCCCCCTCCTTCTCCTCGTGCCCGCCGCATCTTCCGCGACGCGGCGCCCCGCCGCGTCGCCCGGGACCCTCTCGCGTCGTCGCCGCCACCGCTCCGGAAGACTGTGGACAAGCCGGTGCACGACCTGTGGAAGAACTACAGCCGTGTGATTCGGCTCGCGAATGATGCCACCGTCGACGGCCCCATCGTCAAGATGGTGTGGGCGAATCCTGGTAAGGCACAACATCTAGTATCCCAGATGCCCGTGCCGATACGAGGGGTCGTGGCTCAGGGCGCACGGCGCTTCGACGGGTCCACCTTGCCCACGAGGAGCTGCCGAGCTCCCGCTCGAAGTCCTCGACGCCGGCGAAGTCCTTGTACACGCTCGCGTAGCGCAGGTACGCGACGTGATCGGCCTTCCGGAGGGCGGACAGCACCTCGATCCCGATCTGCTGCGAGGTGATCTCGGGCCCCTTCTTGCGGAGCCTGGTCTCGATCCGGCCGACCATGTGGTCGATCGCGAGGTTGGTGACCGGCCGGCTGCGAGGCGCCTTGCGGATCCCTGCCTCGAGCTTGTCGCGATCGAACGGCTCCTTGGTGCCGCCGCGCTTGCGGACGATGAGGCCGACGTCTTCGACCCGCTCGTAGGTCGTGAATCGCCGGGCGCACGCCAGGCACTCGCGCCTGCGCCGGATCGCGTCGCCTGCCTCGGACGGGCGCGAATCGACGACCTTGTCGTCGTCGGCGCTGCACCATGGACACCGCATCGGAGGAGCGCCACAACATGTGGTGGCCGGGCGAACGCTAGCGGCGGCCCCCGGAGGCGTCAACCGGCCGGTCGGCGCCGAACGACGAGTGACCTGGCCCGGCGCGATCGAGCCCGGCCGATCTCGTTCGCCCGCTCGATCTCGTCGACGACGACCCGCGGGTCCTCGCCGGCCGCGCCGCTGCGCGACCGACCAGAGCGTGTCGCCCGCCTCGACCGACGTACCGCCGTTCGGTCGCCCGGACGCGCCTCGCCGGGTGCGCCGACCGCGCCCGCCACGGGACTGCCCACCGCGCACGCCGCCAGAGCGCCGCGGCCACCCCCGAGCCGAGGGTCGAACGGTCGTTCGCTGCATGTCCGCATGGTGGACGAACATCTGTTCGATGTCAAGGGCCGAAACTCGAACGTATGTTTGCGTCTGTCCCGCGCGGCTGCTAGCGTCCCGCCCATCGAGCAGGAGGCTAGCGACGATGGCTGACATCGACCGCCCGGCAACGCGGATCCTGGACTTCATCGCCGACACCGTTCGCGAACGGGGCTATCCCCCGACCGTCCGCGAGATCGGCGAGGCCGTGGGGCTGACCTCCTCCTCGAGCGTCCATGCCCAGCTCGCGAACCTCGAGCGGCATCGGCCTCCTCCGCAAGGATCCGACGAAGCCGAGGGCCATGACCCTCGCCGGCGAGGGCCTCGGCCCGATGCGGTGAACGTGCCCCTCGTCGGCCGGATCGCCGCGGGCGCGCCGATGCTCGCCCAGGAGCACGTCGAGGAGTACCTGAGCGTCCCCGCCGGCTTCACCCGTGGCGGGCTGATCATTTCGCCCTGCGGGTGACGGGCGACTCCATGATCGGCGCCGGCATCCTCGACGGCGACGTCGTCGTGGTGCGGAGCCAGCCGAAAGCCGATGACGGCGACATCGTGGCCGCCCTCGTGCCCGGGCCCGCCGAGGACGAGGCAACGGTGAAACGCCTCGGCCGCGACGGTCCGAGGGTGATGCTGATCCCAGAGAACCCCGCGCTCCGCCCGTTCGAGATGGAGGACGGGCGCATCCTCGGCAAGGTCGTCTCGGTGCTCCGCAGCCTCTGACGCGGCTCCCCTCCGACCGGCTAGCTCCGCACTCGACAACGCGCCGCACCGGTGTCGGTCGGGAGCATCAGCCATCAGAACGGGGGCGGGGCACCGTGGGGCAGCAGACGGGGAGCACCAAGCTCGAGCGGCAGATCCGATCCCAGCCCGACGAGCTCGACCGCCTGCTCAGCGATCCGCGCACCCGTGAGCAGGTCCACGGCGCGGCCGAAGGACTCCACCGGGTTCGCAGGATCTGGGTCGTGGGCACCGGCACGAGCCTGCACGCCGCCCACCTCGCAGCCGCGATGTTGCAGGACGCCGGGCGTTCCGCGCACGCCGTCTCGTCGATGCAGTTCGTCCGCAACGCGCCGATCGTCGGACCGCACGACGGCGTCGTGGTCATCACCCATACGGGCGAGACCGCGTATGCGCTCGCCGCACGGGCCCTCGCGTTCAGCGCGGGGCTCCAAACCTTCACGATCTGCCGCGCCGGCCTCGGCCTGAACGACATCGTCGAGACCGTCGAGAAGGAAAGCTCCGAGACCTATACGCTCAGCTACACGGCAGCGCTGCTGGCCCTCGCGATGATCGCGTCCCAGATGGGCGCCGAGTCGATCACCGCCGACAAGCTCGCGCTCGTCCCCGGCTCGGTGCGCAACGCGATCGAGGCGTCGAGCACCGAAGGCATCCCGATGCCCACCCGGATGCTCACGATCACGGGCGCCGGCCATGACGCGATCACCGCCCGCGAGGGCGCGCTCAAGGTCCGCGAGGCGGCCCGGCAGCTCGCCGAGGGCTACGACGCCGAGTACCTCCTGCACGGCACCGCCGTCCCGCTCACCTCGCAGGATCGCCTCGTGGCGCTGACGACCTCCGACGAGGACGGCTTCGTCGAGGCGCTCGCGCGGGCGGCCGAGGGCGAGGGCGTGCCCACGAGCAGGCTCGCCGAGCCCGCCCCCCTGCCCCCGCTGCTCGCGCAGATCCCTTTCGCGGTGAGGCTCCAGGTCCTGGCGCTCCGCTTCGCCCTCGAGCGCGGGCAGGATCCCGACAAGGTGATCGTGGGGCAGTGGGACAACCCGGCGCTCTGGTCGATCGGCACGCCCGGCACCTGAGCGCCGATCCCGCCTCGCTCCCCTCAGGCTCGCCGTTCCCCGTCCCGCCAGCGTCGTTCACGCGGGTTCGGCGCGCGACCGCGCGACGCGGGTCGCGAACCCGCGGATCGCCGAGAGCTCTCGGAGGCCCACGCGTGCATGCACGCGGGTGCCCTCCGGCTCGGCCTCGGCCTTGAGCACCTCGGCGTGTTCGTAGAGCATCGCGACGAGATCGCCCCTGGCCCACGGGATCAGCACCTCCACCTCGACGGGCGGGTTCGGCAGAGCGTCGGCCACCGACGCCAGGAGCCCCTCGACCCCTTCGCCCGTGCGGGCGGCCACCGCGACCGACCCCGGATAGCGCCGCGCGAGCCGTGCCCGCTCCGACCCCATGACGAGGTCGATCTTGTTGAGCGCGAGCACTTCCGGGAGGTCGCCCGCGCCGATCTCCTCCAGGGTGCGACGCACCGCGGCGACCTGGGCGTCGATCGCAGGAGAGGAGGCATCGGCGACGTGCAGCACGAGGTCGGCGAGGGTCACCTCTTCGAGCGTGGAGCGGAAGGCCTCGACGAGATCGTGCGGAAGCTTCCCCACGAACCCCACGGTGTCGGACAGCGTCGCCCGACGGCCGCCGGGCAGCGTCATCCGCCGAGTCGTCGGGTCGAGGGTCGCGAAGAGTTGGTCGGCGACGACCACGTCGGCGTCGGTCAGCCGGTTCATCAGGGTCGACTTGCCGGCGTTCGTGTAGCCGGCGATCGCGACCTGGGGCACGTTCGACCGTTGCCGGCTCGCCCGTTTGACGTCCCGGGCCTTCGCCAGCTCGCGGATGTCACGCTTCAGCTTCGCGATCCGCCGCCGGATGTGCTGACGGTCGACCTCCAGCTTCGTCTCGCCGCCGCCGAAGCGGGTTCCGATCCCGCCGCCGGCTCGGCTCATCGATTCTCCCCATCCCGCGGAGGCGCGGCAACAGGTAGTTGAGCTGCGCGAGCTCGATCTGCGCCTTGCCCTCCCGGCTCCGCGCATGCAGCGCGAAGATGTCCAGGATCAGCGCGGTCCGATCGATCACCTTGACGCTTCAGCCTGCCCTCGAGCGACCGGAGGTGGCCGGGCGTCAGCTCGTCGTCGAGGATCACGAGCTGGCCGCACCCGCTCGTTCAGGAGCCGTGGAGCTCCTCGACCTTTCCCTTGCCGATCCAGTACTGCGGATCGGGGTCCCGACGGCTCTGCACGATGCGCCCGACCGGCTCGGCCCCCGCGCTGTCGGCGAGGGCGGCGAGCTCGTCGAGGTCCTCCTCGGTGATCCCGGGGCCGACCCCGACGAGGATGGCTTTCTCGCGGACCAGCGGCCGCCAGGTGGCCGCGAGCGGCGACTCGAGGACTCGCTCGTCGGCCGTCCGGCGTCGCGGCCTGGCGGCGTCGTGCTCCTTGCCGGCCTCGCGCGAGCCCGTCACTGCATCGACGACCCGGCGTCGCGGAGGAGGGCGTTCAATCGCACCTTGTCGTCGGTCGCCTCGGTCCGGTAGCCGATGATGAGCCCGCACGGCAGCCCGAAGGCCCCGGCAGGGAAGTCGCGGGGGCGCGAGCCGGGGATCACGATCGCCTCGGGCGGCACCGCGCCGCGGTGTTCGACGGGCTCGCCGCCGGTCACGTCGAGGACGGGCGTGTTCCCGGTGAGGACGACGCCTGCACCGAGCACCGCGCGGCGGCCGATCCGAACGCCCTCGACCACGATGCTGCGCGAACCGATGAACGCGCCGTCCTCCACGATCACGGGCGCCGCCTGCGGGCGGCTCGAGCACGCCGCCGATCCCGACCCCGCCCGCCAGGTGCACGTCGGCGCCGATCTGGGCGCACGAGCCCACCGTCGCCCAGGTATCGACCATCGTGCCGGGCCCGACCCACGCACCGATGTTCACGTAGCTCGGCATCAGCACGGCGCCGGGCGCGACGTAGGCGCCGTGACGCACGGTCGCCGGCGGCACGACGCGGACCCCCGCCCCGCCGTAGCCGTGTTTCAACGGGATCTTGTCCCGGTACTCGAAGGGTCCGACCTCGGTCGTCACCATCTCGCGTACGCGGAAGTACAGCAGGACGGCCTGCTTCGCCCAGACGTTCACCCGCCAACCGTCCCCGTCGGGTTCGGCCACACGCACGATCCCGCGATCGAGCAGCTCCACGGCCTCGGTCACGGCCTCGGCGTCGATCGAGGCGGCCGGGTCCGCTGCGAGCGCGTCCCAGCTCACGCCGATGCGCGCTGCGAGCTCGTCCTCGCGGGAGGGGTTCCCGGTCACGCTCGTACCTCCTCGAAGACGCGCTCGAGCGCGGCGACGGCCCGCTCGCAACCCTCGAGCGTCGGCACCGCGGCGAGCCGAACGTAGCCCTCGCCCTCCCGGCCGAAGAACGAGCCCGGCACGACCACCACGCCGGCGCGATCCAGCAGCTCGTAGGCCCAGTCCTCGGAGGTCCGCGCGTCGGGAACCTCGACCCATAGATAGAACGTGGCGGCGCTTCCGGCGACCCGGATCCCGTGACGTTCGAACAGGTCGAGGAACAGACGGCGCCGAACCGCGTAGCGGGCGCGGGAAGCCTCGACGTGCCCCTCGTCGCTCCATGCCGCCACGCTCGCTCGCTGGACCCACTCCTGCGGGGCCACCCCGGCGGCGGGACGGAGCCGGCGGATCGCCGCGAGGAGGTCGCGATCCCCCGCGACGAAGCCGCTCCGGTAGCCGGTCATGGACGATCGCTTCGACAGGGTGTGGATCGCCAGGACGTTCGCGAGGTCTCCCACCTGCAGCGCCGACGGCGGCGGCCCCCCTTCGTACCACAGCTCGCTGTACGCCTCGTCGCTGGCGAGGAGCACGTCGTGACGCCGGCACCGCTCGGCGGCCTCGCGCAGGAATCCGAGCGGCGCGACGGCTCCGGTCGGGTTGTTCGGGTAGTTCAGCCACAGGATCGCCGTGCGCGCCCACGTCTCGTCATCGATGGCGTCGAGATCCGGCAGGAACCCACGATCGGCCGTGAGCGGAAGCCGCACGACCCGGGCGCCGACGAATCGGGCGCCTCGTTCCGGGATCGGATATCCGGGCGCGGTCACGACCACGGTGTCCCTGCCGGCCGCGGGGTCGAGCACGTACTGCGCGAGCGAGAACACGATCTCCTTCGACCCGAGCACCGGAAGCACGTCTCGATCCGGTTCGAGGTCGACCTCGAACCGGCGAGCGACCCACCCGGCGATCGCCTGCCGAAGCTCGGGGAGCCCGGCCGCGCGGGGATAGGACGAGACCGCCCCGAGCGCGGCGACGAGCTCATCACGGATGAAGGCGGGGGTCTCGTCGCGCGGGTCGCCCACGCCGAGGTCGACGAGCTCGCGACCTGCGGCGAGGGCCGCCTTGATGCGTCGGTCGAGCTCCTCGAACGGGTACGCCTCGATCGCCCGAACGCCCGGCGACAGATGGGTCACGCGTCCGCCTCCTCCGCGTCGCGCCCCTCGAGGAACGCGCGCAACACCTCGTAGGTCCGAACGAGCGCGGCGCCGTCGACGCGCTCGTCGTCGGCGTGAGCGTACCGCGGGTCCCCGGGTCCGAGGTTCACCGCGTCGACCCCGTGCATCGCGAACTCGGCCACCGGGGTCCACGCTTGCTTCGGCCCGACGTCGAGATGGCCCGCCGACCTCAGCCGTCCCACGAGGGGATTGCGGAGCGCGACCGGTCCCGGCGGGGCGTTGCCGAGGACCTCGAGCTCGACGCCCGGATACCCCAGCAGCTCCCCCAGCCGCTCCTCGGCCTCCTCGGGCGTGCGGTTCGGCGCGTAGCGGAAGTTCACCGTCGCCGTCACGAGGTCGGGCACCACGTTGGCCGCGACGCCACCGGCGATCGTCGTGATGCTGATCACCTCGCGGAACACGAGTCCATCGACCTCGACCTCTCGCGCCGGCAGGTCCGCGATCGAACCCAGCGCCTCGATCGCCCGATGGATCGCGTTGTCGCCGAGCCAGGGTCGCGCGCTGTGCGCGGCGCGACCGCCGATCCGGACGGTGGCGTTCAGGTTGCCGAGGCACCCCACCTCGAGCGCGTTGCCCGTCGGCTCGAGCACCACCGCGAGCGCCGCCCCGCGGAGGTCCTCGCGCCGGGCCAAGAGCGGAATCAGCGCCGACGCATCGATCGGCAGCTCCTCGCGGCCGACCACGACGAGGCAGACGTCGAGATCGGTGCCGAGATCGTCCCGTGCGATCGCATCCGCGAGCTCGAACATCACCGCGAGGCCGCCCTTCATGTCCGCCGCACCACGGCCGAGCACCTCGGCGTCCCCTCGGGCCGGCAGAGCGCCCGGGGCAGAGGGCACGGTATCGACGTGGCCCGCGAAGAGCACCAACGGGCTCCCAGGCCGCGGCGGAGGCATGCACACGAGATGCGCGTCACCGTCGTCGACCACCCGCCAGCCCGCCGGCACGAGGCCCCGGAGCATGTCGAACGCAGCGGTCTCGTCCCCGCTCACCGACGGGATCGTGACGAGTTCGTACGTGCGGTCGAGGAGGCGGTCGGCGAGCCCGCCGCTCACGGAAGCTCCACGGTGCCGTCGAAGACGTGGACGGCCCCGCCCGTGAGGCGCATATCGCCGTCGTCCCGCCGCTCAACCTGGACCTCCCCGCCGGGGAACACGATCGTGCTCCGCGCCGGCACCATCCCCGCCTCGTTCGCGGCGACCGCCACGGCGCAGGCCCCGGAACCGCACGCCATCGTCTCGCCGCTCCCCCGTTCCCAGACCCGGACGTCGATCGCGCCCGGATCCCCCACCTCGAGCGCGTCGGAGTCCGTCGTGCGCACGCGGGCGAACTCGACGTTCGTCCCCTCCGGGAAGCGCTCGTCGTGCTCCAGCGCGGGTCCGATGTGGGACACGTGGTAGCGGTCCGGATCTTCCGGGACGAACAGCACCAGATGGGGGTTGCCCATGGAGACGGCGGTCGCCGTCGCCGTGAGCCCGCTCCCCAGCTCGAACGGCTGCTGCTGGAACGTCTCCCATGCCGGTCCACGCATCGGGATCGCCGCCTTGGTGAAGTTCGCAGCGCCCATCGAGACCGTGACCCGGTGCCGACCCGGCCGGCCGCCCTCGAGGATCGCGAGCGACTTCGGGCCGGACCGCGTCAGCACGTCGAAGCCTTCGGCCGTCTCGGCGCCGCGATCTCGCAGCAGCGCCGCGACGCAACGGACGCCGTTGCCGCACATCTCAGCGTCGGATCCGTCGGCGTTGCGGTAGTCCATGAACCAACGAGCGTCGGCGTCGCCGGTCGGCGCGACGCGGATCAGCCCGTCGGCCCCGATACCGAACCGGCGCTCGCAGAGATCGGCGACGTCGTCGGGCTCGAGTCGCCAGGCGTCATCAGGATCGAACACCATCACGAAGTCGTTCCCGGTCCCGTGGTACTTCGAGAACGCGAGCGATCGACTCACGCGTTCCCCAGGTGCTCGGCGAACGCGTCCACCAGCGCGCCGCCGCCCCGTTCGTCGGCGTCGAACCACCGCACGCGCGGATCGCGACGGAACCACGCGACCTGCCTGCGGGCGAGCTGCTTCGTGCGCTTCACCGTCGCCTCCACGGCCTCCTCGAGGGTCAGCCTACCGTCGAGATAGCGCGCCAATTCGGCGTACCCGATCGCCTGGGTCGAGGTGAGCCACCCTCCGAAGCCCCGATCGAGGAGCCCACGAACCTCCTCGATCCATCCGGCCTCGACCATCGAGCGGACCCGGGTCTTCACCCTCGCGGCGAGCACCTCCGAGGACATCGCGATGCCGGCCGCCCGCAGCCGGTCGGGATCGTAGCGCTCCCGTCCTTCGGCGAAGGAGCTGAAGGGGCGCCCCGTGATCGCCGGCACCTCGAGAGCACGGATCGTGCGGCGCGCGTTGGCGGGCTCGATCCGCGAGGCGGCGATCGGATCGAGCTCGACGAGGCGACGGTGCAGGAGCGCCGAGCCGGCCACCGCGGCTTCGGCCTCGAGCATCCGCCGCACGGCCGGGTCCTCGCCGGGGAACTCGAGGTCGTCGGCGACGGCACGCAGGTACAGCCCGCTCCCCCCGACGAGGAGCGGCACCACCCTCCTGCGCCGGATGTCGGCGATCGCGGCCCGCGCCAGCTCCTGGAATCGCGCCACCGTGAACCGCTCGGACGGCTCGGCGACGTCCAACACGTGGTGCGGAACCAGCCGGCGCTCCTCGCGGGTCGGCTTGGCCGTCCCGACGTCCATCCCCCGGTACACGAGCATCGAGTCCACGGACACGATCTCGGCGCCGAGGCGTTCGGCGAGGGCGAGGCCGGCCTGTGTCTTGCCCGATGCCGTGGGGCCTACGAGGGCGAGCAGCGGCGCCTCGCGGGCAGGCATCGCGCCGCCTCAGACGGCGGCGGTCTCGGGCGCCTGTACGACCTCGCCCCGCAGGTGATGGGCGGCCGCCTCCGTGACGCGAGCGTGGGCGAACGAGCCGGGCGCGAGCGGCTCCGCGAGATGCACGATCCGATTCGTGCGCGTCCGTGCCTGCGTCGAGCCGTCCTTCTTGCCGTCGCCCTCGACGAGCACCTCGAAGATCCGGCCGAGCTGCTCGCGATTCCGGGTGCGCGAGATGGCCTCCTGGCGCTCGACGAGGCGCTCGAATCGCTCCTGGACGATCCCTTTCGGCACCTGGTCCGGCATGGTCGCCGCGCGCGTCCCCGGCCGGGGCGAATACTGGAACATGTACGCGCTGTCGAACCGCGCCCGCTCGACGGCTTCGAGGGTCGCCGCGAAGTCCTCCTCGGTCTCACCGGGGAACCCCACGATGATGTCGGTCGACACGGCGATGTCGGGGATCGCCGCGCGGATGCGCTCGAGCCAGTCGAGGTAGCGCTCGCGCCGGTAGGAGCGACGCATGGCCTTCAGGACGCGATCGGAACCCGACTGCAGCGGGAAATGGATGTGTTCGCAGACCCGTTCGCACTCGGCCATCGCGTCGATCACGTCCGGCGTGAAGTCGTGCGGGTGCGGCGACGTGAATCGGATGCGCCGGAGATCGTCAACCTGGTTGACTTCCCGGAGGAGTCGGGCGAACAGCGGCGCCCGCGGCGAGTCGGGCACCGTGATGTCCCGCCCGTACGTATTGACGTTCTGCCCAAGGAGCGTGACCTCGACGACCCCGCGGCGCGCGAGCCCCTGCACCTCGGCGAGCACGTCGCCGATCGGGCGCGAGCGCTGCGGCCCCCGCACGAGCGGCACGATGCAGAAGGTGCACGCGTTGTCACAACCCGGCGAGATCGAAACCCAGGCACGGAACGCGTCGCCCCGAGCCGGCGGCGGCAAGGCGCTGGGGAAGACCTCGGTGTACTCGCGGACGTCCATCTGCGGGCCGTCGGCCTCGGCTCGCTCCAACAGGTCCAGGAGCTGCGGCAGCGCGTGCGTCCCGACCACCACGTCGACCCAGGGGGCGCGGCGCTGGATCTCGCCCTGGTCCTTCTGTGCGAGGCAGCCCGCGACGACGATCCGGAGCTCCGGCCGTCGGTCCTTCAACGGCTTGAGGTGACCGAGGTTGCCGTAGAGCTTGTTGTCGGCGTTCTCACGGATCGCGCAGGTGTTCAGCACGACCACTCCCGCGTCCGCCACATCGCCGGTCGGGGCCATGCCGTCGGCCATCAGCAGGCCGCCGATGCGCTCGGAGTCGTGCTCGTTCATCTGACACCCGAAGGTGCGGATCAGGTACGTGCGCCGCTCCATCGCCGTCAAGGCTACTCGGTCGGTGACCGCTACCTCGCGACCTCGGTCGCGCGCATCTCCCGGACGACGGTGATCTTGATCTGACCGGGATATTGGAGCTCTTCCTCGACCTGCTTCGCGATGTCGCGGGCGATCACCTGGGCGGCCAGATCGTCGACCTGCTCGGGCTGCACCATCACGCGCACCTCCCGACCCGCCTGCATCGCGAAGACCTTTTCGACCCCCTCGAAGGACGTGCAGATCTCTTCGAGGCGCTCCAGACGCTTCACGTAGGTCTCGAGGGACTCCCGCCGGGCTCCGGGACGCCCGCCGCTGATGTGGTCGGCGATCTGTGCGAGGACCGCATGGATCGTTCGCTGTTCCACCTCGCCGTGGTGGGACTCGATGCAGTGGACCACCTCGGGGTCCTCCTTCATCCGCCGAGCGATCTCGGCCCCGATGATCGCGTGCGATCCCTCGACCTCGTGGGTGACGGCCTTGCCCGACGTCGTGGAGGAAGGCACCCCGCTTCGCGATCGTCGGATCGAGCCCGAGCTCGGCGGCGAGGGCGCTCGCGATGTGCGCCGACTCCACGAGGTGCTTCAAGACGTTCTGCCCGTAGGAGGTGCGGTACTGCAGGCGCCCGAGCAGCCGGATCATCTCGGGATGGACGTCGGTGATCCCCACCTCCGCGACGGCATCTTCACCCGCGCGCCGGATCCGGTCCTCGAGCTCGCGCATCGATCGCTCGTGGATCTCCTCGATCCGTGCGGGATGGATCCGCCCGTCCTCCACCAGCTTCTCGAGGGTCATCCTCGCCGCCTCGCGGCGGACGGGGTCGAAGCACGACAGGACCACGGCCTCGGGGGTGTCGTCGATGATCACGTTCACCCCCGTCGTGGCCTCGAAGGCCCGGATGTTGCGTCCCTCGCGGCCGATGATCCGACCCTTCATGTCCTCGCTCGGGAGCGCGAAGACGCTGACGGTCGACTCCGCCGTCTGTTCTGAGGCCACTCGTTGGATCGCGATCGTCACGATCTTGCGCGCGCGCTCCTCACCGTCCTCCCGGGCGCGCTGCTCGATCTCGCGGACCTGCGTCATGGCCGCCCGCTTCGCGTCGTCGACCATGTCGGCGACCAGCTCTTCGCGCGCCTCGTGCGTGGTCATCCCCGCGATCCGCTCGAGATGCGCACGGTGGCTCTCGGTCGCGTGCTCGAGACGTTCCCGCACGAAGGACAGCTTCTCGTCGCGCTCCTCGAGCTCGGCCGCGCGGAGGTCGAGCTTCTCGGTTCGGGTCCGCAGCTCGTCCTCCGCGGTCGAGATCCTGCGCTCCAGCCTGGCCACCTCGTCCCGGCGAGCCCGGACGTCCTCTTCGGCCTCGCGCCGGGTCCGAACCGCCTCCTCCTTCGACACCTGCAGGGATTGCTTCAGCGTGGCCGCGGCCTCTTGCTCGGCCTCGACGAGCCGCTTCTCCGCCCGGGCCTGCGCCTGCGCCTCGACGGTCTGCGCGTTCGATCTCGCAAGCGCTGCGCGGATCAGGAATCCGATGGCGAGGCCTGCCGCGAGGGCGGCGATGCCGACGATGACCGGGGTCATGGTGCCTCCCACTCGTTCGAGAACGATCGGGAGAGGGACCTGCCGGTCCCGCCGTTCATGGTGCGGCGATTCGCGAGGTGGGGCGTACCGACGCGCCGGTCAGCGCAGGCTTCGCGCCCCTCGTCGGTGTGGTTCGTCCGTGGTGCGGGTCAGCTCGCGCATGTGGCCGTCGGGTGAACGTCGGGTGTCCGTTGGGTTGCCTCTCAGGTTTTCCACAGCCTACGGCCGAGGACACCCGAGGGCAAGATGCGCTGGTCAGTCGCCGTCTGCGTCCAGCGCCAGCGCCCGCTTCGCGGCCGCTCGAGCCACGCCCGGGGCGTGCCCTCGTCGCATCAGGAACGCCGACAGGCGGGCGAAGGCCTTCTCAGGAGGCAGCCCCCGAGTCGTGTCACGCGCCTGCGTAGCCAGCTCGTCGGCCCGCCCCTGCTCGTCGTCGCCGCCGAGCTCGTCGATCACCGCCGGCACGAACGAAAGCGTGTACCTCAGCGGCCGGAACCTCCCGACCGTGGAGGTGCTCCCCTATTTCGAGGCTTCGGCCTACGACGTCCTCTGGTCGGACGCGGTCGTGGTCGAAGAGGGCGCGCTCACCGGCGTGATGCCGGAACCGCTGCCCGAGGAGCCGGAGGAGGAAGCGGGGGCGACGCGGGCCACCCCGCGGAAGCGGCCGGCACCGAAGGCCGCCCCGAGCCGCGGAGAAGGCAAAGCCGCGGCCAAGTCGCCGGCCAAGGCAAAAGCGAAGAGCGCCAAGGCCGCCAAGGCGGCCAAGAAGTCGGCGGCCAAGGCGGCCAAGAAGGCGAAGCCGGCCAAGAAGTCGGCCGCGAAGCCGGCCAAGAAGGCCGCGCCGAAGAAGAAGAAAGGAAGCAAGTGATGCCCGCCCTCCATCAGATCGTCGTGCGGCCGGTGGTGACCGAGAAGAGCTCGGCCGCCTACCAGACCCGGCGGGAATACACGTTCGAGGTGCACCCGGAGGCCAACAAGTATCAGATCCGGGACGCGCTCCAGAAGCTGTTCGGGGTCACCGTCACGGACGTCCGCACCATGCAGATGCGGCGCCACGGGGTCACCCGCGGGCGCACCCGCGGCACGACCGCGCGGTGGAAGAAGGCGATCGTCACGCTCAAGGACGGCGACTCGATCGCCGTGTTCGAGGGCTGAGATGAGCATCAGACAATTCCGGCCGATGACGGCCGGCACCCGGTTTCGCTCGGTGTCGGGGTTCGACGAGATCACCCGCGACACCCCGGAGAAGTCGCTCCTCGAGCCGATGAAGAAGTCGGGCGGCCGGAACAACCAGGGCCACCTGACCTCGCGGCATCGGGGCGGCGGGCACAAGCGCCAGTACCGGAAGATCGACTTCAAGCGCAACAAGGTCGGCATTCCGGGACGGGTGTCCGAGATCGAGTACGACCCCAATCGGACCGCCCGGATCGCGCTCGTGGTCTACGCCGACGGCGAGAAGCGGTACATCCTGCACCCCAAGGGGCTCAACCAGGGTGACACCGTGATCTCCGGGCCCGGCTCCGACAGCCGGACCGGCAACGCGCTTCCGCTCGGCGAGATCCCGCTCGGCACCACGGTGCACAACATCGAGCTCAAGATCGGGAAGGGCGGCCAGCTCTGCCGCACCGCCGGATCCAGCGCCCAGGTGGTGGCCAAGGAAGGCGACTACGTCACCCTGCGCTTGCGCTCGACCGAGATGCGGCTGATCCATGGCCGCTGCTTCGCGACCGTCGGCGAGGTGGGGAACGCCGAGCACGAGCTGCTGTCGGTGGGCAAGGCCGGGAAGAGCCGCTGGCTGGGCAAGCGGCCCAAGGTCCGGGGGGTCGCGATGAACCCGGTGGACCACCCGCTCGGCGGCGGCGAGGGCAAGAGCTCGGGCGGCCGTCCCCCGACGTCCCCCTGGGGCAAGCCGGAGGGCCGCAAGACCCGTCATCGGAAGAAGGCGTCCACCAAGCTGATCGTCCGCGGGCGCAAGCGCGGAAAGGCGACGAGGTAAAGCATGGCGAGAAGCGTCAAGAAGGGCCCGTTCGTGCAGGACGCCCTGATGCTCAAGGTGCAGATCCTGAACAGCAAGAACGAGAAGCGGGTGGTGAAGACCTGGAGCCGGGCGAGCACGATCCTGCCCGAGTTCGTGGGCCACACGTTCGCGGTGCACAACGGGAACAAGTTCGTCCCGGTCTACGTCACCGAGAACATGGTGGGCCACAAGCTCGGCGAGTTCGCGCCCACGCGGCTGTTCCGTGGCCACAGCGGCAAGATGGTGGCCGACAAGAAGGCGAAGCCGGAGTAACGATGAGCGGCCATGCGATTCAGCGGCTGGTGCGCCAGTCGCCCCGGAAGATGCGGCTCGTGATCGATCTCATTCGCGGCAAGGACGTGAACGAGGCCTACGCGATCCTCAAATTCAACAAGAAGCTCGCGGCCAAGCAGATCGCCAAGACGCTCAAATCGGCGGTCGCCAATGCGGAGCAGAAGGCGCTGAAGGACAACGAGCGGTTCGATCCCGACGCGCTCGTCGTCACCAAGGCGATCGTGAACGGGGGCCAGCCGCTCAAGCGGTTCTCGCCGGCCGCCCAGGGGCGTGCCACCCCGATTCGCAAGCGCACCAGCCACGTGGAGATCCACGTGGACAGCGCGGACAGCAAGGAGAGCGCGTAATGGGTCAGAAGACGCACCCGATCGGGCTTCGGCTCGGCATCGTGCGGCAGCCGTCGTCCCGGTGGTTCGCCACCAAGGAGATGCCCGCGCTGCTGAAGGAAGACGAGCTGGTCCGGAAGTACCTGAAGCAGCGGCTGGGGCACGCCGCGATCGCGCAGATCGACATCGAGCGCCGGCCGGGCAAGGTCACCATCACGGTGCACACCGGGCGACCGGGCGTGGTCATCGGCAAGCGTGGCGCCGAGGTGGACAAGCTCCGCGACGAGCTGGCCCAGCTCACCGGGAAGGAAGCCGCGATCAACGTCGAGGAGATCAAGCGGCCCGAGCTGTCGGCCCAGCTGGTCGGCGACAACATCGCCCACCAGCTCACCCAGCGGATCTCGTTCCGCCGGGCGATGAAGCGGGCGGTGCAGAGCGCCATGCGCATGGGCGCGCAGGGCATCAAGGTCCGCGCGGCGGGACGCCTCGGTGGCGCCGAGATCGCGCGCACCGAGGGGTACCACGAGGGCCGGGTGCCGCTGCACACCCTGCGCGCGGACATCGATTACGCCACCAGCACCGCCAAGACCACGTACGGCACCATCGGCATCAAGGTGTGGATCTTCAAGGGTGAGGTGATCGAGGACGTGTCCGGCCGCACCTACAGCACGGGAGCCTGAGTCCAATGCTGGCGCCCAAGCGAATCAAGTTCCGCAAGACGTTCAAGGGTCGGACCAAGGGCATCGCCGCCCGGGGCAACACCGTGGCCTTCGGCGAGTTCGGGCTGATGAGCCTGGATCCGGGCTGGGTCACCAACCGGCAGATCGAGGCGTCGCGGGTGGCGATGACGCGCGAGATGAAGCGCGGCGGCAAGGTGTGGATCCGGATCTTCCCGGACAAGCCGATCACCAAGAAGCCGGCCGAGACCCGGATGGGGAAGGGCAAGGGCAACCCGGAGGGATGGGTCGCCGTGGTGAAGCCGGGCCGGGTGATGTTCGAGATCGAGGGCATCCCCGAGGATCTCGCCAAGAAGGCGCTGGCCCTCGCCGCGGCCAAATTGCCCGTCACCACCCGCTTCGTGAAGCGCGAGGAGACCTGAGCCGTGAAGCCGAACGAGATCAGGGACCTGTCGGTCGAGGACCTCAAGACCAAGATCGACGAGCTGACCCGGGAGCGGTTCAACCTCCGCTTCCGCTCGGCCACCGAATCGATCGATAACCCGATGCGTTTCCGGGACCTCCGGCGCGACATCGCCCGGATGCAGACGATCCTGCGGGAGAAAGAAGCCAATGGTTGAACAGGCGAAGGCGGCGCGGGCCCGGCGCAAGCTGCGCACCGGAACGGTGACCAGCGACAAGATGGACAAGACGGTCACCGTGTCGCTGGTGCGGCGCTACGCCCACCCGGTCTACGGGAAGCAGGTGACCCGCACCAAGAAGGTAAAGGCGCGGAATCTCGAGGGTGACGCGGCCGCCAAGGCGGGCGACACCGTGCGGCTCATGGAGACCCGGCCCCTGGCCAAGACGGTCCGGTGGCGGGTGACGGAGATCGTCGAGAGGGCCAAGTAGCCATGGTGCAACAGGAATCGATTCTCCGCATCGCCGACAACTCGGGCGCCCGCAAGGCGCTGGTGATCCGGGTGTTGGGCGGCAGCAAGCGGCGCTACGCGGGCCTGGGCGACACCGTGGTGGTGGCCATCAAGGACGCGATCCCGACCGGCCAGGTGAAGAAGGGCGACGTGGCCAAGGCGGTGATCGTGCGGACGGCCAAGGAGACCCGGCGCAAGGACGGCTCCTACATCCGCTTCGACGAGAATGCCGCGGTCCTGATCAACGACGCCGGGGAGCCGCGGGCCACCCGCATCTTCGGCCCGGTCGCGCGCGAGCTGCGCGAGAAGCGCTACATGAAGATCGTGTCGCTCGCGCCGGAGGTGTTGTAGCATGAAGCCGCTCGTGTACAAGAAGGCCAAGCGGATCCGCCGGAAGCCGCCGGTGCGGCTGCGGCTGCGCATCACCAAGGGCGACACCGTCCAGGTGATCTCGGGCGACGACAAGGGGAAGCAGGGCAAGGTGCTCCAGGTCTTTCCCAAGACCGGCCGGATCAAGATCCAGGGCGTGAATGTGGTGAAGCGGCATCTCCGCTCCACTCCGACCACCGAGGGCGGGATCGTGGAGCGCGAGGCGCCGATCCATCATTCGAAGGCGATGCTGCTCGACCCGTCGAGCGGTGAGCCGACCCGGGTCCGTCGCCGGATCGACGCCGACGGGACGGTCGAGCGGATCGCCGTGAAGTCGGACCAGCCGATTCCCAGGAGCCGGTGACGATGGCGGACACCAAGGAGAAGGCGCCCAAGGCCCCGAAGGGCCCCGAGGGCGCGCCCAAGGGTGGCAAGGGTGGCGGCAAGGGCAAGGACAAGGGCGGGTCTGCCGCAGCGGTGGACCACGAGCCCAAGGCCCGCGAAGGCACGCCGCGCCTGCAGGCGTTCTACCTGGAGACGGTGCGCGGCAAGCTGGCGAAGGAGTTCGGTCTCACCAACCCGCACCAGGTGCCGCGGCTGGAGAAGATCATCCTCAACGTCGGCATGGGCGACGCCAGCAAGAACCCCAAGCAGCTCGAGGCCGCGGTCGAGGAGCTGAGCGCGATCACCGGCCAGAAGGCCGTGATCACCAAGGCCAAGAAGGCGATCGCGAACTTCGGCCTCCGGGCCGGCATGCCGGTGGGCGCCTTCGTGACGCTGCGCGGCGCCAGGATGTACGAGTTCCTGGATCGCTTCATCAACCTGGCGATCCCGCGGATTCGCGACTTCCGCGGGCTTCCCAACCGGAGCTTCGACGGCCGGGGGAACTACACCTTCGGCATCAAGGAGCAGATGATCTTCCCCGAGATCGATTACGACAAGGTGGAGAAGATCCACGGGATGGACATCACCCTGGTGACCTCGACCACGCGCGACGACCTCGCCATGGCGCTGCTGCGGGAGTTGGGGTGGCCGTTCCGGGGAGAGACGCCACAACGAGTAGCCTGAGGATCGAAAGGCGTGAAAGGTGAACAGTGAAAGGTGAAAGGGACGTCGGTCCCGCCTTGTCACGCTTCTCCTTTTCACTGTTCACTGTTCACTGTTCACGCAGTTGAGGGGACATGGCAAAGACAGCCTGGATTGAGCGGGCGAAACGTACGCCGAAATTCAAGGTCCGTGGGGTCCGCCGCTGCCAGCGTTGCGGGCGGTCACGCGCGGTGCTGCGGAAGTTCGGCCTCTGTCGTATCTGTTTCCGTGAGCTCGCCTTGAGGGGAGAAATCCCAGGCGTGCGCAAGGCCAGCTGGTAAGGGGAACGAAGGAATGAGTCTGACAGATCCCGTCGCGGACATGCTGACCCGCATCCGCAACGCGTGCTCCGCGGGGCACCGGCGCGTGGACATTCCCGTGTCCAAGCTCAAGACCGAAGTCGCCAAGCTGCTTCGGGACAACCACTACATCGTGGACTACAAGCTCCTCGATGACGGCGCGCACGGCGTGCTGCGGTTGTACCTGAAGTACCACAACGAGCTGCCGGTGATCCGGGAGCTGCGCCGGGTGTCGACGCCGGGGCTTCGGCGCTACGTCAAGTGCCGCGAGCTGCCCCGGGTGAAAAACGGTCTCGGCATGGCCATCGTCTCGACCCCCAAGGGGTTGATGAGCGATCGCGAGGCGCGCAGCGCCAACCTGGGCGGCGAGCTGCTCGCCCTCGTCTGGTAGGAGGGGCCATGTCGCGAATCGGGAAGAAGCCGGTGACGCTGCCGAAGGGCGTCGCGATCGACCTCCAGGGGAGCATGGTGGCGGTAAAGGGCCCGCGAGGCGAGCTGCGCCGCACCCTCCATCCGGAGATGAAGCTGGCGCTGGCCGACGGCCGCTTCACCGTCGAGCGCCCCAGCGAGGACAAGCGCCACAAGGCGTTGCACGGGCTCACCCGGACCCTGGTCCAGAACATGGTCGAGGGGGTCTCCAAGGGCTTCAGTAAGACCCTCGAGATCCAGGGCGTCGGCTACAAGGCCGAGGCCAAGCCGTACGGGGTGAACCTGATCGTGGGATACTCCCACCCGGTGAAGTACGAGGCGCCGAAGGGGATCAAGATCTCGGTGGAGAACAACACCGTGGTCAAGATCGAGGGCGCCGACAAGGAGATGGTGGGACAGGTCGCGGCGGAGCTTCGCTCCGTACGGCCGCCGGAGCCCTACAAGGGGAAGGGCATCCGCTACCAGGGCGAGCAGGTCCGCCGCAAGGCGGGCAAGACAGGAGCCAAGTAAGCATGCGTCGGATTCATGCGCCCAAGACCCGAACCCAGCTTCGCTACCGCCGCCATCTCCGGGTGCGGAGCAAGATCTCGGGAAGCGCGGAGCGGCCCCGGCTGGTGGTGTTCCGCTCGCTCAAGCACATCTACGCCCAGCTGGTGGACGACGACCGCGGCATGACCCTGCTGGGGGTCGGCGACGGGAGCGAGGGAATCGCGGTGGATGGGACGGGCAAAGTGGCCCGCGGCAAGGCGGTGGGCAAGCTGCTGGCGGAAAAGGCGAAGGCGGCGGGTTTCAGCCGGGTGGTGTTCGACCGTGCCGGCTACCGCTACCACGGTCGCGTCCAGGCGGTAGCCGAGGGCGCGCGCGAAGGCGGATTGGAGTTCTAATGGCGGACGAGGCGACAGGAACGCAGGGCGGCGGCCAGGCGGCGGCGCCGGAGGCACCCACGGCACCCGCAGCGCCCGAGCAACGGCCCGGCGGCTCGGACCGGCCACGCGGGAGGGGCGGGCGGGGCGGTGGCGAGCGCGGCGGCCGGGGCGGCCCCCGTCGCGACCGCGGCGACCGGGACCACGCCAGCGATCACGTGGAGAACGTCATCGCCATCAACCGCGTCGCCAAGGTGGTGAAGGGCGGGCGGCGGTTCTCCTTCAACGCGCTCGTGGCCGTCGGCGACGGCAAGAGCAAGGTGGGCATCGCCACCGGCAAGGCCAACGAGGTCTCCGAGGCGGTGCGCAAGGCGGTGGACGCGGCCAAACGCTCGATGGTGGAGCTGCCCAAGACCGGCTCGACCATCCCGCACGAGGTGGTGGGCCAGCACGGCGCCGGGCGGGTGCTGCTCAAGCCCGCCGCAACCGGTACCGGCGTGATCGCCGGCGGGCCGGTGCGCGCGGTGCTGGAGTGCGCCGGGATCACCGACATCCTGACCAAGAGCCTCGGCTCCACCAACCCGCACAACATGGTCCGGGCGACGATGGACGGACTCACCAGCCTGGTCTCGGCCCGGCAGGTGGCGCGGGAGCGGGGGGTCGAGCTCGACCAGATCGCCTACAAGCCGCGGCAGGGGACCTGATCATGGGACGCAATCCTGCGGTCGGACGGCAAGGCCCTCGGCATCACGCGGCCGTGATCCCCAGCGAGGACACCGCGAAGGCCCTCGAGGTGAAGCAGATCCGATCCAGTATCGGCCACCCCGACACCATGCGGCGCACGCTCGAGGCACTCGGGCTGCACCACCATCAGCAGACCGTGCGTCTGGCCAACACCGCCTCGGCCCGAGGGATGTTGTTCAAGGTGCGGCATCTGGTCGAGGTGAAGGCGGCGGCAGCAGAAACGTCAAGGAAAGCGGGAACAGTAAACAGTAAACAGTAAACAGGGGATCGAGCGTCCCGTTTACTGTTTACTGTTCACTGTTCCCGCTTTTTGGGAGTGCTGCATGTCTGACAAGATTACCCTTTCGTCGCTCGCTCCCAGTCGAGGCTCGACCCAGCCGCGCAAGCGGGTGGGGCGTGGCCCGGGCTCGGGGCTCGGCAAGACGTCGGGGAAGGGCCACAAGGGGCACAAGGCGCGCACCGGCGGGGCCACCAATCCGGGCTTCGAGGGCGGCCAGATGCCGATGTACCGCCGGCTGCCGAAGCGCGGGTTTACCAACCCGTTCAAGGTGACCGCCCAGGCGGTGAATCTGTCGCAGCTCAAGAAGGTGACCGCGACGGAGGTGAGCCCCGAGACGTTGTATTCGGCGGGACTCATCGGCAAGCTGGACCGGCCGGTGAAGCTCCTGGGCACCGGTGACGCCGACCGGTCCTATACGGTTCGAGGCGTGGCACTGTCCGCGTCGGCGCGCGCGAAGATCGAGGCGGCCGGCGGCAAGATCGAGGGGTAATGACCACACCCCGCGTCCCCAATCTGGCCATCGACGACGAGCTGAAGCGGAAGCTCCTCTTCACGCTCGGCATCCTGGTGATCTACCGGGTCGGCGCCCACATCGCCGCGCCGGGTGTCAACGTCACCGCCCTCGCCGATTTCATCCGGAACTCGGCCGCCGCCGGGTTCTTCGGGCTGTACGACGCGCTCGGCGGCGGCCTGTCCCGGGCCACGGTGTTCGCGCTCGGGATCATGCCCTACATCTCGGCCTCCATCATCTTCCAGCTGGCGGGTGGCATCGCGCCGTCCATCGGCAAGATGCAGAAGGACGAGGAGGGCAAGAAAAAGATCACGCAGTGGACCCGGTACCTCACCGTGTTCATCGCGCTCTCCCAGGCCTACACCTTCGCGCTCTTCACCGAATCCATACCCGGCGCCGTGCCGAGCCCCGGCTTCGCGTCCCGCCTCATCATGGTGGTGACGCTCACGGCGGGGGCGATCTTCGTGATGTGGCTGGGCGAGCAGATCACCGAACGCGGGATCGGGAACGGGATGAGCCTGCTCATCACCTTCTCGATCCTCGAGCGGCTGTGGCCCGGCAGCCTCCAGCTGCTGCAGTTCGTGCGCACCGGCGTGGTGACCGCGGTCGGCGCCGTCGTCTTCCTGGCGATCCTGGTGCTGATCATCGCGGCCGTCGTCGCGATGACGATTGCGGCGCGCAGGATCCCCATCCAGATCCCGCGGAAGGTGATGGGACGGGGCAGGATCCGCGAAGGCCAGAAGACGTTCATCCCGATCCGGCTGATCACCGCGGGCGTGATGCCGATCATCTTCGCCCAGACCATCATCATCGTGCCTGGGACACTCGCCAGCTTCACCCAGAATCCCGTGCTCCAGGACCTGGCCGGTTTCTTCAATCCGGGAGACTGGCCCTACAACCTGACCTTCGCGGCGATGATCCTTCTGTTCAGCTATTTCTATACCTCGATCATCTTCAACTCGGTGGACCTCGCCGAGAACCTGAAGAAGCAGGGGGGCTTCATCCCGGGCGTGAAGCCGGGGGCCAGCACGGCGGACTACATCGACGGCGTGCTCGGCCGGATCACCCTGCCGGGCGGCCTGTTCCTGGCGGGGATCGCGATCCTGCCGATCCTGGTGTCGAACTGGTTCAACATCCCCAACACCGGGTTCGGCGGTACCTCCGTGCTGATCGTGGTCGGCGTGCTGCTGGACACGATCGCCCAGGTGGAGCAGCATCGCACGCTGCGCAAGTACGACGGCTTCATGAAGACGGGGCGCGTCAAGTTCCGGGGCCGGCAACAGCGGTATATGTGACGACCGCGTAAAGAGTGAAAAGTGAAAGGTGAAGGGTGCGCATCGCCGCTGCCGTTCACCTTTCACTTTTCACTTTTCACGCTCGATGAGGCCACGCATGGACATTCTGCTCATGGGCCCGCCCGGTGCCGGGAAGGGAACGCAAGGCGCGATCCTCGGACAGGCGCTGGGTCTGCCGAAATTCGCCACCGGCGACCTCCTGCGCGATGCCGTGAGACGCGGCACGCCGCTCGGCCGGAAGGCGAAGGCGGTGATGGAGGCGGGCCACCTCGTGGGAGACGACATCATCCTGGGCGTGGTGCGCGAGGAGGTGGGCAAGTCGGAGGCCGCGAACGGCGTGATCTTCGACGGCGTGGTCCGTACCATCCCCCAGGCCGAGGGTCTGGAGAAGATCCTCGCGGAAAAGCAGCGCCGGATGGACAGGGTACTGTTCTTCGACGTCAGCGATGAGGAGATCCTCGGCCGCCTGGAGCGTCGCCGGGCCATCGAAGGCCGCGCGGATGACGATCCGGCCGCCGTGGCCACCAGGCTCCGTGCCTATCGGGAACAGACCGCCCCGGTCCTGGCCTGGTACGAGGCGAAAGGCGGCGTGAGCCGGATTCCGGCGCTGGGTACGATCGACGAGATTGCGGCACGAGTGAGGCTCGCGCTGGAGGCATGATTACGCTGAAGTCGTCCCGGGAGATCGAGATCATGGCACGCGCCGGCCGCATCGTCGCCGGCACGCTCGCTCTGATGGGCAGGATCATTCGGCCCGGGATGACGACGGAGGACCTCGACGCGGCCGCCGAGGCATTCATCCGCGGCCACGAGGGCGCGGTGCCGTCGTTCAAGGGCCTGTACGGCTTCCCCAAGACACTCTGTACGTCCATCGACGAGGAGATCGTTCACGGTATCCCCTCCTCCCGCCGGGTGCTGGCCGAAGGGAGCATCGTGAGCGTGGACGTGGGAGTGCAGCTCGAGGGACTCCACGCCGACTCCGCCACGACCCTGGCCGTCGGCCGCATCCCGCCGACGGCCGAACGGTTGATGCAGGTGACCCGGGATTCACTGGCCGCGGGCATCACCCAGGCTCGGGTGGGCAACCACGTGGGCGACATCGGTCACGCGGTGCAGGAAGTGGCGGAGGGCGCGGGATTCGGCGTGGTGCGGGAGCTGGTGGGGCATGGGATCGGGACCCGGTTCCACGAGGAGCCCCAGGTCCCCAATTACGGCTCGCCGCGCCGAGGACCGCGGCTGCTCGAGGGGATGACACTGGCGATCGAGCCCATGATCACCATGGGGAACCCGGCTACCCGGACGCTGAGCGACAAGTGGACGGTGGTCACGGCCGATGGAAGCTTGTCCGCCCACTTCGAGCACACGGTGGCCATTACCGCCGACGGGCCGCGGATCCTCACCGCAGCCTGACTTACCCCGGCTGCCCGTCCAGCAGCCGTCCCGCCAGCCGCTCCGCTTCCTCCACGCGAGCCAGCTTCTCCGCCGCGGCATCGAGTAACCCGCGGAGCTCGGAGTCCGCCGGCTCATCCCGCAGGTTGATCCGGATGGCCCAGGCCGCACTCCTCGCGGCGCCGGCGGCCAGAAAGACCGCCGTTCCGGCGTCGCCCCGCGCGCTCTCCAGGGCGCGCTCGACCATGGCGAGCCCCAGGCCCGCCACTTCCCCGCACCCCCCCAGCACGTCGCGCTGAATCTCGGCGCCTTCCCGAAGCGCGGATCGTTTGCGGCGCTGCCGGAGCTGTCGCTCCGCGTCGCTTCCTCGCGGCAGGGCGAGGGCCTGGACGAACCGCTGAAGTGCCTCGGCGTCCGCCGAGGCCAGGGTGAGCAGCTCCTGTCGCAGGCCCTCCGCGCGCGCCCGCGCCGCCCGCGCCTCTTCGTGGACCAAGGCGTACGCCTCACGCTCGGCAGTGAGCGCCGCGACCATCTCCACCAGCGCCGCGGCCGTTGCCGCCGCCAGGGCCGCAGCCGATCCGCCCCCTGGAGAGATCGTGGGTCGGGCGATGGCCCGGGCCCAGTCGTCGATCGAGGAAGCGCGCGTTGGGGTGTCAGGCATCGGGAGCTCCGGCGGAGTCGAGCACTTGTATCAACCAGGCATGGATGGCCGGATTCCCCGCCACGAGAGCCGCGTGCTCGATCCCGAGATCACGCCCGCCGGGATCGGTCACCAGCCCGCCCGCCTCGCGGACAAGGAGCGTACCCGCCGCGATGTCCCAGGCGGAGAGTTGCTGCTCCCAGAACCCGTCAAACCGACCCGCGGCGACATGGGCCAGGTCGAGCGAGGCGGCGCCGGGGCGCCGGATGCCGCTCGTTTGAGCCGCGATCCGGCCGAACTGCTGGAGATACTCCCCGATTCGACTGGTGCTCTTGAAGGGAAACCCGGTTCCGATGAGCGCGAACCCGGGATCACGAATCGCGGAGACCGTCAGTCGCCGGTCACCGTGCCACGCACCGCCCCCGCGCGAGGCGGTGTAGGTCTCCCCCATCGGCACATTGACGATCGCTGCCGCCTCCAGCACGCCATCCACGGCGCCGGCGATCGACACCGCATAGCCCGGGAAATCGTGCAGGAAGTTGGTGGTGCCGTCCAGCGGATCCACGATCCAGACCAAGCCCTCGGTCACCACCTCGGGCTGCAGCTCCTCGCCCACGATCCGGCTGCCCGGCTCCGCCGCGAGCAGCACCTCCGTGATGATCCGCTCCGCGGTGCGGTCCACCTCGGTCACGAAATCCCGGCTCCCCTTGAGTGTCCACCGGCGGGGATCGGCCGGCCGCTCGACGCCCCGGAGGTAGCTCGCGGCCCGCTCGGCCGCGGTTCTGGCCAGATGTAGTAAGTCTAAGGAGGACACCATCTTGCTGGCTCTGGAGGAACCGGGTACCTTGTCGGGCATGGCACGCATATTCTCGGGAATTCAGCCCTCCGGCGAGCTGCACATCGGCAACTGGCTCGGGGCGGTGCAGAACTGGGTCAACCTTCAGCGCACCTACGACTGCATTTTCTGCGTCGTGGACCTGCACGCGATCACCGGGAAATACGATCGCGAGAGCCTCGCGGCCCGCACCCGCGAGATGGCGATTGGCCTGCTTGCCTGCGGCATCGATCCTGCGCGTTCGGTGCTGTTCGTGCAGTCGCACGTTCCCGAGCACAGCGAGCTCCAATGGCTGCTGAATACCGTCGCTCCGATCGGCGAGCTGGAGCGGATGACGCAGTTCAAAGATAAGTCGCAGCGATTCGAAAGTGTGCCGGCGGGATTGCTGAATTACCCCGTGTTGATGGCCGCTGATATCCTGCTGTACCGGGCCGATCTTGTGCCCGTGGGCGAGGACCAGACCCAGCATCTCGAGCTGGCCCGGGAGATCGCCCGACGGTGGAACGCCGAGTTCGCGGATGGTGTCGACTACTTTCCGGAACCTCGGCCGCTGCTGACCGAGGCGAAGCGGATCATGGGGCTGGATGGCCAGGCCAAGATGTCGAAAAGCCTGGGCAACACCATCGGGCTCCTCGACTCGCCCGACGAGATCTGGCAGAAGCTCCGGCCGGCCAAGACCGATCCCGCGCGAGTCACCCGGAAGGACCCGGGGAACCCGGAGATATGCAACGTCTTCCACCTCCACCGGTACTTCTCGCCGCCCGCGACCATCGCGACGGTGGCGGACAACTGCCGCGGGGCAAAGTGGGGCTGCCTCGATTGCAAGCGGGTGCTGGCCGACAATCTGATCACCGCGCTCGCCCCGATTCGGGAGCGAGCCCTGTCGCTCCAGGAGCGGCCTGAGCTGGTGGACGAGATCCTGGCCGACGGCGCGGCCTCCGCGCGGCGGATCGCGGCGGAAACCATGAGGGAGGTTAGAGACCGGATGGGGTTTCTTCCCGGATCCGCTCGGGTGAGTCCGGTGTCAGAGTAGACGCTGTCGCCCCCGAAGGGCAAACGCTGACAGGGCGCTTCATGACGTACCCATACTGACGGTCATCCATGGAAAAGATCATCAAAGCCGCAGTCGAGCGCGGGGCGTCGGACCTTCACATCAAGGCCGGCGACGTCTTCCGCGCGCGGATCAACGGAAAGCTGGTGGCGCTGACCAAGCAGCGGCTCACGCCGGACCAGACCCGGGCGATCGCCATGAAGCTGATCAGCAGCGACGAGGACCGCTCGCGGATCGAGCGACTGCGCGACTTCGACTGCTCCTGGGGAATGCCGGGGGTGGGCCGTTTCCGGGTGAATGTCCTGCGCCAGCGCTCTTCGTTCATGATCGTCATGCGAGTGATCCCCTTCACCGTCCCCACCATCGAGTCGCTGCGCCTGCCCGAGGCCCTCAAGCAGGTGGCGGAATCCGAGCGGGGGCTGATCCTGGTCACGGGCGTGAGCGGCGGCGGGAAGAGCTCCACCGTCGCCGCCATGGTGCATCACATCAACCGGACCCAGCACAAGCACGTCGTGACCATCGAGAACCCGATCGAGTTCCTCCATCGGGACCTGAGCTGTTCGATCACCCAGCGAGAGGTCGGGGTGGACACGGAGAGCCTCGTAGTAGGCCTTCGGGCCGCGCTGCGGCAGGATCCCGACGTCGTGGTGCTGGGCGAGATGGCCGACGCCGAGACCATCGATATCGCGATCAAGGCTGCCGAGACCGGGCATCTCGTCATCGCCACCATGCCGACCGCGGACGTGGTCGCGACCGTGGACCGGGTGATCGCGGCCCTTCCCGCGCAGGAGCGCGAAGTGGGCCGGATGCGATTCGCCGAGTCCCTCAGGGCCATCGTCTCCCAGCAGCTGCTTCCCGAGAAAAAAGACAAGGGCCGGGTGCCGGCGGTGGAGGTGCTCATCGCCACGCCGGCGGTGCGCGACATCCTGCGGGACCGGGGCCGCACCGGCGAGGTCCGGAAACAGATGGCTGAGGGACGGAAGCAGCACGGCAGCCAGACCTACCAGCAGCATGTGGATGAGCTCGTCGAGGCCAACCTCATCACGTCCGACACCGCCAAGGCGGCCCTCGCGCTCACCACGCCGCCGCCCTCGACCGGCGGCAAGCGGGGCGGCAAGCAGGGCACCGGCTGATTCGCGACCGCCGGTGACCCCGCTCGAGGATGCCGCGCGACGAATCCTGAGCCTCCACCGCGAGGCCGGCACCTCCCAGGCCCAGCGGGCCCGCGACATCGTGGCCGACCACCTCGCCTCGCTGGGGTTCCGCGTTACCCTCCAGCACTTTCGCTTCCACCCCTCCGCGTTGCTCGGCCTTCCGGTTCTCGGCGCGGGCATCGGCGCGGCCGGGCTCTTGGCGCTCCCCCTCCTGACGCTGCGCGAGGTCCCCGCGGCCGGCGCGCTCGCCGTCTGGTCGACCATGGCCGGTGCCGCGATGTGCCTCGCGGCGGGAATCGCCGCCGGGTGGCTTCCGGTAGGGGAGTCGCGCGAGGACGCCAATCTGATCGCGGTCAGGTCGGAGGGACCGATTCGCCGTTGGATCGTCGCGCACCTGGACACCAAGGCTCAGGGGCAGTCCATGGCCGGACGGCTGGTCGCGATCTGGGTGCTCGCCGCCGCGATCGCCGGTGCCGCTGCGCTGGCAGTCGCGCGCCTGTGGGGACCAATTCCGCTCTGGTTAGGTGCGGCCGAGGTGCTGCTCGGTGTGGTGGCGGGGGCCCTCACGGGCAGGGGCAGGCTGAAGGGAACGTCGAGAGGCGCGCGGGACAACGGAAGCGGCGTGGTCGCGGCGCTCGCCTTCGCCGAGGTGGCGTCCGATGGGGAGACCGGTGTCCTGATCACGGGTGCCGAGGAGTTCGGCCTGGTTGGCGCACGCGTCTTCGCACGGCTTCAGAACGGCCTCGAGGGTATCGAGGTGGTCAACAT
>CAVSLX010000025.1:0-11946 GCA_963728735.1 uncultured Actinomycetes bacterium | reverse complement strand
TCTACGTGCTCGAGGGCGAGCTCGAGTTCCAGATCGACGGTCGCACGGTCCGCGCCACGGCCGGCACGCTCGTCGTCGCTCCGCGCGGCGCCGTACATGCCTTCCCCGTCGCGATCGGCTCGCGAGCGCGGTTCCTCAACATCCACACGCCGAACCTCGACTTCGATGGATACCTCCGGAAGCTCAACGAGATGCGCGCGAGGGGCGAGAAGCCGGACGACGAGTTCCTGAAGGCGTACGACAGCTACAACGTCTGACCGGACTTCGCTAGGGTCCGGGGATGCCATCCCTCGACCCGATCCCCGACGGCTTCGCGGTGCGCGCGCCGACGGTCGACGATGCGGAAGCGATCGCCGACCTCATCAACGAGGTCTCGGTGGCCGAGGCCGGCATCCCGTGGACGACAACGGAGGAGACGCGGGACCTAGCTGTCGTCGCCGGAGCGAGCGGCGCCGTTGCCGGACGTGCTCCTGATCGACGAGGACGGATCCACCGCGGGATACCTGGAGTCCTGGACCTCGGACACAACCGAGCTCTCGCTCGTGGCGTTCGTTCGACCGGCCCTTTGGGGCCGCGGCCTCAACACCTGGCTCATCCGGCACGGAGAGGCGTGGGCCAACGAGGATCACCGCGGATCCCACTCGCCGTTCGCGTTGCGGCTCTCGCGCTTCCTCAGCAACGAGGCCGCGGGCCGGCTCTTCGAGTCGCTCGGCTACCACTACGTCCGGACCTTCTGGGTGATGCGCGTGGACCTCGAGGGATCTCGCGCCGAGGTACCGAACGCAGCCGGTGTCTCGATCCGGACGTTCGACCCCGGCACCGACGTCGAGCGCGTGTACGAGGCGCTCCGAGAGGCGTTCGACGACCACTGGGGAGGACCGTTCCACAGCCTCGAGCGCTGGCGGCACCGGAGCATCGACGGCGAAGGCGCGAACTTCGATCCCACGCTCTGGTTCGTCGCGGAGGACGGACGAACGAGGTCGTCGGCGCGATCTGCTGCACGGCCATCACGCCGCGCGCCGATGACACCGGCGAGGTGGGGTACCTGGCGGTGCGCCGGCCCTGGCGTCGACGCGGCGTCGCGCTCGCGCTGCTCCTCTCGGCGTTCGCGGAGCTCGACCGCCGAGGCATCGCGCGGTGTGAGCTCAGCGTCGACTCCGAGAACCCGACCGGAGCGACGAAGCTGTACGAGCGAGCGGGGATGCAGGTCGCCTACGGGTGGGACGTGTGGGAGAAGACGCTGGGGCGTGCGAGCGACGGCCCGCAACGCCCTGCCTAGACTCGGTCGCATGGCCCAGTGCTCCGAGTGCGGTGCCGACCTGCCCGCTGGCGCGCGCTTCTGCTCGTTCTGCGGGACCCCCGTCGAAGCCGGGCCCGCGATCGCCTCGGAGCGGCGCGTCGTCACGATCTTGTTCGTGGACCTCGTGGGCTTCACCGAGCGCTCGGATCGAGCCGACCCCGAGGACGTTCGCCGAACGCTCGTCCCCTTCCACCGGCGGGTGAAGGAGGACCTCGAGGGGTTCGGAGGCACCCTCGACAAGTTCATCGGTGATGCCGTGATGGGGGTGTTCGGCGCACCCGTCGCGCACGAGGACGACCCGGTTCGAGCCGTTCACGCGGCACTCCGGATCCTGGACTCGCTCGACGACCTCCGGCGTCTCGACCCCGACATCGCGGTCCGCATCGCCGTCAACACGGGCGAGGCCATCGTCTCGTTCGGCGCCGGGCCGCAGGTGGGCGAGGCCGTGGCGGGCGACGTCGTGAACACGGCGTCGCGGATGCAGTCGCTCGCGCCGCGCGACTCGGTCGTCATCGGCGAAGACACGCTCCGAGCCGTCCGCGACCGCTTCGAGGTCGAGGCGCTGCCGCCCGCGACCGTGAAGGGCAAGAGCGAGCCGCTCCAGGTCTGGCGGGTCCTCGCGGAACGAGCCGACGTGGTGATCGATCGCACGCCGTTCGTCGGCCGGCGACGCGAGCTGGCGACGCTCCTCGAGCGGTTCGACGACGTCGTGGCGTCGGGATCGAGCCACGCCGTCACCGTCGTGGCCGACGCGGGCGTCGGGAAGTCCCGTCTCGTCGCCGAGCTCGCGATGCGTCTCGCCGATCGAGCGCGACGGCTCACCGGAAGCTGCCTCCCGTACGGCGAGGGCGTGACCTTCGCGCCGGTCGAACAGACGATCCGCGCGCTGACGGGCATCGAGCCGTCGGACGATGCCGCCACCGCGATCGCGCGGATCGAGGCGCACGCGGCGCGCGTCGAGGCCGACCCGCAGGATCGGCCTGGCTGATCCGGACGCTCCGCGCGGTCCTCGCGCTCGAACCCGCACCCGAGCGGGCGCCGATCGCAGGCGACGAGATCGCACAGGCGTGGGCGCGGCTCGCTCGGCGCGGCAGCCGCAGAGCAGCCCGTGCTCCTGGTGATCGAGGACCTGCACGACGCCGCGCCGGCGTTCGTCGCGGTCCTCGCCGCCACCGCAGAGCTCCTCGCGGGACGCGGCCGGTGCTGATCCTCGCCACGACGCGACCGCAGGCCGTGCATCCCGAACCGTGGACCGCGCTCGCTCGAGGCTCGACGCTGCGGGTCGGCGCCCTGGACGAGTCCGAGGCTCGCGCGCTGCTCGGTTCGGTGCTGCTCGGAGACGGCGTGTCCGACGCGGCGCGCGCGGCGGTGCTCGAGCGGTCGGCGGGCAACCCGCTCTACGCGATCGAGTTCGCGCGGATGCTCGCGGAGGGCGGTGGCACGGCCGCGGGCGCCGAGACTCCCGCCTCCGTGCAGGCCGTGATCGCCGCCCGGCTCGATGCGGTCCCGGCCGACGATCCGCTCGCTCGCGCTCGACGCGGCCGTGCTCGGCGACGAGGTGTGGCCGCAGGCGCTCGAGAGCCGGCGCGTCGACCGGGGTGAGGTCCGGGATGGTCTGGAAGACCTCGTGCATCGCGGGCTGCTCGAGCATCGGGAGTCCTCCCTTCCCGGCCTGGAGGCGTACGGGTTCGCCCATGGCGCTGATCCGCGAGGTGGCGTACGGTCGTCTTCCCCGCGCGGCGCGAGCGAACCGGCATCTCGCCGCCGCGCGATGGCTCGAAGCCGAGAGCGGCGAGCGCGCCGAGGAGTGGGCCGAGTCGCTCGCGCGTCACTACGCGTCGGCGGCAGAGCTCGCTGCGGCGTCGAACGAGCCCGACGTCGTCAGGACGCGTCGGGGCCGGCGCTCCGATGGCTCGTCCTTGCGGGCGATCGCGCGGCGCGGGTGGATCCGGCGACCGCGCTCGCGACGTTCGAGCGCGCGCTCGCGCTCGCGCCGCCGGGGTCCCGCGAGCGCGAGGAGGTGCTCGGGCGAACGGGATCGGCCGGTCGGAGGAGCGGCCTGCTCGACGCGCACGAGGTCCTCGCGCGGCACGAAGAGGCCCTCGCGATCGCCACGGAACGCGGGACGACGAGATCGCGGTGGGCGACGCGCTCACCCGGATCGGCACCCAGCTCGCCGTCACGGGCGAGGTCGAGCGAGCGCGAGAAGCGCTGGCCGAGGCGATCGCGACACTCGAACGGCTGCCGCCGGGTCGTGCCCTCGCGAAGGCGTACGCCTACCGCGCGGAGGAGGAGCTGTTCGCCGGTGATACGGCAGGACGCGATGGCGTTCGCCGATCGCGCGCTCACGTTGCTCGAGGGTCGCCTCGACGAGGTGGCCGTGATGGCCCTGCACATCCGCGGCGATGCACGGTGCTCGATGGGAGACCTCGACGCCGGGCTCGAGGACCTCGAGGACGCGCTCCGCCGTTCCGAGGAAGCCGGCCACGTCGGCCGACATCGTGTCGTCGCGGAACTACCTGGCCGAGTGGCGATGGGCGACGCAGGGTCCTGCCGCCGGCCTTGCGGAGTGGGAGCAGGCGCTCGAGCTCGCCGATCGCAGGAACGTGCACTCGCAGGGTACGTACACGAAGGCCGCCGCGCTGTGGCCGCTGCTGGAGGCGGGCGAGTGGGATCGCGTGCTGACGTGGAGCGCCGACCTGCTGCGGGGCCGCCGGGACGGCTGGACCCGGCCGTGTCGGTCATCGCGAAGGTCACGCGCACGCACGTGTTGCTCGCGCGGGGGCGACGATCGGACGTGGTGGACCCCGACGAGCTCGTCCAGGTTGCCGAACGAACCCAGGAGCTGGCGGCGCACGCCCCCGCGCTCGTCGCCGCCGCGGCGATCGCGCTCGACGACGGAGAGGTCGAGACAGTGGCGGACACGGCTCGAGGCGTTCGAGTCGGTCACCGAAGGCGTCGCGCCGGAGTACCGAGCGGTAGAGCTGGTGCGCGCTGTGAGGCTCTGTCTCGAGGCCGGTCGGCTCGACATCGCGGAACGCCTGGTTGCCTCGGGCGATCCCCAGACGATGCGTGACCGGATCCGGCTCGAGACCGCGCGGGCGATGTTGGCCGAGGCCCATGGCAAGCCCGAGGCCGCCGAGGCGTACGCGCGGGTCGCCGAGCGTCTCCGCACCTACGGCGATCCCTTCGAGGAGGCGATGGCGCTCCTCGGCCACGCGAGGCTCACGGGCGACGAAGGCTCACGGACGCGCGCGCATGAGCTGCTTGATGGGCTGGGAGTCGTGCCGCTGGTCGGGTGATGCGATCAGGTGGCTGGGAACGCTCAGCGGTCGCGCTCCCACACCGTGAACTCGGCAACGGTCCGGTATCCCATCCGCTCGTAGATCGGACGCCCCATCGAGCTCGCCTGGAGCGTGGCAGGGAGCTCAGGCCGGCAGATGGTGGCGGCCCATGTCACGGCCTCTGCATACCCGTGGCCGCGGGCGTCGGGCGCGGTGGCCACGGCATAGATGCCGACGAACCCATCGGCGATGTAGGCGGTCGCGGTGGTCACCGCCCGGCCCTCGACGCGTCCCACCCACACCCGGAATCGCTCGTCGAGGCACGCAAGCGTCAAGAACGACCCCGGCTCGGTGTGTGCCTCGAAGACCTCGTTGATGAGCGTCTCCGCCTCTCGGATCGACGTCGCGTCGTCGACCTCGACGATCTCGAGCTCGGTGGGTTTCGGGCGCCCCTCGCCGCCCGGCTCGCGGATCATGCACGGGACCGGCCAGGCTTGGACCCCCGAGAGCTCCGGGATCGGCCACAAGCTCCAGACCTCGTACCCGCCGCCCGGCCGCCCGGCGAAGAACTCGGTCGCTCGCTCGAGCAGCCCCTCCGCCTCTCCCGGCGCCGGCTGCCGCAAGACGGTGGCGTTGTTCGGCGGGAGGGCGACCGGGAGCTCGAGATCGGCGCATGAGAGGTCGTCCCACACGCGCGACCGCTTGCCGAGACGATCCGCCCACGTCCGGTACGCGCCCGCGCAGTTCGCCACCGCCCGGCTCAGCACCTTGGGATCGGTCCGCAGCGTCATCGCATCTCGGCGGGGATCAGGCCTACGATCGTCGTGCCTTCGCCTTTCCGAGAGACCACTTGGAGTGCGCCGCCGATCGCGTCCAGGCGGTCGGCCATCCCTTGCACACCCGTTCCGTAGCTCGTTGCTGCCGTGTCGAACCCCTGTCCATCATCGACGACCGAGAAGCTGAGATGTCCGTCCGTCTGCGCCAGGTTGACCTCCGCCCGGGTCGCTCCGGCGTACTTGGCGACGTTGTTCAGCGCTTCGAGGACGCAGAAGTAGACGGCCGCCTCGGTGTCCTGCGGGTAGCGGCCGATCCCGTCGGATCGAACCTCGGTCGGGACGGACGCCTTGCGCGCCTGCGCCTCCAGCGCGGCGACGAGGCCCTGGTCCGCGAGCAGCGGCGGATAGATGCCGCGCGCCAGGTCTCGGAGCTGCTCGAGCGCGTCGTTCGCGTCCGACTTGTAGATCCGACGCCATCGACTTGGCCTTCTCGGCGTCGCGGTCGACCAGCTGGCCCAGGAGGCGCAGCTTCACCGTGAGCGCGACGATCTGCTGCTGCGCGCCGTCGTGCAGGTTCCGCTCGATCCTTCGCCGTCCCTCGTCCTGCGCGGTCACGAGGCGCTGGCGCGACGCGCGCAGCTCGTCGATCGTGCCCATCAGCTGCTCGGTGAGCGCGACGTTGCGCATCACGAGTCCCGCCTGAGCGGCCAGGTCGCGGACGAGCTTCTCCTCGGTCGCGGTGATCGACTCCCCCGGCTTCTTCGTGATCGACAGCGCACCCAGGAGCTCGCCGAGGTGTCGGACGGGCTCCCGCATCGCCGACGACGAGAGCGAACCTTCCGTGTTCGCGTCGGCGTCGAGTGGCGCGGGCGCCGTCCGCGTCCTGCGGCCACACCGCTTCGGCTCGGAGCTCGTCGCCGATGCGGACCCACACGTCGGCACGCGAGGCACCCGTGCCCTCGGCGAGCGCGCGGGCCATCCTCGGCAACAGCTCCTCGTTCGCGTACGCGTTCCCGAGCCGCTCGGAGAACTCCGAGAGCACCTCGTAGGGCGTCGCCCGCTTCCCGTAGACGAGCCGGTCGGCGAACCGCTGGGCGCGCCGGCGCACCGGCTGGAACGCGAGCGCGACCACGGCTGCGGCCGCGGCGGACAGAACGGGGCTCGCCTGGCTCCCGACGAGCGCTCCGACGCCGACGACGATCCCGACGTAGACGAGGGTGATGAAGATCGCCATCGCGCCGAACAGCAGCGCCCGGTTGATCACGACGTCGATGTCGAACAGGCGATACCGGAGGATGGAAACCCCGATCGCGATCGGGATCAGGCCGAACGACGCGAGCGTGAGTGCTTGGAGGATCCCCATCCATCGTGGCGCGCCCTCGGTTGCCCACTCACTGCCCCACGAGAGGACGAGGGCCGACGCATATAAGACGCCGACCATCCCCGCCGCGGTGACGAGCCATCGCAACTGCAGCCGTTCGATCCCGGCGGATCGGCGGAACCGCTGCACGAGAGCGACCAGGGATCCGATCACACCGATCGGGAGCGCGGCGATGAACACGAGGGCGACCGAGAGCACGGGCCGCAGCGCCTCGATCCCGAGTGGATTCACCACGTTCGGGAAGCCGCTGTCCTCGAACGGACCCGGCTCGAAGAGGATCGCCAGGACGATGATCACGAGGCTGGCTCCCAGGACCCTGGCGAACCAGCGCCACCGGGGAGACGGCAGGTGCCCGTCGGGGAAGAGCAGGATGAGGAACGTCGCCGGGAGCCCGACGATCGGCACCCAGGTCGGATCGTTGAGCGCCAGGGCCATCGCCCCCAGGTCGCGCCCGCCGGCGCCGCCGTGGAGCGCATACGTGGCATAGGAATCCAGGAACGCGCTGACCCCGAAGGACGCGCCGATCCCCAGAACCAACCAGCTGATCGCGTTGTCGGGTCGGCGCGTCGCCAGGACATACCCGATGATCGGGAAGAGGCAGAAGCTGACGATGAAGAGGAGGTCGTCGATCCCGAGCGTCCAGCCATCGAGGATCGTGAGCCACACGCCGGCGGCGAGACTCAGGATCGTCAGGCCGAAGATGACGTGGGCGAGAAGCCGCAGGCGCGGTGACCCAACCGCCGCCGCGCGTTCCTCGACCGAGCTCGACATGGCGGCATGGTGCCACGTCCTCCCGGACAGAACCAAGGGTGGCCAGCCTGCGCGTTCCCGCGGCAGAAGCCGTGAGCCGCTCGAAGGACACCACCACCTTGCGTCTTCGTGCTGGCAGGCGCGCGCCCGAGCCCCAGGCCGCGCACGATCGCGCCATGGACCGGTCGGTCTGCCTCGCCGAGGCCCGCACGCCGAGCAAGGTCGGAGGCTGGGCGCTCATCGTCGGCGCGGCGGGCTTCGCGCTCTTCTGGACCCTGGCGCCCCGTCCCTCGATCCGTTCCCCGGCTGCTCTCGTTGGCGGTGCACGGCACCTCGATCGTCTCGCTCGCGATCGGCCTCGGCCTTCTGGCCCGAGACGTTCTCCGGTCGGTCCCGCCGCAGCCGGTGGCGGCCGTCGGAGCCGTTCTTGCCGCCATCGGCTCCTTCGCGTTCTTCCCGTTCTTCTCGATCGGGTTCGGGTTGGTGGCGATCGGACTGCTTCCGGACCGGGCATCCGCGTCCGGCGGTCGGCGTCGCTCGCCGTCGGTTCGGCGGCGCTGCTCGTCGTCGTCGGGTGCCCAGTGCCGGGGACGGACGGCCAGGTCTTCGGCGATGCGGTCCCGCCGTCTCCTCGGCCTGATGCTCGGGTTCCAAGCGTCGGTGAGCCGGTGGCGGCGGGCCTCGTAGCGATCGGCCTCCTCCTTCGGAACGACCCGAGTAGCTTGGGATCGGACGTCAGGTGAAGGACAAGCCGCGTGAACTCGGGTACGGCGACGTCGCTCGTCGGCCGTTAGCTCGTCCAATAGGGCGAGATGGAGTCGACGCCGCGCGACGTCGTCACCGGCTGGAGGTCGGAGCCGTCCGGCCGGACGGCCCAGATCGTGGCGCCGCGAGCCTCCTGCATCGAGAACACGATCCAGTCGCCGTCGGGCGACCACGATGGCGTCCTGGCCCCCGCGCCCTGCGGCAGTTCGACGGGGACGCGGTGCAGCCCGCTGCCGTCGGGGTGCACGAGGAAGAGCTGTCCGTAGGGGCGCTGGAACACGATCCACTCGCCGTTCGGAGACCACGCGTTGTCGAGGAACGACGCGCCCCAGGGCGTGATGCGAACGGGACGACCGCCGCCGGCGTCCACGACGAACAGCGCCCCCGCCCCATCGGGCTGGATGCCGGGTCTGGTGCGCATGAAAACCACCTGCGAACCGTCGGGCGAGTAGGTGGGGGGTCCGTCGAACCCGGAGGTGAGCCGGACCAGGCCGCCCCCGTCGGACGCGCGCACCGTGTAGATCCCGCCCCTACGGATGTCCTCGTCGTCGAAGCCCTCGAGCGCGATCCTCGTCCCGTCCGGCGACACGGCGCCGCAGCCCAGGTTCAGGTCGGGATCGTCGACCGCGTCGAGCGGGCTGAGATTCGAACCGTCGGCGTCGATCACGGCCGGGCGAAGCGGGCTGGTTTGGGTGAAGTCGGCGTCGTTCGTGACCAGGATCCGGCCGCCGTCGGGGAACCATCCGGCGCACGAGGCGGCGATACCGAGGTCCGTCCGCTGCGAGCCGTCCGTCCCGATCGTGTACCAGCGCGCGAGCGAGGTCCGCTGATCCCATTCCCCGTACAGGATCGTGCCCGGTGGAAGCGTGCCGGTCGCGGGAGTCCGCTCGTCGCTGGGGGTAAGGGTCGTGACGACGAAGACCGTCGCCACGGCGGCAACGGCGAGCGCCACGACGCCGCTCGCCACGCGCTGGCGGGTGTGACGAGCGCGACGAGCTCGCTCGAACCGCTCGAGCGGATCCGTCTCCGCCTCCCACGCGGGCCCCGGCTGGCCCACGGCGCGGCGGATCCCCCCGCCGCTCGCCGGCCTCGCTCGTCGAGGTTCATGCCTCGTCCTCCTCAGTGCGCAGTCTGCGGGCGAGTTCTTTGCGGCCGTCGAACAGGTGCTTCTTCACGGTGCCCGGAGCCATGTCCAGGATCGTCGCGACCTCGGCGACGGGGAGGTCGTCGAGGTAGTGCAACGCCACCACCTGGGATTGGCGTCGCGGCAGCGACCGGACCGCCTCCCAGAACTCGGCATCCTCGGGTGGGAGCTCGGCCAGCTCGTGGCGCTCGCCATGGCCGAGCCGCACGAGCGCCTTCGCCTCGACCATCCGTCGCCGGAACGCCGAGACCGACAGGTTCGCCACGACGCGGCGCACCCACGCGCCGGGCTGGTCGTACGCCGAGACCCGGGGCCAGTTGCGGTGCGCGGCCAGGAAGGCCTCCTGGGCGAGATCCTCGGCGAGCCAACGGTTGCCGGATAGCGCGTACGCGAGCCCGACCACGGCCTGGTAGTCCTTCAAGTAGAAGTCCTCGAACGACACTCGCGCCGCGACGACGAGGTCCGAACCCTCCCGCACGAGCCTGCTCCTCGCCTCGGGAACGACCGAGGGCGGGTCATCTTCGCCCGCCGACGGTTACTCGCGCGAGGCGGTCGGATGGTTCAGTCGAGGTCCGCCCCGGCCACCGGGGAGCAGGCCGCGGTGGCCGGGGCTCGGATCCCGCCCCTCAGGCGGAACCCCAGTCGGCGAACCCGTCCTCCCGCTGCGTGTCCGTGACCTGCTGGAGGGCCGAGCCGTCGGCCGCCACGGTGAAGATGTCCACCTGGTTCGTCCGGCGCAGGTACATCGAGAACACGAGGTGCGTGCCGTCGGGCGACCAGCTCGGATCGAAGGCGAACGCGAACCCGGCGCCGGTGTGCATCTCGATCTGGGTGATCTCGGAGCCGTCCGGGCGGATGGTGAAGAGAGCTCCGCCGGCGTGGAAGAGGATCCGCTCGCCGTCGAGCGACCAGCTCGCGCTGGACGCGTTCATCCTCCAGGGAGTCAGCCGGGTCACGACGCCCGTGCCGTCGGCGTTGACGACGAACTGGGCGAGGTTGCCGTTCCCGCGCTGCGGGTTCTCGCGGCCGAACACGTAGCGTGTCCCGTCGGGCGAGAAATCCCCTGTGAAGTCCGCGCCCCCAAAGGGGTTCGCCGTCAGGCGCTCCAGCTCCTGCCCGTCCGTCGAGCTCACCGTGTAGAGGCCGGCCCGGTCCGGTTGGGTGTCGTCCCAGCTCTCGCACACGAGGCGGGTGCCGTCCGGTGACCAGCTCCAACACGCCACGTTCAGGGTCGGATTGGGGATCTCGAACACGGCGAACCCGGTGCCGTCGGCGTTGATCGTCGCCGTCGTCACCCGGCCATCCTCCGCGAAGGCCGGGAAGATCAACCGCGTGCCGTCCGGCGACCACTTGGGCCCGCCGGCCGCCGCATCCGTGAGCCGGACTCGATCCGAACCGTCCGGCAGGATGGTGAACACGTGGCAGTCGTCGCATCCCCTCGAGTCCGTGACGTAGGCGATCCGGCCGTTGGCAGCGGCAGGTCCGCCGGCGGGTCCGGTCTCTCTCGCCGACGCGAAGCCTGCCGAACCAGCCGGTCCGAGCGCCGCCCCTGCAACCACGACGAGTGCGAGCACACGTCTCATCGCCACGCTCCCCTCCATCCCTCTTGGGCGCCGATCGTGTCGGCGCTTCGGGGAGTCACTCGCGGGCGAGGCTCGGGAGGTTCATCGGGGAAGACGCATCGCCGTCGAGGTGATCAGTTCGGAGGACCGAACGCGCGGAACGGCTCGGGCTCGTACGCGTCGAGGAACGTGACCCAGTCCGCGAGACGCTCGCCGACCACGGCATCGTCCTTCATGAGCCAGGACAGGTGGCGGAACGCGTGCTCGATCACCTGCGTCACGCCGATCTCCGGCGGCGGGCCGAATGCGTCGCCGCGCGCGAGCTCGGTTCGTGCGACGGGCTCCTCCGCGAGGTGGTGGCTGCGCTCGCTCGGGAGCACCACGGCCGCCACGTACGTGAGGACGAGCCGGCCTTCCTCGTGCCTCCACGACGTCGAGTGGAGCAGCAGCGGGTCGAGCCCGTAACGCTGAACCGCCTCGAGCACGAGCTCGCCGGGCTTGCGATCCGGCGGCCAGCCGATCCGCAGCGTGTCGGCGTGGATCGGGTGGAGAAGGTGGGCACCGTCCGCGCGAGCGCGACGATGAGCACCTCGAGGCTCTGCGCCACGATCGCGGCAGACCACGCGACGCTCGTCAGCGGCGCCTCGAGCTGGACGAGCGGGTCGTCCTTAGACGGTCCCGGCATCGGCGGCCGGCCCGGTGAGGTCGACCGCGAGCGCGAGGATCTCCTCGCGAGATGGCCTGCGGCCGTGGGCCTGCTCGCTGTGGTCCTGGATCGCGATGACGACCTCGTCCTCGGTCCCCCGGGTCTGCCATCCGCACATGCACGTGACTTCCTTCAGCACAGGACCCTCCTTCCCGATCGGCCGGACCGTAGCACCTTCCGAACGGTGCTCCATCTGGGACATGCCCCCGGCGTGGACCGGGCAGATCCGACGCTACCCGATCGCGGAGGGCGGCGTGGACCCGGTCCAGCTCCTCGGC
>CAVSLX010000024.1:0-74386 GCA_963728735.1 uncultured Actinomycetes bacterium | reverse complement strand
GCGGCCTCGGCGTCGACATCTGCGAGATCGCGCGGATGGAGCGGGCCCTCGCCCGTCACCCGTCGATGCGCGCCCGGGTGTTCACGCCCGAGGAGATCGCGTACTGCGACTCGAAGGCGCACCCGGCGGAATCGTACGCGGGAAGGTTCGCCGCCCGCGAGGCCACGATCAAGGCCCTCGGCGGCTACCGGGGGAAGCGGTGGCCGGACATCAACGTCACCCGCTCGCCGAGCGGTGCGCCGGCGATCCGGCTCGAGGGCAACGCGAAGCGGCGCGCCGACGCGCTCCGCGTCACGCAGGTGCTGATCACGTTCGCCCACGAGAAGACGAACGCCGTGGCCTTCGCGGTGGCGGTCCAAGCGTGAAGCCGATCCTTACCCCGCAGCAAGCCGTGACGCTCGATCGGGCGACGCAGGCCCGCGGCACCCCCGCCGAGGACTTGATGGAACGGGCTGGCCGCGCCGTCGCGCGAGCGGCCGTCGATCTCGAGGGCGGGACGTACGGGCGTCGAGCGGTCGTGGTGTGCGGCAAGGGGAACAACGCGGGGGACGGACTCGTGGCCGCACGCCACCTCGCCCGATGGGGGATGCGCGTCACGGTGCACGGCCTCGAGCGCGTCGAGGAGCTCCGAGAGCCGGCGCTCACGAACGCACGGCGCCTGGTCGCCGAGACCGACGTACGGATCCGACCCTTCTCTCCCTCGGGGCTCGAACGCGATCTCGCCCGAGCCGACGTCGCGATCGATGCGATCGTCGGCACGGGGTTCCGTGGGGTGCCGGAGGACGATTGGGCTGCGGCGATCGAAGCGCTGAACGCGTCGCCGGCGCCGGTCGTGGCCGTCGACATCCCGTCCGGGGTCGAGGGCGCATCGGGGCGGGTCGAAGGGGTCGCCGTCGTCGCGGCGCTCACCGTCACGTTCGGCGCGGCGAAGATCGGCGTGGTGCTGCTCCCCGGCGCCGAGCTCGCCGGCGCCGTCCGCGTCGTCGACATCGGGTTCCCCGTCGACCTCGTGGCGACCGAGTCATGGCTCATGGAACCCTCCGACGTGACGGCGGTGCTGCCGGCGCGAGAGGCCGATTCGCACAAGCGGGCCTCCGGCGTGCTGCTCGTCGTCGCGGGCTCCCGCGGCATGACCGGGGCTCCCGCCCTGATCGCGGAAGCCGCCGGCCGCACCGGCACCGGTCTCGTCACCGTCGCGACGCCCGAGAGCGCCCTGCCTGCCGTCCAGGCTCAGGTGACCGAGGCAACCTTCGTGGGCCTTGCCGAGACCGCCGACGGCACGGTGGCCGAAGGCGCGCTCGATGCGGTCCTCGCGGCGCTCGAGCGGGCCGACGCCCTCGCGATCGGCCCCGGCATGACGACCGACCCCGCCACGGCTCGGTTCGTCAGGGCCGTCCTTCGCGACGGTGCCGTGCCGGCCGTCGTCGACGCCGACGGCCTGAACGCGTTCGCCGGCGACGCGCCGGCGCTCGCCGAACGACGGGCCTCGGCCGTGCTGACGCCGCACGTCGGCGAGTTCGGACGATTGACGGGTGTGAAACCTTCCGATCTCGAGCGCGATCGCCTCGGCCACGTCCGTGCACTCGCGACCTCGGCGAACGCCGTCGCTCTGCTCAAGGGGACCCGCACGGCCGTCGCCTCGCCGGGTGGCGAGGTCCGGATCAACCCCACCGGCTCGGCCGTGCTCGCGACGGCCGGTTCCGGGGACGTGCTCACCGGCGTCATCGGTGGGCTGCTCGCCCGCGGTCTCGATGCCTTCGACGCGGCGTCGGCCGGCGCCTACCTCCATGGACTCGCCGGCCAGCTCGCCGGCCGGGACCTCGGCGAAGGCACGCTCGCGGGCGACGTCGTGGGCCGGCTTCCGGAGGCGCTCGCGCGGGTCGGAGACGACGCGTGACGCGGTTCCGGACCACGACGGTCGAGGTCGACCTCGGGGCGATCCGGCGAAACGTCGGCGCGCTCAAGCCCGTCGAGGCCGAGCTGATGGCCGTCGTGAAGGCCGACGGCTACGGACACGGCGACGTCGCGGTCGCCCGGGCGGCGTTGGAGTCAGGGGCGACCTGGCTCGGGGTCGCGCTCGTCGAAGAAGGGCTCACGCTGCGCAGCGCGGGCATCGAGGCGCCGATCCTGGTGCTGTCGGAGCTCCCACCGGGGTCGGAGCCCGTCGCGCTCGCGCACCGGCTGACGCCGACGGTGGCCAGCGACGCCGCCCTCGACCGACTGGCGACGGCCGCCCGTGGGTCGGTCGGCGTGCACGTCAAGGTCGACACCGGCATGCACCGTCTCGGGGTGTGGCCCCCGGGCGACGCCGTCGCCTTCGCCGCGCGCGTGGCCCACGCCGGGCTCGAGGTCGAAGGCCTGTGGACCCATTTCGCCCGGAGCGAAGAGGACGCGGCGACGACGACGAGGCAGCTCGAGGTCTTCCTCACGGTGGTCGAGACCGCGAGACGGGAGGGGATCCAACCGAGGTACCTGCACGCCGCGAACAGCGGGGCCGTGCTGCTGCATCCCGGATCGCACCTCGATCTCGTGCGGACCGGCATCGCGATCTACGGGATCTCGCCCGCGCCCGACCTCGGGGAGCGGCATCGGTCGAACTCCAGCCGGCGCTGACCTGGCGGTCGTCGGTGAGCGCGATCCGCCGTCTCGCGGCCGGGGAGAAGGTGTCCTACGGTCACCGATACGAGCTCGACCGCGACGCCTGGGTCGCGACGGTGCCGGTCGGCTACGCCGACGGCTACCCTCGATCGGCATCGAACGGCGCGGCGGTCCTCGTGGGGGGCCGTCGGTGCCGGGTCGCCGGCAACGTGACGATGGACCAGGTGCTCGTGGACGCGGGCGACGCCCGGCCCGCGCTCGGCGACGAGGTGGTGCTGCTCGGAGAGCAGGGGGAGGAGCGCGTCGATGCCTGGGAGCTTGCCCGATACGCCGGGACGATCGCGTACGAGATCGTGACGAGGATCGGAGCGCGGGTGCCCAGGGAGTACGTCGGATGAAGCGGCGTACGGCGTTGCTCTCCGCCGGGCTCGCCGCCGGCGCCGTGGCCGCCGGCGCGGTGGGACGCGCGGTCTACCGGCATCGGCACGACGACGGGCTCCGGTGGTCCGAAGCGGAGCCGCCCGAGGACCTCGGGGGAGTGACGTCGTTCGACGGCACGGAGCTCGCGGTCGCCGCCGCCGGTGACCCCTCGGCACCCGTCCTCGTGCTCGCCCACGGCTTCAGCCTCGATCGCACGATCTGGTCGAAGCTGTGGCCCGAGCTCGCCGGGGAGTTCCGCGTGGTGATGTTCGACCAGCGCTCCCACGGCCGAAGCGCCCGGGCGGCACATGGGGACCTCAGCCTTCGCACGGTCGGCCGCGACCTCGCGGCCGTCCTCGACGCGGTCTCGCCGGAGGGGCCCGCGGTGGTCGTCGGGCACAGCATGGGGGCGATGGCGATCCTGGCGCTCGCCGAGCAGCGCCCCGAGCTGTTCGGGGAGCGGATCGTCGGCGCCGCGTTCGTCGGCGCCGCTTCGCGGAACCTGCTCAAGAGCGCGATGGGATCGGTCACCGATCTGTTGCGCCCGCGGTTCGGCTCGATCGGGACCGGATCGATCGGGCAGGCGGCCCGGCGGGTGGACCGGCTCCGCCGGGCGGTCCTGGCTGCCCCGGCCGACGTGAGCGGGGCGGTCGCGCGCCTCACGCAGTTCGGCCCGGACGCGCCCTCCGATGTCGTCGACCACGTCGTGGGTCTCGCGGAGCGGGCGCCGAAGGAGGTCTGGACCGACGGGTTGGCCGAGCTGATGGAGATGGACTTCGGGCACGCCGTCCCACGGATCCGCGTGCCGGCGCTCGTGGTGGTCGGAGAGCACGATCGGGTGACGCCGCCGGCCGCGGCGGTCGAGCTCGCCGGCGCTCTCCCCGACGGCAGGCTCGTCGTGCTCGAGGGCGCAGGGCATATCGCGATGCTGGAGCGGCCCGAGGCCCTCGCCGCGGAGCTCCGCGCGTTCGCGAACACGGCGTTCGGACGCGATCCGCAGGCGGAAGGAGCAGCGTGAGCCGGACGGGGATCGCGTGAGCCGGACGCTCGCCGACGTCGCGGCCGAGGCCGCCACCTGTACGCGGTGCCGGCTCGCCGAGACCCGGACCCAGGTGGTGTTCGGGGTCGGCGCCCCCGACGCGGACCTCATGTTCATCGGTGAGGCCCCCGGGCAGCACGAGGACCGCCAGGGCGAGCCGTTCGTCGGCGCCGCCGGCCAGCTCCTGACGAGGATGCTCGGCGAGATCGGCCTCCGCCGCGAGGACGTCTACATCGCGAACGTTATCAAGAGCCGCCCGCCGGGCAACCGCGACCCGCTACCCGATGAGATCGAGGCGTGCACGCCGTGGCTCGTGGAGCAGGTCTCGCTGATCCAACCGATGCTCCTCGTCACGCTCGGGAACTTCGCCACGAAACACGTCCTGCAGACGCAGACGGGCATCACGCGGATGCGCGGCCAGGTGTTCGGATGGCACGGGCGGAAGGTGATCCCCATGTTCCACCCGGCCGCGATCCTGCGCGGGGGCGGCGACGGCTCCCGGCAGTTCGCGGAGTTCCGCGAGGACTTCGAGCTCGTCAGCCGCACGCTCGATGAGCTCCGTCACCCGCCGCCCACCGACGCGCCGGGGTCGCCCTCCGACGACGCGCCGGCGTCGACCACCGTGATCCCGGACGCCCCGGCCTCCGAGTCGCAGCTCGAGCTGTTCTGAGCGTCGATGGACCCGCTCGTGCTCACCTCGCCGACGGCGGACGACACCCGGGCGATCGGTGCCGCGATCGCGCCGCTGCTCCGACCTCGCGACGTCGTGGTCCTGATCGGCGAGCTCGGGGCGGGCAAGACCACGTTCGCGAAGGGGGTCGCCGAGGGGCTCGGCGTGAAGGAGCACGTGACCTCGCCGACCTTCACGCTGATCCGCGAGTACACCGGCCGGCTCGCCGTGGCCCACGTCGACGTGTACCGGCTCGACCGCGTGCAGGACGTCGTCGATCTCGCGCTCGAGGACCTCGCCGACGGCGACGCCGTGCTGCTGGTGGAGTGGGGCGACGCCGTCGAGGTCCTGCTCGGCGACGATCGGCTCCGGGTCGAGCTCACGACCGTCGATCCCTACGGCGACGAACGTCGCGGGCTGGCGATCGACGGCGTCGGAAGCTCGTGGGCGACGCGCCGGGGCGCGCTCGAGGGAGCCCTCGCGCCGTGGGAGGCTCCCCGATGATCGTCGTCGGCATCGACACGGCCACCCCCCAGATCTCGGTCGCGGTCGGGACCGAACGCGAGATCCTCGGCCGGATCCAGGTGGCCGGCCGGGCTCGCCAGGAGGCCGTGGCGCCCGCCCTCGAGAAGCTCCTCGCGTGGACCGGGGTCGAGCTCTCGCAGGTCGGCGGTTTCGCCGTCGGCATCGGCCCGGGCCTGTTCACGGGGCTGCGGGTCGGTGTCGAGACGGCGAAGACGCTCGCGCAGGTCATGAAGGCCCCGATCGTCGGCCTCGTGAGCCTCGACGTGCTCGCCTACGCCGTCCGGTTCACGCCGCGAGCGATCGTCGCCGTGATCGACGGGCGCCGGGGCGAGGTCTTCTGGGCCCGTTACCGGCACGTCCCCGCCGGGGTGATGCGCGAGACGGAGCATGCGGTCGCGAAGCCGGACGCCCTCGTGGCCGAGCTGCTGGCGTCGCCGGACGAGGTGCTCCTCGTCGGCGACGGTGCGATGCTGTACCGAGAGGTGCTCGAAGAGCTGGGGGCCCGTGCGGAGTTCGCCTCGCCGGCGCTCGCGCATCCCGATGCCGCGGCGCTGGTGGAGCTCGCCGTGCCGCGTTTCCTGCGCGAGGAGCACGATCGGCTGTTCGACGTCCTGCCGCTCTACCTGAGGAAGTCCGATGCTGAGATCGCATGGGATCAACGAGCACGCGGCGCCTAGGCTCGAGATCGCACGCATGCGCCGCCGGCACCTCCGCGGCGTGATGGCGATCGAGCGGCGGGCCTACGCGCGGCCGTGGAGCCCCAACCTGTTCGTCGCCGAGATGACCGAGCTGCAGAACCGCTCCTACATCGTCGCGAAGATCGACAAGGAGGTCGTCGGCTACGCGGGGTTGATCTGCTACGGCGACGAGGCTCACCTCACGAACGTCGCGGTCGATCCGTTGCTCCAGGGCCACCGGATCGCCACGCGCCTGCTCCTCGAGCAGATCCGCGCCGCCGTCGGGATGGAGGCGCGAGCCGTCTCGCTCGAGGTTCGGGTCACGAACTGGCGGGCGCAGCGACTGTACGCGCGGTTCGGGTTCCGACCCGTCGGGATCCGTCGCAACTACTACGCGGAACTCCGCGAGGACGCCCTCATCATGTGGACGGAGGACGTCGGGGACGACGCGTACGATCGTCGGCTCGCCGCGATCGAGGCCGACCTGCCCGAGGTCGTGCATCGGTCGTGATCGTCTCGTGATCGCCCTCGGCATCGAGACCTCGTGTGACGAGACCGCCGTCGCGGTGGTGGAGGACGGGTTCACGCTGCGCGCCAACCTGATCGCGCGGCAGGAGCACCTGCACGGGCGCTTCGGCGGCGTCGTGCCCGAGGTGGCCGCCAGAGCGCACGTCGAGGCGCTGAACCCGCTGCTGGAACGCGCGCTCGACGCGGCGTCGATCGACGTGGGCGATGTCGACGTGGTGACCGTCACGGCGGGCCCGGGGCTCGTCGGCGCGCTGCTCGTCGGCATGGCGGCGGCGAAGGCCTTCGCGCTCGCGAGCGGTGCCGACCTCGTGGGGGTCAACCACCTCGAGGGCCACGTGTGGGCGAACTTCCTCGAGCACGGCCCGCCCGAGCCGCCCTACGTCGCGCTCGTCGTCTCGGGCGGCCACACGATGCTCGTGCACATGCCCGACGCGTTCGCCTACGAGGTGCTCGGCCAGACGCTCGATGACGCGGCCGGCGAGGCGTTCGACAAGGTGGCGCGCTTGCTCGGCCTCGGCTTCCCGGGAGGGCCGGCGCTCGACGCGATGGCGAAGGAGGGGGACCCGGACGCGATCCGGTTCCCGCGAGCGCTCGAGGCCTCGGGCGACTTCGACTTCTCGATGAGCGGGTTGAAGACCGCTGTGCTCCGCCACGTGAAGCAGGAACGAGCCGCGGGACGCGAGATCGAGCTGCCCGACGTCGCCGCGAGCTTCCAGGAGGCGATCGTCGACGTGCAGGTGATGAAGACGATCGCGGCCGCGAAGGCCACGGGCGTCGACACCGTCCTGCTCGGCGGGGGCGTCGTCGCGAACTCGCGCCTGCGCGAGCGCATGGTCGAGGCCGGCGAGCTCGCGGGCATCAGGGTGCTCGTGCCGTCGCTCGACCTGTGCACCGACAACGCCGCGATGATCGCGTGTGCGGGGACGGCGAGATGGATTCGCGGGGAACGGTCCTCGTTGGACATCGGAGCCGACCCCAACCTAAGGTTGGGCGCGTGACCACCGTCCTGGTGACCGGGGGCGCCGGGTTCATCGGCAGCCACCTGGCCGACCGCCTCCTTGCCGAGGGACACCGCGTGATCAGCGTGGACGATCTGTCCACGGGCCGCATCGCGAACCTCGCCGAAGCACGCGGCTACGGCAAGGAGTTCACGTTCTTCAACATGGACGCTCGCGCCGACGGGTTGCTGCCGCTGTTCGAACGCCACCGACCCGAGATCGTCTTCCACCTGGCCGCGCAGTCCGGCGTCCGGCCCTCGCTCGAGGACCCGGTCAAGGACGCGGCGATCAACGTGATGGGATCGCTCAACGTCCTCGATTGCGCCGCCAAGGTCGAGGCTCGCAAGGTGATCTACGCCGCCTCCGGGGGCACGCTCTACGGCGAGCCGAAGCGCCTCCCCGTCAAGGAGACGACGGCGCAGGGCTCCCATCCGCTCAGCCCCTACGGGGTGTCCAAGAAGGTCGTGCTCGACTACCTCGCGTTCTACCAGCGCTACCGCGGGCTCGACTTCACGGCGCTCGCGCTCGGCAACGTCTACGGGCCGCGGCAAGATCCGACCGGCGAGGCCGGGGTGATCGCGATCTTCGCCGCGAGGATGCTCGCGGGCGAGCGAGCGACGATCTACGGCGACGGGAACCAGACGCGCGACTACGTGTTCATCGACGACGTCGTCCACGCGTTCGTGCAGTCGATCGACCGCGGGTCCGGGAAGCTCGTGAACGTCGGGACCGGCCTCGAGGCGAGCGTGAACCACCTCTACAAGCTGCTCGCCGACATCGTGGGGGTGGACGCGGAGCCCGAGCACGGACCGCTGCCGTCCGGGGAGCTGCGCCGGATCGCCCTCGACATCTCGCGGGCCGCCTCCGCGATCGCCTGGAAGCCGTGGACCCATCTCGAGGACGGGCTCGCCGAAACGGTCGCATACCTGAAGGGGATCTAGCCCCGTGGGGGTCCTCGCGCGTCTCGGGCCGCACCTCGAGGCGACCCTGGCGTCGTTCGTCCACGAGCGCGGGGTCGCGTCGGTCGCCTCGGCGGTCGTCGTCCGTGGCGAACCCGTCTGGACCTTCGGCTATGGGTCGGCCGACGTGGCGGGCGACGGGAGCGTCGACGCCGGGACCGCGTATCGGATCGGGTCGCTCACGAAGCCGTTCACCGCCGCGGCGGTGTTCCGGCTGCGCGATCGGGGAGCGCTGCGCCTCGAGGACCCGGTGGTTCGATGGATCCCATCCTTCGCCGGCGTGCGCCCCGCGTCGGGTGCCACGGCCGAGGAGGTCACCGTGGCGGATCTCGTGAGCCACCGCGCGGGTCTCCCGGGCGAGGTGCCGGCGCTCGACGAGGCCGCCGACGCCTACCCGACGCCGCAGGAGGTGCTCGACGCCCTCGACGGTGTGACGCTGATGCACCCGCCCGGGGTCGCGATGCGGTATTCGAACCTCGGATATCAGCTGCTCGGTGCGACCGTCGCGGTGGCGTCCGGCTCGACGTTCGAGGCAGCGTGCGTTCGGGAGCTGCTCGAGCCGCTCGGGCTCCGTGCCACCGGCTTCGACGCGCCGGCCGGCGCCGCGCGCGGCCATCGTGCCCACGCCTTCACCGATCGGCTCCGTCACGCCGCCGACCGACGCAAGCGGACGAACGCCGACGGCGGGCTCTGGTCGACGGCCGACGATCTGGCGACGTGGATCCGCGCACAGCTCGGCGACGCGGACGTTGCCTGGACGCCCACCCTGGCCGAGATGCACGCGCCGGGGAAGGGGTGGTTCCGGGAGCGCGTCGGGGCCCGAACGGTCCTGTACCACCAGGGCAGCACGCCTGGGTTCGCGGCTCGGCTCGCCTTCGCACCCGCCCTCGGCGCCGGTCTCGTCGTGCTCGTGAACGGCGAGGTCGCGACGGCGGACCTCAGCCATGCCCTCGCCGACCTCGTGCTCGACGGCGTCGAGGGCGCGCTGCCGGAGGGGTCGCCGCCGGCCGTGCCGCCGCCACCGGGCCCGGTGGACTACCCCGCCGCGTGGGACGACCTGGTCGGGTTCTACGTCTGGCCAGGCTCGGCGATGCTGTTCCGGCTCGAGGAGCGGGGCGGCAGGCTCCGGCTCGTGGATCTCGAGCGCGGGGCCGGGGCCGTCGTGCTCGAGCAGACGGGGGACGACGCGTTCGTCGCGCTCGACGGCGGCTGGGCGGGGGAGCCGGTGATCGTCCTGCGCGGCGGCGACGGCGCCGTTCGGGCGCTCCGGCTCGGGTCGTGGACCGTCGCCCGTCTCGTGGAAGCGTGAGCCGCCGGGGGCCGAGATCCCGCGATCCCGCGTTGACCCCCCAGCCGCGTTGACCCCCTGGCACTCTCGTGGCTATCCTGTTAGCACTCGAAGCTCGTGAGTGCTAACCGCCGCCGTGGGCGGCATGACCACAGGGAGGACGAACGCCAATGGCGGACTTCAAGCTGAAGCCCCTCGAGGACCGCATCGTCGTGAAGCCCAGCGAGGGCGAAGAAACCACGTCGAGCGGCCTGGTGATCCCGGAAACGGCCAAGGAGAAGCCCCAAGAGGGCTCCGTCGTCGCGGTCGGCCCGGGCCGGTTCAACGAGGATGGCGACGAGCGCATCCCGCTCGACGTCAAGGCCGGCGACACCGTGATCTACTCGAAGTACGGCGGCACCGAGGTCAAGGTCGACGGCGAGGAGTACCTGATCCTTTCCGGTCGCGACGTCCTCGCGGTCATCACGAAGTAACCCATCCATCCATGTGGCGGCCGGGGCTCGCGACCATGCGCGCCCCGCGCCGTGATCACCACACGCCAACGAAGGAGGCGCCGTGGCTGCGAAGCTGCTGAAGTTCGGCGAGGAGGCGCGCCGGTCACTCGAGGCCGGCGTCGACAAGCTCGCCGACGCGGTCGCCATCACGCTCGGGCCCAAGGGCCAGAACGTGGTGCTCGACAAGAAGTGGGGAGCCCCCACGATCACGAACGACGGCGTGACGATCGCCAAGGAGGTCGAGCTCGAGGACCCGTGGGAGAACATGGGCGCCCAGCTCACCAAGGAGGTCGCCACCAAGACGAACGACGTCGCCGGTGACGGGACGACGACGGCGACCGTGCTCGCCCGCGCGATGATGAAGGGCGGCCTGAAGAACGTGGCCGCCGGCGCGAACCCGATGGCCCTGAAGCGCGGCATCGAGAAGGCCGTCGAGGCCGCGGTCGAGCGGATCGGCGTGATCGCGAAGGACATCGAGTCCAAGGACGAGATCTCGCAGATCGCCGCGATCTCGGCTGCCGACCCGGCGATCGGCGAGGTGATCGCCGAGGCCCTCGACAAGGTGGGCAAGGACGGCGTGATCACCGTCGAGGAGTCGAACACCTTCGGCATCGAGCTCGAGTTCACCGAGGGCATGCAGTTCGACAAGGGCTACATCTCGCCCTACTTCATCACCGACCAGGACCGCATGGAGGGCGTCTACGACGACCCCTACGTGCTGCTCGTGAACAAGAAGATCTCGAGCGCGCAGGAGCTGCTTCCGCTGCTGGAGAAGGTGCTCCAGTCGGGCAAGGCGCTCGTGATCGTCGCCGAGGACGTCGAGGGTGAGGCGCTCGCCACGCTGGTCGTGAACAAGATCCGTGGCACGTTCAACGCCGCCGCGGTCAAGGCTCCCGGCTTCGGCGACCGCCGCAAGGCCATGCTCCAGGACATCTCGATCCTCACCGGCGGGCAGGTGATCTCCGAGGAGATCGGCCTCAAGCTCGACAACGCGACGCTCGACCTGCTCGGTCGTGCGCGAAAGATCGTCATCACGAAGGACGACGACGACGATCGTCGAGGGCGCGGGCAAGGACGACGAGGTCCAGGGCCGCATCGCCCAGATCAAGGGCGAGATCGAGAACACCGACTCGGAGTGGGACCACGAGAAGCTCCAGGAGCGGCTCGCGAAGCTCTCCGGCGGCGTCGCCGTGATCAAGGTCGGCGCGGCCACCGAGGTCGAGCTCAAGGAGAAGAAGCACCGCATCGAGGACGCCGTCTCGGCGACCCGCGCCGCGGTCGAGGAGGGCATCGTGCCCGGTGGCGGCGTCACGCTGATCCGCGCCGAGGAGGCTCTCGACAAGCTCGACCTCGAGGGCGATGAGGCGACGGGCGCGAAGATCGTTCGAGGCGCCCTCGCCGAGCCGGCGCGCCGGATCGCGGCGAACGCCGGCTACGAGGGCGCGCTGATCGTCCAGCAGATCCGCACCGAGGGCGACGGTCGTGGCTTCGACGCGGCGACCGGTGCGTGGGTCGACATGATGAAGGCCGGGATCATCGACCCGGCTAAGGTCACCCGCTCGGCGCTGCAGAACGCGGCCTCGATCGCGGCGATCGTGCTCACGGCCGAGTCGGCCGTGGTCGAGAAGCCCGAAGAGGAGGAGGCCGAGGCAGGCGGCCACGGACACGCGCACTAGCCGATCGCCGGCTGGCGCGCGCGTCCTGGGTCCGGCGCTTCGGACCTGAAACACCGCGCGGCTCCCGAGGGGCGGGCCCGTTCCGGGCCCGCCCCTTCGGCGCTTCCGTTCCCGCCGCCCCGACGCCGACCTACACTGCGCCCCGTGAGCATCGATGGTGGGCTCCGGGCGTGGGGCGGTGAAGAGCTCGTCGTTCGCCACGACGTGCCGACCGGGGCGTTCATGCTGGTCGCGATCCACTCCACCGTGCTGGGTCCCGCGATGGGGGGCACCCGTCTCAAGACCTATCCGGGGTTCGAGGACGCCGTCACGGACGCGCTGCGCCTGGCCGGGGCGATGACCCTGAAGCAGGCGGCCGCCGGTCTTCCCTTCGGAGGCGGCAAGGCGGTGCTCGCGGCGACGGAGCTTCCGCCGCGCGGCACCGATCAGTGGCGCGGCCTCTTCGAGCGGTACGGGGATCTCGTCGCATCGCTCGGCGGCCGATACGTGACCGCCGCCGACATGAACACAGGAAGTCCCGAGCTCGACGTGATCGGGTCGCGGACCGTGCACGTCCTCGGCCGCTCGCCGGCGCTGGGAGGGTCGGGCGACTCCGGACCCGATACGGCGCTCGGCGTCTTCCACGGGATCCGAGCGTCGTGCGCGTATGCGTTCGGCACGCCCGAGCCCGCCGGCCGCTCCGTGCTCGTCCAGGGGGTGGGCTCGGTGGGTCGGCGCCTGATCGAGCTCCTCGGCGACGCCGGCGCCGAGATCCTCGTTGCCGACCTCGACGCGGCCCGGGCGGGAGAGGCCGCGAGCGCGGTGGGGGCGTCGGTCGTCACGGCCGACGACGCGATGGGAACGCCGTGCGACGTCTTCGCGCCGTGCGCGACCGGCGGGGTGCTGTCGTCGCGAACGATCCCTGCCCTGCGGTGCCGGGTCGTGGCGGGCGCGGCCAACAACCAGCTCGCGACGCCGGAGGACGGCGAGCGCCTGCACCGCGCCGGCATCCTGTACGCGCCCGACTACGTCGTGAACGCGGGCGGCGTGATCCATCTCGCCGGCTACGAGACGCTCGGCTGGGACGCCGCGACGGTGGCCGCCCGCATCGCCGCGATCGAGCAGACGCTCGCCGAGGTGTTCGCCGACGCCGAGCGGGGCGACGTGCCCACGGCCGAGGCCGCCGATCGCGTGGCTGGAGCCCGGATCGCCTCGGCGCTCGCCACGTCGACGTGAACGCCGGCGGTTCCGGTTCCGACTAGGGCACGATCGGCTTCTCGCGACCGGCCGCCGCGATCCCGAGCAGGTCGAGCGCGCCGAACGCGACGTTGATCGCGCCGAGCGCCCACCAGGGCCAGGCCTCGGCGCCGCTCGGGAGCCCGAACGCCGCCGTTCAGCACGAAGAGGGTGGCGGTGCCGGCCCCGAGCGCGGCGAACGACCACGCCCACCACCACACGTCGGTGACGCGCTGCGCGACGAGGACCATGAGCATCGCGAGCACGACCGCCATCACGCCCGGCGGCCCGGACCCACGCGTGCTCGCGCATCGGCGGCTGCGCGAAGACATCGTGGAGGAGCCACCTCGGGACGAGGACGAGCACGACCCCGAACACCGCCCAGAACGCCCCCTGGATCTTCAGCACCCGCTGCAGGAACGCCATGCGCCGACCCCCCTCTCGCTCGCGCGCGCCGGCTCCCGCCGGTCGACGTCCGGCGGAGCCCCGGTCGGGTTCCCACGAGCCCCCTGGCCTGCTCGAACGGCTCGGAAGCGCCGAGAAACCGGCTGGTAGGATACGCGGACCGCGCAGCCGACCCCGCGCTGCAGTGCGCCGGTGAGCGCCTCGAACCGAGCGGGCGGACCACCGCGAGCGCACCACCTGCGAAGCACGACCACGATCGGGCCAAGTCTGGGCCCAAAGTCAGGAAGGGACATCGCGATGCAGCAAGGCCCCAGGGTCGCCGTGATCGGTCTCGACTGCGGCACCCCGAAGCTCCTGTTCGACGACCTGCATGCCGAGGTCCCGACCATCGCGAAGCTGATGGGCGAGGGGATGTACGGCGACCTCGCGAGCATCACCCCGCCGATCACGGTGCCGGCTTGGGCATGTTCGATGACCGGCATGGTCCCCGGCCAGCTCGGCATCTACGGGTTCCGCAACCGCAAGGACGCGACCTACGACGGGCTGTCGATCGCGCATCAGCGGCTCGATCAAGGCGCCGGCCGTATGGGACGCGCTCGGCGCGCAGGGCAAACGTTCGCGTGCTGATCGGCGTTCCGCCCTCGTTCCCGCCGCCGAAGGCGTTCCCGGGCTGGCGCGTCGGCTGCTTCCTGACCCCGCCGAGCGCCGAGCACGTGGGCGTACCCGCAGGAGCTCGAGGTCGAGATCGAGGAGGAGCTCGGCGGCAAGGGCCAGTACATCTTCGACATCCCGAACTTCCGCGAGGCCGGGTTCGATGTCGCGCTCGACCAGGTCTTCACGATGACCGAGCGGCGGTTCCAGGTCGGGCGGCGCCTGATCCAGAACAAGCCGTGGGACTTCTTCATGCTCTGCGACATCGCGCCGGACCGTCTGCACCACGTGTTCTGGCAGTACTACGACCCGCGGCATCCGCTGCTACGAGCCGGGGAACAAGTACGAGTCGCGTCTTCCAGGACTACTACCGGTTCCTCGATCGAGCAGGTCGCGCTCGCTGCTCGAGCTGATCCCCGACGACGCGGTCACGATGCTGATGTCGGATCACGGCGCCCGCCCGATGATGGGCGGCCTCTGCTTCAACGACTGGCTGATCCAGGAGGGCTACCTCACGCTCGCCGAGCCGGTCTCGAAGCCGACGCCGATCAAGGACGCCACGATCGACTGGAGCCGCACGGTCGCGTGGGGCGACGGCGGCTACTACGGTCGCTGCTTCCTCAACGTGAAGGGCCGCGAGCCGCGAGGGCATCGTCGAGCCGGCGAACTACGAGGTCACGCGGAACGAGCTGATCGCGAAGCTCGAGGCCGCGCCCGGTCCCGACGGCCGGCCGCTCGGCAACAAGGTGCTGAAGCCCCAGGACGTCTACCCGGAGGTCCGCGGCGTGGCGCCCGACCTGATCGTGTACTTCGGCGACCTCGAGTGGCGCTCGGTCGGCGCGGTCGGCAACCCGAGCCTCTACACCTACGAGAACGACACCGGCCCCGATGGGGCGAACCACGACCGCGACGGCGTCTTCATGATGAAGGGGCTGCCCGGCCAGGCACCGGCAAGGTCGACGGGCTCAACCTCGTCGACGTCGGTCCCTCGATCCTGTCCGTCTATGGCATCGACGCGGCGACCGCCGCTCCCGGGCGCCGTCGGAAGGAGCTTCCTGTGACGCAGCCCCCGTCCCGCAGCCGAGCAGCAGGGTTTCACCGTCTGGTTCACCGGCCTCTCGGGGTCGGGCAAGTCGACGATCGCCGAGATGCTGTACCACGAGCTGCGTGGCTCGCGGCCTCAAGACCGAGATCCTCGACGGCGACGTCGTCCGGCAGAACCTGTCGAAGGGGCTCGGGTTCTCGAAGGAGGACCGCGACACGAACATCCGGCGGATCGCGTTCGTCGCCGACCTGCTCACGCGCAACGGCGTCGCGACGATCTGCTGCCCGATCTCGCCCTACAAGGAGACGCGCGACGAAGCACGCGAGCTGATCGGCAACTTCGTCGAGGTCTACGTGCACGCGACCGTCGCCGAGATCGCCGCGAACCGCGACCCGAAGGGCCTCTACAAGAAGGCGCTCGCCGGCGAGATCACCGGCTTCACCGGGCGTCGACGACCCGTATGAGGCGCCGGAACACCCCGAGCTCGTCGTTGACACCGAATCGGAGTCCCCGGAGGCGTCGCTCGCGGCACGTGCTCGACGACGCTGCAGGCGCTCGGCCTACATCGAGGACGACGCCGTCATGGTGACCGGCGAGCGCATGCACTCCGGCCTCACCGACCTGCGCGTCACCGACGCCGGGCACCGTCAAGCAGGAGACCTGAGGCCCGCTCAAGCGTTGAGGCGCTCGATCAGGTCGAGGTCGTTCGCCAGGTCGTGCGACGGTCGGCGGGGCGTTCGACCGCCACTCGCGGCCGACTGTTACCCTTGGCACATGCAGCGTCGCGACGCCCACTCCGAGCGGGGTGGGCGTCTCGCGTATCCGGCTGGGTTCGACCACGTGACCGGCACGACGCCGGTGCGCTGAACGGCGGAGGGAAGCGATGGAGTTCGAGATCGGCATCGGCAAGACGGCCCGTCGGGCCTACGGGTTCGACGAGGTCGCGATCGTGCCGTCGAGGCGGACGCGCGATCCCGAGGACGTCAGCATCCAGTGGGAGATCGACGCGTACACGTTCGAGCTTCCGATGATGGCGAGCGCGATGGACGCCGCGGTCTCGCCCTCGACCGCGATCGAGATCGGCCGTCACGGCGGGCTCGCCTCGCTGAACCTCGAAGGGTTGTGGACCCGCTACGACGACCCGGAGCCCGTGTACGAGGAGATCGCCTCGCTCGCCGACGAGAAGGCGACCCGCCGGATGCAGGAGATCTATCAGGAGCCGATCAAAGAGGAGCTGATCGGGAAGCGGATCCAGGAGATCAAGGCGGGCGGGGTCGTGTCGTGCGCCTCGCTCACCCCGCAGCGGGTCGAGAAGTACGCGCCCGCGATCTTGGAGGCGGGGCTCGACGTGCTCGTGATCCAGGGCACGGTCGTGTCGGCCGAGCACGTGAGCTCGAAGGTCGAGCCTTTGAACCTCAAGCGGTTCATCGCACGGTTCGACCTCCCCGTGATCGTCGGTGGCTGCGCGTCGTACCAGACCGCGCTGCACCTGATGCGCACGGGCGCGATCGGCGTGCTCGTCGGGGTCGGACCCGGTAACGCGTGCACCACTCGGGGGGTGCTGGGGGTCGGGGTTCCGCAGGCGACGGCGATCGCCGACGCGGCCGCCGCCCGTCGCGAGCACCTGCACGAGACCGGCCGGTACTGCCACGTGATCGCCGACGGCGGCATGCGCACCGGCGGCGACATCGCGAAGGCGATCGCCTGCGGCGCCGACGCCGTCATGATCGGCTCGCCGATGACTCGCGCGTTCGAGGCACCCGGCCGCGGCTACCACTGGGGCATGGCGACGTTCCATCCGACCCTGCCGCGGGGGGCTCGCGTGAAGACCCAGCAGGTCGCCTCGATCGAGGAGATCCTGCTCGGCCCCGCCCACGAGAACGACGGCACCTTCAACCTGTTCGGGGCGCTCGCGACCTCGATGGCGACCACCGGCTACGAGACGATCAAGGAGTTCCAGAAGGCCGAGCTCGTCATCGCGCCGTCGATCAAGACCGAGGGCAAGACCTACCAGAACCAGCAGCGCGTCGGGATGGGTCACTAGAGAAGATCGACACGGCTGCTACCGTTCGTGCATGGCCGAGCCCCGCCCCGTTCTCGTCGTCGATCTCGGGGCGCAGTACGCGCAGCTGATCGCGCGGCGGGTCCGCGAGGCGAACGTCTATTCCGAGATCGTGGCCCACGACGTGCCCGCGGCCGAGCTCGCGGCCAGGCGCCCGGCGGGGTGATCCTGTCCGGTGGGCCGGCGAGCGTGTACGAGCCCGGCGGTCCGCAGGTCGATCCCGGCCTCTTCGAGCTCGGCGTCCCGGTGCTCGGCATCTGCTACGGCCACCAGCTGATGGCGCAGGCGCTCGGCGGTGAGGTCGCGGCGACGGGCCAGCGCGAGTACGGTGGGACGAGCTGACGTCGAGCAGCCCGGCGTGCTGCTGCAAGACCTCCCGATGACCGACACGGTCTGGATGTGCCACGGCGACGCCGTCACCCGGGCCCCGAGGGGTTCCGCGTCACGGCGCGCACCCACAGATCCCGATCGCCGCGATGGAAGATCCCGAGCGCGGCCTCTTCGCGGTCCAGTTCCATCCCGAGGTCTCGCACACGGCAGCGCGGCCAGGACGTCATGAAGCGGTTCCTCTACGACGGGTGCGGCCTGCTGCCGGACTGGACTCCGACGAACATCATCGACGACGCCGTCGAGCGGATCCGCGCGCGGGTCGGGGACGCCGAGGTCCTGTGCGCGTTGTCGGGCGGCGTCGACTCGAGCGTCGCGGCCCTCCTCGTGCACCGAGCGATCGGCGATCAGCTGACCTGCGTTTTCGTCGACCACGGCCTGAACCGCGAGGGAGAGCCCGAGCAGGTCGAGGAGACGTTCGGCAGGCACTTCAGCGTGCCGCTCGTCCACGTGAAGGAGGCCGACCGGTTCCTCGCGAAGCTCGCCGGCGTGACCGATCCGGAACGCAAGCGCAAGGTCATCGGCGAGGAGTTCATCCGCGTGTTCGAGGAGGTCGCTCGCGAGCACCGCGGCGCGCGGTTCCTCGTGCAGGGCACGCTCTACCCCGACGTGATCGAGAGCGGCTCGAAAACGGCGGCCAACATCAAGAGCCACCACAACGTCGGCGGACTTCCCGAGGACATGGACCTCGAGCTCGTCGAACCGCTCCGTGAGCTGTTCAAGGACGAGGTCCGCCGCGTGGGCACCGAGCTCGGGCTGCCGGAGGAGATCGTGCAGCGCCAGCCGTTCCCCGGCCCGGGGCTCGCCGTCCGCATCGTCGGGGAGGTGACCGCCGACAACCTCGACAAGGTGCGAGGCGCCGATCGCGTCGTCCGCGAAGAGATCCGTCGGGCCGGTCTCGAGCGCGAGACGTGGCAGGCGTTCTGCGTCCTGCTCGCCGACGTGCAGAGCGTCGGCGTGATGGGGGACGGACGCACGTACGAGAACCCGGTCGTGGTGCGGGCCGTGACGAGCGAGGACGCGATGACGGCCGACTGGGCGCGTCTGCCGGGCGACGTGCTCGACCGGATCGCCTCGAGGATCGTCCGCGAGGTTCCCGGCGTGAACCGCGTCGCCTACGACATCACGAGCAAGCCTCCCGGCACGATCGAGTGGGAGTAGCGCCCGTCGGCGCTATGCCTCCTCCTCTTCCTCCTCCTCGTCCCCCGGCAGGTGGCCGTAATGGGTCGTCTCGCCGGCGGCGTCGCTGACGCCGATGCCGGCGGCGTCGTCGACGTGCAGGGATGACGCGAGCACGATCTCGCCGGATCCTCGGGTCGCGGTGAACGACCCGGCGGGCACCCGGTCGTCGTCGGGCTCGCGGAGCCAGACCACGTAGGTCTCGCCGGCGGGCAGGCCGGCCGCGACGAGCCTGATCTCGGTGCCCCACTCGCGCGCGGTCAGCTCGGCCTCGATCGACGTGGTCGCCAGGGGGGGTTCCGGCTCGAGGGTGATCGCGAGGCTGGGGTCGCCGGGCGTGAGGACGACGAGCGCGACCACGAGTGCGACGACAGCCGCGGCGGCGGCCAGCGCCCCGCGCAGCCGTCCACGGCGACGCTTCTCGGCGAGCCGGCGTTCCTCACGGACGAGCGAGAGCACCCGCTCGCCGAGCGACGCGGGCGGCGCGACGCTCGCCTCGTCGACGACGGCGGGGTCCACGAGCGGGAGCATCCGTGCCACGTCCTCGAGGGCCCTCGATTCGGACCGGCAGTCGGCGCACCCGTCGAGGTGCGCACGCACGGACGTCGCCTCGACCTCGTCCAGGTGGCCGAGCGCGAGCGAGCCGAGCTGCTCTCGGAACGGGCGGCAGGCTTCGTTCATCCCTCGACCCCCAGCTCCTCGAGGGCGAGCCGAAGGGCCCGGAGCCCGTAGTAGACGCGGCTCTTGATCGTGCCGACCGGAACCCCGAGCTCGCCCGCGACCTCGGCGTAGGGCCGGGCGCGGTAGTAGACCTCGACGAGCACGCGGCGATGTTCGTCGCCGAGCCGCCGCAGGGCCTCCTCGATCTGCCAGGCGAGCAGGGCTCGGTCGACCTCGTCGCCGACCGCGCGCTCCCCGTCCCCCGCGGGCGCGTCGGCGAGCGGAGGCCGGACGGCGCGTCGCCGCGCGAGGTCGATCACGACGTGGCGGCAGATCGCGAACAGCCACGTGCGCAGGGACGCAACGTCGGGATCGAACCGGTCGGAATGGCGCCAGGCCCGCAGGAACGTCTCCTGCACGGCTTCCTCGGCCAGTCCCGCGTCGCCGAGCGAGCGGACGGCGAACCCGTAGAGCTCGCCGCCGTGCGCGGCGTAGGCGGCCCGCAGGCCGGGTTCCTCGCGCAGGGTCGCGGTTCGTTCCAACGGCTCCCGCACCTCCATTCCGACCGGTCCGACCGGAGGCTACCCGTCCCGCGCGCGCAGGGGGATGCCGCGCCGGCCGGGGCCCGACCGGGGTACGCATCGTTCCGGCCGGAGGTTCAGCCCTCGACCAGCGCGGCCTCGACGATCAGTCGCTCGGAGCTGGAGAACTTCGGATTGCACGTCGTGAGCACGAGCGTAGGGCGCTGGGTCTGCTCGAGCACGACCCCCGACCCCTCCGACGGGATCACGAAGTTGGCGGTCACCTCGTAGGTGTAGCGGCCGAACGCCGTGAACAGCAGGATCCGCGCTCCTTCCGCCACCTGATCGAGGTCGAAGAACGGGGCGAGATACGTCGTGCGGTGCCCCGCGATCCCGACCCGGCCCGTGGCCTCCCACGGGTCCGCCGTGTCGGGATAGTGCCCCGGTCCCTTCTTGAGCGAGGTGTAGTCGGTGCCTTCGACGACCACGTAGCTCAGATCGATGCTCGGGATCTCGATGATCGCGTAGGCGCTGCCGGGGACCGCTCGCGTGCCGGGCGGTGGGGCCTCGCTGAGCGGCCTGACGTTCCCGCTCGCGAAATCGCGCTCGACCGAGGCCCGGAGGTCGTCCTGCGCCGCCTTCGTTTCGAGCCCGGTGCCCCACAGGAGCCATGCGACGTAGCCGCCACAGAACGCGGCACCCATCAGGCATGCGACGCCGAACCAACGAACCGGTGTGCGCCAGTCGAAGCCACCTCGACGGTCGGCCCGTGGGATCGGCGTCGTCGCGGTGTCGACGGAGGCCATCGAGACCACCGTACCGCGCCCGGGCATCGCGGACATCGACCGGAAGTCGGCTTCGGGGCTCGTCGGATGGCATCCCACGAGCCGGGATGCCGTCGGCGGGCGGACCTACACTGGACACGTGAGCGCGACCTCCCCCCTGCTGGAGGGGCTGAACGACATCCAGCGCGAAGCCGTCCTGCATACCGAGGGGCCGGTGCTGATCGTGGCCGGGGCCGGGTCTGGCAAGACCCGTGCCCTCACCCATCGCATCGGCTACCTGATCCGGGAGCGGGGGGTCTCGCCATACGAGATCCTCGCGATCACGTTCACGAACAAGGCCTCGCGCGAGATGGTCGAGCGGGTCGAGGACCTCGTGGGGCAGGGGATCGCGAGGGGCATGTGGATCCTCACCTTCCACTCGACGTGCGCGCGGGTCCTCCGGCGCGAGCACGACCATCTCGGCGTCCCGAGCGGGTTCACGATCTACGACGACGGCGACACCGAGCGGCTGATCGCCGGCATCGTGAAGGACCTGGACCTCGATCCGAAGCGGTTCCCACCTCGTGCGATGGCGGCGGCGATCGGCAAAGCGAAGGACCGGGTGCTGTCCGCGACGGCCTTCCACGAGCTCGCGTCGAACTTCTACGAAGAGACCGTCGCGCGGGTCTACGAGGTGTACGAGCAACGGAAGCGCGCCGCGGGCGCCCTGGACTTCGACGACCTGATCACCGAGACGGTGCGGCTGTTCGACGAGCACCCCGAGGTGCTCGCGCATTATCAGGAGCGGTTCCGGTACCTGCTCGTCGACGAGTACCAGGACACCAGCCGTGCGCAGTACCGGCTCGTGAACCAGTTCGCCTCGAAGCCCTCGCAACGTCTGCGTCGTCGGCGACGCCGATCAGGGCGTGTACTCGTGGCGCGGCGCGACGATCCAGAACATCCTCGACTTCGAGCGCGACTACCCCGAGGCGGCCGTGTTCCTGATGGAGCAGAATTACCGCTCGACGCAGCGCATCCTCGAGGTCGCGAACGCGCTGATCGCCCACAACGAGCAGCGGAAGCCCAAGCAGCTCTGGACCGACGCCGGCGCCGGCGAGCTCGTCGTCAGCTACAAGGCCGAGGACGAGCACGACGAGGCCTTCTTCGTCGCGAGCGAGATCGAACGCCTGCGGGAACACGAGGGCTACCGCTACCGCGACATCGCGATCTTCTACCGGACGAACGCGCAGTCCCGCGTCGTCGAGGACGTGCTCATGCGCGATCGGCACGCCCTACCGGGTGTTCGGCGGCGTTCGGTTCTACCAGCGCAAGGAGATCAAGGACGTCCTCGGCGTACCTCCGGCTGCTCGTGAATCCCGCAGGACGTGATCTCGTTCCGACGGGTGGTGAACGCCCCGAAGCGCGGCATCGGCGATGCGACCGTCGCGGCGCTCGAGACCTTCGCTCGCGACGAGGAGATCGATGTGCTCGAGGCCGCCCGGCGGGTCGATGAGATCGCGACGCTCGGCACGCGCGCGAAGGGCGCCGTCGCCGGCTTCACCTCGATCATGGCGACCCTCCGCCGCCACCTCGAGGACGGCGCGGGTCCCGCCCGCATGGTCGAGTTCGCCGATCAGGAGTCGGGCTACCTGCTCGAGCTCGAGGAGGAGCGCACGTCGAGGCGCAGGGCCGGATCGAGAACATCCAGGAGCTCTCCGGCGTCGCGCATGGAGCTCGCGATGCGCGCGATCCCGAGAGCGGGCTCGACGCGTTCCTCGAGCAGGTATCGCTCTTCGGTGAGCAGGACGAATACGATGAGGAGGAGTCGAGCGTCACGCTGATGACGCTGCACATCGCAAAGGGTCTCGAGTTCCCGATCGTGTTCATCGTCGGGATGGAGGACGGGATCTTCCCGCATTTCCGGTCGATGACCGACCAAGCCGCGCTCGAGGAGGAGCGGCGGCTGGCGTACGTCGGGATCACGCGCGCGCGGGAGCGGCTGTACCTGACCCATGCGTGGAGCCGCACGCTGTACGGGCAGACGAACTACAACCCCCCCTCCCGGTTCCTCGGCGAGCTTCCCGAGGCGTTGCTCGACCTGCGCGAGAGCGAGGGCGACCGCCGATCGAGGAGCGGCCGAGGCTACGGCGGACGCGCCTACGGGGGCGGGGCCGCCCGGGCACCCGGGACGCGCCGTTCGACCGGCGGGTACACGGTGATCGGGCTGCCCGGCCACGACGGCGAGATCCCGGTCGACCGCGAGCTGGACCCCGCCGAAGCCCGCCGGCGTCGCCAAGCGCGCCGCACCCACCGATCCAACCCGGCGACACCGTGGTGCACGAGCGCTTCGGCGAGGGGGTCGTGCTCACCGTGAGCGGGGGCGGCGACGACGCCGAGGCGCGGGTGGCCTTCGGCGACGTCGGGGAGAAGAGCTTGTTGCTCGCCTACGCGCCCCTGACGAAGGTGGGCTGAGGGGGCCTCATCCGGGATGGGGCACGTTGCGGAAACCACGCGCCTCGTCCCAAGCGAGCGCCCGCTCGTTGCCCTCGCCGAACGACACGAACCCGGCCCGGCGGACGTCGAGCGAGAACAGGTGGTAGTTCGGCTCGTCGGGCGCCCAATCGATCCGCCGCCGGATCGCGCCCAGGAACGCCGTCCGCACGTCCGGGTCCTGCTCGTCGACGGCCACGCCGTAGAGCTTCACGTCGCCGCCGGGGTTGATCTTGTCGCTCGGGACGCTGTGCACGGCGATCCGGGGGTCGCGCAGGAGGTCCAGCGCCTTCTGCGAGCGCCACATCATCCCGAGGAGCAGCCGTCCGGCGGCGAGGTCGACCTCGCAGGGGCGATCCTCGGAGAGCCGTCGGGCCGGACCGTGCCGAGCACGGCGAGCTCGTCCCTGCGGAACCGCTCCTCCGCCAGCGCGCCGATCTCGGGGCAGGATCCGATGAACTCATCCCACCGCACGTCACGACGATAGCCGGTCGAGGACGTTCCGCGTGATGGCGACGACGTCGGGATCGTCGCCCTCGATCCCGTAGGCCCAGTCCGTCACCCCGGCGTTGAACACCGTGCCGCCGCCCGGGACGTCGAACGCCCCGAACACGGCGTGGTTGTTCGTGAGTCGGTGGACCTGAGCCGGGCCATCCCTCGCCGAAGATCGCCTGCGGCGGCGTTCTCGAGCTCGCCCGGCTCGTGCGCGTAGCGGCTCGGCTGCTCGTCCTGCCGCCACAGGCGCGCCGGCGCCGTCGCGAGCACCTCCAGCGTGGCGGGCGCGCCGTCTTCGTGCGTCGGCGCGGGCAGGCCGTCGTCGCCCGTCGTGAGCTCGCACGCCGTCGACCTCGTAGGCGACGATCGTGTCGGCGATGCCGAGCGCGTCGCCGTACCGCAGGTCCGTTCCCTCGAACGCCCAGTGCTCGGGTCGCCACACCGTGTAGCCGCCCGAGGCCCGCGGCACGCCGAGGCCGTACCGCGAGTAGCCGCCGCGCGTGAACGTGAGGCCGATCGTCGAGGTCTCGGGTCGCCCGATCCGCCGGTCGGACCACGGGCCCGTCAGGAACCGCTCGTCGGCGGTGCCGACCACCGGGTCGTCGTCGGCCCGGTACTTGAAGCACGTCATCGCCCGGTGGTCGTCGTCGAACCGCACCTGCCAGAAGCAGGTGTTCCCGCTGAAGATCGCCGCGTTGCCGCCGCCGGCCACGAACCCGTCGAGCGCATCGCGCATGCCCCACGACCAGTACTCGTCGTGGCCGACCGCCAGGAAGAGCCGGTGCCCGTCGAGGACCTCCGGGATGCGTCTCGAGGTCCTGCGAGATCGCGACGTCGATCCGGTAGCCGTTCGCCTCGGCCCACCGGACGAACGGGCGCTCCCAGTTCCACCAGCCGGCGCCCCCGCTCCAGACCGACAGCCCGAGCGGCTCGGCCCACTCGAAGAACCACCGCCCCTCGCGGTCGGTCGTCGGCTGCATCTTGCGCCGGGCCGGCTCGGGCTTCGTCAGGAACCCCCGGGCGAGCGGCCGCTCGAACGAGACGCGGGTGCCGCCGGTGTACAGCGACGGGCCCTCCCCAGTCGTTGTAGGCGTTCCACGTGGAGGTCGACAGCACGAGGAGGATCGGCGCCCGATCGTCGTCGTGCCGGCCGCACGACGAGGAACGCGTCGCACGGCTCGATCGCCGGCCGTGACCGTCGACGGCGTAGTAGCCGGAACGCCAGTCCTCGCCGATCGGGATCTCGAGGGCCGCGTGGCCATCGCAGCCGCCGGCGCTCGCGTCGTCGGGGGTCGGGTGCTGCTCGCCGCGGCCCCTTCGCCTGCCACACGACCTCGCGTCGCCCGCACCCTCCCGCGCGACCACCACCTCGAACGCGGACGCGTCGGTCGAGACGTGCAGCTCGACGGCGTCACCGGGAGCCGCCGACTGCGGCCAGCAGTACGCCTCGAGCATCGGCGCGGAGCGTACCGAACGAGCCGAGCGCCGCGCCGGGCTAGCGGAACAGCGCGAGGTAGCCCGCGACCACGATCACGACGCCGGCGACGAGGGGCGCGATCACCCACGCGAGCCCGAGCCGGCCCCGATACGGACCGAGCGTGCCGACCTTCGTCGTCGGCTTCAGGCCGGGCGGCCGGATCGGAGCTTCCTGCGGGCCATCGCGCGGCAGTCTACGGGCCGATGACCCGATGCAGGCGCCACCGGTCACGGGGACCCCCTTCAGCTCATGCTCGCCCGCGTCCTCGAACACGAGGCCGGCGCCCGCCGTCAGATCCTTGACGGTCTGGGAGACGAGGACCTCGGAGGAGCCCGCGACCGCGCATGCCCGGGCACCGATCGACGACCGCCAGACCGCCGATCTTGCCGTCGATCGTCTCGACCTCGCCGGTGTGCACCCCGGCGCGCAGCTCGATGCCGAGCGGCCGCACCGCTTCGACGATCGCCGCGGCGCACGTCACAGCCCGCGCAGGTCCATCGAACGCCGCGAAGAAGCCATCACCAGCCGTGTCGACCTCGGTCCCTCGGAACAGCGCCAGGTGCTCCCGCACGGCTCGATGGTGCCGCTCGACGAGGGCTTTCCATGCCCGGTCGCCGAGCGCCGCCGCATGTGCCGTCGAGTCCACGATGTCGCTGAACAGCACCGTCGCGAGCACACGATCGAACACGACGCTTCGCCGCCGGACGTCCTCGAGCAGTTCCCCGACCTGCCGCAGGATCGCGTCGCCCCGTCCGTACCAGTGCCACCAGCCGATGTCCGACGGATCGTCCTCGTCGCCGATCTGCGCGAGCCTGGCTCGGGGGATGTGATCCGCGAGCCGGCGAGCGATCGCAGGATCCAGCACACCTCGGCCCCTCTCGAAGCCGACGACGAGCGTCGGTGCGTGGATCGACGGGAGCACGGGGCCCGCATCCAACTCGACGAGGCGTCGACCTTCGGCGATCAATCCGCCGGGGGTGACCGAGGCGCGGCTGTAGCGGTTGAACCAATCTCGTTCGCGAGGATCCCTCGGCCTCGGCGGCCCGCCCCACGCCTCGTCCCCGAAGTCACGGCCCCATTGCTCGCGCAGCGTTCGATCGATCTCCTGCCAACCTCGAGGCGTGGGCATCGTCGGGGTGTTTTCCGTCAGGGCGAGCGTGGGGAAGGTGTCGCACAGGACCAGCCCCGCGACGCGGTCGGGGTGGGCCGCGGCCAGGAGCATCGCCAGGGCGCCGCAGTCCCACGACGCGAACACGACGGCGCGACCGACCCGTGCGTCATCCATGACGGTCAGCACGTCGTCGGTGAGCGTTTCCAGCGGGGGAACGGCATCGGGTGAGAAGCGCTCCGACAAGCCCCAGCCGCGACGATCCATCGCGATCACGCGCGACCGACTTCCCAGTCCGCGCAGGAACCTCGCGAGGTACGGACTCTCCCAATTGAGATCCAGGTGTGAGCAGTACCCCTGCAGGTAGACCAGATCGATCGCGCCGTCGCCGAACACCTGATAGGCGAGGGCCGCGTTGTCGGCCCACGCGTACCGGACCTCAGGCGTCTCCACGTCGGACCATCTTTCCCCTCGAGCGACACCAGGCGCGCGCCCACATCTCCGGTGGGGGACCATCCTTCCGCGACAGCGCCGGTGGCCGCAACCCGGCGGATCCGAGACCCCTTCGCTACACTCGCGCGCGATGGGCGAGACCTTCCGGGTGATCGTGGCGAAGCCGGGCCTCGACGGGCACGACCGGGGCGCGAAGATCGTCGCCCGAGCCCTGCGCGACGCGGGTTTCGAGGTCGTCTACACGGGCTTGCACCAGACACCCGAGCAGATCGTCGAGACGGCGATCCAGGAGGACGCCGACGCGGTCGGGCTGTCGCTGCATTCGGGCGCCCACATGACGCTGTTCCCGCAGGTCGTGCGGCTGCTCCGCGAGCGCGGGGCGGGCGACATCCTGGTGTTCGGCGGGGGCATCATCCCCGCCGAGCGACATCGTGACGCTCGAGGCCGAGGGCGTGGAGAAGATCTTCACGCCCGGCGCGTCCACCCAGGACATCGCCGGGTGGCTCCGCGAGCGGCTCGAGGGCGGCCCCACGAACTAGTCTGGGCCAGACTTCTTGCACGACAGCTCTATCGACCAGCTCCATCGACCAGCTTCTCGACCGGCGGGCCTGCGAGGAGCCAGATGGATCTCTACGAGCACATGGGCAAGGATCTGTTCCGCGCCCACGACATCCGGGTGCCGCGCGGCGTCGTGGCGACGACCCCCCAGGAGGCCGAGGCGGCGACGCGCGAGCTGGGCGGCCGGTCGGTCGTGAAGGTCCAGGTCCAGGTGGGCGGTCGGGGCAAGGGCGGCGGGGTCGTCCTCGTCGACTCGCCCGAGAAGGCCGCCGAAGAAGCCGCGCGTATGCTCGGGTCGGACTTCAAAGGGCACGTGGTCGCGCGGGTGCTCGTCGAAGAGCTCCTCCCGATCGCGAGCGAGTTCTACACCTCGTTCGTGCTCGACCGTTCGAACGGGGAGTACCTCGCGATGATGACCGCCGAGGGCGGCGTCGACATCGAGACCCTCGCTGCGGAACGGCCCGAGGCGATCCGGCGGGTGCACGTCGATCCGATGCTCGGCATGCGCACGTACCACGTGCGCGAGCTCGTCGCGACGTTGCCGCTCGAGGCGCGCGAGGGCGCGGGCGACGTGCTGCGCAAGCTCTACGCGCTGCTGCGCGAGCGCGATGCGACGCTCGTCGAGGTGAACCCGCTCGTCCAGCTCGAGGACGGCTCGGTGGTCGCGCTCGACGCGAAGATCACGGTCGACGACAACGCGTTGTTCCGCCACCCCGACGTCGAGGCCCTGCAAGGCGAGTTCCCGATCGATCCGGTCGAGGGGCGCGCGAGGGCCGCGGGCCTGCAATACGTGAAGCTCGACGGGTCGGTGGGCATCATCGGCAACGGCGCGGGGCTCGTGATGTCGACGCTCGACGTCGTCGCGCAGCACGGGGGGAGCGCGGCGAACTTCCTCGACATCGGCGGGGGTGCGAGCGCCGACACGATGGCGACCTCGCTCGAGGTGATCTTGTCGGACCCGTCGGTCAAAGCGGTGTTCATCAACATCTTCGGCGGTATCACGCGCTGCGACGTCGTCGCGAGCGGCATCCTCGAGGCGCTCGGCCGGGTCGAGGCGACCGTGCCGCTCGTCGTTCGGCTCGACGGAACGAATGCCGACGAAGGGCGCAGGATCCTCGCCGAGGCGGCGCACCCCCGGATCGTGAGCGTCCCGACGATGGACGAGGCGGCCGCCGAAGCGGCGCGCCTCGCGGGGGTGGCGGCGTGAGCGTGCTCGTCGGTGAGGGCACGAAGCTCGTCGTCCAGGGCATCACGGGCAGCGAGGGCGCGTTCCACACCCGCCGCAACGTCGCCTACGGCACCGAGGTCGTCGCCGGCGTCACGCCGGGCAAGGGCGGACAGGACCTCGATGGCATCCCGGTCTTCGACACCGTCGCCGACGCCGTGCGCGAGGCGGGCGCGAACACGTCGATGATCTTCGTGCCGCCGCGGTTCGCCGCCGAGGCGATCCTCGAGGCCGCCGACGCCGGCGTCGCGCTCGTCGTCTGCATCACCGAGGGCATCCCCGCGCGCGACATGGCCGAGGTCCACAGCTACCTGAAGGGAACGTCGACGACGCTCGTCGGGCCGAACTGCCCCGGCGTGATCACGCCGGGTGTCGCGAACGTCGGCATCATCCCCGGCGAGGTCTGTTCGCCGGGACGCGTCGGGTTCGTGAGCCGGAGCGGCACCCTCGTGTACCAGATCGTCCACGAGCTCACGTCGAGGGGGATCGGACAGTCGACGTGCATCGGCATGGGTGGCGACCCGGTCCATGGGATCGGCTTCGTCGAGGCGCTCGCGCTGTTCGACGCCGACGCCGACACCGACCTCGTGATCTTGACGGGCGAGATCGGCGGTGACGACGAGGAGCGGGCGGCCGACTTCGTGGCCACGCGGGTCTCGAAGCCCGTCGTCGCCTACATCGCAGGTTTCGAGGCGCCGCCCGGCAAGCGGATGGGCCACGCCGGCGCGATCGTGACCGGCTCGAAGGGAACCGCCGCCGCGAAGGCCGAGGCGCTCGAGGCGGCCGGGGTGGCGGTCGCCCGCACGCCGAGCCAGGTGGCCGAGCTCGTCGTGGAGCGCGTGGGGTGAAGTCGGGCGCCTCGGGCCCGCCGTGGGCCGGCGCCGGCACGCATCGCGGGCCCGCATCTGCTCGGCGCGCTGAAGGCCGGGTTCGTGGCGTGGCTCCCGCTGCTGCTCGGTGGCCAGTTCCTCGCGTGGACGGCCTACGCCGTGACCGGGTCGTTCCGGCCGTGGTCGTGGGTGAAGATCGGGCTCCTGAACACCCTGGCGGTGTTCCGCGTGGGGATCGACGTGCGCTCGGGGGAGCCCGCGGGACTCCCGAGCGTCTTCCCGCAGCTGTTCGGGGCGCCGTCGGTGCGGGCCTACGTCGCCCTCGGGGCCGGCACGATCGTCGCGGTCGTGCTGCTGTTCCGGGCGGGACGCGAGGCCGGCGGGCGGTTCCCGAAGGACCCGGGGCGGGCGGCGCGCTCGGCGCGGTCGTGGCGCCGGCGTTCGCCGTCCCGTGCGGCGTCGCGAGCCTCGCCGTGACCTTGCGGTTCCCGCAAGCCGACGTCACCTCGATGCGGCCGGTCGTGTGGCAGGCGTTCGTGTTCCCGCTCGTGCTCGCGCTCGTCTGCGGCGCCATCGGGGGACTGGCCGCCGCGCACCCGGCGATCGCCCGACGCCGGCGCGCCGCCGGTGGTCGGGCGCGGCGCGAGGGGCATGGCACGCCCTCGCGTGGTCGGTGGCGCTCGCGTTCCTCGGCTTCCTCGTGCTGGCGACGCTCCGGCCCTCGGCGAGCGCCGGTACGGGCGCCGCTCGAGGCAACGGAAGCGCCGGCGCGGTGTTCGCCATGTACCACGCGCTCGTCCTTCCGAACCAATCGATGGACGTCCTCGCGATCTCGATGGGATCGTGCGCGGAGCTCCTCGCTGCCGGCGACACCTCGACGGTCTGCCTCGGCGGCCTCGACGCGGGCGACGGCGTGACCCGTCTCGCGACCGGCGGCGAGGCAGAGCTGCCGTTCGGACCCGGCTACCTCCTCTTCGGGCTGGTGCCCGCGATCGCGACGGTCGTCGGCGGCAGGCGCGCCGCCGAAGGGGTCCGCGCACGGGGCGAGCGCGCGATGCGGGCGGCCTGGGGCGGCGTCGGGTTCGGCGGGCTGGTCGCCCTCGCTGCGTGGGCCGCGAGCGTCGCGATCGTGGCCGACGAGGAGACGATCGCGCGGCTCGGCGTCTCGCCGATCGAGGCCGGGGGCCTCGCGGTGATCTGGGGGGTGTCGGGCGGTGCGCTGGGCTCGCTCTTGCCCGACCGTACGGGCGTCCCCGAAGAGCCGCGGCTTCGGGCAGGCCGGGGGAAGGGATCGGGGGACTGATCGAGGTGTCGGTGCCGGCTCAGGCGCCGGAGGAGTTCCCGAGCGAGACCTCGCTGAAGTTCGACTCGATCTGGGTGTAGCGGCGCCAGGCGTCGGCCCATCCCTCGTCGGTCCGCGGGAAGGTCTCCACCGGCGCCCCCGGGTGCTGCCGATCCCAGATGCCGAAGAATCCCCTGCCGTACCCGAGCAGGTAGCGCGTCCCGGAGTGCGTGTACTGCTGGGCGTCGGTGTCGGTGGGCTGGGTCGGCGACGCCTGCGAGGCGTCCTGCGGGACGGCCGCGTGATTCGGCTCGAGCCCGGCGAAACGGAGCCACGCCTGGCGCCATCCGTCGTCGTTGCGTGGGAACCGTTCCGCCGGAGTGCTCGGCGACTGCCGATCCCAGATGCCGAAGAAGTCGCGACCCGAACCCGAGCACGTAGCGGTAGCCCGAGTGGGTGTAGCGCACCGCCGCGGCGCCGCCAGAAGGAACCGACGACGCGGCGGAGCCCGTCCCCGCGGCACCCGCGCCGGATGACGACGAGGTCACCGGCTCGGCGGCGATCGACGGGCTCGACCCGACCGAGCTTGACCCGACCGGGCTCGATGTCGATGGGTTCGATGTCGACGGGCTCGACGTCGGCGACGCGGGCGTCGTTCCGGCGCTCGGCTGGGGCTGTGCGAGCGCCTCCTCACGGGACCGCTCAGGTCCGACAAGCAATACCTGCACTTGATCGCCTCGTCCTGGATCTCTTCCGCGCAGTAGGGGCACTTCTTCACGGTCGTCCTCCGGCTGCGAGTCGTTCGAGCGCGAACACGGCCCCAGCTTAGCCGGGTCGGCGCCGGGGCGGGGTTCGACGCGCCGCCAGGTCGGGCCCCTTCCGCAGCTCCGCCGGGCCGTCCGGGGTCGGCTGGTACGTTGCCCACCTGATGGAGGGCAGGGTCGCGGTGCTGGCATCGGGCGCGGGCACGAACCTCCAGTCGCTCGTGGACGACCCCCGAGTGGGTCCCCACGTCGCCCTCGTCGTCTCGGATCGCCCGAACGCCGGGGCGCTGGACCGTGCTCGCGACCGAGGGATCGAGGCCGCGGTGCTCGACCCGGCGGCGTTCCCGACCAGGGAGTCCCATGACGACGCCCTCCTGACCCTCCTTCGGGACCGAGCGATCGACGTCGTGGTGCTCGCCGGCTACATGCGGGTCGTCGGTCCCGAGATCGTCGAGGCCTTCCGCGACCGCATGCTGAACGTACATCCGGCCCTGCTGCCGGCCTTCCCGGGGACGAGCGCGATCGCCGACGCGCTCGCCTTCGGCGCGCGGATCACCGGCGTCACGGTGCACCTCGTCGACGAGCAGATGGACCACGGGCCCGTCGTGCTGCAGGAGGCCGTCGCGATCCGGCCCGAGGACCCGGTCGCCTCGCTCGAGGCTCGCGTGCACGAGGTCGAGCACAGGCTGCTGCCGGACGCGACCGCGGCCCTGCTCGACGGCCGGCTCCACGTCGACGGAAGGATCGTGGGGATCGAAGGGAAGGCCCCATGAGCGAGACGGGCCATGACGAGACGGCCCGCGGATGAGCGTGGACCATGACTGAGCACGGAAAGGTGCGCCGGGCGCTGCTGGCGGTGTACGACAAGACGGGGCTGGTGGCGCTCGCGCGAGGCCTGCGCGAGCTCGGCGTGGAGCTCGTCTCGAGCGGCGGCACGGCGGCGACCCTTCGCGACGCCGGGATCGAGGTCACGTCCGTCGAGGAGGTCACGGGCTCGCCCGAGATGCTCGACGGCCGCGTGAAGACGCTGCATCCGCGGATCCACGCCGGGCTGCTCGCCGATCGCCGGAGGCCCGAGCACGTCGCGCAGCTCGCCGAGCAGGGGATCGAGCCGTTCGACCTCGTCGTCGTCAACCTGTATCCGTTCCGCGAGACCGTCGCGATCGGCGCCGGGTTCGACGACGTGATCGAGAAGATCGACATCGGCGGCCCGGCGTTGGTGCGGGCCGCGGCGAAGAACCACGCGAGCGTCGCGGTCGTCGTCGATCCTGCTCGGTACGACGACGTGCTCGCGGACCTACGGCGAGGCGGCGCGATCTCCGGCGAGACCCGGCGGACGTTCGCGGCTGCGGCGTTCGCGCACACGGCCGCCTACGATGCGGCCGTCGCGGGCTGGTTCGCGGGTGGCGAAGTCGCCGGGGGGGCGACGCCGGCCTTCGTCGGCCTCGCGTACGAGAAGCTCGCGGACCTGCGCTACGGCGAGAACCCGCACCAGCGGGCGGCTCTGTACCGGGAGAGCGCCGGCCCCGGCGTGCTCGGCGGGGCCGACGTGCTCCAGGGCAAGGAGATGTCGTTCAACAACTGGCTCGACGCGTGGGCCGCTTACGACCTCGCGATCGCGCTCGCCGACGGCGCGTGCGTGATCGTGAAGCACAACAACCCGTGCGGGGTCGGGGCCCGCGGGTCGCTCGCCGACTCCTACCGCGCGGCGCTCGCCTGCGACGACGTGAGCGCCTTCGGCGGGATCGTGGCGTTCCGCGGCGAGTGCGACGAGGGGGCGGCCGAGGCGATGCGTGAGGTGTTCACCGAGGTCGTGATCGCGCCGGGGTTCACCGACGGTGCCCTCGCGGCCTTCGGCGCGCGGCCGAACCTCCGGGTGGTGAGGGCTCCGCTCGAGCAGGAGGTGGGGTGGGATGTTCGCACGCTCCCGGGTGGTGCGTTGATCCAGGACGCCGACCTCGTCCCTGAGCGGCGAGCGGCATGGAAGGTCGTGTCGGCTCGGGAGCCGTCGACGGCCGAGTGGGCCGACCTCGAGCTCGCCTGGACGGTCGCCTGGCGCGTGAAGTCGAACACGATCGTGTTCGTGAAGGACGGTGCGACGGTCGGGATCGGTGCGGGGCAGATGTCACGGGTCGACTCGTCGTGGATCGCGGCGCGCAAGGCGGGGGCGGGCGCGCGGCGCCGTCGTCGCGAGCGACGCGTTCTTCCCGTTCCCCGACGCGCTCGAGGTCGCCGCCGACGCCGGCTGCACCGCCGTGATCCATCCCGGCGGCTCGAAGGGCGACGACGAGGTCCTCGAGGCGGCCGAGGCCCACGGGATGGCCGTCGTGCTCACCGGCGTCCGACACTTCCGGCATTAGCTCGCCGCAGCAACCTCCGTAGGCGCCGTTCCGCCCGATAGGATGCGCCCCGTGACGGCACGGATCCTCGACGGGAAGGCGATCGCCGCGCAGGTCCGCAGCGAGGTGAGCGAGCGCGTACGCGCGCTCGCCGAACGGGGCGTGACCCCCGGCCTGGCCGCCGTCCTCGTGGGCGACGACCAGGCCTCTCGCATCTACGTGGGGCAGAAGCACAAGGCCTGCGCCGACGTGGGGATCCGCTCCGAGCAGGTCGACCTGCCCGTCTACGTGACCGAGCACGAGCTGATGGCGACGATCCGCCGCCTGAACCGCGACCCCGAGATCCACGGGATCATCGTGCAGCTCCCGCTTCCCGATCATCTGCACGAGCTCGACATCCAGTCGGCGGTCGCGCCCGAGAAGGACGTCGACGGGCTGCATCCGCTCAACATCGGGATGATGCTCCGCAAGGGAAGGACGTTCTTGCCGGCGACCCCCTACGGCATCGTGGAGCTCCTCCTTCGGAGCGCGATCCCCCTCGAGGGCGCCGAGGTCTGCATCGTGGGGTACGGTGACCTCGTCGGCTCGCCGCTGTCGGTGATGCTCGCGCAGAACTCCATCCGGGGCAACGCGACGGTGACCGCGACCCACATCAGGACGCGCGACCTGCGCGCCCACACGACGGCGGCCGACATCCTCGTCGCGGCGGCGGGTGTTCCCCAGCTGATCGGCGGCGACATGATCAAGCCGGGAGCCACCGTGATCGACGTCGGGGTCCACCGGACGCCCGACGGGCTCGTCGGCGACGTCCGGTTCGACGAGGCGGTCGAGGTCGCCGGCGCGATCTCGCCGGTCCCGGGCGGCGTCGGCCCGATGACCGTCGCGATGCTCCTCGTGAACACGGTCGCCGCCGCCGAGCTCCAGGCGTATCGGTGACCTCACCGGTCGGCGGACGGCTGGTCGCGATCCTCGAGCGCGGCGACTTCGCGGTCACGGGTGAGATCGTGCCGCCCAAGGCAGGTTCGGGCGCCACGGTCACCGAGCACGCCCGCGGGCTCGTCGGCTACGTCGATGCCGTGAACGTCAACGACAACCCGACCGCGAGCGCACACATGTCGCCGCTCGCCGGCGCACGGTTCGTGCACGAGGCCGGGATCGAGCCGACCGTCCAGCTCACGTCTCGAGACCGGAACCGTCTCGCGATCACGTCGGACCTGCTCGGCGCGTGGGCGCTCGGTGCCCGGAACCTGTTCTGCCTCTCGGGCGACCCGCTCGCCGCCGGCGACCATCCCGACGCCACGGTCGTGGGCGATCTCACCGTCGAAGAGGTCGTCGCGCTCGCCCGCAGGATGCGGGACGAGGGCACGACGCTGGCCGGCGTCGAGCTCGAGGAGCCTCCCCGGTTCTTCGTCGGCGTGGCCGACGTGCCCCTCGCGCAGCCGTATGACCCCGCCCGGCTCGAGGCCAAGCTCGACGCCGGCGCCGACTTCGTGATCACCCAGATCGCCTACGACGTCGAGCGGCTCGCCGCGTGGGCCGAGACGATGCGTGACCGCGGCCTGTTCGAGCGGGCGAGGGTGCTGATCGGCCTGACGCCGCTCCGGAGCGCGCGGCAGGCGCGCTTCATGGACGAGAAGCTCTTCGGGGTCAGCGTGCCCGCGTCGACGATCGCGGCGCTCGAGTCGGCGGGCGACGACGCGCCTGCGGTCGGCATGGAGCTGACGATCGAGCTGCTGACGGCGATCCGCCGGATCGAGGGCATCGCCGGGATCCACGTGATGGCGATGGGCCGCGACGACGGGACCCGCGACCTCGTCGAGCGCGCCGGGTTGTTCCCGCGCCCGACCGGGGCGTGGTGACCTCCGGCCGCTACACCGTGGCGTCGACGCCGATGATCCCGCACTCGCGCTGCGCGAGGATGCACTTGCGGTGCAGCTCGGCCAGCCGTCGCTGGATCCAGGCGTTCCAGAAGTCCGCGTGCAGGGTGTAGTAGGGCCCGCTCGACAACCTGAACCGGACGTTCCGCCCGCCGGAATCCGGCCCGCACGGCGTCTGACCCGCACACGGGTCCTTGAAGGGGAAGTGGGCTCGGATCGAGATCGACGGGATGTTGACCGGATGCGACGCCGGGCACGGCGCGGGGTTCGTGTGCGGCGTGCGGTCGTTCGGCCTCGGATAGATCACGTGCGAGACGTGGTCGGGCGAGTCGAGGTTCGCGCCGTCCCAGCAGAACGGCATCGCGATGACCGCACGGACGCCGTCTTCCTTCGGCGTCTGGTACGGGCGGCAGTCATAGGGCCACGGCCGGACCGGTGACCGTTCGCCGCAGAACCAGCTCACGGCCGGGTTTCCTGCCCACGAATCGCGCTGCGGGTTCGCCGCCGATCTACTCACGAGGTCCTTCGGGACGTTCTGGTGGTGCCGGCGCTCTCGCGGATCGAGGGGAAGTAGTACGTGCGTTCCCGGTGAGGGGTCGCGCCCCGCCACTCGCCTCCCTTCTGATCTGCTGCGGTCGGGACCCACATCGCCGCGAGGTCCTTGCGGTCCGTGCAGGTGGTGCCGGCGTTGAGCAGGCTCGCGCGGTCGACGAGGCGTCGGTGCCCCGTGTTCCCGTAGAAGGCGTGCCGTGCGCGCGCGGCCCCGGGTTGGCCCGGGTACACGATCGGGTCGTCCCGGAGGGCGTGGGAGAAGCCGCACTGCACCGCGAAGCTCCCGGCGGGATGCGCCGAGGCGACCGGCATGACCGCGGAGGCACGAGCAGGCCGCGACGATGACCAGCAGACGCCGGGGGCGGTCCATGTCACCTGGTATCGGCAGGCGGGGTCGAACGAGAGCGGTTCAGCCGCGCTGGTCGAGGGGCACCCAATGCCGCTCGGGCGGCCCGACGTATTCGCTGTCGGGCCTGATCACCCGATTGTCGGCGTACTGCTCACGGACATGCGCGGTCCAGCCGGCCATGCGGGCGAGCGCGAAGATCGGCGTCATCAGGTCGGTCGGGATGCCGAGCACGTGGTACACGCTGGCCGCGTAGAAGTCGACGTTCGGATACAGCCCCTTCTGCTCGAAGGTCGTCGCTTCGATCGCCTGCGAGATCTCGTACCACTTCGTGATCGCCGTGGGCCTCGCCGACCATACGCGAGTACTCCTTGAAGATCGCGCGCGCGCGGATCCATCGTCGTGTAGACGGCGTGGCCGAAGCCGAAGATCTTCTCCTTGCGATCGAGACGCTCGGCCACGTAGCTCTCGGCGTTCTCGGGTTTGTCGATCTCCTCGAGCATCTTCATCGACTCCTCGTTCGCGCCGCCGTGCAGTGGACCCTTGAGGGCCGCGATCGCTCCGGTGATCGCGCTGAACATGTCGGCCAAGGTCGAGGCGATGATCCGCGCCGTGAACGTCGAGGCGTTCATCGTGTGATCGGCGTACAGGACGAACGACAGGTCCATCGCGCTCACGTCCTCCGGCGTCGCCTCCTCGCCGAGGAGCATCCACAGGAAGTTCGCCGCGTGCCGAGCCTGGGGTTCGGCGGGATCACCTCCTGGCCCGTGCGCAGGCGGTGGTAGCTCGCGATCATCGTGGGTGTCCTCGCGATCAGCCGCATGGCCTTGCGGTATTGGGCGTCGGGCCGAGTCGTCCCACCCGTCGGGGTCGAACGTCGAGGTCCCCGAGACCATCGTGCGGAGCATCGACATCGGCGAGGCCGTGTCGGCGAGCGTCGGCATCATCTTCGTGCCGAACGGCGAGAGCTTCCGCTCGCCCGCGATGAACCTCGTGAGCTCGTCGAGCTGCGTCGTCGTCGGGAGCTCCCCGTGATGCAGGAGGTAGACGACCTCCTCGAACGTCGCATGCTCCGCGAGGTCCTCGATCGGGTAGCCGACGTACCAGAGCTTGCCGCGCTCGCCGTCGATGTCCGAGATCTTCGTGCCGCGGCGACGACGTCGCGGAGCCCCTTCTCGGTCATGCCGTCGGTTCCTTTCGGCTCGGGTGCGGTGCGGCCCCGATGGGCCTTCCGGTGCAGCCCGGTCTTCCGGAACGTATCTGCAAGGATATCCGCGGCCCGCCGAGCGGCACCCGGACCGAACGATGCGAGGATTCCGGCCCCGCGCGGGGCGCCGGCGCCCGCCAGCGGAGTCGCCCGACGAGGAGACCCGTGACGCTACCGCGTGACGCTTCATCCCCGGCGACGGCATCGGACCTGAGGTCGTCGACGCCGCCCGCCGAGCGATCGAGGCCACGGGCGTCCCGATCGCGTGGGATCGCCGCGAGATGGGCTCCGGTGCCTTCGCGCGCACCGGCGATCCGCTCCCGAGTCGCGACGCTCGAGTCGATCCGGGCGACCCGCGGGTCGCCTCAAGGGACCCGTCGACACGCCGGTCACGAGCGGGCAGCGCAGCCTGAACCTGCGACTGCGCAAGGAGCTGGACCTCTTCGCGAACGTCCGGCCGTGCCGGCTCTACGCCGGGCGTCCCGTCGGTCTACGACGAGGTCGACCTCGTCGTCGTCCGCGAGAACATCGAGGGCTCCTACACGGGGTTCGAGTTCGAGATGGGCACCGCCGCGACGAAGGAGCTGATCCGCTTCATCGAGGACACGACCGGCCGCCGGATCCGCGAGGACAGCGGCCTGTCGATCAAGACGATCAGCGACGCTCGGCACCGAACGCATCGTGCGGTTCGCGTTCGACGAGGCGCGCCGGCGCGGACGTGGGCTCGTCACCGCGCGCACAAGGCGAACATCATGAAGTTCTCCGACGGGCTGTTCCTCGAGGTGGCACGCCGCGTCGCGGACGGCGGAGGCCGAACGGGGCGGCCATCCGGTGGCGTTCGACGATCGGATCATCGACGCGCTCTGCATGCAGCTGATCCAGCACGCCGGATCGCTTCGAGGTCCTCGTGCTCCCGAACCTCTACGGCGACATCGTCGCGGAGCTCGGGGCCGGCCTGATCGGCGGCACCGGCGTCGCCCCCGGAGGGCTCTTCGGCGGCACCGGCCGCGAGACTCGCCGTGTTCGAGGCCACCCACGGCACCGCCACCCTCGCTCGCGGGCACGAACCGCGCGAACCCGGTCGGGCTGATCCTGTCGGGCGCGATGTTGCTTCGCCACATCGGCGAGACCGAGGCGGGGGACCGGCTGGAAGCGGCGGTCGCCGCCGTGCTCGCCGACGGCGCTTCCTCACCTACGACCTTCGCCGGCCGCCGAGGACGACCGTCCCGCGGCCGGCACCTTCACCGTGGCCGACGCCGTCGCGGCGAGGCTCTGACGCGGTCCCTGGCGGCCTTCGGTCGCTCTACATGCCGCTCGTGGACCTGCCCCGCCTCGCGCAGGAGCCCGTCTACGCAAGGGGCTCCACGATCCTGCAGATCGTGATCGACGGGCTGGGGGCTCGCCGACGCCGAACGTGGCACGGAGCTCGAGGAGGCCTCGACGCCGAACCTCGATCGGCTGGCGTCCGCGGGCGCCACGGGGCTGCTGGAGCCGGTCGGCCCCGGCATCACGCCGGGATCGGGACCGGGCCATCTGGCGTTGTTCGGCTACGACCCGGCTGAGTTCGAGCTCGGTCGAGGCGCGCTGTCGGCGGCCGGGCTCGGGTTCGAGCTGAAGCCCGGTGACGTGGCCGCTCGCGGCAACCTCAGCACGATCGACCACGACGGCATCGTCGTCGACCGGCGGGCCGGCCGCATCGGCGACGACGCTGCGCGCGAGGTCGTCTCGACGCTGCAGGAGGGCGTGCGGGTCGACGGGGTCGAGGTCTCTTCCGGCACGAGCGGGGGCATCGGTTCCTGCTCGTCCTGCGCGGCGACGGGCTCGATCCGCGGGTGAGCGACACCGACCCGCAGGCCACGGGCGTGCCGCCTCGCGATCCGGCGCCGCTGGACCCGGCGGCCGGCGTGCGCCGCCGGCGGTCGCGAGCATCATGCGGCAGGCACGGGACTCTGCTCGCCGGCCGCACGATGCGAACGGGCTGCTCCTGCGCGGGTTCGACACGCTGCGAACGCTGCCCTCGTTCACGGCGGACGGCATGCGCGGCGGCGCGATCGCCGTCTATCCGATGTACGGGGGCCTCGCCTCGATCCTCGGGTTCGACGTGATCGGGCCGCCCGCCGACCTCGACGAGGCGATCGCATCCCTGGGGAGCATCGCGAGGCCCCGACTACGTCTTCCTGCATTACAAGGACACCGATGCCGCCGGCGAGGACGGCGACTTCGAGGCGAAGGTCGCCGCGATCGAGCGGCTCGACGCCGCGCTCCCTCGGATCCTCGACGCCGCGCGAGCCGACGTCGTGGCGGTCTCCGGCGACCACGCGACACCGTCGCAGATGGCCGCGCATTCGTGGCATCCCGTGCCCGTGCTCGTTCACGGTCCTCGGGTGGGTCGCGGACGAGGTCGACCGCTTCGGCGAGCGCTGGTGCCGCGAGGGCGGGCTGGGGCTCCGTCCGACGATGACGCTCCTCCCGCAGCTGATGGCCAACGCCGGCCGCCTCGCCAAGTACGGCGCCTGAACGTTCGCGCCGCTCGGATCCGGGCCGACCGGACTCTCTCCAACGCGGCGCATGCACCGGGCCCCGGCGGCGGCTACCGTCGAGGGGTGCGACCCGGGACCCTTCGCCGCCGGACGACCATCGTCGCGCTCGGGCTGATCGCGCTGCTCGCGGGCCCCGGAACGGCCGGTGCCGAGACGCCCCGCTACGCCGCGTCGGTGCACCCCGCCTACCGCGTGCGGACCCTCGTGTCGGTCGGGGACCGGCTGCCGCGGACCGGTGAGCCGGGCGCGCGCTTCCGCATGGTGGGGCGCCCCGACGGGCTGGGATTCGACGAGCGGGCCGATGGGACGGCGAGGCTCTGGATGAGCCACGAGCTCGCCGTGGACGTCAGCTCGCGGCCGCTCCCGGGAGAGCCCGCGGTGCGCGGCGCCTTCGTGTCGGCCTGGCGGCTGGACGCCCGCGGCGACCCCGTGTCGGGGGACGTCGCCTTCGACGACGTGTACCAGGACCGGAGGCTGGTGGGACCGCTCGCGACGGAGACGAACGGCACCCCCGCCTTCGGGAGGTTCTGTTCGGGGTTCTTCGCGGGGGCCGAGGTGGGGTTCGATCCTCCGATGTACCTCGCATCGGAGGAAGCGACGGCGCCGTCGACGTTCAGTCCCCTCGGCGGCCAGGCGGTCGCGATCTACGGCGGGGAGGCGCACGCGCTGTCGGCCTTGGGACACCTCCAGCGCGAGAACGCGATCGTGCAGCCGGCTCCGGGACGCCGCACCGCGATCGTCGTGCTCGAGGACGGGGCTGCCTCGGACTCCCAGCTCTACCTCTACCTCGGGCGCAAGGACCCGGACGCGAAGCATCCGCTCGTGCGCAACGGACTCATCGGGGGCCACCTGTTCGTCTTCGCCGCGGTGGATCCCGGCGTCGTGACCGAGGGCGACATCACGAGCGGCACCGTCGACGGCCGATGGGTCCGCATCCCCGGTGCCGCCCTCCTCGATGACGTCGGGCTCGAGGAGGCCGCCGATGCCGCGGGTGCGCTCGGGTTCGTTCGCCTCGAGGACGGCGCCTTCCCGCCCACGGCGCCCCACGACTTCGTCTTCGCGAGCACGGGCGGGGACGAGGCCGCCGGCAACGGCCTCGGCCGCCTCTACCACCTGCAGCTCGACCCTCGCTCCCCTCGGGGTCCCGCGGCGCTGCGGCTCGCCTACGACGCCGACCTGGTGGTCGGAGCCGGAGAGGACGGACCGATCTCACCCGACAACCTCGAGGTCGTCGGCGGGCATCTCTTCGTGCAGGAGGACGCGACGGCCGCCGGTCAGGCCGCCCTCGTCGCCCTCGAGCGCGAAGCCGGGATGTGGCGGTTCGACCTGGTGCGCGGCCCATCGGGGACCGCGCCGGACGGCGCGTCGGCGGTGCAGGTGGTGACGCTCCGTCCGCCGGGACGCGACGGAACCCCGCTCCCAGGCCCGGGCGTCTGGGAGTCGAGCGGGGTGCTACGAGGGACCCATGGACTTGCGTTCTTCGACGTGATGGCCCATCCGCCGACGCTCCCACCGGGCGCCGGCACGGTGGAAGACGGACAGCTGCTCCTCATCCGTCGGGTCTGACGAGCGTCCTTCGGCCCTGCAGGCGGCCGGGGCTGGCTCGGAGGGCCCCTCGATAGCATGGGGCGTCTCCCGAGCCCGAAGGAGCTCCCGTCCATGAAGATCACCGTCGTCGGCAGCGGCTTCGTCGGTCAGACGACCGCGATGCGCCTCCTCGAGAAGGGCCTCGGCGAGGTCGTCCTGATCGACATCATCGAGGGCAAGCCGCAGGGGCTGGCCCTCGACCTCAGAGAAGCCGCGCCGGTCGAAGGCTACGAGCCCACGATCGTCGGCACGAACGACTACGCCGACACGGCCGCGTCCGACGTGGTCGTGATCACGGCCGGCTTCCCGCGGCAGCCCGGGATGAGCCGCATGGACCTCCTTGGCAAGAACGCCGCGATCATGTCCGACGTCGTGCGGCGCGTCGTCCCCGGATCGCCCGAGGCCATCCTGGTCGTCGTGTCGAATCCGCTCGACGAGATGACGTTCCTCGCCCACGAGCAGAGCGGTTTTCCGCACGAGCGGGTGTTCGGGATGGCGGGCGTCCTCGATTCGGCCCGCCTCCGGTACTTCATCGCCGAGGAGCTGGGGGTTCCGCCGACGACGGTCGACGCGATGACCCTCGGTTCCCACGGCGACGCCATGGTCGCGCTCCCTCGCCACGCGACCGTCGGCGGGAAGCCCCTGCCGGAGCTCGTCGACGAGGTCACCTTAGAGCGGCTGTTCCAGCGGACGCGAGACGGCGGCGCCGAGATCGTCGCCTTCCTCAAGACCGGGTCGGCCTTCTACGCGCCGAGCGCCTCGGTCGTCGCGATGGTGCGCGCGATCGCCGAGGACACGAAGGAGGTCCTGCCCGTCTGCGCCTGGACGACCGGCCCCTACGGGATCGAGGGCGTCTACCTCGGCGTACCGGCGAGGCTCGGTCGAGCCGGGGTCGAGGAGGTCGTCGAGCTCGACCTCAACGACGACGAGCTCGCGAAGCTCCGGGAGGCGGCCGAGGGCATCCGCGCGAAGTGCGCGGACCTCGCGAAGCTGTAGCGCGGCGCCGTCAGGCCCGTTCGATCTCGCCGTCGCCCTCGAGGGGGCGCGTGCCGTCGTCGCCGTCGTCGCCGTCGTCGGAGCGGGTGTCCTGACGCATGACCCAGGCGAGGATGAGCACGCCGCCGACGGCGCCGAGAAGTCCGCCGAGGAGCGCAACCGAAGGTCCGAGACCGATCTCGGTGAAGCCTCCGAGATCGGTCAGGATCGCATCCAGCTGCTCGCGTACCTCGGCGATCGGCACGCCGGTGTCCATCGCGATGGCGCCGATGAGCTCGTCGCTCGACACGGGATCGAACCGGGTGTTCGCCGTGAGCAGGAATGCCCCGGCGGTCGCCATCACGACAAGTCCGGCGACGAGGCACACGACGGCCGCGACCCGCCGTGCCGTTCGGGTGCCCGCGAGGCGACTGGCGAGCACGGCGATCAACATGGCGCCGGCTGCGGCGAGGACCACGACGCCGTCGACGAGGTCGATCCCCGGCGAGCGGGTGTCGAGCTGCCCTTGTCCTTCGATCCCGACGGTGACCCATGTGAGCACCCCGCCGATCCCCGCCAGGAGGGCCCCGAGCGCCGTCGTCAGGAATCCGGCGACCCGCAGGCCGTCGCCGTCTCGGGCTTCGATCGGGTCCTCGACCGAGCCGTGGTGTTCCTCGCGAGCCGCCGGATCGTCCATACGCGCAGTCTCGCATCCCGTGCAGACCGCGCGAAGCACCCTCGTCCGCCTACGATGGAGGGGTGGCGAGCTTCCGCGAACAACTGGGGTCCTACGTCGGCACCTTCTTCACGAACTGGCAAAGCCCCGACTACGGCTTCGCCGAGAAGGTCGGGCTGACGTTCCGCAACCGCGCCCGGTCGCTCTCGCGCGGCGGGTGCTGCGGGAACCACGGCCAACCCGGCTGTTGACGAGCGGCTGACGGGGACCCCGGTCGGGGGCCGGACGAGGGCCACGGAGGGAGCGATCACCCCCATCGGCATTGAGCCGCGTCAGCTCGGGCCGTGCTCCCAGGCGCTGACGGTGACGGCGATCTCTTCGGCGACCTCCATCGTGCTCGACGTGCCCCCCAGATCGGGCGTGCGAACCCGCCCGTGCCGCAGCACCTCGTCGACGGCCCACTCGACGTTCGCCGCCGCGTCGAGCTCACCCAGATGGCGGAGCAGCATCGCCCCCGTGAGGGTCATCGCGATCGGGTTCGCCGTGCCCCGTCCGGCGATGTCCGGCGCGCTTCCGTGGACGGGTTCGAACACCGCGTATTCCCATCCGATGTTGGCGCCGGGGATCAAGCCGAGGCCGCCGACGAGCCCCGCGCACAGGTCGCTCACGATGTCGCCGTAGAGGTTCGGCAGCAGGAGGACGTCGAACGCGCCCGGGTCCTTCGCCAGACGGCTCGACAGGTGGTCGATCTGGATCTCGTCCCACGGCACGTCGGGGTAGTCCGTCGCGCTCGCCCTCGCGGTCGCGAGGAAGAGCCCGTCGCTGTAGCGCATCACGTTCGCCTTGTGCCCGACCGTGACCCGCCGGCGTCGGTTCCGCCGCGCGTGGTCGAACGCGAACCGCACGATCCGCCTCGTGCCGTAGATCGAGATCGGCTTCACGGTCATGCCCGCGTCCTCACGGACCTCGAAGCCCCCGAGCGCGCGGAGCTCTTCGCGGAGGGCGGCGGTCGAGGGTTCGCCGCGCCGGTATTCGATGCCCTGGTAGAGGTCTTCGGTGTTCTCCCTGACGACGATGAGGTCGACGCTCGGGTGGCGGATCGGCACGCCGGGGAGGGCGCGCGCGGGCCGCACGGCCGCGAAGAGATCGAGCTCCTGGCGCAGCGCGACGTTGATGCTGCGGAACCCCGTCCCGACCGGCGTCGTGATCGGCCCCTTGATCGCGACACGACTCTCGCGGATCGACGCCAGCGTGTCCTCGGGCAGCAGCTCGCCGTGGGCCTCCATGGCAGCCGCGCCGGCGAGGCGTTCGATCCACTCGATGCCGACGTCGGCAGCGTCGAGGACGAGCCGGGTCGCGGCCGCGACCTCTGGCCCGATCCCGTCGCCGGGGATCAGGGTCACCCTGTGCGTCACGGGCAGACCTTACCGGCGCCGAACCGGTCGACCTCGCCGTGGCCCTTCCCCGGTTCCGTGGGGGAGCGGGGTAGGCTCGGCCGGTCCAACCACGAACGGAGGATCTCGATGCGCCGACTCGTCCTGCTCGCCGTCACCGCGCTTGCCGTCGGAGGTCTCGCCTCGCCCTCGAACGCGGGTCTGGCCGTGAACGTCACGGCGAGCGACTACGCGTTCGACCCCGATCCCCTCACGGTGCCGTTCTCCAGCTTCAACTACCTCAGCCTGTCGAACGACGGCGAGGAGACCCACACGGCGACGTCGGATCGGGCGGGATTCTTCGACACCGGTGACGTCGCCCCGGGGAACCAGGGCTTCGACGACATCCAGTCCTCGGGGAGTTTCCCGTATCACTGCGAACTCCATGACGGGATGACCGCGATCCTGCGGGTGCGCCCGATCGTCGACGAGCCCGCCATCGCCGTCGGCGGGAGCGCGACGATCACCTACACGGACAGTGCCACGAAGGGCATCGCGTCGGACGTCGAGCGCAAGCGGGGCGACGGGCAATGGGTCCTGGTCGTCGACCACACGTTCCAGACGAGCTTCGTGTTCACGCCGTCGCGCGAGGGGACGTTCCTGTTCCGCACGAGGGTCTACAACGTCCGCGACAGAGCGAGCGACTGGTCTCCGAAGGTGCGGGTGGTCGTCTCGTAGGTGGGAGACGACGAGGTCGGGTCGCCGGCCCTCAGAAGCGTTCGAACAGGATCGCGCGCTTCACCTCTTGGATCGCCTTCGTCACCTCGATGCCTCGCGGGCACGCGTCGGTGCAGTTGAAGATCGTCCGGCACCGGAACACGCCGGTCTTTTCCGAGAGGATCCGCAGACGTTCGTCCCCGCCCTCGTCGCGCGAGTCGAAGATGAACCGGTGCGCGTTCACGATCGCCGCCGGGCCGACATACGCGTCGTCGCCCCAGAACACCGGGCACGAGGTCGTGCACGCGGCGCATAGGATGCACTTCGTCGTGTCGTCGTAGCGGGCTCGCTCCACGGGCGACTGCAGCCGCTCCCGCTCGGGCTCGCCCGACTCGTTGATCAGGTAGGGGAGCATCGCCTTGTAGCCGTCCATGAACGGCTCCATGTCGACGATCAGGTCCTTGAGGACGGGCAGACCGCGGATCGGCTCGATCGTCACCCTCGGCGCGACGTCGTGGGCGAGCACCTTGCACGCGAGGTCGTTCCGGCCGTTGATCAACATCGCGTCGCTCCCGCAGATGCCGTGGGCGCAGGACCGCCGGAACGACAGCGTCCCGTCCTGGCGCCACTTCACCTCGTGGAGGACCTCGACGAGCCGGTCGAGCGGGTCGCACTCGACCGTGAACTCGTCCCACCAGGACTCCTCGGCGACCTCGGGGTTGAACCGCCGGATCTTCAGCCGCAGCGTGATGCGGTCCGCGCGCGGTCCGACCTCCTGGCGGTCCGAGTCGTGCAAGACGTCGGCGACCGTCGTCATCTGCACCCCGCCTGCGTCCGCCTGCGTCGTCATCAGTACTTGCGCTCCATCGGGACGTAGGGGCCCATCTTCACCGGCTTGTAGTCCAGGGTGATCGATCCGTCGGGGTTCCGGCTCGCGAGGGAGTGCTTGCAGCCAGTTCGCGTCGTCGCGGAGCGGATGGTCCTCGCGGAAGTGCGCCCCCCGGCTCTCGGTGCGGGCCAGGGCGCTCTCGACGCAGGTGTCGGCGCAGTCCAGGAGGAATCCGAGCTCGACGGTTTCCATCAGATCGGTGTTGTAGACGGCGCCCTTGTCGCCGATCGCGACCCGCTCGAAGCGCTCGCGGAGGCCCCCGAGGATCTCCTTCATCTTCGTGAGGCTCGTCTCGCTCCGAACCACGAACGCGAGGTCGAACATGTTGTCCTGCAGTTCTTTCCGGATGTCGGCGGCCCGGTCGCCCGTTTGCCTGGTGAGGATCGCGTCGAGCAAGTCGAGGGTCGGCACCACCGGGTCGGCGGGCAGATCTGGCAGGTCGGCCTCGCGTGCGTCGGCGGCGGCCGAGACGCCGGCGCGCCGGCCGAACACCACGAGGTCCAGGAGCGAGTTCGTGCCCAGGCGGTTCGCGCCGTGGACCGATACGCACGCGCACTCGCCCGCCGCGTACAGGCCGGGCACGACGTGTTCGTCGGCACCGGTCACCACCCGGCCGTCGATGTCGGTCGGGATGCCTCCCATCGCGTAGTGCGCGGTCGGCTGGATCGGCACGAGCTCTTTGGTCGGCTCGACCTTGAGGTAGATCCTCGCGAACTCCGTGATGTCGGGGAGCTTCTCCTCGATCACCTTCGGGTCGAGGTGGGTGATGTCGAGGTAGGCCCAATCGCCGTTCGGACCGGAGCCCCGGCCCTCTTTGATCTCCTGGTAGATCGCGCGGCTCACCATGTCGCGCGGGGCGAGGTCCTTGATCGTCGGCGCGTAGCGCTCCATGAACCGTTCGCCGTCGCGGTTCCGCACGATACCGCCTTCGCCGCGCGCGGCTTCGGACAGCAGCACGCCGAGGCGAGCCAGGCCCGTCGGGTGGAACTGGAACATCTCCATGTCCTCGAGCGGGATGCCTCGCCGGAACACGACCGAGGGACCGTCGCCGGTGAGCGCATGCGCGTTCGACGTGACACGGAACATCCTCCCGTAGCCACCGGTCGCGAACACGACCGACTTCCCGCGGAACACGTGCAGCTCGCCGGTGGCGAGCTCGTAGGCGACCACCCCGGCGGTCGCGGCCGTCGTCGGTCCGCAGCAGGTCGAGCACGTAGAACTCGTTGAAGAAGCGGACGTCGCGCCGCACGCACTGCTGGTAGAGCGTCTGCAGGATCATGTGACCGGTTCGGTCGGCGGCGTAGCATGCGCGGCGCACCGCGCGCTCGCCGTGGTTCGCCGTGTGCCCGCCGAAGCGCCGCTGATCGATCCGGCCCTCGGGCGTGCGGTTGAACGGCAGACCCCACCGCTCGAGCTGGTAGATCGCCTCGACCGCTTCCTCGGTCATGAGCATCGCCGCCGGCTGGTCGGTGAGGTAGTCGCCTCCCTTGATCGTGTCGAAGGCGTGCCACTCGGGATGGTCCTCCTCGGTGTTGCCGAGGGCCGCGCAGACCCCACCCTGGGCGGCACCCGTATGCGAACGCGTCGGATAGAGCTTCGAGACGACCGCGGTCCGCACCTGGTCCGAGAGCTCGATCGCCGCGCGCATGCCCGCACCGCCGCCCCCGACCACGAGGGCGTCGTAGGTGTGCGTCGTCACCATGGGCCGGTCACTCCACCGTGGCGACGGGGGGCCACTGCGAGGGATCGAACGTCACGATCACGATCGTGCCGAGGACCATCAGCACGAACCCCAGCACGTACATCGTGATGTTGATCGCGAACCGGACGCCTGGGCTGCGGACGTAGTCCAGGGTGATGTTGCGCAGGCCGTTGATCCCGTGCACGAGCGCGAGCATCAGCAGAGCCCATCCCACGTGCGCCAGAAGATCGACTGCCAGCGGGTCGCGACGAAGCCGAAGTCGATGCGCTCGGCCCCGCCGTCGAACAGGTGCATGACGAGCAGGTGGCCGAGGGCGAGGAACACCAGCAGGAGGCCGCTGATCCGCATGTAGAGCCAGGTCCAGAGCTCCAGCCCGCCCATCGGGCGCTCGCGGCCCATCCGGATGTCGCGGCCGGCGCGTCCTTCGTTGCCGGGGGCGGGTGAGGAGGAGCGGGAGGTCGTCGTCGCCATCTCGCTCACTCTTTCCAGAGTTCCCACGTCTGCATCAGCATGATCACCGTCGTCGGGATCGCGGCGGCGGCGAACAGCACGGTGGTCGCGATGCCGATCGGCCTGATGAAGCGCACGAGCCTCGGGAAGAAGTCGACCATCGTGATCTTCAGGCCGTTCAGGGAGTGGTAGAGCACGGCGATCACGAGCCCGAGCTCGAGCAGGTGCACGATCGGGTTCGCGTAGGCCTGCACGACCTTGTCATAGGCCTCGGGACCCCAGCCGACGAGGGCCGTGTCGACGATGTGGACGAACAGGAACAGGATGACCGCGACGCCGGTGATGCGGTGCATCATCCACGACTACTGGCCCCCGTGCCCGAGGTATGGCCGCCCGTAGTCGCTCTTCGTCTTGCGGGCTCTGGTCGCCACGTATGCTCCTTCGCGGTCGGGAGGCTGCGCCGTCGTTCCAGCGTATCGCCCGTACCGGAAGACCTTGGCCGCTTCGTCCAGCGGAACGCGCGGAGTCTACTCCGAACCGGACGGCCCGAGCCCGTGGTGGCGTTCGTGCTCAGATGACACAACGCGCCGACCTGGTCCGGCGTGCAGCGGCCATCATCAGGAAACTCGGACCGCGACGAGCACGCCGTCCCTCGTCGGCACGATCGTGCTGACGTAGCGCTCGTCCTCGGCGATCAACCGGTTGTGCTCGAGCACCGCGTCGGTCGTCTCGCGCTCCCAGTCGTTCTCGAGGGGCTCGGCGCCGGTGACGCGCCCGTACCACAGCACGTTGTCACAGATGTACAGGCCGCCGACGCGGACGACCTCGCGCGCCGCGCGCCAGGCGGCCGGGTAGCCCTCCTTGTCCACGTCGTTGTAGACGACGTCGAACGGAGGCTCGAGCTTGACCGAGCTCCTCGATCGGCGTCGCCGACGTGATACCGGATCGGGCCGAGGAGATCGGCGCGGCCGAGGTAGTCGAGGGCCTTGGACCCGTTGGCGGGATCGCCGTCCGTGCAATGGACCTCACCGCCCGGACCGACCGCCCGCGAGAACCAGTACGCCGAGTAGCCGTAGCCCGACCCCATCTCGAGGACCCGTCGTGCGCCGATCGGATCGCGCGAGCACCTCGAGCGTGACGCCGACGTTCCGCCCGACGATCGGGAAGCCGCGCTCGCGGCCGCCTCGGCCTCCATCTCGAGCAGGACCGGCTCGTCGAAGCGGGCCAGCCGGGAGGCCATGTACGTCCTCGATCCGCGGGTCGACGATGTCCATCACCGAGCACGCTACCGGTCCTGCCGGGTTCGCGGAAGCGGCGATAGGCTCACTGACGGGATGAACGAGGACGATCAGACGCCGCGTCACCGACTCAGGGATCGAGCTGAAGCCCGTCTACACGGCCGAGGACCTCGAGGGCTGGGACCCCGAGCGCGACCTCGGTGAGCCGGGAACGCTTCCCGTTCACGCGAGGCCCCTACCCCTCGATGTACCGGAGCCGCCTGTGGACGATGCGCCAGTACTCGGGCATGGCGACGGCCGAAGAGACGAACGCACGGTTCCGATTCTTGCTCGATCACGGGCAGACCGGGCCTGTCGATCGCGTTCGACCTTCCGACGCAGATGGGCTACGACAGCGACCACCCGCTCGCCGAGGGTGAGGTGGGCAAGACCGGCGTGGCGATCGACTCGGTCGAGGACATGGAGCGGCTGTTCGAGGGCATCCCGCTCGATCAGGTGAGCACCTCGATGACGATCAACGCGACGGCGCCGATCCTGCTGCTGCTCTACGAGCTCGTCGGCGAAGAGCAGGGCGCTCGATGCGTCGGCGCTCTCGGGCACGGTTCAGAACGATCTGCTGAAGGAGTACGCCGCGCGCGGGACGTACATCTACCCGCCGAAGCCGTCGATGCGCCTGATCACCGACCTGTTCGCCTACTGCGGCGAGCGGATCCCGAAGTGGAACACGATCTCGATCAGCGGCTACCACATGCGCGAGGCCGGTGCGACGGCCGCGCAGGAGATCGCGTTCACGCTCGCGAACGGCATCGCCTACGTGCAGGCGGCGATCGACGCCGGGCTGAGGTCGACGACTTCGCCCCACGCCTGTCGTTCTTCTTCGCCTGCCACATGCACTTCTTCGAGGAGGTGGCGAAGTTCCGCGCGGCGCGGCGGATGTGGGCGCGGATCATGCGCGAGCGGTTCGGCGCCGCACGACCCGCAGAGTCGTGGCGCTCCGCTTCCACACGCAGACCGGCGGCGCGACCCTCACCGCGCAGCAGCCCGAGAACAACATCGTGCGGACGGCGCTCGAGGCCCTCGCCGCGGTGCTCGGCGGCACGCAGTCCCTCCACACCAACAGCTTCGACGAGGCGCTCGCCCTGCCGACGGAGCACGCCGCGAAGATCGCCCTGCGGACCCAGCAGATCATCGGCTACGAGTCCGGCGTCGCGACGTCACCGATCCGCTTGGAGGGTCGTACTACCTTGAGGCGCTCACCGACGAGCTCGAGCGCATGGCGACCGCGTACGTCGAGAAGGTCGACGGCATGGGCGGCGCGGTCGCGGCGATCGAGCAGGGCTTCTACCAGGACGAGATCCACGAGGCGGCGTTCAGGATCCAGCGCGGCGTCGAGACGGGCGAGCGCGTCATCGTGGGCGTCAATCGGTTCGAAGACCCGACGAGCACGAGCTCGAGCTCCTACGCGTGACCGACGAGGACGTCGCGAAGCAGGTCGGAAGCTGGCTGCCTCCGGGCGTCACGAGACCCGGCCGCGGTGGATGCGGCGCTCGCGGCGGTCGAGGAAACCGCCCGCGGCACCGGCAACCTCCTGCCGCCGATGAAGGAAGCGCTCCGGACCCGCGCAACCCTCGGCGAGGTGAGCGACGTGCTACGGAACGTCTTCGGCGAATTCCGCCCGTCCTTCTGACATGGCTGCATCCGGAGATGGCGACCCGACATGGCGCGCCTGAGCCACGTCTTCGTCGTGACGAGCGATCTCGCCGCGATGCGGCGGCTCCTCGTGGACGGGATCGGACTCGAGGTGCTGCAGGAGGAAGCGGGCTACCTTCGACTCGGGGGAGGCGGCGGATTCCACCTCGGTATCGAGCAGGGCGATCCGGGCCCGCCGAACTCCATCGAGCTCACGATCGAGGTCGATGACGTCGACGAAGCTCATGCGCGCGCCAGCGCCGCGGGTGTTCGGTTCGACGGCCCTCCCCGGGCGACCGAGTGGGGCGCTCGCCATGCGTGGTTCGTGGACCACGACGGCCGGAGGATGTCGATCTTCGATCGGGGTTCGATCCCGCCCGGACCGGGAGAGGGCCCGGCTCGGTAGCGCACGCCGCTCGGGCGGAACCAACCGACCACGCCGTCGGGCGCGCGCGTCACCGACCACCCGTGCTCATGGACGAGCCGGTGATGGAACGAGCAGACCAGCAGGAGGTTGTCGAGATCGGTGCGGCCGCCCCGGCTCCACCACACGACGTGGTGCGCGTGCGTGAATCGACCGGTGCCGCAGCCGGGGAACCGGCAGCCACGGTCGCGATAGCGGAGCTGCCGCAGCATCCACGGCGGCGGCTCACGTGACGTCCGGCCCAGCCCGATGACGTCGCCGCGGTGATCCTCGGCGACCACCTGGACCCTTGCGTCGCAGAGCAAGCGCTGGGCGGTTCGCGGGTCGATCGAAGGACCGTCCTCGAGCTCGAAGCCGCCGGCGGTCGCCGGGTCCCCGCCGAGTTGGGCATGGATCACGACGGTCGCGCGATCGGGGTCGGGGTCGTCGGCGATGCGAGCCGAGCACAGGGCGACGAGCGCGTCGGCGCGCCGCGCGGGCGCGAACCAGGTCGCGTCTTCATCCGGCATCGCGGGGATCTGTTCCGCCATGCGCTCGAGCGCGCGGACCACGATCGCGCCCTGAGCGGCCGGCAGCTCTACCTCGAGACCGAGTCGGCGTCCCTCGTCGAGCCACCACCACGCCAAGGTGCGCGCTCCCTCGATCTCTGCCGTCTGTTCGTCGGATAGACGTGCCTCGCGGTCGCCACGGCGGCGCACGAGACATCTCGCGCCCATCTGATCAGGTCAGCCTCGGTTCCGGCGGCCGCGAAGCGGGCGAGCTCGACGACCTTGTCGATGCCGAGCTCCCCACGCGCGAGCGCGTCGGCGAGGCGGGGGAGCCCTCGGAGCGCGTGTGCGGCGGCGATCCACCGGTGCGCTTTCCACGAGGAGATGCCGTAGCGCATGCTGAGCCAATGCGCCGTGTCGCGCGCGCCTGCATCGCGCCAGGCGTCGTGGCGGTCGACCTCAGCGATCAGCGACAGCAGGTGCCGCTGCGCCAACGACATCGACGCATGCGTCGCGTCGAGCTCCTCGATGAGTGTGTCGCGGTCGAACATCGGTTCGACGCTATCGGAGCACCGCGATGGTGTCTGTGAACTCCGTCACGTTACGACGCAGGTTCCCATCGCCCTTGCCATGCGGGCTCAGCCGGCCAGTTCCGTCAGGGCGTGCACCACGGCGACGACGCCGGCCGCGGCCAGCACCGCGCCGACCGCCCGGAAGCCGCCGCCACGCCGCCACGCCGACCAGCCGAGCGCGATGCTCGCGAGGCCGACACCGAGCTCGATCACGTAGGTGACCACGTCATCCGTCACGAGCCGCGGAGCCTACCGCCGACCGGCTACGCTTCCCGCCATGGACGTGGCGATCGTCGGGGGCACCGGCAAGGAGGGCTTCGGGCTGGCGCTCCGCCTCGCGCAGGCCGGCCACCGCGTGACGATCGGCTCCCGCGATGCCGCGAAGGCGGCCACCTCGGTGGCCGAGGCCAAGGCCCAGCTCGGCAACAACGCGACGATCGACGGCGCCGAGAACGCCGAGGCGGTCCGAGGGAAACCCGTCGCGATCGTGACCGTGCCTTTCGCGGGACAGGCGGCGACCTACGAGCAGATCCGGGAGGGTCTCGAGCCCGGCGCCGTGGTTGTTGACGCGACGAGCCCGCTGCAGGCCGCGGTCGGCGGCCGGGCGTGGCACGCGCTGCGGCCGTGGCAGGGGTCCGCGGCCGAATTCGCCGCCACGATGGTCCCCGATGGGGTGCGCATCGTCGGCGCCTTCCACACGGTCGCGGCGGCCGCGCTCCGCGCGCTCGAGCGTCCGGTCGACGAGGACGTCCTCGTCTGCGGCGACGACGATGCGGCGAAACGGCTCGTCGGGGAGCTCGTCGAAGGGATACCCGGCATGCGATGGGTCGACTGCGGAACGCTCGACGCCGCCCGCATCACCGAGCAGCTCACGCCCCTCCTGATCTCGATCAATCGCCGCTACAAGACGAAGGAGTCGGGGTTCCGGATCGTCGGTCGCGACGGGTGGGGCGCGCCCGGCTGATCGTCGGTCGCGACGCCTGGGGCGCGCCCGGCTGATCGTCGGTCGCGACGCCTGGGGCGCGTCCGGCTGATCGCGAGATCGGCGCCCGCAGCCACCCTCAGTCGATCACGGCGAGCAGCTGGCCGGTCTCGACGACCTGCCCGGCGCGGATCGCGAGGTCGGTGATCTCGCCCTCGCGCGTCGAGGCGATGTGGTTCTCCATCTTCATCGCCTCGAGGATGCACAGCACGTCGCCGGCACGGATCTCCTGACCCTTCTCGACGAGCACCTTCAGGATCGTGCCCTGCATCGGCGCGTGGATCTCGCCGTGCACGTGCTCGCCGTGGTGCCCTCCGTGCGCGCTCGGTGGCTTCGGCGCGACATCGCGACGCTCGTCGAAGATGCGCACCGGGACGCGCCGGCCGTCGACCTCGACGAGGATGTCGCGCGGCCGGGCGGGCTGGCCCAGCGAGGATGCCGGCTTGAGGTCCACCTGGGCGGGGAGCGCCGCGTCGGCGAGGGCCCGCTCGAGCCAGGTCGTGGTGTGCGCCGAGGTCCGGAACGCCTCGCTCTCGAGGATCCATCGGTGCACCGGGATCGTGGTCGGCACGCCCTCCACGACGAACTCGTCGAGGGCGCGGAGCATCCGCCGGCGAGCCTGCTCGCGGTCGGTGCCGTGCACGATCACCTTCGCGAACATCGAGTCGTAGTCGCCCGGGATCTCGCGCCCCGCCTCGACGCCGCTGTCGACGCGGACGAACGGGCCGCCCGGTTCCTCGTACCGGGTGACGCGTCCGGGGCCGGGCAGGAAGTTCCGTCCCGGATCCTCGGCGTTGATCCGGCACTGGATCGCGTGCCCGCGCGTCTCCGGCTCGAGGCCGGCGAGCGAGCCGCCGAGCGCGACCTCGATCTGGAGCGCCACGAGATCCAGGCCGGTGACCATCTCGGTGACGGTGTGCTCGACCTGGAGCCGGGTGTTCATCTCGATGAAGTAGAAGGAGCCGTCCTCGTCGAGGATGCACTCGATCGTCCCCGCGTTGACGTAGCCGGACGCACGAACGAGCGAGACCGCCGCCTCGCGGAACCGCTCGCGGAGGGCGTCGTCGAACAGCGGCGAGGGGGTCTCCTCGATCAGCTTCTGTTGGCGTCGCTGGACCGAGCAGTCGCGTTCGCCGAGGAACACGACGTTGCCCTGGGTGTCGGCCACGATCTGGGCCTCGACATGATGCGCGCGGTCGACGTAGCGCTCGAGGAACACCTCGGGACGCCCGAAGTACGACCGCGCCTCGCGCGAGGCGCGCTTCAGCGACTCCTCGAGGTGCTCGACGTCGCGCACGACGTGCATGCCTTTGCCCCCGCCGCCGAAGGCCGCCTTGACGAACAGCGGATAGCCGATCCGCGGGGCCTGCTTCTTGGCCTGCGCCATGTCGACGGGCTCGGGGGTTCCCGGGACGATCGGCATCCCGGCCGCGTCGGCGATCCGACGAGCGGCCGCCTTGTCGCCCATCCGCTCGATCGCGCCGGCCGAGGGGCCGACGAAGGTGAGTCCGGCATCGGCGACGGCCTGCGCGAACCCGGCTCGCTCGGCGAGGAAGCCGTAGCCCGGATGCACGAGGGTCGCCTTCGAGCGACGCGCGGCCTCGAGGATCGCGTCGATGGAGAGGTAGGACTCGCTCGCGAGCGCGGGACCGATCCGGTGGGCCTCGTCGGCCGACTCGACGTGGAGCCCGTCTCGGTCGGCGTCGGAATACACCGCGACCGAGGGGATGCCCATCTCGCGGGCCGTGCGCACGATCCGTACGGCGATCTCGCCGCGGTTCGCGATCAGGAGCTTCGGTTTCTTCGCCACTCGCGTATCGTGCCCCCCGTGCTCACCAGGGACGACCTGCTCGCGGCCCTCGCGGCGATCCGCGAGACGGCCCCCGTGCGCGCCGACGAGGTTACCGGTTCGACGAACGCGACGGCGATGGCCCTCGCCGAGGACGGTGCCCCCGGATGGACCCTCGTGAGCGCCGGTCACCAGACCGACGGCCGGGGCCGGCTCGGGCAGGACGTGGGTCGACGTACCCGGGCGCGCGTTCATCGTCTCGGTCGTGCTGCGACCGACGCTCGCCCCCGCGAGGGCCGGCCTGCTGTCCCTCGCCGCCGGCGCCTCGATGGCCGGGGCGATCCGGGAGGTCGCCGGCCGGAGCGCCACCTGCAAGTGGCCGAACGACGTCCTCGTCGACGGCGCGAAGGTCGGCGGGATCTTGAGCGAGTCGAGCGTCGCGGGCGAGCGGCTGCGTCACGTCGTGGTCGGGGTCGGGGTCAATCTCGAGGCACCGCCCGGCGTCGAGGGAGCGGCCGGGATCGGCGAGGTCGGTTCGCGAGGCCTGCTCGTCGCGTTCGTGACGCGGTTGCACGGCCTCTACGAAGGCGAGGACCTCGAGCTCGCGGCACGGGTCAAGTCGGCGTGGCTCCCGCTCTCCTCGACGATGGGTCGCGTCGTCGAGGCGGCGACGACCGACGGCCGCACCGCTCGCGGTCGGGCGTTCGGGCTCGACGACTTCGGCGGTCTGCTGCTGTCGACCGACGAGGGGGAGCGCGCGGTCGCGTTCGGCGAGGTGCAGCACCTCGAGGAGCCGAGGCGGTGACCGCGCCGAACCCCCGGTTGCTGGCCCGGGTTCCGGAGGGTAGCGTCCGGCCATGCCGTTCCCGCGACGCCTCCTGATCGAAGGCGAGGAGCTCGTCCTCGACCTGCCGCCCCCATTGGATCGCCCTCGTCGCGCCGGTCTTCGTCGCGATCGCCGGCCTCGTCGCCGCGTGGTGGCTCTCCGTGACGCTCCTCGACTCGATCGCGTGGCTCCCGTGGGTCGCGTTCCTCGTCGTGCTGCTCGTCTATCCGGTGCCGAGGTTCGTCTCGTGGTGGACCTCGAACTTCGTGGTGACGGGCGACCGGGTGGTCCACCGCGAGGGCTTCATCGCGAAGCGCTCGATGGAGGTTCCGCTCGAGGCGATCAACGACGTTCGGTTCGACCAGGGGATCATCGACCGGATGATCGGCGCCGGCACGCTCGTGATCCAGTCGGCCTCCGAGCACGGGCGGCAGGTCTTCGACAACATCCGCGATCCCGAAGAGGTCCAGCGGACGATCTACCACGAGGGCGAGAAGAACAAGGAGCGCATGTACCAGGGACGCGGCGCGTCCCCGTCGCCCGCGGCGCCCTCGGTCGCGACCGAGCTCGAGCGGCTCGCGGAGCTCCGCGCGAAGGGGATCCTCACCGAGGTGGAGTTCCAGGCGCAGAAGGCCCGGATCCTCGGGCAGGGCTGACCCCCTCGCTCGGTAGCATCGGGGCCGGATGATCGGGCCGGTCGACCACCTCTATTACTGGACGCGCGACATGGACGCCGCGGTGACCTTCTACCGCGACGTCCTCGGGCTCGAGCTGCTGCGCCGCGAGGGCGACGAGTGGGCCGAGTTCGACGCCGGTCCGGTCCGGTTCGCGCTGCACGGCACCGACGACGAGGCGCCGGTCGGCGGCACCGTCGTCCTGCGGGTCGAGGACCTCGAGGAGGCTCGCTGGACGCTCGAGCGGCGCGGCGCCGCCTTCGACGCCTACGTCGGCGAGGTCGAGGGCTTCGCGCGGTTCGCCACCTGCCACGATCCCGACGGCAACCCCGTCCAGCTGATCGAGTATCGGACGTGAGGCGCCCGTGGCGGTGAGCCCCGAGGTCTGCCCGCGCTGCGGGGAGCCGCTGCCGGCGCGCGCCCACTTCTGCCCGAACTGCGGAGCCCCCGTGTCGATCCCCGAGGCGTCGGAACGCCGGGTCGTCACCGTCGTGTTCGCCGACATGGCCGGCTCGACCGAGCTCGCGGCGCGCTTGGATCCGGAGCGGTTCCGCGAGGTGCTCGCGGCCTTCCACGGGATGGTGGCCGAGGAGGTCGCCTGGCTCGGCGGTGTCGCCGAGGGCTTCATCGGCGACGCGGTGCTCGGCGTGTTCGGCACGCCGGTCGCCCACGACGACGACGCGGTTCGCGCGATCCGGGCTGGGGTCGCGATCGTCGGGCGCGCCGAGGATCTCGCGCCGCGAGCTGTCGCTCCCGATGCCGATCCGCGTCCGCGATCGGGGTGAACACCGGCCAGGTCGCCGTCGGCACCGCGGCCGATCGGAACATCGTGATCGGCGCCGAGGTCAACATCGGCGCGCGCCTGCAGCAGGCGGCCGCGCCGGGCGAGGTGCTCGTGGGATCGACGACGCACGAGCTCGCGCGCGAGTCGGTCGAGTTCGGCGCGATGCGCTGGGTGCCGGCCAAGGGGTTCGACCGCGAGATGGCCGCGTGGCCGGTCACGGCGATCCGCCCGTCGGCGCCGGACCGCTCGCAGCTCCCCTTCGTGAACCGGCGCCGCGAGCTGGCGCTGCTCACCGACACGTTCCAACGGATGCGCGAACGCGGACGCGCCCACCTCGTGACGCTGCTCGGGGAGCCCGGCATCGGCAAGACGCGGGTCGCCGAGGAGTTCCTGGGAACGCTGCCCGACGACGTGAAGGTGCTGGAGGGCCGTTCGAGCGCGTTCGAGGAGCAGGTCACGTTCTGGCCGATCGCGCAGATGCTCTACCGCGAGATCGGCGAGGAACGCGGCGCGCCGAGCCAGGAGCAGGTCATCGGCAAGCTCCGCCGCGTCGTGACGCGGCTGGGTCGAGCCCGAGGAGATCGAGCGGACCGCCCGCGCGCTCGGCCTCGCGATGGGCATCGGGGACGAGGGCGAGCGACGAGGATCGGTACCACGACGCCGAGGTGCGGCTCGGCGTGCTCGCGATGTTGACGGGGCTGGCCGCGGGCGGCCCCGTCGTGGTCGTGTTCGAAGACCTCCACGAGGCCGATCCGCTGCTGCTCGACCTGATCGAGCAGCTCGTGAAGGAGGCGCGCAAGCTGCCGCTGCATGGTGGTCTGCGTCGCCCGGTGGGAGTTCCTCGAGGATCGTCACGAGCTGGGCCGGTGGTCTCGCCGACGCGGTGACGCTGTGGGTCGAGCCGCTCGCGCCCGCCCACGCGACCCAGCTCGCGATCGAGGCGGGCGGGCTCGATCGACGACGCCGCCGAACGCGTCGCCGCGTCACGCCGGCGGGAACCCCCTGTTCATCGTCGAGATCACCGGGATGTTGCTGCGCGAGGAACGCGAGCTGCCGCCGACGACGGTCGGACCGTCCGGCCGGCCGCTGCCGCCGACCGTGCAGGCGGTGATCGCCTCGCGGATCGACCAGCTCTCGCCCGGCGCGCGCGAGCTCGTGCGGCGCGCCTCGGTGTTCCCGCGGGGCAGGTTCGATCTGCGCGAGCTCGAGCTGATCGTCGAGCCGCGCACAGGAGTGGCTCGACGAGGCCCAGGACGAGGAGTTCCTCGTGCCCGACGAGGACCGGCCGGGCGTGTGGCGGTTCCGCAGCGACGTGCTGCGTGACGTCGCCTACGACTCGCTCGCCAAGCGCGAGCGGCAGCGGCTCCATCTTCGGGTGGCGAACAAGCTCTGCGCGAGAGCTCGGAGCTCGAGGGACGCTACCCGCGGACGATCGCGTTCCACCTCGAGCAGGCGGCCCGCGCGGCGCTCGACCTGAACCCCGACGACCGCACGCTCGCCGAGCGTGCCGTTCGAAGCCCTGGCCCGTGCCGGGGACATCGCGCGACGCCGGATCGAGTCGAGCGCCGCGGCCGACCTCTACGAGCGCGCGCTGTCGCTCGCCGGTTCCGACGAGTCGTGGGGACCGCGCGAGGCGCGGATCGTGTCGATGCTCGGCGAGGCCCACTACTGGCGGGGAGAGTTCGACGCAGGCCGAGGAGGCGTTCCGCCGCGCGCTGTCGATCGCGGACGACGACGACGGGGTCGTCGCGCACGCAGCCGCGCTACCTCGCCGACGTGATGCTCACGATCCGAGGCGACGACCACCTCGCCGCGCGCGCTGTTCGAGCGTGCGCTCGAGGCCGCGCGCCGGGTCGACGAGCCGTCGTGCTCGCCCGCACGCTCCTGATGGCCGGTGGGTGCCGTACTGGCGGAACGACCTCGCCGACGCGGAACGGTTCTTCCGCGAGGCGTTCGAGGTCGCCCGATCGGCGCGAGCCGCGCGACGCGTGGGCCGAGAGCCGTTCCCTCGTCGGCCTGTCCTCGGTCCTCTCGCAGGGCGGCGACGAACCGAGGCGCTCGCGCTCGGTCTCGAGGCGCTCGTGATCGGCGACGAGGCGGGCCAGCCGTTCACGTCGGCGACCGCGCACCAGACGGTGGCGGCGTCGCTGCGGCGGCATGCTCCGGCTCGACGAGGCGCTCGACCACGCAGACGAGGCGGTCCGCACGCTCCGAGAGCTCGGCGCGCGATGGGAGCTCGCCGCGGCGCTCGGGGACCGCGGGCTCGATCCACCGGCTGGCCGGCCGCCTCGAAGAGGCCGAGAGCCGACCTGCGCGAGGCGTTCCTGCTCTGCCGCGACCTGAAGGAGCGCGCGCTCGTCACGTGGACGGCCGCCGAGCTCGCCCGGACGCTCGTCGCCGCGCGGCGACGTCGCCGCCGCCCGCGAGGTGCTCGAGGATCCGGTCGCGCGGGTGGCCGAGCACGAGCCGGGCTCGGCCTCGGCGCTCCTGCTCGCCGGAGTCGGTGGTCGCCCTCGCCGAGCACGACCCGCGAGATCGCGCTCGCGAAGTCGCCGTGCGGCGCTCGAGCTCGAGGCCGGACCGAAGGGCAACCCACCGTCGCGGCCGGCCTCCGGTGGTGGATCGCCCGGCTGTTCGGCGCCGAGGCCGCCGGCGGTCCGAGGTCGCCGTCGAGGAGGCCCGGCAGGTCCTCGATGCGCACGGACGCCGGCAATGGCTGCTCGAACCCGACCTCGTGGCGGATCTGCTCACCGGACGCCTTCGCGCCGCTGACCTGCGGGTACACCCGCTCACGGGCGCCCGCGCGGGACCCCGTGAGCCTCAAGGATCGCCCCGCAGGCCCCCGAGGTGCTTGCAGCCGGTCGGGAGCGCCAGGCACCCTCTGGCGACCGGCCGGGTTGTCACCGACCCGTCTTCCCCGGTTGGATAAGGGACCGCATGCCCACCACGGAACGATCCTTCCCCATCGCGTTCCGCCTGCCGGCGCCGCCCTGGCCTCTGCTCGCGGCCGTCTGGCTCGCGCCCGTCTCCGCCCGCGCCGCCGACGATCCGCCCACCGCGCAGACGTCGAGGACGCGCGGCCGAGAAGCAGCAGCTCTTCGACGACCTCGGCACGATGGAGGCGGAGCTCGCCGCGATCGAGGGGCGGCTCATCGATGCCTCCGCGGCGGTCGAGGCACGCCGAGGAGCTCCTCGCCGAGACGAAGGCCGACCTCCTGGCGACCCAGGCCCGGCTCGCCCGCACGAACAGTCGGTACGAGCGGATCGCCGTCCAGCTCAACGACCGCGTGACCGACGCGTTCATGGAAGGGCCCGGCCACGAGAGTGGAGTTCCTGCTCGGGTCGACCTCGATGGCCGACCTGTCCGACCGGATCGAATACGTCGACGCGGTGGCGAACTCCGACGCCGGCCTCGTCCAGGAGGCGGAGAACCTCCGGAACGTGCTCGAAGCCGACGAGGCGATGCTCCGAGACCTCGAACGCACGCACGAGCGCCAGCTCCAGAGACCGAGGCCCAGCGCGAGCAGGTCTAGCCGACCTCGCCCGCCAGGAGGAGCTCACGATCGAGATCGAGGCCGCGTACGACGACGCCGAGGAATGGGCCGAGGAGCAAGCCATCGACTATCGGCAGTTCCAGCGCGAGCTCGCGCAACAGCAGGACGCCTACGGCGGCCATGCGGCCATCCCGCTGCCCGCACAGTGGAAGGACGTGCTCGAGGTCTGTCCGGTCGCGCAGCCCCGTGGCTTCGGCGACGGGTTCGGCGCGCCGCGCTACGTCGGCGGATATCACCCGCACCGGGGCGTCGACATCGTGGCGCCCGAGGGCACGCCGGTGTACGCGCCGTTCGACGGCACCGCCCGCGACGCGACGAACCTCTACGGCGGCACGTCGGTGATCGTCGATGGCCCGTTCGGGTACGTGTACAACGCGCACCTGGGTCGATCGCGAAGCTCGGCCCGGTGCAGGCGGGTGACGTGATCGGCTACGTGAGCAGCACCGGGATCGCCGGCGGCTCGACGCCGCACGACCACTTCGAGTTCTTGCCACGGGTGGTGCCGTCGGACTGGTCCGCCAGCTACTACGGCTACTCGGTGATCGACGGCCGGATCAACCCGTACCCGCTGCTCGTCGCCGCCTGCGGCTGACGGGGAGCGCGCCGGGGTCGTCCGGAACGCCACGGTCGCTGCCGCGGACCCTGGGCCGCTTGCCGGTCTCCCGTTCGGTCCCGCGGGCGCGCAGCAACAGGCCGATCCCGATCAGGAGTGACGCGGCGGCGATCACGAGGAGTACGTTCGAGAGACGGTTCGCACCGCTGTCCGAGGGGGTCGAGGGGGCGATCTGGACGGGCACGCCTCCGACCACCACGAGACCGGACGTCGCGATCTCGGCCTGGGCCTGCTGCTGCGCCGGCGCGTCCTCGGTCCGCAGGCTCGTCCATCCCTGGCCGTCGGGCGACGTGAGCAGCTCGTGCTCGGTGGCGTGGAGGTTCGGGGTGGCGGGGTACACGAGGACCACCGAGATCGGGTCATCGAACGCGCCGAGCGGTTCGCCCGCCGGTCCAATGTCGCCTCGATCCGATAGACGTTCCCGAACGCGCGCGAGCTCCCCGGGGAGGTCGCCGAACGACGCCGGGTCCTCGGGGGTGATCGACGAGTCGGACCTCCTTCGCGTCGGGATCGCGGACGGCGTCTGAGGGCGCGACCACCGTGACCTGGTTGTCGTCGGTGAACACGACGTCGGCGAGGCTGCTCCCGGCGCGCAGAGGCAGGGTGAACTCGCGCGGCGCTCGGGGGCACGTTGGCGTCGGCGAGCTCGGGCGGAGGAGCCACCCATCGGTAGGCGGCGCCGGGGATCAAGCCGTCGAGCAGCGGACGGCGTGCGAGCGGCGACCACGCCCCGCTCATGGCGGCGAGCGCGACCCAGGCGGCGGCCGCCGCCAGTCCCCACGCGAGAGCGCGCCTGCCGCGCGTCATCGGATCGGGAGAGCCTCGACGGGATGCGTCGCGAACAGCGGCGGCCAGACCACGACGTGTTCGCCGGGACGGATCCACTCCCAGATCACGCCTGCGGCGCGGATGTTGTCCCCGGCGTCGACCGAGCCGGGCTCGCCGAACAGGAGTCCGCTGCCGTTCGGGAGGCTCCCGGGGGGCAGGTCGATCGCGCCGGCCGCCTCGGCGACCGCCGAGGCGGTGACGTCGCCGGCGCCGGCCGACGGGAGCACCTCGTGGAGCAGCGCCCAGGCGGCCGAGAACCCGGCGAGGGCGGGCGCGCTCATGTCCGTTCCCCAGCGCTCGCCGTACTCGTCGTTCGCGCGTTCGAGGAGCGCGGCGGCCTCCGGCGCGAGCCCGGCCGGGTCGAGCGCGTTCGCGTCGGGCTTGTCCGAGGCGAACAGCCCGACGGCGTCGAGGCCGAGCTCGTCGCCGAACTGAGGCATGCAGTAGCTCGAGGAGGTGCCGATGCTCGCGACGAGCGGCACGTTTTCGGCGACGAGGGCCTCGCGCATGGCCACCCCGTCCTCGAGGTACGCGCTCACGAACAGGACCTCGACTCGCGCATCGGCGATCGACCTCGCGAGCTCGCGCATGTCGGCGGTCGGCGCGTCGTAGCCGAACGATCCAACGAGGGGGAGGCCGCGCTCCTCGAGCTCGGCGAAGGCCCCGCCGGCGACGCTCCGGCCGTAGACGTCGTCGACGAACGCCACCCCGTAGCGGAGGTCCCCGGCGTCGCGCCCGAGCTCCCGGGCGAGCCGGTCCGCCACGAAGGCGATCGCGTTGCGGCCGAGCACCGTCCCGGTCGGCGGCATCCGGAACGTCAGCTCTCCGCGCGCCGGCTTCGTCGGGGAGCATGCCGACCGCGCCGGTCTCCCAGAACACCATGCCCTCGGCGGCGGTCGCGCGCGCGATCACCGATGAGATCGTGCTGCCGTAGGAGCCCAGCGACGAGCTCGACGCCGTCGTCGCGGAGCGCCTGGACCGCGGCCGGCGCCGCGTCGGCCGCGGGCACGTCGATCGACACGAGCTCGATTGGGCGTCCGCCCACCCCGCCGCCGTCGTTCACGAGGTCGGCGGCCAGCGCGGCGCCGCGATGCTCGTCGACGCCTCCGGGGCCCTGCGAGCCCGACAGGGGGTAGAGCGCGCCGACGCGGATCGGGTCGGCGCGCTCGGTCGTGGTGCAGGAGGTCGCCGCGAGCGCGAGGGCCAGGGCGAGGAGCACGAGCCGCTTCATCGGATCACCGCCACGAGGTTGGCGGCCGCGTGGGTCGCGGCCGGTACGGTCCAGGAGCCGCTCGCCCAGCGCTGCCAGCCGAACACGAGGCCGGCGCCGAGATCGACCGGGAGCGCGGCGCCGTTCCGTACAGCGGCAGGTGCACGAGCGCGAAGAGCGCCGCCGAGCCGATGATCGCGACGGGTACGCCCCACCGCTCGAGCCGCGCGTACGCGACCCGCCGGAACAGCGCCTCCTCGGCGACCGCCGCGAGGAGCGAGAGCGGCAACGTCCAGGCCGCGGCGACCAACGGCACGGGCGTGCCGGCGACCGCGGCCGCGAGCGCGACCGCGCCGAGCCCGGCCGCGAGGACCACGGCGGGGCGGAGCCGTTCGGCACCGCGCGCGGCGGGCGCCAGCAGCGACGCGGCGAGGATCGAGCCGAACATGACGGCCCCGAGCACCGGCCGGGTGGCGCCCGAGGGCGGCGGCAGGAGCGCGCGCGACGCGAGCAACGCGCAGCCGGTGGCCACGAGCCCGATCGCCGGCACGGCAGTGCCGGCGCGCACGGTACGGGCGCTCACGATCCGCGCACCTCGAACGTGACCGCCTCGATCACCCGGGGATCGAACGGGGCGTGATCGTTCGCGACGAACTCGACCTTCAGCACGTGCTGGCCGGGGGCGACGTCGGCGATCGTCTGCTCGAGCCCGTCGGTCATCGAGATCAGGGCGTCGTCGAGGAGCACGTGCAGGTGACCTTGATCGGCGCGGAGATCGGTGCTCGTCTGGGCGACCACCTCGGCGCCGTCGAGCTCGAGCGCCACGGCGACGTCGCCGCCCGGCAGCTCGTCGCCGTTCGACGGCTCGACGATCGACAGGACGGCGTTCGTGGAGGGGCGGGCGACCGCCGGGACGGTGCCCGAGGGAGGATCGCCGCCGTCGCCCGCCGACGGGGTGTCGTTCCCGCACCCCGCGAGCGTCAGGATGGCGACCACCGACGCCGCGGCGAGCCGGGCCCGGCGTCGCCGATGCGGGCTCACGACGGTGCCCCGATCGTCTGACGGAGCGTCGCCTGCATCGCGTCGCCGTCGACGGTCGTCGCGGTGAAGTCGAACGTCCACGCCCCCTCCTGCAGATCCAGGTTCGCCACGTAGTGGCCCGGGTCGAAGCGTAGGACATCGGCCGGACGCGGCGTTCCGTCGGGGCCGATCGCGACGAGGGCCGCCTCCACGAGCTGCAGCTCCTCCCCAGTCTGGTCGAAGGCCGTAAGGTGCACCTGGTTCGGGCCCTGCGTGCCCGGGTCGACGTAGAGCTGGGCCGAGGTCTGGTCGACGAAGGTGACGGTGGTGATGCCCGGCAGCCCCGGCACCTCGGCGACCGAGGAGGTGGAACCCGCCGGCGCGGTCGTGAGCACGAGCGGAACCGTCGTGCTCTCGGCGCCGGTTCGGAGCTGCGCCGTCACGGTCCACGTACCGGCGATCGACAACGGGGAGCCCTCGCCCGTCCATCGTTCACCGCTGAGCGTGAGCTCGAGCGAGGTCGTCGGCAGGTCGGCGCCGACGCGCTCGAACCGCAGGGTCACCGCGTCGACGTCGGCCGGTTCGCCGGAGTCGTAGTCGGTCACGTCGGCCGTGAAGGCGTTCGGCCCGGCGGCCCCGGGCGAGGCCTCGAGGCGCACACGGACGGTCGTCGCGAAGTCGCTCCCCTCGGCGACGACGGCTGCGCGCGGCGGCGGCTCGGCCTCCTCGACGCCCCCCGGCGGAAGGCTCGTCAGCGCGCCGGCCAGCACGAACACGCCGCTCGCGACGACGAGCTCGGCTCGGACGATCCGGCGGAGCAGCCTCGGGTCGCCCGCCGCGATCCGAGGCACCGATCGGAACCGGTTCACCGCGCCGAGCGCGATCAAGCCGGCGGCCAGCGCGATCTTGACGAGGAGCACCTGCCCGTAGCCGGTGCGGATCGTCTCGGCGAGCGCGCCGAACCCGCCGGTCTCCTGGATCGCGCGCACCGTGCCGGTGAGGACGACGAGGACGACCGCCACGAGCGCGAGCTGCGAGAATCGCCGCGCCTCGGCCGCCGGCGGGTCCGCACGCCGCTCTCGCAGGAGCATCGCGAGCAGGACGAGCCCCCCGATCCACGTGCCGACCGACGCGAGGTGGACGGTCTGGCCGAGCTCCGGCACGAGCCCTTCGGCCGCGGCATGGCCCGACGCCGCTCTGAAGAACATCGCGACCAGTGCGGCGAGGCCGGCCAGGCCGAGCGTGACGCGGTTCGTCCGGGCCGCCGCCACGACCGCGAACCCGGCGGCGACCACCGCGGCGATCATGAGTCGCACGAACGGGCGCCCCGTGTCGGACGCGAGGAACGTGCTCGTCGGCGAGCCGATCTGCGCCACCTCGGCGGCGAGCAGCACGAAAGGCCCCGATGCGGCGAGCACCGCGCCGACCATCGCGACGATCCGCGCGCCACGCAGTCGCCCGCCGAAGGCCCATCCGCCGACCACCCCGAGCGCGACGAGCAGGGAGAGCCCCGCGTACAGCGCCACCCGTCCGGCGATCCCGAGCCAGGTCACGCCCGATGACGAGGGTGCGTGGACCTCGGGGGGCGCGGGCGTCGCGGCGCCCACGCTGAACGCGAAGGCGTCGGTCGTGTAGTGCCCGTCGACCGTGGACACGGCGAGCCATGGGACGGTGTACGTCCCGTCGAGAAGCTCCGTGGGGAGCACGAGACGGAGTGTGTTCGGCGACGGGCGGTCGAGCTCGCCGCCCTCGACCGGCTGCCCGCCGCTGTCGACGACCTGGATCCACGAGATCGCCGGGTCCGGCGGCTCGGTGAACGTCACCGTGATCGCGTCGGGCGCCTGGGCCAGGATCGTGCCGTCGGCCGGATCCGACGAGACGAACCCCGAGTGGGCGAGCGACGTGGGTGCGCCGAGGAGGACGACGGCGAGCGCGAAGGTCACCGCGACGAGGGTCCGCAAACGCGCGCTCACCCAGGTTCCTTCCAGAAGGTCACGCTCGTGAGGACGCGAGGCGAGAACGGTGCGTGGTCGGCGGCCACGAACTCTGCCTCGAGCGTGTGCTCGCCCGGAGGGAGCGTGCGCACGTCGATCACCTGGACGGTGCCGTAGGTCATCGACACGACGTCATCGTCGACCTTGAGGTGGATGTGGCCCTCGTCGGGTGTGAGGTCGGTCGCCGCCCCGTCGACGACCTTGCCGCCCGAGAGGTCGAGCACCACCTCGAGCTGGTCGCCGGCGATGGCCGTGCCGTCGTTCGGGGACGCGAACCCGAGCGATGCCGTCGAGGAGGGGCGCGGACCGGCCGAGGCGGAAGGGCTCGCCGCGAGCGAGTCCTGCGGCGCCGGGCCGAACACGGCGCTCGGCACGGTCGCGGCCACCACGAGGAGCGCCCCGGCGGCACCGAGCAGCGCGCCCCCGCTCCATCGGGGCAGGCGCGCGAAGCCGGTGCCGCGCAGGCGGGACCAGCCCACCCAGCCGACCCACAGGGCGACGAAGACGATCGCGACCGCGAGGGACTCGTCGGCCGCCCCGGCGTGGGCGAGCATCGTCAGACGTTGGCCTTCGTGCCCGTCGAGTCTCGCGAGCCCGCCGCGCTCCTGGACGAACGCGCCGCCCGGGCCGCCGCGATCCCGGCGATGCCGGCGATCACGCCGATCGCGCCGACGAAGAGACCGATCATCGCGAGCGAGCGGGCCGACGACGCGTCGTCGCTCGCCGTGGCGGTCGCGGCTTCGGCCGCCGCCACCGCGTCGGCCGTGCGTCCGGCCTCCTGCTCGATCCGGGTTGCGAGCTCCTCGTTCGACGGGGCTTCGATCGGCGGGAACGCCGCCTCGGCCGGATCGATCGCGTCGGAGAAGGTGCTCGGCCCCGACGTGATCGATTCGTCGACCTTCTCGTCGTCCACCTGCCCGGTGATGTGGAACGTGTACTCCCCGGGTTGCGACGGCACGAACCACGTTCGGTAGTCGCCCGGCTCGCCGTACACGCCGACGAGGAAGTTCGGCTCGAGGTCCATCTCGGTCGAGGCGTCGCCGTAGCCGACCTCGACCTTCAGGTCGCCGGCCTTCAGGTCGGCGACCGGCTCCCCGCCGTGGGTGAGGACGACCTCGACGCTGTTGGGCTGTCCCGCGTAGGCGGGCTCGGTGCCGAAGCCGACGACGAGCTCGAGGTCGCCGACCCCGACGGTCTCGTGCGCGGCGGCGAACCCGACGGGAAGCAGGGTCGCGACCGTGGCCGTGCCCAGCACGGCGAGCCCGCGGATGATCGTTCGCATGATGATGATCTCCCTTCTCGAACCGGCGGCGCGCATCCACGCTCGCCGTGAGTCACGACGTCAGGAACGTCGGAGAGGGGGACCGCGGCTCGGCGCGACACGGAGTTCCGGCGCGTCGTAGGCGATCGTCGTGCCGGCGACGAGCGTGACGACGGCGTCTCGACCCGGTCGCGAGGGCGTGTCACCGAGGAGCTCGGCGAGCCGTTCGCCCATCTGATGGAGCCGCCGCAACAGCCACGCGCCGAGGGCGGCGATCGCGAGTTGGACCGCGATGCCGACGGGGAGCAGGCCACCGTCGAGGAGTCCCGTGAGCGAGGCGCCGGAGGCGAGCCGCTCGGCGACCTCCATCGCCACGAAGGTCGCAACCTGGAGCCCCGCGAGCCGGCGGAAGAAGGCGCCGCCGGTCGCGGGCCGCGCGCGACGACCGAGGCCGGTGCCCACGGCCGCCGCGAAGGCGACCACCATCAGGACGAGCGCGGGCGCGTCGAGCAGGTGGAGGTACGCGTGGCCGGTGGAGGCGAGGAGCCCCGCCCGCGCGTGCACGTCCGGCTGGACGAGGGCGTACGCGAGGCCGTGACCGACGAGCACCCCGCCGGCCGCAAGGGCGACCGCCCACCACGGGACCAGCGTGCTGCGCGGTCGGTTCCTGACCAGCATGGTTCCTATCGTACGCTCGGCCCCGACATTCGGGACGTCGGATCCGAGCGATGCCCTGGACGAGGAGACGCATGAACGCGAGCGAGGTGCGGCACGTCGGCGTGGTGGGCGCCGGGTTGATGGGATCCGGGATCGCCGAGGTCGCGGCCCGCGCGGGCCTCGACGTGACGTTCCTCGAGCCGAACGACGAGCTCGTCGCGGCGGGTCGGGAGCGCATCGAGGCGTCGACGGGCACCGCAGCCGAACGTGGCAAGCTCGGCGCCGATGAGCGCGACGCCATCTTGCGCCGGGTGCGCGGCACGGCCGAGATCGAGGCGTTCGCCGCCGTGGATCTCGTGATCGAGGCCGCGACCGAGAACGAGGCCGCGAAGCTCGAGGTGTTCCGCCTGCTGGATGCGGTGGTCCGTCCCGGGGTCGTGCTCGCGTCGAACACGTCGTCGATCCCGATCGGCCGGCTCGCCGCCGCCACGTCACGCCCCGGCCTGGTGATCGGCATCCACTTCTTCAACCCGCCGCCGGTGATGGCCCTCGTCGAGCTGATCCCGGCGGCCGCCACGGCGCCCGAGACGCTCGCCTTCGCACGCGCGTGGGCCGAGTCGCTCGGCAAGACCTGCGTCGTCTCGAAGGACGAGGCCGGGTTCATCGTGAACCGCATGCTGATCCCGTTCCTGCACGACGCCGTGCGGCTGCTCGAGGGCGAGGTGTCGACGCGGGAGGACATCGATGCGGCGTGCCGGCTCGGGCTCGGCCATCCGATGGGACCGCTGCAGCTCGCCGACCTGATCGGTCTCGACACGGTGGCCTCGATCGGCGACGTCCTGCACGCCGCCCACGGTGAGGAGCGGATGGGCCCCCCGCCGCTGCTCCGGCGCTTGGTCGCCGAGGGCAAGCTCGGCCGCAAGTCGGGCGAGGGCTTCTACCGCTACTGACCCGCCGCGCCCGTTCGGTCCCCACCTCGCCGGGGCGAGGCGTTCGCCGCGAGCGCCATGAGGACCGTCTTCATCTGGAACGGCGTCAATCCGGGGTGCTTCGAGAGCACCCGGGCGATGATGCCGGCGATGTGCGGCGTGGCGAAGGAGTTGCCCGTCGCTTGGATCGTGGCGCCGCCAAGCCAGGCGACCTCGAGGTCGATGCCGGGCGCGCCCCACTCGGCGGGCGGCGACGGGTTGTAGTCGAACGAGAACGGATCGGTGCCGTCGTGCGACGCGACCGAGAACACCGACGAGAACTCCGAGGGGAAGCTCGCGCCCGGCAGGTTGTTGAGCGCGGCGACGAGCATCGTGCGGCGGAACGCCGCCTGGTCCGCGAGCCGGTGGAACGACGCGAAGTAGTCACGCTTGCCCGTCGCGAGGGACAGGTTGACGACGTGCATGTCGTGCTCGATCGCCCATCGGAGCCCCGCGGCGAACACGAATCCTTTGCCGGTGAGCCGGGTGCCGAGCACCCGGACGCTGTGGAGCTCGGCCGCGGGGGCGATCTTCCGGATGATGGCCGCGCACGCCGTGCCGTGCCCGTAGAGATCCTCGTGCGGCCCCTCGTCGAAGCGGACGCCGCTCGGGGCATCCGCGTCGTACTCGACCGCCACGGCTCCCTCGATCGGACCCACCCACGGATGGTCGACGTCGATCCCGGAGTCGAGGATCGCGACGCGGACCCCGGCGCCGTCGGCGTCGCCCCAGGCCCATCCGGGGGAGATGTCGAGCGGGAGGTCGACGGGGACGTCGCGGAGGGCCCCCTCCTGGAAGGCCCACGACCACGCCGGTCTCATGGGAGCGGCCGGCTCGCGCGCGCATAGCGCAGGAACGCGGTGAGCAAGGCTTCGGCGGCGTCGCGTTCCTCGACGCCGAGCTGTGCCACCTCGTAGAAGCTCGCCAGGAGCCCGGCCATCTTCCGCGACGGCCCGCGGGCGTCGGCGGCCACCTCCTCGAACACGTCGACGAGCCCGCCGGCGTCGGGGTTCGCGGCCGCCGCTCGCGCGGCGGCCGCGAAGACGGCCTTGCCGAGATCGTCGAACACGGCGGCGCTCGCGATCGCGAGCGCCGCCTGCTCCGCGAGCAGCGACAACATCGCGCCGGCGCCCCGGTCGCCGTCACTCGCGGGATCCGGGTCGAGCACCTCCATGACGCCGACGGGGCCGCGCTCGTCCTCGAGGGGGATCGCCAGGATCGTGTGCGGTGTGTAGCCGGTGGTCGCCGCCACGTCGGCGGCGAACCGAGGGTCGCTCGGCGCGTCGTTGACGGTGATCGACTGCCCCGACGCGAGCGCCCAGCCGGCGATGCCCTTGCCGGAATCCATCCGGGTGCCCACCAGGGCCTCGCCGCCCGGCCCCGTCGCCGCCACGAACTCGAGCTCGCCGGCCTGCTCGTCGAGCAGCGCGATTGAGGACGCGCCGGCGCCGGTGACCTGGCGGGCGTGCTCGGCGATCGAGGTCAGGAGCTCCTCGAACCCGGCGGGCTGGATAGCCGCCCCGACGTCGGCGGCGGTGTCCGCGAGCGCCCGGAGCAGGTCGCGAGGGTCCGGTTCGGCCATGGCGGCTGATGCTACTGCAGGGGACCCCTCCCCCCAGAGTGTCGGAAGAACGACACCTCCAGGGTCACGCGGGTGACAGCATGAGCCTGCCCGAACGTGCGAGGATCTGTGCGATAGCCCACGAAGGGGACGTGAGAGCGAAAGGAGGTCCGCGATGCCGGACCCGGAGACCCGCGAAGACGACACCGAGGGCCAGCGCCTCCGCAAGCCCAGGGTCGAGGAAGGCGAGGACGCCGAAGGCCAGCGCCTTCGCAAGCCCCGCATCGACGAGGGCGAGGACGCCGAGGGTCAGCGTCTGCGCAAGCCCAGGGTCGAGGAGGGCGACGACACCGAGGGCCAGCGCCTCCGCCACCCCCGTATGGACGAGGGCGACGACACCGAGGGCCAGCGCCTCCGCCACCCCCGTATGGACGAGGGCGACGACACCGAGGGCCAGCGCCTCCGCCACCCCCGTATGGACGAGGGCGACGACACCGAGGGCCAGCGCCTCCGCCACCCCCGCGTTGCAGAGGACGACGGTTCAGAAGCCTGATCCGGACGCAACCGTAGACCGGCAGGAGGCCGCCGCAAGGCGGCCTCTTTCCTTCCTTGATCTATCGGCCTGATCGATCGGCCTGATCCATCGACGGAGGGTGCTTCAATCGCCGGTCCGGTCGCCGGCCGGGTCGTGGGCGGCCAGGCGGTTCGTGATCGCCGCGAGGAAGGTCGGCGACAGCCGCGGTCCCTCGTTCACCACGCGGAGGAACTCGCCGCCGGGGATCCGCAGGAGCTCGGTCCGAGCCGTCGCGGTCACCGTCGCGGTCCGGGGTCGATGCTCCAGCAGGCCGATCTCGCCGACGACCTCGCCCGAACCGACCGTCCCGAGGACGACCTCCACGCCGTCCCGAGCCGAGGTCACCTCGACCTCGCCGTGCACCACGACGAACAGATCGTCGGGCTCGTCTTCCTGGACGATCACGCGCGTGCCGCCCTCGACCACCTCGAGTGACGCCACGGCGGCGAGTCCTTCGAGGGCCTGGGGGGTCGCGCCCTCCATGATGTCGGCGGCCTCGAGGATCCGCACGATCGGCGCGAGCTCGTCGGCGCGGGCGGCCTGGCGGCGGTCCATCTCCCTGGCCCTCGGAAGGACCGCGAACGAGACCACGAGCAACAGGGCGCCGGCGGCGAACGTCGCCTGCTCGAGGCCGAGCAGGCCGATCGTGACGGGCGCGGCCAACGATCCGATCGTCATCGCACCGACGGTGACGGCGCCGAGGATGCCGAAGACGCTGCCGAGGTTCCGTTCGGGCACGAGCCGCTGGAGCATGGTCGTCGAGACGACGTCGGCGACGATGATGGCGGCACCTTCGATCGTGAGGAAGACGATCGCGACCACCGGTTCGTGGACGAACGCGAGGACCGTGAGCGGCACCCCCGAGATGAGGACGGCGACGGCGAGGACGCCCGTCGTGCGGGGGCGCGCGGCGAGCCTGCCCGCGGCCCCCGCCGCCAGGATGCCCCCGACGCCGGGCGCCGCGAACAAGAAGCCGGAGGCCTCCGTGCCGATCCCGAGCAGGTCGTCGGCGATCGCGCCGAACAGCACGGTCTCTTGACCGAGCGTGAGTCCGAACGCCGCGACGAGCCCGATGAGGACGATCGCCTCGGGCGCGCTGCGGATCGCCCGCCCCCCGCGGCGAGGCGGCCCAGCAGGCCCTCCTCCTCTTCGACCTCCTCGACGCGACCGGTCGTCCGGATCCGGGCGACGAGCCACGCCGAGGCGAGGAACGTGACGGCGTTGATGGCGAACGCGACGGGGGATGCCGAGGCGCCTCGATCAAGGGCGCCTCGCCTATATGCACGCCGTGGGTCAAGCACGATTTCGCCGCCCGCGACTTCACCGAAGTTATCGGTCTGGAACCGAAACATGCCGACGCTTACGTCTATCGCGGTCTCCTCCGGGTTTACCAAGGACGCGAGAAAGACGCCGACGCCGATTTTCAAAAAGCCTATCGGTTGAATCCGGCGCTTAAGAAAAAATTGGACCCGGTGATCACCGAGGCCAAAGCCAAGGCGAAGAATACCGCGAAGTAAACCAGGCAAACTCTCACGGCGGAAACCGATCCTGCTGATCGGCCCCGCGCCGATAAGCCCAAAGCGCGCAGCCGGCGCTGATTGAAATTCCGTCATGCCGGCGTAGGCCGGCATCCAGTTTTCAGTTCGATTTAACCCAAAATTCGTAGTTGAAAAAACTCAATCCACTTGGCGAGAGGTAAGCCCGGAGCAGTGAAGCCACCCAACTGTACGGTCGCAAAGTCATATTTCATCCCACAACCTTCGAAGCTCTTCTCGGTTAACTGCCGAGCTAGCCGGACAGCGCCGTGGTTAAGCACAAAGAGTGCTCAGCGAGACAGAGGCCCATTTGGCTTCACTGCGGCGGGCTTGCCCCTCGCCTTACGGTTAACATTCCAAGGCCCTTCGGCTTCGCTCAGGATAAACTCCACCGAGGAATCGCGTCTTCGTAAGTGACAGAATTGGAACGGTTCCGCGTTACGACACAGTTTCGAAGGACAGAAGAAAGATA
>CAVSLX010000023.1:0-37216 GCA_963728735.1 uncultured Actinomycetes bacterium | reverse complement strand
CGTTCGTGCAGTGGTTCCAGGGTGGCGGCCAGATCCCGGTCCAAGGCCTCCTGCTCGGGGAGCCCTCGAACTTCACCCTCGCGATCACCGGCGGCACGGGCGGGTTCGTCGGCGCGGAAGGCCAGGTCCATGTCAGCCAGGTCACGGACACGCTCGAGGTGCTGACCTTCGGCTCCACGGATAGCGTCCTCCGGGTGGAAAAGGCCACGCCCACGTGGGCGCGGCCTTTTCCTCAGGCCATCTCCAGGCCGGCCAGACACGTGCCGATACGTACCCGTGATGAACGCGTATGACATCAATCACGTGAACGGCGACATCTACGAGATCGAGGCCGACTTCTTCGAGCGCGAAGAGGATGACTGGGTGTTCTACGCGGCCGGCAGTGAGGTGTTCCGAGTGAGCTGGTTCGACGTGCTCGGCGTCTCGAAAAGCTCCCTCCGTCCGGCGGCGAACGCCGAATCATCTGAAGAGCTCTGGCTCTAGGCCGACCCTAGTCGCGAAGACCATTCGAGTCGGACGAGGGCGCCGATGGCGCCCCCTGGTCCCTGCTGGGCGCTTCTTCGAGCTCTTCCGCTTGCTTTGCTTCGCTGCTTCGCGCTTGCTTGCAACGCCTGCATCAACGCGTCGACGCGCGAGCCGCGATCGACCGGCGTCCCCGGCTCCTCGGCGGGTGCGATCGGCTCCTTCTCCTCGATCTTGCGGAGGAGCTCCTCCCGGTAGGTGTCCGAGTACGATGCCGGATCCCACGGGGTGTAGAGCGTCTCGATCAGCATCTGCGCCGTCTGCAGCTCGCGGTCCGAGACGTAGATCGCGTCGAGGTCACCGACGAGCGCGCGCCCCAGTCGCGGACCTCGTCGCCGAAGAAGAGCGTCTCCAGGACGAGCCCGTCGTCACCCGGCCGGATCGCGACGAGGTGCGGCTTCGTCCGGAGCACGAACCACCCCCGATGCCGACACGCCCCGCCCGCTGCATCGCGAGCAAGAGCAGCGCGTAGGGCTTCTCCGCGCCCCGCTGGGGGGCGACGACGTAGCTCTTCTCGAAGAAGACCGGATCGATATCGGCGAGATCGACGAAGTCCTCGATCTCGATCGTTCTGCTCGGCTCGGGCCGAACCGATCCGATCTCGTCCAGGCCCAGCACCACGACGCTCCCGTCGTCGGTCTCGTACGCGCGCATCAGATCTTCGAACGCGACCTCCTTCTCCGCGAGCCCGGCTTCCGGCGCGGATGGCGGACGCCCTTCAGTCGGGCGAACCCTCCTCCGAACCGGGGCCATCTCGTTCTGAAGGCGCGGCTTGCTCGGAAGGCAGGGCGTGTTCGGAAAGAAGGGCGTGTTCGGTTCCCGGCTCGTCGTCGGCGACGAAGCGCCGATACCGGACCCGGCGGCCTCGGGCATCGGTGAGGTGGAAGCGGACGTCCTTCGGCTCGGTGGCCGGAAACAGCCGGGCAGGGATCGTCACGAGCCCGAACGTGATCGATCCCGTCCACACGGCTCTCGGCATGCCCGAAAGCCTAGCGCCGCCACGCCGTTTCCGAGGACCAGCCGAGGACCAGCCGCCGAGCGCTCGAGCGATGAGCGCTTCGCTCGACAGCCCGTCGTCATCGCCGGTGCATGCTTCGATGCGATGCGTCGCGGGTAGGCTTCGGCCGTGATCCGGCGGTCGCGTTCGTGGGGCGTCGTCGCCCTCTCGATCCTGACCGCGTGTGTGCTTCCGGCGCGGGACGTCGATGACTACGAGGGCAAAGCGGTGTCCTCGGCCGAGGCGGCGGCCAGTCACGTGGGAACCGCGATCCTCGCCGCCGAAGCGGTCGACCGCGAGGGTCTCCAAGCGCCGATCGTCGCCGTGATCCTCGGCGACGCGGAGGTCGGGGCCGTGTCCGTTCGCGACACGTTCGCGTCGATCCAGCCGCCGGACCCGCCCTCGGACGCGCTCCGGGCCGAGCTGCTGCCACTCCTCGACGAGGTCGCGGCCTCGCTCGCCGAGCTTCGCATCACGGCACGGAGGGACGATCACGACGAGGTGGTGCGACTCGCGGCGCCGCTCCACGAGCTGGCCGATCGACTCGAGTCGTTCGCGCAGGAGCACGAGCGCCCGTGAAGATCCGGCGGCTCTTCGAGATCTTCCTCGGGATCCTCACGGCCTTCGGCGGGTTCGTCGACATGGGCGACCTCGTGGCGAATGCCACGACGGGAGCGCGCTTCGGCATGGGTCTCGCGTGGGTCGTCGTCGTCGGCGTCGTCGGGATCGTGCTGTTCGCGGAGATGTCGGGCCGGGTGGCGGCGGTCAGCGGTCGCCCGGTCTTCGACGTCATCCGCGAGCGACTCGGGGCTCGCCCCGCGCTCGTCAACCTTTCGGCCTCGTTCCTGATCAACATCCTCACCCTCACGGCCGAGATCGCCGGCCTGGCGCTCGTGATCGAGCTCGCGACGAACGTGAACTACCTGGCGTGGATCCCGCTCATGGCGGTCGCGGTGTGGCTCGTGATCTGGCGCGTCAGGTTCTCGACGATGGAGAAGGTCTTCGGGGTCACCGGCCTGCTGCTCGTCGTCATCGCCGCGGCGGTCTGGGAGCTCCGGCCCGAGCTCGGCGGGCTCGTGACGCAGGCGACGAGCCCGTCGATCCCACCGTCGGAATCCCTGCCTACCTACGCGTTCTTCGGGATCGCGCTGCTCGGGGCGGCGATGACGCCCTACGAGGTGTTCTTCTTCTCGTCCGGCGCCGTCGAGGAGGGCTGGACACGGCGCGACCTCATGGTGAACCGCGCGAACGTCTACCTCGGGTTCCCGCTCGGCGGCCTCCTGTCGCTCGCGATCATGGCCTCGACCGCGATCGTCCTGCGCCCCCAGGGCGTGGAGGCCGACAGCCTCGGGCACCTCACGCTTCCCGTCGGGATCGCGCTCGGCGAAGGCGCGGTCGTGATCCTCCTCGTCGGCATGTTCGCCGCGATCTTCAGTGCCGCGCTCGAGACGTCACTGTCGGCCGGCTACACCGTGAGCCAGTTCTTCGGCTGGCAGTGGGGCAAGTACGTACGTCCGCGCGAAGCGTCACGTTTCCACGTGGTGGTGATCGCCGCGCTCCTCGTCGCCGCGGGACTCGCGCTCACGACGGTCGACCCGGTCAAGGTGACCGAGTACTCGATCGTGTTCTCCGCTGCGGCCCTGCCGCTGACGTACTTCCCGATCCTCGTCGTCGCGAACGATCCGACGTACATGGGCGACAAGACCAACTCGCGGCCGGCGAACGCACTCGCGTTCGCTTACCTCATCTTGTTGTTCGCGATCTCGATCGCGGCGATCCCGCTGTTGATCGTCACGAAGGGAGGCGCGTGACGTCGTGCGGATGACCGATCTGCTGGGGAGCGAGGTGCTTGGGAGCGACGACGTCTCGATCGGGAAGGTGCACGACGTCCGCGTCGTCCAGGCCGGGACGCCTGTCGGGGTGTGGGGCGCGTCGCTCCAGGTGCGGAGCCTGCTCGTCGGGCCGCGCTCGCTCGGCGTGCGCCTCGGCTTCGACCGTGCGGGCGTGCGCGGGCCTTGGCCGCTGAAGGAGGGGTTCACGGCGCTGCACCGCGGCATGGTCGAGATCTCGTGGGGCCACGTGACCGCGATCGAGCCGACGCGGCTCCGCATCGACGCGACCGCCGATCGGAGCGCCGACCTGCTGCCGGACGAGCCACCCGCGGGGCGGGTCCTCGACGTCGGGCTCTCACTGCTGGACCTGCAACTGATCGACCCGAACGGTCGCATGGCCGGCAAGGTCGACGACCTCGAGCTCGCGTTCGAGGCGGGAGGCGGACCACCCGCGATCACGGCGATCCTCGCGGGCCCCGGCGCCCTCGCGCGGCGGATCGGCGGCCGGCTCGGTGGGTGGATCGCCCGCGCGCACGAACGGCTCCAGGATCGTCACGTCGAAGGACCGGCACGGATCAGCTTCGGCGTCGTGGAGCGCATCGATCGGTCGGTCCGACTCATCGTGTCGCGACGAAACGTGCCGACCGACGCGATGGAGACGTGGATGCGCGAGCACCTCGTCGCGAAGATCCCCGGCGCCGGTGGATCTCCGGCCGGCGGGTCTTCTGACGGTGGATCTTCGGCCGGCGAATCTTCGGGGTGACGTGTTGCCGTACCGCGAGACGTGAGGCAGCATGTGCGGTACGAGAGGAAGGAGGTGGTCCTACTTGCATGAATCGCAGGAGACCCTCGAGGTGACTGGCTGCTGAGCCATCCCTCGCGGGCGGGGCCACCGCCCAGCCCGCTTTGCCGGGAAGACCCGGCAGAATCCAACCAGCTCACCGCCCTCGCGGGTTCCGGCTCGTCTACCGGATGTCGCCTCGGTTCGAGGTAGCTCGTGAGGTGATCCGCACCCGAAGGCCTGGGCCCAGTGGCCCAGGCCTTCGGTGTGTCGACCGGTGAGTCGACGGAATCATCGAGCGGTCGACGAGGTGCTGCGTCGGGGTTTCGGGATCGGCCCGCGGGGCGTGGGGTTCACTCCGCGGCGAGGCGCCACTCGCTCCGGGGAAGGACCCGGTAGGACTCGCCCGCCTTCGCGGATCCGTCGGTCGCGTCCTGGATCGCCTGGGTGCGGGACAGGCGGGCGGTCATGCCCGGTCGCCGGTCGACGTCGCCCACCAGCTGCCATGTGTCCTTCCCGACCTGACGGAGCACCACGTACCCGGGTCGTTCGGAGGTGGACGCCGTCACGAGCCCGAGTCTCTGGCCGTGTCCCGATCGGGAGGCGCCTTCAACCTTGCTCGCCCACGGCGAGGATGTTGCCGTCCGGGTCCTTGAACCAGGCGCCTCGGACCCCTTCGATCTCCGCGATCCCGCGTTCGTCGGTCTTCAAACCCGGGAGGTCGTAGTGCTCGAACGTGATGCCCTTCGCGGTCAGATCATCGATCGCCGCGTCGACATCTTTCACCTCGAAGGTCATCAACGTGCTCTGCGCCGTCCCGGCGAACTGCGAGGGATACACGAGGAACCAGGTCCCTCCCGTCTCGTAGGCCACCCCGTCGGAGCGGGCCTCCTTCGCCCTCAGGCCGAGGGTCCCGCCGTAGAACTGCTTGGCGCGCTCCAGATCCGTCACCGCGATCGTCGGATGCGCCGTCGCCGTCTCGAACATCGACGTCACCTCCAGTCGGATCTTTTCTAGCGGATTCCCTCGAGGAGGGGAACCCCCGGGCTTCCCGGGAGCGATCTGCGTTGGAGTGTGACGCGGACCGCAGACACCGAGGACCGTCGAGGCTATCGTCGAACGCATGTTCGTAGGGAGTGCATGGTGAGCGAGCTCCGTTCGGCCGCGGAGGCCTTGCGGAACGAGGCTCTCGGCGAGTTGCCCGACGCCCGGATCGAACAGGACTTCGCCGAGCTGCACCGGGTGATGGAGGTGCTCGAGGTCGAGCGCCTGCGGCGGTTGGCGGAGCTCGACCGACGCCGCTTCCACGCTCGCGACGGCCACCTGTCGACCGCTTCCTGGCTCGCCGCTCGGTTCCGGATGGCCTGGGGAGCCGCTCGCGGTGATGCGCGCGTGGCCCGGGCGCTCGAGCACATGCCGGCCACGCGTCGGGCACTCGCCGACGGCACGGTCTCCCTGCATGCCGCCCGCGTGTTGGTCGACGCCCGCGACGTGAACCACGCGGCGTTCGAGCGATCCGAGGGACTCCTGGTCGAAGCCGCCACGCGGCATCCGATCGCCGAGCTCCGCCGGGTGGCCGCGACCTGGCGCGAGCGGGTGGATCGTGACCGGTTCCTCGAGGGCGACGAAGGGCTGCCTGCCGGGCGCCGGCTCCATGCATCGGTGTCCTTCGGAGGGATGGTTCGCGTGGACGGCGATCTCGACCCCGAATGTGGCGAAACGCTCCTCACGGCGCTCGCGGCCGTGCCCGATGTCGAGGCTCGATCGCGGGGCGACGACGACGTGCGCACCCCTGCCCAGCGCCGGGTCGATGCCTTGGGCGAGATCTGCCGCCAGTGGCTCGACGGCGGCCGCCGACCGAAGGTCGCGGGCGAACGTCCCCACGTCACGGTGACGATGGACGCCGACGCGCTCAGACACGTCGCTTCCTCGGATGCCGAGGTCCCCTCGAGCGAACTCGACCATGTCGGACCGGTGTCCACCGAGGTCGCCGCGCGCCTGGCGTGTGATGCCTCGTTGACCCGGGTCGTGCTCGCCGGACGTTCCGAGCCGCTCGATGTCGGCAGGCGAACCCCGCTCGTCCCGCCCGCGATGCGACGGGTGGTGATCGTCCGCGACCGCGGTTGCCGGTTCCCGGGGTGCGATCGCCCCCACGCCTGGTGCGACGCGCATCATGTGGTGCATTGGGCCCGGGGTGGGCCGACGGCCGTCGCGAACCTGGTCCTCCTCTGCCGGCGCCATCACCGGATCGTCCATGCGAGGGGTGGGTTCGGCCTGGAGCTCATCGACGGTCGGCCCGTGTTCCGCCGACCCGACGGGTCGGTGCTCGAAACCTCCGACGGACGCGCGCCGCCCTGACGAAGCGCCGGCAAGGCGCACAGTGTGAACGATGCTCGCCCGCGTGCGGCCAGCCGAGCCGGCGCCAGCGCGTCCAGGGCCGGCCCCGACCGTCGCGACGAGGCTCGCTACGATGTTTCGCCATGCCGTTCGTCGAGGGATCCGAAGCCACGGTTGCGTACGAGCAGTTCGGGACCGGTCCCGACGTCGTGTGTGGATCGCGGGCGGCGGTGACATGGGCAGCCGGTGGCACCGTTACCAGGTCCCGTACTTCCAGGGCGCCTTCCGCAACACGACGTTCGACAGCCGAGGGATCGGGGCGACGACGTGCGACGCGCCGGTGCCGTGGACGTTCCGCGGGTTCGCGCTCGATACGGCGGAGCTGATCGAAGCCGTCTGCCACCCTCCCGTCGCGCTCGTGGGCCTGTCGATGGGTTCGTTGATCGCGCAGGAGCTCTGCCTGGACCGTCCGGATCTCGTCCGGTTGGCGGTCGTCATGGGCACGGGTGCGAACAGCACCGGCTGGGCGTGGGACTACCAGAAGGCCGAAATGGACTTCCGCGCGAACGGCGGCACGCTCGACGGCATGATGGGCGTGGCGCACTACGCGGCGATGCTCTATCCGGCGCGGGTGCTCGGCGACCCCGAGCTCTGGCCGAAGATCCGCGAGGACCTCGTCGAATGGATGGCCTCCGGCGAGAACGAGTCGTCGCTGCTGGCGCAATGGGAGCCGTGCCTCACGTTCGATCAGACGGATCGCCTCGCGGCATGCGAGGTGCCGCTGCACGTGATCGCCTTCGGCGAGGACATCGAGGCACCGCCCCAGGATGCGAAGGTGGTGGCCGACCTGGCCCCGCACGGCGACTATCACCTGTTCGAGGGGATGGGGCACGGCTCGATCTATGGCCACACCCACGACGTGCTCAACCGGTTCATCCGTGGGTTGATCGAGGCCGGCGTTCCTGGGTGATGAGATCTTCCGCTGGGGGACGCCGGCGGTCCACCTCGTTCGTCGGGCCTCCGAGCGCTCTCTCTCGCAGGGTACGGTACGCGCCATGCTTGAGCTGCCGACCGGCACCGTGACGTTCCTGTTCACCGATATCGAGGGCTCGACGCGGCTCCTCCAGGAGCTCGGAACCGAGAGCTACGCGCACCTGCAGGACCGGCACGCCGCCATCATGCGCGCCGCCATCGAGAGCGGACACGGCGTCGAGATCCGCACCGAGGGTGACGCGTTCTTCGCGGTCTTCGCCACGCCCGGCGGGGCGTTGGACGCCGCGATCGCGGCGCAACGTGCGCTCGCGCCAGACGCCGGTACCGACGGCCGGTCCATCCGGGTCCGCATCGGGCTCCACACGGGTGAGGGCATCCTCGGCGGCGACGACTACGTCGGGATCGACGTCCACCGTGCGGCTCGGATCGCCGCGACGGGCCACGGGGGCCAGATCGTGCTGTCCGACGCCACGCGGGGGCTCGTCGCGCACAGCCTGGCCGACGGCATCACGATCCGCGACCTCGGCCTGCACCGACTGAAGGATCTCGACCATCCCCAGCATCTCCACGACGTGGTCATCGACGACCTCGAGGCCAACTTCCCGCCGCTGCGGTCGATCGAGGCGCGACGAACGAACCTGCCGCCACCCCGAACGTCGTTCGTCGGCCGGGATCGAGAGATCACCGAGATCGCCGAGCTCGTGCGCACGCATCGTCTTCTGACGCTGACGGGCCCGGGCGGCACGGGCAAGACGCGGCTCGCGTTGCAGGTCGCGGCCGGCCAGCTCGACCGGTTCGCCGACGGTGTGTCGTTCGTCGACCTGAGCACGGTCACCGACCCCGACCTCGTGCTGCCCGAGATCGCTCGGGTCCTGGGGGCGCGCGAGGTCCCGGGCCGCGATCCCGCCGACGCCGTGCACGATCACCTACGAGAACGCGAGCTGCTCCTCGTGCTCGACAACCTCGAGCAGCTCGTCGCGTCGGCCGCGGTGGTCGGTGCGCTGCTCGACGCGGCACCGGGCCTCTCGGTCCTGGCCACGAGCCGCATCTCCCTGCGGCTGGCCGGCGAGCGCGAATACCGGGTCGACCCCCTCGACGCCCCCGAGCCCGATCGGCCGCTCGACGCGGAACGGCTGTCGACCTACGGATCGGTGCGGCTGTTCGCCGACCGAGCGGCCGCCGTTCGACCGGGCTTCAGCGTCACTGCCGAGACGGCGCCGGCGATCGCACGCATCGTGGCGCGACTCGACGGGCTTCCCCTGGCCCTCGAGCTCGCGGCGAGCAGGATGCGGATCCTCAGCCCGAGCGACCTGGCCGAGCGCCTGGACCACGCCCTCGCCGTGCTCACCGACGGCCCCCGGGACGCGCCCGAACGCCAACGCACGCTGAGGGGCGCGATCCGATGGGGCGACGATCTCCTCGAGCCGAACGAGCAGCGTCTGTTCGCGCGCCTGTCCGTCTTCTCGGGCGGATGGATCCTTGGGGCCGCCGAAGCGGTGTGCGGGCCGGACCTGGCCGTGCTCGACGGGATGAGCGCGCTCGTGAACGCCAGCCTGGTGCGGCAGAGCGAGCTCGAGCACGGGGAGCTGCGGTTCTCGATGCTCGAGACGATCCGGGAGTTCGCGACGGAGCGCCTCGATGCCTCGGACGAGCGCGACACCATCCATCGCCGTCACGGACAGCGGTTCCTCGAGCTCGCCGAAGAAGCCGAGCCGCACCTCACCGGCGAGCACCAGATGCATTGGCTCGCGATCCTCGAGCGCGAACACGACAACGTGCGGATCGCTCTGGACCGAGCCGAGCGATCGGGGGACGCGCGCGACGTCGACACGGGGCTGCGCAGCGCGGCGGCGATCTGGCGGTTCTGGCAGCAGCGGGGTCACCTGCGCGAGGGACGGGCGAGGCTCGAGCGGCTCCTCGCGCTCGACGACGTGCAGCCGCGTGGCGCCGCCCGCGCGCGGGCGCTCGGAGCGCTCGGAGGCGTCGCGTACTGGCAGACCGACTTCGAGCCGGCGCACGCCGCGTACGAGGAGGCGGTCGACATCGCCCGCGAGATCGAGGATCCGCAGCTGCTGTCCTGGTCCCTGTTCAACCTCAGCTTCATGCCGATGATGCTCGAGGACGACGTCGGGGCAGCCATGGTCCTGATCCGGGAGAGTCTGGCGACCGCGCTGGACGAGGACCTGGCCCTGCGGGCTCAGATCTGGACCGCCATCGGCTTCTTCCATCATTTCCTCAGGGAGCTGCCCGCAGCGATCGCCGCCATGGAGCGCGGCATCGCGATGCATCGGGAGGTCGGAGAGCGGCTCGCGCTCTGCGAGTCGCTCGTGGGTCTCGCCGCGGCGGAGCTCGCGCTGGATCACGGCGAGGCGGCGCGCACACGACTCGCCGAGGCGACGCGCATCGCGGCCGAGTCACCGGGGCCGATCGTCGTCGCCAACGTCGTGCTCCCCAACGCCGTGCTGGCGAACCTCGAAGGCGACCCTCGTCGGGCAGCGCAGCTGGTCGGCGCATGGGCCTACTTCGAGGAGGACCTCAACATCCACTTCCCGCCGGTCGCCATGTCGCTGTACGGCGATCCGGGGAGCGAGGCCCGAGCGGCGCTCGGGGACGCGGCGTTCGAGCAAGCCCACGCCGAGGGGTTCGCGATGACGTTGGGTGAGATCGTCGACCTGGTCACGGACCTGGCGGACCGATCGGATCCCGAGCGGGATGGGACCGGTGGATAGCCTGCGCGACCAGCGATCGGCGATCCACCTTCTCGGTACCGCTCAGCGGCAGCGCCTCCACGAGCCACACCCGCCGGGGGTGCTGATTCGGCGGGCCGTGCTCGATGGCCCACCGCTTCACGTCGTCCTCGCTCAGCCGAAGACCCTGAGACGCCACCACGAAGGCGACCGGCACCTGGCCCTTGACCTCGTCGGGCACGGGAACGACCGCGGCCTGGCGGATCGCCGGATGACGTTCCAGTCGCTGCTCGACCGCGCCCGGGTACACGTTCTCGCCGCCGCAGGTGAACATGTCGTCGGTCCGGCCGACGAAATGGAACCATCCGTCGTCGTCACGGAGCATCACGTCTCCCGTGCGGCACCAGCCGTCGACGATCTTCAGCCGGGTCAGCTCGCTCGCGCCGTGATAGCCGTCCATGACGCCCTCGCACCGGACCCAGAGCTCCCCGGGGTTCGCCTCGGCGTCGTCCTCGCCAACGAGGCGAACCTCGACCGTCTCGAGCGGGTACCCCACCGAGGTCCGCGGCGCCGGCTCCCCCTCGGGATGGTCCCCGAAGATGGCGGCGACCTCGGTCGCTCCATAAGAGTTGTAGACGGTCGCCGCGGGGAAGACCTCACGCACCCGCTCGAGGAGCGCCTCGGTGAAGGGCGCCGAGCCGATCTCGAGGCCACGCACGCACGTGAGGTCTAGGCGGTCGAGCAGTTCGTGCTCGGCCATCATCAGCGCGAACATCGTCGGCACGCCCGACAGCGTGGAGCATCGGTGCTCGGCCGCCGCCGCGAGGTACGCGCGCGGATCGAACCGTCGCTGGAGCAGGACCTCGGCCCCGAGCCAGAGCCCGAGCTTCGTCTCGCCGAGGCCGTTCTTGTGGAACAAGGGCGCCGCCACGAGCGTGCGACGCATCGAGCGGCTCGTCTCGACGCTCGCCCAGGACTCGAGGGTGAACAACTGGCTCCGATGACTCAGGAGCGCACCTTTGGGCCGGCCGGTCGAGCCGCTGGTGTAGAGCAGGATCGCGGTGGATGCGGGATCGATCGCCGCCGGCGCGACGGGATCGCCCAGAAGATCGTCGGCATCGAGGTCGATCGGTGGGCATGTCGATGGTCCGTGTGTCGTTCCCCCCGTCGACGAGGACGAGGACCGTGCCCGCATCCCTGGCGATCTCCCGCAACGTCTCGTCGGGGAGGCGGGGGCTCAGTGGCACGACGACCGCGCCGAGACGAAGGATCGCGAAGAACGCGGCCGCCCACCGGGCGGAGTTCTCGGCGAGGATGCCGACGCGGTCGCCGCGCCCGGACGCCCCGGGCGGCGAGACCGCCGGCGATCCTTGCCGCGAGATCGTCGAACGCCTCGTACGTAAGGACGAGCGGCTCCTCGCCCGACAGGTCGGTGAGAGGCCGTGCGACCAGTTCCGAGCCACGCGTGGTGGATCGCCGCAAGGCTCGCGGGCCGGGGCACCGTGCGGATCACGGCGCGATCACGACTTTGCCGAAGACCGCACGCTCTTCGAGCAGCGCGATCCCTTCGATCGCCCGGTCGAGCGGGAGGACCCGGTCGATCACGGGGGTGAGGAGCCCCGCCCGAACGCGCACCGAGCAGCGCGTGCAGGTCTTCGCGCTCCCACCCGTCGGAACCGCGGACGTCGAGCTCCCCCGTCCAGATGTAGCGGAGGTCGGTCGGCGGATCGAACCCGGCGGTCGCCCCGCACGTCAGCACCCGTCCCCCCTTCTTGGCGCAGCGGAGGGACTTCGCCCAGGTGTCGCCCCCGGTGAAGTTGACGACCACGTCGTATCCGCCGCCCGAGAACAGCCGGCCCGTCGTGCGCCGCGTGTGTTCGACGATGTCCTCCTCGCTGGAGTCGACCGTCCGGTCGGCCCCGAGAGCCTGCAGGCACGCGCATCTTTCCGCGCTGCTCGCCACGGCCGTGACGTCGGCGCCGAGGGACATCGCCAGCAGCACGCAAGCGGTCCCGACGCCGCCGCTCGCCCCGAGGATCAGCACCGACTCGCCCGCGCGGAGCTGCCCACGCGTCACGAGCATCCGCTGGGCCGTGCCGTAGGCCACCGGCAGGCACGACGCCGCCACCGCATCGACGTCGTCGGGCAGCGCGATCAGCTGGCCCGCGTCGACGGACACGAACTCGGCGCATGCCCCCCACGCGGTGTCGCCGATCATGCCGGTCACGCCGATCAGCGGATCGATCAGGACCCGGTCGCCCTCGGTCCATCCTTCGACGTCGGCGCCGAGGCGCTCGATACGGCCGGCGCCGTCGCATCCGGGCACCATCGGCAGCTGGCGTTCGGATGCCGGGCATGCCGCGTCGCGTGAAGACGTCGTGGTGGTTGAGCGAGCACGCCTCGACCCGAACGAGCACGTCGCCGGCCCCGGGCTCGGGCGTCGGAGCCTCGCCGAAGCGCAGGACCTCGGGCCCCCCGTGGTGCTCGAAGGAGACGGCCCTCATGAGGTCGCGAGTCCAGGGGTCTAGCCAGGGGTCGCCGAGGTCCAGGGGTCCCGAGGCCAGGGGTCGCCAGCTCGAGCGTGCCGGCCGGCCCCTCGATCGTCGCCGACAGGCCGGCAGACACCGCGTCCTCGACCTCGATGACCGCGTCGATGAGGCCGAGCGCCGTCACGACCGCCGAGAGCCCGGCCGCATCCGGATGACACAGGCGTAGTGAGCGCAACACGCAGCACGGCGTGCGGCCTCGCAGATGGGCGGGCCGTCCGTCCACCGGATCACGAACGGCAAGGCGGTGCCGTACGGCTCCGGACGGGGTCGAACGTCTCCCATTGAGCCGCTCGCCGCCCGGCCGGATACGTGAGCCCGCTCGACCGGACCCGGCGCCACGCCAGCGCAGTGAGCCGATGCGCACGTCGGCCAGCGGCGCCCGCTGCGGGCGGCCCACCACCAGAGCGCGCCTTCGGATAGCCGTCGAGCCGGGCCGACGACGCCTCCCGCCTGTCCCGCGTCCGGGCCCGAGAACCTCCAGGAAGCGGTCGCCCTCCATCGCGAACAGCATGTTGCGGGTGCCCCGGTCCCGGGTGGACGCCTCCGTCGATCGGGTTCGAGGCCCAATGTCCGCGACACTTCGTCGCCGAGCATCTCCACGTCGCCCCACACGATCAGGTGATCGGGCTCGAGGGTCGCCTTCTGGGTGTCACTTCCTCTCCTGGCCGGTCCGGATCCGGTGCGCGAGCGTGTGATACTACCGCCCGCCCCGAGACCGCAGAAGGAGCCGCGTGACCGACGAGCGAGACATTGCAGGCCTATCTCGACGAGGCGCCCGCTGCACGCCGTGATCGGCGATCTTGAGGTGCGCTCGACCGAGGGAGGTTCGCATCGAGGGAACCCTGTCCCCGGTGGTGGAGAACGGCGCGGGCACGGGGGTGACCCATGGCGGGGTGCTCGCGACGCTGCTTGATACCGCCCTCACCTTCGCCCTGATCGCCGAGACCGATCGAGACTGGTCCACCGTCGACCTCCGGGTGGACTACCTCCGACCGGTGGGGTTGGGGCAGGTCCGTGTCGAGGCGCGCACGGTGCACGCGGGACGGCGCACGGGCCGCGCCGAAGGACGGCTCGCCGACGGCGCCGGAACCGACTGTGCGCGCGCCGTCGGCACGTTCGTCCCCACGGACTGAGGCCCGTCACCTCTCACATGCCCCGATCTTCCGGAGAGGTACCCATGGAATCGGAGCCGGGCTCGACGTCGCCCCGCCACGCGCCGGTCTCGGTGCCGCGCGTTTCGATCATCTCCTTGAACCGAGCGAGATCCTTCTTGACTTGACGATCGTCGAACCCGAGCGCGACCCCGACGTTCTCGGTGACGCCTTCGGGCTCCCAGTCGAGCTGCACGGTTACGCGCGTCTGGTCATCGGCCAGACGGTGGAACGTGACCACCCCGGCGTTGCCCTTGCCGCTCGTCGCGACCCACGCGACACGCTCGTCGGGATGTTGCTCCGTGATCTCGGCATCCCACTCCTCCCGCTTACCAGCCACCTCGGCCTCCCAGCGGAGATGGGTGTCGTCGAGCTGCTGGATGCGCTCGACGCCCTCCATGAACCGCGGGAACTCCTCGAACTGCGTCCACTGGTTGTAGGCGGTGCTGACCGGCACCTCCACGTCGATCGTCTCGATGACTTCTGCCATGCTTCTCACGCTCCTTCCGTGTCGTTGGCCCCATCGTTCCGGGACCCTCGGGCTGTGCTTCTCGGGTGTGTCCAGGGCCATCAGGCTCCCTGGCCCGCCTCGGCGTCGTAGCGGGCTTCGAGCGCCTCCATGTCGGGAGGCACCGTCCAGCGATCGAACTCTTCGATGGAGAACGTCGCCGCGTCTGTGCCCTGGCGGCGCATGATCTCGGCGACGCCCATGTCGCTCAGGTACCGCCTCAGGCGTTTGCCCTCCTCGGTGGCAAAGACCGCATGGTGATAACCGACGAGGGGGCTTCCCTTAGGGGCGCGGGAATGCTCCGGCCCCTCGACAAGCGTGTAGCGGATCATCCAGTTCCTTCCGGCTTTGTTCCCTCCGGCCTGTTCCTTCCGGCGACGACATCGGAGGCACTCCGTGCGTGCACCCCACATCGCAGGGTTCCCCGCGCGGGGGCTCGCCAAACCGTCGAACATCACGGAGTGCGTTCCGATTCGGCCCGGCCGCAAGCGGAGGGAGCGACCGCTGTGCCGAGCCCTCAGGCAGGGTCCAGCGGACCTCGCGCGTCCAGGTACCGGCGGTTGAACGCGGCGATCCACTTCTCCTGCCGTGGGTACATGCCCGCTGTGTAGTAGCGGGACGACACGCCGCGCTGGGCGAGCTCGCAGACCCGCCAATCCTGGTGGGCGACGAGGTCGCGGAACTCCACCACGTCGCTCGGATCGAACCCGTCGGCGGCCACCGAGGCGGGCGAGAAGAGGAACTCGCTCACGACCCGCGTACGGTCGGGGGCGACCGGATGGATCGTCACCGCGTTCACGGTCTCGGAGTGGTAGTTGAGGATCAGGTTCGGGAACAGGTACACGCCGTAGAACGTGTGCACGTCGGCCTCGTCGAGTCCCGGCAGCGGTGGCAATGTCGAGGTGCCGGTCGCCGTGAACGAGGTGAGCCCCTCCCCCATCGAGTTCCCGAGGGTCTGGCCCTCCTCCTCGACCTCGCCTCGTCGGTACAGCGGGACGATCTTGACGAGCTCGGGGTGCACCGTCGGGCAGTGCAGGCACTCGTGGTAGTTCTCGACCACGATCTTCCAGTTGGCCTCCACGTCGTATTCGCGCCGGGCGCCGACCCGCAGCTCGCCGACGCGGTACCGCTCGAGCTCCAGCGGGGAGTCGGGCTGGGCGGCCACGACCTCGTCGAGCGGCGGGGCGCGACCATCGAGGTTCACGAAGACGAAGCCGTCGAACTCCGCGAGCGGGACGGGCCAAAGCCCGATCCGATCGCGATCGATCCCGTCGTCGGCGCCGACGTTCGGCGAGCCGAGCAGGCGGCCGTCGAAGCCATAGGTCCACGCGTGGTACGGGCACTTGATCGCGCCGCGAACCGTGCCCTCGCCCTCGAGCAGCTGGGTCCCACGATGGCGGCACGTGTTGGCGAACGCGCGGAGCTGCCCGTCTTGCCCGCGGATCACGATGGGCGACTCGCCGTCGATCTCGGGCGTCAGATAGTCGCCGGCATCGGGCAGGTGCTCCCCGCGGCCGACGCAGACCCACGAGCGGGAGAAGACGCGCTCCTGGTCGAGCGCGAACACGCCGGCGTCGTGATAGTCGCGACCGGGCAGCGTGGGCCAGGGAGCCTGACCGGCCGGTTCACCGCTACCCTCGAGCATGTACGCCTCCTGCACTAGTCGGCGACGCCGCCGCCATCGACGGGGAGCGCCGCGCCGGTGATGTAGCTGGATTCGTCGCTCGCGAGGAACAGCACGGCCCGAGCGATCTCGTCGGGCTGTCCCATGCGTGGGATCGCGCGTCCCGCCGAGGCCCACGCGACGAACGCGTCCCACGTCATCCCTCGGTCGCGCGCATCCTCATGTTCCATCGGGGTCTCGGTGTCGCCCGGGCATACGGCGTTCACGCGGACGCCCTGGGGCCCGTGGTCGAGCGCCATCGCCTTCGTCATGACGACCATGCCGCCCTTGGCTGCGCAGTAGGCGGCACCCTTGGCGCCGCCGACGAGCCCCCAGCCGGAGGCGCAGTTCACGATGGAGCCCGAGCCCTGCCCGATCATGTGCGGCAGGGCGAACTTCGACATCAGGAACGTCCCTTTGAGGCTGGTGTCGACCTGCAGATCCCATTCGTCCTCGTCGCAGCCGAGCACGTCGTTCGCGACGTAGACACCCGCGTTGTTGAACAGCACGTCGATCCGTCCGAAGCCGCCGACGGTCTCGGCGACCGAGCGCTCGCAGTCGGCCGCGACCCTGACGTCGGCGCGCACGAAGAGACCGTCGCCGCCCGCCGCCTCGATCTCGCCGACGACCTCGGCGCCCCGCCGCTCGTCGCGGCCGGTGATCGCGACCTTCGCACCCTCGCCGGCGAACAGCTCCGCGGTCGCCCGGCCGATCCCGGACGTGCCGCCGGTGATGAGCGCCACCTTGCCATCGAGCCTTCGCACGGCCGAGATGGTACCGCCCGCGCGCTAGGGGATCGTGATCGCCGCCGCCAACCAGATCGCGATCATCATCACGCCGGCGGTGAGTTGTATCGCCATGCCGAGGGCCTGACCGCGGATCGTCGCGACGGTCGTCGACCACGCAGGGCCAGCGGCCTTCAGGCGGGCCACCTCGCCGACCCAGATGCCGACGGCCCATCCGATGAGCGCGCCGATCACCGGGATCGTGAAGAAACCGACCACGAGGCCGATCGCGCCGACGAGCATCACCCACGCGGGCGCTCCTGCCGCTCCCGCGCGCTTCGCCGGGACCACGACGGCGATCGCTGAGGCGGCGACGCCGATCGCGATCAGGAGGGCGGTGACGGCCCACGCCGCGACTCCGCCGGTCGACACGGCCCAGGAGATCGCCGCGCCGACGATCAGCAGCATGCCCGGGCCAACCGGGAGGACGACCCCCACGAGGCCCGCGACCATGACGAGTCCGATGACGACCTCGAACGCGCTCACGGCGCTCAGCCCGGCGTGCTCCGCTCCGCTATGGCAGTCCGGCGGGGGTGTTCGGATCGGGGTCCTTCAGCACCGTGAGGCCCGTGATCGTGACGCGCTCCCCGAACGACGCGGAAGGCCGGTTCACCAGGCAGCCTCCGACCGCCGTGGCGCTCTGGCAATAGGCGTTGCGCCGGTCCTTCACCCACATCGCCGTGCTCGCACCGCCGTCGAGGTTCATCGCGAACTCGGCACCGAGATCGAGGAACTCCCTCGCGAGGCGTGGGAGCTGCATGCCTTTCGACCAACCCGTCGAGGACTGTCGGCCGTCGACGGTCACCACGAAGATCTTGCACGTCGTGCCGGGATCGGCGTCGGCGCACCCGCCGTTCACGCCGACCGAGGTCCGCGGGTTGTACCAGAGCACGTTCGGCGCGCCCGGGTAGTGCGCGGGCGCGACGTTCTCACCGCGGTTGACGAGCATGTCGTTGCCCCCGCCGGCGTCCGTGACCCCCGTCCAGCCGGTGAACCCGTACTGGAGCTTCACTCTGGCACCGTCGGCAAGGCTCGTGAGCCATGTCCCGCCCGGCCCGTCGGTACCCTTCGAAGCGAGGACCACGTTGCCGTTGTCGGACCCGAGGGACATCTTGGTCCTGGCGCACTCGCGCATCTGGACCCGGTAGGCGCGGTCGATCATCGTGCGATCGGGACCCGTCCAGCCGTAGCCGGAGATCGGCGCGAGCCGCACCGCGCACCACACCGGATCGCTTGCCGACGGATTGGCCGATCCCGGCGGCGTGACGCCGCTGCCGCCCCGGAACGTGTACGCGTGGACCGAGGCCAGATCGGGGGTTCCCGCGTTCCAGTGGCTGATCCGCTGCGTGGGAAGGTTGGGCGAGCGCGCCACCATCCGAAGCGACGGCGTGCCGACGTAGGCGTTCACGCCGTCGGGCGACGTTCCGTAGATCGCCCCACCCCCGATCCCCGACGTCCACAGCTCACCGTCGATCATCAGCGCGTGGACCGGCGCCCCGTAGTCGGTCGCGAAGTCGCCGTTGGTGCCCGCGATCGCGCCGTTGCCCGCGGCCATCCCGCTCGTCAATTTGTACATCGGGAACGACGGGCCGGCCGCGACGGGATCGAGCTTCGGACCGCGTTGCGGCACGATCGTGAGGACGCGGACCTCGTTCGGCGTGTCGGGGTAGCGGATCCGCGTGAGCGTCACGCCGGGGGCGAGGCGCCAGCTCTGCTTCGAGGCGGCGGCCGCTCGCGCAGTGACGCCGATCGACGGGGTCCACGGGATGAGCGACGCGACGACGAGCAGCGCCGTCGCGCCGGTGAGGCCCTTCCAACCGTGGTTCGTTCGGCCAAGGTTCGGTCGGCCGTGGTTCGTTCGGCCAAGGTTATTTCGGCCAAGGTTGTTTCGGAGGGTCGAGCGCGCAGCGCGCCGTCCGGTCCACCGCATCTCACGCACTCCTCTTGCCGGCTCGCGGATCAGGGGGGTTCCTTCACCGGCCAGGAGGTGCAGGGTAGTCCATCGGCACGAACGCGGACCACCCCTCGAGGCGAAGTCTGGACGTTCGACCATCCAGGGTCGGCCGGATGCCGATCATCCGCCCCGCCCTCAGGCTTCGGCCGACCGCCAGTCGATGCCGACGACGCGCACGGGGTCCGCGAGTCCTTTGAGCGACACCTCGCGTTCGGCCGTGACGGCGAAGGGGATGGGTTCGGCATCGACCGTCTCGCTCGTCACGAGGATCTCGCCGCCCTCGGCGATCGCCCCCACGCGCGCGGCCTCGTGGACGCCGATCCCCGCGTAGTCGTCGGCGATCACGGTCGCCTCGGCCGCGTGGAGCCCGATCCGGACCTGCGGCGCGAATCCGTGTTGGCGCCGATGTTCCGCGAGGCGACGCTCGATCGCGACCGCGCAGGTCGCCCCCAGCGCGGCGTCGGGGAACGTCGCGAAGAACCCGTCGCCCGTCCCGTGCACGACCTCCCCGCGGTGGGACTCGATCAGCGTTCGCAGCGTCTCGTTGTGCCAGCGCGTCACGTCCTCCCAGGCCTCGTCGCCCATCGACTCGAGCAGGTTCGTCGAGCCGACGATGTCGGTGAACATGAACGTCCGGGCGACCCGGCGGCCGACCTGGGATGCATCGCCAGCGCGCAGCATGTCGTCGCAGCGCTGCGCTTCCCGCATCGCGCCGAGCCCGTCGAACGCCGCCTTCGCGGTCCGGAGCTCCAGCGCCGCCGACCCCTCGTCGCCTCCCGCGCGATACGCGATCGCGAGGCAGCGACGCGCGCGCGCCGTCTCGAACGGAAGGTCGGTCGCGCCCCAGTGGCGGACGGCCTTCCTGAGCTCGGCCACCGCACCGCCGGCGTCGCCCTCGTAGGTGAGGACGCTGCCGAGCGCCTCGTGCGCGTTCGCGTGGAGCACCGGCGCGTCGAACCGCGAGGCGATGTCGAGCAGCTCTTCGGCCGCCTCTCGCGCGTCGGCGACGTCATGCGCAGCGAGCGAGATCTCGACCCGGGCAGGCAGGAGACGGGACCTCGCGAGCGGTGAGGACTCGTCGGCGAGCGGCGCGGCGATCGCCGATCGAGCGGCCTGGGAGCGACCTCGGGCCAGGTGCAACAGCGCCATCCCGGGCTCCGGATCGTGACCGAGCTGGTGCGCTTGCGCGAAGGCCTCCTCGGCTCCGTCCAGGTCGCCGATCCGCAGACGGATCTCGCCGATCTCGTAGGTGCCCGCTCCCGCGAGCCACAGCTTGCCGAAGGCCATCAGCTCATCGACCGATCGCCGGGCCTCGAGCTCGGCCTCCGGGAACGCGCCCCGCAGCCGCATGATCTCGGCGCGGTGGACCCGACAGATGCCCGGGAACCCCGGGACGGACTGTCGCTCGCACCAGCGGGTCGCCGCCTCGGTCCATTCCCCGGCCCGCCCGTAGTCGGCGAGGTCACGGCACACGCCGATCGTGAGGCAGTAGATGATGCCGGTCGTTACCGGGCTCAACTCTCCACCTACGGCGGCGACCGTCGCCTCATCGATCAGCGACAGACCCCGCTCAACGTCCAGCTGCGACACGAGGACCATGCCCTGCAGCGTCAGTGCGAACGCCTGCAGGTCCCGATCGCCGTATCGCGTGCCGAGGTCGAGGGCCGCGGTCGCGTGCCGCATCGCGTCGTCGCTCGCGCCACTTCCCAAGCTGGCGCGGGCGCGCGCGAGCGCCAGATACCCGTGCTCGACACATTCGGGTATGCCCTCCAGCAGGCGGATCGCCCGCTGGAACCATCCGTTGCCGATCGCGTGCTGGATCCGGTCGTTGTAGTCATCGGCGATCGCGAGCGCGACGTGCGCGGCCCGCGGCTTGTTCCCTTCGTCGACGTACTTGGCGTAGGCCCGCTCGAGCGCGTCGAGACTCTCCGTCGCATGCGCCGTCCACCAGGCGGCCTCGCCCAGCCCCTCGAGGTCATCGCCCGTCAGCTCGCCGTCGGCGGCGATCAGGTTGAACCCGTCGTACGCGTCTTGCCAGGCGTGGTCCTTCAATGCCTCGCGCGCGCGGTCGAGGGTGGCGGTCTGGGTCACGTCGGGCTCCTTACCGGGGACCCCATGTTGCCACGTCCGAACCCGGCGGTGAAACCCTGGCGAGCTCGGGTGACCGAGGGAGAGGACGGGCGAGGGAAGCACCCGAAGGCAGAGGGCTCAGCGGGCGGCGAGGCGCAGGCGGACCGCGTCGGCCTGCACGAGGTTCCCCTTCGCCTCGAACAGGGCCATCGCGCGGCCGAGCGCCTCGTCGGCGCCAGGGGCGTCGCCGTTAGACCGCAGCACGTCGGCGAGGTCGAGCAGCACGTCCCCGCGCATGTTGAGGTCGTCGGTCTCCTCGGCGAGCTTCGCGGCATCGCGGCATCGCCGCTCGCTCTCCGCGCCGTCGCCGCGGTGGGCGAGCGCCCGGCCCCGAGCGCCGTGCAACAGGATCTGCGTGGTGAGGTCGTCCTCTGCCGCCGCTCCCTCGCTCGCCGCGATGAACCGCTCGGCGTCCTCCAGGCGGCCCTGGTCGAGGATCCGGTGGGCGAGCAGCGCGGCCACCGTCGACAGGAACCCCTGCTCCCCGAGCTTCTCGATCACCGCGAAGCCGTCGAGGAGAGCCCATTCGGACGCCGCCACGTCGCCGGCGAGACGCTCCACGAACGCCGACGTCTCCGACACGAAGGCGGCGCGCAGCAACATCCCGAGGTCCTCGAGGATCGCGGCGGCCTCGGCGGCCTCGGCGCGCGCCTCGACGAACCCGCCCTGCATCGCGTGCAGCGCGGCGAGCGATCGCAAGGCCCGTGCCTCGACGAGACGGTTGCCGGCGGCCTCGCGGCGGGTTCGCTCGCAGCGCTGCACCACCTCGCCGACCGGCGCCGGCCCATAGACGCCCGACCCCGTGTACTGACCCAGGCTCTCGGCCTCTTCCCAGCCCGCCCCCGCCCGGCGCGCGTGTTCGATCGCGCGCTCGAAGGCCTCGTCGGCCGAGGCGTAGCGTGCCCGCGTCCAGTGCACGTCGGCCTTGACGCGCCAGGCGCGCGCGAGGCCCAGATCGTCGCCGAGCTCCTCGAACACCGGGATCACCGTCTCGAGCTCCCGCAGTGCCACCTCGGAACGTCGCTTCGGATCGGTGGACTCCATCAGGAGCAGGCGGACGATCGTCGCGTGACCTTGCAATCCACGGTCGCCGAGCTCGTGCGCGATCCGGATCGCCTCCGACAGCACGTCGTCGGCTCGAGCGAGCTCTCCCGTCTCCATCAAGGCCTCGCCGAGGTCGGGCAGGATCGAGGCGCGCTCGCGGCCGTTCGCCACCGAGAGCGAGACCGCTCGCTCGAGCAGGTTCACGGCCCCCGGCATGTCGCCCCGCGCGAGGGCGCGCCGGCCAGCCGGGATCAGGCGACCTGCCGCCCTGGTGCCGACGCGCGCCACCTCCTCGCTGACGGCCCCGAGCTCGGTGCGGGAGCGGTACGCCCGTTCGAGGTGGTAGCCGATCACCTCTTCGTACTCGACCTCGCGGTCCCCGACGCGCCGCTCGATCCAGTCGGCGAACCGCTCGTGCAGCTCAGCGCGACGCTCCTTCGGAAGCGCCTGGTACGTCGCGTCCTGGATCAGACCGTGATGGAAGCGGAACGCATCCTCGCCCACGAGGGTCGACCGCTCGGGCACGATCAGCCCCTTGCGCACGAGCGTCTGGAGGTGGCTCCCGACATCGGGACGGAGTTCGTCGGGCGCCAGGTCCGAGACGGCCCCCCACCAGAACTCCTTGCCGATCACGGCGGCGGTGCCGAGCACCGCGCGCTCCCGCGGGCCGAGTCGATCGATCCGAGCCCCCAGCAGGGCCTGGATCGTCGCGGGCACCGCCACCCGGGAGAGGTCCCCGACGATCCGCCACCGGTCGTCGCGACGGGCGAGCACGCCGTGATCCTCGAGCATCCGGAGCATCTCTTCGACGAACAGCGGGTTGCCGCCGGCCGCGTCCACGATGCGGGCGGAGTCCGAAGGATCGAGCGGCGCCTCGCCCAGCAGGTCGACGACGAGGCGTTCGCTCTCTTCGGGCGTGAGGGTGGACAGGCTGAGCGTCTCGTCGGTCGAGGAGCTCGCGGTCCATCCGGGCCGCATCTCGAGGAGCTCCGGACGCGCGAGGCAGAGCACGAGGATGCTCGCGTCCCCCGACCGGCCGGCGAGGTATTCGATCATGTCGAGGAACGTCGGCTCGGCCCAGTGGATGTCGTCGAAGACCACGACGAGCGGGCGAGCCGTCGCCTCGATCTCCAGGAACCGGCGGATCGCCCAGAAGGTCTCTTGCATCGTCGCCTTCGTCTCGGCGAAGCCGCACACGGCGGCCACGGCGTCGGCGACGAGCTCGCCCTCGTCGGCTCCCAGCAACGAGCCCGCGATCTTCTCGCGAGCGACGTCGCGCGGATCGTCGCCCCTGATGTCGCACGCGTCCTTCACGACCTCGGCGACGGGCCAGAACGTGATGCCATCGCCGTAGGCGAGGCAGCGGCCCCGAACGACCCGTGCGGAGTCGCCGAGCGAGGCCGCGAATTCCTCGGACAGGCGCGACTTGCCGACACCGGCGACGCCGAGGACCGTGAGGAGCACGCACGCGCGGTCCCGAACGCTCCGATCGAACGCGTCGCGGAGCACCTCGAGTTCGCGATCCCGTCCCACGAGGACCGGGCTGAGACGATCGGCGCGACCCGGGTCGGGGACGACCTCGATCAGGCGGAAGCCGGTCACCGGTGTGGCCTTGCCCTTGAGCGAGAGCGCGCTCCCCTCGTCGACCGAGACCGAGCCGCGCACCAACGTGTAGGTCTCGGCGCCGAGCAGGATCTCGCCCGGCGCCGCCGCTTGCTCGAGGCGGGCGGCGACATTGACCGCGTCGCCGACGACGAGCGCGTCGCCCTCGGCGGCCGAACCGACCACGACCCGTCCGGTGTTGATGCCGATCCGGGTGCGGAGCGCGACGTCCCAGTCGCGCTCGAGCTCCACGTTCAACGGTTCGAGCGCCGCCCGCATCGCCGCCGCGGCGCGTACGGCCCGAAGCGCGTCGTCCTCGTGCAGGACCGGGATGCCGAAAACCGCCATAACCGCGTCGCCGATGTACTTGGAGACGGTGCCGCCGTGGCGCTCCAGCACACCGCTCATCTGCTCGAAGAACCTGGTCATGACCCGGCGAACGGATTCGGGCTCGAGCCGTTCGCCGAGGGGCGTGGAGCCGACCACGTCGCAGAACAGCACGGTGACGGTCTTGCGCGTCTCGCCCGTTTCCGATCGCGGCGGGCGCGGGAACGGCTCGGCGCAGGCGAGGCAGAAGCGCGCCCGATCCGGGTTCATCTCCCCGCATACACGACACACCGGCACGCGCCGAGTGTAGGTCGACGGCACCCCGCTCGCATCGCGATGGGTCGTTCGCCTTCCCGTCCGTGGCGGCTTGCCCGGGCGAACCGCGGGCGCCTAGGCTCTGGCCATGGTCTTCGGTCGAGGGGGATGTCCATGGAGTTCGAGGCAAGTTTCACCGTCATCGGCGACGACGAGCAGCGCACGCCGCATGAGCTGACCGCGGCGTCCGCGGCTGCGACCGTCATCGCGATCGACCAGCAGCTCTACGACGAAGCGGGCGAGCCGTGGGAACGCGGCGATCTCGTTGGCTCGGCGCACGGCATCGCCGTGACGACGCACGGAGGCCGGGTGGTCTGCCACCTGACCTTCGAGATTGGCGAGGAGGACACGCTCGTGGCCCAGGGCGTCTTGCCCCTCGACGGCGGCTCGGTGGGCGGCGGGAGGATCGCCGTGACCGGCGGCACCGGACGGTTCCACCGCGCATCGGGAACCCTCGACATCGAGAGCCGCAACCCGAAGCGCTACCGCTTCGCGGTGTAGGGCCGTGTGTCCCGCCTGACGCGACTGCTCCGGTTGAGGCCGGGCGAGGGCGTGCCGGTCGGTCTCGCCGTTGCGGCATCGTTCTTCGCGTTCGCGGGGTTGATGGTCGGGCAGAGCGGCATCGAGGCCCTGTTCTTCGCGCGCTACGGCGTCGACGCGCTGCCCACGCTCTACCTGATCCTCGGGGGCACGATGTTCCTCGCCACGTTGGGGATCGGCGTCCTCCTCGGCGGGCTCGGCCGCGGACGAGCGTGCATCGCGATCCCGCTCGTGCTCGCACTGATCGCCACGGCCGGACGGCTCGGACTCGCAGGCGGGGCGACCTGGATCTACCCCGCGCTGTGGCTCCTCCAAGGCGTCGCCCAGTTCGTGCTCGGGCTCGCGGTGTGGGGGCTCGCCGGCATCGTCACCGACACGCGGCAGGCGAAACGATTCTTCCCCTTGATCGGCGCGGGCGGCGTGCTCGGCCAGGTGGTGGGCGGGCTCGTCACGAAACCCCTCGCCGCATGGATCGGTACCCCCAACTTGATCGTCGTGTGGGTCGCCACCTTGGCGGCGGTCGCGGTGATCGGCGCGAGGCTGATCGCCGGGCGGCGTGACGCCGTCCGTGCCGGGGGCGATCCCGAGGCGCATCCGATCGAGCAGCTGCGACGAGGGTTCCAGCACGTCCGTCGATCGGCGCTGATGCGATGGATGGCCGCAGGGTCCGTCCTGTTCTCGCTGCTGTTCTTCTCCCTGTACCTCCCCTTCTCGCGCGCCGCGACCGTGCGCTACCCGGAGCCCGACGACCTCGCAGGCTTCTTCGGCGTCTTCTTCGGCCTCTCGACGGGCTTGGCGTTCGTGATGTCGCTGTTCGTGACGAACCGGCTCTTGGCGCGCTTCGGCGTGCCGACGGCGATGCTCGTGCTGCCGCTCCTGTACGTCCTCGCGTTCGGCGTGCTCGCGATCGAGGCGAGCTTCGCGGCGCTCCTCGTGTTCCGGTTCGCGCAGGTGGCATGGATGCAGGGCGGCGCCGTCAGCTCGTGGGAGGCGGCGATCAACACGGTGCCGCCGGATCGTCGTGATCAGACACGGGCCTTCCTCTACGGGGGACCGACGCAGGTGGGCACCGTGCTGGCCGGAGTGATCGCCCTCGTGGGCGAGCGCGCGCTCTCACCGACGGTGCTCTACCTGGTCGGACTCACCTGCGCCGTGCTCGCGACCGCGACCATGATCGGCGCACGACGCGCGTATCCGCGCGAGCTGGTGCTGGCGCTCCGGGAAGGAAGGCCGAAGGTCTTCGACGCCGCGCCGACGGGAGCCGAGCCGTTCGGCCTCGCCCGGTCCGAGGCGTCCGCGGTGGCGGTCGTGGCCACCGCTCTCGCCGATCCCGACCCTCGCGTCCGTCGCGTCGCCGCGCACGTCCTCGGCGATCTGCAGGTGTCCGACGAGACGACGGCGCCGCTCGCCCGCGCCCTTTTGGATGACGACCCGGACGTGCGGGCGACCGCGATCCGCTCCCTCGCGAGGGTGGGCGCCTCCGGTGCGGGCCCGGCGGTGCTCGAGCGACTCGCGGATCCCGACGCGGTCGTGCGGCTCGCGGCCCTCGACGCCGTCGCGTCCCTCGACGGGCGGGACGTCGCCGCGCCGGACGTCGCCGCGCAGGCGATACGGCCGCTCCTGCGCGACATCGACCCGCCGGTCCGAGCCCGAGCCGCCGCGGCGCTGCTCCGCCTGGCGTCGGACGCTGGCGAACCGGACGTCGAGGCCGAGGCCACGATCGTCGAGCTCACGCGGGCCGGCACCGACGAGGTGCGAGCCGCCGCGTTCCGCGAGGCTCGCGGGCTCCACGCCCCGCGCCTGTTCGACGCCGCGCGATCGGCGATGCAAGATCCCGGGGCGATCGTTCGCGCGGAAGCCGCTCGAGCCATCGCAACGATCGACCCGGAACGCGCGATCGATGTGCTGGTGACCGCGCTGGCCGACGATCAGGGGATCGTTCGGGACGCGGCCGCCGAGGGGCTCGGCACCGTCGGCCCCGCTGCGGTCGATCCGGTCCTTCGGTCGCTCGCGTCCTCCGAGCGGCGAGAGGGTGCGCTCGCGGCACTCGAACGCCTCCCTCTCGACGGACGGGCGAAGGAGCTCCGCCGGTTCGCGAAGGAGGTGGTCACCGACGCGGTCACCCGACACCGGCTCGGGACGTCGATCGACCACGCCGGTGACGAACGTCTTCGGCTACTGAAGGACTCGCTCCTGGCCCGCTCCGAACGTGACGCGGTCGCGGGCCTTCGCGCGACGGCCCTCATCGGCGGCGGCGGCGGCGGCGAGATGACCGTCGCGCTCGAGAACCTGTCGGTGAGCGACCCCGCGCAACGGGCGAACGCCCTCGAGGTGATCGAGAGCGTCGCCGAGCGCGACCTCGTGCGACCGCTCCTGTCGATGTGGGACGCCGCACCGTCACGTGCGGCGACCGGCGCCGCGATCGTCGATCAGCTCATCGACGATCCGGACGACTGGATCCGCGCATGCGCCAAGCTGGCGACCACCCCGGACGGGGCCGACCCGAACGAAGCCGAGAACGAAGCCCAGAACGAAGGAGAACCGATGACGCAGACGCTTGCGACGCTGTCGCTCATGGAACGGATCCTGTTCCTGCGGAAGGTGCCGCTGTTCGGAGAGCTTCCGCCACCGGACCTTGTGCCGATCGCCTCGATCGCGCAGGAACACGCCTTCGCCGACGGGGACACGATCGCCGAGCAGGGCGATCCAGGCGACGCGATGCACATCATCGTGAGCGGCGAGGTCTCGGTGATCGTGGCCGACGGCGCCGGAGAGCGCGAGGTCGCCGTGCGTTCGACGGGCGACGTCGTGGGCGAGATGGCGATCGTCTCGAACCGGCCGCGCATGGCCGGACTCGTCGCACGGGGCCCGGTCCGCGTCCTCACGATCGCCCGCCGGCCGTTCGAGTCGATCCTTCGCGAGAGACCGGAGACGTCCCTGGGCGTCATCCGCGTGCTGTGCCAGCGCCTCGCCGAGCCGGGCGCATGATCTCGCCCGAAACGAGATACGCGCTCGCCCCCGACGGCATCCACATCGCCTACCAGGTCACGGGCTCCGGTCCCGATCGACCTGGTCTTCATGCAGGGAGCCGTGGCGCATCTCGAGATCGCCTGGGAAGATCCGAAGCTCAGCCGCCTCTTCGAGCGGCTGGGCGCCTTCACCCGCCTGATCCGATTCGACCGGCGTGGCATGGGGATGTCGGATGCCCTGAGCGAGGTCCCGTCCTTCGATGAACAGCTGGCGGATCTCGCAACGGTCATGGACGCGACCAGCTCCGAGCGGCCGGCGCTGATGGGCACGATCGACGCCGGCGGGCTCGCGCTCGCGTTCGCGGCCGAGCGCCCGCGAGCGGATCTCGGCCGTCGTCGTGTTCGAGACCGCTCCGCGGATACACGGCGACGCCGACGACTTCGGGGTGGAACCCGAGGTGCTGGCTGGCGGCGGCCCGAGGCGATCGATGTCGCCACGCACCTCTCGATCGTGGCCCCATCCCGGAGGACGAGGCCGGATTCCCCTCCTGGTTCCGCCGCTACGCGGTCCGCCTCGAGCGGCGTCCTGATCCAGGCATTCATGGCGGCGACGATGACCTGGGACATCCGGGACCGACTCCCTCTTCCACGTCCCCGTGCTCGTCCTCAATCGGACGAGAACCCGATCCTCCGTTGCGCAACGCGCGGGCGCTCCAGGTCTCGCTCCCCCAGGCACGCCTCGCCGTCGTCCGCGGCCGGGGAACGACGCTGCTATCGGCGGATGTCGACGAGACCGCGGACGAGATCCAGGAGTTCCTGACGGGCACCCGCCCGCCGTCACGACACGATCGTGTGCTCGCCACGGTGCTGTTCACCGACATCGTGGGTTCGACGCGGCGCGCTGCCGAGCTCGGCGATCGCCGATGGCGCGAGCTGCTCGAGGCTCATCATCGGCTTCTGCGCGTCGCCCTCGAGCGCTTCGGCGGACGTGAGGTTCACACGGCCGGCGACGGCTTCCTCGCCACGTTCGACTCACCGCGACGAGCGATCGAGTGCGCGAGGGCGGCGGGCGACGCGGTCCGTTCGATCGGCCTCGAGATTCGAGCCGGCGTTCACACGGGAGAGGTGGAGCTGTCGGGCGGCGACGTGCAGGGGATCGCGGTGCACATCGGCGCGCGGATCGCGGGCCTCGCCGAGGGCGGAGAGATCCTGGTGTCGTCCACCGTGGCAGATCTCGTGGCGGGTTCCGAGATCGAGTTCGACGATCGAGGGACGCACGCGCTGAAAGGTGTCCCTGGCGAGTGGCGGGTGTTGTCGGCACGTGCCGAAGGTAAGGGCGAGGGGTAAGCGCTCCCGCGAGGAGAATCGACCATGCGAAGAGCCGAAGGTTCGTTCGTCGTCGAGACATCGGGCGAGTTCGACGGCGAGCGAGCCGAGGGGAGCTGGACGGTGATCGAACGCTCGGGCACCGATGACTTCGAGAGCCTGCGCGGCACCGGACGCTTCACTTCACCGCACCGCTCGACCGCAACGTTCGAGCTCGACTACGAGCTCTGACCGCGGACCCCCTCGGAGGGCAGGCACCCCGCGCCACGCTTCCCTTGCAGGCGCCGCGCGAGCCGTGCGAAGGTCGATCCCGCTCGCGCACGGAGGACGGATATGCGCGCATGGGTCATCGTGGCAGCGTCGTTCGCGCTCGTCGTCGGGCTCGCCGATCGAGCGAACACGGCGTCTGCCGAACGGCAGATCATCTACGGGATCCCCTTGGACCAGTCAAGGAGCGAGGGAGCGTTCGCGATCTCACCCAACGGGACCGACCGGTCGAAGATCGTCCATCTGTCGCCGGTGTGGGACCCCACCTGGGCCGACGACGGTGCGACCGTGTATTTCGTGAGCGAGCAGCCGGGTACCCGGTCTCCCGAGATCTACATCGCAGCCGTCGGAAGCGCCACCGCGACGCCGATCACGGACGATCTGATCGCCGCGTTCGGGCCTCAGGTCGCTCCCGACTCGAACCGCATCGTGTTCTTCGGCTACCGGCCGGGCTCCGATCAAGACGAGGTGTACACGATCTCGCTCGCGAGCGGTCGTCGTCAGCGCCTGACCCACAACGCCGTCCTCGACTTCGAACCGGCTTGGTCACCTGACGGCAAGATCGTGTGGATCCACGACGATGAGCTGTGGATCATGGGAGGTCGCGGACAGCGGCCGCATCCCCTCGGCGACGGTTTCGGCGTCCTGGACCCGAGGATGCCGGACTGGGCGCCGCACGGACGCTCGATCCTGTTCGCGAGCGGCTCGAGCATCCGTCGGGTCCGGCCCGACGGATCGCATCTGCGGACCGTCGCCCTGACCTCGGGTTCGGTGCTGCAGCGCCCGGTGTGGTCCGGCGACGGGCGCCGCATCGCCTACACCGAGACGCGGTACGGCCAGGTCTCTGAGGAATGGTCCTCTCGCCTGTTCGTCGTGCGGCCGGACGGAACGGGCCGTCGCCTCGTGAGGCACCATGCCATGTCACACGACTGGTGAGCACGCATCAGCGCCCGCTCGGCGATCGAACCCCGCCCCCGATCGAGCCGTATCCACGGGCAGCCCGAGCGGCGGGCCGGGGGTGAGAGGGATCGAAGGATCACGGGTGCGGCGACGCGGTGCCGCGACGCTGCTGCGGTGGCCGGTCATCGCGACCGCCCTGATCGGCATGGGCGCCGCGCCGGCGCTCGCCGGCGAGCGGGCCGGCGATCCCACGCCGACGGCCTCGGTCGAGAGCGTCCCCTCGCCTTCGGCCGTCGCCTCCCCCTCGCCGTCCGAAGTCCCCTCGACGCGGTCGGATCCCGAGCCGGCGATCCCGCCGAGCGATCCGGATCTGCAGCCGCCGAGCGGTACCGAAGGCGACGATCCCGACGAGGGGGCGAGCCGATCGGACCGCCAAGCGACCGGCGTCACCGCCGTCGCGGTGGAGGACAACGTGTTCGAACCGGCGCAGGTCACGGTCAGCGTGGGCACCCGAGTGGGCTGGACGAACGAGGGACAGAACCCGCACACCGTGACGGCGAACGACGGGTCCTTCGACTCCGGGAACCTCGATCCGGGTCGAACCACATCCGCCACCTTCGACGAGCCCGGCTCGTTCCCCTACTACTGCCAGATCCACGGCTCGCCCGGCTCCGGGATGGCGGGCACCGTCATCGTGCAGGCCGACCCGGCGCCGTCCCGGGCCGACCCGCTGACCCCCACCGGCCAACCCTCGAACGACCTGGCCGACACGGGCGACGATCCGATCGCCGCGTTGCTCGCCGGGCTCGGGCTGATGATCGCCGGTCTGTTCGCCCTCCGCCTCGCGGGGAGCGACCCTCGGCCCACCGCCTCCGATCAGACGCCCTGAGACCCACGCGCCTTGCGCCCGAAGGCATCTGGGCTGGTTACGCGGAAGCGCCCGCCGGAGCCAGACGACGCTGGTTCAGGGGCCTCGATCCGTACCGATAGAGACCCATGGCTCGGATCCTGATCGTGGACGACGACGCCTCTATCCGTCAGATCCTGCGGATCACCTTCGAGGCTGAAGGCCACGAGGTGTTGCTCGCCGAGGACGGGAGTCGCGGCGTGGCGTTCGCCCAACGCCGGCGTCCGGACGCGATCATCCTGGACCTGATGATGCCGATCTACGACGGGACCTCGGCCCTCACCGCCCTCGTTGGCGACGAGCGGACGCGGGCGATCCCCGTGCTCGTGCTCACCGCGATGGCCACCCAGCAGGCCCGGCGTGATGTCGCGACCCTCGGCGCGACAGCTTTCATGACGAAGCCGTTCGATCCGGAGGCGCTCGTGTTCGAGGTCGAGGCGTTGATCGCGTCGGCGGTCGCCCGGGGCGAAGGCAAGACGGGGAGCGGCGTCGGTACCCTCCCCTCGTGGCCGACGAGCTGAGCTTCGCCAGCGCAACCGATCTCGCCGCTTCGCTCCGTGCCGGCTCGATCTCTGCACGAGAGCTCCTCGACGAGCATCTGCGACGGATCGAACGGGTGGATCCGTCGCTCAACGCGATCGTCACGCTCACACCACCGAGCGAGCGATGGACGAGGCCGCGACGGCCGCTGACGAAGCGCTTCGCGCGAGGCGCGCCCTGGCCCGCTCCATGGCCTGCCGGTCGCGCATCAAGGACCTCGCGCAGACGGCCGGGATGCGCACGACGTTCGGATCGCCGATCTTCGCCGACCACGTGCCGGGCGAGGACGACCTCCTGGTCGACGCGTCCGGCGCGCGGGTGCGATCGTGTTCGGCAAGACGAACACCCCGGAGTTGGGCGCCGGCTCGCACACGTTCAACGCGGTCTTCGGCGTGACGCGGAACCCGCACGACCGTCGCGCTCGGCCGGCGGCTCCTCGGGCGGCGCGGCGGTGGCGCTCGCGACCGGGATGGCGCCGATCGCCGACGGCAGCGACCTCGGCGGCTCGCTCCGCAACCCGGCGGCGTTCTGCGGCGTGGTGGGGTTCCGCCCATCCCCCGGCAGGGTGCCGTCGTGGCCGTCGACCGATACGCGCGAGGACCTGTCCGTCGACGGGCCGATGGGACGCACCGTCGACGGACGCGGCGCTCCTGCTCTCGGCGCTCGCCGGTCCCGACCCGCGCGTGCCCGATCTCGCGTCCCGAGCCGGGCGCGACGTTCGCGCCGCCGCTGGACGCCGACGTGCGCCGGGACGCGGATCGCCTGGGCGCCGACCGGCGGCGGGATGCCGATCGAGCCGGCGATCGTGGCGAGGTGGATGCCGCGACGGCCGGTCTTCGAGGGCCTCGGGTGCGTGACCGAGGAGGCGTTCCCCGACCTCCGCGGGGCCCGCGAGGCGTTCCTCACGTTGCGGGCGCAGATGTACGCGTCGGCGCTCGGTCGACGCTCGAGCGTCGAACGCGACCGGATGAAGGCGACCGCTCGTGTGGAACGTCGAGGCAGGGCCTGCGCCTCACGGCCGCCGACCTCGCGTGCGCGAACGTGCTCTCGCGCCGCGATCGACGAGCGGATCGCAGCGTTCTTCGAACATTCGACGCGATCGCGATGCCGATGACCCAGGTGCTGCCGTTCCCGGTCGAGGTCGAGTACCCGACCGAGGTCGAAGGCGTGGCGATGCCGACCTACCTCGACTGGATGGAGTCGTGCTGGTGCATCACCGTCACCGGCCTGCCGGCGATCTCGGTGCCCTGCGGTCGCACACCGAGGGCCTCCCGGTCGGGATCCAGCTCGTGGGTCCCCCCCGAGGTGATCTCGCGCTGCTCCGCGCCGCGCGCGCGTTCGAGGAGGCGACGTCGGCTCCCTCACTCGGAGTCGGGTCGTGACGTCAGTTCGTGAGGTCGATCCCGCCGAAGCCCCAGCCGCCGGTGTCATCCTGCTTGAGCGCAGTGTCGATGCCGGCGGCAGAGGCGACGAGGAGGAAGCGGAGCGCCTCGGACACGGGAGCCGAGACCTCGAACACGTAGTGGTCCGCCGTCGTGAATCCTTCGCGCAGGAACCCCGCCCAGGTCTTCGTGATCCGCGCGACCTGGGCGCCGCCGTCGTCGTGGATCGCGAAGTCCCAGGAGCGCCAGTTCTCGGCGTCGATCGAGCCGAGCTCTTCGTCGGACGGACCTCGGAGGGCGAACCGCTTCTTGCCCACCACGTTCTGCTGCACGATCGAGCCTCGATCGTTGCCGGCGGCGTCCTGGATCTTGAGGGTCGACTTCAAGACCTTGGCCGGTCGCACGATCTCGAGCAGCTTGCTCCCGTCGGCTTCGGACACGACGAGCCGGTGGGTGAGGTACTGGTCGACATCGGTCAGGAGGCGGAGCAGCTTCTTCGCCTTGGACTGGCCTTCCTGGCGGATCGTGCCCAGTTGCTCGCCCGCCTCGTCGAGGATCCGGTATTCGTTCGTCATCTCGATCAGCTTGGGCTTCTGGCTGATCACGAGGACGTCTCGCTCGAGCAGGCCGGCCATCGCTGCCCATCTTAGCGACCCACCGTCGTCGCGACGCTCGCACGCGTAGGGTCTCCTCGGATGGAGACCCACGAGGACGAGCCCGCCGTCGAACCGGTCGCCCGCGGGCTGGTGCGCGCATGGCTCGCGGCGAAGCTCGCGCCGTGGGTCGTGCGACTCACCGCGTGGACGATGTGGCTCGGCGCGATTGCCGCCTACGCCGGCTACGTTGCCTGGCGCGTCCGTCGGATGGTCCGCGCCGGGGCGCTGGACGGCGTCGGTGAGACCGGTCCCGACGCGCTCGGTGGCGGATCGGACGACGCGATGCCACCCCCGAGCGTCACCGCTCGCGAGCGCGGCGTGCTCGCCTGGGTACGCGACGCCTCTCGTTGACCGCGCCTACGGGCGGTCACGAACCTCTCGCGATCGCGGAGGGCGCCTCATCCCCCCGCGCAAACGGCTCGCGACCGCGTTTGCCTCAGGCTTCCTCTGGGGAAACCAGGCTGGAGCCACCGGACCGGCCGGGTCGCAGGGACCTGCCGGACGGACAGAAAGGGAGGCAACCTCATGCTCGGACTCATCCAATTGGCCGTCCTCGCGCAAGAAGGCGCGAAGGACGGGGACGGCGTCGACTTCGGGTCGATCGTGGTCTACATCATCGTCGGTGCCGTGATCGGTGTGCTGGCGCGGTTCCTCGTGCCGGGTGATGACCCGCTGGGGGTCATCGGCACGATCGTTCTCGGTATCGTCGGCGCCGTGATCGGCGGATGGCTCGCCGGGGAGATCTTCTCGGAGACCGAAGGCGTCGACTGGATCGCCTCGATCGTCGTGGCGGTGCTGCTGGTGCTTGCGGTTCGGATGTTCCGCCGGGGCGACGCGCGGGTCTGATCGCGTTCCTCGCCCCCACATCGCACAACGGCACCCCCGGCCCCGCACCGGGGGTGCCTCCCTACCGACAGGAGGAAGCCCGGATGGCACACGCTCCCGCCCGTGGCCGCCTCGCGGTGATCGCCCTCTCGATCGTCGCGGCGGTGGCCGCCGCCGTTCCGACCGCGAGCGCGAAGCTTTCCGACGGCACGGCCTGCATCACGTACGAAGGCATCGCCGACGCCCCCAAGGGGAAGATCCCGCGGGACGACCTCCACGACGTGCGGGTCGACGTCCTGGGCCGCTGGGCTCGTCAGCATCCCGTCGCGGCCGCTGCGGCCGCGACGACCGACGAGATCGTCACCGTACCCGTGGCGTTCCACGTGCTCCGCAAGGACACGACCATCAGTGGCGGCAACGCGCCGATGGCGTGGATCGAGGCGCAGATCGACGTGATGAACGAGGCGTATTCGGGCGCGACGGGCGGTGTCGACACGGGATTCAGGTTCGAGCTCGCCTCGGTCGACCGCACGACGAAGTCGTCGTGGTTCAAGTTCTTCTACGCGCAGGGCGGTGAGCCGCGGTTCGAGCGTGGGTCGCACAAGGAGATCCGGATCAAGAAGGCCCTGCACGAAGGTGGCCCGCAGACGCTGAACGTCTACACCGGCGCCCTCGGCAAGTTCCTTCTCGGATGGGCGTACTACCCGTCGGAGTTCGACGGTGCGGGTCTGCCGCGCTTCTGGGACGGCGTCGTGATCGACTATCGCTCGATGCCGGGCGCGACCTACGGCCCCTACGACGAGGGCGACACGCTCGTGCACGAGGTGGGGCACTGGCTCGAGGTGTTCCACACGTTCGAGAACGGCTGTCGCAGGCCGGGTGACCTCGTGGCCGACACCCCGTACGAGGCGTCACCGGCCTTCGGATGCCCCGAGGATCGGGACACGTGCCGACGGAAGCCGGGTGACGATCCCACCCAGAACTTCATGGACTACACCGACGACGCGTGCATGTTCGAGTTCACCGGCGACCAGGCCGAGCGCATGCAGATCGCGTGGGAGCTCTACCGGGCGTAGCCGTCGACCATCGAGGGACGCTCAGGGACGCTCGGATCGGCGCACCTGGTACCGGACGCCGAACCACACCTCGTCGCCGTCGCGATACTCGACGCGCTCGAGCAGGCGCATGCCGACCTTCTCGGCGACCCGGATCGACGCCGCGTTCTCGGCGCTCGCGTGCGCGCGCACCACCTGGGCGCCGAGCTCGTCGAAGGCGTAGTCGGCCAGCGCGTGGACGGCTTCCGTCGCGTACCCGACGCCTTGGGCCGCCGGCGCGATCGTGTACCCGACCTTGATCACGTCCGCCTCGTCGTCGACCCGGCTGAGCCCAACGTCGCCGACGAACGAGCCCGTGTCGCGCTCCCGGACCGACAGCTGGACCCAGCCGCCGGGTTCCCCTGGTCGCCGGTCCGCCATCTCCTCGATCTCGGCGCGGACCCCATCCGGGTCGGTCCGTTCCCATCCCTGATAGCGGTTGACGTCGGGATCGCTCCGATAGGCCGAGATCGCCGCCGCGTCCTCGGGGACGGATCGGCGCAGCAGCAGCCGCTCGGTCTCGAGGATGGTGAAGTCGTCGTCCACCCGCATCGCGCGGAGCGTACCGGCTCGGCTAGCATCCCCGTGCGGCGCTCGCCGCGATCGCAGACGCACGGGAGGAGCAGGAGCCATGGACGACGACCGAACCACGGAGCTGACCGACGAGGACATCCGCACGGTCATGCCGTCGGCCCCCGCGGTGGCCTCGACCGTGGAGACCGACCCGGACGCGACCGACGCGGACGGCACCGACGGTGACGCGAAGGATGGCACCGACGGCGACGCCAAGGACGGGCGAGACGCCGACGGCACCGACGGGCAGGACGCCGACGGCACCGATGGCGACGCCACCGACACGACGGACGGCGACGCGGCCGGGTGAGCGTCTCGATCCTCGATCGCGGCGCCGGGGCCCGCACCCCGCTCGAGCGCTGCGTCGGCGACGTCGACGAGTTCCTCGCCGACGCGTGGGGACGCCGCCCCTCCGTGCGGGTCGCTCCCCCCGCCACGGCGGCGCGCACCGAGAGGTTCGCCGACCTCCTCACGCTCGACGACGTCGACCGGTTCTTGACGACGCAGGCGTTGAGGACGCCGGCGTTCCGGCTCGTCAAGGCGGGCGACAAGGTCGCCGAGTCCGCCTACACGCGATCGGGGCGGATGGGTTCGCGTGACGTCGCCGGCATCGCGGACCCATCGAAGGTCGCAGCCCTGTTCGCCGATGGCGCGACGATCGTGCTGCAAGGGCTGCACCGCTGGTCCGAGCCGGTTGCACGATTCATCAGGTATTCGAGCTGCAGCTCGGACATCCCTGTCAGGTGAACGCCTACGTGACGCCGCCTGGAGCCCAGGGCCTCGATCTCACGCCGACCCGCACGACGTGTTCGTGTTGCAGGCCTTCGGGCGGAAACGGTGGGAGGTCCACGCCGCGCCCGGTGAGGCCACGTCGGGCGAGCGACCGGCGCTCGACGTCGAGGTCGGGCCCGGCGACACGATGTACATGCCGATGGGCACCCCGCACGCGGCCGCCGCGCAGGAGGTCGCCTCGGGACATCTCACCGTCGGCGTGCACGTCACGCCGTGGCGCGACGTGCTCGGAACACCTGGCAGGCCCTCGCCGCGGATCCCGCCCTCG
>CAVSLX010000022.1:0-28398 GCA_963728735.1 uncultured Actinomycetes bacterium | reverse complement strand
CGGCTTCCGCGTCCCGACCTCGAAGGACAGGATCAGGGCGTCGAGCTCGTCGGCGAGGCGCAACCGCTCGATCACCGGCGTCGTGTTGTGGGAGCAGTTGCTCACGAGGGCGGTGTGCACGCCCCGGCCGCGCAGCTCCCGGATCACGGGCAGGGCCTCGTCGTGCAGGCGCACCCGCGTCGCCATGAACTCGAACTCCAGCGACGCGAGCTCTCGAACGATCTCGAGCGGCGGGTCCATCACACCGGTCGCCTCGATGATGACCCGCATCTCGGCTTCGACGTCGGGGTAGGCGCCGACGCTGCGAGCAGGCCGCGTGTCGTCGAAGGCCCGGCGCAGCACATCCGGCGCGACCCCCAGCCGGCGTGCGAGATCCCCGTGCCAGTCGTCCCAGTCGCTTTCGACGAGCGTGTCGTACAGGTCGAGGAGGACGGCGGCGGGCGGCATCACCAACCAGGATACGGACCGGACGGCGTCGGCTCGCCCGACGGCACGTGCGAAGGGCCGGGACCACACGGGCCGGCCCCGGCCCTTCGAGGGGAGCGCTCGAGGGAGATCCTCAGCCGAGCTGACCGCGGATCGCGCCTCCCGGGAACAGGACCGTGTGCACGTTGACGTAGTAGTCGGCCGGCTCGCGGATCAGGTCGAGGGCCAGCTCGCGGCTGACATCCTCGTTGCAGCCGCTCCACGACTGACCGGTCGGCATGAGATCCACGACGATCGGCCCGTTCACGCCGAACGCTTCCTCGTGGATGTGGGCGGCAACGACCGTGTCGATGTCGTCGGTCGTTACGTCGTAGCAGACGGTGCCTGTGCCCGGATTGACGCTGATGCTGGCGAAGCCGGAGCCGTCCGGGTCGGCCGGCGGCACCTCCTCGGCGCCGGTGAGCGTGGTGGTAAGCGGGCGGCCGGCGGCACCCGCGACACTGATACCCGCCAGTGCGAACACGACGCCGGCGATCAGGAAGACGGCGGCGAACCGTCGCATGCGATCTCCTCCTCCGCGAGGAACGGGGCACCCCTCGCGAACGTGGTCGATTCCCCCGGTAGGAGGCCCTACGCAGGCGCCCCTGTCGAGGTTCACGCAGGGCGCGGACCAGCGACTCAGCCGAAGAGGTCGCCGAGGAGCGCGTCGACGCTCGCGACGCCGGCGGCCGGCAGCTCGCCGTCGCGGAGCTCCACCACCTCGGGTGCGCGCTCGTCGAACGTGGCGCGAACCTCGTCGGGTCAGGAACCGGGAGACCTGAGAAGGCGTGCGGATCCTCGAGGCCCTTGGGGCGCCGGTAGTAGCGCTGCGGCCAGGCGAACGTGCAGGGCGTCGCGGGCTCGGGTCATCGCGACGTAGAGCAGCCGCCGCTCCTCCTCGATCTCGTCGTCGTCGCCGGTGGCCATGTCGGACGGGATCATGCCGTCGGCGGCGTGGATCACGTGCACGACGTCCCACTCGAGGCCCTTCGCCGAATGGATCGTCGACAGGATCAGCCAGTCCTCGTCGAGGAGCGGGCGGCCCGCGAGGTCGCTCGTGACGACGGCGGGTCGAGCGTCAGCTCGGCGAGGAACCGCCCTCGCGACTCGTAGCCCTGCGCGAGCACGGCGAGCTGATCGAGGTCGGCGAGGCGCGCCGCCGCGCGCGTCGTACTTGCGCGCGATCACCGGCTCGAGGTAGGTGCGACGCGCTCGAGCTGCGCCGCCGGCGGCAAGCGCCTCTTCGTCGACGCAGCCGGCGAGCGCCGCTCGGAGCGCGCGCATCGCCTTCGGACGCCGCGCGCTCGGCACCGCGACCGGCTGCGTCAAGGAACGACCAATGGCGCGTCGACGGCGCCGTCGGTCGGCGACCGTCGGCACGCCGAGCTCGTCCATCAGCCGGCGGGCGCGTGGCCGGGCCCATGCCCTCGGGCAGCTGCAGCACGCGGAACCACGCGACCTCGTCCCACGGGTTCTCGAGCACCCGCAGCAGCGCCAGGGCGTCCTTCACGTGCGCGGCCTCGAGGAACTTCAGCCCCCCGTACTTCACGAACGGGATGTTCCGGCGGGCGAGCTCGACCTCGAGCAGGTCGGAGTGGTGCGCCGCGCGGAACAGCACCGCCTGCTCCTGCAGCGCCACGCCCCGCTCGCGCTGCTCGAGCACCGCGCGGCACACCGACGTCGCACTGCTCGGCCTCGTCGAGGCACGCTGCGGAGCACGGGCCGCTCGCCGCCGGCGCGCTCGGTCCACAGGGTCTTCTCGTGGCGCTGGGGCGAGAGCGCGATCACCGCGTTCGACGCACGCGAGGATCGGCGGCGTCGAGCGGTAGTTCCGCTCGAGCTTCACGATCGTGGCGCCGGGGAACCGCTGCGGGAACTCCAGGATGTTGCGGACGGTCGCCGCGCGGAACCCGTAGATCGCCTGCGCGTCGTCGCCGACCACGGTGAGGTTCCGCGGCGTCCCGGCCGGGCGCATGCCCTCGAGGATGTCGGCCTGCAAGCGCGTTCGTGTCCTGGTACTCGTCGACGAGCACGTGGTCGAACATCGACGGCACCTGCTCGCGCGGTCTCGGGCGACGCGCCGAGCGCCTTCCAGAACAGCAGCAGGTCGTCGTAGTCGAGCACGTGCTGGCGCGCTTGCGCTCCGTGTAGGCGGGGAAGATCGAGCGCGGATGCCGTCGAGCTCGTCGAGGCACCACGGGTAATGGCGCTTCACCACGTCGCCTCGAGCTGTCTCGCCGCGTTCACCGTGCGCGAGTAGATCGCCGCGAGCGTCTCCTTGCGCGGGAACCGCCGCTCGCGTTCGTGGCGAACCCGAGCTCCTCGCGCAGGAGGTTCATCACGTCGGCGGCGTCGGCCTGATCGAGCACCGTGAAGTCCGGCGCAGCCCGAGCGCCCGCCCGTGCAGCCGAAGGAGCCGGTTCGCGACGGCGTGGAACGTGCCGCCCCAGACCCGCGTCGCGTCGGGGTGGCCGCTGGATCGCCCGGCGCGCGACAGCATCTCGCGGGCGGCGCGCCGGCTGAACGTGAGCAGCAGGATCCGCTCGGGCGCGTACCCCACGCTCGAGCAGATGGGCGACCCGGGCGGCCAGCGTCGTCGTCTTGCCGGTGCCGGCCCCGCGACGATCAGGAGCGGTCCCTCGCCATGGGTCGCGGCCGCGAGCTGCTCGGGGTTGAGGTCGGTCGAACATGCGTTCGGAGTGTAGCCCGGCCCTCGGACGTTGCCCGGAGGCTGCCCGAACCCGCGGCACCTTCGATAGGGTCCAGCCCTGATGGGGCGAGCGCAGGCCGGGCGGTGCGCGTGAGCGAGCGACCGCGGATCGAGATCACCGAGGACGGCCCGTACGAGGTGCGCGGCCTCACGCCGCTCGTGCGCACGGCGCGGGTGTGGACCGAGCAGGGCGAGGCGATCGCCTGGGAGCCCGACAGACGATCGCGACCGGATCGGCCTACCGGCTCTGCCGATGCGGGGGCTCCGCGACGCAAGCCCTTCTGCGATGACTCCCACGAGTCCAACGGCTTCGACGGGACCGAGGTCGCCGACCGAGGCCCGCGCGCCGACCGGATGCGGACGTTCGTGGGCCGTGAGGTCGTCATGACCGACGACGTGTCGCTCTGCAGCCGCGCGACCTTCTGCGAGAACCAGCGCACCGACGTCTGGGAGATGATCCGCGCAGACGCGCGACCCCGAGATCCGCGAGCGTCTCCAGCGCATGGTGTCGCACTGCCCTTCGGGACGCCTCGCGCATGCGCCGAGCGAGGACGCGCCCGACGTGGAGCCGGCGTTCGAGCCGAGCGTCGCGGTCGTCGCGGACGGCCCACTGTTCGTGCGCGGCGGCGTCGAGGTGATCGGCGCCGACGGCGAGCCCTACGAGACGCGGAACCGCGTCACGCTGTGCCGGTGCGGGCGCTCCGAGAACAAGCCGTTCTGTGACGGCTCGCACGCCGAGGTCGGCTTCACCGACCCCTGAGCGCGGCGATCACGCGGCGCCGAGCGCGTCGACCGCCTTCGGCACGGTCTGCGCGGCCTTCACCTTGTACCAGGCTCGCTCGATCCGTCCCTCCTCGTCGACGAGGAACGAGGAGCGGACGATACCCAGGTACGTCTCCCCGTCCTCCTCTTCCTCGCCCCAGGTGCCCCACGCACCCGCCACCGCGTGATCGGGATCGGACAGCAGCGGGAACCCGAGCGAGAACTTCCGGTCGAAGGCGAGCTGGGCGGCGGGTTCGTCCGGGGAGATGCCGACGACGTCGAGGCCGCGTCCGGCGAGCTCCTGAAGGTGATCACGGACGTCGCAGGACTGGATGGTGCAGCCGGGCGTGTCGGCCTCCGGATAGAAGTACACGAGGAGCTTCCGACCGCGGAAGTCCTCCAGCCTGACGATGTCGCCGTGTTGATCGGAAAGGGCGAACGGGGGCGCGACGTCCCCGGGACCGAGCGGAACGACCTCCGTCATCGGTCCAGGGTAGCGGCGCCGCGCTCGGCCATCAGGCCGTCGCCGGCATCAAGCCGAGCTCGCGGAGGGTCTGCACCGGCAGCACGTGGCAGTAGGGCGTGCCGCCCTTGTTGGCGTACCAGCGCTGGTGGTAGTCCTCGGCGGGGTAGAACGCCGGCGCGGGCGCGATCTCGGTCGCGATCGGACGGTCGTAGCGCGACTGCGCGCGGGCCCGCGACGCCTCGGCCGCGGCCTGCTGCTCCTCGGAGTACGTGAAGATCACGCTCCGGTACTGGTCGCCCACGTCGGGACCCTGGCGATCCACCTGGGTCGGGTCGTGCATCGCCCAGAAGACCTCGAGCAGCTGGTCGTAGGTGACCCGCTCGTCGTCGAACGTCACCCGGACGACCTCGGCGTGGCCGGTCCGGTGGGAGCACACGTCTTCGTAGGTCGGGTTCGGCGTCGTGCCGCCGGCGTAGCCGCTCACGGCGTCGGTCACGCCCGGCACCTGCAGGAACACCCACTCGACGCCCCAGAAGCATCCGGCGCCGAACGTGGCGGTTCGGGTGGTCATGGCTCCTCCGATCGAAGCATGGGAACGGCCCCCGACGTCGGCGGCCCGTGCATCCAGTGTCGCGCATCCCACCGCGAACGCCCCGCCCGAGCTACCGCGGGCCCCGCACCCGGGTGTACCCTGCCGCCATCCGGACTTGAATGGGGATTCAAACCATGGCTGAGCTGCAGGCGAACCGCTACGACGCGATCGTGGTCGGGGGCGGGCACAACGGGCTCGTCACGGCCGCGTACCTGGCCAAGCACGGCGCGCGGACCGTGGTGCTCGAGAAGCGCCACAAGACCGGAGGCGCCGCCGACACGAGCGAGCCGTGGCCGGACGAGCTCCCGGGCGTGAAGGTCAACACGCTCAGCTACACGATGTCGCTGATGCCGCCGCTCGGTGCAGCGCGACCTCCAGCTCGAGCGGTTCGGCTTCAAGATCCTGCCGCTCGGCCAGGGCTACATGCCGATGCGCGGCGGCGGCTCGATCATCCAGGCCGAGGACGAGCAGAAGACCCGCGACTCGATCGCGAAGTTCTCCAAGCGCGACGCCGACGCGTACTTCGAGTTCTACGGATGGATCTCGCGGATCTCCGACATCCTCGGGCCGATGCTGATGCGAGACCCCGCCTCACGTCGGCTCGAAGAAGCCCCGCGACCTGTGGGACCTCGGCAAGCTCGGCTGGAAGCTGCGCAAGCACGTCGACGAGGGCACGGTCGGCGACGTCACCCGCCTGTTCACGATGAGCGCGACCGACCTCCTCGAGCGGTGGTTCGAGACGCCCGAGATGAAGGGCTTCATGGCCGTGAACGGCATCATCGGCACGTGGGCGGGCCCGGACGCCCCCGGCACCGCGTACGTGTTGATGCACCACTCGGTCGGCGACATCGGCGACGGTCATGTCGCGAGCTGGGGCTTCATGGAAGGCGGCATGGGCGCCGTCGCGAAGGCGTGCGAGGAGTCGGCGCGGTTCTTCGGCGCCGAGGTGCGGGTCAACGCCGCCGTCCAGAAGATCACGACGATCGGCGGCAAGGTCACCGGCGTCGTGCTCGACGGCGGTGAGGAGTTGCGCGCGCCGCTCGTCGTCACCGCGTGCCACCCGAAGATCACGTTCCTGCAGCAGCTCGAGCGGAGCGAGCTTCCGGAGGACTTCGTGAACGACATCGAGCACTGGAAGACGCGGAGCGGCACCGTGAAGGTGAACCTCGCGATCAACGAGCTCCCGACGTTCACCGCCGATCCCGACTTCGACCCCGAGATCCACGGCGGCGCGATCGAGCTCCTCGACGACGTGGAGCAGCTCGAGCAGGCCTACCAGGAGGCGCGCGCGGGCAAGGCCGCGACGCGGCCGTTCAGCGACACCGAGATCCCGACGGTGGTCGACAAGACCCTGGCGCCCGAGGGCATCCATACGGTGTCGATGTTCACGCAGTGGTGCCCGGCGGACTGGGCCGACGACGAGGACGACCACACCGAGGAGCTCGACGCGTACGCCGACCGGCTGATCGGCCATTTCGACGAGGTGGCGCCGGGGTTCCGCAACTCGGTGCTCGCGAAGCAGGTGATCGGGCCGAAGCAGATGCAAGAGGGCTGGGACCTGATCGGCGGGAACATCTTCCACGGCGAGCTCACCGTGGATCAGCTCTTCCACATGCGTCCGGCGGTGGGCTACGCCGACTACCGAACCCCGATCAAGGGCCTCTATCAGGCCTCGAGCGCGACCCACGCGGGCGGCGGCGTGACCGGCCTCCCCGGTCACCACTGCGTGCGGGAGATCCTGAAGGACAAGGCCGTCAGATAGCCTTCGGGTCGCGCTCTCCCGCCGACTGGTTCACACGCGCAGCCCGCGCAGTAGCTCCGCCACGGCGACCTGCATCCGGCCGTCGGCGCGGTCCTCCTCGCGGGCGTCCCCCTCGAAGCAGCTGAGGGCGTAGTCGGCCATGATCGCGACGGACCACCCCTTCAGCCTCTCCCGGTCGCACGACAGGCGGTCGGCGAGCAGGTCGAAGCGGCGCTGCAGCCGCCTCGGCGCCTCGGGGTCCTCGACGAGCGCGGGCTGCGTGTCGCGGATCAGGGCGGTCACGTCGAACTCGCGGTCGCCGACGAGGGGCTTCGGATCGATCGCGAGCCACGGCTCCCGCTCGGCGGCGAGCACGTTGCCGAGATGGAGGTCGCCGTGGAGCAGCAGCGCTTCGCGGGGGTCGCCCGCCAGGTCCCGCAGGAGCGTGACCGCCTCGTCGGCGAGGTCGGACGGCAACGGGCGACCGAGCGAGGCGTTCCGGTCGAGCAGGGTCTCGGTCCAGCCGCCCACCTCGGTCGCCACCGGGGTCATGCCGGTGGGGTCGGCCCGCCACAGCCGTTGCAGCACGTCGGCGGCGAGCTGCATCGCCCGGTCCTCGTCGGGGTCCTCGAGCAGCGTCGTGCCGGGGACGGCTCGCTCGAGCAGCATCGCACCGCGTGGATCGTGGTCGATCAGCTCGACGGCACTGTCGCCGTCCCACCGGGCGAGCGCCGCGACCTCCTCGGGGAACCACCCGTCGGGGTAGGAGACCTTGAGGACGACCGGCGCGACCCCGCTCCGGACGGCTGTCACCGTGTACCCGATGTGTCCCTCGACGAAAGGCTCGCCGAGCCGGAGCTCCCACCGGTCGGCGAGCTCCGCGATGAGGCCCGAAAGCCCTGCGAGCCAGTCGTCCACCCCGTCGCCGAGCCTCGCGCGGGTCGACGCGGCGAACGTCGAGAACGGGTCAATCACGGCCCGTCAGCCTACCGAGGCGGCCCCACGCCATTCGGTCATCTCGCCTTGGGCCAAAGGCGGAGCCGCGAAATAGGCCGTCGGACCACTGTTCTGAGTACCCCCCGATACCCGAGAACCGGTAGTGCATCGACCCGCGAAAGGGAGTGAGGCACATGCGGCAGTGGGAGCTGATCGGCATCACGGACTCGGACCCGTTCTGGGCCCCGCCGACCCCGCAAGGGCGGCCAGCGGTTCTGGACCATGCGTCCCCCGAGACGACCGATCGAGTTCGCGCCGTGGTCGACCTCGCCGAGAGCCAGGGCAACGGCTCGGCGTTCATGTGGTCGACCGACGTCTCGCTCCGGATGCGGTCGGTGACCCCGGTCGCCGCGTCGCTGCTCGGACGCGACCCCGAGCGTTGTGAGGGCCGGGAGCTGTTGGACGTGTTCGGGATGGAAGGGCCGAACCTCGCCGTGCTCGAAGCGCACGTCGCGGCACTGTCGGACGAGGAGGGGCTGTTCACGCTCCGGGGGATCCTCTCGACGATGCGGTGCCGCGTCGCGCCGATGCACGGTGAAGACGGTCGGGTCATCGGCACGTTCTGCATCGCGATGCCGGATCCAGCGTTCGAGACGGCGCAGGACCGATTCGCGGGCGCGGCCGCCTGAGTCCCGACAGGGGCTCAGCCGGCGAAGGTGCGCGCGGCCTCGAGGACAATCGCGACGTCCTCGGGGCCGTGTGCCGTTCCGAGGGTCCAGAGCTCATAGCCTGAGGGCGGGAGCGCCACCCCGTTCGCGAGCAGGTGATGGAAGAAGCGCGCGTACCGCTCGTGGTCGGCCGCGGCCGCGCCGGTGAAGTCGCGGACGGGTCCATCGGTGAAGAACACGCTGAACATCGACCCCGCCCGGTTGATCGCGGCGGGGATGTCCTTCTCCTCGAACGTTCCGCGTAGCCCGTCGACCAGTTGGTCGGCCGTCCGCTCGAGGGCGGGATAGGGGTCGAGCTGTTTCGCGAGATCGAGCGCCGCGATCCCTGCGGCGACCGCCACCGGGTTCCCGCTGAGGGTGCCCGCCTGGTACACGGGCCCGAGCGGGGCGAGCTGCGCCATCACGTCGGCGCGTCCACCGAACGCGGCGCACGGGAACCCGCCCCCCATGACCTTGCCGAGCGCGGTGAGATCCGGCGTGACGCCGTAGGTGCTCTGCGCGCCGCCGTAGGCGAGCCGGAACCCCGTGATCACCTCGTCGAACAGCAGGAGCGCGCCGTGGTCGTCGCAGAGCGCTCGGAGCCCTTCGAGGAATCCCGGCTCGGGCGGGACCACGCCCATGTTCGCGGCGACGGGCTCCACCGCGACGACCGCGATCTCGGCGCTCCGCTCGGCGAAGACGGTGCGGACAGCCTCGAGGTCGTTGAACGGAACCACCAGCGTGTCGCGTGCGGCGCCCTCGGTGACGCCCGGGGACCCCGGGATGCCGAACGTCGCGAGCCCGCTCCCGCCGCCCTTGGCGAGCAGCGCATCGGAATGCCCGTGGTAGCAGCCCTCGAACTTCACGAGGAGGTCGCGCCCCGTCGCGCCGCGCGCGAGCCGGATCGCGCTCATCGTGGCCTCGGTGCCGCTCGACACGAGCCGCGCCTGCTCGACCCCCGCGAGCGCGTCCACGAGCCGCGTCACGAGCTCGATCTCGAGCTCGGTCGGCGCGCCGAACGAGGTGCCCATGTCGGCGGCGCGCTTCGCCGCCTGCACGATCTCGGGCCGTGCGTGACCGAAGAGCAACGCGCCCCACGACTGCACGAGGTCGACGTAGCGGGTTCCGTCGGCGTCCCATACGTGGGCGCCTTCGCCCCGCTCGTAGAACCGCGGGGTGCCGCCCACCGCGCCGAACGCCCGGACGGGCGAGTCGACCCCACCGGGGATCACCCGCCTCGCGCGCTCGAATAGCTCGTCGTTGCGACCCACGCGGCTAGCGTACGGGCCATTCACGCCACCGTGGGCCAGTGGTCAACCTCGAGCCCTTTCATCGGGAAGTCCTGCGGATTGCCGGTCGCGAGCGTCGCGCAACACACACGAGTGGGACGACTAGGGCCTCTGCGGGTGTGCGGCTTTCGCGAGATCGCATGAGGAGCATCCGGCGGATGCGCTAGCGTGCGGCGTCATGCGGCGCTACCAGGGGGTCTTCGCGGACAGCGCTCGCTGGGAACGGTTCGTGATGCGTCCCGGTGACGTGATCATCACGACCCCGTCGAAGTGCGGTACCACCTGGATGCAGGCGATCGTGGGGATGCTGCTGCACGACACGACCGACCTCGGTGTGCCGATCGCCGACCTCTCGCCGTGGCTCGACATGAAGCTCCGGACGGAGGACGAAGCGTTCGGTCTCCTCGAGCGGCAGACCGGAAGGCGGTTCATCAAGACGCACACGCCGCTCGACGGGCTGCCCCGCCACGACGACGCCACGTACATCGCGGTGATCCGGCATCCGCTCGACGTGGCGCTCTCGGATCGGGATCACGGCGACAACATGCGCACCGAGCGCGCGTTCGGCTTGCTGCGGGCCGCCTCGGGCGAACCGGAACCGTGGCTCCGGGAAGAGGCGCCCGAAGAGCCGTCCGGTTACCTCCGGTGGTTCATCGACGGTGACGTCGAACCGACCGGCAGCGGTCCGTACAGCCTGTCCGACTACTGCAACCAGATCCTGACGTACTGGGACGCGCGCGAGGCCCCGAACGTCCACCTGTTCCATTACGCGGACCTGTGGGCCGACCTGGACGGTGAGATGCGGCGCGTCGCCGGCGCGCTCGGCGTCGCGGTCGACGAGGAGCGCTGGCCCGCGTTCGTGCAGGCTGCCACGCTCGACGCCATGAGGTCGCGCGCCGCGCTGACGGCACCCGATGCGAACCTCGGGATCTGGCGCTCGCCCGAGCGGTTCTTCCGATCCGGCGGGAAGCGCGACTGGGCCTCGTTGCTCACCGACGAGAACCTCGCGCACTTCGACGAGCGACTCCGGGCGCTCGCGGGCGCCGCCGCCGCGTGGGTGCTTCGTGGACGCGGAGGGCTCGTCACGTAGCCCCCCGACGTATGCCCCTCGGCGAGGATGGTGTGGCGGGCGTTGTTCCCGCCGGTTACGAGAGCCAGCCGGCGGCGTCCTTCGCGTGATACGTGAGGACGATGTCGGCGCCGGCGCGACGGATCGACGTCAGGAGCTCGAGCACGACGCGTCGCTCGTCGAGCCAGCCGTTCGAGACGGCGGCCTTGACCATCGCGTATTCGCCGCTCACGTGGTAGGCGGCGACCGGGTAGCCGGTGGCCTCCTTCGCGGCGCGCACGACGTCGAGATAGGGAGCGCGGGCTTGACCATCACGATGTCCGCGCCTTCGTTGACGTCGGCGAGGATCTCTCGCAGCGCCTCGTCGACGTTCGCCGGGTCCTGCTGGTAGCCGGTGCGGTCGCCGAAGCTCGGCGCACCCTCGGCCGCCTCTCGGAACGGTCCGTACAGCGCGCTCGCGAACTTCGCGGCGTAGGCCACGATCGCGATATCGTCGTGCCCGGCGGCGTCGAGCGCGTCGCGGATCGCCGCAACCTGGCCGTCCATCATGCCGCTCGGCGCGACGAGGTGGACCCCCGCCTGGGCCTGCGCGACCGCGATGCGTCGGTACAGCTCGATCGTGGCGTCGTTGTCGACCTCCTGCCGGCTCGTTCAGCACGCCGCAGTGCCCATGGTCGGTGTACTCGTCGAGGCAGAGGTCGGCGATCACGACGGCGTCGTCACCGAACTCGGTGCGGAGGGCGGCGATCGCCTGTTGCGCGATGCCGTCGGGGTTCCACGCCTCGGACCCCTCGGGGTCCTTGTCGACCGGGACGCCGAAGAGCACGAAGGCGCAGACGCCGCGTTCCGCGATCTCGACCGCCTCCTTGCGGAGCGACTCGACCGTGTGCTGGAACTGGCCCGGCATCGAGGCGATCGGAACCGCCTCGTCGATGCCTTCCTTCACGATCAGCGGTGCGATCAGGTCGCCCGGGTCGAGGGTCGTCTCCCGAACGAGCGCGCGCAGGGCGGGTGTGCGCCGCAACCGCCTCGGCCGATGCTGGGGGAAGCCCATGTCGCTCAGCCTACCGGCGACGTCCGCCTCGTGGTTCATCGGCTTCTCTCCACGATCCGTGTCACACGCCGCCGGGAAGCGACCACGGCCGCGGGAACCCGTTACCCTCCCGGCCGATGGAGGCGGAGCGGCGCCCGAAGAAGCGGTGGGACGGCTACTCCTCGTGGTCCTTCCTCGAGGCCGGCGTGGACTACCGGGAGTTCCGGCTGTCGCCGCAGCTCGGGCGGGTGGAGCCGTACGTGGTTCCGTTGTCGGCCGAGGACGACGAGCGTGCCGAGCGCCTCCTCCGCGAGTGCGTCTGCATCTCCCTCCACGAGCACTGCGGGATCACCCCCGAGGACATGGCGGAGAACGACACCTACATCCGCGAGGGGCGCGAGTGGTACGGCTACGAGGGGCTCGCGGCCTCCGGGCTCGACGCCGTGTTCGAGAACTTCCTCGACGGGACGGCGACGATCACGTCGAAGGCCGGTTGGAAGTGGACCGACGTGATCCACGACCTCGGGATGCACTTCGCCGATGTCGCGCACCAGTCGGTCGTGTTCGTCGCCTCGACCGTGGACGACATCCTCGAGGCGCACCGGACCGGACGCATCGCGATGGTCCCCTGCCTCGAGGGCGCGGCACCGATCGAGAACGAGCTCGACCGGCTCGACGTCCTGTACGGGCTCGGCGTGCGGATGCTCGGCATCGCCTACAGCGAGTCGAACCAGCTCGGCGGGGGCGTGCGGGACTCGGGCGATGGCGGGCTGACGCGGTTCGGTCGCGACGCGGTCCGTCGCATGAACCGGCTCGGCATGGCGATCGACCTGTCGCACACCGGTGACGTCACGTCGATGCAGACCTGCGAGGTCTCCGACCGACCGGTCTTCCTGTCCCACACGGGCGCTCGTGCGCTATGGCCGATCCCGAAGATGAAGGGTGACGACCTCCTGAAGGCCGTGGCCGGGACCGGCGGCGTGATCGGCATCGAGGCGTCCCCGATGACGACCGTCACCGAGCGGCACCCGCGCCACTCGCTCGAGTCGGTGATGGAGCACCTGGAGTACATGGTCGACCTCGTCGGGATCGACCACGTCGGGTTCGGGCCCGACACCTTCTTCGGCGATCACGTGGCGCTCGGCGATCACTACGCGGCGAACCTCGACGCCGGCGAGGAGATCGAGGCGGAGCGCGTCGGCCACGTCGAGGGGCTCGAGAACCCGAGCGAGTTCCCGAACGTGCTGCGCTGGCTCGTCGGTCACGGGCACGCCGACGAGCAGATCGCGAAGCTCGTGGGCGGCAACGTGCTGCGCGCGATGCGCGACGTCTGGATCTAACCGCTCGGCTGATCGGGGTCTGCCCGCCGCTTGCCCCCAGTTCGCGGCGTGAAGACGCGTTCGAGCGCGACGACGAGCCCGTCGGTCGTGTGCGGATCGGCCACCGAGTGCACGGTGAGGCCGTGCGCACGGGCCTCCTTCGACGTGACGGGGCCGATGCAGACGTTCTTCGGGCGCCGCCGATCGCCGCCCGGCGGTTCGGTGCCGGTCGCCCCGACGAAGCCTCGGACCGTCGAGGCGCTCGTGAACGTGATCGCGTCGACCTCGCCGCGGGCGAGGGCCTGACTGGCCACCTTCGGAAGGCGCTTCGGGAACGTCGTGCGGTAGGCGTCGACGCGGGTCGGAGTCCATCCCTTTGACGCGAGGGAGTCCTCGAGGCCTTGCGGCGCGATGTCGGCACGTGCGCACAGCACGCGGCCCGTGCCGCGAGGCAACGCACGGGCGAGGGCCTTCGTCGTGAAGCTCGAGGCTGCAGGTCGGCGGGTCGTCCGGCGCACCTGCTGAAGGCGTCGGCGGTGCCGTCACCGATCGCGGCGACCAGGGCGCGGACGTCGATCGGCGACTCCAGGCGTTCGGCGAGCACCGCCACGGTCGCGGGACTCGTGAGGACGATCCACTCGAAGTCACCGGCCGCGAGTCGACAGCAGGGCCTCGTGAGCTCCGTCGAGTGCACCGGGCGGATCGCGATCGTCGGCGCGACGATCGCGTCGAGCGCCACGCCGATCCAGCAGCTCGACCAACCGTACGGAGCGTTCCGCGGGCCTCGTCACGAGGATCGTGCGTCCCTCGAGGCTTCGGGCGCGTTCGCGGGTCACGACGCGCGGACTTCCGCGAGGATGCGGTCGGCGCCCTGCGCGAGGAGTTGGGTCCGCCACGAGCTCGGCCGCTCGTTCCGCCTCGTCGGCTTCGGCGGCCGCTCGGAGCAGCTTCGTGCCGTCCGGCGCGGCGACCAGACCGGCGAGCCGGATCGCGTCACCCTTGACCGCGGCGAGCCCCCGAGCGGCAGCGCACAGCCGCCCCCGAGACGGCGCATCAGCGCTCGCTCGGCGTCGAGCGCGAGGTGCGAGGGCCGGTGATCCAGCGGCGCCAGGCGAGCCTGCGTCGAGGCGGTCCTCGGCTCGGCATCTGGATGGCGAGGCACCCCTGCCCCGGCGCCGGGACCATCTCGTCGCAGGGAGAGCTTCCGACGTGCGCCGGCTCGATCCCCAGCCGGAACAGCCCCGCCGCCGCGAGGACGGCCGCGTCGACCACGCCGCGGGCGAGCTTCTGCAGGCGCGTGTCCACGTTGCCGCGAAGCTCGCGCGATCCCGACGCCGGGGAAGGCGGCGAGCAGCTGTGCCGCCGGCGGATGCTCGAGGTGCCGACCACCATGCCGGGCTCCAGGTCGCACCTGCTCGCGGAGGACGAGCGACATCGTTCGGATCGGCCCGCCGCGGCACCGCCGCGAGCATCAGGCCGTCTTCGTCGTCGGCCGGAAGGTCCTTCGCGGAGTGCACCGCCAGGTCGATCTCGCCGACGCGGAGCGCGTCCACGATCGCGTCGATCCACAGGCCCTTCAGGCCCTGTCGGCGACGCCTCGGCCGGCTTGCCCTCGTCACCGGAGGTCGAGATGGTGACGAGCTCGGCGCTCAGCCCTTGGGTCTTGAGGAGCTGCGCCGACGAGGTCAGCCTGCGCGGTCGCGAGCGTCGAGCGCCGCGTCCCGATCCGCACGACGGCAGCCGTCACGGCGCCGTCACGGGTCGTCGAGGTCGATGCCGAGGAGCTCGGCGAGCACCGTCGCGTGGATCCGCTCGGTGCCTGGCTCGGACCGCTCCTTCAGCTCCACGATCGGATCGTGCAGGAGCTTCGCCGCGACGCCGCGGGCGATCGCTTCGACGGCATCGCGCTCGTCCGGCGTGAGTTCGCCGAGCCGGGCGGCGAACCGCGTCGAGCTCGCCGCGCACGATGTCATCGCCGCGCTGCCGGAGCGCCCGGATCACCGGGGCGAGCTCGTCGCCGCGCCGCCGGAGGATCCACCGGCGCACCTCCTCGGCGACGATGCCGTGTGCGCGCGCGATGTCCTCGGCCGCGCCTTCGTCGGCCCCGGCGGCGATCCGCTCGCGGAGCGACACGATGTCGATCACGCGGGCGCCGTCGACGTATGCGACCTCGGGGTCGACGTCTCGCGGCACCGCGAGGTCCAGCAGCACGAGCGGACGTCCCTGCCGGTCCTGCATCGCCGAGGCGACCGGTTCGATGACGGACCACGTGGCCGGCGGCGCCGGTGGCGCTGACCACGAGGTCGGCGTGGAGGAGCGAGCCCGGCAGCTCGTCGAGGTCGGCATGCTTCGCCCCCGTGCGTTCGGCGAGGGCACGCGCGTGCTCGAGCGAGCGGTTCAGGATGCGGACGGGCCCGACGCCGCGCGCCGCGGAGGTGCTTCACGGCGAGCGCGGCCATCTGCCCGGCGCCAACGACGACGACGTCGCGGTCGGCGAGTCCCCCGAGCGCCTCGTCGGCGAGTGACGCACCGAGCGCGACGAAGGCGTCGGGCGCCGCGCCGAGCCCGGTCTCCTGGCGCACGCGCCGGCCCGTGCGGGACGCCGCGTGGAACATCCCGGTGAGCGCGGGACCCACGGCTCCCTCGCCCTCGGCGCGCCGGAGCGCCTCGCGAACCTGGGCGTGGATCTGCGTCTCGCCGAGCACCATCGAGTCGAGCCCGGCCGCGACGGCGAACAGATGTTCCGCGGCGTCGTGCTCGTAGTGGGCGTAGAGGGGTTCCACGAGCTCGTCGAGGTCGACGGCGCGCGACTCGGCGAGCACGCGCTTCAAGGCCGAGGAATCCCGCGTGGTAGTTCGCCGACGCTCCCGTAGACCTCGACCCGGTTGCAGGTGGAGAGCACGACGGCCTCGTCGACGCCCTCGAGCTCGTCGAGGCGACGGTAGGCCTTGACGAGGTCGTCGTCGGCGAACGCGAGGCGCTCGAGCAGCTCGATCGGCGCGCGACGGAACGAGATCCCGAGGATGAGCACGGCCATGGGCGAACGATATGGTAGCGGGCCATGAGCCGCCCCCGTGCCCGTGACCTGGGCATCCGCATCGGGTCCGGGTCGCCGGGTCCCCTGAACGCGATCACCGACGTGGTCGGGGTGCGGGTCGGGCACCGCTCGATCGTCCGGGGCGAGGACGGCGACCCCCACGCGGTGCGGACGGGGGTGACGTCGATCTTCCCGCACGAGGGCGACCCATGGGACGCCCCGGTGTATGCGGGGACGCACATCCTCAACGGCTACGGCGAGCTGGTCGGCGTCAACTCGATCCGGGAGTGGGGCATCCTCGAGAGCCCGATCGTGCTGACGTCCTCGTTGCAGATCGGCAAGGCCTACGACGCGACGGTGAGATGGATCGCGAGCCGGTCCCGCGAGTCCGGCGAGGCCGTGATGCCGTGCGTGACCGAATGCGACGACTCGTGGCTCTCCGACGTGTTGTCGTTCCCGCTCGAGGACGGCGACGTCGCCGCCGCGCTCGACGCGGCCGCCGCCGGTCCGGTCGACGAAGGGTGTGTGGGTTCCGGCGTCGGGATGCAGTGCTTCGACTTCAAGGGAGGCATCGGCACCGCTTCGCGCGCACTCGACGACGGTGCCATCGTGGGTGCGCTCGTGATGACGAATCACGGCGACCGCGAGGATCTGCTGATCGACGGCGTACGGGTCGGCGAGGAGCTGGGCGACGACCTCATGCCCGAGGAGCACAGCGAGGGTTCGTGCATCGTCGTGGTGGCGACGGATGTTCCGCTGTTGCCCCACCAGCTCCGGCGGGTCGCGGAGCGCGCCGGCATGGGGCTCGCGCGCGGCGGCTCCCACGCATCCAACGGAAGCGGCGAGCAGTTCCTCGCGTTCTCCTCGGCGAACCGGGTACCGAGGGGCGAGTCGACCTACTCCCCGCGCGCGGTCGCCGACGGCGACCGGCCCGGGAGCCGGCTGCTGTCGGCGGTGTTCCGCGCCACCGTCGAGGCGACCGAGGAGGCCGTGGTGAACGCGCTCCTCGCCGCCGAGACGACGGTCGGGCGTGAAGGGCGCACGTTGCACGCGCTCCCGGTCGATCGTGCGCTCGACGTGCTCGAGCGCCGCGGCCGGCTGTTCCGCTGAGCGTGAGCTCGTCGGCGTAGACTCGGAGACGGAGACGTGCCTGAGTGGCCGAAAGGAGCCGCCTGCTAAGCGGTTAGGGGGTTCATAGCTCCCTCGAGAGTTCGAATCTCTCCGTCTCCGCCCGAGAGCCTCCACGCACGATGACTACGCGAACAGCTTCTCGAGCCATGTCTCCCATGCCGCTTCGGTCTCGGCCTGATCGAGTCCGTCGACGAAGATGTGGTGACCGACGCCGACCGGACCTCCGAACACGCTGATGTGCATGAACCGATAGATCCCGTCGTCGGTGCGAACACCGAGGAAGTCCCGCGAGAGCCAGTCCACCTCACCGTCGAGCTGCGGGAGCCCTTCGGGGGTGAGCCGAACCCGGTCACCGAGCTGGGGAGGACCCGCAAGCCCCAGCCCCCGGTAGAACGTCGCCCATGCTTCGTCCCGATCCGGGACCACAGGACCACCGAACACGTTCACCGGCGTCGCCGTGCGGCCGCGGAAGTACGTGAGGTAGATGCGCAGCTTGTCGAAGTACATCGGGTCGCCCTCGGACAGCCCCTCGTACTCCTTCTCCCAGTTGCTACCGAGGAACCCGCTGTGGACCCATCGGACGACGGTGCTGCCTTTGTCCTGCCCCTCGACGAGGTATTCGAACGCGTGGAGGGCGCCGTCCTCACCCTCAGACGTCCGGTTGGCGAACCGAGTCGGCGGCTCCCACGCGGTCACCGTCGTCTCCTCCGTGGAGCCACGGAACTTCATGCGGCTCGTGCCGCCCTCCCGAGGCTCGATCTCGTTCACGCCCATGAACCACGCGTCGACCCCGGGGCCGGTGGCGATCGCGTCCCACACCTCCTCGGGAGAAGCGTCGACCTCGATCTTGTAGTTCAGCTCGAAGGGGTGTGCCACCTCAGCGCTCCTTCCCATCAGGTGACGTCGGCTGGTCTTCTTTGAGGCTGGGGTGCACGGCCACGATCGATCGGTGGTGTCGACCACGCTGAGCGTTCTTCTTGTCAAGATAGGCGAAGTTGTCAAGCGAAGTCGTCGACCGGCTCCGCCGGCCTTTCACCCTTCGAGCAGGAAATCCTCGGGCCTGCGATACCCGGGACTCGCGGTGGCGCCGTTCCCGTGAGAGATCGCGGGATGGATGCTGCGCGCGTCCGTCACGACCTCCGCGGGAAACGCTGCCTCGTCGTAGGTACAGATCCATCGAGCGACTCCGGGGGCTGTAACCGCAGGGAGGTCGCGGCCCGCTACCTCCCGGTCAATGAGAAGTGCATGTAGTCCTTCAAGGTCTGCCAGTCCCCTCCCCACTCCCAGCCGATCCGTTCGAACGAACGCACGACCACGTCGCCGAGATGGATCATCCCCGGACGGTGGCGCGTCCGATCCCGGTATGGCTTCACCGCGCGGCGCAGCACGGTGCCGTCGGACCGCACGTAGGGATTCTGCAGCGGGTTGATGTCGATCGCCCATCCGTAGGAGTGGTGGGACAATGAGCCGGGACTGCCGGTCGCCGGCCGGCAGTTGAACGAGGACGAGAGGTTGCGGGTGCTCATCCGATCCTCGGGACGAGGAGGCCGATACCGAGGCGGCAGCCCGATCCGGTGGATCGGGAACCGCGCGCGGAACAGCTGCTTGAAGACCCAGAGGATGTCCTCGGCGACGTCCTCGTGCACGACTAGGGGTCCGGACCGGACCTCCCCGTGGAAGTTTCGATAGCCGACCTGCACGAGTCGGAGGTCGCCGATCGCGACCGGACACCCCGGGTGCCAGTTCCTCCCCACCAGCTGCTCGCGGAGCGCCGCGTCGATCGGCTCGACCCAGCCGACGAAGCCGGGCGCCGGTGTGGCGATCGATGGCTGGGGGGCAGCGGTGCTCGGCCGCGTCTCGATCGCCGGGCCGGCCTTCGGTGACGGCGACGACGTGGGAGCGGCTCCGCACCCGATGACGAGCATCATCGAGGCGAGCAGCGCGACTCGGACCGGCGACGTGCGCACCCCACCATCCTGCCACCGTCGCCGTGCGTGCCCCGCGTCGCACCCATGCGCCCGTGCGGTCGCGCCCGACTATCCTGCATCACGATGGATCGCTTCACGCGATGGGTCGAGGGGTACGTGCGCGCCTGGGGATCGAACGACCCGGGCGACATCGGCGACCTCTTCACCGACGACGCCCGCTACCGGACCCACCCGGACATCGAGCCGCGGGTCGGGCGCGAGGCGATCGTCGCCGGTTGGCTCGAGGACCGCGACGAGCCCGGTGACGCGACGTTCACGTTCGAGGTGGCCGGGGTCGACGGCTCGCGTGGGTTCGTGCAAGGCGTGACCACCTATCGGGCGACCGACGATCAACCGGAGCGGATCTACGACAACATGTGGGTGATCGAGCTCGACGACGACGGGCGGGCGATTGAGTTCACGGAGTGGTTCATGCGACGCAGCTGACCGCCGAACGGCTCTCGTCAGGTCGTCGGCACGACGTCGCCCAAGAGCTCCACGATGCGACCCGCGACCGCGCCGTCGGGATCTCGCTCGGGGTTGAAACACGCGATCGCGATGCCGCGGCAGGCGTCGTCGGCGACGACCGGCGCGAGCAGCTCGGTGAGCTCGGGCCAGTCGATCCCGCCGGGCACGGGCGCGTCGTTCGGGCACACCGACTCATCGAGCACGTCGATGTCGACGAACACGAAGGTCGCGCGGCCGTCGGCGGCGATCGCGTCACGCGCGTCGGAGCCCGCCCCGGAGAAGCCGCGCGCCCGCAGCTCGTCGGTCGTCATGGCGGTGAGGCCGGGAAGATCCTCCGGGGTGACCGAGCCGTACCCGGTCGCCTCGTCGAGGTCGCGGAACCCGAGCAACGCAACCTGGTCGGGCCGGAGCAACGGCGCGTCCCCCGCGGCGTCGGCCCACGCGTCGGGACCCACCCCGAGCGCGACCGCGAGCGGCATGTCGGCGGCCTCGCCGCTCGGGGAGTTCCGCCCGTCGTAGAGATCCATGTGACCGTCGACGTAGACGACGCCGACGTTCCCTGCGGCTCGTTTGAGCCCCGCGATCGCGCCGACGGCGAGCGTGCAGCAGCCGCCGAGCAGCACGAGCTTCGATCCGACGCCGGCGTGACGAGCGGTGGCGTCGCGCATGACCTCGGTCGTGCGGAACACCGACGCCGCGCCGACGATGCCCGTGTCCGGGTCGCGTTCGGGCGGATCGATCAGCACGTCGAGATCGCCGAGGTCCTCGGCACCCAGCTTTTCGATCAGGCCGGCGGCTCTGATCGCCGATGGACCGAACACGGTGCCGGTGCGACCGCCGACGCTGTCGATCGGCACGCCGAGAACCCGCACCCCGCTCACTGGCGGCACTCTATCGAGCGCCGCCGTCACGCCGTTCCCTCGATGAGAAGGTGTGGACCGCCCCGATCCGGGGGAGGATGGGTAAGCGACAACCCAACTGAGGAGGCAGGCATGAGCGAGCGAGAGCTGTTCCCTGATGAGGACCCCGAGGATTCGGTCTCGTCCGCGACCCCGGCGGAGCTCCCCGCCGACGTGCCCGAGGCCGACGCCGTCGAACAGGCCACACCCGTGGTCGACGATGGCAACGACCTGCCGGATGAGGTCGGCGACCGGCCCGAAGCCGACGCGCTCGATCAGGAGCGCGTGGCGATCGACCCCGAGGAACCCGACCGCTCCTGAGTCGTCCGGACCGGGAGCTCTACAGAGACGGCGGCCAGCGCTCCACAATGGCCCTCAGATAGGCGCTGCTAGACTGCCCTTTCCCTGCGCCGGTAGCTCAATGGACAGAGCATCTGACTACGGATCAGAAGGTTGGGGGTTCGACTCCCTCCCGGCGCGCTCCCTCCGATCTAGATGCGGTACCAGCCCTTCTCGAGGTGCTGAGGTGGTGACCACCCGGTCGCCTTCGGAAGTCGCATCATGACGTCGCGAACGAACATCAGAGATACGGCGAGTTCAGCGAGCAAGTCGCGCTGCCGAGCGACAACCTTGGGATCAGTGCGAGGCGCGTCGATGGAGTGAGGGGGTCGCTGTCGTTGCGCGCCGCACCGCGTGCAGCGGATGCAATTGCTCGGCGATCCGATCGCTCGGAAGTCCGCTCAGGTTCACGAGGACGGCTTCGAGCCGCTCGATCGTTCCCATGGGGTTACCTTGGGGGTCCATCAATGGAGCCTTGGCGCGAGTGAGAGCGGGCCCATCCAGGTTGTCCGACAGAAGCTTGTCGGTGACGAGCACGAACTCGTGCCAAGCGAGAGCTGACGGACGAAGTACCCACCCCCATTCGCGAGGTCGCTCGGTCTTCCTGAAGAGAGGCACCCCGAACGCAAGCTCGAAAACTTCGTTGATCGCCCCCATCTCCGCGAGGATCTTCTGGAATGGTCCGAGGCCGTCCGGCCACTGCCCGAGAACGTTCGTTCGCAGCCACACCGGATGCGGTCGTATCGCCTCCGCCTCCGGATGTCGATGGGATCGCCATCGCATCTGGTGCTCCGACGTCAGAGCTCCGAGATCGGCGAGCAAGACGCACGCGTACCGAACGACCTCGTCGCCTGTCAACGTTGATGTGTCGTAGGCGAACCCGACTCGAGGTTGCACGACCTTGTGTCCGAGGGGGGGAGACTCGTCCACGTACTCCTCATCGCCGGTCCCCGACGTGATCGCGAAGTCATCGGACGCATACCGATAGCGGGAATCGTCCCGATTGCTCTCGAGGACATCGAGAGAGAAGTAGGCGATCTCAAGCTGACCGCGACCATCGGCAAGCAAACGGCTGAACGGCTTACCGGCCCACCTATCGGGGTCGGCACTCATGGTTTCGGTCCGTGTCTTGCCCATAGCGCAGGGGACGCTAGCACCAACCTTGCTGCCAGGAATAGGTGCTCGTGACCCCAAGTGTCTGAGTCTTGACGAGAGGGTTACGCTACGAAGCAATCACAATCTCACGTCAAGGGTTTCAAGGCCGCCCCCCCCGGTCGCGGTGTGACCGAGAAGATCGATGAGGTCGAGGAGCTCACAGATGACTCCCCGCGGTCCGGGCCGAGCTGGGGGTTGACTCCATGGCCGGCGGTAAGGGGACGGGTCCGGCGAACCGAAAGGGCACCATGAAAGGATCCATCCTGATACGGCTCGCGATCGTGCTGGTGGCTTTCCTCAGCGTGCCGGCCTGCCAGACGACGGGCGCGCAACCCGCCCCCACTGCAGCGGGGACTGGGCCTGCGTCTTCACCACCCGCTCCGGAGGTCACCGAGCTCGAGATACGAGACGTGACAGGTCGAAAGAAGCACGCGGCCGTCGCACTCCTCGAGGGAGCCGGGTTCAGCGTCAGTGTCATCGAGCGATATTCGAAGAAGCCGGAGGCTCGGGTCCTGTGGGTCAAGCCGGCACCGGGCACTGTCGTTGAGGTCGGGACCCGCCTGAGGATCGGGATCGCCGAGGCGTACCCACTCGTCCCGGACGTGCTCGGACTCGGGATCGAAAAGGCGACCAAGCTCTTGAAGGAAGCGGGCTACAAGGTCGAGCGCATGGTCGGTCGATTCGTCGAGCCCGGAGAGTACCTGTCAACAGTCATCGCGAGCTCGCCGCCCCCCGGCGGCTCGCTCCTGCCCGGAAGGGTCGTCACCATCGTGACCCCGAGCGAACCGCCCGTTCCGTCGCCGGTGCCCGTGCCGGTGCTGCCGCCGGCGCCCGTGCCGGACTTCGACCCGTGCGACTACTACGCGTTCTGCTAGAACGAGCGAACGCGCCCCAAGCTCTGGCTCGGAAGTGTCGGTTGACCGACCGTCCGGGTCGTTGGTAGATAGCGGATGACCGAGGGACCTGCAGCTGATCGAGCGAGTGCCAACGAACGGCGGCGCCGGCAATATGCGAAGGAAGCACCCCGCTACGACAAGGGATCGGACCTCATCGAGCGCTGGCTCTTCGGGACCGAGCATCGCGGCTGGGCATGCGCTCGTGCGGCGGGCGACACGCTCGAGGTGGCGATCGGGACCGGTCTGAACCTTCCCTACTACCCGCCCGACGTCCGGCTGACGGGCATCGATCTCACGACCGAGATGCTCGCGCTCGCGCGTCACCGCGCCCGCGATCTCGCGACTCCCGTCGCACTGCTCGAAGGCGACGCGCAGATGCTCCCGTTTGCGGACGCGACCTTCGACACCGTCATCAGCACGTACGCGATGTGCAGCGTGCCCGACGAGCAGGCGACGATCCTGGAGATGAAGCGGATCCTCAAGCCAGGAGGACGGCTGATCCTCGTTGATCACATCCGGAGTAGCGTCAAGCTGCTCTACTGGTTGCAGCGCCTGATGGAGCTCGTCCCGTCACGGAACCGCGACGAGCTCACGCGACGTCCACGCACACACGTGGTGGCGGCAGGCTTCACGATCGAAGCGAGCGATCGGCTCCGCGCCGGCATCGTCGAACGCCTCGTGGCGCGGAGGTCCTAGCCGGCGACAGGGCTGGCAGCCTTCGGTCCCGAGTGCTTCGGGAGCCGGTAGGGGACGCTCGTCACCACCACGTGCGGTTCGCCCAGCAGGATCCGTTTGAAGAACAGCGCGGTCTGGCCGTGCAGGAGGTGCTCCCACCAGCGGGTGACGAGGAGCTCCGGCAGCACCACGGTGACGATCGTGTCCGTGCGAGCCGTGTGCGTGCGGACCTCCTCGAGGAGCGGCGGCCCGAACTCCCGGAACGGCGCCTCGACGAGCGACAGGGGGATGTCGATCCCGGAATCCCACCAGGCTTCCACGATGCCCGGCGTGCCCTCGGGGTCGGCGGCGATGCACAGCGCCTCCGACGTGCGTGGCGTGCAACGTCTTCGCGTACACGATCGCTTGCACGGTTCCGTCGTGCACCGCCGAGATCGGGACGAGCACGACGTGGCGGGCCGGTTCGGTGGGGCGGAACGCCCGGCGCTCCGCCTCCTCGACCTCCTCGGGCACGAGCGGCACGTTGGTCACGACCACGTCGGGGGTGAACAGCAGCGACGCCTTCAGCAGGAACGCCGGCCGCTGCCGGGTCGCGAGCGCGAGCCACGACACGCCGCTGACGGACTCGGGCACGACCACGGTTACGAAGTCGATGCCCTCGCGGTCGATCGTGCGGAGGAAGCGCCGGACGCCGCGGATCGGCCCTTTGCTGTCGGCCGGGAGCGGTTGCAGGGGGCCGAACCGCGGTGCAAGTCCGAGCCACGCTCGGGCGGTCTCGTCGAACCGGGACGGCTCCCGACGTACACGGCGACGATGTCCCGGGGCCGCAGCGCGCGCAGGTACGCGAGGGCGTCGGTCGTCGCAGGACCGAGATCTCGGACGAGGAACACGAAGCGGTTCGAGGCGTTCCGTTTCGGGTCGCAGGTGCGTGCTCCGCAGTGACCGCGCCACGTGTTCGTAGTGGCGGTGGATCCCGAGCAGCCCGACCACGATGAACGGCATCGCGAGGATCACGATCCACGCGCCGTGCAGGAACTTCGTGCTCGTGATCACGACGAGCACGACGCCGGTCGTGACGGCGCCGACGCCGTTGATCACGATCGCGCGCCGCCATCCCTTCGCGCCCGCTTCGCTCCGGGTGCGCTCGGCGAGCCAGTGGCGAACCATGCCCGACTGCGACAGCGTGAACGACGTGAACACCCCGACGACGTAGAGCTGGATCAGGCGAGACAGGTCCGCGTCGAACAGCCAGATCAGCACCGCGGCGAACACCGCGAGCACGATGACCCCGTTCGAGAACACGAGCCGGTCGCCCCGGTTCCGGAACTGCGAGGGCATGAATCGGTCGCGCGCGAGGATCGACGCCAGCCGGGGGAAGTCCTGATAGGCGGTATTGGCCGCCAGGATCAAGATCGCGGCGGTGAACGCCTGGATCACGTAGAAGCCGATCCCTCCGCCGAACACCGCGTGCGCGACCTGCCCGATCACCGAGCGCTCGTGCGACACGGTGATGCCACCGATGTGCGTGGCGAGGTAGGAGATCCCCAGGAACATCGTGACCGTCATCGCGCCCATGACCGCGAGGGTTCGCGCAGCGTTGTCCGCTTGCGGCCGTCGGAACGCCGGCACCCCGTTCGAGATCGCCTCCACGCCGGTGAGCGCCGTCGACCCCGACGAGAAGGCGTGCAGGATCACGAACAGCGAGATGGGGCCGGCCGCGGTCGCCAGGTGCTGCGCGGGTTCGAGCGGCTCGGCCACCGGGCACCCCGACAGGCAGCGGAACAGCCCCAGCCCGATCATCACGAGGACCGAGGCCACGAACGCGTAGGTCGGAACGGCGAAGACCGAGCCTGCCTCCTTCACCCCGCGGAGGTTCGCGAGCGTCAGGAGCAGCACCGAGACCATCGCCAGCGGTACCGCCTGCTCGCGGAGGCTCGGCAGCGCCGATGTGATCGCAACCACGCCGGCCGTGACCGAGACCGACACGGTGAGGACGTAGTCGATCAGCAGCGATGCGGCGGCCACGAGCCCCGGCACCGTGCCGAGGTTCTCCTTGCTCACGATGTAGGCGCCGCCCCCGGAGGGGTAGGCGTGCACCGTCTGGCGGTACGAGGTGATGACGATGACCATCAGGAGCGCGATCGGGATCGCGATCGGCATCACGAGGTGGGCCGAGGTCGCGCTCGCCGTCAGCAGCACCGCGAGGATCTCCTCGGTCGCGTAGGCGTTCGACGACAACGGGTCGGACGAGAAGACCGGCAGAGCGATCGTCTTCGGCAGCAGCGTGTGCTCCAGCATGCTGCTCGCCTTCGCTCGACCGACGAGCACACGCTTCGCGATCGCACGTTTGCTGACGGGAGGGGAGGCGATGGCCACGGGCAGTTCCAGCGTAGGAACGACTGCCGGCACGACCCGCGGGTGACGCGTCAGGGTTCGTCGTCGATGCGTTAGGGATGCGTCAAGGCCGTGATCCGGAGGCGCTGGCGGGACCGTCTCCTCCTGCGCCTGGCCCTTCGCGACGGGTTTCGAAGCGATAGCCCATGCCGGGTTCGGTGATGAAGTACTTCGGATCGCTCGGGTCGGGCTCGAGCTTCCGCCGGATCTGCGCGAGAACACGCGCAGATAGTTGGTCTCCTCGTCGTATGCGGTCCCCACACCTCTTGGAGCAGCTGGCGCTGGGTGACGAGCCTGCCGGGTTCGGACGAGGATTCCACGAGCCGCCATTCGGTGGGGGTGAGGTGCACTCGGTTTCCGGCGCAGCCTTCTTCGCGGCCAGGTCGAGAGAAGTCCGTCGTCTCACGACGGCCTCCTCTCCGCGGTGGGATCGGCGGAGCGCAGCGCGCAGGCGAGCGAGGAGCTCGTTCATGCCGAACGGCTTGGTGACGTAGTCGTCCGCGCCGGCGTCGAGGGCGGCGACCTTCTGCGCCTCCGGTCGCGCACGGACAGGACGATGATCGGCACGCTCGACCAGCCGCGAAGGCCCTGGATCACCTCTACGCCGTCGATGTCGGGCAGGCCGAGGTCGAGTACGACGGCGTCTGGATGATGCGTCGACGGCAAGTCCAGGGCATCGCGTCGCCGTCTCGGCGGTATCGACCTCGAAGTCGCGAGCGCGGAGGTTCACCCCGAGCGCGCGGAGCATCTGCGGCTCGTCGTCCACGACGAGGACGCGCATCACGAGGCCGCCCGGAGGGCGACCACGTCGGTGAGCCCACCGCCGGGCGTGTCAGCGAGATCGATCGCCGCCCATCGCCTCGATCCAGTCCCTTGGCGACGGCCATGCCGAGCCCGACGCCCTCGTCGCGCGCGGCGTCGCCGAGCTGCTGGAAGGGCAGGAACACCCGGTCCCGGTCTCCCTCGGGCACGCCGGGACCGTCGTCCACGATCCGCAGGTGCACGCGCTCGCCGACGGGCCTTGCCTCGATCCCGTACCGGCTCGCCGGCGCGACCAGGTCACCGCGTTGTCGAGGATGTTCGCCACGGCGTGTTCGAGCAGGCCGAGGTCGGCGGCGACCCGCGGAAGGGTCTCGGGAACGTCGACGACGAACGCCTCACGCCTGGGCGTCGGTGGCGCGGATCGCGAGCGGCACCGCCTCATCCAGACCGATCGTCGCGAGCGCCAGGGTGACGGCGCCGGCCTGGAGCCGACTCATGTCGAGCAGGTTCGCGACGAGGCGGTCGAGCCGATCGGTCTCGTGTTCGATCGTCGCGAGGAACTCCTTCACGTCGCCCGGCGACCAGGTGACGTCCGGCTGGCGAAGGCTCGACGCCGATGCCTTGATCGAAGCGAGGCGGGGTTCGCAGGTCGTGGGAGACGGCGTTCAGCAGGGCCACGCGCAGGTCGTTCAGATCCTCGAGCTCGTCGGCGCGCGCGGCCCTCGACACGAGCGCGCTCGTGACCCCACCCACGAGGACGAAGACCGAGACGGCCACGATGTTCTCGGTGTTGGCGATCACCCACCGATGGAGCGGCGGCGTGAAGAACCAGTTGACGACCTGGGAGGCCACGAGCGCGGTCGCGATCCCGGACCACCAGCCGCCGATCGCCGAGACGGCGACGACGAGGCTGAGGTAGATCAGGAAGATGCTCGTGAGCCCGATGTGTCCGTGGATCGCGCGAAGCACGACGGTGAGTCCCATGAGGCCGAGCACCGCCACGCCGACCGCCAGGCGCAGCCGCCATACCTGTAGCCGCCCGGTCCCGACGCGCTCGACCATCGTTCGACAGATCCGCCCCCGCCGTCCCGCGATCGGCCGGGCGACCGCGGCGACCGAGCCCGGGCCTCTAGGCTGGGCCGCGATGGACCCGGAGATCCTCGGCTACTACGAGCAGGGCGACGAGCGCGAGCGGCTCGGCACCGGGTCGTTCCGCATCGAGTTCGAGCGGACGAAGGAGCTGCTCGAACGGTTCCTGCCGCCCGCCCCCGCCCGGGTGCTCGACGTCGGTGGCGGTCCGGGCGCTTACGCCGCGTGGCTCGCCGAGCGCGGTTACGAGGTGCACCTCGTCGATCCGGTGCCGGCGCACGTCGAGCAGGCGAGCGAGGTCGGCACCTTCGTCGCGACGCTCGGCGACGCGCGCGAGCTCGTCGCCGCCGACGCGAGCGTCGACGCGGTGCTGCTCCTCGGACCGCTCTACCACCTCGTCGATCGCGCTGACCGGGCGCGGACCCTCACGGAGGCAAGACGTGTCGCTCGGCCCGGCGGCGTCGTGCTCGCCGCAGCCGCGATCTCGCGCTTCGCCT
>CAVSLX010000021.1:0-71211 GCA_963728735.1 uncultured Actinomycetes bacterium | reverse complement strand
GTCACGGCGCGGAACGATGGTAACGAAGAGCGTGCTCCAAGAGAGGTCGAACAGCACGGCCAGCGACCCGACCGCGAAAGCGACTACGCAGAGATGTCCGATCGTTACCACGCCGAAGGCATACGCAAGCGGGACTGTCGTGAGAACCGCAGCGCGTCCGAGGTCGCACGCGATCATCCGGCGGCGACGGCGTCCGTGTCGATCTATCCACACTCCGGCGTACAGCGAGAAGAGCAGATGCGGAACCCAGCCTGCAGCGGTGAGGACGCCCATCTCCAGTGGCGAAGCTTTCACGAGGATCGCAGCAGCCAGAGGGATGGCGAGCAGCGTGAACTGGTCTCCGAAGACGGAGATCGTCTGTCCGGCCCAGAGCTTTCGGAACTCGGGCTGCCGACGCAGCGGGGGAGATGTCGACTCAGGGCGCGTGCACGGCGGAAGTATGTTCGTGCCGTGCAAGGCGATTCAATCGGCGCGGCTGAGCATCTTCGTCTGCTCGCGGTGCCGTGACGAACACGTACGGAGACGTCGACCGGAGCGCCGACCCCCGGGGAGCGGTCGAGTGGCAGGACTATGTCGATTCTTGGCCGCAGATCAGAGCCTACAAGCGCCGTGTCGTCAACCTCCTCGAGGACGCCGTTGGCGTTGTGGACATCGGTGTGGGACCGGGAGGGCGACGTGTTGGCGCTCGGTACCCACCGATGCGCGGGTCTCGATCGATCGATCAACGAATGTGCGCCGAAGCCAACTCGCGCGGCGCACGAGCCATCCAGGCCGACGTGCACCACCTTCCGTTCGTCGACCGTGCGCTCGATGGCGTTTATGCCGACAGGGTGATCCAGCATGTCGAGGATCCACTGGCCGCAGTCGGCGAGATGGTGCGAGTCCTTCGTCCCGGTGGTCGATTGATCGTTGTGGACCCCGATCAAGAGTCGCTATCGATCAACATCCCAGGCGTGCGACACGCGATGGTCGAGAAGGTCAAGCAGCTTCGTCGCGACATCGGATATCGCAATGGCACGTTCGTCTCGTCGCTTCCGGGGCGGCTCTTGGAGATGGGGCTCGTGGATGTGTCGGCTGAGCCGTTTCCGCTCCTGCTTACGGACCCGGCAGACGCGTTCGGGCTGCCGTCATGGCCGCGCGTCTGGCGCTCAGAGGGTGGGTTCACCGATCGAGACATCGCCGAGTGGGACGAACGTGTGGACGTGTCTCGGCACGGCGGTTTCGTGTACTTGCTGACCTACCTCCTCGTCAGCGGAGTCCGTCCCTAAACCCCTCAAGAGATCGTGGGCCCTGGTGGAACGACCCCGGAACCGAGCATTCTCCTGTCCGCCCTGGTCTGCCTGCTCGACGGATCTCATCGCTGCGTCCAGAAGGCTGAAGGTCAGGTGCTTTCTCCAGATATCTGTCAATAATCGGAAGGTCGGCGAAGAGCCGACGCCCACTGTTGGAAGGGGAGCCTCCAGTGAGTGATACGCCGGTCAACGGGACGGTCGCGCCCGGGTACGAGGACGTGATCGAGGTGTTCGAGCGCAGCTTCGAGCACGGTGAGGTTGGAGCAGGAGTCTGCGCGTACGTCGACGGCCGCAAGGTCGTCGATCTGTGGGGCGGCTGGGCGGACGAAGCCAAGACCCGCGGATGGGAGCGCGACACGATCGCCTGCATCTACTCGGCGGTGAAGGGGATGACCGCGACATGTGTCCACACCTCGTCGATCGCGGTCTGCTCGACGTGGACGAACCCGTCGCCACGTACTGGCCCGAGTTCGCGCAGGCGGGTAAGGAGAACATCACCGTGCGGATGCTCCTGAGCCACCAGTCCGGACTCCCATGGGCGGCCGGCGTCCCGCCCGAGAAGCGCTTCGACTGGGAGACGATGACCGACGCACTCGCGCGATCGGCTCCGATGTGGGAGCCGGGCACCAAAAGCGCGTACCACGGAGGTTCGTTCGGTTACCTCGTCGGTGAAGTGCTGCGGCGCATCGACGGTCGTTCGCTCGGCACGTACTTCAACGAGGAGATCGCCGGGCCGCTCGGTGCCGACTACCTGATCGCGTTCGGACCGGAACACGACCATCGATGCGCCGAGATCGTCGGCTCGAAGGACGACGTCGGCGGCACTGCCACCCGCGAATGGCGTGCAGCGGGCGATGGGGCGCAACCGCCTTCGGAACCGCCGACGGCCTCGCTCGCGTATACGCGGCGCTGCGCGCGGCGGCGAGTTCGACGGTGTGCGGATGCTTCGTCCCGAGACCATCGAAGCCGCCGTGCAGGAGCAGGTGCCGACCGAAGGGACGAACTACGACGAGATGCGCCCAGTCGGTCTCGGCTACATGCTGCTGTGGAAGATGTTCCCTGTGGTCGAGTACACGAAGATGTTCGGACACACCGGCATGGGCGGCTCGATCGGATTCGCCGACCCGTTCAACAGGGTCGGCTTCGGCTGGGTGATGAACAAGCTGCACGCCGGCGGGGTGTACCACGTGCAAGGCGCCGTCTACCGCGCGCTCGTCGCACTACGCGACGCGTAGGGCGAACCGTAGCCGTTCACGCGCATTGACGAGCTAGCTCCTAGTGGGTCAAGGCCCTGCGCGGCTCGCGCGACGGCCGCCGCCTGGCGCTCACCTTCGACGACGGCCCCGACCCCGCCTGGACGCCGCGCGTGCTCGACACGCTGCGCGAGGCGGATGCGCGGGCGACGTTCTTCCTGGTGGCCGAGCGGGCGCAGCGGGCGCCGACGTCGTCCGCCGCATGGTCGCCGAGGGCCACGAGGTCGCCAGCCACTCGTGGTCGCATCGCTGTCTGTGGTTCTGCGGGCCCCGCACGACCGCGAGCGAGATCGAGCGCGCGCACGAGGCGCTGGCCGGGCTCGCGGGCGTGGCGCCGCGCCACTTCCGGCCGCCGTGGGGCATGGTCAACGCCGCGATGTTCCCGGCGCTGCGACGGGTCGGCGAGCGGTGCGTGTTCTGGTCCATCCAGCCGGAGGGCCGCCGCCCGGTCGCGGCGGGCCGCCAGGTCGAGGACGTGCTGCGGCGCGCGCACCCGGGCGCGATCGTGGACCTGCACGATGCCGAGGGCACGCCGGGCGCTCCCGGCCGGCTGGTGGACGCGCTGCCGCCGCTGCTGGCCGGCCTGCGCGAGCGCGGCTACGCGCTCACGACCGTGGACGAGCTGCTCGCGCCGCGGCGCTGAGCCCGCGGCGGCGCGCGAGGAAGCCCAGGAAGTCCGCGCCCTCGCCCAGGCGCCGCCGCAGGATGGCGCGTCGCGCAGCATCTCGAGCGCCGAGCGCCGATGATCTTGCGCGGCCGGAAGTAGAAGCGCCGGTAGAAGCGCTCCACCGCCGCGAAGATCTCCGTGTGCGGCAGGTGCGGGTAGCCGAGCGCGCTCAGCTGCACGCCGCCCGCGTCGACGAGGTCGTCGCCTGGCAGCCAGCCCTGCTCGCTGCGCCTGGCGGTGCAGCTCGGTGCCCGGGATACGGCGCGGCGAGCGACACCTGGATCGTGTGCGGGTCGATCTCGCAGGCGAAGCGGATCGTCTCCTCGATCGTCTCGCGGCGTCTCGCCGGGCAGCCCGAGGATGAACGTGCCGTGGATCGTGATGCCGAGCGCCTTGGCGTGCCGGGTGAACTCGCCGCGCGACGTCGAGGCGGATGCCCTTCTTGATGTTGTTCAGGATGGCCTGGTTGCCCGACTCGTAGCCCACCAGCAGCAGGCGCAGGCCGTTGTCGCGCAGCACCTTGAGCGTGCGCGGCGGGCACGTTCGCCTTCGCGTTGCACGACCAGGTGACGCCGAGCCGGCCGAGCCCGCGCGCGATGGCCTCGGCGCGCGGCAGGTCGTCGGTGAAGGTGTCGTCGTCGAAGAAGAACTCCTGCACCTGCGGGAAGAGCCGCTGCGCGCGCGCGATCTCCGCCGACGACGTGGCCCGACGCGAGCGCGTGCGGTAGCGCTGGCCGCCCACGGTCTGGGGCCAGAGGCAGAACGTGCACTTCGAGCGGCAGCCGCGGCCCGTGTAGAGCGACACGTAGGGATGCAGCAGGTAGCCGATGAAGTAGTGCTCGACCGTCGAGGTCGCGCTTGTAGACGTCGACCACGAAGGGCAGCGCGTCCATGTCCTCGAGCGGCGGCGCGCTCGGGCGTGCGGCGCACGCGAGCCGTTCGTCGCGGTAGCTGAGCCCGCGCACGCTGCGCGACGGGCCGCCCCTCGGCCACCTCCTGGATCGTGAAGTCGAACTCGTTGCCGCGCCACGAACTCGATGGCGGGCGACGCCGCGCAGCGCCTGCTCGCGGTGCACGGCCACGTGGGCGCCCACGAAGCCGATCCGCAGAGCGCGGGTTCGCCGCGCCTTGCAGCGCCTCGGCCACGCGCACGTCGTGCGGCGAAGGAGGGCGTGCTCGTGTGGAGCACCGCCAGGTCGTAGTCGCGCGCCAGCGGGCAGCACGTCGTCGAGCGTGAGCCCCGCGGGCGGCGCGTCCACCAGGCGCGAGCCCGGGACCAGCGCCGCGGGTTGCGCCAGCCACGTCGGGTACCAGAACGAGCGCACCTCGCGGCGCGCCTGGTAGCGCGAGCCGGCGCCGCCGTCGAAGCCCTCGAAGGACGGCGGGTGCAGGAACAGCGTGCGCAGTAGTCCGGCATCGGCATCTCGGCTCAGGTGCGGCCGACCAGGAAGACGCCGAGCACGATGAAGCCGATGCCGGTCCAGCGCGCCGGCGTCACCGCCTCGCCCAGCATGAGCTGGGCCAGCAGCGCGACCACGATGTAGTCGAAGGCCGTCATGGGCAAGATCTGGCTCACCTCGGCGCGTGAGAGCAGCGTAAGGTACAGGAAGAAGAAGGCCGCCTGCAGCACGACGCCGAACAGCACCCATGGGTTGCTGACGACGCGGCCCACCATGCCGCCCAGGCGGCGAGCTCGGCGCCTCGGTCAGGTCGCCGATGGTCTTCATGCCCTTGGCGAGCATGACGTGACCGGCGCCGCCGAGCAGGCCGGCGATGAGGACCAGCACGAGGGTCTTGATCACAGCGCCTCCGCTTCATGGGGTTCCTCCGTCCGGATGGGGGATCCGGGCTCGAGCCGTCCCGCCTGCGATCGGTACACGCGGTCGGCGCCCAGCGCGGCGTCCGCGCGGTGGCTCACCACGACCACGGCGGCGCCGGCCCGCGCCCGCGCGCCGGAGCGCCTCGAGGATGACGCGGCCGTTCGCGTCGTCGAGGTTGCCGGTCGGCTCGTCGGCCAGCAGGAGCGGGCGGATCGTTGAGCACCGCGCGGCAGAAGGCCACGCGCTGCTGCTCGCCGCCGGAGAGCTGCGGCGGATAGTGGTCGCGCGCGCTCGCGCCACCCCGAACTCGCTCGAGCAGCTCGCGCGCGCGCCGCGCGGCGCGCCCGGTCGCGCCGCCCACGTAGCGGGCGGCCAGCAGCACGTTGTCGAGCGCGGTGAGCGAGGGCAGCAGCAGGAACGACTGGAACACGAAGCCGACGACGCGGCCGCGCGCCCGGCTCTTGCCGCGAGCGGCCGAGGCGCGCTCACCCGCTCGCCGCCGTACGCACGACCTCGCCGGCGTCGGCGTCCTCGAGCAGCCCCAGCACGTTGAGCAGCGTGCTCTTGCCCGAGCCCGACGCGCCGGCGACCACGGCCAGCTCCCCGGCCGCCGACGCGCGAGGTCGACGCCGCGAGCACGCGCATCGGCGCGCCCGCCGGGCGCGCGATACGCCTTCAGAGCCGCTCGGCGCGCAGCATCAGGCGCCACCGCGGCGGATCGCCTCGGCCGGCGAGAGCCGCACGACGCGGAGCGTGGCGTAGGCGGCCGCCACCGCGCCCGAGCAGCACGCGAGAAGACCAGCGCGCCCCCGAGCAGCCGCGGCGAGAAGAGGAAGAGCTGCTGGCCCGTCCGCGCGGCCCAGCCGTCCACGCCGGCGCCGAGCGCGATGGCCAGCGCCGACGCCCAGCGCGCCGCCCGGCAGCGTCACCGCCGAGCGCCTCGCCGAGCACCTCGCGGCCGAGCTGCAGGTCGGTGGCGCCGAGCGCGCGCTTGACCCCGAAGTCGCGGATGCGCTCGAACACCGCGGCCGCCACGGTGTTGGCGAGCGACAGCCCGCCGATCACGAGGCCGAGCGCGCCGATGCCCACGAGCAGCGCCGAGAAGAACGCGGTGGACGAGCGGAGCATGCCGGCTCAGCTCGCTCGGGATCTGCACGTTGACGCCCGGCACCCGCTCGCGCGATGCCGCCGGGCCACCGCGTCCGGGTCCTCGCCGTCGCGCCAGCCGACCGCCGCGCCGGTGTTGAGATCGGCCGCGGTGCAGGGCGACCGCCGCCCGAGGCCAGCACCGTGCGCAGCAGCGGGTCCTTGGCCACCCACTGCTCGCGCGCGTCCTCGATCGGCACGATCACGAAGCGGTCGGGCGCGGTGAGCGTCCGCTCGAGCACGCCCGACCACCTCGTAGGACTCGCCCTCGAGCGGCAGGCGGGCCCACGCGCGAGGCCGCGCGAGGCCGCGAAGGCCGCGCCCACGCACGGCCACCCGGCGGTCGCCCGGCGCGCAGGAAGCGGCCCGCCCGACGGGCAGCGTCGCGGTAGTGGCGGTTGGGCATCGGCACCGCGAGGTCCATGCCGAGGACCAGCTCCTGGGTCAGCGTCATGAACTGCGAGGTGGTCGGGTTCAGCGGCAGCATCACCTGGGCCTGCACGCCCGCCACGCCCTGCGACGCTGCGGCGATCGCGCGACGCTGGCCGCGGCAGCAGGCCGCCGGCGGTGAAGCCCGTGCCCATGCCCATCCCGCGCCCGGCCACCGAGATCTGCCCGAGCACGAAGCGGTCGCCGCCCTCGATGAAGCGCACGATGCGCTCGGCCATCGCGCCGAGGGCCACGAGCCCGCCACGCCGATGGCGATGCCGACGATCGTGAAGGCGTACTGGCGGACCAGCCGGAGGACGCTCACGGGCAGCGGCCTACCATTCGAGCCGCGACTCGGCCGGCCGGCCCGGTCCGGCGGCGGAGCCACGTGTTGATCCGGGTCGAGCGTGAAGAGCAGGCGAGCGCGAAGCGCATGCGCAGCGGCAGCTGGATGAAGCTGCCGCCCGACAGCACGTTCAGCACGGCGGTCACGCATCCCGAACGCGTTGTTCGGGCTTCAGGAACAGGTCGAGGAACGCCGGCTCGTAGTACTTGTGGATGAACCGGAAGAACGGCGCCATGCCGCGCCGCACCTGGCGCTCGTAGCCGCGCGAAGCGCCGGGCCTCGAACCGGCCGTCGGCGAAGGCGCGCCGGATCGCCTCCGCGGCCAGCTCCGCCGCTCCGCATGGCGATGAAGACGCCGCCGGAGAAGATCGGGTCCACGAACGCGACCGCGTCGCCCACGCTCAGGAACCGGTCGCCGACGACCGGCGCGTCCCTGTACGAGAAGTTGGCCGCGCGGTGGACCGGGGTCACCCGCTCGGCGCGCGCCGAGCTGCGTCGCGCACCGCGGGCAGCGGCCGCATCATCGTCGTCGTAGCAGCTCCTCCAGGGTGCCAGCGCGCTCGCGCACCGTGCGCGCGTGCAGCACGCCGCCCACGCTCGTGACGTCGCCCGCGAACGGGATCCACCAGAACCAGCCGTCCGTCGAACACGTAGATGCGGATGTTGCCCTCTTCCTGCCCGGAGAAGCGATCGGCGCCGCGGTAGTGGGCGAAGAGCGCGACCTTGCCGAGGTTCGGGATCCGCTCGCGCTGCGCCCAGCCGGCTGGCCAGGAAGCCGTCGCGCCCGCTGGCGTCCACCAGGAAGCGCGCGCGCGTGCGTGACCCGCTCGCCGCCGCTCTCGGCCTCGCGAGCGTGACGCCGTCGGCGTCGAAGGCGACCGTGCTCGACGGTCGCCGGCTGGAGCACGTGCACGCCCGGGCTTCCGCGCGTGCTCCAGCAGGATCGTGTCGAACTCCGCGCGCGGCACCTGGTAGGTCCACTGCGGCCACGGCTTGCCCTGCAGAAGTAGAAGGTGTGGCCGAGCCCGGTCTCCTGGTCGATGAACGTCGCGCCGTTCTTGATCTGGAAGCCGCCGCGCCGCGACGGGCTCGCAGCACGCCGAGGCGCTCGAGCAGCAGCATCGCGGCCGGCATCAGCGATTCGCCGACGTGGAAGCGCGGGAACGACTCGCGCTCGAAGAGCGCCACGCTCAGGCCGCCCGCGGGCCAGGAAGCGTGGCGACCGTCGAGCCGCCCGGCCCGCCTCCGATGACCGCGACGTCGTACACCTCGGCCGTCATCGACGTTCCTCCGCCCGCGACGCTCCGACGCGGACGCTCGTCCGGTCGTCATGAGGCTGGCGCGGGGGTCGCATAGACCGTGTCGACCAGGGGGGTCACGACGTCCGGGCCGCGCCCGCCGGTGAGCGCCTGGAGCAGCAGCAGGGGCAGGCTCAGCGGCGCCGCCAGCGTGGCCACCGCCGCCGCGGGCGTCCCCCGCTCGCGCGCCGCCCACCAGATCGCGCGCAGGCGGAGGCCGGCCCTGCGGGCGGCGGCGGCGCCGATGGCGCGCGCCCCATCCCGCGGGCGAGTCGCCGTAGGGCGCGGCCGCCTCGAGGAGCGCGGCGTGCCGCTGCGCGAGCCGGTCACCGTTGAAGACCGCCAGCAGCTCGTGCGTGCAGGTGCGCGCTTCCCGGGCCCAGCGACTCGCCACGCGGCCGGCCAGGAAGCCGCCGATCGCGACGCCGTCGCGCACCGGGCGAAAGCGGCTGCCGGCGCCGACGCGCGGCCGCGCCGCCCACGGCGACCTCCTCCACCGACCAGCCCTGGCTGGCCGCCGCCAGCGAGGATCTCGGTCTCGAACACGAAGCCGCCCGCGCCGCGTCCGCACCTCGTCGAACAGCGTGATCGGGTAGACGCGGAACCCGGACTGCGTGTCGCAGAGCGGCAGCCCGCTCGTCCAGCTCGCGAAGAAGCTGGCGACGCGGATCGCGTTGCGCCGGTGCGGCGGCAGCGCGCCCACGCCCTGGAACCGATTGCCGACGATCACCGTGCGGTGCCTGCGGCGCGCGGCCTCCAGCAGCGCGGGGATGCCGTCGGGGTCGTGCTGGCCGTCGCCGTCCAGGGTCACGACCAGCGCCGCGCCGCGGCGCCGCGCGGCGGCGACGCCCGTGAGCAGGGCCTGCGCCTTGCCCAGGCGCCGCGGATGGCGCAGCACCTCGGCGCCCGCGGCGGCCGCGACGTCCCCGCTGCCGTCGCGCGAGCCGTCGTCGACGACGAGCACCGGGCCGTGCACGCGGGCGGCCGCGACCACACCGCCGATCGTCGCCGCCTCGTTGAAGACCGGGATCACGATCACCACCGTCATGCCTTCTCCATCCGGGTCAGAGGCTCGGGGTTGGCGCGCCCACGCAGACCGCCACGTGGCCGCCGCCGCGGGCCAGCCCGTGGACGAGGCCGCGCCCGCGACGCGGGCCGGTGTGCCGGCCTCGTCCGTCACGAGCACGCCCGACCGGGCCGTCCACGCGGCGGCCGCCACGCGCAGGACACCGAGCCCCGCGTGGTGCCCGATCAGGGGCCGAGCGAGCCGGCCATCGGCCGCTCCGCGCCGAGCGCGGCTGCGAGCACGCGCGCCTCCCACGCGTCGCGCTCGGCGTCCCCGCTGGCGGAGACGTAGAGCCAGCCGGCGTCTCGCCGGCGCGCGCCACCGCGGCGCCGATCGCGCGTCGACGTCGCGCGGCGCCCACCCCCCACGGTCGCGCCGGCAGCGGAGCGCCAGGCGGCCCCCGAGATCCGTCCCAGGACCGCCGCGCCGCGCACGCGGGCGCTCGCCGCCGCCTCCAGCACGAGGAAGGCGGCGCCCTCGCCGCGGAGGCCCTGGTCGCCGAGCGCGTCGAGCATCTCGGCCACCAGCGGATCGAGCTCGTCCACGCCGCCGGCGAGCACGGCGTCGGCGCGGCCGCTCGCGACGGCGGCCGCCGCGCGCGCGACCGCCAGCTCGCCGGCCACCGTCGGCGCGTTGAGCGTGAGCGCAGCTCCCGCGCGCCGACCGCGATGGCGGTGGTCGCGGCCATCGTGTTCATCACGGTGTTGGGAAAGAGCAGCGGCGACAGCCCGGCTCGCTCCGCGCGCGAGGTAGCCGTCGGCGAAGGCGATCGTCGAGGTGAAGTCGCCGAGCTCGGTGCCGACCACGAGCCCGAGGCCGCGCGCGGGGTCGACACCGCGCGTCGGCCACCGCGAGGCGCGCGGCGGCGATCGCGAGCTGGCAGACGCGCGACGAGCCGCCGCGCCTCGCCGGGGTCGATGAGCGCCGCCAGCGTCGCCTCGGGCAGGCGCACGGCGGCCGCGCGCCGCTCCGGGCCGCAGCCGGGGCCGCGCGAGCCACGCGCCGAGCGCGGAGGAATCGCCCACGACGGCGGCGTGACGACGCCCACGCCGGTGACGACGACCTCCCGGCGCGTCGGCGTCATGCCGACGACGGAACAGCAGCGTGACGTTCTGGCCGCCGAAGCCGAAGGAGTTCGAGATCGCGTACTCGAGCGGCGCCTCGCGCGCGGCGCGCGGCACGCAGTCGAAGGCGACCTCGGGATCGGGCGTGGTGAGGTTCGCCGTCGGCGGCACCGTCCGTGCGCGAGCGCGAGCATCGTCGCCACGGCCTCCAGGCTGCCGGCCGCGGCCATCGTGTGGCCGATCATCGACTTGGTCGAGCTGACGAGGACGCGCCCCTCGCCGAAGACCTGCGCGATGGCCCGCGCCTCGATGCGGTCGTTCTGCGGCGTGGCGGTGCCGTGCGCGTTGACGTAGCCGACCGTCGCCGGCGCACGCGCCCGGCGCGCGAGCGCGGCGCGCATGGCGCGCGCCATGCCCGTCGCCCTCCGGGTGCGGCGCGGTGACGTGGTAGGCGTCGGTCGTCATGCCGTGCCGGCCAGCTCCGCGTACGCGCGCGGCGCCGCGCGCGCGGGCGTGCTCGGCGGACTCCAGCACGAGGAAGGCCGCGCCCTCGCCGATCGACATCCCGCGCCGGTCGCGATCGAAGGGACGGCACGGCTCGGGATCGAGGAGCTTCAGCGCGTTGAAGCCCATGAAGCAGATGCGCGTGATGGCGTCGACGCCGCCCGCCAGCGCGACGTCGCACGACGCCGTCGGCGATCAGCTCGGCGGCCACGGCCAGCGCGGCGGCGCCCGAGCTGCACGCGGTCACCACCGTGTCGCGCGGGCCGCCGAGGCGCAGGCGGCGGCCGAGCGCCTCCGCGTGCGACGTACGGCAGGATCGCGCGCAGCGCGGCGGCCGAGCCCGGCGGCCGCTGCGCCCCGCGCGCGCGCCCAGTACCAGCCTCGGCCTCCAGCATCCCGCCGCCCACGGCGCCGACGACGAGCGCGGCGCCGCTGCGCTCGGCGCGCCCGAGCCCGGCGTCGTCCAGCGCCTCGGCGGCGGCCGCCAGGGCCAGGCGGTCGGCGCGCGAGCGGCGCGACGAGCCCGGCGGGCGTCTCGGGCACCTCGGCGCCGATCCGGCAGCGGAAGCCGCCGGCGTCGATGAGCGTGAGCGGGCGGATCGCGCAGCGCCCGGCGGCCAGCCCGGCCCAGTACGCCTTCACGCCGGCGCCGAAGGGGCTGACGGCGCCGAGCCCGGTGACGACGACACGTCTCATGCGCCGCCGAGTCGCCCCGCGATGAAGCGTGACAGCGTGTCGAGCGAGCCGAAGTGCGGCGCCAGATCCTCGCGACTCGTCCATGACGACGCCGAAGCGCTCCTCGATGGCGATCGACAGCTCGATGAAGTCGAGCGAGTCGAGGCCGATGGAGCCGTCGACGCCCTTGGGCAGCGGCGTCGTCCGGCGCGACCTCGGCGGCGCGGCGCGGATCGAACTTCAGCCGCGCGACCAGGATCGTCTTCAGCTCGTCGAATACTTCTTTTGGTTGCATGAGCCTCCTACCGTCGCGAGCTCGATCGTGGCAGTGCGGCCCCGCCACGTACCGCCGAGGCGGACCACGCCACCCCCCGCCTCACGAGCGAGCGCCGCCGCGATCAGCACCGGCATCGTGAAGTAACCCAGTCGCATTCTCGATCTCCGCCCACTAAGCCGTCATTCAAAGGCCGGCCGGTTGGTCCCGGAATGACTGCTGAGACGCGCTCGACAGCCTGTTATGCTCCCGGGGCACCGGCCCACTGAGTTTTTATCTCTTAGCAGGTCCAGCCCGCTACAAAAGAGCCTTTCTCATGAGATTCACGTGCTTTGCGGCAATGCTGACCGGTCTTGCCCTAGCCTGCGGCAACGCGACGGCGGCGGAGCAAATGCTGATCCGGGTCAACACCTTTCCGACCGCGCGCTCGCTGCCGTTCTTTGTCGGCGTCGAGAAGGCGATTTTCGCCAGGCACGGCATCAAGCTGGAATTCGAATTCACCGAGAGCTCTCGAAGCCAGCGCGAGGGCCTGGCCGCCGGCAAGTTCGAGGTGGTGCATTCGGCGGTCGACAACGCGCTCGCCATGATCGAGGTCGCCAAGGTCGACGTGGTGATCGTCTCGGGCGGCGACGGCGGCACCAACGAGTTCATCGTCGGCCGCGACATCAACCCGTTTGCCGACATCCGCGGCAAGGCGCTGGTCACTGACGCGCCGAACACCGCCTACGCGCTGCAGGCGAAGAAAATCCTGCTCAAGCACGGGCTGAAGGACGGTGTCGACTACCGGATCAATGCGGTCGGCGCCGGTCCCTTCCGGCTCAAGGCGATGCTCGAGGGCGGCGACAACGCCGCCGCGATCATGAACCTGCCGTTCTCGGCGCAGGCGATCGAGGCCGGGCTGAAGAGCATGGGCCGCACCGTCGACCTGCTCGGCCCCTACCAGGCCGGCGGCGCCTTCGTGCTGCGGTCCTGGGCCAAGGCCAACCCCGAGACGCTGGAGCGCTACCTCGCGGGCTACGTCGAGTTGCTGCGCTGGGTGCTCGACAAAGCCAATCGCGACGAGGCGATCGCGCTGCTGATGGACAAGCGCAATCTGTCGCGCTCGCTCGCGACCCGCAGCTACGACCTGATGATCGAGCCGGGCTTCGGCTTCAATCCCGGACGCCAAGCTGAGCGCCGAGGCTTCGACAACGTGCTCGGCTTGCGCCAGGAGGTCGAGGGCGGGCCGGTGCCCGCACCCGGCGAAATATCTCGACCTGTCGTACTACGACAAGGCGCTGCAGCGCCTCGCGCGCTGAATGCTGGCAGTTCAGCGCCCACAATTAGGCCAGAATCGCGTCGCCGCCGCGCCGAGCGCCGACCGCACGGCGTGCAGCCGGCCCCAGTTTTCGATCAGTGCGCGCGACGTTGCGTCGGCCTTGTCGGCGGTGATGGCGTTCAACGCGTCGTTGGTCGGCTTGATCACCAGCAGCGTGTAGGGCCAGTTCGCCAGGATCAGCACGGCGCCGGCCGCCCAGCGCCAATCCTTCGTCAGCCACCACGCCAAGCCCCAGCAGCCCTGAAAGCGCCGCAAGGCTCGCTTGCATCAGTGCGCCGTAGGCGTAGCTCGGCTTCCATTCCGCCAGTAGCGCGCGGTCGTCCAGGGTCGAGCCGCGCCCGCTGCTCCGCGACGTTGACGTAGATCGCGGCGCCCGCGAACAGCGCAGCGGTGATGAGACGCGAGCTGGCCGATCATCATTGGATCATCCTCGGCGCGAACGCTAGTTCCCAGTTCAGCGATCACGCTCGCCATCCGTCTTGCTTGTATGCCGCAGACGTGGATGCCCGGCATTGATGCCGCATGAAGCCGGGCATGACGGCGTCGGTGCGCCACCGGGGAATCAGCAATGCTCAAACGATCCTCCAACAACATGCTCGATGGCGGCCAGGTCATCGTCGACTACCTGATCCGCGAGAAGGTGCCCTACGCCTTCGGCCTGTGCGGGCACGGCAACATCCAGTTCATCGACGCGCTGCACGAGCGCCAGAGCGACATCAAGACCATCTCGGTGCATCACGAGAGCGTCGCGGGCTTCATGGCCGACGTCTATTACCGCGTCTCGCGGCCAGCCGGTCGCGACGTTCACGTCCTGCGGGCCCGGCTCGATGAACCTGCCGATCGCGCTCGCCACCGCCTATCTCGATTCGGTGCCGTTCCTCGCGGTGACCGGCAACGTGCCGACCAGCCAGTTCAACCGCGGCGCGTTCCAGGAGCTGTACCGCCAGCACCAGGCCGACTTCCCGTCCACCGTCCGCGCGCATCTGCAAGCGGGTGTTCCAGCCGACGCGCGGCGAGCAGGTGCCGCTGATGGTGCGGCAGGCCTGGAAGACCATGGTGACCGGCCGGCCGGGCCCGGTGGTGCTCGACGTGCCGTTCGACGTGTTCAAGGAGGCCGCCGCCGAGGAGACGCCGAAGCCCGAGGAATGGAGCGCCAACATCTCGTCGCCGCTGCGGCGCCGATCCCGAGGGCGTGACGCAAGGCGGTCGACATGCTGCTCGCGGCCGAGCGGCCGGTGATCCTGGTCGGCCAGGGCGTGAAGTACGGCGGCGCGGCCGACGATCTGCTGCGCGCTCGCCGAGAAGCTGCAAATCCCGGTCGGCGCATTCGCATGAGCGGCATCGGCGCGATCGACACGCAGCATCCGCTGTCGCTCGGCCTGGTCTCGCGCGGCGGCGCCTATCAGGCCAACCAGCGCGGCGCGGCAGGCCGACGTGCTGCTGGCGCTCGGCGTGCGCTTCGACGACCGCACCTCGAGCTCGTGGATTCCGGGCTACTCGTTCACCATCCCGCCGACCAAGCTGATCCACGTCGACATCGATCCCGGAGGAGATCGGCGCGCAACTATCCGGTCGCGCTCGGGCTGATGGCGGACGTGCGCACCTTCCTGCGCCAGGTGCTGGCCGAGCTCGACCGCGCGCAAGGGCGTCGCCGACGCCGCGGCGCTCGCGCAAGAAATGGCTCGCGACGATCGACGGCTACCGCAAGGAATGGGACGAGTTCATCGCGCCGGGCTTCACCGACGACTCGCACGCCGATCCATCCGCAGCGCGCCGCCGCCGAGATCGACAAGGCGCTGCCCGACGACGCCATCATGGTCAGCGACATCGGCGTGCATCACAACTGGCTGCTGCAATTCTGCAAGCCGAAGCGGCCGGACTCGCTTCATCGGCTGCATGGGCTTCGGCCCGATGGGCTTCGGCGTCGCCGGCGTGCTCGGCGCGAAGTTCGCCGCGCCCGACCGGCCGTGCGTGTCGGTGTGCGGCGACGGCGCGTTCTTCATGCACGCCAACGTGCTCGGCACCGCGGTCGAGTACAATCTGCCGGTCGTCTGGGTGGTGTGGAACAATTACGCCTATGCGTCGATCCGCGGGTTGCAGCGCGGCTATCTCGACGGCCGCGAGCTTGCCACCGACTTCAAGCATCCCGAGACCGGCAAGCCCTACAATCCGGACTTCGCCGCGATGGCGCGCTCGGCCGGCGTCGAGGGCGTGCAGCGTCGACCGCGCCGGCGACCTCGGCGACGCGGTGCGCATGGCGATCGCCGCCAACAAGCCGTACCTGATCGACGCCAACATCGGCGCCGACCAGAACCCCGGCGGCGCCGGCGTCTGGGAACTGCCCGGCCTCGGCCATAGCAAGCTCGGCGATCGGCGGGCGGTATCAGCCGTAAGTTCATGCACGCAGGATCGCATCACTGCCGTCATGGCCGGGCTTGCCCGGCCATGCACGCCTGCGAAGATAGCCGGCACGGCGGCTGGAACGTGAGGCCAGGGAGTGAAGCAATGACCGTCAAAATTCCCGAAGAAGCCAAGAACTTCAAACTGCTCGGCCACGACCCGTCCGCCGCCTGGGGCGGCGGCTCGATCGTCGAGATCAACAAGGGCTTCGCCTATGTCGGCGCGGTCGGCATCGGCGAGCTACAACGGGCCGGAGGGCTTCACCGTCCACGACGTGCGCGATCCGCGCAAGCCGCGCAAGGTCGCCGAGGTGAAATCGCCGCCCGGCGTGCATTCGCACAAGCTGCGCGTGGTCGACGGCGACATCCTCTACGTCAACTCCGAGCGGCTCGGCGGCGAGGCCGGGCGCAACGCCCGCACCGGCCTGTTCATCTTCGACATCTCCAAGGGCGGCGAGCCGAAGCAGATCGGCTTCTACGACACGCCCGGCACCGGCCCGCACCGCTTCGGCGTCGACAACAAGCGCAAGCTCGCGTTCCTGCCGAACGACGCGCCGGGCTGGAACAAGCGCGTGATCTGGACGCTCGACATCAGCGATCCGCTCAAGCCCGAGGTCGTCAGCCAGTGGGGCCTGCCCTGGATGAAGGCGCGACGGCGAGGGCGAGAAGCGGCGACGCCGCAGCCGCACGAGGAGGCGATCACGCTTGCACGGCCCGCCGATGATCCGCGGCAACCGCATGTATTGCGCGTGGTGGGGCGGCGGCATCTCGGTGATCGACTGCTCGGACCTGCGCAACATGAAGCTCGTCGGCCACCTGTCCTGGGCGCCGCCGTTCCCCGGCTCCAACCACACCTGCTGGCCGCTCGGCGACAAGCCCTACCTGATCGTCACCGACGAGGCGCGCGCCAAGCAGAAATACTGGGACGCGCAGTTCATGTGGGTGATCGACGCGCGCAAGGAGGACAAGCTCGTGCCGATCGCGACCTTCATGCCGGACCGCGAGAAGTACTTCGACCGGCCCGGCCGCTACGGCGCGCACAACATCCTGGAGCACCTGCCGCGCCGAAGGGCCGTGGAAGGACATCGTGTTCCTGACCTACTTCAACGCCGGGCTGCGCGCGGTCGACGTCAGCGATCCGTTCCACCCGAAGGAGAAGGGCTGCTACGTGCCGGCGCTCGAGGGCGACCGGCCGGCGGTGCAGTCGAACGACATCGGCACCGACGAGCACGGCCGGCTCTACCTGATCGACCGCGCCGGCGCCGGCATGCACATTCTGGAGTACACGGGTTAGCGCATGGCGGATTGTCCCGGGCCATGAGGTTGAGACGGATAGGATCAATGGACCTCGGCCTCACCGACCGCGTCGCGATCGTCACCGGCGGCAATCGCGGCATCGGCTACGCGATCTCGGCCGAGCTGCTGGCCGAGGGCGCGCATGTGGTGGTGGCGAGCCTCGATCCGGCGCGCAACGCGGAGGCGGTCGACAAGCTGAAGGCCAACACCAACGCCCGCGTGCTCGGCGTGCCGACCGATCTCAACGATGCCGCGGCGGTCGACGCGCTGTTCAAGCGCACGCTCGCCGAATTCGGCCGGCTCGACATCCTGGTCAACAACGCCACCAACATCTCGCAGGGCAGCTTCTTCGCCGATGGACGAGGCCGCCTGGGACCACGCCTTCGACCACAAGCTGCGCGGCACCGTGCGCTGCATCCGCCACGCCGTGCCGCCGATGCGCGAGCGCAAATGGGGCCGCATCGTCAACCTCTCCGGCGGCGCCGCCTGGACGCCGCAGCTCGGCGCGATCACCACCGGGCTCAACAACGCCGCGGTGCAGAACCTGACCGTGGCGCTGGCCAACGAGCTCGGCAAGGATGGCATCCTGGTCAACGCCGTGGTGCCGACCGCGATCCGCACCGAGCGCCACGACAAGAACATCCGCGACGCCATGGCCAAGACCGGCCAGTCCGAGGCCGAGGTGCTGAAGCCCCGCGTCGCCAAAATCCCGCTCGGCCGCATGGGCACGCGCCGAGGAGGTCGCCGCCGTGGTCGCGTTCCTGGCGTCGGAGCGCGCGAGCTTCGTCACCGGCAGCGCCTGGGCGGTCGATGGCGGCGTATCGGCGCGGCTGTGATGGGCGGAACGGTCGTTGACAACGACGTGCGCACTGCACGAAGCTCGCTATCAGCCTCGCCAGCCGCGGCGCTGCTGCTGGCGCTCGGCGCTGCCTGCGCGCCAGCCGCCCTCGACTACCCGACCCGGCCGATCACGCTCATCGTTTCGCACGTGCCCGGCGGCCCGAGCGACGTGATCGCCCGCATGCTGGGCGGATGCTGGCCAAGTGCTTGCGCCAGCCGCTGGTGATCGAGAACCGGCCCGGCGCCGCCGGCACCATCGCCGCCGAGCAGGCCGCCCAGGCGCCGGGCCGACGGCTACACGCTGCTGATGGGCAACACCGGCATTCTGGCCACCAATCCCGCGCGCCGGAAAAACATCGGCTTCGACCCGCAGCTCGACTTTGCCCCGATCACGCTGCTCGGAACGCAGGCCAACGTCCTGGTGGTGCACCCCGCCTGCCGGCGCATTCGCTGACGCAATTGATCGAGCTCGCGCAGAGCGAAGCCCGGCCTGCTCACCTTCGCATCATCCGGCCACGGCAGCGCCGCCCATCTCGCCGGCGAATTGTTCAAGACCGAGGCCAAGGCGGACATGGTCCATGTCCCCTACAAGAAGCCGGGGCCGGCGTTGCAGGATGTCGTCGGCGGCCATGTGCAGATGATGTTTGCGCCCGCCGCCTTGGTGGCGAGCCACGTCCGGGCCGGCCGGCTGCGCGCGCTCGGCGATCGCCACGGCCGAGCGCAGCTCGCTGCTGCCGGCGCGTCGCCACCATCGACGAGCTCGGGCTTCCGGGCTTCGACGCCACCACCTGGTACGGGCTGGTGGCGCCGGCCGGCACGCCGAAGGAAATCATCGACGTGCTGTATCATTCGACGGCGGCCGGTGCTCGACGACCCGGGCGCGCGCAAGATCATGGGCGGCCTCGGCATCGACGTGGTCGGAAACTCGCCGCGCGAATTCGAGGCCTACATCAGGAGCCCAAATCCCCAAATGGGCCGCGGTCATCAAGTCCATCACCACGCACACCCATTGACAGCCAGTACGCCCGGCCGCCGCTTTAGCGGTGGCGGTAGAGGCCTCGGTGCGAATGTAAGTCATGCCGGATTGCTACGAAGGGCTTCGCGTTGCGACGGTTTATTGCGATTCATCGCCGGCGTTGCGGTGGCGCTGCGTTCTCGTTCGCGGCGCCGGCGGCGGACTACCCGTCGCGGCCGGTCAGCATCGTCGTCGCCTTCACGCCGGGCGGCCCGAGCGACGTGCTGTCGCGCATCATCGGCCAGCGGCTGCAGGAAATCCTGCACCAGCCGTTCATCGTCGAGAACCGGCCCGGCTCCGGCGGCAACATCGCGGCCGAGCAGGTCGCGCGCGCGGCGCCCGACGGCCTGGTCGACGACGCCGGCGAGCACGGTCCCGGGTATCCCGGGGGATCGCCGGCGGCGCCCGACGCCGTGCGCGTGCTGACCGCCCACGGCGCCGCCGGCTCCGAGTTCGACTCGGTCCTCGTCGCGGGCGCGGTCGAGGGCAACTTCCCCTCGCTCTCGAGGCCCGAGCCGATGTTCGACCTCGACGTCCTCGACCGCACGGTCACGCGCAGCGAGCGCAACCGCCAACGCCTCGAGGACGAGCGGCGGCTGTTCCGCATGGTGCTCGGGCGCGCCCGACGGCGCGTCGTCCTCGCCTGCGCCGACGCGCATGCCCACGACCATCCCGGTGACCATCCCGTCCTCGGCTCGCTCTCGGCCCGCTCCCGGTTCGCCGACGAGCTCGGCGTGCGGTGGACCGTGGCGCCGGCGGGCCCGTTCGACGAGCCGGTGTCCTCGCGTGAGGCCGCCGCGACGTGGCGACGCGAGCTCGCCGACCCGGGCCTCCCTGCGTGGCGCCGGCTCGCCGCCCTCGAGGGGCTCGTGACGCTCGGTGTCGATCCCTCGCGCTGGTGGTTCCAGCACGACTGGACCGACACGGGCCGCCCGCTCCACGAGACCGTGCGGGTGTCGTACTCCCGCCTGTCGAACCTCGAGGCCTGCGAGCTGATGCACGTGCTCGGCGACGAGCTCGGCCTCGGACGTCCCGGCGGCTATCACGCATGGGTCGGCAAGACGGTGCACAAGGTGATCGAGGACGTCGAGCGCGGGCTGATCGAGAAGGATCCGAAGGCGATCGTGGCCGCGCTCGACGAGCGATGGCGCCCCCAGGAGTTCCCGTCGAACGCCGTGTCGACCGCCTTCCACAAGCTCGCCCGAGAGCACATGCTCCGCAACTGGTTCGTCGTCTACGGCGACAAGCCGGCGCTCGGCATCGAGCAGTTCTTCGAGTTCGAGTTCGAAGGCGTCACGGTCATCGGCTACATCGACCGGATCGGCCCGTCGGTGCGCGGTGGGTCGGTGATCACCGACTTCAAGACGGGCAAGAGCGATCGTGCCGAGCTGCCCGCCAAGAGCCTCCAGCTCGGCATCTACTACATGGCGGTGCAGGAATCCGATGCGCTCGCCGGGTTCAAGCCCGTCGACAAGGTCGAGCTCGCGTTCCTCCGAGGCAACTGGAGGTCGACCGATCCGGACTTCCGCATGTTGCCGATCCACGATCGAGACGAGGAGACCTGGCAGACCGAGATGCGCGAGCGACTCGCCGGCCTGATCGCCCGCAAGAAAGAGGTCAACGCCGCCGGATCCTTCCGACCGAACCCGTACGCGAACTGCCGGTTCTGCGACTTCCAGACGCTCTGCCCGCTGTTCCCCGAGGGGCAGCCCGTGTTCCCGGTCGAGGCGGTTCGACGCGGCCGCCCCCTCAGCGCCGGCGAGCGCGAGCCGGCGAGCGAGGCGACGGTGTCGTGAACGGAACCGCGCTACGCACCGACGTCCCACCCGAGATCGTCCTCGCGCTCGGCGGCGTCAGCCCGACCGACGAGCAGTGGACGGCCATCTCGGCGCCGCTCGAGCCGGCCGTCCTCGTCGCCGGCGCTGGCAGCGGCAAGACGAGCGTGATCGCGGCGCGGGTCGTCTACCTCGCGCTCGTCGCGCTCGGCCGGGTCGAGGCGACGCACGACGGCGTCTTGCCCGGCAACCTTCTGTGCCTCACCTTCACGAACAAGGCGACCGACAACCTGCGGCTGCGGATCCGCAGGGCGCTCGCCGGGGTCGAGCTCCCCGAAGGCGAGGAGCCCGAGATCTTGAACTACCACGGGTTCGCCCAACAGGTGATCGATCGCCACGGCATGCTCGCCGGCGTCGAGTCGGGGCAGCGGGTGCTGTCGCAAGCGCAGCGGGTCGAGCTCGCCGGCCGGGTGCTCGACGAGATGACGTTCGAGCACGTGAAGACCGAGTGGCAGCCGACCGTCGTCGACTCGATCCTGAAGCTCAACGATCAGGCCCAGAACCACCTCGTCGATCCCGATCGGATCGTGGCGCACAACCTCGCGCGGATCGAGGTGCTGCGGTCGCTGCGGTCGCGCCGGACGCTCGAGGCCGCGCAGCAGCGGATCGAGCTCGCGCAGGCGACCGAGGTGTTCGCGCGGCTCAAGGCCGACCTCGGCGTGATCGACTACGGAGACCAGATCGAGCTCGCGATGCGGATCGCGACCGAACATCCCGCGGTCGGACACGCCTACCGCGAGCGCTTCCATGCCGTCTTGCTCGATGAGTACCAGGACACCAACGTCGCGCAGGCACGCTTGATCGAGGCGCTGTTCGGCGGCGGCCACCCGGTCACGGCCGTCGGGGACCCCGACCAGAACATCTACGCGTGGCGCGGCGCGTCGCTCTACAACCTGCTGGAGTTCCCCGAGCGGTTCCGAACGGCCGGTGGACGGCCGGCGCGCACCCTCCCGCTCTTCACGAACTTCCGGAGCGGCGCGCGGATCCTGCGAGCGGCCGACACGATCATCGGCGAGCTCCCCGAGCAACAGCACCCCGATCCCGACAAGCGGCTCGTCCCGTGGCCCGCCAACGGCGAGGGTGAGGTCACGCTCGCGGCGCACCGCGACGAGCGCACCGAGGCCGCCTGGATCGCCGAGCACGTCGACGCGCTCCACGCGTTGGGCTCGAGCTGGTCCGAGATAGCCGTGCTGTGCCGGACCTCGCGGCTGTTCCTGTTGTTGCAGCAAGCCTTCGAGGAGCGGGGCACCCCGATCGAGATCGTCGGGCTCGCGGGGCTCCTGCGTCTGCCCGAGGTCGTCGAGGTGCTCGCCTACGCCCGCGCAGCGAACGACCCGCTGGCCAGCGTCGCGCTCGCCCGCATCCTCACGGGCCCGCGCTACCGCGTCGGGTTCAAGGACCTCGCGCAGGTCGCTGGCTGGGCCAAGCAGAAGAACTACGCCTGGCGCGAGACCGGCGAGGACGACGAGGAGACCCCCTTCCTGCTCGCCGAGGCGCTCGAGCACCTCAACGAGATCGAGGAGCTCTCCGACGAAGGACGCGCCCGGCTCGAGGCCTTCGCGGCCGAGCTCGCCGAACTTCGCGTCGGCGCGCGCCAGCCGGTCGGCGACTTCCTCGGCGAGGTGATCCGGCGCACCGGGCTCGTCGACGAGCTCGAGGCCGATCTCGATCGGCCGGTGGCGATGCAACGCGCCCGGAACCTCGCCGCGTTCCTCGACCAGGTCCACGCGTTCCAACCGATCGAGGGCGAGCTCACGCTCCGTGCCTTCCTCGACTACGTCGACGACGTGATCGCCCTCGAGAAGGAGGACTGGGAGACCGTCCAGCCCTCCGACGAGGACTCGGTCAAGATGATGACGATCCACCAGGCGAAGGGACTCGAGTTCGACCACGTCTTCGTGCCCGGCATGGCGACCGGCCTGATGCCGTCGACCCGGATCCAGCAGAACCCCGCCGAACGCGGCTACTCCCTCGACTTCGAGCTCCGGGGTGATGCCGCGATCCTGCCGACCTTCGACGGCGTGCTCTCGCACTTCAAGGACGATCTCAAGCGCCAAGAGGTGATCGAGGAGCGGCGCACGGCCTACGTCGCGCTCACGAGGGCGCGCCGCACCCTGCACGTGAGTGCCTCGCAGTGGTACGGCGAGAACGTCCAGGCGAAGGGGCCGAGCGCGTTCTTCGAGGAGCTCACGGGGTGGGGCGCCGCTGGCGACGCGATCTTGGAGCTCGCCGAGGGCATCGCCGACGAGGCCGAGAACCCGATGCTCGGCTACCGCCTCGAGCTCGTGCGCGACTGGCCGGGTCCGGCTCGCCGGGACGAGGCCGATGCGCTCTTCCCCGCGGGGTGGCGCGAGGCGGCGCTCGAAGCCGCGGCCACCGGCGGCGTCCAGCCCTCGCTGCTCGAGTCGCTCCCGGCCGATGAGCGCGCCGCCTTCGACGTCGTCGTCGGCGAGCGACGGGCGCTGTCGGCGCACCTCCGAGAGCGCGAGCTCGCCGACGCCGAGGTCGGCGAGGACCGGGTGCCGCGCGCGATCTCGGCGAGCGGCGTGATCGACTACGCGCGTTGTCCGAAGCGCTTCTACTGGTCGAGCGTGCGGCCGCTGCCGCGGTTCAGCGGCCCGGCGGCGCGCATCGGCACTGAGATCCACCGGTGGATCGAGCGCCGCGCGAGCGGCCAAGGGCAGCTCCTCGAGGTCGGCGACCAGCCCGACCTCACGCAGGAAGAGCTGGCGGGCGATCCCGGCAGGGTCGAGCGGCTCCGACATGCGTTCCTCGAGGGCCGGTTCGCCGAGCGGACGCCCCTGTTCGCCGAACGCGCGTTCCTCCTGCGTTTCGGCAACATCACGGTCGGGGGGCGGATCGACGCGATCTACGGCGACGCCGAAGGTCCCTGGGAGATCGTCGACTGGAAGACGGGTCGCAGGCCCGCCGACGATGACCCGCTCGCCCGGCTGCAACTCGACGTTTACGGGCTCGCGTGCGTCGAGATCTGGGGGAAGGGGCCGGGCGATCTGTCGCTCACGTACGTGTACCTCGCGAGCGGCGACGAGGTGACCCGGGCGATGGACGAGCCGTCGGCGGTCCGCGCCCGGATCGGCGGGTCGCTCGAGGCGATCGCCGCCGGCAGCTTCGACCCGACGCCCGGCCCGCAATGCACCTACTGCGACTTCAAGGCGTTCTGCGCCGAAGGCCGCGCCTGGCTCGCGGCGAACGGCTAACTTCCTTCGAGGAACGCGCGGATCCGCCGTCCGATCCCTGCCGCATCGAGGCCCAGCATCTCGTCGAGCTGGCGCCACGTGCCGTAGCGATGGATGAAGGCGCGCGGAACGCCCATGGATCCGTACCTGATCGCCAAGTGGCCGAGCGCTGCGGTCACGACGCTCGCGGAAGTGCCTTCGTAGTAGGGCTCGACGACGACCACCGACGGCGCGTCACCGGCGATCGCCGCGATCCCCCGCGCGTCGAACGGCGCAACGCTCGTCGCGTAGGCGATCGTCACGTCGAGTCCCTCGCACGCCTCGATCGTCCGCGTCAGCATGGGGCCGAACGCAACGACGAGTGGCCCGGATCCGCGTCGCACGACCTCGATGCGCCCGGGCTCGACGTCGAACCCCTCCCGGTTCTCCGCGAGACTGGTCCGCAGGTACGACGGTCGTTCGTTCGCGTACACCGCCCGGAGCAGTCGGTCGACCTCATGCGCATGGCCCGGGACGAGCACCTGCATGCCGGGGATCGCGAGCATGGCGGCGACGTCGCCGCCGGCGTGGTGGGTGCCGCCCTCGCCCGCGTAATCGTAGGAGCCGCCCGCCCCGACGAACGTGCCGCCGAGGCCCTGATAGCCGAAGTCGAGCTTGAGCTGCTCGAAGGGGCGTTCCGAGACGAAGGGCGAGAGCGAGTGCGCGATCGGACGGAAGCCCTCCATCGCGAATCCGGCCGCGACGCCGATCATCGCTTGTTCCATGATCCCGACGTTCACGGCACGGTGGGGGTGGCGCTGCATCGCCTCCTCGAAGAACCCTTCCACGCTGATGTCGGCGAGCACGAGGGCGGCACGAGGATCGTCGTCGAGCAACCTCGCCGCGGCCGCGGCGAACGCCGCCCGCATGCCCGTCACCACTCGCCCTCCGGCACGTCGGCCACGACGGCGGTCGGGCGGCCCGCCTCGCGCCGGGTGAAGGCGTCGGCAAGGGCATCGCGATCGTGGCCGTCGACCATCCGCACGCCCCACCCGAACGCGCCCAGGCGGTCTTCCCATCGGGTCATCGGGATCGACGAGCTGTGGTTGTCGACGACGATCATCGTGAGGGTGCCGAGCGCCAGCGTCGGTGCGAGGAGGATCGCCTCCCAGTTCGACCCCTCGTTCAGCTCGGCATCGCCGCAGAGCACGAACACGCGCGGCTCGGTGCGTCCCTTCGCACGAAGCGCGAGCGCGACCCCGACGGCCATCGGAAGCCCGTGTCCGAGCGATCCGGTCGATGCCTCGATCCCCGGCACGAGCTGACGGTCCGGGTGCGAGCCGAGCGTGCCGTCGAACTCGAGGAAGTCGTCCAGCCATGCCTCCGGGAAGAAGCCCTTGGCCGCGAGGATCGCGTAGAGGGCGACCGGCCCGTGCCCCTTGCTCAGGATGAACCGGTCACGGTCCTCGGCGGCTGGATCGGCGGGGTCGATCCGCAACACCCCACCGTAGAGAGCCAGCAGCACGTCGAGCGTCGAGGTTGCGCTCTCTTCGTGCTTCTCGTCTCCGGTCGCGCGCGCCATCAGGTCCCCGACACGCGCGACGTCGAGCGGCGTGGTGTCCAGCCCTACGGGTCCTTCACGCTCGGCACGGTGAGCCGCTCGATCTGTTCATGGAACGGGCGGTAGTTGGCGGCGGGGTCGAACCCACCCTCGGTGACACCCGGCACGAACCGTGGGTGGAGCTGGGTCTCGGCGACCGCACGGACGAGGGCGACCGCCCGGAACCACTCGAGGTCGGCGGGTTGGATCACCACATCTCCCGAGGTCCCCATCCGCCGCAGCGAGGCGTCGTCGGTCACGACCGGCGTCGGGCGGAACGCCCGCACGAGCTGCGCTCGCACCGCGGGGTCGGCAGCCTCGACGACGACGTCACGACCGTTCCACGTGGCCGATGCCACGGCGGTCGCCTCCTCGTCGCCTGACCGAGAGAACTCGACCCTCATCGTGCTCGGATCAGCCGACGAGCGTGCGCGTCGTGCGCCGGACCTGCTTCGCGAGGCTCGCGAGCAGATTGAGGGCCATGTCGGGCTCCTCGCGGATCGCCTTCAGGAATCTCGCGCGCGACAGCATCAGCAAGGTCATCGGCGTCTCGGACGCCACCGTCGCCGTTCGGACGTCGCCATCGAGGAGCGAGATCTCGCCGAAGTGGTCCCCCGGAAGGATCCGGTTGACGAGCTTGCCGTTCGAGGTGACCTTCGCCTGGCCCGCGAGCACGACGTAGAAGGCGTCGCCTGCCTCACCTTCGCGGACGATCGTGTGGTCCGCCATGTAGTCCGCGACCTCAGCGAGGTTCGCGAGACGTTTCAGGTGGCGCCTCGGCAGCCCGTCGAACAGCGGAACGGCAGCCAGCACGACGTCGAGCTTCAGGTTCGCCACGGTGAGAGTCCCCCTCGGTCCTCGGCTCCGTCGACCGCCGACAGACTAGCCGGTCCGATCGCCGCCCGGGAAGGGACTGTCGCCGATCGATGTCGGTGGGCGACGCTAGGGTCGGCGACACACAAGGAGTGGTGCCGATGGTCGTGCGACTGCACGAACGCGAACCGCTCCCCCTCACGGTCCTGCGCGCCGGCGGCGTGCTCGTGCGCGAAGGCGCCCCGGCCCTCGGCGTCATGGTGATCGAATCCGGCATCGTTCGGATGTCGGCGACCCGGATCGACGGCCGTGAGCTCGTCCTCGATCTCCTCGGACGGGGCGAGGCGGTGGGCGATCCGCCCGAGGTGTTCTCGTCGTGCACGATCCGAGCGGTGACGCCGGCGAGGCTCCGGCCAGCGTCGAGCACCGTCGTTGCCCGTCTGCTCGCCGAGCGCGCCCGCCGGTCGGTGGATCTGGCGACCGACCTCGCGTGGCTGGCGGTCGAGCACCGGATCGAGCGGCGGTTCCGCGACCTCGCCGACCGGCTGGGACGGCCGACGCCGGCGGGCGCCCTCCTGCCCGTGCGCATCACCCAGGACGATCTCGCGGCGATGACCGGCACGAGCCGTGAGACCGCGAACCGTGCCGTGCAACGGCTCATCCGGCGCCGCGTCCTCGTGGTCGTGCGCCGGGCTCGATACGAGGTCCGCACGCCGCTCCGTCTCGTGCCGCGGGGCCCCGACCTCGCGACCGGTTGACGGCGACCCCGGCGTCGTTCACCCGGCCGGGGTGCCGGGGCCCGCGTCCTCGGTCGCCGTCGATCCCTCGCCGGTGGCCCCCTCCTGGAGCAGGATCAGGCTGCACGACGAGCAGTAGCGCGCGCGGCCTCGAACGGGCTTGCCGCAGCGGGCGCACGAGCGCGGATCGGCGATCGACCACGAGGCATCGTCGCCGCGTCCGTGCCGCTCGACACGACCCTCGGTCTCGAGCTTCTTGAGGTGGGCCAGGACCGACCGAGCGGCGATCGGCAGCACCTCGGGTGGGTAGCCCACGTAGATCCGCTCGACGAGCGCGGCCATCGCCGTGGTTCCCTCGCCGAGGGCTTCGACGATCTGTCGCTCGCGCTCCTGGCGATGCGCAAGGTATTCCCGGAGCTTGGCGGCCGCATCGAGCACGACCGGGCCGTGCCCCGGATAGATCGTCCTCGGTGCGAGCTCGAGCATCCGGCGGAGCGACGCGAGGTAGCGCTCGAGGTCGCCCTCGGACGGATCGATCACGCTCGTGCCCCGACCGAGGACCGCATCGCCCGTGAAGAGCGCTCCCTCGGACGGTTCGAAGAAGGCCACGTGATCCGCCGTGTGGCCGGGCGTGGACACGGCCGAGATCACCGCCGTCCGGGCTCGGAACGTCTGTCCTTCGCGCAGCCGCTCGGCGCCGCCGAGCTTCGATGCGTGCAGCGGCGCGCCGACCCGCGCCGCGAACGCCGCGGCGCCGGGCGCGTGATCGGGATGATCGTGCGTCACGAGCACGTGAGCGACGGAGCCCGCCGCGCGCGCGACCTCGTCGAGGTGCGAGGCGATCTCGGGTCCCGGGTCGATCACGATCGCGGGATCGCGATCGACGATCCACGTGTTCGTCCCCTCGAGCGTGTAGACGTCGGGGTTCGGCGCGAGGACGCGAAGGATCGGGATCATCGGTCCTGCCAGAACACCGACGCCGGCATCGCCTCGACCTCGTCGTCGTCGGGTTCGCGCGTCTCGACGCGCAGGCCGAGCAGCTCGTCGACCGAGGCCGCGACGAGGAGCTGCGTGACGGTGAGCCACGTCGGCCAATACAGGCGGCGCTCGCCCGCCTCCCATTCCGACAGGAGGTGGGCGGGCGAGACCCACCAGGCGCTCGCCGTCTCGGTGCCGTCGGCGACCGGCTCGACGTCCCCACCGGCCCGGACCGCGAAGTACCGGGCGTCGAACCGCACCGGCACGTCTTCGGGCGCGACCCACCTCGCGATCTCGATGAGCTGCCCGGGGTTCGGCGGCGACCCGTGCACGGGGGCGAGCCCGCCGGCGGGCTCCACGCCGCGGCCGGTGAGGGCGAGACCGACCTCCTCGACCAGCTCTCGGACGGCGGCGGCGCGCACGGCCTCACTCGCGTCGCCGAACCACCGCTCGGCGAGCCGGTCGTCGTCCGGATCGACCGCGCCGCCCGGGAAGGCAACGTAGCCGGGCAGGAAACGACTCGATGCGCTCCGCTCCACGACGAGGACCTCGGGCTGCCCGGCTGCGTCGCGGACCGCGATCACCGTCGCCGCGCGGCGGATCGTGACGTCGTCCTCGGGTGCGCCGGTCACGACGCTCATCCTCCCAGGCGGCGTCCGGGCGGGGTTCGGGATACTCCCGACGTGAGCGACGAGGTCCGCAGGCAGGTGGTAGCGGCGATCCGGGAGCGCGGTCCGATCACCTTCGCCGACTACATGGCCATCGCCCTCGACGGTCCCGGCGGCTTCTACGAACGGCCGCCGGTCGGCGTTGCGGGCGACTTCGTCACGAGCCCGCACGTGCACCCCGTCTTCGGGGAACTGCTCGGACGCGGGATCCACGACCTGTGGGAGGCGTTGGATCGGCCGGCGCCGTTCCGCGTCGTCGAGGTCGGCGCGGGCGACGGCACCCTCGCTCGCCTGCTGATGGGGACGCTGACGGACCTCCCCCTCGCCTACACGGCGGTCGAGACCAGCTCCGGAGCCCGCGAGGCCCTGCGCGGGATCGACGGTGTCGAGGTCCGGTCCGCGATCGACGACGATGCCGACCTCGTCCTCGCGCACGAGCTGCTGGACAACCTGCCCTTCCGAGTGCTGCGCGGCGCGAAGGAGGTCCGCGTCGGACTCCTCGACGGCGAGCTCGCGGAGCTCGAGGTGCCCGTCGACATGGGCTCGCACGCCTGGTTCGAAGGTGGCGACGACGGGGACGGCGACACGATCGTTCCGGTCGGCGCCGTCGAGATGCTCGACGCGATCGCCGCCGCGATCCCACGCGGCGCCGCGCTCGTGATCGACTACGGCGACGTAGGCTCGCCGGGCGGTCCCCGGCACGGCTACCGGGGCCACCGGGTGGTCGCCGACCTCCTCGCCGATCCCGGTGGGAGCGACATCACCGCCGGCGTCGACTTCGGGCTGCTCGCCCGCCTGGCCGTCGCCCGCGGTCTCGAGCCGCACGGCCCGATCAGCCAGCACGACGCCCTCATCGCGCTCGGGCTCGAGGGCTGGATCCGCGGCGAGCTCAGGCGCCAGCACGAGCTGCTCGACGCGCGCGCCGGGCTCGAGGCCGTCCGTACCTGGTCGGGTCGGAGCCGCGCGACCCTGCTCGCCGATCCGGCCGGGCTCGGGCGCCTGCGGTGGCTCCTGCTCGCCCGGCCCGGGACGCGACCGCCGCCGTGGCTCAGCGACCGCGCATGAACGTCGAGGCGCCGGGGATCCGCGACACGGCGACGTATTGGAGCCACAGCGCCGAGACGATCACGGCGAGCATCACCACCGTGGCCGCGGCCGCCGTGCCGAAGCGGAGGTACTCGAAGGCCTCGCGGTACGCGTACAGGGGCACGAAGGTGGTCGCATGCGGGGGCGGGCCACCGCCGGTCACGACGAGCGCCGGCACGAACGTGGCCTGCAGGCTCCACACCGTGTCTCGCGCCGCGAGCAGCAGGAGCGCAGGCGCCATCGCCGGCACCACGATCCGCACGTAGGTCGACCACGGCCCCGCACCCGCGGCCGCCGCCGTCTCCTCGAGCGAACGCGGCACCGATCGGCGGGCGGCAAGAGCGATCGCGAATGCTTCTCCCAGCTGGAACACCCCCATCAGGACGACCGCCCAGCGCGCCGCCGATGGATCGGAGAACCACGCAGGCGTCGGGAGCCCGACCGCCTGCAAGGCCAGATTCAGCGGACCGTGAAGGGGATTCAGGATCCAGAGCCAGACGACGGCGAGCGCGACGTCGGGGATCACGCTCGGCGAGAGCACGGCGGCACGGCCGAACCCGGCGCCCGATCCCCGTCGCCGCAGCAGCGACGCGAGCGCCACGGCCGCCACGAGCCGAAGCGGCACCGCGATCGCCGCGTACCGGAGCGAGTTGCCGAGCGCGATCGCGAACACGGGATCGTCCGCGAGCGCGCGATAGCTGCCGAGACCCACGAAGCGCGGCGAGGTCACGAGGTCCCATCGGAACGACGAGAGCACGGCGGCCAGGACGGCCGGCCCGATCACGAGCGCGACGACGCCGACGAGGAAGGGCGCCGCCATCAGCCACAGCCAGATCCGCTCGCGGCGCTCCACGATCAGCCGCCGTCGTCGGCGAACAGGGGCGTCGTCGCGCGCATGAGCGACAGCGCGACCTCGGCGGCATCGACCCGCCCCCCGGTCTCGTAGTACGCCTCCTCGAGCACCGAGTCCGCCGCGTCTTCGACGCGCGGCCACGCCGGCGACGTCGGGACCGGACGTGCGACCTCGAGGTGATCGAGGTAGACCTCGGACGATGCGGGAGGTTCCGCCGGATCGAGGAACGTCGCCGACCGCGCGACCTCGATGAGCGACGGAACCGTGCGGCCGGCCTCGGCGGTGATCCGCTGGCCCTCGGGGCCGAGCGCGAACTCGATGAAACGCCAGGCGTCGTCCTTGGCTGCCGATGCCGAGGTGATGCAGTACCCGTCGGAATGCAGGACGGTCGCGGGCTCGTCGAGGGTCGGGAACGGCGCAACGTCCCACGCGAAGGTCGCCGCCGCACGGATGCCGGGCACGACCTTGCGCGACTCCATCAGCATGCCGAGGCGACCGGCCGCGAAGCGCGACTCGAAAGGCTCCGCCTCGGCCTCCTCTTCCGGAGGCGTCACGCCGTGCACCGCGCGAAGCTCGAGGAAGGATCGGATCGCGCCGAGGGCCTCCGCCGAGCGCACCGCGAGGTGGGTCGGGCGTTCGGGGTCGTCGACCAGATCGCCGCCGTTCGACCAGATCGTCGGCGCCAGGCGAAGGATCTCGGGGCTCACGCCGAGGCCGTACACGTCGACCGTTCCGTCACCATCGTCGTCGCTCGTGAGCGCCGACGCGGCCTCGACCATGTCGTCCCACGTCCAATCGGCCGCGGGCGGGTCGAGCCCCGCCTCGGCGAAGAGATCCTCGTTCCAGTACACGACGAGGCTCGCCGCGTTCTGGGGCAGGCACATCTGCCGCCCGTCGAACCGGAACGCCTCGAGCGGCTCCTCGAAGAAGTCCTCGGAGGCGAACACGTTCGATCCTTCGAGGTAGTCGTCGAGCGGTTCGACCGCACCGGTCGCCACGAGCTGGCCGGTATACCGATAGTTCAGGAGGAAGGCGTCGACCGGCGCGCCCGTCGCGATCGAGGTACCGACACGCGCCAGCAGCTCGTCGCGCTCGGCGAACTCCTCGAGCCTGACGCGGACGTCGGACCGCGACGCGTGGAACGCTTCGACGACCTCTCGGTAGGCGGCGAGCTCTTCGGGGTCACCGGCGACGAGCACACTGACCTCGTCGATCTCGACGGTGTCGTCGTCGGCGGAGCCGCTGCATCCCACCGCGAGGAGGGCAGTGATGAGGACCCAGACGAGCACGATCGCAACGCGTGCGCCTCGCCGCCTCCGAAGCTGCACGTTCATCGTGGATCGCCCCCCATGTCGGCAGCCCGACGGAGCAGCGCGGTCGCGGCGGCGAGCGCGGGCAGGGTCGCGCTCAGCGCGCCGGCGAGCATAACCGGCTGCGAGGGCGCGGGAAGAGACGCGAGCGACCGCACCCCCAACGGAAGGGTCGCCCACCGAGGATCCGGCACGAAGAAGAGCGGATCGAGCACGTTGCCCCACGTGAGGAGGAACGCGAGGGCCGCCACCGCCGACGTCGTCGTCCTCGTGAGCGGCATCGCGACGTGCCACCAGGTCGCCATCGGCGAGAGCCCCGCCTCGCGAGCGAGGTCCCAGACCGAGCCGGGCAGGGTCCGGAACCGCCAAGCGAACACGAGCACCGCGAGGGGGGTCGTGCCGAGGAGAGCCGGGGCGAGCAGGGGGCCGGGGCCCCCGGCGATCCCCGTCGCGCGATAGACGACGAGCCGCCCGACGACGAGCGCCGTCGCCGGCACCGACAGTGCCACGATCGCCGCGATCACGATCGCCGTACCGCCGCGACGCGGAAGGCGGCCGGCCGCGAACCCCGCCCACGAAGCCACGACGACCGACACCGGCACCACGATCGCCGAGACCCAGAGGCTGTTCGCGAACAGCCGGCCGAGCGGCACGAGCTCCCCGGCACGGGAGTAGTTCGCGAGGGTCGGATCGGTGGGCAGCTCGAACGCCCTCGGCGGCGCAAGCCCCTCCGGCCGCAGCGACCCCACGATCAAGATCAGCAACGGCAGCAGGAACACCACGCTCGCACCGACCACCCCGATCGGGCGAGCGACCCGGACGAACCCCCGCGCACGCACGGTTCGCAGCGTACCGGCGATCGGACCGCGACCCGATCGCCGAGGCACTTCGTGGCGGGACCACTGGGGGGCTATCGGGAACCGGCCCGATCGGACTAGGATCCGGGGATCGCGGCCGCGACGGACGCGGCCGCGGGCGGGATCGCCCAACCCGGATCACATCACAAGATCACAGCCAAGATCACAGCCAAGATCACAGGCCCCCCCCATGACCCCTCGAGCTCGTTCCGTCGCCCCGGTCGTCGCGACCGTCGTCGCGGCCCTCGTGATCGCCGCCGTGGTGGCCTTCACCGTCCAGGGCTCGGCGGTGCGACCGCCGAGCAGGGGCGGGCCGGCCGAGAAGCTGGAGCTGCGCGAGACGACCGACGCACGCCTCGAGGCTCTCGCCGACGCCGTCGCCGATGGCCAGTTCCAGAGCGAGCGCGTCCGAACGAGCGCGGCCCCCGGCTGGCTCGGGGCCCGACCGATGAACATCCAGCCCGACGACTGGGAGCCCGCCATCGCGGCCGACCCGAACGCGCCGTACGTGTACTGGCTCTCGACGCGATTCAAGCCGAAGACGTGCCCGGGTAACTGCCCGACGCCGTGGATCGCCCTCGCGGTGTCCTCCGACGGCGGTAAGACGTGGGGCAAGGTCCGGCCGCTCTGCGCGTGTAAGGGGTCATGGCAGTACGACCCGATCATCGAGGTCGTGCCCGAAACCGGCGATGTGTACGCCCTCTACTTGAACGGCTACAACGTGGTCTTCGTGAAGTCGACCGACCACGGCAAGACCTGGTCCGCGCCGGTGAGCACGTACGGCAACGTCTCCTGGAACGACAAGCCGGCGCTCACGTCGAGCGATTTCGGCAAGCACGTCTACGCGACCTGGAACGGACCCACCGGCGGCGACCCGTGGGTCTCGGTGTCGCATGACTTCGGTCGCACCTGGTCGCAGGTGCAGGTCGTCGACAGCGATCGCTACTACTTCGCCTACGACGGCACGGTGCTCTCCGACGGCACGGTCGTGCTCTCGCAGAGCAGCCTCGACTACTCGGGACCCGGGGCGAGCGCGGTTGGCGGCGTCCAGCAGCACGTCTTCGTCTCGACCGACCGCGGCGCCACCTGGCGCGACGTCCTGGTCGACAAGGTGCAGCTCGGACCGCCCTGCGAGACGGCCGGCTGCTATGCAGACTTCCACTCCGGGCACAACGGCGTGTCCACGGACCGAGGCGACCGCCTCTACTACGTGTACGACGGCGCGGAGGTGGCGGGCGGTCCGCAAGCGGTGTGGTTCCGCACGTCGGACGACGGCGGCCTGCACTGGTCGGCGCGGAAGCGGCTTTCCGCGGCCGGCGCGCACTCCACGGGTCCCGTGATCGAGGCGATGGGCGGAGGCGACCTCCGCGTGTGGTACGCGTCGCAAAACGACACCAAGCGCTGGAACGTCTTCGCTCGGAGCTCGACCGACGGTGGCGCCACGTGGAGCGCGCCGGTGAAGATCTCCGACGCGATCTCGGGAAACGGCTACGACAACGCCAACGGCTTCCTCGAGTTCTACGGCGACTACGGCGAGATCGCGGTGACGAACCGTGGGAAGGCCGTCGCGACCTGGGCCGAAGGCTTCAGCTGGAACGGGCCGGGCAACGTCTGGGTGAACGTCGAGCGCTAGGCGTTAGCGGTTCATCCCTATCGCGACCGCTTTAGCGGTCCATTCATCCGCGACCGCTTAGCGGTCGACTCATCCGCGACCGCTTAGCGGTCGACGTCGCCGACGACGAAGAAGATCGAGCCGAGGATCGCGATCAGGTCGGGCACGAGCTGGCCCGGCAGGATCGCGGGGATCACGCTCACGTTCGAGAACGAGGCGGTGCGCATCTTGAGCCGGTACGGCTGCGTCTTGCCGTCGCCGACCACGTAGTAGCCCATCAACCCGAGCGGGTTCTCGGTTCGCACGTAGGTCTCGCCCTCGAGCTTCAGCGTCTTGGGCAGCTTCTCGGCTCGGTAGGGGCCGGGCGGCAGCTTGTCGACGCACTGCTCGATGATCCGGCAGCTCTGCTTGACGCGCTCGAGGAGGACCCAGAGGCGGTCGTAGCTGTCCCCGCGGGAGCCGACCGGGACGTCGAAGTCGACCTCGGCGTACTTCTCGTAGGGCTCGTCCTTGCGGGGGTCCATCGCGACGCCGCTCGCCTGCAGGGTCGGACCCGAACAGCCGAACTGCAGGGCGATCGAGGCCGGCAACGTGCCGACGTCACGGCACCGCTTGAAGACGATCTCGTTGCCCATGATGAGGTGCTCGTATTCGTCGACCGCGGCGCGGATGTGGCCGACGACCTCGAGGCTCCTCTTGAGGAACCCGCGCGGAAGATCATCCTTGAGGCCCCCGACACGGCAGAACGAATGGTGCATGCGCGCGCCCGTGCACGACTCCATGAGGTCCTGGATCATCTCGCGCTCCCGGAACGCGTAGAAGATCGGCGTCATCGCGCCGAGCTCGAGCGGGTAGGAACCCATGAACATCAGGTGATTCAGGATGCGGTTCCACTCGGCGAGCATCGTGCGGATCCACTGCGCCCGGTCGGGCACCTCGATGCCGGCCAGGCGCTCGACCGCGATCGTCCAGCCGAGCTCGTTGTTGAACGCCGACAGCCAGTCGTGGCGGTTCATCAGCACGAGCGTTTGGCGCGCGTCGCGGAATTCCGCGAGCTTCTCGGCACCTCGGTGCATGTAGCCGATCACCGGCTCGGCGCGCGTGATGACCTCGCCATCGAGCTCGAGGACGATGCGCAGCACGCCGTGCGTCGCCGGGTGCTGCGGACCGATGTTGAGGATCATCTCCTCGGTCGTGAACTCCCCGGCCGGGACGACGTCGACGTCGAGCCCTCCACCCCGGACCATGTTCATGAGCTCCGAGGACTGGAACTGGGGGCGCGTGGGGCTGTCGACCATCGCGGCCTATCCTACCCGCCGCTCCGGCGACCCGGAGAGGGCCGAACGCCGCCGAGGTAGGCTCGCGGCCATGGTCACCGACGCGCGCAGGCGACTCCCTTCGGTCGACGCGGTGCTCCGCTCGGCGCCGGGCCAGCGCGCCGCCGCCTCCCTCGGACGTCCCCTCCTGAAGCGCGAGCTCGGGCGCACGATCGCCGAGGTTCGCGCGCAGATCTCGGTGGGCGACGAGGTGCCGACCGGCGACGAGATCCTCGCGCGCGCTGCCGGTCGGGCCGCCGTGATCTCGGCCGGACTCACGCCGGTGATCAACGCCACCGGCGTCGTGCTGCACACGAACCTCGGCCGGGCGCCGCTCGCGGACGCGGCCGCACGCGCGATCGCCCGTGTCGCCGGGCGGTACGGGGATCTCGAGGTCGATCGCGAGAGCGGCGCGCGCGGGAAGCGGGCGACCCGCGCCGAGGCGATGCTCGCCGCCCTCACCGGTGCCGAAGACGTCCTCGTCGTGAACAACTGCGCGGCCGCGCTCCTGCTCGCGCTCGCCTCGCTCGCGAAGGGCAAGCAGGTGCTCGTCTCGCGCGGCGAGCTGATCGAGATCGGGGGGGAGTTCCGGATCCCGGCGATCATGGCCGCGTCGGGCGCCAAGCTCGTGGAGGTGGGCGCCACGAACCGGACGAGGATCGGCGACTACCGCGGTGCCGTGACGCCGCGTCTCGGCGCGATCCTGAAGGTGCATCCGTCGAATTACCGCGTCGTGGGATTCACCGCTTCGCCGGCGGCGAAAGACCTTGCCGCCCTCGCGCAGAAACACGGCGCGGCGTTCATCTACGACGTCGGCTCCGGGCTGCTCGATCGGGAACGCGGACTTCCGGCGGACGAGCCCACGGTGCGCGACGCGCTCGAGCAAGGCGCCGACCTCGTGACGTGCAGCGGCGACAAGCTGCTCGGCGGCCCGCAGGCCGGGATCGTGGTCGGAAAAGCCGACCTCGTCGACACGCTCCGGAAACACCCGATCGCTCGGGCGGTGCGCGTCGACAAGCTCCAGGTCGCGGCCCTCGAGGCGACGCTCCGGCTCCACCTCGTCGGCGAGCGGGCGGCGATCCCCGTCAACCGGATGTTGCACGAACCGCCGGACGCCGTCGCGAAACGCGCCCGCCGGGTGGCCGAGTCGATCGGCGGCGACCTCGAGGGGGCGCATATCGTCCGGACGGAATCCGTCGTCGGCGGCGGCTCGATGCCGGGCTTCACGATGCCGTCGTGGGCGGTCCGGATGTCGGTGCCGGATCCTCCGGCCTTCGCCGCACGGCTGCGGGCCGACCCGATCCCGGTGTTCTGCCGGATCGACGACGGAGCGGCCCTGCTCGATTGCCGCACCGTCGCCGACGACGAGGTGCACGATCTCGCCCGCGCGGTGCTCTACGCGCTGGAGGGCGACGACGTCGACGAAGGCTGACATGGAAGCGACGGAACCCGCCGGTGGCGGGACCGCCGAGGGGAGCCGGCCCGCCGCGGAGAACCGCGTCGTGGCGACGGCCGGCCACGTCGACCACGGCAAGTCCGCGCTGATCATCCGGCTCACCGGGATCGAGCCCGACCGCTGGGCCGAGGAGAAGCGTCGTGGCCTCACGATCGACCTCGGATACGCGTGGTGCATGCTGCCGAGCGGTCGCGAGATCGGCTTCGTCGACGTGCCGGGTCACGAGCGGTTCGTTCGGAACATGCTCGCCGGCGTCGGACCCGTCCGCGTCGTCCTGTTCGTCGTCGCCGCCGACGAAGGGTGGAAGCCGCAGTCCGAGGAGCACCTCCAGATCGTCGACGTGCTCGGCGTCGCGGGCGGCGTGGTCGCCCTCACGAAGCGCGACCTCGTAGACGACGAGACACTGCAGATCGCCGAGGACGAGATCCGCGAGCGCGTCGCCGGCACGGCGCTCGAGGCCGCGCCGATCGTCCCCGTGTCGTCCGTCACCGGCGATGGGATCGAGCAGCTCCGCGAAGCCCTCGACGCCGTGCTCGCCGCGGCGCCGGCCCCCGAACCCGCAAGCACACGTCTCTTCGTCGACCGCGCGTTCACGATCCGCGGGGCAGGCACGGTCGTCACCGGCACCCTGACGGGCGGCTGCCTCGAGGTCGGCGATGAGATCGAGCTCTCGCCGAGTGGGCGTCGGGCGCGGATCCGATCGTTGCAGTCCCACGAACGCCCGATCGAGCGAGCATGCCCGGTCGCACGTGTCGCCGCCAACCTGGTAGGCGTCGATCGGGGCGACGTCGGGCGCGGCGACGTGATGGGCCGGCCCGGGGAGTGGCGCGCGACCTCGGTCGTCGACGCCGTGGTGCGGCCGGTGCGCGGGCTCGGCCATCCCCTGACCTCGCGGGGCGCCTACAAGGTGCACGCCGGGGCGGCCGAGGTCGACGCGAGGCTCCGCCTCTTCGGCGAGGGCTACGTCCGGCTCCGGCTCGATCCGGGGCTCGCCCTCGACGTCGGCGACCGCTTCGTCCTTCGCGAGGCGGGCCGCCGCGAGACGGTCGGCGGCGGGATCGTGCTCGACGTGGCGCCGCCGGCGAGAGCGGGACCCGATCCGATCTCACGGCTTTCCGCGAGAGCGTCGGCGCGCCGGGACGAGCTTCCGGGGCTCCTCGTGGCCGAACGCAAGGCCGTACGTGCGGCCGACGCCCGCCGGTTGACTGGGAGCGACGCGACCGGCGGGATCGCCGTCGGTGAGTGGCTCGTCCACCCGGAGCTCCGCGAGGCGGTCGAAGACGAGGTCGTCGCGACGCTTGCGACCTTCCACGACGAGCATCCGCTGGACGAGGGCGCGCCGCTGGACGACGTGCGCGCCGTGACACGTGCCGCGCTCCGAGGCGCCGGCGCGCCGTCGGACGCAGGCCTCGTCGACGGGATCCTCGACGATCTCGTCGATCGCGGCTCGGCGGTCCGCGGTGCGGCGTCGTTCCGCCTCGCGGCGCACCGCGTGGCTCTCGAGGAGCGTCAAGGCGATGTCGACCGGCTCGTCACCGCGATCTCCGGGGAGCACGAGGCGACGCCGCCCGACGTGAAGGCGCTGCTGGGCGCGGGGTTCGGTCGCGACGTGATCGACGCCGCCGGGCGCGCCGGCCACGTCGTGCGTATCGCGCCGGAGCTCGTCGTCAGCCCCGCGTTCGTCGAGCGGGCCGTGGCGCTCGTTCGCGCCCACGCCTCGACCGGCATCACGGTGTCCGCGCTCCGCGAAGCGCTCGGGACCTCACGGAAGTACGCGGTACCGCTCCTCGAACACCTCGATCGCACCGGCGTCACCCGGCGCGAGGGCGACCTGCGCTACCCACGAACGTCAGGACGCCGCGCACCTCACGCGACGAGCACCGTCGCGGCCACCTCGACGCTCGCACCGAGCGGCAGCGAAGCCACGCCGACGGCGGCCCTCGCGTGCTCGCCCTGCTCGCCGAGCACCTCGGCGAACAGCTCGCTCGCCCCGTTCGCCACCGTCGGCTGGTCCTGGAACTCCGGCGTGGCCGCGACGAAGACCGACAGCTGCACGACCTGTCGCACCAGCTCGAACGAGCCGAGGCCGCCGCGCAGCGCCGCGAGCAGCTGGACCCCGGCGCGCCGCGCGGCCTCGGCGCCCTGCGCAACCGAGACGTCCTCCCCGAGCCTGCCGGGGTGCAGCACCTTCCCCTCGACGAGCGGCACCTGGCCGGCGAGGAACACGAGATGGTCGGCCCGCCGGAACGGCAGGTACGCGGCGACGGCCTTGGGCATGGGCGGCAGCTCGATCCCGAGCTCGGACAGCTTCTGGAGCACGGCCTCGTCGTTCATGCCGGCATCCTCGCACGCGCCGGCCGGATGAGCTCAGCTCGCTTCGCGCTCGGATCCTTGGGCCCGGCGGCGGAGCTCCGCGCGGCGCTCCATCTCGTTCAGCCCACCCCAGACCCCGTGCGGGTCTCGCAGCTCCAGCGCGTACTCCAGGCACGTCTCCCGGACCGGGCATCGCCGGCAGAAGGACTTCGCGACGGCCTCCCGGGCCTGCTTCTCGGCCCGCTTCTCGAAGTACGCCGGCGCGAAGAAGCTCGAGGCGTCCTGGCCCCGACACCCCGCGAGGTCCCACCAGGTCTGGGTGAGGAGTTCCATCTCTACCCGGTTGTTCGCAAAGCGGGGCCCCGGAGCTTGACCTGGATGCCCGCCGCCACGGAACCACCACGAAGCCGGGGCGATCCTCCGAGGTCAGCGGGGGTGGCGGGCGGTTACCGGTCGGAGCTGCCGGGCTCGGGCATGTCCTCGGCCTCGACCTTGAGGATCAGGCCGTCCACCCCCCGCACGCGGATCGCGGCGCCGGCGTCGATCGGCTGCCCGGTCGAGCGGCCTCGCCAGGTGGCGCCCTTCACGAACACGGGGCCGTCGGGCGCGAGGCGGCCGCGGGCCTCGCCGACGAGTCCGATCAGCCCGCGCTGGGTGGTGACGATCCGGTCGTGGGACTGGATCGCGACGGTGAGCGCGAACCCGTAATAGAGGAAGGCCCCGACCGTCGCGCCGCCGATCAGCCAGGGCGAGATCTGGATCGCGTCGGCCACGTGGCGCCATGCGAGCCACGAGCCGAGGCCGAACGCCACGAGGCCCGCCGCGGTCAGCGCGCCGAGCCTTCGGAGCCGCACGTCGAGGATGAGCAAGCCGTTGCCGAGCAGGAACACCGCGAAGCCCGGCCACGAGGCCGGCGCGACCGTGAGGCCGTACGCGGCGAGCGCCAGCAGCACGAGTCCCGAGGCTCCGGCGAAGCCGAACCCCGGCTGCGTGAGCTCGAAGGCGAGTGCGGCGATCGCCGCCGCGAGCAGCCAATAGAGCATCGACGGGGTCGAGACGGCGTGCTGGAGCCGCTCGATCGGGCCCGCCTCGTTGAAGCGGAGCGACACCGTGCCCTCGGCGGCCTCGGCCTCGGTTCGTGCCACGCGCGTGTCGAGCACGACCGGTCCCGAGGCCGTCGACACCTCGCGCCCATCGATCTCGGCGAGCAGCTCCACGACGGAGCTCGCGGCCTCCTGCGCGATGCCGTAGCCGAGCGCTTGCTCGGCGGTCAGGGCCACGTCGGGGTAGGACAGATCGGTGTCGTGCCCGCGCGCCTCGACCCACCCGGCGACCTGGGCGTCGAGGTCGGAGGGCACCTCGTCGGGGTCGAGCAGCTCCACGGGCGTCCGAGGCCCCGTCTGGGACCCGGGCGAGACCGCCGCGAGGGACGACGCGTGCATCAGCAGCAGGCCGGCGCCGCTCGCGCGCGCGGGCACCGGCCCGACCCAGGTGATGACCGGCACCGGCATCTCGGCGACCTTGTCGGCAAGCGCGATCGCGTCCTCGCCGAGGGTCCCCGGCGTGTCGAGCTGGAGCACGACGATCGTGCCCTCGGCCGCGGCCGCGTCCAGGCGCCCCTCGAGGAAGCTCAGGAGCGGACGATCGATCGGCCCCTCGACCTTCACGACCTCGATCGGCGTCGGCGCACCCTCGGCGCCTCCGTCGGAGGACGGCGGCGACTGCGCGGCGGCCGTCTGCGCGAGGAGCGCGGACAGCGCGAGGAACACCAGGAACAAGAGGGTGCGACGCATGATGCGCCGCCCATGGTAGCTGCCCCTGCGTTCGGGGCCTGAGGGGTATCCTGCGTTGGAGAGCCCATGGCAGACGGCACCGAACCTCCCCGTTCTTCGTCGCACCCGTCGGCCCGCCGCCCCATCACCGATCGGATCGCGTTCAAGCCGATCGCGCTGATCCTGCTCGTGCCGGTGGTGCTCGCATCGGCCGGACTCACGGCCGTGCTGCTCGCGCCGCCGTTCGCCGGCGCGCTGCTGGGCGTGAACGAGCTCGATCGACGCCTGGAGGAGGCGGGGGCAGACTTCACCAAGATCCCGGCGTTCCCCCAGCGCTCGACGATCTACGCGAACGACGGCAAGACCGAGCTCGCCCGCATCTACCTCGACAACCGCGAGATCACCCCGCTCGGGCAGATCGCGCCGATCGCGCAGGAGGCCGTGCTCGCGATCGAAGATTCAACCTTCTATGAGCACGGGGCGGTGAACTGGGCGGGGCTCCTACGCGCCGGCGTCGAGAACCTCAAGGCAGGAGACATCGTCCAGGGCGGTTCGACGATCAGTCAGCAGCTCGTGAAGAACACGCTCGGCCTCGACCCGAACGACCAGACGCTCGAGCGCAAGTTCCAGGAGCTCGCGCTCGCCCTCCGGGTCGAGGAACGCTACGAGAAGGACCGCATCCTCAGCATGTACATGAACCAGATCTACCTGGGCAACGGTGTGTACGGGATCGGCACGGCCTCGAAGTTCTACTTCAGGACCCCCGCGGAGAAGCTCAGCCTGGCCCAAGCGGCCCTGCTCGCGGGGATGATCCGCGCGCCCGAGTACTACGACCCGATCGACCGGCCGAAGAAGGCCTGGCTGCGTCGCAACGACGTGCTGAACCGCATGACCGCGCTCGGCTGGCTGTCCGAAGCGCGCAACGAGAAGGTCAAGGCGACGCCCATCCGGCTGGCGAACACGAAGAAGCTCAAGCAGCGAGTGCCTCCGTTCTTCGTCACGTACATGCGCGACCAGATCATCGAGGACGCCAACGGGTGGTACGGCGTGCTCGGCGAGACCGCCGACGCTCGCAAGCGCGCGCTCTCCGAGGGTGGGCTCGAGATCGTCACGACCCTCGACCCCGAGTGGCAGGAGGCCGCCGAGGCGGCCGCGAACGAACCGTGGGCCAGCGCGCCGCTGAACCCGCTCTACTCACCGAAGCCCGAGGTGGCGATCACCTCGATCGAGAACGAGACCGGCGCGATCCGCACGCTCCTGTCCGGGCGTGACTTCAAGAAGGACGAGAAGGAGCTCGCGACGACCGGCCACCAGCCGGGATCGTCGTTCAAGCCGTTCATCCTCGCCTCGGCGCTCGAGGCCGGCATCTCCCCGAACGACACCTACTCCGGGGCGCAGGGGGTGATCGCCGCCGACCAGTGCCGCAACGCCGACGGCACGGCGTGGACGGTGATCAACGCCGAGGGTTCGAGCACGGGCTATCTGACTTTGCCCGCCGCCACCGCCGCGTCCGTCAACGCCGTGTTCGCGAGGCTCATCCTCGACGCCGGCGTCGAGCACACGAAAGAGGTCGCGCAGCGGATGGGCATCACGACCGACATCCCGGCCGTCTGCTCGATGGCAACGGGCTCGGTCGACGTGACGCCCCTGGAGATGGCCGCGGGCTACCAGACGATCGCGAACGGGGGCGAGCACTGCCGCCCGTACACGGTCGAGTCGATCACCCGCGCGAGCGACGACGAGGTGCTGTTCGAGCACGAGCCCGAGTGCTACTCGGTGCTGAAGAGCGCCTATGCGAAGGAGATCACCCACATGCTCGTCGGGGTCGTGCAGTCCGGCACCGCCGCGAGCGCCTTCCTCGATTGGGGCCCCTGGCCGATCGCCGGCAAGACCGGCACGGCCGACCTCAACCGCCACGTCTGGTTCGTCGGCTTCTCCCGCCAGATCTCGACCTCGGTCTGGGTCGGCTCCCCCGGCAAGCCCTACCCGCTCGGGAACTACTGGGGATACGGCGTCTTCGGCGGATCGATCGCGGCGCCGATCTGGAACGACTACATGAAGGTCGTGATGGCCGACTTCCCGCCGGTCCAATTCCCGAAGCCCGTGCGGACGCGCGTGCCGAACGTCGTCGGTATGTCCGTGCCGGAGGCTCGCAAGGCCATCTCGGAGGTCCGCCTCAAGGTCAAGACGAAGATCGTGGATTCCGCGGAGCCGGAGGGCACGGTCGTGACGCAGGATCCTCACGGTGGGAGCGAGGTCCTGCCGGGTTCCGTGGTGACGCTCGAGGTCAGCAACGGGATCGCGCCGATGAGCAAGGTGCCGGGCGTGGTGGGGGCGACGAAGAGCGACGCGATCTTCCGGATCCAGGCCGCGGGCTTCATCGTCGCCGTCGTCCATCAGGCCTCCGCGAACGAGGAGCGCTACGGCACGGTCGTCGGGCAGTCGCCGGGGGCCGGCACCGAGCTCCTCGAGGGCAGGACCGTCACGATCACCGTGGCCGTCGCCCCGGAGGGTGGCGGCGGCGAAGGGAACGGGAACGGGAACGGTGAAGGCAACGGAACCGGGAACGGGAACGGGAACGGGAATGGGAATGGGAATGGCATCGGGGACTGAGCCGATCCCCCGCGGCCCGGCCTAGCCTCCCAGTCGCGCCCGCACCTTCTGCTGGACGAGCGATCCGTCGACCTTGCCCTTGGCCTCGGCCATGACGGCTCCCATGACCTTGCCCATCTCCTTCGGCGAGGTGGCGCCCGTCGACGCGATCGCTGCCTCGACGAGGGCGTCGACATCGGCCTCGGCGAGCTGCGACGGGGCATACCCGACGAGCACGTCGCGCTCGGCGCGCTCCTTGTCCGCGAGCTCGCCGCGCCCGGCCGCCTCGAAGGCCTCGATCGACTCGGCGCGCTTCTTCACCTCTTTGCCGGCGACCTCGCGGACCTCGTCGTCGGTCAGCGCCTGCCGGAGCTCCTTCTCGCGGTTCGTGATCGCGGCGGCGAGCATCCGCAAGGTCCCGAGTCGCACCTTGTCGCCGGCTCGCAGGGCCGCGGTGAGCTGCTCGCGGATCTCGGTTTCGAGCGGTCCGGCCACCGTAGACTCCCCTCTCGTGTCCGAGCTTCCCCTGATCGGCGCCGTGATCGTCGGCGGCGGGCTGGCATGTATCGCCTACGGCGTCTTCGTCGAGCGATCGTGGTTCCGGTTGCGGCGCTACCGGCTCGCCATCCTACCGACCGAGGGTCCGGCGACCCTCAGCGTCCTGCACCTATCGGACCTGCACTTCGTCGCGACCGACCCGAAGAAGGCGCGCTTCCTCGCGTCCCTCCCGGAGGCCGACGTGACGATCGTGACCGGCGATTTCCTCGCCGAGCCCGCGGGGGTCGAGACGGTGGTCGAGGCCGTCCGGCCCGTCCGGGGGCGGCTGGCCTCGTGGTTCGTCCTGGGCTCGAACGACTACTTCGCGCCGGTGCCGCTCAACTACCTCGCGTACTTCCGGCGGCGCCGGCGGACGCGGACGGCGCCGCCGGGGCGGGCCTCGGACCTCGTGGCCGGGCTCGTCGCCGACGGCTGGCGTGACCTGACGAACGTCCGCCACGAGGTCGATCTCGACGGACTCCCCGTGGAGCTCCTCGGGCTCGACGACGCGCACATCCGGTGGCAGGACTACCGGCCGGCGCCCCGCCGGGCCGCGGAACGGTTCGGCCTCGCCGTGATGCACTCGCCCGATTCGGCCCCCGAGGCGGCCGCGCTCGGCTACGACCTGATCGTCGCGGGGCACACCCACGGCGGGCAGGTGCGGCTCCCGATCGTCGGCGCGATCGTCACGAACTGCTCGATGCCGCGGCGGCTCGTGAGCGGGCTGATCCGCATGGGCACGGCGACCCTGCACACGTCGCCGGGTCTCGGCACGTCGAAGTTCGCGCCGTTCCGGTTCCTGTGCCGGCCCGAGGCGACGGTGCTCGAGCTCCGTCGCCGCACCGGCCCCTCGCTACACTGACACCCCTCGGGACGTAGCGCAGCTTGGTAGCGCGCAGCGTTCGGGACGCTGAGGTCGCGGGTTCAAATCCCGCCGTCCCGACCCGAGGCGAGAGGCGGGACCGCGTCGAGCGGCCCGCCTCTCGCGCATCACCGTTCATCGGGGGCTTCGTCGGTGGGAGGACGGCACTCGGGCCTGTCCCGAACACGTGTTCGGGGAAGTTTGACGCGCCCCCTCCGGGCCCGATAGCCTCGACAAGGCTCCGGTGGTCGGAGCTTTCGTTTTTCCAGCTCATCGACGCGGGCACGAGGCCGGCGCACGACTTTCCAGGAGGACGATGACCGGGACGAGGAAGAGGCTGACGCGGCTGGCGATCGCCGCGCTCCTCGTCGCCCCGGCCCTCGGTTCCGTCGGCACCACCGGCGTCTCCGCCGCTCCCTCCCAGCAGGAGGTCGAAGCGGCCCAAGCGCTTCTCCAAGAGCTCGGCCACGATCTCGAGGTCGTGATCGAGGCGTGGAACGAGGCGCGCTACCAGCTCGAGCAGTCGCGGGCGCGCCTGCTGGAGACCGAGCAGCTGCTCCGCGAAGCCGAGCTCGAGGCCTCCACCGCCAGGGCCCAGCTCGAGGACCGGGCCGTCGAGGCGTACACGGGCATGGGCGGCCAGATCGACGTCCTGCTCGAGGCCGACGACCTCTCGGAGTTCTCCGACCGCCTGCAGTTCATGGGGGCGATCGCGCAGTCCGACGCCGACCTCGCGACCCTCGCCGATGCCGCCGGCCAGCGAGCCGAATGGGCTCGCGAGCAGCACGAGGAGGCGGTCGCCGTCGCCGAGGATCACGTGGCGTCGATGGAGGAGCGGCGCACCGAGATCCAGACGATGCTCGACGAGCAGGAGGCGCTCGCCGCCGAGCTCGAGCGCGAATACACCGACTACCTCGCCGCCCAGCGGGCCGCGGCGGCCGAGGCCGCAGAGCTGGCCGCCCAGCCGCCGTCGAGCCCGCCGCCGCCGTCCGGTGACGGCAACTTCTCGCCGCCGTCGCCCAACGCGTCGGCCGCCCAGATCGCGATCGCCGCGGCGAAGTCGGTCATCGGGACGCACTACGTGTGGGGCGCCGCGAGCCCGGGCGTGGGGTTCGACTGCTCCGGTCTCACCTCGTGGGCGTGGGCGCAGGCCGGCGTCTACCTCCCACATTCGGCCTCGTCACAGTGGACCGATCTGCCACGCGTGTCGTTGTCGGCGGTCCAGCCCGGCGACATCATCTACTACGGCAACTACGGCCCCCACGTCGCCCTATACATCGGCGGCGGGCAGATCATCCACGCTCGCAGTCCCGAGCCCGGCGGCGAGGTCCAGGTCGACTCGATGTACGGGTACGACCGCCCGTACGGCGCGGTCCGGCCCGGCTAGCGCCGGTGAGCTGCGACCGACGCGCGAGCGAGCGTCGCCTCAGAGGTCCACGAGCCGGGTTTCGGCCTGGGCGACGAGCCCGTCGTTCCCGATCGCGGAGGCGGCGTCGCGGGCCAGCTCGAGCAGCTCCCTCGCCTGCGCCCGTCGCACGTCCGCGTTGGCCGCCGTCGCGTACTTGAGCTTCTCGTCGGCCTTGATCACGAGCTCGAAGATCTCGTCGGGTTCGGTCGGCAGCGTGTCGCTCATCTCGGCTCCTCCGTGGGGCTCCTCTTGGGCTCGCTCCTCCGTGGCGTCCTCCGACGCCTCGGCTCCGAGCCTAGCCCGTCACGAGGTCGGCGAGCGTTTCCGCCTCGACCCGGAGGGCCTCGGCGTGTGCGAGCACCGCCAGCCAGGCGGCCGGGAGACCGGCGAGGCCGTGCGCGCGCCCCGAGCAGCGCGCCGGCGACCGCCGCGTTCGTGTCGGTGTCGCCACCGAGCCCGACGACGTGCCGGAGTCCCTCCTCGGAGTCCCTTCCCTCGCCGACGACCTGGAGCCCGATCGCGGCCGTGAACAGGGCGAAGCCGAGGTCGGGGCCGTCGAGCGGGCGGGCGCGACCGGCCTCGCCGACGAGGAACTCGAGCTCCTCGCCTCCTTCGAGCTCTTGGACCGCGGCGATCGCGTCGAGCACGGCGCGGTCGGGCGCCTCGCCCCGGACGAGCGCCGCAACCGCGAGCGTCACGGCGAGGCAGGCGGTTCGGCAGCGCCCGTCGTGATGGGTGATCGCCGACAGCGCCGGCGCCTCGTCGTGCAGGCGCTCGGGCTCGAACGCCCGGACGACGCCGAGGGGAGCGCAGTACATCACGGAGCCGTTCCCCGCGCTGACCTCTGGACCTCGCCGCCGGAAGACGGCGAGCCCGGCGTCGGCGGTGCCGCGCGCGTGCTCGGCGAGCGCGAGGCGAGTCTGGATCCCGATGTCGAGTGGATCGGTCGAGAACCATTCGAGGTGCCGGCGGATCACGTCGTCGAGATCGAGGACGCCGCGCATATCGGCGAGCGAACGCCACAGGTTGCGAGCCATCGAGGTGTCGTCGGTCCACGTGCCGGGTGGGAAACCCTTCCACGGCAGCTCGAACGCCGGCAGCGGATCGGGGATGTCGGCCCGTCGACGGAACTCGAACGGCGCGCCGAGCGCGTCGCCGACCGCGAGGCCGAGGAGGGCGCCGACGGCCCGATCCCGGGTGCGCATCGCGGCATCGTACGGGGCACCGTGGGATGCTCGGAGCGTGGCAGGGTCCTGGGACGCCGCGGAGCGGCTCGAAGAGCGGGAACGGCTAGAGGCGCACGAGCGGCGGAACGGCGTCGGCCTCGCGGTGCTGCTCGCCGGCCTCGCGGTCGGCGGAAGCGCGCTCGCTTCGATCGCCATGGCGCTCGACCGCCCCGGGGTCGCGCCGATCGCCGACTGGCAGTGGTGGGGCGTGGTGCTCGGGGGACTGCTGACGGCCTGGTCGGCACCGTGGTTCCTGCGTCCGACCGGACGGCGCCGGATGGCGATCGTGCTGGTGGTCGCCTCGGTTGGGGTGCTCGCGGGGGCCTGGCTCGCGATCAAGCGTCTGGTAGCGTAGACCCTCGTTATGCAGAAGATCGGCCCCAAGCACCGTACCTGTCGTCGCGTCGGCGCGCCCTTGTGTGGGCGCCCCAATTGTGCCGCCAACAAGCGGCCTTATCCACCCGGCCTGCACGGCCGTGGACGCAAGCGGATCTCCGAGTACCAGACCCGACTGCTCGAGAAGCAGAAGCTGCGGGCGATCTACGGCGTGAACGAGAAGCCAGATGCGCGGCTACTACGACAAGGCGGCGCAGCATCGTGGGGTGACCGGCGAGGAGATGATCCGCCAGCTCGAGACCCGCCTCGACACGGTGATCCTCCGGCTCGGCTTCGCCCAGACGGTGCGCCAGGCCCGCCAGCTGGTGTCGCACAGCCACGTGCTCGTGAACGGTCAGAAGCGTGAACGTGCCGAGCGCACAGGTCAAGGGAGACTCGACGATCGAGCTCACCCCCAAGCGCGCGGAACTTCATCTCGGTCCGCGAGTCGCTCGAGGTCACGGCGACCCGCCGGCCTACCTCTACCGGAACAAGGACGAGGTCTCGGGCACGATGACGCGGCTACCCGGAGCGGAGCGAGATCCCGCTCCCGGTCGACGTCGAAGAACGCCTCGTCGTCGAGTTCTACTCCTAGGGAGGTTCGTCTCCCGGGTCGCCCTCGTCGGCGGCACCCATGGCACCGCACCAAGTGGTCACCTACCTCGATGCTGTCGCAGGGGTGGAGTCGCGCACCTGTTCACGGACTCGACCGCAGTCGCAGGTCGGAAACATGTGCACACTCGGGAGCCCCGGGAACCCCGACCTTGCCGTCCACCTGTTGCGGTGCTCACGCTGGTGCGGTGCTCACGCTGGTGCGGTGCTCACGTCCTCCGGCGGTCGAAGCGCCGCACGCACGAACGCCAACGTCTCCACCTCGCGACGCCGCAGCGACGCCCGCGACTTGTCGCCGCCCATCACGGCGTGCAGCACGCTCGCCTCGCTGAGCGCGCCCACCACCGCGGTGTACAGCGTGAACAGCAGGAGCGCCGGATCCTGTTTCCGCACCTCGCCGGCGTCCATCCCCGCCTGCAGGAACGCCACCGCGCGCGCTCGCGCAAGGGGTCGATCACCGCGGCGAACCGGTCGAACGCCTCCGGGCCCAGGCGCCCCGCCTCGCGGATGAACATCGGGAACTCTGGCCATTCCGCCGCGAGACCGAACACCGCGTGGAGCACGGCCTCGGCCCTCTCCCAGTACGACTCCTTGCCCTCAAGGCCGCCGCGAGGTCGCTCGCCAGCCGCTCACCGGCCGCCGCGAGGCACGCCTCGAGCAGCGCATCCTTCGTGGGGAAGTAGTAGAGCAGCGTCTGCTTCCGGACCCCGACGGCCGACGCGATCGACTCGAGCGACGCTCCCTTGTAGCCCTCGCGGCCGATCTGCCGGATCGCCTCCTCGACGAGCGTGCCCCGCCGCTCGCTCCCGCCTCCGCGCGGCATCCGTCCCTCCCGACCTCAGCGCTTCCAGGTCTTCGGACGGCCGCGCCGCGGCACCGGGCGCGTGCCCTCCCAGGTCCGGAGCCACGCCGGGCACCGAGCGGCCCGGCCAGCGACGGCGTCTCGTCCCGCGCCGCCCGCGCGACCGCCTCGAACCACGTCGAGCGATCCTCGTCGAACAGCTCCATCGACCGACGTCTGCATCCGAGCCGACAGCGCTGGTGCGACTCGCCCTCCTCCGGGAACAGCACGTCGCCGTAGCGCACCGTCACCGGCGGCCGTCCGGGACGCGGCCAGAGCCGGCCCTTCGGCATCGCCTGGAACGCACCCACGATCGCGATCGGCGCCACGCCCACCCCGCATCTCGATCGCGAGGCGCGACGCCCCGTGGCGGAACCGCTGCATGTGCCCGTCCTGGCGACCTCGTCCCCTCGGGGAACACGACGAGCGACCACCCGTCGAGCAAGAGGTCGCGCGCCTTGTCGATCGCGCCGGTCCCGCCTTTCGCCCGGTCGATCGCGAACCCCCCGTAGACGAGCGCGATGAACGCCTGGCGCCACCACACGTCGAAGAAGTAGTCGCGCGCCGCGCCCACCGCCGTCTCCTTCTGCCAGCGCTCCGGCAGCGAACACATGATCAGCGTCGCGTCGAGGTGGCTCGCGTGGTTCGAGAAGAAGATCAGCGGCCCCTCGATGCCCGCGAGCGCGTCGACCCCGTACACGCGCATCGCGACCTGGCTCCTGGTCATCGGCCCCATCACGCCGTTCAGGAGTACTTGCCGTGCAGCGGTTCCTGCGCGCGTCCTGGCCCAGTCGGTCGGGAACCCTTCGTCGTCGACCTCCTCGACGAACGGCTCTGCCGAGCGCGGCACCATCGGCCGGCGCCCCCATCGGAACCCCGACGCCATCGCCTTCAGCTCGTCGCGTCACTCGCACTCAGCGCACGTCCGCGATCATGATCGGGGGCGCGTGGAAGTACGTGATCGACGGCGAGCTTCCGACCGTGTCCTTCGCCATCTCGAGCGCGTCGCGCAGCGAGTCGGCGCGCCGGTAACCGAGCCGCGCCACCGACTTCGGCTCGCCGCCGACGAAGATCACGTCGCCGACGTGATCTCGCCCGTGTGCTCCCCAGTACCACATGTAGAACGGATGCACGCCGTGGTACGCATGCGACGTCCGGTACAGGTGCACGTACCACGGGTCGGTCGCGTAGCGCTCCTCGAACTTCGTCTCGATCGTCTTCGGGTCGGTCGTCTCGGCGAGGACCTCCTCGAAGAAGTCGATGTACGAGGGGTGATGGATCTGGTGGAACTCCCACGGCACCGGATGGAACAGGATCGCGACGCCGCCCTTCCGCACGATCGGCTGGTTCCGGTACATGTTGAACAGGTAGCCGAGGCCGAGGCAGTGCACGAGGATCGGGTTCAGGATCGAGTTCACGTTGTAGGGCCCGAGGTAGGGGATGCCGAAGATCGCGATGTCGCTCTGCCCCTGGACCTCGACGAGCTGCTGACGGTGCAGGTTCTCGAGGGTCCGCGCGTGGACCGCCTCGACCTCGCCGCCGTTCACGCCCGTCACCCTGTAGGGAGCCTCGATGCGCCGGAAGAACTCCCGACGCACCCGTGGCGGCGCCGAGGTCGTTCGCCTTCTTCGCCGCCATCATCAGCGCCTGGTCCGACGGCCCATTCCCACTCGCGCTTGTTCAGGAACCCCATGTTCGACGGGAACGTCTCGCTGTTCAGCGTCGTCTCGATCTGGAAGACGCTTCACGCCGTCGGCCGCGAGCTTGCGGCCCATCCGGTCAGCGGAGTCGTTGATCGCGCTCTGTCCCTCCCTCGGATCCATGTACGACTTCGAGTGCAGCATCGTGTGCACGTTGTGGTGATGGCGGAGCGATCGGTAGCTCGGCGAGGCCGACCGCGACCGACTTGTGGCCCCCGTCCATCGCGACGAGGTTGATGTTCACGTAGACGATCAGGTCGCTCTCGGCGGCGCGGCTTCGAGATCTCGACCTCCTCACCCTCGTCGGTCGTGCCGAAGTCGGCGAGCGCGTCGCTTGTCCTCGGCGTCGAAGTTGTACAGGCGGTCCGGCCAGAACGACCGGAACACCCGCTCCCCGACCATCCGCCGGATCTCACGGGCGGTCATCCGGCGGTGCAGAGCTGTCGCGACGATCAGCTCGACGTCCTCGACGCCTTTGCGGGCCGCCAGCTCGATCACGTGCTCGAGGATCCGCTGGCGGATGTCGGGCGTCCGCATCGGCGGCAGCGGGATCGAGATGTCGTCGATCGCGATCGTGAGCTTCATGCCCGGCGAACAGGAGCTCCGGCAGGGGCTTGGAGTCCCCGAGCGGCGACGTGAGCGCGCCGCCGGATCTCGGCGTTGCACGTCGGGTACGCCCGGCAAGGCGTCCGGCGGATAGATCACGCGGGTCCCGAGCGGGAACGACTGCATCCGGAACCCCTCGCCCTGGTTCACCAGGAGCGGCGGCGTCCGCTCGTCGACTTCCATCACGAATCCCGGTCGGGGCATGGTGTCGAGGTCTCCTGTCTTCCTTGGCTCTTCGGCTATTCGCCTATTCCTGCGGCGCGAAGGCCACCCTGAACGTGCCGAGCTAGCCGGCCGCCATCGCGTGGTCGATCGCCTCCCGCCACCGGTCGAGCGGGTACGTGGCGCCGACGAGCTGTTCCAGGATCGGAAGGTTCGCCGCCGACTCGATCGCGACCTCGAACGTCGGCCTCGGCTCCCCCGCATCGGGGAACGCCTCGTCGCTGCTCGGCAGCGTAGGCCCCGACGAGCTCGAGCTCGCGGAACCACACCGGCGTGAGGTCCGCGCCGCCCTCGGGGATCCCGGCGAAGCACGACCCTGCCGCCCGCCTTCGTCGCGCGGAGCGCCTGGTCGAGCCCCCGGCGCGAGCCCGGTCGACTCGATCGCGACGTCGACGCCGCCGAGCAGGAACTCCGGGCCCGCGCTCGGGCGTGAGCTTCACCGCGCGGGCGTCCCGGCGGACCGCCTTCGTCGCGTGCTCGGGCCGGATCGATCTCGTCGGCCCCGGCCATCGTGGCGGCGGCGCGCTGCCGTTGGTGCTTCGCGGCGACCGTCACGTGGCTCGCCTGGGTGAACATCCGGACGGCGATGAGTGTGAGCATGCCGACCGTGCCGGCGCCGACGATCGAGCACGAGGTCGCCCTTGGCGATCTTCGGCCCGCAGCGCCGCGTGGATCGCGCAGGCGAACGGCTCGACGAGCACGGCCTGCTCGGTCGGTCATCGCCTCGGGCACCGCGAACAGCTGCGAGCGGTGGGCGAGCAACGCGCGGCTCCATCCACCGCCGGTCTCGGCGCAGTAGCCGGTCTGCAGCCCGGGTTTCAGGTGGCCCACCGTCACGCGGTCGCAGCGCCCCGTGCGCCCGGCCGCGCAGTTGTCGCACGGCGGGTCCTCGCCCCGGGCCGCGCACGCGAGCACGCTCGACGAGCACGACGCGCGTGCCGGCCGGCAGGTCCTCGCAGTCGTCGAGGAGCTCGCCGGCGACCTCGTGGCCCGGCACGAACGGCAGCGACACGAGCGGGGAGAAGTAGAAGGAGGTCCGTCCGGCGATCGTCGCGAGATCGGAACCGCAGATCCCCGACAGGCGGGGCTTGACCCGCGCCCACCCGGAACGGGTCGGCACGTCCACGTCCGGCAGCGTGGCGAGCCGGAGCGCCGCGAGCGGCCCGGAGAGGAGCCCGGGGAGCTTGCCGCCGATCGTGCGCGCCCCGAAGTACCGCGGCGCGCTGACCGGAAGTACTGCAACGCGAGGGTGCTCATGCCGATGGCTCCGGCCGGTTCCCTACGACATCTTGATGCGTCAGTCTGATGCCATTATGCTCCATCCATGAGGACGACCATCCGCATCGACGTGGGCCTCTATCGACGCACCAAAGCGCTGCCGCGCGCTCCGGCCGCACCGTGAGCGACGTGATCGAGGATGCGGTCCGAACGCTGCTCGATGTCCGAGTATCGCTCCCCCTCCCGAGGATCTCCCGGCCCTCCCGACGTTCGGTGGCAGCGGCACGATGCCCGGCGTCGATCTCGCAGACAACGCGAGGCTCCGGGATCTGATGGATGAGGGGGAAGAGCTCGATGCGTTGCGTTGACGTCAACGTCATGATCTATGCCCACCGTTCGGAGAGCCCCGAGCATGAGCGCTACCGGACGTGGCTCGACGACGCCCGCCGAGCTTCCGAACCGCTCGGCCTCAGTGATCTCGTGCTCAGCAGCTTCCTCCGAATCGTGACGAACCCCCGCGTTTTCCGCGAACCCACTCCGCCCGAGACCGCCCTCGCGTTCACCGCGGCGCTCCGAGGCTCCCCGGCAGCCCTGACCGTCGCTCCCGGTGAGCGGCATTGGGAGATCTTCACGGAACTGTGCCGACGGATCGGTGCCAAGGGCAACGCGGTGCCCGACGCGTACCTGGCGGCGCTGGCCATCGAGCAGGCCGCCACATGGATCACGGCCGATCGAGGCTTCGCCCGGTTCCCAGGCTTGCGCTGGAGCGCTCCGCTGGACGAGTAGCTCGGTCATCCTCATCGCACCGCCGGCCTCGGGAACCGGACACGCGGCATCCCGCGCGACATCGACCACTCCTCGATCGGCCAGCGCCGCCGGCGCGCGTGCCGGTAGAGCGCCGAGTCCGGCGAGACCGCCACCGGGTAGCCCACCGCCCGCAGCAGCGGAAGGTCGCTGTAGGAGTCCGCGTACGCGTAGCAATGCTTCAGATCCACGTCCTCCTGCAATGCGTACCGGCGGAGCCACGCCGCGCGCGCCTCCCCCACGAGGGGCGGTTGCGACATGAATCCGGTGAAGCGCCCGTCCCGCACCTCGAGCTCGGCTCCGATCACGACGTCGAACAGCGGCGAGAGCGGGCGCACGAAGATCTCGGCGGCGGCCGTGATCATGATCGTCCGATGCCCGGCGGCGCGATGCTCGCGGACCCGGCGGAGGCGCCGCGGCCGAGGCCTTCTGGAGCATGAACTCCTCGACGTGAGCGTCGATCAGTCGCTGGACGCCCGCGACCGAGGCCCCCTCGAAGCGCCGGAAGAACGTCCGCAGGAAGTCCCCCCGATCCCGTCGATCGGTCTGCAGGTAGCCCGGCACGCGGCCGAAGACGCTCGACGAGCTCCCCCGGCCAATCCTCGGGCTCGAGGTCGGCCATCCTCGTCCAGACGTAGGACTCGACGACGTTCGACGTGATGATCGTCCCCTCCATGTCGAACACGGCGAGCGACCGGCTGCTCCCGCTCCTCGACCACACGGTCGGCCGCTCCCGGCCGCGCCGCGAGAGCTCGCGGAGCGACTGGGTCACCGCCGGGCAGTGGACGTCCTGCAGGTAGTACTTCCAGTCGACCGTGCCGACGTCGAACGGGAACCGAACCTTGTCCTTCTTCGACATGCGCGCCCACAGGCTCGACGACCCGGTCGTCGGTGTAGACGACCTCCGTCTCGGTGTAGGTCCCGTAGAGGTCGGAGTAGCGCTTCACGAAGTCGACGCGCGCCTGATCGCGATCGACGCGGGCAACCGCGTCGCGCATCGCCTTCGACTTCGGAAGGTGCGTCACGACCTTCTCGGCGACGTCGGTCAGACTGCTCCGCGCGGCGCAGCAGCGCTCGACCTTGAGGTTGCCCGGGGAACGTCCACGTCGGCACCTTGTGCTCCCCGCGGCCGCGCTCCGGCAGCGGATGCGCCTCGAAGTACTCGCGGACCCACTCGTAGAGCTCGTAGAACCGCAGGGGGTTCCTCGAGCCGGACGACACGTTGTAATGCGCGGCCTCGCCGGCCGCCGGCGGATTCGCGGCGACCGCGAGGATCGCGTTCACGACGTAGTCGACCGGGATCGAGGTCGACGATCCCCTTCGGGGATGCCGGGGAACTCCGGGATCTGCCCGAGCCCGTACGCGCGGATGATCGGGTCCGCCATCTTGAAGCCGTCGATCCATCCCGGCGACGGATGCAGCAGCGCCGACTCGATGATCGAGGGCCGCACGATCGACAGCGGAAGCCGCTCGGCGGCCGCGAGCTCCTCGACCGCTCGCTCGCCCATCGCCTTCGTGAACGTGTAGACGTCGGGCCAGCCGAGCGAACGGGCGCGCGCGCGCCCGTATTCGGTCAGGCGCCGGGACGACCCATTCCTTGCGACGCTCCTCGGCGTCGTTGGCGACCGTCTGCGGGCCGGCGCGGCGAATGCTCCTTCGCGGCGCGCGCCATGAAGTGCTCGAGCATCTCGGGTTTCCGCGAGGCGGCCTCGACCTCCTTGCGCGCGCTCGAGCGCGAGCTCGGCCTCGAGCGCCAGTCGACACGGTGCTCGAGCGGACCCTCGGGGATGACGCCCTTCTGGACCCCGGCCACGTAGGCGGTGGAGACGTGCACGAGCGCGGGGCGGTTGTGACGTGTCGCCGCGCGGTAGAGGTTCAGCGCGCCCGAGCAGGTTCGTCTGGAACGCCTCGTCGATCGGCGGATCGAAGCTGACCGTCGCCGCCGAGTGGATCGTGACGTCGATGCCCTCCGGGATGTCGGGTTCGCTTCGGGAGAAGTCCCCGTCGATCACGTCGACCTGTTGGTCAAGTACCTTGACTATCCCGGCGTCGGAACCATGCCGCTCCCGGAGCACGTCGAACGCGGCTTGCGGATCAGGTAGTGCAGGCGGTCCTGGGCGCTCGATCCCCTGCTGGGACCGGATCAGGGTCGTCACGTGCGTCTCGGGGAAGTCGAGCAGCATCCGCTCGAGGATCACCTGGCCGAGGAACCCCGTGACGCCGGTGAGGAAGATCCGCTTCCCGGCGAGGGCATCCACGATCGAGCCGGAGGCCTTCTTCTTCTCGGTGGCGGGTGTCTTCTTGGCCGCTGCCTTCTCTACCACGCGGCAGATTATGCACTGTCTACCGTCCGGTAGACAAGGGGAAGGCTGCCCTCCCCTTTTCTGGTGCCCAGGACGACGAACGGCCGGCCCCTCGAGGGACCGGCCCGTTCGACCTTGATGCGGGCGATCAGTTACTTCAGGCCGATGTTGACGTAGTAGGTGCGGCCGTCGTCGAGCTGCACGCCGATCCTCCAGAAGAAGCCGTTGCCGGCCTTCGGCGTGCCCCAGTTGTAGATGTACTGCTGGTCGGTCGCGTCCCAGCGGTAGGTGGACCCGCTCGTCGCCGCCACCGTGTACACGGACTCGTCGACGGGTGCCGACATCGGGCTTCCCTTGACCGGTGTGAGCCACTGCGGCAGCGAGTTGGCCTGCACGATCGTCCCGTCGGCCCGCTTCAGCTGGAGCTTCGCCGGAACCGTGCTGCCCGCCTTGAAGACGCTGAAGTCCGGCGCCGTGCCGGCCTGGTGGGCGGTCCCGTTGATCGGCTGGCGGAAACCGTCGAACCGGTAGATCACCTGATAGGAACCTGCGCTCGTCGAGGTGTTGCCCGCCTCGTCGGTCGCCGTGGCGACGAACGAGAACGTCCCCACGCCGTTCGGCTGGCCGCCGGTCACGACGATCGAGCACGGTCCGGCGAGGCTCGACCCGCCGTCGCTGGCCTGACACGCCTTCTGTGGCACGTCGCCCAGCGTATGGATCGATCCGTTGGCCGGACTCACCGAGTCGATCGTCGGCGCCGTGGCGTCGATGTCGATGCCCGACACCGTGTACGAGTCGCTGTTGCCGGCGTTGTCGATCGCGGTGCCGGTGACCGACTGGTCCTCACCGTCGCCCGACAACACCATGTCCGCGGGGCAGACGGCGATGCCGGAGCGCCCGTCGTCGCACTCGAAGTGGACGGTCACGGGTCCGTTGAACCATCCGCCCGCGTTCGGCGACGTGGTCGTCGCGCCCGTGATCGTCGGGTCGGTCTTGTCGAGCTTGACGGTCACGACGGTCGTGCCCAGGTTGCCGGCGAGGTCCAACGCGGAGCCGCTGACGGCGGTCCCCGAGGTCTCGCCGCTGATCGTCGTCGGCGCGGTGAGCGCGTCAGCGTCCACGCCCGAGCCCCCCTCGTCGTCCTCCGCATCGAAGGTCACGGTGACGTCGTCGTTGTTCCAACCCGCCGCGTTCGGCGTCGGGTCGAGCGTGGCGGTCACGGTCGGCGCCACGTTGTCGAACAGCAGGGACACGCCCTTCTGCAGCTCGGCGTTGTCGGCGTCGTCCACCGCGAAGAACCTCACCGTGGCCTCGCCGCTGTCCTCGGCGAGCGGCACGGCGACGTCGACGCTCGAGCCCGGCGACGTCTCCCACGCGCCCGCATCGATCTGGTACCTGATCTCCTTCACGCCGGACAGACCAGCCTGATCCGTGGCCGAGAGGGTCACCGTCGCGGCGTCCCCGGAGCACCAGCCGTTCTTCAAGGTGCATGTGGCGTCGGCGGTCGTCGTCGGCGCCTGACTGTCGACGTTGATCCCGGTCACGGCCGTCGAGGCGGTGTTGCCCGCCTTGTCCGTCACGTCACCGGATGCGCTCTGGTTCGCACCGTCGTCCATCAAGACGGCGTCGCTCGCGCAGTTCTCGACGCCGGAGAGCGTGTCGTCGCACGTGAAGCGCACGCGCACCGCGCTGCCGAACCACCCCGCGCCGTTCGCCGACCGCGGTGTGCCGTCGTCGTTCACCGTCGCGCCCGAGATCGTCGGTGCGCCTCGGTCGATCTTGATGCCGGTCACGGATCCGTTGCCCAGGTTGCCCGCCTTGTCGGCGATGCTCGCCGAGGCGCCGAGGTCCGATCCCTCGCCGCTGATCACGCTGTCCTCGGGCTGCGTGCCCGGGTCGATGCCCGAAAGGCCGTCCTGGCCGGTCCAGGCGATCGTGACATCGCCCGCGTACCAACCGTTGGCGTTCGGAGGCGTGGTGGCCGAGCCGGTCAGGGTCGGGGCCGTGAGGTCGATGTTGATGTCGTCCACGGTCGCGCTGTTCGCGTTGCCAGCGACGTCCATCGCGAAGCCGGTCACGCTCTGACCCGGACCCTCGTCCTCGAGCGACAGCGCGTCGCTGCAGGCCGCGACGCCCGACTCCTCGTCGAAGCAGCCGAAGCTCACCAGCGACGGACTCGTTGTTCCAGCCGAAGACGTTGGCCGCGGGTGAGCGGCTGCCGGTGATCGTCGGCTTCACGTCGTCGATCTTCAGCGTGATCGAGTGGCCGGGTGCGCTCTCGTCTTCGACGTTGCCCGCCTGGTCCGTGCTCCAGAACGTGATCGTGCTGGTACCGCCGAGACTGTGCGTGAATGGACCCGCGTACAGCTGCGCGGGGCCGCCGTTCACCGAGTAGCGGGTGGCCTCGACGTCGGACAGCGCGTCGAGCGCGTTCAGTGTGACCTCGACCGGGTCGGCGTACCAGCCGCTCTCGAGCGGGGCGGGCAAACTCGCCGACGTGGTCGGAGCGGTCCGGTCGATCTTGATGCCGGTAACGTCCGCAGCCGTCGCGTTGCCGGCGAGGTCCGAGACCGAGGCGCTCGCGGACAGATCGTGACCCTCGCCGCCGATCGTGCTGTCGGCCGGGCACGACCCGTCGATCCCCGACAGGGCGTCCTCGCAGGTCCATGTGATCACGACGTCGTCCCGGTACCAGCCGTCGGCGTTCGGTGCGTCGGTCGGCGCCCCGCTCAGGGTCGGCGGGGTCTCGTCGACGTTCAGGCCCGTCACGGCAGCGGTCGCGCTGTTGCCTGCCGCGTCCTCGACGGTGCCGGACGCGGACCGATCGGCACCCTCACCGACCGTCTCGGTGGAGGGACACTCAAGGATGCCCGACAGGGCGTCGGCGCACACGAAGCTGACGTCCACGTCGGCGTCATACCAGCCGTTGGTGTTCGGTGCCCGGTCGGCCGCGGCGGAGATCGTCGGAGGGGTCAGGTCGATGCTCACGGACGCGTCGTCCGTCGCGCTGTTGCCGGCCTCATCCACGGCGGTTCCGGTCACGACCTGATCCGGTCCCTCGATCTCGACCAGCTGAGGGTCGGTGCACGATGCGATGCCGGAGAGCCCGTCGTTGCACAAGAAGCTCACGATGACGGATGCCTTGTGCCAGCCGTACGCGTTGGCCGCCGGGGACAGCGTGTGCCCGATCGTCGGCGCGGTCCTGTCGATGCGGACCTGGACCGAGTTGCGATCCTCCACGTTGCCCGCCTCGTCCCTGCTCCAGTACTCGAGCGTGTGCGCACCTTCGTCCGAGATCGACACCGAGGTGCCGGTCTGGGTCGCGCCGCCGTCGAGCTCGTAGTACGTCTGCGCGACGCCCGACAGGGCGTCGGACGGCGTCAGGGTCACCGTGACGTCCGTGTTGGTCCAGCCCGTCGGGGCCGACGCGGTCGTGATGGGTGACGTCCGGTCGATCTTCACGGCCGGTGCGCTCGTCGCGTTCGTCGTGTTGCCGGCGAGGTCGCTCGACCGAAGCGCTCGAGGTCAGACCCACGCCTTCACCCGAGATCGGGGTGTTCGCCGGGGCAGGCCCCGTCGATCCCCGAGTGGGCGTCGGCGCACGTCCACGCGATGGTGACGTCGCCGCTGTACCAGCCCGGCGGCGTTCGGCGCGCTCGTCGGCGCCCCTGCGAGGGTGGGAGCCACCTTGTCGATGTTGATGTCCGAGACCGTGGTGGATGCGCTGTTGTCGGCGTTGTCGACGGCCGTGCCCGTGACCGACTGGCCGGCGCCGTTGCCGGCGAGCGTGCGTCGAGCCGGTGCAGCTCTTGATGCCCGACGGGCCGTCGGCGCAGGAGAAGCTCACGGTGACGTCGGAGTTGTTCCAGCCGTTCGCGTTCGCGGCCGGCGACCGGCTGCTGGTGATCGTCGGCGCCGACTTGTCGAGCTTCACGGTGATCTCACCGGTGCCGACGTTGCCGAGCAGGTCCGCGGCGGTCGTCGTCTTCGTCACGCCGGCGGTGTTCGCGCTCACCGAGTCGGACGCAGGCGTGGGGCCGGACCCGACGCCAGAACCGGCGTCGGTCGCGCTCCAAGTGATCGTGACGTTGGCCTTGTTCCAACCGGCCGCCGTTGGGCGCAGGCGTCAGCGAGCCGGTCACGATGGGCCCGGCGTTGTCGAGCTGGTAGGAAGCGGTGCTCGACCCCGGTGTGCCTGTGCAATTGCCCTGTGTTGATGCTCGGGCGCGCCGTCGCGGTCACCGTCTGGATGCCGTTGCCGGTGCCCGCGGTGAGGGTGAAGCTCCAGCTCGTCTTGGCGGTTGCCGACGTTTGCTTGTCGGTGTGTGCCCCCGTGAGCTTGACGCATCGCGTGTCGCTCGACGTGACCACCGTCAAGGTGAGGGCGCCTCCGTTCTTCGCATAGAGGGTTCCCCCGGAAACGACGGTGCCCGCCCCGCCGGTGAACGTCGCCGACGACACGGACGCCCCGAACGCGGGCGCACCCCCGAACGGAACCGCGATCGAGAGCAGCATGGCCAGTACCGTCACCAGTCCTGCCGTGCGCGCTCGGAGCCGAGACCTCATCAGTGATCCTCCTGTTGTTCGGAGCCCGTAGAGCTGTCGTCAGCCATTCGGGTGACGACCTCCGCCAAGGTTGCGCTACAGCGCAGAGAAGCGCACCGGACGAAGGGCGACGATCGGTAGGCCGAAGGGCCTGAACTATCGGCAGACGCTCAAGTTTTCGGCGGTGCGTCGGCCTTTCGATCTCAGGCGGACCAGGTGTCGCCGAGCGGCCGCCTCTTCGGCTCCGCGGGCTGAGCGTCTTCTTCAGGAGCCTCCGCAGGCTGGGCCTCAGGCGGTTCCTCCATGGGTGTCTCGCCCGCGAGCTTGCTCTGCTCGCCGGGGGCGGATCGTTCCTCCGAGACGTCGTCGAGTGGAGCGTGGTCCGGCTCTGCAAGGACCGAGCCGGCCTGAGGGGGCACCTCGAGTGACTCCGCTCTCTCTCGCCCAGGCTCGGAGACACCGACCGGCTGAGAGGCATCGCCTTGCCCACGTCGGACGAACATCCCCGCGACACCTGCCAGGATCACGACGATGCCTCCACCAAGAGCGGCGTAGACACCGAGGCCGGATGCAACGCCTACATCACTCACCTCGAAGAGAGCTTCGAGCGAAGATCGAACCGCCACCTCTTCGTCAGAGGAGACGCCCGCCATTGACAGGGCGAAGTTGATGTACGTGTCGGTCACTTCCGACATCGTGGTGACCGCTATCGCCACCGCTACACCACCCGCGAGGATGAGCAGTGCGGACCAGATCCGTCTACCTGCAGGGACCACAAGGAGTGCGAGCCCGAGGACAACGGCCGCAGCGCCAGCACCAACCGCAACTACTCCCAGCTCGATATCCGAGCCATTCATCCGGCCATCGATGGTGGTCGAGCCGACAGAAAAACCCTCGGACACGATCCACGGCATCGCCAGAACACCGACAAGAACCGCAGCTCCACCGATGATGGCGAGGAGCGCTAGCTTGAGCGGGCGAGCAGGCCTGACGGAACTTCGCACTCCATCCTCCGAACTGCTCCAGAACGACTGGGGGCCCCAGCCTAGGCGGGGCCCCCGTCGGTGTCTGCTACCTACCTAGCTACGGACTAAAGACCCACTCGTTGTTGATCGCGTCGAAGGCGTCCTTCGCCTTCTCCTGGGTGGCCTTGACGTTGCCGTACCACGTGGTGCCGCCGGAGTTCGACTGGCTGGACGCGTAGTTCAGCATCTGCAGAACGGTCATGGAGGTCGCCCCACCGAAAGCGCCGCTGACGTTGTAGAACAAGCCCGTGCAGCTGGAGGTCGAACCGCTCGACATCATGCAGATCTTCGTCAGGTCGACGGTCAGACCACCGATCGGCACGGACGCTCCGATGCGGTTCCCGCCCAAGCCAGGGGTGCTGAAGTAGACGTCCAAGGCGGTGGCGAGCATCTGCGCCTTCAACATCGGGTTCATCGAAGAGCCACTGGACGAGGCCGCCTTGATCACGTTCGTCACGTAGCTCTTTACTCCTGCGCAGTTCGTCGCTGTCAGGTCCTTGAACGGATTGAAGCCGTTCAGCCACGTCCGGAGGGCCTGACAGTTGGTCCCGCTGTAGGATGCTGATGATGTCCTGGCCGTTCTTGTTCTGCCAGAAGCCGATCGTCTTCGCCCCGGTCTTCATCGAGCCGCAGACCGTCACCGTCCACGAGTCCGACTGGCCCGTCTGGGTGATGTTCGCGGTGTTCGTGTAGTCGCGGCAGTCATCCACAGGAACCGCCAAGGTCCTGCTGTAGGTGAATGTCCTCGACGTGAACGGTGCCGCATCCGTCGCCGTGGCGCTCCCAAGGGTGGTGGTCGTGCCGCCGAACGTGTCGGTTACCGTGATCGTGGCGTTCTCAGTCTGACTCTTCGAGAGCGTGAACGACGATGATCCGTTGGCCGACGCGTTCGGCGTGACGTAGGTCGTCTTGTTCCAGCTCGCCGTCGCCGTGTTCTGACCCGTGTAGTTCGCCGGCTTGCTCGCGTACGTGCATTCGTACGAGAGGTTCACGGAACCGTTGGCCGGAACAGTCACATTCGTCCCGCTCGTGACGGTGCAGGAGCCACCATTGTCCACCGCATCGGTCACGGTCACGCCGGTGAAGGCCACGTTGTTCGGGTTCGTGACGGTGATCTGGCCCGTCACCTTCCAGAGGCTATCCGTGAAGCCGGTCTGGTCGACCTTCACCGAGTAGTTCACCGTGGTGGATCCGCCGCCCTGACCGAAGACGCTCGACTTGTCGGCCGACTTGTCGATGCTCCAGGTGTACGACCGCTTCAACGTCCCGGTGGCGGTCTTGGTGACGGTGAGGTCGAACCGCGCCTTCACGACCGCGGTGTCCTTGTCGGTCTCGGCTGGCCCGATGTCGGGTGTGCCCGTGGCGGTTGCCTCGTTCGTCACGGTCGCAGCGTTGATCGCCCGGGTGATCTCGCACGAGGTGGTAGCTCCAGGTGCCAGAGCTGACACGGGGAACTAGTCGCACTCGCTCCCGGTGAACGAGTAGAGGTTGTCGCTCAGCAGAACGCTCTTCAGCGTCACGTTCCCCGTGTTCTCCACGGTGAATCGGTAGATCACGGAGCTCCCCGCCGCCACGATCGGGGCAGAAGCGGCATCATTCGCGTCGAGGAATGTGTTGCCCCCGTCCACGGAGACTTCCTTTACGACCTTGATGCTCGCATCCCGCACGATCGGTGCGGTCTCGGAGTCCTCGACCGGGTCGACCTCGTTCGAGGTGCCCGTCGCGGTGTTGTCGATGTCACCATCGCCACCACCGTTGTTGTCGATGTCGGCCTGCGTGACCGTGTAGGAACCGGTGCAGAACATCGACTGCACCGTGCTGAGCGTGGCCGGCGCCGCCGGCGTGCAGTCCAGGCTCGAAAGCAGCGTGTCGGTGACCGTGACCCCGGTGAGGGTCACGTTGCCGTCTTCGTGAGATGATCTGTAGTTCATCGACGTCGCCGGCTTCGACGACCTCTGTGGGATCGATCGGTCCTCTTGTCGGATCGACGTCACGACCTTCGAGAACTCCGGCAGCCGGGTCGTAGAAGATCGGGACCGAGGCCGAGTCGGTGATGTCGTCGACCTGGTTCGAGGCACCGGTCGCGGTGTTGTCGATGTCGTTGTCGCCGCCGCCCTGGGTGTCGATGTCGCCCTGGACGGCCTCGTAGGTGCCGGTGCAGGTGACGGAGGCACCGGGGGCGAGGGTGGCCGGGGTGGCCGGGTCGCACACGAGGGTGCCGGTGAGCAGCGGGTCGGTGACGTCGACGCCCGTGAGCGTCGTGTTGCCGATGTTCGTGTAGACGATCTCGTAGGTGATCAGGTCGCCGGCGGCGTTGACCTCGAACGGAGCCTCGTCGTCGTCATCGACCGACAGGACCGTCTTCGTGATCGAGGCATCCGGGCTGCTGACCACGGGGACCGAGGCCGAGTCGGTGATGTCGTCGACCTGGTTCGAGGCACCGGTCGCGGTGTTGTCGATGTCGTTGTCGCCGCCGCCCTGGGTGTCGATGTCGCCCTGGACGGCCTCGTAGGTGCCGGTGCAGGTGACGGAGGCACCGGGGGCGAGGGTGGCCGGGGTGGCCGGGTCGCACACGAGGGTGCCGGTGAGCAGCGGGTCGGTGACGTCGACGCCCGTGAGCGTCGTGTTGCCGATGTTCGTGTAGACGATCTCGTAGGTGATCAGGTCGCCGGCGGCGTTGACCTCGAACGGAGCCTCGTCGTCGTCATCGACCGACAGGACCGTCTTCGTGATCGAGGCATCCGGGCTGCTGACCACGGGGACCGAGGCCGAGTCGGTGATGTCGTCGACCTGGTTCGAGGCACCGGTCGCGGTGTTGTCGATGTCGTTGTCGCCGCCGCCCTGGGTGTCGATGTCGCCCTGGACGGCCTCGTAGGTGCCGGTGCAGGTGACGGAGGCACCGGGGGCGAGGGTGGCCGGGGTGGCCGGGTCGCACACGAGGGTGCCGGTGAGCAGCGGGTCGGTGACGTCGACGCCCGTGAGCGTCGTGTTGCCGATGTTCGTGTAGACGATCTCGTAGGTGATCAGGTCGCCGGCGGCGTTGACCTCGAACGGAGCCTCGTCGTCGTCATCGACCGACAGGACCGTCTTCGTGATCGAGGCATCCGGGCTGCTGACCACGGGGACCGAGGCCGAGTCGGTGATGTCGTCGACCTGGTTCGAGGCACCGGTCGCGGTGTTGTCGATGTCGTTGTCGCCGCCGCCCTGGGTGTCGATGTCGCCCTGGACGGCCTCGTAGGTGCCGGTGCAGGTGACGGAGGCACCGGGGGCGAGGGTGGCCGGGGTGGCCGGGTCGCACACGAGGGTGCCGGTGAGCAGCGGGTCGGTGACGTCGACGCCCGTGAGCGTCGTGTTGCCGATGTTCGTGTAGACGATCTCGTAGGTGATCAGGTCGCCGGCGGCGTTGACCTCGAACGGAGCCTCGTCGTCGTCATCGACCGACAGGACCGTCTTCGTGATCGAGGCATCCGGGTGCTGACCACGGGGACCGAGGCCGAGTCGGTGATGTCGTCGACCTGGTTCGAGGCACCGGTCGCGGTGTTGTCGATGTCGTTGTCGCCGCCGCCCTGGGTGTCGATGTCGCCCTGGACGGCCTCGTAGGTGCCGGTGCAGGTGACGGAGGCACCGGGGGCGAGGGTGGCCGGGGTGGCCGGGTCGCACACGAGGGTGCCGGTGAGCAGCGGGTCGGTGACGTCGACGCCCGTGAGCGTCGTGTTGCCGATGTTCGTGTAGACGATCTCGTAGGTGATCAGGTCGCCGGCGGCGTTGACCTCGAACGGAGCCTCGTCGTCGTCATCGACCGACAGGACCGTCTTCGTGATCGAGGCATCCGGGCTGCTGACCACGGGGACCGAGGCCGAGTCGGTGATGTCGTCGACCTGGTTCGAGGCACCGGTCGCGGTGTTGTCGATGTCGTTGTCGCCGCCGCCCTGGGTGTCGATGTCGCCCTGGACGGCCTCGTAGGTGCCGGTGCAGGTGACGGAGGCACCGGGGGCGAGGGTGGCCGGGGTGGCCGGGTCGCACACGAGGCTGCCGGTGAGCAGCGGGTCGGTGACGTCGACGCCCGTGAGCGTCGTGTTGCCGATGTTCGTGTAGACGATCTCGTAGGTGATCAGGTCGCCGGCGGCGTTGACCTCGAACGGAGCCTCGTCGTCGTCATCGACCGACAGGACCGTCTTCGTGATCGAGGCATCCGGGCTGCTGACCACGGGGACCGAGGCCGAGTCGGTGATGTCGTCGACCTGGTTCGAGGCACCGGTCGCGGTGTTGTCGATGTCGTTGTCGCCGCCGCCCTGGGTGTCGATGTCGCCCTGGACGGCCCTCGTAGGTGCCGGTGCAGGTGACGGAGGCCCGGGGGCGAGGGTGGCCGGGGTGGCCGGGTCGCACACGAGGGTGCCGGTGAGCAGCGGGTCGGTGACGTCGACGCCCGTGAGCGTCGTGTTGCCGATGTTCGTGTAGACGATCTCGTAGGTGATCAGGTCGCCGGCGGCGTTGACCTCTTCGAACGGAGCCTCGTCGTCGTCATCGACCGACAGGACCGTCTTCGTGATCGAGGCATCCGGGCTGCTGACCACGGGGACCGAGGCCGAGTCGGTGATGTCGTCGACCTGGTTCGAGGCACCGGTCGCGGTGTTGTCGATGTCGTTGTCGCCGCCGCCCTGGGTGTCGATGTCGCCCTGGTCGGCCTCGTAGGTGCCGGTGCAGGTGACGGAGGCACCGGGGGCGAGGGTGGCCGGGGTGGCCGGGTCGCACACGAGGGTGCCGGTGAGCAGCGGGTCGGTGACGTCGACGCCCGTGAGCGTCGTGTTGCCGATGTTCGTGTAGACGATCTCGTAGGTGATCAGGTCGCCGGCGGCGTTGACCTCGAACGAGCCTCGTCGTCGTCATCGACCGACAGGACCGTCTTCGTGATCGAGGCATCCGGGCTGCTGACCACGGGGACCGAGGCCGAGTCGGTGATGTCGTCGACCTGGTTCGAGGCACCGGTCGCGGTGTTGTCGATGTCGTTGTCGCCGCCGCCCTGGGTGTCGATGTCGCCCTGGACGGCCTCGTAGGTGCCGGTGCAGGTGACGGAGGCACCGGGGGCGAGGGTGGCCGGGGTGGCCGGGTCGCACACGAGGGTGCCGGTGAGCAGCGGGTCGGTGACGTCGACGCCCGTGAGCGTCGTGTTGCCGATGTTCGTGTAGACGATCTCGTAGGTGATCAGGTCGCCGGCGGCGTTGACCTCGAACGGAGCCTCGTCGTCGTCATCGACCGACAGGACCGTCTTCGTGATCGAGGCATCCGGGCTGCTGACCACGGGGACCGAGGCCGAGTCGGTGATGTCGTCGACCTGGTTGAGGCACCGGTCGCGGTGTTGTCGATGTCGTTGTCGCCGCCGCCCTGGGTGTCGATGTCGCCCTGGACGGCCTCGTAGGTGCCGGTGCAGGTGACGGAGGCACCGGGGGCGAGGGTGGCCGGGGTGGCCGGGTTGCACACGAGGGTGCCGGTGAGCAACGGGTCGGTGACGTCGACGCCCGTGAGCGTCGTGTTGCCGATGTTCGTGTAGACGATCTCGTAGGTGATCAGGTCGCCGGCGGCGTCCGACCGTCGAACGGAGCCTCGTCGTCGTCATCGACCGACAGGACCGTCTTCGTGATCGAGGCATCCGGGCTGCTGACCACGGGGACCGAGGCCGAGTCGGTGATGTCGTCGACCTGGTTCGAGGCACCGGTCGCGGTGTTGTCGATGTCGTTGTCGCCGCCGCCCTGGGTGTCGATGTCGCCCTGGACGGCCTCGTAGGTGCCGGTGCAGGTGACGGAGGCACCGGGGGCGAGGGTGGCCGGGGTGGCCGGGTCGCACACGAGGGTGCCGGTGAGCAGCGGGTCGGTGACGTCGACGCCCGTGAGCGTCGTGTTGCCGATGTTCGTGTAGACGATCTCGTAGGTGATCAGGTCGCCGGCGGCGTTGACCTTCTCGAACGGAGCCTCGTCGTCGTCATCGACCGACAGGACCGTCTTCGTGATCGAGGCATCCCCGGGCTGCCGACCACGGGGACCGAGGCCGAGTCGGTGATGTCGTCGACCTGGTTCGAGGCACCGGTCGCGGTGTTGTCGATGTCGTTGTCGCCGCCGCCCTGGGTGTCGATGTCGCCCTGGACGGCCCTCGTAGGTGCCGGTGCAGGTGACGGAGGCACCGGGGGCGAGGGTGGCCGGGGTGGCCGGGTCGCACACGAGGGTGCCGGTGAGCAGCGGGTCGGTGACGTCGACGCCCGTGAGCGTCGTGTTGCCGATGTTCGTGTAGACGATCTCGTAGGTGATCACAGGTCGCCGGCGGCGTTGACCCTCTCGAACGGAGCCTCGTCGTCGTCATCGACCGACAGGACCGTCTTTCGTAGTCGAGGCATCCGGGCTGCTGACCACGGGGACCGAGGCCGAGTCGGTGATGTCGTCGACCTGGTTCGAGGCACCGGTCGCGGTGTTGTCGATGTCGTTGTTGCGTGCCGCCCTGGGTGTCGATGTCGCCCTGGACGGCCTCGTAGGTGCCGGTGCAGGTGACGGAGGCACCGGGGGCGAGGGTGGCCGGGGTGGCCGGGTCGCACACGAGGGTGCCGGTGAGCAGCGGGTCGGTGACGTCGACGCCCGTGAGCGTCGTGTTGCCGATGTTCGTGTAGACGATCTCGTGGTAGGCGATCAGGTCGCCGGCGGCGTTGACCTCGAACGGAGCCTCGTCGTCGTCATCGACCGACAGGACCGTCTTCGTGATCGAGGCATCCGGGCTGCTGACACGGGGACCGAGGCGCGCAGTCGGTGATGTCGTCGACCTGGTTCGAGGGCACCGGTCGCGGTGTTGTCGATGTCGTTGTCGCCGCCGCCCTGGGTGTCGATGTCGCCCTGGACGGCCTCGTAGGTGCCGGTGCAGGTGACGGAGGGCACCGGGGGCGAGGGTGGCCGGGGTGGCCGCGGTCGCAGCTCAAGGTTGGCGATAGCAGCGCGTCGGTGATCGTCGACCCCGGTCAGGGTCGTGTTGCCGATGTTCGTGTCACCACGATCTCGTAGGTGATCACGTCGCCGGCGGCGTTGACCAGCGAACGGAGCCTCGTTGTCGTCATCGACGGCAGTGACCGTCTTCGTTGATCGTCATCGCATCCGACGGCCCGACCGGAGACCGGGCTCGCTAGTCCTGTGACTGTCGTCGATCTGGTTCGAATCGCCGTCGCGGTGTTGTCGATGTCGCCGTCGCCGCCGCCGTGTGCTGTCGAGGTCGGCCTGGAGTCACCCTCTAGGTGCCGGTGCAGGTCTCGGACGGCACCGGGTTGTGCGCGATCGGCCCGGTCTGATGGCCGGCCCCGGCCTCGCAGTCGAGGTTGCCGATGAGCGCGGTCGGTGATCGTCACGCCGGTGAAGGTCGTGTTGCCGGTGTTGTGTCACCAGGATCGTGTAGGTGATGATGTCGCCGGCGGCGTTGACCGCGAACGGAGCCTCGTCGTCGCCATCGACGGCGGACGGTCTTCGTTGATCGTCAGCGCATTGGACGGCCGACCGGAATCGGCCTCGCTAGTCCTGTACTGGCGCGGCCCGGTTCCAGGTCGCCGTCGCGGTGTTGTCGATGTCGCCGTCGCCGCCGCCGTTGCTGTCGAGGTCGGCCTGGATCACCGTGTATGTGCCGGTGCACGTCATGGTCCCGCCCGGGATGAGCGTCGGCCCGGTCTGTTGCCGGCGCCGGCCTTGCAGTCGAAGGTTCCGGTGACGCGCGGTCGGAGATCGTGACCCCCGTCAGGGTCGTGTTGCCGGTGTTGGTCACCAGGATCGTGTAGGTGATGATGTCGCCGGCGGCGTTACCTGGAACGGAGCCTCGTCGTCGCCATCGACCGGCGGTGACGGTCTTCGTTGATCGATGTCATCGCATTGGCTGCTGGCCACCGGAACCGCCTCGTAGTCGCTGTACTGGCGCGGCCTGGTTCCAGGTCGCCGTCGCGGTGTTGTCGATGTCGCCGTCGCCGCCGCCGTTGTTGTCGAGGTCGGCCTGGAGAGCCGTGTACGTGCCGGTGCACGTCTCGGTCCCGCACCGGGGTGAGCGTGACCGGCCCGGTCTGATTGCCGGCCCGGGTCTTGCACTCAAGGTTGCCGATGAGCGCGGTCGGTGATCGTCGACCCCCGTCAGCGTCGTGTTGCCGATGTTCGTGTCACCACGATCTCGTAGCTGATCACGTCGCCGGCGGCGTTGACCTGCGAACGGAGCCTCGGTCGTCGTCATCGACCGGCAGTGACCGTCTTCGTTGATCGACATCGCAGGATGGCCTGACCGGAGACGGCCATCGCTGTCCTGACTGTTGCCGATCTGATTCGAGGCACCGATCGCGGTGTTGTCGATGTCGTTATCGCCGCCGCCCTTGTTGTCGATGTCGGACTGGACGAACCGTCGTACGTGCCGGTGCACGTCTCGGTCCCGCACCGGGATGAGCGTGAATGGCCCGGTCTGATTGCCGGCCCCGGCCTCGCACTCAAGGTCCGGTGATGCGCGCGTCGGTGATCGTCGACGCCCGGTGCAGCGTCGTGTTGCCGATGTTCGTGTCACCGAGCGATCTCGTAGCTGATCACGTCGCCGGCGGCGTTGACCTCGAACGGAGCCTCGGTGTCGTCATCGACCGCAGGACCGTCTTCGTGATCGAGGCATCCGGGGCCAACCCGAACACGTTCGCGTCATCGGTGTCCTGGACAGGCGACCCGGAGAACGTCCCCGTCGCGGTGGCCGTGTCGGTGTGCTGGCCAGAGCCGACCGTCTGGGTGATGGTGCAGTTGAAGGAGGCGCCAGCGGCGAGCGTAGCTGGAATCGTGCAGCCGGTCGTGGCGAAGTCGCTGTCGGTCAACGTGATCCCGGACAACGTCACGTTGCCGGTGTTGGTCACGGTGAAACGGAAGTCCACCTGCGAGCCGCTCGCGACCGAGAGGCCAGGGGCGGTGTCGGCGTCGATGTAGGAGCCGGACCCGGGGGGCCGGACCTCCTTCTCTATGTCGATCGCGGCGGCGTTCCCGAACACGTTCGCGTCATCGGTGTCCTGGACAGGCGACCCGGAGAACGTCCCCGTCGCGGTGGCCGTGTCGGTGTGCTGGCCAGAGCCGACCGTCTGGGTGATGGTGCAGGTGAAGGAGGCGCCAGCGGCGAGCGTAGCTGGAATCGTGCAGCCGGTCGTGGCGAAATCGCTGTCGGTCAACGTGATCCCGGACAACGTCACGTTGCCGGTGTTGGTCACGGTGAAACGGAAGTCCACC
>CAVSLX010000020.1:0-29009 GCA_963728735.1 uncultured Actinomycetes bacterium | reverse complement strand
CCTGCCCGATCCGGAGCGGGTCGTCGCCGAACTCATCGAGCGCGTGTTCGATCGACGCTCGGCGGACGAGCGCGTAGAGGACGAGCGCGCGGTCGCTCACCCGATCGCCGGCCGGCTCGCTCACCGACGGGCCTTCACCTTCACGGCCGAGACGCCGAGCGTGCGGCGCAGGAAGTCGAGCACCGCGAGGTAGCGGCCGACGACGAGGTCGTCGAAGCCGCCGATGTGCGAGGCGTTCGGCAGCAACACGAGCTCGTGGGGGATCCCGGCCCCGAAGAGCGTCGAGGAGAGCCGCAGCGTGTGGGCCGCGACGACGTTGTCATCGGCGAGGCCGTGGATCAGCAGGAGCGGCCGGCGCAGGCGCTCGGCGCGCGAGATCGGCGAGCTCCGGTCGTAGGCCTCGGGCGCCTCCTGCGGGAGCCCGAGATAGCGCTCGGTGTAGTGGGTGTCATAGAGGCGCTGTTCGGTGACCGGGGCCCCCGACACGGCGCTGCGGAACACGTCGGGCCGGTCGATCGCGGCGAGGGCGGCGAGCAGCCCACCGAAGGACCACCCGATCAGCGCCACCCGGTCGAGATCGAGGAACGGCCATCGCTCGGCCGCCGCGCGCAGGCCGTCGACCTGATCGTCGAGCGTCACGGTGAAGTCGCCGGCGACCGCTCGCTCCCAGGCGGCTCCCCGCCCCGGCGTGCCGCGGCCGTCGATCACGAGCACAGCCGCCCCGAGCCGATCGGCGAAGTACTGGTCGACGAGGAACGCGCCGCGCGTCCGCACGACCTCGCGGAAGTGCGGTCCTCCGTAGGGGGCGAGCAGCACGGGGAGCTTCTCGCCGCCGGACGCGCCTTCGGTCGACGGCGGCCCGCCGGCGCCACGGCCACCCGGAAGCAGCAGCGCGGCCCGGAGCTCGCGCTCCCCCAGCGTCGCGAAGATCGGCCGCGGATCGACGAGCGGCCGCTCGGCGACGGAACCGATCGTCGCGACCACCTCGTCGCCGCGCCGGACCGTGACGCGCGGCACGACCTCGTCGGCCTCTCGGCTTACCAGCACGACCACGTCGCCCCCGGCCGCCGCGTCGTGCACACCCGGAACGTCGCTCACCCGGACCGGTTCGCTCCCGAGTGCGACCCGCCACACGTGGGTCTCGGTCGGGTCGGCATGGCCGGAGCCGGTCACGAGGACCCCGTCGCCGCCCTCGCCGAGTCCAGCCTCCACCACCACGCCCACGTCGAAACCCGCAGGCGTCACGAGCTCGTCCCCGATCGAGAGCCGCCGGCTGTCGTCGGCGACGACGGTCCGCACGAGCCGTCCGTCGGACAGGCGCGCAGGCGAGCCGTCCACGAGATCGATCCAGTGGGGATCGGTGTCTTCACGCACGACCGTCGTCGCGCCCGTCAGATCGTCGACCTCGAGCACGCGGGTCGTCCGTTGGTCGCGCGACTGCACGAGCAGGGTGAGCGGCGAGCCCTCGTTCCACGAGACGCGAGCCAGGTATTCGAAGCGCTCCGGCTCGTCCCACATCACGTCGAAGGCGTCGCCCGTCCCCGGGTCGAAGACGTGGAGCGTCACGATCGCGTTCGCCGTGCCCGCCTGCGGATAGCGCATCGATCTCGGCGGCGCCGAAGGGTCCGTCGGATCCGAGATCCACCACACCTGCACCGGGCGCTCGTCGACGCGGCAGGCCGCGAGGCGAGCGCCGTCGGGCGACCACCAATGGCCGCGCATGCGACCCATCTCCTCGGCGGCGGCGAACTCGGCGAGGCCCCAGTGCACGTCGGGCTCGTCGTCGGACGCGAGCACCCGCGCGAGGCCGCCGAGCTCGTGCACGTGGAGCGCCCCTTCGATCACGTAGGCCACGCGCGAGCCCGCCGGGTCGAGCCGCGGATCGTCGACCACCCCCGGCGTCGCGAGCTGCTCCACCTCGCCGGTCATGAGATCGGCGAGCAGCAACCGGCCGTGCTCGACGAACACCGCTCGCGTGACCTCGCGATCGGTCGCGTAGGCGACGACGCCACTCGTCGTCTCGCGCGCACGTTCGCGCCGTGCCCGCTCGGCGTCGGTCAGCTCGCCCTCGGCCGTTTCGCCCGAGCTCGTCGCCGCCCGCGGGTCGTACACGAGCCGCTCCTCGCCGGTCGCGACGTCGAGCACCCACATCCGGTTCGCCGGATCGTCGCCGGCCGCGGACCGAAGAAACACGACCCGCGCACCGTCGGGCGACGCCGCGAAGCGCCGGGGGCGGCCGCAGGCGAGGTTCCGCGTGCGGGCGAGCTGGTGGGGAAACGCGACGTCGTCGGGATCGTGCGACGGCGCGCCGCCGCTCACATCTCCCTCCGGCCTTCGAGGGCCTGCGAGAGCGTCACCTCGTCCGCGTATTCGAGGTCGCCGCCTACCGGAAGCCCGCTCGCGAGGCGCGTCACGCGGATGCCGAGCGGCTTCAGCAGCGCGGCGACGTACATCGCGGTCGCGTTGCCTTCGAGGTTCGGGTTCGTCGCGAGGATCACCTCGGTCACGTGGTCGCGGTCGACCCGATCGAGGAGCTCCTGGACGCGCAGATCGTCGGGGCCGATGCCGTCGAGCGGGCTGATCGCGCCGCCGAGGATGTGGTAGCGGCCCTTGATGAGGCTGGCCTTCTCGATCGTCGAGGCGTCCTTCGGTTCCTCGACGACGCACAGGAGCGTGCGGTCTCGCGACTCGTCGCGGCAGACCCGGCAGAGATCGCCCTCGGCGACGTTGCCGCACTCGCGGCAGAACGCGATGCGCTCCTTCGCCTGCACGATCGCTTGGGCGAGCCGCTTCGCGTCGTCGGGCGGCGCCTTCACGAGCCAGAACGCGAGCCGCTGCGCGGACTTCGGGCCGACCCCCGGCAGCCGCGCCAGCTCGTCGATCAGCTCCTGGATCGGGCCCTCGTACACGGCTACTCCGAGGCCCCTTCGATCGGCTGGGCGCCGAACATCTCCTGCACGCGGCGAAGCGCCTCGGCGTCGTCGGGCACCTCGTCCTCCTCGACGACATCGACCGACGCCGGGCCACCCGCCGGGTCGCGGGACTCACGCACGACGCAGGTGATCGTCGGCGTCACGCCGAACAGATCCGCGATCGCCTGGCGGAGCACGTCGTGGCGGTCCATCACCTTCTGGACCCCGAACTTCTTGTCGGGAGGGAATGCGAGCTCGAGCACGGCGCCGTCGTAGCTCGCCGGCGTGGCGCTCTCGAGGAACGCGCGGAGCACCGGCTGCGGCGGTCGCATCTCGCCGAGATGATCGAGGAGTGCCTTCCACGACCGTCGGAGCATCGCGACGTCGACCTTGCCCGCATCGGCGGCGTGGGGAACCGGCATCTGGGTTCCGTCACCGCCTGGCTCGGGCGCCTTTGCCTCCGGTGCGGGCTCCATCGGCGTCGCCGGCTTCTCCTCTTGTAGGGGCTCCTCAGCTTGTAGGGGCTCCTCAGCCTTCGCCGCGGTGGTCTGCGGCGGCGGCGCGCTCTCGACCACCACCACGTCGTCGGCGGGGGTGGACGACGCGGCGGTTTCGACGGCCGCGGACGGCACGGTCGAGCCGGGCGCGAGGTTGGCGAGCCGCTCGAGGCGCTCGAGCCGCGCCGCCATGCCTGCCGGCGTCGGATCGGTGTCGGGCAGGCACGCGCGCACGAGCGCCAGCTCGAGCGACAGACGAGGGCTCGTCGTCCATCGCATGTCGTTCTGCGCGGCGAGGAGCAACGCGATCACGCGCGCGAGCTCGCCGGCCGTGTACTTCTCTGCCTGCACGCGGTACGTCTCGTAGGCGTCGGCCGGGACGTCGAGGAGATCGTCCTGCCCGGGCGCGGTCTTCGCGAGGAGGAGGTTCCGGAAGTGCGCGAGGGCCTCGCCGGTGACGTTCCGAAGGTCCTGCCCGTCGAGGACGAGACGGTGGACGATCTCGAAAGCACCCTTCGTGTCGCCGACCGCGACGACGTCGGCGAGCTCGAACTGGACCTCGCCCCGAGGCGCGCCGAGCAGCGCGCGGACCGTCTCGTCGTCGACCGTGTCGCCGCCGAGGACGCTCGCCTGATCGAGCAATGAGAGCGCGTCACGCGCGGAACCTTCGGCCTGCCGGGCGATCGCCGCCGCGGCGCTCGCCGCGATCGTCACGCCTTCTTTCTCGGCGATCGTCACGAGGTGCTCGGCCAGCTGTTCCAACGTCAACCGACGGAAGTCGAACCGCTGGCACCTCCCGACGATCGTGGCCGGCATCTTGTGAGGCTCGGTCGTCGCGAGCACGAACCGAACGCCGGGCGGCGGTTCTTCGAAGAGCTTGAGCAGCGCGTCGAACGCCTCGCGCGACAGCCGCTGCGCCTCGTCGATGATGTAGACCTTCTCGCGCCCCATCATCGGCGCGGTCGGCGCCTTCTCGCGGAGATCGCGGGCGTCGTCGACGCCGCCGTGCGACGCCGCGTCGATCTCGACGACGTCGACGTGCACGCCGTCACGGACCGCCACGCACCCTTCGCAGCGGTCGCACGGCTTGGCCGTCGGCGCGTTCACGCAATTGACCATCTTGGCGAGGATGCGTGCCGTCGAGGTCTTGCCGGTGCCGCGGGGTCCGCAGAACAGGAACGCGTGATGGAGCCTGTCCTCGCGGATCGAGCCCGTGAGGGCGCGCACGACGTGGTCCTGCCCGATCAGCTCGGCAGGCGTCTGCGGCCGGTATCGCCGGTAGAGCGCCTGATGCGAGGAGACCTCGGCGGCCCCACCCCGCTCGACGCTCGCCGCCTCGACCTCGATGTCCTCGTTCGCCAACGCGTCGCTCCCACCGGAGAGTTAGTGGCCGTGCACCCGCCGTCGATCGCACGAAACTCGAGCGCTTCCTCGCGCGGCAGGCTCAGGCCAGGCGAACCCACGGCACCCGCCGGGAACCGCTTAGGGCTGCTGCGTTCCCGCCCTGACCCGGTTCGCGGTCCGACGTCGCGTAGGACCCGACCTTCAACGCCCCGCGCGGAGGGCTGCCTCGGACCTCGAGGACCTCGGGCGGGGATTCGGCCCCGCATGAAGCGGATCTCGGGTACAGGGCACCGCTAGCTCCCCGCCTAGCACGGCCGAACGCGAGTATACGAGCCGCTCCGGACAGCCCCGGCCGGGCGGATCTTCGTGCGACGATGCGGGAACCGGAGAGCGGCCGCCGGACGTCGAAGCGAGGTCGGGACCGCCCCGAACTCGACCGACCCGGTCCTGCAACCCCGAAAGGAACCGAGGATGCCCACCTCTCGGAAGGCGGCGATCGCAGCGGCATTGGCCCTCGTCGTGGTCGTGATCGTGGCGGTGACGGCGTTCGGCGGCGACACCCCTCCCGCCGACGACACCGCCGGTAGCTCGAACGGCAACACCGGTGGCGGCGACGGCATGGCGATGTGCATCGAGGGCGTGCCCGACTGCAACGACACGGTGGTCATCCCCGGTGGTGACGATCCGGTGGTCGACGACGGCGACGACCGGATCGCCGAGCCCGGCGAGCCACAGGTCGTCGAGCCGAACCCCGACGCCGTCGACCTTCGGGCCCGGCCGTTCGATGTCGCGACCCCGAGCGCCGACGGCACGAGCATCACGATCGACTTCTGGAGCGGCGTCGAGCCGTGCGCGGTCCTCGGTCGCGTCGACGTGGACTACGGACCGAACGCGGTGACGATCACGCTCCTCGAGGGCCACCTGGACCTCGGCGACGCCGTCTGCATCGAGATCGCGGTCCTCAAGCAGACGGTCGTGCAACTCGACGAGCCCCTCGGCAACCGAAAGATCGCCGACGGCGCCGCCTGAGGGAGTCAGTCGTCAGGTCAATCAACCGACGTCTTCACCCGACCTATGCAGCTGACCGAGGAATCTTCGGAGACGTTCAACGCCGCTGCCGTTCCTCCAAAAGCAGATCTGTCGAGTTCACGACCCACCGAGCGGCCGTGTAACGCCTGCCGCGCACCATGGAGAACGGACGTCTCGGAGGACGAACGACGACGGATCTATTCATCTGGCCTACCGGGACGATCCAGGCGATCGGGCGACCGCGCTCGTGACCTCGAGCTCGGTACCTCGCTCGACCGATTGCAGGTGCCTGGAAAGCTGATCCCTCAGGTCGGCGATCTTCACACGCTTCATAGCCGCATCAAGCCACATCGTCGTTGGACCTTGTCAAGCCAGAATGACATCGCTCGGAGCATCCGGCCTTACCCGCTCAGGAAGGGGGCCTCGTGCCGATGACGACGGTGGCATCGAGCTCCTCCGAGCTGGCCACCCGCGGGATGAGCCCGACCTGGGTGAAGGTCTCGACGATCCGCGACGCTTGGCGCTCGCTCGTCTCGACCAGCAGGTGGCCGCCCGGTCGCAGCCACGGTGGCGCATCGACCGTCACCCGCCGCAGGACGTCGAGCCCGTCCGGCCCACCGTCGAGCGCCACCCGCGGCTCGTGCCTGCGTGCCTCCGCGGGCATGAGCCCGAGCTCCTCGGTGGGTACGTAGGGAGCGTTGGCGACCAGGACGTCGACGCGCCCGCGCAGCGTCGCGAGAAGCGGCTCGAAGAGGTCACCCTCGTACACCTGACCGGCGGCGACGTTGCGACGAGCGCACCGCACCGCGGCGGGATCGACGTCGGCGGCGTGCAACTCGACCCGGTCGACGGCCGCCACCAGCGCGGCGCCCACGGCGCCGGAGCCGCAGCACAGATCGACGACCACAGCTCCCGGCCGCGCGAGGGCGGCGGCCTCGCGCACGAGGAACTCGGTGCGGCGACGCGGGACGAAGACCCCCGGGTCGACGGCGATCCGCGGCCCGCAGAACGCCGCCCAGCCGAGAACGTGTTCGAGCGGAACGCCGGCGACCCGCCGGTCGACCATGGCGGCGAGATCGGCCGACGTGCGCGCCTCGGCGACGAGCAACCGCGCCTCGTCTTCGGCGAAGACACAGCCGGCGGCCCGGAGCCTGCCGACGATCTCGGATGGAGGGCGGCGCAGGGACGAGGAAGCCGACATCGGAGCCTTTCGCGACCTTGAGCGAGACCGGAACCGACCATACCGCTCCCCTTGACCCTCGGTCCCCCACCCTCCTACTGTCGAGCCGCCCGAGCGGAGGTTCCGTGCGGAAGATCGCAACTGCGGCGTCCCTCATCGCGCTCCTGGTCCTGGTCGTTCCGAGTGCGGGAACGCAGGATCTCGGCTACGACGGGCCGCCCGATCTGATCGTGCACGACGCGGTCGTGCTCACGATGGACCCCGACATGGCCTCGGCCTCCGCGTTCGCGGTCACGGGCGATCGGTTCGTGGCGGTCGGAAGCGATGCCGACGTCCTGGCCCTCGCCGGGCCGAACACCACGGTCATCGATCTCGACGGCGAAGCCGTCACGCCTGGGTTCATCGACTCGCACAGCCATTGGATCGGCGACCGCTACCTGTATGACGTCGCACGGCCTCAGAAGGCGATCCAGATGGCGCTCGAGGGCGGATGGACCAGCATCAACGAACATTTCGTCAACGGACCCAGACTGGAGGAGCTCACGGCGCTGGACGCGACGGGTGAGCTGCGCCTGCGCGTGAACGCCTACCTGCCGGTCAACTACGGGCCCGACCAGCGTTTCGGGATGTGGTTCTCCGATCGCTTCCCCGGCGAGGTCGTCGGGCCGAGGCTTCGACTGGCGGGAGTGAAGTTCTTCATCGATGCATGCGGCAGTCGGACGATGTACATGTCGCAAGGCCGAGCCGACGACCCGACGCAGCTCGGGAACTTCCACTGGGGGCAACACGAGCTCCGGCGGATGGTGCGGCGGGTCCACGAGGCCGGATGGCAGATCGCCGCACACACGTGCGGCGACGCCGCGACCGATGAGATCCTCGACGCGCTGGAGCTCGCTTTCGGCGACGACGATGGAGGCCAGTTCCGCGCCCGGCTCGAACACGTGGTCGCGCTCCGCAACGACCAGCTTCGTCGGATGCGCCGGATGCGCGTCCTGCCGTCGTTCCAGCTGACGTGGATGGACGCCAACTGGGCGGCGAGCCTGCAACGCGTGTTCGACGCCGAACAGCTCGAGCTCATGGGGCGCTGGCGCGATCTCGTCGAGCGCCCACGATTGCACTCGATCGGGAGTACCGATACGCCGTTCGGCGAGAGCTATCCAGACTTGCAACCCTCAACGGTGATGGACGCGCTCTCGTCGGCGACGACGCGGATCTCGGAGCCGGGCCAGCACCCGCCCCGATTCATGCGCGAGCAGCGCCTCACGATCATGCAGGCGATCCGCCTGCTCACGGTGGGCGGCGCGTACGGGATCTTCGCCGAGGACGACCTCGGCACCGTCACGCCCGGGAAGCTGGCGGACTTCGTCGTGCTGTCGGAGGATCCGCGTGACGTCCGCGTGCGAGCGCTCGATCGCATCGACGTCGCGATCGTGTTCGTGGGCGGCCTGCTCGAGGTGTGCGCCTCCGGCTACGAGGCCCAGTGTCCCTCGCTCCCGTGACCGACTCCGGCTCACGGTAGAGATGACGCGACTGGCATGAAGGAGGTACGGATGCACGAGGAACGCGATGGAGAACGGCCCGGCGCAGGACCAGAGCATGTCGAGACCGTGATCATCGGAGGTGGCCAGGCGGGCCTCTCGGTGGGCTACCACCTCGCGAAGCGAGACCGGCCCTTCGTGATCCTGGACGCGCACGAGCGGATCGGCGACTCGTGGCGCACGCGCTGGGACTCGCTCCGCGTGTTCACCCCGGCTCGGCGCCGACGGCCTGGCGGGCTGGCCTTTCCCGGCGACACCCTGGTCGTTCCCGACGAAGGACGAGATGGGCGACTATCTGGAGGCCTACACGACGCGCTTCGAGCTGCCCGTTCGAACCGGCGCCAAGGTGGACGGCGTCTCGAGGGTGGACAACCGCTACGTGGTGACCTACGGGAACCGGCAGATCGAAGCCGATCACGTCGTCGTGGCCACCGGTGCCTGCAGGAACCCCAGGGTTCCGCCCTTCGCGTCCGAGCTCGACCCGAGCGTCGTGCAACTGCATTCGAGCGAGTACCTGCGGCCATCCCAGCTCCAGGAAGGTCGCGTCCTTCTCGTGGGGTCCGGCAACTCCGGCGCCGAGATCGGCTTCGAGCTGTCGCGTTCACACCCGACATGGCTGGCGGGCAAGGATCCCGGGCACATCCCCGTTCGGCACGGGAGCATCCCCTTCCGATTCCTCTTCCGCGTCATTCGGTTCCTCGGGACTCGCGTGCTCACGACGAGCACGCCGATCGGGCGGAAGGTGCGTCCGAAGTTCATCGCACGGGGCGTACCGCTGATCCGGGTCAGACCGAAGGACATCGTCGCCGCGGGGATCGAACGCGTCGGCAGGGTCGTGGGTGTCCGAGACGGATCGCCGCTGCTCGAAGACGATCGCGTCCTTGACGTGGCGAACGTGATCTGGTGCACGGGGTACCGCTCGGATTTCTCGTGGATCCATCTTCCCGTCTTCGATGAGACCGGTGAACCCCGGCACGTTCGCGGCGTGGTGCCGAACGAGCCCGGCCTGTACTTCGTCGGGCTCCTCTTCCTCTACGCCGCGGCGTCGGACGTGCTCCCCGGTGTCGGAAGGGATGCAGAGCACATCGCGACGCATATCGCGTCGCGGGAACCGATCGGCGTCCCGACCTGAGGTCGTCAACCCTTCGGGGACGCTATCCGGGACGGATCCACACCTCCCAGGTGGACACCGCTCGGAACCCGAGTCCTTCATAGAGGGTGCGTGCGTGCTCGGTCGCGTGGAGCCACGCGAGATCGGCGCCGGGGAAGGCGCGCGCGGCGCGCGTGGTGAGCGCGGACGCGATGCCTCGGCGCCGCGCGCGCGGCACCACGCCGACGCCGAGCACCCCCACCGCGCCCTCGTGGAGGTACCCCGCACAGGCGCCGACCGGCTCCTCGTCCTCCCACGCCACGAACGCCGCGGCGTCAGGCCCACCGACACCGGCCGCGTAGAACCCCTCGGCGACCTCGGGTGGGTTCTCGAACGCCTGCATATCCACCGTCGCGAACGCCGCGGCATCCGAGGCGTCCACGACCGGGCCGGATCTCGACGCCGTCCGGATCGGGCAGGCTCGGCAGCTCCGCGATCGGGGCCGCCATCCCGGGCTGCTCGAACAGCAGTTGGAGGCCCGCCGAGCGCACCCCCTCGTCGACCGCGGGATGCCGGCCCACCTGCACGTCGATCCCGAACGTCCTCCCCCGCTCCCGGAACCGCGCCTCGGCCTCCCCGATCGCCGCGGCGACGTCGCTCGGCTCCCGTTCGACGAACGCCGTGTTGATCGACGGCTCGGCGACGTTGGCGAACGCGAGCATGAGGCCGTCGACCTCGACCACCTCGGCGCCCTCGACCCGCTCACGCCGCCGGCGCTCGGCGGCAGGCCATCCCCGCGCGATCCGCTCAGCTACATCCATCGGATCATCCTGGCAGCCCGATAGGCTTCGCGGATGCGCGACGCCGATCCGGCACCGCTTCCTGTGGCGTCGGTGCTCGTCGACTTCGACGGGACCGCCTGCCTGCACGACGCCGCGGAGCACCTGCTCGACGCCTTCGGCGACCCGTCCTGGACGACCTACGACGAGGCCTGGCTCCGCGGTGAGATCGGCGCGGGCGAGGCGCTCGTCGAGCAGGCGCGCATGCTCGGCGCGTCCGAGACCGAGATGGTCGCCTACGCCCTCGAGCACTGCCCGCTCGATCCGACCTTCGCGCCGTTCGTCGCGTGGTGCCGCGTGCGGGACGTGCCCGTCACGCTCGCCTCCGACGGGTTCGGCTTCTACATCGAGCCGCTCCTGGCGGCGAGCGGGATCCACGACGTCCCCGTCCTCACGAACACGTGGCTCGACCGCGAGGAGCCTCGGATGGCGTTCGCGCACGGCCACGGCGAGTGCATCGGCTGCGGCACGTGCAAGATGCGCGCGGTGCTCGAGGCGCCGGGTCCGGTCGCCTACGTCGGCGAGGGCGACAGCGACCGTTTCGCCGCGCTCTACGCCGACATCACGTTCGCGAAGGACGCGCTCGTGGGGTGGTGCGAGCGCGACGGGGTGCCGTTCGTGCCGTGGGCCGACTTCGACGACGTCCGGGCCGCGCTCGAGACGGTGACCGAGCTCCCGGGTCCGGTCTCGCCGGTATCCTGCCCCGGCTGGCTCGTCCGCCCGCCGGCTGGCTGAGCTCGCCCAATACCCGAACGACGGAGCGCTCTCCATGCAAGACCTCGACCTCGAGCTGCCCGACGGCTTCGTCGCGCGTCGGCTCCGGCCGGGCGACGTCCAGGCCGTCGCCGATCTCGTCGCCGCGACCGAGCTCGACGTCGACGGCGTGGTCGAGATCGATGTCACCGACGTGCAGGGCGACTGGGAACGGCCGAGCTTCGACCTCGCGTCGATGGCCGTGGGGGTCGAGCACGAGGGCGACCTCGTGGGCTTCGGCGAGGTGTTCATCGGACGCGCCGAGGTCGAGGTCCACCCGGCGCACCGGGGCAAAGGGATCGGGACCGCGCTCCAGTCATGGACCTCGGCGCGAGCTCGGCGTGACGGACGCCGCGAGGTCACGCAGATCGTGAGCGACGCGCATGCGACGGCGATCGCTGTGCTCGAAGCGACCAGGTTCGAGCCGACCTATACGTCGTGGATCCTCCGGATACGTTTCGACACCGACGACATCGACGAACCCGAGCTGCCGGAGGGCCTCGAGATCCGCGACCTGCGACCCGGCGACGACGACCGGAAACTCTTCGACCTGATCGACACGGCGTTCGGCGAGTGGGACCACCGCGAGCGCCAATCATTCGAGGATTGGGCGGCGTCGGTGCTCAAGCACGAGGCCGTGCGGCCCGACGTCACGCCGATCGTGGTCGACGGCGATCGCCTCGTGGGCGTCGCGATCGGGATGGACTATCGCGAGCCGCTGGCCGAGGGTTGGGTGCCGCAGCTCGCCGTCGACCGCGCCTACCGGGGACGAGGGCTCGGCCGCGCGTTGCTCGTCGAGAGCTTCCGCCGGTTCAAGGCGCTCGGCCACGAGGGCGCCGGCTTGTCGACGGATTCCCGCACGGGCGCGCTCGGCTTGTACGAACACGTCGGGATGCACGTCGACCGCAGCTACACGTGCTGGGCGAAGCGGCTCGACGAGGGCTGAACGGCCGGAACCGTTGGCGGTGGCCGCGGGATTCGAACCCGCGAGGCAGTTACCCACCTACACGCTTTCCAGGCGTGTCCCTTCGGCCGCTCGGGCAGGCCACCGGGCCGAGTCTACCGACCGGTCCGGAGCGACCGGACGACCGCGTCGACCTTGCCGTCGATCCACGCCGCGTACGCCTCCTGGCCCTCGGCCGTGAGGTGGTAACCGTCGTCGGCGATCCAGTCGCGCCGGTGGCGCGCGCTCTTCTTCCACCAGTTGAGGTAGTGCACGCGCGCGTAGCGGTCCGCGCAGGCATGGAGGGTGGCGTTCACGTCGTCCTCCCAGCTCCGTGGCACGCGCACGTTCACGAGGTAGATCTGGCGGCCCGTCGCGTAGCCCACGAGGTCGTCGCAATCGTCGGGGTCGACCGGACCGTTCGTGCCGAGGTGCACCACGACGTGGCGCGGGAGCTTTCCCTTCGAGGCGAGCCGCCGCACGATCGGCACGCCCGCGCTGAACTGGCGCCCGACCTCGGCGTTGATGTCGTCGAGGCCGAAGTCGGCAAGCTCGTCGGACGCCGACAGCATGATCGAGTCGCCGAGTCCGAAGCGTCCGTGGGGAACCTTCGCCGCGCCGGCAGCGGGCGCGAGCTGCACGAGTAGGACGCTCACGGCGAGGACGGAGCCCGAGACCCGACGGAGGCTCTTCACGTCAGCTCCTACGGCATGGCGATCGATCCGCTTGAGTCTGCCGCATGTCACTCCGTGGGCACGTCGGGCGGGCCCGCGAGGACCCGCCCGGTGGCGGAGGCGGCGTGATTTGAACACGCGAGGGACGGATTAGGCCCCTAACCGCTTTCGAGGCGGTCCCGTTCGGCCGCTCCGGCACGCCTCCGTCGGCGAGTCTAGCAAGCGACCGATCCCGATCCTTCCCCCAACTCGGTCACGCCTTCGTGAACCGATCCGTGGACTTGGGGTAATACACGATGGGGGGTGATCGACGTGGCCGATGAGTATCCGCGTCGGAAAGCCGGGGCCGACATCTGGCACTTCTGCTCGAACTGCCCGGACTGGCCGACCTCGAATTACGACACTCAGAAGGATCGGCCCGACCACGACCTGTGCAGCCGGTGCATGTCGAACGAGCGAGACGGCGAATGCTCCCCCGTCACGGCACCATCCCGCGCCTCGTGACGCGCATGGGATCCAGGCGACGCGAGCGCTAGCGTCGCTCGCGGAAGAAGTCCCTGAGCAGCTCGCCGCAAGCCTCTTCGAGCACACCCGTGGTGAGCTCCACCCGGTGGTTCAGGCGGTCGTCCTGGACGAGGTTCCCCAGCGAACCGGCGAAGCCGGCCTTCGGATCGGGCGCACCGACCACGACGCGGTCCACGCGGGCGAGCACGATCGCGCCGGCGCACATCGCGCAGGGCTCGAGCGTCACGTACAAGGTGTGACCGTCGAGTCGCCACGAGCCGGCGCGCTCGGCCGCCGCGCGCAAGGCCATGATCTCGGCGTGCGCCGTCGGGTCTCGCCGGAGCTCGCGCTCGTTCCCGGCGGTCGCGGCGACCTCGTCACCGCGAACCACGACACAGCCGATCGGCACGTCGTCGTGCCGGGCGCAGGCGCGGGCCGCGTCCAGCGCAAGCCCCATCCAACGCTCGTCGATCTCCGTCGGTGTCGGGGCCGCACTCGTCTGGCCCATACTAGTAGGCGTCGAGCTCTCGGAGGCGGTCGTCGTCGATCCCGAAGTGGTGCGCGATCTCGTGCACGACGGTGCGGCGCACCTGCTCGCGTACCCGCTCCTCGTCGTGGCCGGCGACGCCCATGATCGTCGCCCGGAACAGCGTGATCGTGTCGGGCGCGACCCACGTGTAGTTCGAGCCCCGATCCGTCAGCGGCACCCCGTGGTAGAGGCCAAGGAGGTTCCGCTGGTCGGCAGGCGGAAGGTCCTCCACGAGCACCTCGACGTTGCGCATCGCGTCACGGACCCACTCGGGAAGACCATCGAGTGCGTCGGCAACGAGCTGCTCGAACCGTTCTCGACTGACGGGCTGATCGCCTCGCATCGACGGGTAGCCTACGACCGTGACCGGGGGGCTACGCACCGACCTGTACGAGCTGAACATGGCGGCCAGCTATCTGCGCCGCGGCATGACGGCCGACGCCACCTTCAGCCTCTACGTGCGGAACCTTCCGTCGCGTCGGGGGTTCCTCGTCGCTGCCGGCCTCGAGGCGTGCCTCGATCTCCTCGAGGCGTTCTCATTCGAGGGGGACGAGCTCGCCTACCTCGGGTCGATCGGCTTCGACGACCGCGCCCTCGAGGACTTCGCGGCGCTGCGGTTCGAGGGCGAGGTGTGGGCGGTGCCCGAGGGGTCGATCGTCTACGGTGACGAGCCCATCCTGGAAGTCACCGCGCCGATCGCGCAGGCGCAGCTCGTCGAGACGGCGCTGCTGAACCAGGTCACGCTCCACACCACGATCGCGTCGAAGGCCGCGAGATACGTGCTCGCGGCCGGCGGGCGGGATCTCGTGGACTTCGCGTTCCGCCGGTCACACGGCGGCGAGGCGGCGAGAGCGGTGGCGCGTGATTCCGCGATCGTCGGGTTCTCGTCCACCTCGAACGTCGAGGCGGCGCGCCGGTACGGCCTCGAGGTTGCCGGCACGATGGCGCACTCCTTCATCGAGGCGTTCCCGAGCGAGGAGGAGGCGTTCCGGGCGTTCGCCGAGGACCATCCGGAACGCACGACCTTCCTCGTCGACACCTACGACACCATGCAGGGCGTCCGGACGGCGATCGAGGTCGCGCGCTCGCTCGGCCTCACCGAACGGCTCGGCGTGCGCCTCGACAGCGGCGATCTCGAGGAGCTGTCCCACGCCGCGCGGAAGCTCCTCGACGAGGCTGGTCTCCCCTCGGCCCGGATCTTCGCGAGCGGCGGCCTCGACGAACACGAGGTCGCCGCGCTCGTGCTGGCCGAGGCTCCCATCGACGCCTTCGGCATCGGAACCCAGCTCGGCGTGTCGGCCGACGCGCCCTACGTCGACTCGGTGTACAAGCTGACCGAATACGACGGACGTCCGGTGATCAAACTGTCGACCGCCAAGGTGACCGCGCCGGGCCGCAAGCAGGTGTGGCGCGCTCCCGATGGCGAGCACGGCGACGTGCTGGGGCTCCGCGACGAGCCCGGGCCGGACGGATGGCGTCCCCTGCTCGCGCCGGTGATGCGGGGTGGACAGCGGGTCGCGGCCACGCCGCCCGTCGCCGAGCTGCGCGCGCGGTTCGAGGCCGATCTCCCCCGGGTGCCGGCGTCGTCTCGCCGGCTGCAGGTTCCCGAGCACGTCGAGGTCCGGCGCACCGAGCGCCTCCGCCAGCTCACCGAGCAAGCCCGCCGGGACGCGCTCGATTAGGCAGTGGGGAGCCAGGCGGCTCGGTGCTCCTCGTAGGCCGCGATCTCCTCCTGCACGCGGAGCGTGAGACCGATGTCGTCGAGGCCTTCGAGCAGTCGCCAGCGGGTGTAGTCGTCGATCGGGAAGGACTCCTGCACCGCGGGGGCGGTGACGCTCCGGTCCTCGAGGTCGATCGTGATCTCGGTCGTCGGGTCGTCGAGCACGGCGTCCATCAGGGCGCGGACCGACTCCTGCGGAAGCTCGACGGGCAGCACGCCGATCTTCGTGCAGTTGTTCCGGAAGATGTCGGCGAAGCTCGGGGCGATCACCGCCCGGAACCCGTGGTCCTCGATCGCCCACACCGCGTGCTCGCGGCTCGAGCCGCTGCCGAAGTTGTGGCCGGCGAGCAGGATCGTCGCCCCGGCGTAGCGCTCGTCGTTGAGGACGAAGGCCGGGTCCTTGCGCCACTCGTCGAAGAGGAACTCGCCGTACCCGGTCCGCTCGACCCGCTTCAGGTACTGGGCCGGGATGATCTGGTCGGTGTCGACGTCGGAACGGTCGAGCGGCATCGCCCGCCCGGTGAGGGTCGTGAACGGCTGCATGGCTATAGGTCCTCCGGGGTCGTGAAGTGGCCCGCGATCGCGGTCGCGGCGGCGACGCGAGGGCTCACGAGATGCGTGCGGCCCCCCTTGCCCTGACGGCCTTCGAAGTTGCGGTTGCTCGTGCTGGCGCTCCGGTCGCCGGGTCCGAGGATGTCGGGGTTCATCCCGAGGCACATCGAGCACCCGGCGCCGCGCCACTCGAAGCCCGCGTCGACGAAGACCCGGTCGAGGCCCTCTTTCTCGGCCTGGAACTTCACGGCGACGCTGCCGGGCACGACGAGCGCGCGGAGCCCCTCGGCCACGGTGCGGCCGCGGACGACGTCGGCGGCCACGCGCAGATCCTCGATCCGGGAGTTCGTGCACGACCCGAGGAAGATCGTGTCGGGCCGGATGTCGCGGATCGCCGTGCCGGGCGCGAGATCCATGTAGGCGAGCGCGCGCTGGGCGGCCTCGTGCTTCTGCGGGTCGTCGAACGCGTCCGGCGACGGCACCGCGTCGTCGATCGTCACGGATTGGGCGGGGTTCGTCCCCCAGCTGACGTAGGGACGCAGCGAGGCCGCGTCGAGCGAGACCTCGGCGTCGAACGTCGCGTCGGGGTCGGTCGGCAGGGCGCGCCAGTCCTCGAGCGCCCGTTCCCAGTCGACGCCCTTCGGCGCGTGCGGGCGCCCCTCGACATAGGCGAACGTCGTGTCGTCGGGCGCGACCATGCCGGCCCGAGCGCCTCCTTCGATCGACATGTTGCAGATCGTCATGCGCCCCTCCATCGAGAGGGCACGGATCGCCTCACCGCGGTACTCCACGACGTGACCGACCCCGCCGCCGGTGCCGATCCGGTTGATGATCGCGAGGATCACGTCTTTGGCCGAGCAGTCCGCGGGCAGCTCGCCGTCGACCGTGATCGCCATCGTCTTGGCCGGCTTCTGCGGCAGCGTCTGCGTGGCGAGGACGTGCTCGACCTCGCTCGTGCCGATACCGAACGCGAGCGCGCCGAACGCCCCGTGTGTGCTCGTGTGCGAGTCGCCGCACACGATCGTCATGCCCGGCTGCGTGTAGCCCATCTCCGGGCCGATCACGTGCACGATCCCTTGGCCGGCGCCTCCCCACGGGTAGAGCGTGATGCCGAACGCCTCGGCGTTCGCGCGCAGGGCTTCCATCTGGCGCGCGCTGATCGGATCGGTGACGGGTCCGTCGGTGGTCGGGACGTTGTGGTCCATCGTCGCGACGGTGAGGTCGGTCCGGCGAACCGTCCGTCCGTGCAGGCGGAGGCCGTCGAACGCCTGGGGGCTCGTCACCTCGTGGATCAGGTGGAGGTCGACGTAGAGGAGGTCGGGCTCACCGCCCGCGCGATGCACCACGTGGCGTTCCCAGACCTTCTCGATAAGCGTCTGCGGCATCGGGTGCTCCTCGTCAACGGGTGCGGGTGCGAGGCGGTGTCGAGTTCTTCGCCCTGAAGGGTTGTTCCATATAGTGGAACTGTGATACCGATATATGGAACATGTCGAGGAGGATAGCACGGACCACGGTCGCCGAAACGGGCGTCGGCGTGCTCGACCGGTGCGTCGCGATCCTCGACGCGATCGAGCAGGGTGCTCGCACGCACGCCGACGTGGTGGCGGCGACGGGCCTGTCGCGAACCACCGCCCACCGGCTGCTCAAGGCGCTCGGTTCCCACGGCCTCGTCACGTATCAGGGCGGCTACGGCTACCGGTTCGGGTCACGCCTGCTCCAGATCGCGGCCGCGTCGCTGCAGGAGGTCCAGCTGCGGGCCGTCGCGCATCCGGCGCTCGAGCGCCTCGCGCGAACGACCGGCGAGAGCGCGCAGCTCTACGTGGCGAGCACCGAGGGCGAACGGATGTGCATCGACGCGGTGGAGTCCTCGAGCGAGCTGCGGACGATCGTCACGATCGGTTCCGTCTTGCCGATCACCCACGGCTCGGCGGGCAAGATCTTCATGGCGTGGATGCCGCATGACGAGCAGGACATGTGGGTCGAGCGCGCGACGCCGCGCACCGAGGCGACCCCCACCGGCGATCGGCTCCGACGTCAGCTCACCGCCGCGCGGCGACAGGGGTGGGCATCGAGCGCCGGCGAGCGGCAGCCGGGCGTCGGCAGCGTAAGCGCGCCGGTGCTCGGTCGGCTGGGCGAGCTGGTCGCGGTCGCGTCGATCAGCGGACCGACGAGCCGGGTCGCACGGTTCAGCGCGAAGCGGTACGCGCACGCCGTGACGGAGGCCGCTCACGAGATCGAGCGATCGCTCGCGCTCTGAGCCGCCCTCTCACCAGGCGTAGGCTTCGGGCGCCGGGCCGCCGGGCCCCGGGAAGATCGCGTCGAGCTTCGCGAGCACGTCGTCGTCCATGCGGATCTCGAGGGCACGCATCGAACCGAGCAGCTGTCCCTCGGTCCGGGGACCGATCAACGAGGCCGTGACCGCCGGCTGGTGGAGCAGCCATGCGAGGGCGACGTCGGCGGGGCGCTCGCCGAGTTCCTTGCACAAGGCCTCCCACCGTTCGAGGCGCTCGCGGATCGCCTCGATCTCGCCTTGCATGTATTCGCCCGACCGGCGGCCTTCGCTGACCTTCTCGAGCGCGCCGGCGAGCAGGCCGCCGCCGAGCGGGCTGTACGGGATGAGCCCCATGCCGTACTCGAGCACCGCCGGAATCACCTCGAGCTCGATCGTGCGCTCGTTCAGGTTGTAGACCGACTGCTCGGTCGCGAGGCCGAGGGAGTGACGCCAGCCGGCGATCTCGTTCGCTCGCGCGATGTGCCATCCGGCGAAGTTCGACGATCCGACGTACATGATCTTGCCGGTGCGCTTGAGCTGCTCCATCGCCTCCCAGATCTCGTCCCACCACGCGTCGCGATCGATGTGGTGCATCTGGTAGAGGTCGATCCGGTCGGTCTGCAGGCGCCGCAGCGACTCCTCGCACTGCTTGATGATCGCGAGCTTCGACAGGCGCGCCTCGTTGGGCCAGTCCCCCATCTTGCCCCACACCTTCGTCGCGAGGACCACCTTGTCGCGTCGACCGCTCCCCTTGGCGACCCAACGCCCGAGGATCTCCTCGGTCGCGCCGACCCCGAGATGACGGCCGTACACGTTCGCCGTGTCGACGAAGTTGATCCCGTGGGCGACGGCCGCGTCGAGGATCCGGTGGGATTCCTCCTCGGAGGCGTGGGGGCCGAAGTTCATCGTCCCGAGGCACAGGCGGCTCACGACGAGGCCGAGATGGCCGACGTGGGTGTACTCCATCGCCATGCCGCGAGTTTACGGGAGGGCGGCCCGCGCCTCGGCCTCTCGGGCCCGGGCGTCGGCGATCTCGAGGCTCCCGTCGCGCTCGGGCCCCCGGGCGCCGGGCAACAGCATGAACAGCAGGGTCACGCCCCCGCCGACGAGACCGGCGAGGATCAGCGTCGCGTCGGCGCCGATCGCCTCGGCGATCGGTCCGACCGCCGCGAACGAGAGCGGGACGCCGGCGATCGTGATCATCCAGTCGAGGCTCGAGATCCGGCCGAGGAGGCTCGAGGGCACGAGCCGCTGGAGCACGGTGAACCAGATCACGATCAGGGCGGAGATCGCCCTCTCGGCGACGAACGCGGCGATCATCGCCTGCCACAGCTGGGTCACGATGCCGAAGAGCGACGTTGCGAACATCGCGACCGCCCACGAGACGTAGAGGACGGTCATCGCCCGCCTCGGGAGCCGGCCTCGCTGGCTGAGCACGAGCGCCACGATGATCGCGCCCGCCACCGCCCGAGGCGTACACGAGCCCGAGCGCGAACCCATCGCCGCCCAGGTCGTTGCGGACGACGTACGGCATCAAGGTCTCCCACGGGCCCCATACGGCGAACAGGCTCAGGACCGACGCGGTCAGCGTGACGAGCAGCCATCGGGTCCGCCGCACGAAACGGAGCCCCTCGACCGCGTCGGCCCATACCGACGCGTGCGCCTCGGGCCGGTCGCGATCGAGACGCGTGCGGATCATCACGATCATCGTCGCCGACCAGATGAAGGTGCCGGCGTCAGCGACGAACGCCCACCCCGGGCCGAAGCCGCCGACCAGGAGGCCGCCGAGCATCGGGCCGGCCACCATGAGGGCGAACGGGCGGACGAACTGATCGACCGAGTTCGCCTGGACGAGCAGCTCCTCGGGCACGATGTCGGGCACGATCGATTGGAATGCCGGCTGGAAGATCGCCTGCCCGATCCCGAAGACCATGACGAGGCCGACGAGGATCGGGATCGTGAGCTGATCGTTGATCGACAGGAACCCGACCGTCGCCATCGACGCCGCGCGGATCAGGTCGCCGGCGATCATGAGGTGACGTCGATCCATGCGGTCGGCGAACACGCCGGAGAAGACCAGGAGTAGCACCTGCGGAAGACTCCACGCGATGCCCACCATCGCGAGCGACGACGGCCGGTTCGACAGGTCGTAGACCTGCCACGCCACCGCCACGTAGTAGAAGCCGTCGCCGGCCATCGACACGAACATGCCGGTCCACAGCAGCCGGAAGTCCCGGATGCGGAGCGGCCTGACGATGCCGAGCCGATCGAAGAGGTCGCGGATGCGGGCCATCGCGCGCAGCCTATCGGTCGGCTATGGTCCTGCCCCGACGAACGGAGCGGAAGGGACGGCACGGCGATGATCCGGTTCGTGGCGCTCGGGTGATCGCGCTCGTCGTGCTCCTGGCGGCCCGGATGATCATGGAACGAACCCGGTCGGTCGTCGGTCGAGGCATGGCGAGACGCGGCGCGGTGCGACCGCCCGGATCCCGGGAGTGGGACCGGCGGAGCGACCAGGTGCGCCGCCAGCTGAAGGGCGTCTCCGGTCCCGACGAGCCCCGGGAGGAGATCGTCGCCTGGGTCGAGTCCCACCGCGGCGTCGAGGCCTACGTGGAGCCGAAGACGATGATGTCCTCCCTCACCGTGGTCCTCATCGACGCCGACGGCGAGTGGCGGCGGTTCCCGCTCCGCGAGGATCGGTTCCTCAGGCTCCTCGCGAAGGAACGAGGGGTACCGGTGTTCGACGCCTCGCGAAGCGGCTACCCGCCCCGGATGCGCCGAGATCGCCCGACGAGCGACGACGCCTGAGGTCGCACATCGTCGGCTCAGCGGCCTGTCGCCACGCCGCGCAGGTGTTCGCCGAGGCGATCGGCGATCGCGCGCCAGTCGAACTCGGCGACCGCGCGCTCGCGGCCTCGCCGCCCCATCGCCCCGGCGAGCGCAGGATCACGAAGGAGCGAGACGAGCGCGTCGGCCACCGCTCCGTCGTCGGAACCGTCGACCACGAGGCCGGTCTCGCCGTCGATCACGGCCTCCGCCGCTCCCCCTGAACGCCCCGCGACGGAAGGCTTCCCGGCGGCGGCGGCCTCCATGAACACGATGCCGAAACCCTCGACCTCCAGACCCGCCCAGCGGGACCGGCACGGCATCGCGAAGACGTCGGCGACCGCATAGAGGCCCGGAAGCTCGTCGTCGGCGACCTCGCCGGGGAACCGGATCGCGTCGCCGTCCGGCGCGCGCACGCGCCATCGCCTCGATCTTCGAGCGGTAGGGTCCGCCCCCCACGAGCACGAGCGCGGCGTCCGGCACCGCCTCGCGCACGCGCGCCAGGATCCGAACGAGAACGTCCTGGCCCTTGCGGGGGACGATCCGGCTCACGCACACGATCGTCGGGCGATCGCCGAGCTCGAGCCGCGAGCGCCAGGCCGAGCCGTCGACGTCGGGCCGGAACCGCTCGGTGTCGACGCCCGGCGAGAGCATCGCGACCTGCGCGTCGTGACCGAGCGCGCGACGGATCGGCGCGCCGACGTGTTCGCTGATCGTGAGGACGCGGCCCGCGCCGCGGCAGGCCCGCCGCAGCAACGAGCGGAGCCCCGGAACCTTGGCGAACCAGTACTCGACGCCGTGCGTCAGCACCGCGAAGGGGATCCCTGCCGCCGCGACCTGACGCGAGGTGAGCCCGACCTGCGGAAGCGCGTGCCCGAACAGGACCACGTCGGGTCGACGGTTCCGGATCTCGTCGTCGAGGGCCGTGCGGAGCTCGGCGGTCGGCCACAGGCGAGGGCGCCGGATCCGCCGGACGGGGAACGCGAGCTGCGCGTCGAAGGCGGCGTCACCGTGATACGACGGCGCGAGCACGCGGACCCGATCGGCGGGCAGGTGATCGGCGAGATCGAAGACGAACCGCTCGACGCCGCCCTTGCGCGGCGGGAAGTCGTTCGTGACGATCAACGTGGACGGAAGGTCGCCGGGTGACTCGTGGTGTGTCGGGCGGCTCATCCGGGGACCCGCGCGACGGCGAGCAGGTGGGAGCTGGTTCCGAGGATCCACGACTCCGCCTCGAGGACGCGAGCGACCTCGAGGATCTCGGCGCGTGCCTCCGGGTCGTCCCATCGCTCCTCGAGGAGCCAGCCCGGACCCTCGACCCCGAGGACGGCGTGCAGCTCGAGCCCGGCGTCGCCGATCTCGGCGGCGAGATCCTCGGGCCGGTGGAAGTACGCGGTGGTGAAGAACGTCTGCTCGTCGGTCCGGTTCCGGTGCTGGCCGCTCCGGAGGTCTTCCTCGACGATCGGCCGGAAGCGCGGATCACGGAGCATCCCTGACCGGAGCCCGTCGAGGATCGAGGCGAAGCGCGAGATCGCGGCCGCGAGCACGACGCCGCCGGGCCGAGCGACACGTCTTGCCTCCGTGAGGGTCCGCACCCGGTCAGCGCGATCGACGAGGTGGTAGAGCGGTCCGAGGAGCAGCACCGCGTCGACGCTCGCGTCGGCGGCGACGAGCTCGCGCGCGTCGCCGAGCGTCGCGACGAAGGTGCCGACCTCGCTCGCCTGCTCGACGTGCGCCGGCACCGGATCGACGAGGTGCACCTCGTAACCGCGCTCGGCGAGCCACGCGGCGTAAGCGCCCGGACCGCCACCGACGTCGAGCACCCGGGCAGGGGCCGGCGGCAGGAACCGTTCGAGCAGCTCCTTCGTCCGCTCGAACTCGATGCGGAACGACCCGGTGCCGAGCCGCTCGCGCTCGTCGCCCTGCTCGTAGTAGCCGAGGATCTCCGGGTCCATCGCGGCCCAGCCTAGAGGCCCGGGCTCGGTCGCCGCGGTCGCCGGCCGATCGCGGGACGGCGCAGGCGGATACTGTCGAACGATGGTCGAGCGCGTCGGGACCGGGCGGCTACAGGTATGGCGGCTGCGCCTGGCGGTCGGCGTGGCGGTGCTCGGCCTCATGGGACTCACCGTCGTGCTTCGCGCGATCCACGGACACATCGGGCTCACGAGCATCTTCCTGATCTACCTCAGCCTCGTCGTCGCCGTCTCGGCGATCGGCGGCTGGTGGCCCGGGATCGCGACCGCGCTCGTGGCCTCCCAGGTCGTCAACTGGTTCTTCACGCCGCCGCTCCATCGGTGGGTGATCGCCGACACCGAGAACGTCGTGGCCGTCTCCGTCTTCGTCCTCGTGGGTGGGGTCACGAGCGCGCTCGTGTCGAGGGCCGCGCGCGCCGACGAGCTCGAGGATCTGAACGACCTGCGCGTGGCCCTGCTGAACGCCGTCTCCCACGACCTGCGAACCCCGCTCGCTTCGATCAAGGCATCGGCGTCGAGCCTTCGCCAGCCGGACGTCACCTGGTCGCCGGGCGACGTGAAGGAGTTCCTCGCGACGATCGAGCACGAGACCGATCGGCTCGACCGCCTCGTCGCGAACCTGCTCGACATGAGTCGGCTCCAGGCCGGCGCCGTCACCCTCGCGCTCGCGCCGTTCGGTCTCGATGAGGCGGTGCCGCTCGCGATCCGCGCCACCGACGCCAGGCGCGAGGCGTTCGTCGTCGACGTTCCCGAGACCATTCCGCGGGTCGCCGCCGACCTCGGCCTGCTCGAACACGCCGTGGCGAACATCCTCGACAACGCGGTGACCTGGTCGCGAAGCCAGCCGGTACGCATCGAGGCGAGACCCGTCGGCGACCGCGTGCATCTGCGGATCGTGGACGACGGCCCCGGCGTGCCCGAGGGAGACCGGGACCGGGTGTTCCTGCCCTTCCAGCAGCTCGGCGACGCCGCGCGCGACGAGGGCGTCGGGCTCGGGCATGGCCGTCGCCAAGGGACTGATCGAGGCGATGGGCGGAACCATCGATCTCGAGGACACGCCGGGCGGTGGGCTCACCGTCGTGATCGCCCTCCGGGCGGCCTCGTGATCCGCGTGCTCGTCGTGGACGACGAGGCGCAGATCCTCCGCGCGCTCGCCGTGAACCTCCGCGCTCGCGACTTCGAGGTCGATACCGCCGAGACCGGCGCCGATGCCCTGCGCCTTGCCTCGACGCATCATCCGGACGCGGTCGTGCTCGACCTCGGGCTTCCCGACATCGACGGCGTCGAGGTGATCCAGGGCCTTCGCGGGTGGACGAGCGTGCCGATCCTCGTCCTCACCGTCCGCGACCAGGAGCCGCAGAAGGTCGCCGCCCTCGATGCCGGCGCGGACGACTACATCACCAAGCCGTTCGGCATGGAGGAGCTCCTCGCTCGCCTCCGCGCAGCGCTCCGCCGATCCCAGCCCGCGGAGGAGGAGGCCGTCGTGGAGACGACGGACTTCGTCGTCGACCTGGCCGCGAAGGTCGTCATGCGCGACGAAGCCGAGATCCGTCTTACCCCCACCGAATGGCACCTCGTCGAGATCCTCGTCCGGAACCCAGGACGGCTCATCTCCCAGCGCCAGCTCCTGCAAGAGGTCTGGGGACCGACCTACGGGGAGGAGACGAACTATCTCCGCGTGTTCATGGCCCAGATCCGGCGAAAGCTCGAGCCCGACCCGAGCGATCCGAAGTACTTCATCACCGAACCCGGCATGGGCTATCGCTTCGAAACCCGTCGCGAAGGGCCGGGCGCAGGAGGAGACGGTCCCGCCACCGCCCCCGGATCACGGCCTTGACGCATCCCTAACGCATCGACGACGAACCCTGACGCGCCACCCGCGGGTCGTGCCGGCAGTCGTTCCTACGCTGGAACTGCCCGTGGCCATCGCCTCCCCTCCCGTCAGCAAACGTGCGATCGCGAAGCGCGTGCTCGTCGGTCGAGCGAAGGCGAGCAGCATGCTGGAGCACACGCTGCTGCCGAAGACGATCGCTCTGCCGGTCTTCTCGTCCGACCCGTTGTCGTCGAACGCCTACGCGACCGAGGAGATCCTCGCGGTGCTGCTGACGGCGAGCGCGACCTCGGCGCACCTCGTGATGCCGATCGCGATCCCGATCGCCCTCCTGATGATCATCGTCATCACCTCGTACCGCCAGACGGTGCACGCCTACCCCTCCGGGGGCGGCGCCTACATCGTGAGCAAGGAGAACCTCGGCACGGTGCCGGGACTCGTGGCCGCCGCATCGCTGCTGATCGACTACGTCCTCACCGTGTCGGTCTCGGTCACGGCCGGTGTCGTGGCGATCACGTCGGCGCTGCCGAGCCTCCGCGACCAGGCGGTGCCGCTGGCGATGGTCTCGGTGCTGCTCCTGACGCTCGCGAACCTCCGCGGGGTGAAGGAGGCAGGCTCGGTCTTCGCCGTTCCGACCTACGCGTTCGTGGCCTCGGTCCTCGTGATGATCGGGCTGGGGCTGTTCCGCTGCCTGTCGGGGTGCCCGGTGGCCGAGCCGCTCGAACCCGCGCAGCACCTGGCGACCGCGGCCGGCCCCATCTCGCTGTTCGTGATCCTGCACGCCTTCTCGTCGGGGTCGACGGCGCTCACCGGCGTGGAGGCGATCTCGAACGGGGTGCCGGCGTTCCGGCGGCCGCAAGCGGACAACGCCGCGACGCACCCTCGCGGTCATGGGCGCGATGACGGTCACGATGTTCCTCGGGATCTCCTACCTCGCCACGCACATCGATGGCATCACCGTGTCGCACGAGCGCTCGGTGATCGGGCAGGTCGCGCACGCGGTGTTCGGCGGAGGGATCGGCTTCTACGTGATCCAGGCGTTCACCGCCGCGATCCTGATCCTGGCGGCCAATACCGCCTATCAGGACTTCCCCGGCTGGCGTCGATCCTCGCGCGCGACCGATTCATGCCCTCGCAGTTCCGGAACCGGGGCGACCGGCTCGTGTTCTCGAACGGGGTCATCGTCCTCGCGGTGTTCGCCGCGGTCCTGATCTGGCTGTTCGACGCGGACCTGTCCCGCCTGATCCAGCTCTACGTCGTCGGGGTGTTCACGTCGTTCACGCTGTCGCAGTCGGGCATGGTTCGCCACTGGCTCGCCGAGCGCACCCGGAGCGAAGCGGGCGCGAAGGGATGGCGGCGCGCGATCGTGATCAACGGCGTCGGCGCCGTCACGACCGGCGTCGTCCTCGTCGTGATCACGGCACGAAGTTCCTGCACGGCGCGTGGATCGTGATCCTCGCGATGCCGTTCATCGTGGTCGGGCTCCTCGGGATCCACCGCCACTACGAACACGTGGCGCGGTCACTGCGGAGCACGCACCTGGACCCGAAGCGGAACGCCTCGAACCGTTTCGTGTTCCTCGTCCGAGACCTCGGTCCAGCGACGACCGACGCCCTCGTGTACCTGCGCGCGCTCCGGCCACGGGACATCGTCGCCGTGTACGTCGGCGAGCCGTCCCGGTTCGACGAGACCGCTCGCGCGTGGCTCGGCGTGGCACCGCGGTTCGGCCCCCTGCAACCACTCCCGACCGACAGCAAGGGCCCGATCCGCGGTGTCCGGCACTTCCTCCGCACGATCGACCGCGAGGGCATCGACTTCGTGACCGTGGTCGTGCCCGAGTCCGTCAGCGGCGTGTCGTGGCTCGCGTTCGCGACCCGGCAGCGGCCGGCGTTCCTGCTGAAGGCGTCGCTGTTGTTCACCCCCGACGTCGTCGTGACCGACGTGCCGCTCGTGCCCGAGGAGGTCGAGGAGGCGGAGCGCCGGGCGGCCCGCCCCACCGAACCGGCCCGCCACGTCGTGCTCGTCCCGATCTCGGCGGTGCACGACGGAACCGTGCAAGCGATCGTGTACGCGAAGACGTTGCACGCCACGCACGTCGAGGCCCTGTGCATCGCCGCCGACCCCGAAGGCACGCCGGGCATCGTGGAAGCCTGGTGGGATTCCGGGATCGACATCCCCCTGTCGCTCGTCGAGGCGCCGTTCCGGGAGTTCGGACCGCCGCTCCTCGAGGAGGTCCGCACGCACACGGCTCGCACGGACACGATCGTCACGGTGGTGCTGCCGGAGCTCCTCGTCACCCGCTGGTGGGAGCATCTCCTGCACGGCCAGACCGCGCTGTTCTTCAAACGGATCCTGCTGGGCGAACCGCACGTGGTGGTGACGAGCGTCCCCTACCGGCTCCGAAGCACTCGGGACCGAAGGCTGCCAGCCCTGTCGCCGGCTATGACCTCCGCGCCACGAGGCGTTCGACGACGCCGGCGCGGAGCCGATCGCTCGCTTCGATCGTGAGCCTGCCGCCACCACGTGTGTGCGTGGACGTCGCGTGAGCTCGTCGCGGTTCCGTGACGGGACGAGCTCCATCAGGCGCTGCAACCAGTAGAGCAGCTTGACGCTACTCCGGATGTGATCAACGAGGATCAGCCGTCCTCCTGGCTTGAGGATCCGCTTCATCTCCAGGATCGTCGCCTGCTCGTCGGGCACGCTGCACATCGCGTACGTGCTGATGACGGTGTCGAAGGTCGCGTCCGCAAACGGGAGCATCTGCGCGTCGCCTTCGAGCAGTGCGACGGGAGTCGCGAGATCGCGGGCGCGGTGACGCGCGAGCGCGAGCATCTCGGTCGTGAGATCGATGCCCGTCAGCCGGACGTCGGGCGGGTAGTAGGGAAGGTTCAGACCGGTCCCGATCGCCACCTCGAGCGTGTCGCCCGCCGCACGAGCGCATGCCCAGCCGCGATGCTCGGTCCCGAAGAGCCAGCGCTCGATGAGGTCCGATCCCTTGTCGTAGCGGGGTGCTTCCTTCGCATATTGCCGGCGCCGCCGTTCGTTGGCACTCGCTCGATCAGCTGCAGGTCCCTCGGTCATCCGCTATCTACCAACGACCCGGACGGTCGGTCAACCGACACTTCCGAGCCAGAGCTTGGGGCGCGTTCGCTCGTTCTTACAGAACGCGTAGTAGTCGCAGGGTCGAAGTCCGGCACGGGCGCCGGCGGCAGCACCGGCACGGGCACCGGCGACGGAACGGGCGGTTCGCTCGGTGTCACGATGGTGACGACCCTTCCGGGCAGGAGCGAGCCGCCGGGGTCGGCGAGCTCGCGATGACTGTTGACAGGTACTCTCCGGCTGGACGGACTGACTGACCATCCACTCGACCTTGTAGCCCGCTCCTTCAAGAGCTTCGTCGCCCTCTGGATCCCGAGTCCGAGCACGTCCGGAACGAGTGGGTACGCCTTGGCGATCCCGATCCTCAGGCGGGTCCGACCTCAACGACCAGTGCCCGGTGCCGGCTTGACCCACAGGACCCGAGCCTCCGGCTTCTTCGAATATCGCTGGATGACCGTGACGCTGAACCCGGCTCCCTTGGGAGGGCGACCGCCGCGTGCTTCTTTCGACCTGTCACGTCTCGAATCTTGAGCTCGGTCATCTCCGGAGCCGGTGGCGAAGACGCAGGCCCATCCCGCTGCAGTAGGGGCGGGTTCTGCGCCCGTCGTTTGGCAGGCCGGCACGCTGAGGAAAGCCACCGGCACGATCGCGAGCCGTATCAGGATCAATCCTTCCATGGTGCCCTTTGGGTTCGCCGGACCCATCCCTTACCGCCGGCCATGGACGACCCAGCTCGGCCCGGACCCGGGAGTCATCTGCAGCTCCTCGACCTCATCGATCTTCTCGGTTACGCCGCGACCGGGGTGGCTTGAAACCCTTGACGTGAGATTGTGATTGCTTCGTAGCGTGACCCTCTTGTAAGACTCAGACACTTGGGGGCACCAGCACCTATTCCTGGCAGCAA
>CAVSLX010000019.1:0-83936 GCA_963728735.1 uncultured Actinomycetes bacterium | reverse complement strand
CTCCCGCCAGCCCCGCATGACTGGAGAATGAGGAATGCGGTTCCGCGACTCGATCGAAGGCCGCAGCATCGCCCTGCCTACGGCCCTGCGCCGCCGGCTCGAGCAACCCCACCTCGAGCCGCCGATGTTCACCCCGACCAAGTTTGCCACCGCAGCCGAGAAGGCAGCCTTTGCCAGGCATTTCGTGTGGCTTCTCTCGCAAGACATGCCCGCCAGCCAGTTCACCAGGCTGTTCCACCAACGGCTCTCCATGACATTCTCGCATATTGCTCACTTTAATCAGTTTGGCTTCTACGAGCACTTCTTCGCCGACCTGCGCGGCAAGGTGCGTTTCCTGGAGCAGACGTTGGGGCATTGGCCGGTTGGCGATCCGACCTGGACCTTCGTCGACGTCGAGCGCGAGCTGCAGATGCGAGTCCACGCCGCCGAGCTGCTGCCGCTCTACCAGGCGCGACTGCGAGGCGGCCGCCAGACCTCCGCCGGCCCTGAACCAGCGCGTCGCAGCTCGGATCGGGCCTCTTCCATCCCGGCTGCCCATCCGCCCCAGGCCGACCTGTTCGACCTGGCCTGAGAGCGACGCGGCAGCGGGCGCTTGGCGGGGCCACCCGCCGGTCACTGCTGCCGCTCCATGGCCGGCCAGGCCCGCACCCCGGCCACGGCTGGGCCGCAACCCGCTGCCGCGGGCCGCGTCCTGCGCCGGGCAGGGCCGCTCGCCGGCCATGGTGCCCGCCGGCCGGCCCCGCGCCCGGGCGACAGGTCTCCCCATGCGGGGAGACCGGAACCAGAGGAGCAGCGCGCCATGGAGCTCAGAACGGTCGACCCACGCACCCTTGTCGTCAACCCGGACAACCCGCGCCGCAGCGCGGCCAACCCGGTGGCAGACGAGCAGATGGCGGCGGCCATCAAGGTGGTCGGGATTATCCAGCCGCCAGTCGTGAAGGAGACCCCGGCCGGGCTGGAGATCGTCGTCGGCGAACGTCGCGTCAACGGGGCGATCGCCAACGACTTGGCTACGATCACCGTCCTCGTCGCCGAGGGAAGCATCAGCGACCAGGCCATGGCCGCGATCATCGAGAACGTGGTCCGCGCACCCCTGTCGCCGGTCGACCAGTGGCGCGCGATTGATCGGCTCGAGGCCGCCGGCTGGAACGTCGAGGCAATCTCGGCAACGCTTGCCCTGCCGACCCGCACGATCCGCAAGCTCAAGCTCCTGGCCAGCATCCATCCGCCGATGCTCGAGCACATCGCGCAGGGCGTGATGCCCGAACGAATTGGACCTGCGGACGATCGCCAACGCGCCCCTCGACGAGCAGGCCGCGGTCTGGAAACGACGCAAGCCGAAAAAGGGCGAGCCCGTCATCTGGTACGAGATCAGCCGGGCGCTGCAAAAGCAGCGCATGCCCGCCAAGAACGCCAAGTTCGACGACGAGCTCGCCCAAGCCTTCGGAATCGTCTGGTGGAGGACCTGTTCGCGCCGGCCGACGAGGACAGCCGCTATACCACCCAGGTCGAGGAATTCCTCGCCGCCCAGCAGGAGTGGCTGAACCGCTGTCTGCCCGAGAACGGCGTCATCCTTCCACTCGACCAGTGGGGTCAGCCCAAGCTGCCGGCCAAGGCACAGCGGCTCCATGGCGAGAAGCCGCGCAAGTCCGACAAGGTAGGCTACTACCTGGAGACGCACACCGGCGAGATCCGCACCATCCCGTTCCGCCCGGCAGAGACGCCGGCGAAGACCCAGGGCAAGCCCACCGCCGACGCGCCCGCCCAGCCGAAGCCCACGCGAGCCCCGGTCACCAAGAAGGGCGAGGCCCTGATCGGCGAGCTCCGAACCACAGCACTGCACCAGGCACTGCACGAGGCGCCGATCGACGACTCGACGCTGATCGGCCTGCTGGTCCTGGCCCTGGGTGCCGACAATGTCAGCGTCACGGCACCGGTCGGCAGCGACGATTACGGCAATCGCACGATCCGGCGAAAGACCGTCGCCACGCTCACCGCGGGCGGAGCGTTGACCCAGGATCCGAAGGCCCTGCGTGGCGGTGCCCGTGCCATGCTTGCCGCCATCCTGTCCTGCCGTGTCGACGGCTCGAGCAGCGGCATCGCGGCACGCCATGCCGGCGTGGCGATCAACGCCGATCAGCATCTGCCCACCATGGCAACCGAGGAATTTCTCAGCTGCCTGTCCAAGACCGCCCTGAACAGCGCGGCTGGAACCACCGACGTCGCACCCTGTGATCGCGCCAAAGACACCAGGGCGGCGATGATCCGGGCGTTCAGGGATCGCACCTGGCACTACCCGGAAGCCCGTTTCGCCCTGCAGCCGGACGAGCTCGCCGCCCAGCAACGCTGGTCGCGGGCCGAGCTCGACGAGCCCGACAGCGACGGCGCCGGAGAGGACGGTGGCTACGACGCGGATGCCTGCGCCAATGGCGAGCAGGAGCCCGACGGCGCCTGGCGCGAGGATGACGGCGCAGGCCTCGGACCCGCCGCCGCTGCTGCATAGCATCGAGCAGGAGCACGCCCATGCAAGGTGGCAAGTACCGAGTCTGGATGCGCTCGCGACCTGGCATGGGACGCGAATATGATGACGGCTACGTTCTGGTCACCGCCGAGACGCCCGAGGCGGCGAGCGAGCGGGCCAAGGATCGCGCTCACAGGGTCCACGGCCACCGCGACTGGGTCGCCCTGCAAGTCGACGCCCTCCCCGACTAAGACCGCCAACGGAGATGTCGGCCGCATCACCTCGGCCGGCCGACATCCCGCCGCCCGGGGTCACCTCATGCCGCGGCCGTGACGGAGCACCAGCCCGTCCGCCTGGATTTGCGCATCGTACGAATACCCCAGCTCGCCGTTGCAAGCGAGATCGAGCGCCCGCATCGCGCCCTCGACCTCCTCACTCCGCCGTGCGGCCGTCAGGAAGGCATGCGCCGCCGCCAACGCCGCCGTGTCGGCCGCGAACCCCAACGCAGTCGCTCCCACGTCGCCCAGCTCGAGCACCACCACATAGCGCAGCTGCGCCATCCCCGCCTCAGCCATCATCTCCGCCGCCCGCGAGCAGGCTCGCAGCGCGGCCAGCGTGCGCAACTTCGCGGCGACCTTCGGGGCAGAGCAGTCTGCCGACCTCCTGCAACAAACCGTCGTCGCCGTCTGCGGCCCGGCGACGGCCGAAGCCGCCAGCCGCCTGGGCATCGGCGTGTCGATCACGCCCGCCGAATAGACACGCTCGACGCGCTGGTGGACTCCATCGCCGCGCACTACCGCCGCTAGTCGTTCACTCGTCAATCACAGAGACACAAAGACACGGAGACTTACAGAGATTTCTTGGAAACCCAAGAAATATTCTCCGTGCGTCTTTGTGCCTTCGTGTCTCTGTGATTGACGGGCAGTTCGACTAGATCACCGGCGGCTCATCGAGCCTCACGCGGAGGATCGTGCCCGGAGCGATCTCGACGTCCTTGCCCCGGGTGGCCGCGGCGATGCCGCCGCCGCCGATCAGGATTCCCGCGATGGCCCCCTTCACCCCGCCGATGATGCCGCCGATGATCGCGCCGGCGCCGGCGGCCGTGCCGATCTTGGCGATTTCGCCCTTCACCCCTTCGCCCTCGATGGTGTCGGTGACGATGCCACGAATTTCGCGCTCGCGTCCGTTGATAGTGATGCGGTCGAACGCGAGCGTGAGACCGGCCTTGCGGTCCACGCGGCCCGCCTTGTCGACGCCGCTCACGACGCCCGGCGAAGCTCGGACCCGGAGGGAATCACCACACGCTCGCCCAGCTGCATATTTATGACCGTCGTCGCTTCCGGCCGGTTCCCCGGCGCCGACGGCGCAACGTCGGGCTGGACGACGGCGACCGGCGGCCGCTCACCGAGGCGGTCCTCTGGCGGGCCCCCGACCTCCCGCATTGCTACAACTGCAACGTCGCGTCGGTGAACGGCGGCCGCATGGACGGGTTCAACCAGTCGCGAGAGCGCCGACCGGTACGCGTACACGCAGTTCCGGCCCGACCAGATCCGGCCGTTCTGGAAGCTCGCCGAGGACTACGTGCTCTCGCGACAACTTCTTCGCCTCGGCGATGGGGCCGTCGTTCCCGAACCACCTCTACACGATCGCCGCCCAGTCGGGCGGTGCGCTGGACAACCCGTGGCAGCCGTTCCCGCGTCTGCGCGAGGCGCAGGAAGCCGGGTTCGAGAAGTCGTGGGGATGCGACATCGCCGACGGCGGCTACGTCGAGGTCGTCGATCCCGAGGGCGTGCTCGTGAAGGTCGATCCCTGCTTCGACTTCCTCACCGAGGGCGACCTGCTGAACCGCGCCGGGATCCCGTGGGCCTACTACGCCGCGACGAACACCCAGATCGGCTACATCTGGTCCGCGTACGCCGCGATCGACCGGTACCGCAGCGACCCGGAGCTGTGGGCGCGTCACATCCGTCCCGTCGACGACGTCCTGCGCGACATCGAGGAGGATCGCCTGCCGCCGGTCACGTGGATCACGCCGCGCTTCCAGCTCTCCCAGCACCCCGAGTACGACTTCTGCTGGGGGATGAACTGGTCCGTCGAGCTGATCAACGCGATCATGCGCAGCGACGCGTGGGAGGACACCGCGATCTTCCTCACGTGGGACGACTTCGGCGGCTACTACGACCACGTCCCGCCGTCGGTCGGTCGACCGCTTCGGGTTCGGGATCCGCGTGCCCGACCCTCGTGATCAGCCCGTACGCGAAGCAGGGGCACGTCGACAGCGTCGAGGCCGAGTTCTCGAGCGTCCTGCGGTTCATCGAGGACAACTGGGGGCTGCGCTACCTGACGCGAGCGCGACCGGCGCGCCGACAACATGTCCTACGTGTTCGACTTCGACCAGGCAGCCTCGGCGGCCGGAGCCGGTCGCGCTTTCGAAGGACTGCGCGGGCCCGATCTGGGATCCGCCCGCGTTCGAGCCGTGAGCCCGGCGCCGGCGGCTCCGACGCCGTCGCCTACCAGGCCCGTGACGACCCCGCCACGACCCGCTGTTACGCTCCCGACATGGCCGACCTGACCAGCGACGACGACGCGGGGGCCTCGCTCGAGCGCCACCTCTACTGGGCCGACGTCCCCGGCGCGCGGCGGCCGGAGGCACCCCCGAGGTGCGCGAGGAGATGCTCGAGTTCGCCGCCAAGATGCGGACCGACGAGCGCCTCGTCGTGCCGCTCGCGGAGCGGAACCTCGCGTCGTCCTCCGCCGCGAAGGGCAAGCTGAAATACCTCCTCTATCGGGTGATGCGACCGGTCACGTGGCGCTACGACCGGCTGCTCGCGGACCAGACGGAGCTCTCGATCCGGCTCGCCGAGCGCGTGATCGATCTCGAGCACGACGTCGGGCGCCTGCGCGCGAAGCTCGAGGACGCCGAGGCGATCGCCGGGTCGTCGACGCCGACCACGAGCGAGACGACCACCGGAACGACGGGGGGCCGGACGTGAGGATCGGCGTCCTGCACCCGCAGACGTCGTTCGTGCGCGGCGGTGCCGAGATCCACACCGAGGCGCTCGTCCGGGCGCTCAAGGAGGCCGGCCACGAGGCGGAGATGATCACGATCGCCGGCAAGTGGTACCCGGCGACGGAGCTGGCGCACCAGATGGCCGTGTGGCGGAGCTTCGACGTCTCCGAGTCCAACGGCACGAAGATCGACGCCGTGATCGCGCTGAAGTTCCCGGCCTACCTCGCGCCGCACGAGCGCAAGATCGTCTGGCTGATCCACCAGCACCGGTCGGCCTACGAGCTGTGGGATCACCCGGAGTTCGGCGATCTGAGCAAGCAGGACGACGGCCCCCAGGTGCGGGACCTGATCTGGCAGGCCGATCGCGTGGCCCTCGGCGAGGCGAAGCGCATCTTCACGAACTCGAAGAACGTGAAGGACCGCCTGTGGAACTCGCTCCGGATCCCGGCCGAGGTCCTGTATCACCCGTCGCCGGTGACCGACACGCTGCTCGAGCTCCAGCCCGGCGGCTACGGAGACGAGTCTTCTTCCCGAGCCGTCTCGAGCTGCTGAAGCGCCAATCGCTCGCGATCGACGCGATGCAGTTCGTGCGGAGCGACGTGAAGCTCGTGCTCGCCGGCAAGGGACCCGACGAGCGGGCGCTCCGCGATCGGATCCAGCGCCTGGGTCTGCAGGAGAAGGTGCGGATCGAGATCTTCCCGCCCGACGAGCGGCTGTTCGAGCTGTACCTCGGCGCGCTCGGCGTTTGCTATCCGGCGTACGACGAGGACTACGGGTACGTCACCCTCGAAGCGTTCGCCGCGGAACGTCCCGTCGTCACGACGGCCGACGCCGGCGGCCCGCTCGAGTTCGTCACCGACGGTGAGACCGGCTTGTGGCCGAGCCCGATGCCCGGTCCCTCGCCGAGGCCTTCGACCGCCTGTACCGCGACCGCGACGCCGCGGCGCGGATGGGGCGTGCCGGCAACGCGATGCTGCGTGACGTCGTTCCGCGGTGGCCCGACGTCGTCGCGCGGCTGCTGGACTGATGCGCCGCAGGGCGCCGCGACCCGCCGGCAGGCTCGAGCGCGCGCCGCCGCGGATCGCCTCGCCGGCGGAACCACCGCCGACACCGTCGCGTTCGCCGGTCCGATGCCGCCGGCGCCATCGGGCATCGCGACGTACGACCGCGCGGTCCTCGACGGCCTCCGCCGGATCGGCTTCACCGACCGCCGGCCGATCGAGACGATCTGGCCGGTCGACCCCCGGTACCACGCCGCGATCGCGAACTACCGGGTCGGCGTCTATCAGCTCGGGAACAACGTCGAGCACCATCTCGACGTCTACCGGCTCGCGTGGGCGTTCCCGGGGCTCGTGGTGCTGCACGACCTGGCGATGGACGACTTCGTCCGGGGGCTGCAGGCGTCCGGGGACCTGCTGGGGATCGTCGCGATGCGGGAAGCGCTCGGCGCGCACCGCTCGCTCGAAGCCTCCGGCCTCGAGGTCGACGGTCCGCTGCGGGTCCCGTGGTCCGCGGCGATCGCTCGGCACGCTCGAGGCGTCGTCGTCCACGCGCCGTTCGCGCGACGCTACCTGGAGGCTTACGGCTGCCGGACGCCGATCTACGTGGTGCCGCATCCGCCGGTCGAGGCCCCGGTGGCGATCCGCGCGGCGGAGGCGCGAGCCGCCTCGCTCCGGGCGCCGGCGGGCGCCCGGGGTGCTCGCTCGCTCGTCGTCGCGGCCGGCGACCTCAACGGGGCGAAGCAGCTCGGCGCGGTGGCGGACGCCGTCGCTCGGCTGGATCACGACGTGCACCTCGCCGTCGTCGGCCGCCGCGTCGGACGCACGACGCCGAGCCGGAGCTCCGACGCCGCGAGCTGGGTGATCGCCTCGGTCCATGTCGACGTGAGCGACGAGGACTTCCTCGGCTGGCTCGCCGCCGCCGACGTCGTCGTCGACCTCCGCTATCCCCACCGGGGTGAGGTGAGCGGCACGCTCGCGCGCGCGATGCAGATCGGCCGCGCGACCGTCATCTCCGCGACCGGCGCCTACCTGGACGAACCCGAGGGAAGCGTCGCGACGATCCCGGCGGGACCGGCCGACCCGGCGGAGCTCGCCGAGGTTTTCCGCGAGCTCGCCGACCGGCCCGAGCGTCGCGCGCGGATCGCCGAGGCAGCGCGCGCGCACATGGCTCGGCTGCGCGAGACCGACGCCACGGCGCGAGGCTACGCCGAGGCGATCGAGACGACGGCTGCCCTCGTTCACGACCCCGTCGACGCGCCGATGGCCCGCTGGGCCCGCGCGCTCGTCGAGATCGGGGTCGGCGAGGAGCAGCCTCGCCCGCGGTTGGGGCGCGAAGTACGCGAGGGCGCTCGAGAGCTTCAAACGAATGCCATGAGCGTTGCGCGGCCGCCGCGACCCCCGTTGCTAGACTCGGCTCCTGCGTGACGACAACCCGCTGACCAGCGGGTTTCATCTCCCGAGGAGCGCCCCCGATCTCGACCGCCGCCGACCTGACCGAACGCACGTCCGAGCCACCGCGCCTCCGGGTCGTGGCGCGCCTGCGCGAGCTGTGGACCTTCCGCGAGATCCTGTGGAACCTCGTCCGCAAGGAACTGAAGGTCAAGTACACGGCCTCGGTCCTCGGCGCGGTGTGGTCACTGCTCAACCCGGTGGTGTTCCTGGCCGTCTTCTCGTTCGTCGTCGTGGTGCTCGGCAGCAGCGTGGACACACTACCCCGTGTTCCTGCTCGCCGGACTGCTCGCGTGGAACCTGTGACGTCTCGCTCTCGCTCGGGCGCGCAGTCGGTGATCGCGAACGCGAACCTGGTGAAGAAGGTCTACTTCCCGCGGGAGATCCTCCCGCTCTCGACGATCGGCGTGTCGCCCGGTCGACTTCGTGCTGCAGTCGGCGGTGCTCCTCGCGTTCCTGCTGGCTCCGGCTACGGCTTCACCCTCGAAGCGGTGTGGCTCTACCCGATGGCGCTTCGTCGCGCTGTTCACCTTCACGACGGCCGTGACGTTCCTCGTCTCGGCGCTGAACGTCCGCTACCGAGACGTCCAGCACCTCCTCGGGCTCGGGATGCTCGTGTGGTTCTGGCTCACGCCCGATCGTCTATCCCGGCCAGCTCGTGCAGGACGAGCTCCCCGACGTGCTCGCTCGCCGGCGTCACCGCGTGGCAGGCGTACCTGCTGAACCCCGTGCGAGCGATCGTCCTCGGCTTCCAGCGGGCGCTCTACCACTCGTCGGACGCGGCGACGTGCTGCCCGCGTTCTCGTCGGCCGAGCTCGCGGGCATGCTCGCCGTGGTGATCGTCGGCGTCAGCACGGTCCTGCTCGTACGCTCGACGTGGCGGCTCTACTTCTCGATGTCCGGCGATTTCGCGGAGGAGCTGTGAACGACGTCCCGCGATCGAGGTCCGCGACGTCTCGAAGCGGTTCCGGATCTACCGCGAGAAGCCGACCTCGCTGAAGCAACGGCGTCCTGTCGGCGGCCGCACGCGCGCCGACGACTTCTGGGCGCTCCGCGACGTCGACTTCGACGTGCCCATCGGGCGATCGCTCGCGCTGATCGGCCACAACGGGTCGGGCAAGACGCACGCTGCTCAAGGTGATCGCGGGGATCCTGCGCCCGACGACCGGGCGCGGTCCGCCAGCGCGGACGGATCGCCGCGCTGCTCGAGCTCGGCGCGGGTTTCCATCCCGAGCTCACCGGGCAAGGAGAACGTCTACCTGAACGCGTCGTTCCTGGGGCTCTCGCGGCGAGACACCGATCGCGTCTACGACGACGTCGTCGCGTTCGCCGAGCTCGAGGACTTCATGGGCACGGCGGTGAAGTTCTACTCGTCCGGCATGCTCGTGCGGCTCGGGTTCGCGGTCGCGGTGCACGTCGACCCCGAGGTGCTCTTGATCGACGAGGTCCTGGCGGTCGGCGACGAGGCGTTCCAGGCGCGCTGCATCGACCGGGTGCGGGGCTTCCAGAAGCGAGGGGCGCACGATCGTGCTCGTCACGCCACGCGCTCGACACCGTCCGGCAGCTCTGCGACCAGGCCGTGATGCTCGACCACGGGCGGGTGCACGCGATCGGCGACCCCGACGACGTCGTCCGCGAGATGCGGCTCACGATCCTGCAACACGACCTCGACTTCGCCCACGAGGAGGGCACCAAGGAGATCGAGATCGCGGCCGCCGCGCCTGCTCGAGCGGCGCGGCCCCCCTCGCGGGCCCCGTCGCGGCCCGGCGGCGACCGTGACATCCAGGTCGATCTCAAGGCGAACGAGGCGATCGAGGACCCCGTCGTGTCGTTCGCGCTGCACGACGGCACGAACCGCTTCGTCTTCGGCGGCGACACCGCCGGCGGCCGGCGTCGACGCTCGGCCGTCGTCGACGGCGAACAAGCGCGTGCGGTTCCGACTCGGCCCGCTCCCGTTCATCCAGGGGAAGTACTGGGTCACGATCGGCGTGCATTCGCGCGACCACGAGCGCACCTATCACGTGCAGGATCAGCGGTACTCGTTCGAGGTGCAGCAGCGCGAGCGGCGACCGCGATCAGGTGTACATGCCCGTGCACCGTGGAGGTCGAGGGGCCGTGATCGAGCCGACGGACCTCGGCCGAGCGCGAACCGTCCACACGACGATCGGAGAAGGCGAACCACACGATGCTGATCGCTTGATCGTCGCGTCGGTGATGCTCGCCGGCGTCGCCCAGCTGACCTTGAAGTCGGGCGTGAACCGCGTCACCGCCGCGAAGGGCGGGGCCTGCGGTTCGACGCCGGGGCGCTCATGCGCGGCATCGTCGAACTCGCGGTCGTGGGGCGGGCTTGCCCTGTTCGGGCCTCGGCCGTGCTGTGGATCTTCGTGCTGTCGAGGGCCTCGCTGTCGTTCGCCTACCCGTTCGCCGCCCTCGGCTACGCTCCTCATCGTCGTCGTTCTCGGTGCTCGTCCTGCACGAGACGGTCCCGCCGCTCCGCTGGCTCGGCGTCGCCTTCATCTGCTCGGCATCGTGCTCGTCGCCCGACGCCGCACGCATGAGCGGATCCCGCGCGGCCGCGGACGCTCGCCGTCGTCATCGTGAACTTCAACACGGCGAGGCTACCTCGAGCGCTGCCTCGCGTCGCTCGAGCGCCACCGTGGCGACGTCTCGATCGACGTCGCTCGTGATCGACAACGCCTCTCACGACGGATCGCACCGCCGCGCCGTCGGAGGCGCATCCGTGGGCCCGCCTGATCGAGAACCCGACGAACGTGTTCCTCTCGCCCGCCTGGAACCAGGGCGCCCGCGAGACGACGGCGCCGTGGCTGCTGTTCCTGAACCCCGACACCGAATGGTTCCGCGGGCACGCTCGCCGACCTCGTCGCGGGCGGCGCGGCGCATCCGCGCGCCGGCATCGTCGGGCCGATGATCCGGAACCCCGACGGCGTCGGCGTACCCGAGCGGGCGCACGTTCCCGAGCGTGCTCGACGCGGTCGGCCACGCGTTCCTCTCACCGTTCACGCGTCGACAACCCCTTCACGCGCCGCTACGAGATGGACGGATGGGACCGCACGACCGAGCGCGTCGTGGACTGGGTCTGCGGGCGCTGCATGCTGCTGCCCACGCGAGGCCTTCGACGAGGTCGGCGGGTTCGACGAGGGGTTCCCGCTCTACGCCGAGGAGCTCGACATCGCGACGCGGCTGCAGGCGGCGGGCTGGACGCGTGCGTGTTCACGCCCGAGGTCGAGGTGTTGCACGAGATCGGCGTGTCGACGGGCCGCATCGCCGCGCAGATCGTCGTGATGCATTCACCGAGCGTGTACCGGTACTACCGCCAAGCATCGGGCGGCGGGCTGGCGGCGGCTGACGCTTCCCGTCGCCTGGGCGGCCCTGCGGCTGCGCGCCGAGATCGCATGGCTGCCGAGGAGGATCGCGGCCGATGAAGGCGGTCGTGCTGGTCGGGGGGTTCGGCACGCGCCTTCGTCCGCTCACCGAGACGGTCAAGAAGGAGCTGCTGCCCCTCGTGGACCGCCCGGCCCTCGACCACACGCTCGACCGGCTCGTACGCCACGGCGTCCACGAGGTCGTCATGTCGTCGCCGTACCTGGAGGCAGGCGTTCCATCCGTTCATCGCAGGCGCGTCGGGGCGAACCGCGCGATCACCTGGATCACCGAGCACGAGCCGCTCGGGACCGGCGGCGCGATCGTGCACGCCCTCGACGCGCTCGGGCGACGACCCGTTCTTCGCGCTGAACGGCGACATCCTGCACCGACCTCGACCTGTCGCGCGATGCTCGCGTCGCATCGGCTCGACGCGGCCGAGGTCACGATCGCGCTGCACCACGTCGACGACGCGCGAGCCTTCGGCCTCGTCGACACCGACGCCGGCGGTCGGGTGACGGCCTTCCGCGAGAAGCCGGCGGACGCGCGTGCCGGGTGACGTCAACGCGGGGACCTACCTGCTCGACCCGGCGGCGCTCGCTCGTGGGTCGCCGGAGCGAGGAGATCTCGATCGAGCGCGAGATCTTCCCCGCGGTGATCGACGCCGGCAAGCCGGTCTTCGGGCTACCTCGCCGACGCGTACTGGATCGACCTGGGACGCCGGAGAAGTACCTGCAGGCGCATCTCGACCTGCTGGCGGGCCGGGTCGCGGGCGTCGAGCTACCCGGCAGCCCTGGGTCCACCCGACGGCCGACGTCGACCTGCGCTCGCATCTCGGTCGATGGGTCGCCGTCGGCGCCGGAGGCCCGCGTCGGGGCCGGGCGCCCAGGTCGACGACTCCGTGCTGCACCCGGGCGCCGCGGTCGCCGCCGGCGCGCGCCTGCTGCGGACGATCGTCGGCCCCGGCGCGCGGGTCGGGGACGGGGCGACCCTCGTCGGCTGCGTCCTCGGGCGCCGGGGCGCGCGTGGGCGACGGGCTCGCGCTCGAGGCGACGCGACGGCTCGGCGCCGACACGCCGATGGCGCTTCCGGGCCGTGCCATGCCGACCCCGAGGCCGCTCAACGTCGGCCTCAGCGGCCGGCGCCGTCGATGGGCGAGGGTGCCCAACGCCGTCGGGGGGACCCACCGTGACCGTCGAGGATCTTGTCTCGCTCGTCGTCGCGGCGGCGCTCGTCGCCGCCCTCCTGGCTTCCGCGCCGACCGCCGGCGCCGCGTCGAGCTTCACCTTCTTCGGCTCCGGCTACGGTCACGGCCTCGGCATGTCGCAATGGGGCGCCCACGGACTCGCGCGGATGGGCTGGAACCACGAGGACGGATCCTCGACGCATTTCTACCGGGGCACCATGTCGAGCGGAGCGGTGACCTCCCGCGGAGCGATCCGCGTCGAGATCCGCGTCCGGTCGTACGACGGTCCACCTGAAGGCGCGCAGGCGGCCGGGTCCGGCTCTGGGTCGGCGACCCGTTCACGGGCGCACCGATCGGCGCGATCCCTCGGCGACAAGACCTGGACCGTGACCGCACGGGCCACGCCTACGCGGTCCGGACGGCGTCGGGCAGGCTCGTCGGTGGACGGACGTGGGGCGGCCCGAGCCGGCATCTCGTCGCGACCTACGAGGACAACGGCGCCCGCGTGTTCGTGCCGGAGGCCGACTCGATCTGGGCGAGGTTTCGAGTACAGCCGCGGTCATCTCGAGTTCGACCTCTACGCGTGCGCGGGTGGGTGCGCGAACGGGTGATCGTCTCGGTCGGGTTCGAGGAGTACCTCTACGGCCTGGCCGAGGTTCCGACGTCCTGGCCGCTCGAGGCGCTGCGCGCCCAGGCGGTTGCCGCCCGGTCCTACGCCGCGGCGACGATCCGCGCGCAGGGCGGTCCGCGCGCGGGCTGCGACTGCCATCTCGACCGACGGCGCCGGCGATCAGGTCTACAAGGGGTACTCCCACGAGGGCGCGCCGGCGGGCCCGCTGGGTCATGCGCCGTGCGCGACACCGCCGGCAAGGCCGTCACGTTCAACGGCACGGTGATCCAGGCGTTCTACGCGGCCTCCGACGGCGGCCATTCCGAGAACGTCGAGGACGTGTGGCACGGCGGGCAACGACGCGTATTCGCATCCCCTGGCTCACGCGGCGTGTGCGACCCGGGCGAGTCGACCGCCGGCAACCCGTGGCACGACTGGAAGGTCGCGATTCAGCGCCGACGACCCTCACCTCAGCGGCTCCGGCCGTCGACGCGATCGATCGGCCGGCTCCGCGATCTTCGGACCGATCGGCCGCGGGCGCTCGGGGCGGATCGTCACGGCGGTCCTGATCGGCGTCGACGGACGGCGCACCGCGTCGAGGGGACCGAGCTCCGCGCGGCCGGCTCGGGCTGCCCGACACCCGCGTGTGGATCAACAGCGACCGCAACATCGTCGCCGGGCCGATCCGCGAGCGATACGACGCCCTGGGCTGCGAGCCCGGGCTTCGCGACGTCCAAGCAGATCGTCGTGGAACGCGGTCGCCAGCAGCTCTTCGCGACCGGAGGCATCTTCCACAACGACGACGAAGGCTCACGATCTGGCTGCAGGGCGCCTTCTTCCGCGAATACGACGAGGTCGGCGCCGGCCGCGAGGCGTCCTCGGCCTCCCGACCTCGCGATGTCGTCGACCTCGACGGCGGCCTGCGCCGCGCGATCGACTGCGTCGGGTGCGCCGGATGACCTTCGAGCGCGGACGGATCTACTCAGAAGGGGGCGTCGGCGCGCATGCGCTGTGGGGCCGTGTGCTCGACCTACCTCGACAGGAAAGGCCCCGAGGGAGCGCTCGGCTTCCCGACGGATCGGGTCCGCAAGCTTTCAGGTGGGGGGCTGCGCGCCACCTTCGAGTACGGACAGATCGAGTGTCCCCAGGGCGATCCCTGCGTCGTGAGCTGATCGCCGCCGACGTCAGTTGCACTCGGACGAGATGTTCGCCTCGGGCGCCCTCGACGTGCATTCGAACGCCTCGCTGAACCCTCTGGCGATCGTGGCGGCGTCGTCGGCACTCACGCCGGCGGGGCACGCCATGAGCGTGTTCCACGCGGCGAAGGCGAGCGAATCACCCTCCTCGAGGTTCGCGTGCGGGGAGACGAAGACGGCCGTCTTGGTCTCGGCGAACGCGGCGAGGCGGTCGATCACGTCCTGGCCGACCGAGCCCTCTCCCTCGGTGCGGTAGTAGAGCAGCACGCCGCCGTGCTCCAAGGTATGCACGGCGTTCTCCTCGCGCACCGCCTCGGTGAACACCTTCTGCTCCGTGCCGAGCGTCGAAGGAGCGTGGAACCCCGACGTCGCGGGCCGCTGCGTGTAGTTCGCCGACTCGTCCTCGGCGAGGTGCAGGCCACCGGGCGCGTCGTCGGCCGGCAGGGTGACGTCGGAGCAGCCGTCGGCGGCGGCGAGCGCCGCGACCTCGTCGGTGAGCGAGCCCGGGCTCGCGGCTCGGTTCAACACGTAGAACGCGCCGAGGGCGACCACGCTGATCACGATGAGCACGACCGCGCGACGGGTCGCGTTCCGCCTCGCCACCTGCTTGCGCGCGCGCTCGCGCGCCGCACGCGCCTCCTCTTTGCGTTCGCGCCGCGCCGGGTTCGCCCCACCCCGCGCGGGTGAGGGCTCGCCGCGCGCCGGCCCCGAACGCTCGGTCGCCGGCGCGGCATCGGGCCTGGATCCGTGCGGCGACGGTGCTGCGGCCCGAGGTCGGTTGCGAGGTCGTTTCCGCTTCTTGTTCGCCATCACGTTCCGTTCGTCATCGGCGTGGACCCACGGCTCACATCTGGCCCCCCGGCTCGGGCGCCTCTCCCTCGTACTCGCGACCGAGGGCGGCCGGGAACGAGAACCGCGATGTGAAGTCGAGCGCGACGGCCAGGCTCGGGTCGGCGCACGTCTGGAGGCGATGCCACGAGACGAGCGCCATCTGGGTTCCTGCCGGGAGCTGCCCCGCTCCGTCCTGGGCCTCGTAGTCGTACGGGGCGATGATCACGCGGTCCTGCCCCGCCGCGACGTCGCCCACGTCCTGTGCGTAGAAGTCCTTGATCCGCTGGATCTCGGCGCTCGGCGCCGCGGGTTCGTACCAGATCACCGTGCCCCCGTGCTCGAGGGAGTGAAGGAGCCGCCCCATCGGCGGCGGCGAGTCGTAGATCCCCGCGGGCAGCGTGCCGGTGCCGTCGTGCGGCCCCGAGGTCGGCGGCGTCGACGGATAGGTCGACAGATCCGGGAGCTCCGTGAACGGCGGCGCGCCGATGTGGGTCTGGTCATCGGTTCCGTACGGCTCGATCGTCCTCACGTCCTCGCAGGATGCCGCGTCCGCCTGCGCCGCCGCTTGTTCGAGGAGCACCTCGGGGGTCGGAAGGTCCGACGCAGGGTCATCCGATGACGGAAGTGCGAACAGCACGACGACCACGGCGACGAGCGCGAGGACCACGAGGACGGTGCCGATCGTGCGGCTGCGCTTGCGCCGCTGCATCTGCTGGCGGATCGCGTCGCGCTCGAGGCGGGCCTGCTCCTTGCGTTCCGCCTTCGTGGGTCGGCGGCTCGGGTCGCGGTCGCTCACGGGGTCGGTGCTCCTTCCACATCGAACGGCCGCATCGGGCGGCAAGCTTACCCAAGGGCAACGGTTGCGCCGCCTCAGGTCCCTCCATATGCTCGGGCCACCTTCCCCGGGGTCGCCGGCACCCTCGGTCGCCGGCTCGTTCGCAGGGGGGGTGCATGGCGAGGACCGAGCACGACCGAAAGGTCCGTCTGCCCGAGGCGTCGGGCGGCGGCGCTGGTCTGGATCGCTACTTCCGCATCACGGAGCGCGGCTCCACGGTGCGCACCGAGATCGTCGCCGGCGTGGCCACGTGGCTCACGATGGCCTACATCTTGTTCCTCAACCCGCTGATCCTCGGCTCCGTCGCCGACGGCACGGGGGCGACGCTGCCGTTCGAGCAGGTCCTGACCGTGACGGCGCTCGTGGCCGGGGTGGCGACGATCGTCATGGGGCTGTGGGCCAACGTCCCGTTCGCGCTCGCCTCGGGGCTCGGGCTGAACGGGTTCGTGGCGTTCACGCTCGTGGGCGCCTTGGGGCTGTCGTGGCCCGAGGCGATGGGCGTGATCGTGGTCGAGGGTCTCGTGATCGCCGCCCTCGTGCTCACCGGGTTCCGCCAAGCCGTCATGAACGCGATCCCGATGGATCTCAAGCGTGCGATCGGCATCGGCATCGGGTTGTTCCTGGTGATCATCGGCCTCGTGAACGCCGGCATCGTCGTGCAGGGGGAGGGCACGCCGGTCACGCTCACCCACGATTTCACGACCTTCAACATGCTCGTGTTCGCGCTCGGGCTCGCGCTGACCTCGATCATGGTCGTGCGCGGCGTCCGCGGCGGATTGCTGCTCGGCATCCTGGTCACAACCGTCGTCGCGATCGCGATCAACGAGATCTGGGGCGACGCGCTCCTGTGGGGTGAGACGGGCGTCGCCACGGTGCCCGACGACGTGGTCGCGACACCGGACTTCTCCCTCGTCGGCAACTTCTCTCTGGGCTTCTTCTCGACGCTCGGCGTCGTCGCGGCGCTGGCGCCGCTGATCGCCGTCATGCTGTCGGACTTCTTCGACACGATGGGCACGGCGGTCGCCCTCGGCGAGGAGGCGAACCTCCTCGACCGCGACGGGAGGCTCCCGAACATGAACCGGGTGCTGCTCGTCGACTCGCTCGCGGCGGCGGCCGGCGGCGCGGCGTCGGCGTCGTCCAACACCACGTTCATCGAGAGCGCCGCCGGGATCGGCGAGGGCGGCCGCACCGGCCTCACGGCCGTGGTGACCGGGGGGCTGTTCCTGCTCTGCCTGTTCATCTCGCCGCTCGCCGGCGTGATCCCGCCGGAGGCGACCGCACCGGTGCTCGTGATCGTCGGCTACTTCATGATGCGCTCGATCGGCGAGATCGACTGGCGCGACCCCGCGATCGGGATCCCTGCGCTGCTGACGATGACGATCATGCCGTTCACGTATTCGATCGCGAACGGGATCGGCGCCGGGTTCGTCGCGTACACCACGATCCGCGTGTTGCAGGGGAAGCCGACGAAGGTGCACCCGCTGATGTACCTGGCGTCGGCGATCTTCGTCTGGTACTTCGTCCGGGGCCTCATCGCGTAACGCTCAGCGGACGTTGAAGAACGTCGAGCGATCGATCGGGGGGCGGGGCCGCGGGGCTCCGCCCTCCGGCATCGGTCCGCACGCGACGGCCCCGAGCGCCGTCCATCGTTCGTCCACGCCCAGGGCGGCCCGGGTCTCCTCCTGGCAGAACAGGGTCGAGGAGATCCAGCACGAGGCGACCCGCCCGGCATGCAAGCCGAGCAGCAGCGTCTGGATCGCCGCGCCGCCGGACAAGAGGAACATCGTGCGCTCCGCTGCCGCGCGCTCCTCGTCGGGGTAGTGATGGGACCCCTCGAAGGACACCCACGGAACGATCAGGACGGGCGCTTCGCCGAGCACCGCGTCGCTCTTGGCGATCCGACGTGCGATCACGTCGTCGTCGGTGCCGTCGCGGCGCAGATCGGCTCGCCACGCCTCGGCCATCGCGGCGAGCAGCGCGCGACGAGCGGCGGCGCTCGTGAGCACGGTGAAGCGCCACGGGCGGGTGTGATGCGGCGCGGGGGCGGTGACCGCTGCGGCCACCGCGTCCTCGACCGCGCCGAGGGAGACCTCGCCGGGCCCGAACGACCGGATCGTGCGCCTCGCGTGCAGGGCCTGCAGCGGTGACTCCCTGAAGAGATCGTCGGCCGCCCCGCGCACGAGATCGGCGCCGCCCCCCCGTCGCGCAGGGGACCCGCTTCGGCCGCGCCCGTCCGTGTCTGCGGCCGGTGCGGCGGTCCTGCCCGAACGCGTCGACGCCAGGCCGCGCACCACCGCCGCGGGCACGCCGTCGGCTTTGCCGGTCACGAGCCCGCTCGCGGCGGCGACCTCGTCGGCGAGGGCGACCACGGTCGCCTCGAGGACGCGGCCGTGCGTGTCGCGAGCGCCCCGGAGGTCGACGAGCGCGGGCATGCCGGCCACCCCGATCGCCACGTTCACGAGCCCCTCGCGCCACGCCCGTCCGAAGGTGTCGGTGATCACGACCCCGAGGCGCTCGAGGCCGAGGCCCGCGGCGAGCGCCGCGCGCAGCCGTTCCGCCGACCCGTCCGGATCGTCGGGGAGTAGGGCGAGGAAGCCGGGCTCGACGTTCGAGGCGTCGACGCCGGCGTTCGCGCAGACGAAGCCGTGGCGCGTCTCGGCGATCACGAGGTCGCCGCGCCGGGCCACGACCCGGGCCGTCTCGGAGGCCACCGCGGCGGCACGGTCGTGATCGGGCACGACGCGTCCCTCGGCCTTCGAGACGACCTTCTGGGTGACGACGACGACGTCGGCCTCGCGGGGCCCCATCGCCTGGAGGGCCGGCATCAGCAGCGTGGCCAGGTCGTCGCCTGCCCGAACCTCCGGCAACCCCTCGACGGGGAGCAGCTCGACCGTCACCCGAGCAGTTCCAACGCCGCGCGAGCGACGGCCTCGGCGCGCACGTCGTCGCCCATGATGGTGTCCGTCGCTGCGGCCCGGATGCCGAGCGCCTCGATCACCGGCAGGAGGTGGCGGTCGGCGTCATCGACCAGCCAGGCCGACAGCAGCTCCTCCTCGTAGTGCGCGGCGACCCCCGCGGCGCTCACCTCGATGCCGACCGCCGGCATCAGCTTGTCGGCCATGCCGGCGACCGGCGCCCCGCCGACGATCCCGCTCACGCCGACCGTCCGGTCGCGCCGAGCGATGACGGCGTCCCGCACGCCGGGCACCGCGAGGATCGGCCCGATCGACACGACGGGGTTCGACGGGCAGATCAGCACGACCTCGGCGTCGGCGATCGCCTCGAGCACCCCGGGCGCCGGGCGGGCTCGGTCCGCGCCTTCGTAGCGGACCCCCTTGACCGGATCGACCGCTCGGCGCCTGACCCAGTACTCCTGGAAATGCAGATCGAGCGGCGATCCGTCGTTGGCGTCGACGCAGTCGATCCGCGTCTCGACCCGGTCGTCGGTGACGGGCAGGATCCGTCGCGCCGACGCCGAAGCGCGCGGCGACCCGCGCGGTGACCGCCGACAGCGGCGCGCCGCGAGCCAACCGGTCGGTGCGGAACACGTGGGTGGCGAGATCCAGGTCGCCCAGTCCGAACCATGCGTCGTCGGCGCCGAACGCGCGGAGCTCGTCGGTCGCGCGGAACGTCTCATCTCGCCTGCCCCATCCGCGATCTCGGTCGAACACGTCGCCGAGCCAATAGACGACCGAGTCGGGATCGGGCGAGACGTGAAGGCCGTGCACGACGACGTCGTCGGCCACGTTCACGATCGCCGTGAGGCCGGGTCCCGGCACCACGCGCGCGACACCGCGCAGGAACTTCCCCGCGCCGATCCCACCGGCGAGCGCGACGACGCGCGTCGGCTGCTTCATCCACGGAACAGCGTAGTAGGCTCGCCCGCATGGCCGGGGGGACGGCGCACACCATCCGCCGGGCCCTCGCGCGCGCCGAACAGGGCAAGGCGTTGAGCCTGGACGAGGCAGGGTCGCTCCTCGCCGCTCGCGGCGACGACCTCGTTCGGATGAGCGAGGTGGCGGCGCGGCTGCGCGATCTCGGATGGGGCGACACCGTGACGTATTCGCGCAAGGTGTTCGTGCCGCTCACGATGCTCTGCCGCGACCACTGTCACTATTGCACCTTCGCGAAGCCGCCGGCCAAGCTCGACCATCCGTACCTCACGCCCGACGAGGTCGTGGCGATCGCCGAGCGGGGCCGCGACGCGGGTTGCAAGGAAGCGCTGTTCACCCTCGGCGACCGACCCGAGGATCGGTACCCCGAAGCGCGGGACTGGCTCGCCGAGCGCGGGTTCACGTCCACCCTCGAGTACCTGCGCGCGGTAGCGATCCGCGTGCTCGAGGAGACGGGGCTGCTGCCGCATCTGAACCCGGGCGTGATGTCGTACGAGGAGCTCGCCCGGCTCAAGCACGTGAGCGCATCGATGGGCATCATGCTCGAGACCTCCAGCCGGCGCCTGTCGATGCGCGGAGGACCGCACTTCAACTCGCCCGACAAGCTGCCGGCGGTGCGCCTGCGCACGATCGAAGACGCCGGCCGCCTCGCGATCCCGTTCACGACGGGTGTCCTCGTGGGGATCGGAGAGACCGAGCGGGAGCGCGCCGAGTCGCTGTTCGCGATCCGCGACCTGCACCGGCGGTTCCGGCACGTCCAAGAGGTGATCGTGCAGAACTTCCGCGCGAAGCGGGGCACGGCGATGCAGGGGGCGCCCGAGCCCGGCGACGAGGCGTTCCTCGCGACCGTCGCGACCGCCCGGATCGTCCTCGGCCCCCACGTGAGCGTGCAGGCGCCGCCGAACCTGTCCGATCCTTCGCAGCGGCTGCGGCTGCTGGACGCCGGGATCAACGACTGGGGTGGGGTGTCGCCGGTGACGCCGGATCACGTCAACCCGGAGCGCCCGTGGCCAGCGATCGAGGCGCTCGCCGCCACGACCGCCGCCCGGGGCAAGACCTTCCGTGAACGGCTCGCGATCTACCCGCGGTACGCGGGTGAGCCCGATCCGTGGGTCGCCGGCAAGATGCGTGCCCCCGTGGAGGCCCTGCTCGGCTCCGATGGGCTCGCGGTCGAGGGGCAGCATGCCCGTCCGGTGGCCTGGCAGGACCCCGAGATCACCTACAAGCCACGGACGATCGCGCTCACCTTCGCCAAAGGCGAGGGCACGGGACTCCGCGCCGACGCCGAGCCGGTCTACGGCGGTGACCTCGGTGCGCCGGACAACGAGGTCACCCGGGCCTGGGCGACGCGTGATCGGATGCCCGAACGGCTCGACGCCGAGATCCATACGGCCCTGCGACGAGCCGCGCACCACCGTCCGCTCACCGACGGGCACGCCCTCGCGCTGTTCGAGGCCGACGGCGCCGCGCTCGAGGCGCTCTGCCGGGTGGCCGACGACCTGCGTGCCGAGGCGGTCGGCCCGGCCGTGACCTACGTGATCAACCGGAACATCAACTTCACGAACGTGTGCTACGTCGGCTGCCGCTTCTGCGCGTTCGCGCAACGAGAGGTCGACCCGGAGTCCTACACCCTCACGCTCGCGGAGGTCGCCGATCGGGCCGAGGAGGCGTGGCGCGAGGGTGCGTCCGAGGTCTGCGTGCAGGGAGGCATCCACCCGGATCTGCCGCGCGACCTTCTACTTCGACCTCCTCGACGCCGTGAAGGCGCGCGTGCCGCAGATCCACGTGCACGCGTACAGCCCGATGGAGATCCTGAACGGTGCGACGAAGCTCGGCGTGTCGTTCCGGGAGTTCCTCACCGAAGCGAAGGCGCACGGGCTCGACACGATCCCGGGGACCGCCGCGGAGATCCTCGACGACGACGTTCGGTGGCTCCTGACGAAGGGCAAGCTGCCGGCCGACACCTGGGAGCAGATCGTCCGCATCGCACACGATCTCGGCATCCGTTCGAGCTCCACGATCATGTTCGGTCACGTCGATGCGCCGCCTCACTGGGTCGCTCACCTCCGCCGCCTCGGCCGCATCCAGGCCGATACCGGCGGCTTCACCGAGTTCGTGCCGTTGCCGTTCGTGTACCGCAACGCGCCGATCTACCTCGCCGGCAAGGCGCGCCCCGGACCCTCGGCCGACGACAGCGTGCGGATGCACGCCGTCGCGCGCATCCTGCTCGACGGGCTCGTCCCGAACGTCCAGGTCTCGTGGGTGAAGCTCGGCGTCGACGCGTGTCAGCGCATCCTGCAAGCGGGCGCGAACGACTTCGGCGGCACCCTGATGGAGGAGACGATCAGCCGCATGGCCGGTGCCGATTGGGGCATCGCGATGACGCCCGATCGCTTCGACGACGCGATCCGCGCGATCGGTCGGGTGCCCGTCGTTCGGAGCACGACGTACGACCAGATCGCCGTTCCGAGACGTTCGCGCTCCGAAACCGCTCGAAGAAGCCCTCGTGAGATCGTCAATTCGGCTTGACCGATCCGGTCAACCCGATTGACCATCAGAAAATCGGCCGAAACGTCTTGCAACCTGCGCGAACGCACGACACGATTGCGCGTACAGCAGATCGGTGAAATAGCACGAGGGATGAGGCAGAGAATCTTCTTCGGTGTGCCTCTTGTCACCGAGGTGGTTCTTCCCTCAGAATCACACGGATGTGATTTCGGGGGGAGACGAGCGTGCACCATTACATCCCTTGGCAAGAGCGAGCACGGTGTCGCGATCATGATCCGGAGATCTTCTTCCCCGAGAAGGGAGGCTCATCGAGGGAGGCCAAGAAGATCTGCAGCGAGTGTCCCGTCCGCATCGAATGCCTCAACTACGCGCTCCGTCGCGATGAGCGCTACGGGGTGTGGGGCGGCATGAGCGAACGGGAGCGCCGGCGCCTGAAGCGCATGGCGTCGTAGGAGACGCCCGATCGAGGCGCCGCAGGAGACGCCCGCGCGAGATGGCGTCGGAGTGCGATCTTCCCGGCGAGACCCGCAGGGCGGCCGACGACCCGCGGCCGAGGGAAGAGGGAAAGGGGGCAGCATGGCTGCAGCCAGGAAGACGGCCGCGCGCAAGAAGTCGTCGGCCAGAAAGCCAGCGGCACGCAAGAAGACCGCCGCCAAGAAGTCCTCGGCCCGGAGGCCCGCCGCCAGGCGGAAGACGGCGGCGAGGAAGTCGACCGCCGCGAGGAAGTCGCCGGCTCGCCAAGAAGTCGCCGGCCGCAAGAAGACAGGCCGGTCCGCGCAAGAAGACGTCGGCTCGAAGGCCGGCGCGCAAGAAGACGCCGCGCGCAAGAAGACCGGCGCGCGCAAGAGCACCGCCCGGAAGAAGATCGGCCGCCCGCAAGTCGCCGGCGCGCAAGAAGAGCGCGGCGAAGAAGTCCGCCGCTCGCAAGAACACCACGGCGCGGAAGAAGACGGCGGCCCGCAAGTCGCCGGCGCGCCGCAAGACGGCCGCCAAGAAGGCCGACGTCGCGTCGGAAGACCGCCGGCGCGGCGCAGAGCACGCCAACGCCGATCCGCGACGCGGCGGTCCGGAGGGGGCCCTTGCGGGGCCCCCTCCGTTTCCCGGGCCGCCCGCGCGCGGCTGCTACGCTCGCCGCCGCGCGGCGCGACGTCGTGTGACGTATGACCGCCACGGCTTCCGACTCCGACACCGCCGCCGTCGCCGCACCGCGTCGGCTTCCCACGGTCCTCGCCGTCCTCGTGGTCCGCGACGCCGAGGCGGCGCTCCGCGAGTGCCTCGCCTCGCTCGCCGGCCAGACCTATCCGCGCCTGGCGTCCTCGCGTCGACGACGGGTCGGCGACGGCTCCCACGAGGTGCTCGTGCAGTCATTGGGCGACGGACGCGTGGTCCGCCGCGACCGGCGCGTGGGCTTCGCTCGCTCGGTCGCCGAGGCGCTTGTCGCCGCCGGTCGCGATCGAAGCCGACCATCTTCTTGCTGCTGCACGACGACGTGGCGCTCGATCCCGACGCCGTCACGCGGCTCGTCGAAGCCACGATGATCCCCGGCGTCGAGCACGTCGGGATCGTCGGCGCGAAGATCGTCGACTGGGATCGCCCCCGAGTGCTCCGCGACGTCGGAAGGAGCGCCGACCGCTTCGGTCATCCGTTCTCCTCGCTCCAACCCGACGAGCTCGACCAGGGACAGTTCGACCGGGTGCTCGAGGTCCTCACCGTCGACGGATGCGCGATGCTCATCGCGCGCGACGCCTGGCAGCAGGTTCGGCTTGTTCGACGAGCGCCTCGGCGACGACCACACCGATCTCGACCTGTGCTGGCGCGTCCGCGTGGCGGGCTGGCGCGTCCTGATGACGCCGCTCGCGCGCGTCGCGTCACCGCGCCGCCGGCGAGCACGAGACCGGCGGCGGCCGGAGCCGTCGCTACGACGAAGATCGCGCGGCGCTCGCCACCGTGCTGAAGAACTACTCGGGATGGTCGCTCGTCAAGGTCCTCGCCGATCGGCGTGGCGCTGACCCTCGGTCCGGCTCGTGTACCTCGCGCTGTCCAGGCGGTTCGAGGAGGCATTCGACGTGTTCCAGGCCCTCGGGTGGAACGTCGCGCACCTGCCCGGCACGTGGTCGCGGCGTCGCCGCGTGCAGAAGGCCCGTAGGGTGCGGGATCGGGCGCTCCGCCGCTTCACCGAATCCGCGGGCCTGCGCCTGCCTCGCTGGTTCCAGACCGCCGAGCGGATCCTCGAGGAGCAGCGAGGGATCGACGAAGAAGGCGCCGCGCCACCCAGGCTCCGCGACCGGACGGTGTCGCTCGTCGCGGCGCATCCGGTGATGGTCACGACGTTCCTCGGGATCGTGGTCGCGATCATCGCGGGACGGGAGCTCCTCGGGACCGAACCGCTCGCCGGCGGGTCGCTGACGATGTTCCCGCCGGTGCCGGGGGCGTTCCTCACGGAGCTCGTGGCCGGCTACCGCTCGACCGGCCTCGGTGGTTCCCTCGCCGCGAGTCCGGCGCTCGCCCTTCTCGGCGCGATCTCGACCGTCGCCTTCGGCAGCACGGCGATCGCCGAGAAGGTGCTGCTCGGGGCGGCGCCGGTGCTCGCGGCGGTGCTGATGTATCGCTCGGCGGCGCGGCGCACGGGCCGCCCCGGTCCCTCGGTCGTCGCCGCGGTCGCCTACGGCTGTGTCGGGGCTGATGGCGTGGGCCTCGTCCGATGGTCGGATCTGGCCCTCCTCGCCGTCCTCGTCGTCCTGCCGCCGCTCGTCGAGCGGCTCGAGGTCGCGTTCGCGCGCGACGAGCCGAGCGACGGGGCGCGCCGGCTCGCGGCGGGTCTGGCGGTCACGCTCGCCGTCGGCATCGCGTTCTACCCAGGCGTCGTCCTTCGCGATCGGCCTCGTCGTCGCGCTCGAGCTCGTCGCGGGCCGCCGTCGGGGCCGAGGGATCGCCACCGTGGGCGCTCGCGCTCGCCGGCGCCGCCATCCTCTTGTTCACGTTCGTACCGACGCTCGTCGCCGACGGCGGCGCGGCGCTCGGCACGACGATCGGCACGAGCCGACCCCCTCGCGCTCGGGCGTTTGGCCATCGGAGGTGGTCCCGGCACCTGGGTCGGGGCGTGGTTCCTGCCGGTCGGGGCGGTCCTCGTCGCTCGCCCTCGTCCGGACGCCGTTCCGGGCGCCCGCCTGGCGGGCGGCGATGGCGGCGGCGCTCGGCCTCGCGTTCGCGTGGCTCGTCGGCCGCCGGCTGGCTCCGCCGCCGCTCGCGAACGCGCCGGCGTACGCCGGCGCTCGCCGCCGTCGGCGAAGCGTTGCTGATCGCCTACGGGCTCTCGTCGGCGGTCGGAGGCTCGGCCGGGAGTCGTTCGGGTTCCGCCAGGTCGGGACGGCGCTGCTCACGGCCGTGCTGGTCGGCCGGGATCTCCGTGCAATCCGATCGCGGCGATGACCGGCCGGCGCGCCGACGGGGCCGTGGACCGGATCCCGGCGGCGTGGGCGGTCATCGACGGCGCGGAACGAGGGGTCGTTCCGGGTGCTCTGGATCGGTGGGCCGCGCGGGCGAGGCGTTCCCACCACCGGGCGGCGACCCGAAGGCGATCGTCGAGGCCGGTGACGCGACGCTGCGCTTCGGGCTCACCGACCGCTCCGGAACCTCGGCGCTCGACACCGCGCGTCCGCTGGCGGGACCCGGCGCGGACGCGCTCTGGTCCTCGCTCGGCGAGCTGCTCGCCGAGCGGCACGACGCACGGCGGCGCGCTGCTCGCGCCCTTCGGCGTGCGCTACGTGGTCGCCGACGAGGGCGACCTTCCGAGCCCGCCGCGGCGGAGCGTCTCGCCGAGCAGACGGACCTCGACCGCGTCCCGGCTTCGGGCCTCGTGATCTTCCGCAACGCCTCGGCCCTCCCGATCGCGGCGACGCTCCGACCCGACGACGGTTCGTTCGCGGAGGCCGTCTCGGAGCGACGATCGCGCCACGTGTCCAGCGGCTCCGAGACCCCGCGGGGCGATGCGCTCGACCGCGTCGACGGCGGCTGGGACGGGTCCGCGGAGGCGCCCGCTCGTGGCGCTGTCGACGGAGTTCGACGAGGCGTGGGAGCTCGACGGCATGCGACTGGGCTCGCCGATCCGATCGTTCGGCTGGGCGACGGCGTTCGAGGACGCCCCGGCCGACGTCCGCGTCCGCTACGGGAGCCAGTTCCCGCGGACGGTCGCGATGATCGTCCTCGCGGCGCTGTGGGCGGCGGCGCTCTGGATCACGCGGAAGCCGGTGGCCCGATGAGGTTCCGCGCCCAGGCGCCGCTGGCGCTCGCGTTCGTCGCGGCGGTCGCCCTGGCCGCGGCCGTGGCGGACGAGGTCGGACGCGCGACGCCCGCGGCCGCTCCCGAACCGACCCTCGCGTCGTCGACGCCTGGATCTGCCCGCACGGCGGGAACGACGGGCATCGACGGGCTCGATCGTCGTCATGAACCCCGGCCGGACCGAGGTCGACGTGCGCATCACTCGACCCTCGGCGCACGCGGAAGGCCGCCGAGCCGTCGAGGCGACGGTGCGCCGGCGTCACGGCAGTTCGTCCAGGACGTCCCGGCGACGGACGACGGCGCGAGCCACCCTCGTCGACGCCTTCGGCGGCTGGGTCGGCGCCGCGTGGCTCATCGCGTCGGAGGACCCGCCGGGCCTCGGCGCGGAGCCCTGTCCCGCCGGCGGCGGCGACGGCGCTGGTTCGCGGTCGATCCCGGGACGCCGCAAGGCGACCTCGCCTTCCTTGTCGTCACGAATCCCTTCGCCATCGACGCGGTCGTCGACGTCGCCCTGTACTCCGCGGACCGACCGCCGACCCGTCCGCACGCCGTGGACCGATCTTCGCGATCGGGCCGCGCCGCAGCGTGGCGCTGCCCGTGAACCCCGCAGCCGAGGGCGAGGAGGCGCTCCTGGCCGACGTGGCGGCGCAGGTCGGCCGCGTCGCCGTCGCCTCGGTCGTCACGCCGAAGGCCGGCGGGCATCCGCAGCGCGATCGCCTCCTCGTCGACGTCGCCCGCGGCTCGAGCTCCCGGTCGCGGGCGGAGCGGGGCCCACCACGCTGTCGATCGGCGTTCCCACCGAGGCCGAAGCTCGGTTCGAGGCCACCCTCCTCTCCCGGGAGCCGCCGCAGGACGCCGGCGGGCTGAGCGACGGCGAGCACCCCGGCCCGCCGCCGCACGCGTACCCGCGTCTCCATCGCGGTGGTCCCTCCGGCGTCGCGCTCGAGCGTGCGCGGCGAGGCCATGGTGGCGGCAGCGCTCCGCGCCGAAGGCTCGGCAGCATCGATGCCGGCGCGACGGCCGGGGGCTCGACGTCCGCCAGCGCCTGGCTCGTGCCCTCGACCGTCCTGGCCGATCCGTCGTTCCCGGCGGTCGTCCTCGTGAACCCCGGCTCCCGCGACGCCTCCGTCACGCTCGCTCACCTGCCCGGCGGCGACGCCGAGCGCCGGGGGACCAGGAGCGGGTCGCCGTCCCGGCCGGAGCTGCCGTCGCCGTGCCGGAGGCGTTCCTGCGCAGCGGCTCCGGACGCCGCGATCCTCGTCGCGGTCCGAGGGTGCCGAGATCGTGGCGCTCGGCGCGTTCGGCCTCGCTGCGGGATCCAGGGCTACGCGCGGTACGCCCTGGTGCTCGGCGTGCCGCTGCCCGAGCGCGCCTGACCCCCGAACGCCTTCGGCCGCCCGCGCGACGTCCGTTTGCGTACGGGCGCAGCGGGTTCGGCCGCGGTATCATGCCGCCGTCACCCCCACCTTCCCGGGGGCCCCTCGGTGGATCCCATGGCCAGAGGACGTCACGCACGGAGCCGTCGGTTCGGTGTGGTCGCCGTCGTCGCGACGGTGGCCTCGCTCGCCTTGCTCGTCGCCGGCGGTGGCGCGTACGGCGCGTACCGGTACGAACGGGCGAAGACGGCGGATGATCCTTCCCGGCGTGCGCATCGCCGGCGTCGACGTCGGTGGCATGACCAGGCGCGAGGCGACGCGCGCCGTCCGCGCGGCGGCCGACGACCGACTCTCCGAGCCGCTCACCGTCGAGGTCGCCGGCCGGACGATCGAGGTGTCACCGGCCGACCTCGGCCGACGAGGCGACCGTGGGCGCCGCGGTGCGAGGAAGCGCTCGAGCTGAACGGCACGCTCGGCACCCTCGACCGGTTCTGGCACCGCGTGAACGACGAGCCGGTCGACTCCCGTCGACATCGACCTACCTCACGACCGGCAGGCGAGCGGTCGACCTGCTCGCTCGCGGATCGCCGACGAGGTGTTCGAGCCGTGGACGAACGCCTCGATCGGCATCACGCCAGGACGCGAACGACATCACGTTCCAACGCTCGGCGCCCGGCCGCAAGCTGCCGGTCGACGAGGCCGCGGCCACGATCCGCGCCGCGCTCGACGCCGGGGACCGCGAACACGTCCAGCTCGAGACGGTTCGGCTCCAGCCGAAGATCCCGACGCGACGAGCTCGGCCGCACGATCGTCGTGCGCGTCGATCGCAACATGCTCGAGCTGTACGAGGGCTTCGACGTGATCCAGACGTGGAGCGTGGCGACGGCGAAGCCGGGATGGGTCACGCCGACCGGCGTCTGGGAGATCTGGGACAAGCGCGTGAACCCGACCTGGTACAACCCGGCGCTCGACAGCTGGGGCGCGGGGCTTCCGGCGGTCGTTCCGGGTGGGCCGAGCGCGCCGATGGGAACGCGCGCGATCTACATCGACGCTCCCGGCCTGATCCGGATCCATGGGACGCCGGCTCCCGAATCGATCGGCCGGTTCGCCTCCCACGGGTGCATCCGCATGCGGAACGAAGAGGTCGAGGAGCCTGTTCGAGATGATCGACGTCGGCGCGGACCGTCGTGATCGTCGGGCCATCGCCCGGCCGGGGCCCATGGAGGGCGATACCCCGGCCCAGTTCGACATCTGAGCCACCCGAGGGGCCCGCGACCGCCCCGGGCTCGGTGCTTGGAAATCACACGCGTGTGATCTACGCTCCCCGCCATGCGGATCTGCGCGAAGATGCGGTGCGGCGCCGAGCCGGTCGTGACGGTGTCCCTCGCCTACGCCGCTCGACGGCAGGTCGTGCTCGCCGACCTCCTCCCCGAACGGGACCCCAACCTCCTCGACCTGTGTCGCGACCATGCCGGGCGGATGACGCCGCCCGTGGGCTGGCAGCTTCGCGACGAGCGGACCACCGCGGCCGTGGCCGGGTCCCTCGCGGTCTGACCTCGGCGGCCCCCGACCTTCGGCGGGTTCGACGGTCCCCCGGCCCCGGCGGCGCATGCGTCCCCGGCCGAGTCGGGCGGTGCCGCGACCGCGGCCAGGGAAAATGGGCCCAGAGTCGCCATGTTCCCGGAGACGGTCCGGCGCCGACGCTACGCTGCATGAGACAACAACCCCCGACGCCGCTCCTCACGGTCCCTGCCCCAGCTGCCGCCAGGGCGACCTGATCTCGATCTCGATGGCCGTCAGTGGGCGCGACCTCATGTTCAGCACGTGCCACCTCTGCGAGGCGAAGTGGTGGTTCCGCGAGGGCGAGCTCGTTCCGCTCTCCTCGGTCATCGACCTGGTCGTCCAGAAGTAGCTCGCGCAGAAGTAGCTCGTGCAGAACTCGCCGTCGCCGGCTGACCGGGGTTCACTGCCCTCGTCCCGAGGATGCCCCGGCGCCGGTGGCACGACGCCGGGTCGATGGTCGCCCGTGCTCGATCGCATCTTCAAGGCCTACGACGTCCGCGGCGTCGTCCCCGACGAGCTCGATGCCGACCTCGCCCGGCGGATCGGCGCCGCGTTCGTCGAGTGGTCGGGCCGCCGCGGATCCTGATCGGGCGCGACTGTCGCGTCTGTCCTCGCCCGAGCTCGCCGCGGCGCTCGCTGAAGGCATCATCTCCCGCGGCAGCGACGTCGCCGACCTCGGGCTCGCGTCCACCGACCTGCTCTATTTCGCCTCGGGCTCGCTCGACGTCCCCGGCATCATGCTCACCGCGAGCCACAACCCGAAGCAATACAACGGGCTGAAGTTCTGCATCTCCGGGGCGAAGCCCGTCGGCGAGGACACCGGCCTGCGCGACGTCAGCGCGATCGTCGAACGCGGCGGCGAGGCTCCGCGGCGGTCGCGCGCGGGTCGCATCGAGCAGCGTCGACCTGCTCGATGCCTACGTCGAGCACGTGCTGCGGTTCGTGGACGTCGCGGCGTTGCGTCCGCTCACGATCGTCGCCGACACCGCCAACGGGATGGGCGGACTCGTGGTGCCGGCGGTCATGGCGCGGCTGCCGGTCACGCTGCATCCATCTCTACGCCGAGCTCGACGGCACCTTCCCGAACCACCCCGCCGACCCGATCGACCCCGAGAACCAGAAGGACCTCAAGGTGTCGGTCCTCGAGCACCGGGCCGACGTCGGCCTCGCATTCGACGGCGATGCGGACCGCGTCTTCCTCGTCGACGAGAAGGCCGACGACGTGAGCGGTTCGGTGCTCACGGCGCTCGTCGCTCGCGCGATGCTGCGCCGCGAGCCGGGCGCGAAGATCGTGCACAACCTGATCTGCTCCTGGATCGTGCCCGAGACGATCCGTGCCGAGGGTGGCGAGCCGATCCGGACGCGGGTCGGGCACTCGTTCATCAAGCAGGTGATGGCCGAGACCGGGGCGATCTTCGGCGGCGAGCACTCCGGGCACTACTACTTCCGCGACAACTACCGTGCCGACTGCGGGTCTGATCGCCGCCGTGATGGCGCTGGGAGAGCTCTCCGCCTCGGATGCGCCGCTCTCGGAGATGCTCGCGCCGCTTCCGGAAGTACTCCGGCGTCCGGGGAGATCAACTCGAAGGTCGGATGATCCGGCGGCGGCGATCGAGAAGGTCGCGGCGGCGCTCGTCGGACGGACGGCAGGACCGACTCGACGGGCTGACGGTAGAGTTCGACGACTGGTGGTGCAACGTGCGGCCGTCGAACACCGAGCCGCTCCTGCGGCTGAACGCCGAGGCCACGACCGCCGAGCTGCTCGCCGAGAAGACGGACGCTCGTGCTCGGCGTGATCCGGAGCCGAAGGAGGCAAGGCATGAGCCTCGACGCGGAGCTGCTCGACGATCCTCGTGTGCCCGAACGACCGCGGCGAGATCGACTACCTCGAGGACGAGCAGGTGATCGTCTGCCGGACGCTGCGGCTATCGCTACCCGGTCCGCGACGGCATCCCGGTGATGCTGATCGACGAGGCCCAGAAGCCGGACAGAAGCCGGACCAGAAACCGGACCAGAACCGGCCCCGGACAGAACCCGAAGCGAACAGCCACGGGCCGGAAGCCGGGGAGCAACAAGACGTGACCGCGACCTCGACGACGTCGCGGCCCTCGCGCGCCCTCGACGCCGGCGGCATGCTGGGCGATCGTGGCGTCTCCCGGCGCAGTGCGCGCGCGGCCTACGACGACGGCGCGCGCCGCGTCGCCGCTCCCGTCGCTCGACGGGATCGCGGCGGTGACGTACTGCGGGATGGGCGGGTCGGCGGTGGCGGGCGACGTGGTCCGGAGCCTCTTCCGAGCGCGGCTCGGCGTGCCGGTCGAGGTGAACCGCGCCCCGGAGCTGCCGGCCTTCTGCGGTCCGTCGACGCTCGTCGTCGGTCGTCCTACTCGGGCAGACACGAGCGAGACGCTCGCGGCCTTCGACGAGGCGCTCGCACGCGGATGCCGTGCGATCGCGCTCACCTCCGGCGGCGAGCTCGGCCGCACGAGCGCCGAGGCGGCCGGCGTGCCGATCGTACCGGCACCGGCGGGCTGATGCCGCGGGCGGCGCTCGGTCATCTCGCGTTCGGCGTGCTCGGAGCGCTCGAGGCCGCGGGCCTGCTGCCGCGGCTCGCGCGCCGACGTCGACGAGGCCGTCGCCGAGATGGAGCGGCTCGTCGCGGAGCTCGGTCCCGGATCAGCCGACGCGGACCGAACGCCGCGAAGACGATCGCGCAGGCGCTCGGCGATCCGGCCCCGGTGATCTGGGGCGCCGACGGGTTCGCCGCGATGGCCGCGAACCGGTGGCGGACCCAGTGGAACGAGAACGCGAAGCTTCCGGCGTTCTCGTCTGCGCTGCCCGAGCTCGATCACAACGAGGTCGTCGGGTGGGCCGAGGAACGGGGCGCTGGTTCGCCGATCGTCGCGCTGCGGCACGACGACGAGCATCCGGACGTGGCCGCGCGGTTCCCGCTCTCGCTCGAGATCGCGCGCCGCGCGGGCGCCGAGACGCGTGGAGGTCACGGCCAGCGGCACGTGCGGCGCTCGCTCGGCTGTTCTCGCTCGTGGTCCTGCTCGGCGACTTCGCCTCGACGTACGCGGGCCTCGCCCGCGGGGTGGACCCGAGCCCGATCGACGCGATCGTTCGGAGCTGAAGGCCGCGCTGGCGGGGTCGTCGTGACCGCGGGCCTCCCCGGCCCCGGCGACGACCTGGCCGCGCGCAGGCCGCCGCGGTCGTCCGGTCGCGCGACGAGCTCGAGCCGCGGATCGGCATCGTGCTCGGCTCGGGCCTCGGGCCGGCGCTCGGCGACGCGCCTCGCCGAGGACGCGTCCTTCGCGTTCACCGACCTTCCGGGGTTCCCACCGTCGGGCGTGCCGGGCCACGCCGGACGGCTCGTGCTCGGAACGCTCGCCGGCGTGCCGGTCGCGGCGTTCAGCGGACGCGTCCACTTCTACGAGGGCCACGGCATGGACGTGCCGGCGCTGCTCCCGCGGCTGGCCCGCGAGCTCGGGGCGCGGCACGATGGTGGTCACCGCCGCGGTCGGCGGGCTGCTCGAGAGCCTCGCGGCCGGGCACGGTCGTGGTCCTGCGCGATCACGTCAACCTGATGGGAGAGTCGCCCCTGCGCGGCTGGCGAGCTTCCCCGACGGCACGCCGGCGTTCATCCCGATGCAGGGCGCCTACGATCCCGAGCTCCGGCGCCTCGCGCTCGAGGAGGCGCGCGAGATCGGCGTGCGCGCCGTCGAAGGCGTCTACGCCGCGATGCAGGGCCCGGCCTACGAGACGCCCGCGCGAGGTCGGCTTCCTGCGCGAGATCGGCGCGACGGTCGTCGGCATGTCGATGGTCCCCGAGGTGCTGCCGGCACGGGCGCTCGGCATGCGCGTGCTGGCGCTGTGCTCCGTGACGAACGCGTTCGGCGAGGAGGTGTCCCACGAGGAGGTCGTGCGGGTGTCGAACGACGACCGCGAAGGCCGTCGGGAGGCTCCTCGTGGATCTGTTCCCACGCCTCCCGCTGCCGGCCCCACGTCCGCGGTCGCCCCGACGCCACCGATCGATCCATCGCCAGAAGGAGCTACCCATGCCTGACGTCAGGGATCCCGGGCCTCGCGCCCACCGGCCAGGAGCGGATCGCGTGGGCGGCCGGTGAGATGCCGGTGCTCGCGCAGATCCAGGAGCGCTTCGAGAAGGAGCGGCCGCTCGACGGCGTCCGCGATCGCGGCATGCCTGCACGTGACGACCGAGACGGCGAACCTGATGCCGACGCTCGCCGCCGGCGGCGGCAGGTGCTGCTGTGCGCCTCGAACCCGCTGTCGACGCAAGACGACGTCGCGGCGGCGCTCACCGAGGCCGGCGTCGAGACGTTCGCGATCAAGGGCGAGGACACCGACACGTTCTTCAAGCACATCAACGCGGTGCTCGACGTCGCGCCCGCAGATCACGATGGACGACGGCGCCGACATGGTGAGCGTCCTGCACAAGCAGCGCGTCGACCAGATCGCCGACGTGTGGGGCGGCACCGAGGAGACGACGACTGGCGTGATCCGGCTGCGCGCGATGGCGGGCGACGGGGCGCTGAAGTACCCGATCGTGTCGGTGAACGACGCCGACACGAAGCACCTGTTCGACAACCGTTACGGCACCGGGCAGTCGACGATGGACGCGATCATGCGCGCGACGAACCGTCTGATCGCCGGGCGCACGTTCGTCGTGTGCGGCTTCGGGATGTGCGGCCGCGGCGTCGCCTCGCGCGCCCGCGGTCTCGGCGCCCAGGTGATCGTCACCGAGGTCGACCCGACGGCCGCGCTCGAGGCCATGATGGAGGGCTATCGGGTGATGCCGCTCCGCGACGCGGCGCGCATCGGCGACATCTTCGTGACCGTGACCGGCGACAAGGGCGTGATCCGTCGCGAGCACATGGAGCTGATGAAGGACGGCGCGATCCTCGCGAACAGCGGGCACTTCGACGTCGAGATCGACAAGGGGGCGCTCCGGGAGCTGGCGTCGGGCGGCGTGCGCCGGCATCCGCGAGTTCGTCGACGAGTACACGTTCGCCGACGGGCGCACGATCCACCTGCTGGGCGAGGGGCGCCTCGTGAACCTCGCCGCCGCCGAGGGGCACCCCGCCGCCGTGATGGACATGTCGTTCGCGAACCAGGCGCTCGCGGCCGAGTGGGTCGTCCAGCACCACGCCGAACTCGAGCCCAAGGTCTATCCGGTGCCGGTCGAGATCGACAAGGAGGTCGCGCGGCTGAAGCTCCGCGGCATGGGCGTCGAGATCGACACGCTGACCGACGAGCAGGAAGCCTACCTGCGCTCCTGGGAAGAGGGCACGTAGCGCGGTGCCGGATCGCGTTTCGATCCGCGCGCACGTCGAGCGGTTCCCGGCGACGATGAAGGGTGCGTTCGTCATGCGCGCCGCCGACGGCGATCCGCACCAGCTCCGGCTCGAAGACGCCGCGGGTGGCCGAGGTCGGCGGTCGGGCGCGGTTGCCGCTCGGGATCGACGCCGCCGTCCTCGACGTCGCGCCGAACCTCGACCTGTTCATCCCCTTCGAGTTCCCGATCACCGAGCTCGAGGCGGGGTGGTACCGGCTCGAGTGCGACGATCGTGATCGACGGGACGCCGGCGGTCGTGCGTCCCGGCGATCGCTTCGCGATGCCGTGGCCGCGGGCGGCCGTTCGCAAGGGCCAGGTCACGATCGGCAAGCGTGCGGGAGACGTGCGACTCGGCGACCTCGAGTGCGCGGCCGACCACCTGCAGATCGACTACGAGGCGACGAAGGCGCCGCGCGTGAAGCTCTCTGCCGACGGCGCCAGCCATCCGGTGCTGGACGTCGAGCACGAAGACGGAACGTCGGCGGGGCGGATCCTCGCGTATCCCGCGTTGCGGACGCAGGATCGGCTCGCGATCGAGGTCAAGGGCGAACCGCCGATCGAGATCACGCTGCCGTAGATCCGGACCGGTTTTCGCGCTGGGCATGTCGTACCCGGGGCGTAGCGTCGCCCGGTGCTGCATCGGGCACTCGAGGTCGTCTTCCCGCGCCGGTGCGCCGGATGCGGCGACGGGGCGTGGCCGTTCTGTCGCGCGGTGCCGTACACGAGCTCGCGCCGCTCGAGCCACCGTGGTGCGAACGCTGCGGGCATCCGTGGCCCGAGCCGGTCACGGCGTGCCCCGAATGTCCGCCGGCGCCGATCGGCAGCGCTCGCGCGCCGTTCGCCTACCTCGGGCCTATGAAGGCCGTCGATCCGCCGCCTGAAGTTCTCGGGCTGGCGCGACGTCGCGCCGGCGCTGGCCTGTGCGATCGTCACCCTCGATCTGCCGCTCGTCGACGCCGTCACCTGGGTGCCGCTCGCGCGGCGCCGGCTCGCCGAGCGCGGCTACGACCAAGCGCGCAGCGCTGGCCGAAGCGATCGCGCTCGAGCTCGGCCTGCCCGCGCGTCGCCATGGCGAAGCGTCACGATCAGCACGACGCCGCAGGCGCGCCGGATCGGCGACGAACGACGCCGGGCCATGCGGGGCGCGTTCGAGGCGCCTCGGCCCGTGACGGGCCGGGTGCTCCTCGTCGACGACGTCCTGACGACCGGCGCGACGATGGCCGCGTGCGCCGACGCGCTCGTCGCCGCCGGCGCGCGCGAGGTGCACGGGGCGGTCGCCGCGCGATCGCTGCGGCGCGCCGCGTTGCACGGGTCGCGGCACCCCGCCTATCCTCGGACGGGCCCTCGTCCGGGTCTGTGGTTGCCCGGGGACACTCCCCGGTAGTCGACGCCAGCCGCGGGCGAAACGACCCACGTAAGGCGACCGTTGGTCGCTGAGCATGGCGCGGTTTAGATGTAAGTCCTGCCCCGTGCGGGCGACCGTCGCGGGAGAGGGTGGGAGTCGGCCGCCGTTCGAGGCGTCCGGCGAGCACTCCCGCAGGCGGGTGTGGGGGCAAAGACCAGGTCAGCCGGCCGAGGGCCCATCCCGGCGGCGAACGGTGAGGGAACGAGGACACATGGACCTCAGGTACACGGCGCGCGGGTTGCGGATCACCGACGAGATCAAGGCGTCGGCCGAGCACAAGCTCTCGCGCCTCGAGCGGCTCGAGCCGCGTACGGTCGGTCTCGATCTCGAGTTCATCTCGGAGCACCGTCCGAAACCCGGCATGAAACGCGTGGAGGCGGCCCTGCGTATCCCGCGGAAGACCTTCCGCGCGTCGGCGGAGGCCCCCGACGTGCCGAGCGCGCTCGACAAGGTGGCCGAGAAGCTCGAACGTCAGGTGCGCGACCATCACGGCAAGAGGCGGAACTCCATCCACCGAGGTGGACTAGAATCCGCCGTAGCCCCCGGGGACTAGTCGTAAAGGAGCGGTTCGTGACCGAGAAGGCGAGCGGCGGGTCCGGCGAGAAGCTGCGCGTGATGGTCGTCGACGATCACGCGTTGTTCCGCCGGGGGCTCGAGATGGTCCTTTCCCAGGAGCCCGATATCGAGCTCGTGGGGGAGGCTTCCGACGGGCAGGAGGCGATCGATCGGGCCCAAGAGGTCATGCCCGACATCGTCTTGATGGACGTCCGCATGCCCAAGCGCTCCGGGATCGAGGCCACCGCCCAGATCAAGGAGATCCTGCCGCACGTCAAGATCTTGATGCTGACGATCAGCGACGAAGAGGGCGACCTCTACGACGCGATCAAGGCGGGCGCGAGCGGCTACCTGCTGAAGGAGATCCCGATCGAAGAGGTCGCCGACGCGATCCGGACGGTCTCGGCGGGCCAATCCCGCATCAGTCCCTCGATGGCGTCGAAGCTCTTGAACGAGTTCGCCGCGATGTCGAAGGCGTCGGACGAGCGGCCGCAGATGCCCTCGCCACGCCTCACCGACCGCGAGATGGAGGTGCTGCGCCTCGTCGCTCAGGGTCTCAACAACCGCGACATCGCCAAGCAGCTGTTCATCTCCGAGAACACGGTGAAGAACCACATCCGCAACATCCTCGAGAAGCTGCACCTGCATTCGCGCATGGAGGCGGTCGTCTACGCCGTGCGCGAGAAGATGATCGAGATCAGCTAGGCGCCCGGCGCGTGGCGGATCCGGTCTTCGAGGCGGCGGGCGAGATCTTCGACGGTGCCGTCGCCGGCTTGCGGCAGGCGATCGAGGGCGCCCCTGCCGACACCCTGAACGCTCGTCCCGCGGGCGAGGAGACGAATACGATCGCGGTCCTCGCGACCCACGCGATGCACAGCACGCGGTCGTGGTTCGCGGTCGCCACCGGCGCCCCGCTCCCCATACGGGACCGGCCCTCGGAGTTCCGCGTCACGGCGAGCAGCGCGGAGGAGCTGCTCGGCTTCGTCGATGCGATGCGTCAGGACTGCCGCGCGTTGCTGGCTTCCGAGGCGCCGTTCGAGCCCGGGGCGTCGCGCGTCACGCATCGGCCGGGTAGCGCGGGCGATCCCGACCGAGTCACGTCGGCCTGGGCGCTGCTGCACGCGCTGGAGCACCTGCAGGAGCACGTCGGCCACGCTCAGCTCACGCGCCAGGTCCTCGACTCGCGCCCGGATACGCTGTCGGGGTGAGCCCCAGACCCACGATCGTCGCGCAGCTCCTCGTCGAGTGCCTCGAGAACGAGGGCGTCGAGTACGTCTTCGGGCTTCCGGGCGAGGAGAACCTCCAGATGATCGACGCGCTCGCGGGTTCGTCGATCCGGTTCGTGACCACCCGCGACGAGCGCGGTGCGGCGTTCATGGCCGACACGTACGGCGCGCTTACGGGGCGTCCCGGTGTGTGCCTGGCGACGCTGGGACCGGGCGCGATCAACCTCTTGCTCGGCGTGGCCAACGCGCAGCTCGACTCGCATCCCCTCGTCGCGATCACGGCGCAGGCACCGCTCGCTCGCATATCGAAGGAGTCCCACCAGGCCGTCGACCTCGTGCGGATGTTCCGCCCGGTCGCGAAGTGGGGTGACATGATCACGGTCGCCGCCGCGGTCCCCGAGATGGTGCGCAAGGCCTTCAAGACCGCGGCGACGGAACGTCCCGGCGCGACCTTCTTGATCCTTCCCGAGGACGTCGCCGAGCGCGAGGTCGATCTGTCGCCGCTTCCGGTGAACGTGCCGGTCGACCCGGCGCCCGCCGAGGTCCAGGTGCGCAGAGCGGCCGAGCTCCTGTCGGATGCCAAGCGCCCGATCGTGCTGGCCGGGCCCGGGGTGCAGCGGGACCGCGCCACCGACGCGCTGATCCGATTCGCCGAGCGGCTGCGGATCCCGGTCGTGACGACGTTCCTCGGCAAGGGCGTGTTCCCCGACGATCACGAGCTCGCCGTCGGCACAATCGGCTTCATGGTGAAGGACTACGCGAACTTCGGGTTCGACCGCGCCGACGTGGTGGTCGCGGTCGGCTACGACCTCGTCGAGTACGCGCCCGTTCGCTGGAACCCCGACGGCGCGAAGCGGTTGATCCACGTGCATCGCGACGTCGCCGAGGTCGACGCAAACTACGTCTTGTCGGTCGGGGTCGTGGGCGACATCGGCGCGTCGCTCGACGCGATCGCCGTCGCCACCGATCGCACCGGCGCCGACCCACCGACGATGCCCGCGACGCACCTGCGCGACGAGGAGCTCATGCAGGGCGCGAGGGACGATGCGTACCCGCTGCATCCCCAGCGGGTCGTCGCCGACGTCCGCGAGGCGATGGATCGTGACGACATCGTGCTCGTCGACACCGGCGTCGCGAAGATGTGGATGGCTCGCCTCTATCCCACCTACGCCCCCAACACCTGCCTGATCTCGAACGGGCTGGCGACGATGGCGTTCGCCCTCCCCGGCGCGATCGCCGCGAAGCTCGTGCATCCCGAGCGCCGGATCCTCGCCGCGGTCGGCGACGGGGCCTTCCTGATGAGCGCGGCGGAGCTCGAGACGGCCGTCCGCGAGGGCGTGCACATCACCGTGCTCGTGTGGGTCGACGGCGGCTACGGGCTGATCGGCTGGAAGCAGGAGCTGCATCTCGGGCGCACCGATGCCGTGAGCTTCGGCAACCCCGACTTCGTGCGGTTCGCCGAGAGCTTCGGTGCGAAGGGCTACCAGATCGGGTCCGCCGACGAGCTCCTGCCCATCCTGCGGACCGCCCTGGCCGACGACGCGGTGTCGGTGATCGCGTGTCCGGTCGACTACACCGAGAACGCGAGGCTCCTGGAGCGGCTCGGCGGCCTGCTCGAACACCTCTGAGCCCGGACGCCATTAGGATGCGCGCCGTGGAGCGCGAGGCCGCCGTTCGACGCAACACCCGGCTGCTCGCGCTCGCGCAAGCGTTCGTCCAGATCTCCTTCCCGGTGATGCTCGTCGTCGGCGGCGTGGCGGCGGCCGACATCACCGGGCGCGACGGGGCGTCGGGGACGATCTGGGGCCTGTACTTCGGCTCCGCCGCCGTCGGCGCGTGGGTCATCGGCCGGGCGATGGATCGCTTCGGCCGTCGCCCGGGCTTGCTCGTGAGCTACGCCGCGGTCGGGCTGGCCGGGATCGGATGCGGGGCCGCGATCGCCGCCGGGTCGTTCGCCGGGCTCGTCGCGGCGACGGTGCCGTTCGGGGTCGGTTTCGGCGGCGCGCAGCTCGTGCGGGGAGCGATCGCCGACATGTACGTGCCGGCGGCCCGGGCGAAGGCCGTCGGCCTCGTGCTGGCCGCGGGCACGATCGGAGCCGTCGGAAGCCCGCTCCTCGTCGCGGCGATCCGCGCCCTGGCCGAGCGTCGCGGTGCCGACCCCGACGTCGTGCCGTGGGTGCTCGTGCCGTTCGGGGCGGTCGTCGCGATCGGCCTCGTACTCGCCGTGCGGCCCGATCCTCGCGATCTCTCGGCGGCGGCGACGCCGGCCGAGGCGATCGCCGACACGGCGCCGGCACGAGGCGCCGCCGAGCTTCTGCGGATCCCGGCGTTCCGCACGGCCGTGATCGCGGCGTCGATCGGGCAGCTCTCGATGGTCGGGGTGATGGGCGTCACGCCCAACGCCCTCGACCACCACGGCCACGGCGGCACGACGATCTCGTGGGTGATCAGCGTGCACATCGCCGGCATGTTCGCCTTCTCACCCCTGATCGGTGCCGCGATGGATCGCTACGGCCGGCGGCCGGGCCTGCTCGCCGGTGGAGGGGTGACCGTGGTCGGCGCGCTGCTGGCGGCGACCGAAGCTTCCGCGACGCTCATCGGCCTGGGGCTGTTCCTGATCGGTATCGGCTGGTCGGCGCTGTTCCTCGGCGCGACCACCGTGATCAGCGACGTGACCTCGCCGCGCGAGCGGGCCGGCGCGCTCGGATTCACCGACCTGCTCGCGAGCGCGTGCTCGGCGACCGCCGGGCTCGTGGGCGCCCTCGTGCTCGAGGCGGCCGGGTACCGCACGCTCGCCCTCGGGATGGCGGTGCTCGTGGCCGCCGTCATGGTGGTCGTGGGCACCGGTCTGCGGGCGCGCGCCGTCGCCACCACCTGAACCGCCGCCCCGGTGTCGCCGAACCCTCGGCTAAACTTCCTCGGTATCCCCGTCCGCTGAAGGAGTCCATTGGTCCTCGAGAAGCTCGGCAGCCTGGGCGAAGGCCGCAAGCAGAAGGCCCTGCAGGATCTCGCGCGCCTCGTCGGCACCTACGAGCCCGAGATCGAGGATCTCGCCGACGACGAGCTCCGCGGGAAGACGGGGGAGTTCCGCGAGCGCCTCGATCACGGGGAGCAGCTCGACGACCTGCTCCCCGAGGCGTTCGCCGCCGTCCGCGAGGCAGCCCGGCGCACCATCGGGCAGCGCCACTACGACGTCCAGCTGATGGGCGGCGTGGCGCTGCATCGGGGCAACATCGCCGAGATGAAGACCGGTGAGGGCAAGACGCTCGTCGCAACCCTGCCCGCGTACCTGAACGCCCTGACGGGTGAGGGCGTGCACCTCGTCACGGTCAACGACTACCTCGCGAAGCGCGACTCGGAATGGATGGGGGGCATCTACCGCTTCCTTGGCCTCGACGTCGGCTTGATCCAGGGTTCGATGACCCCGGCGCAGCGGCGTCCGGCCTACGGCGCCGATATCACGTACGGCACGAACAACGAGTTCGGGTTCGACTACCTGCGGGACAACATGGCGATGCGGCTCGCCGACTGCGTGCAGCGCGGGTACCACTTCGCGATCGTGGACGAGGTCGACTCGATCCTGATCGACGAGGCGCGCACGCCGCTGATCATCAGCGGGATGGTGAGCGACAGCGCGAAGTGGTACCAGACGTTCGCCCGGGTCGCACCGCGGCTCTCGCGTGACGACGACTACGATGTCGACGAGGGCAAGTACCAGGTCGCGGTCACCGAATCGGGTGTCGCGAAGGTCGAGGAGATCCTCGACCTCGAGAACCTCTACGACCATTCGAACACGCAGCTCGTCCATCACCTGCACAACGCGCTGCGCGCGAAGGAGCTCTACAAGCTCGACGTGCAGTACGTGGTGGCCGACGGCGAGGTCAAGATCGTCGACGAGTTCACCGGTCGCGTCCTCGAAGGCCGCCGGTATTCCGAGGGACTGCACCAGGCGATCGAGGCGAAGGAGGGCGTGCGCATCAAGGAGGAGAACCAGACGCTCGCCACGATCACGATCCAGAACTACTTCAAGATGTACGACAAGCTCGCCGGCATGACGGGAACGGCGAAGACGCAGCTCACGGAGTTCGAAGAGACCTACAAGATCAGCGTGATCGAGATCCCGACGAACCGGCCGATGATCCGCGACGACGACCAGGACCTGATCTACAAGGCCGAAGACGAGAAATGGAACGCGGTCGCCGACGACATCATCGAACGCAACGCCGAGGGCCAGCCGATCCTCGTCGGCACGGTGTCGATCGAGAAGTCCGAGCGGCTCTCCGGTGTGCTCGATCGTCGTGGGGTGCGCCACAGCGTCCTCAACGCGAAGAACCACGAGAAGGAGGCGACGATCGTCGCCCAGGCAGGCCGCAAGGGCACGGTCACGGTCGCGACCAACATGGCGGGCCGCGGCGTCGACATCCTGCTCGGCGGCAACCCCGAGTACCTCGCGCGCCAGGAGATGGCCGGACGCGGCTTCGACAACGACCGCTACCTGCTGTTCGAGATGGACGACGACGAGGCACGTGCCTACGAAGCCGAATACGAACCGCTGCTCCGCAAGTTCAAGGCGCAGACCGATGCCGAACACGACGAGGTGATCGAGCTCGGAGGGCTGTACGTCCTCGGCACCGAGCGCCACGAGTCGCGGCGGATCGACAACCAGCTGCGGGGGCGCGCCGGCCGGCAGGGCGATCCCGGCGCGTCGCTGTTCTACCTCTCGCTCGAGGACGACCTGATGCGCATGTTCGCGAGCGACCGGGTCGCCTCGATCATGGAGCGCCTGAAATGGCCCGACGGCGAGCCGATCGAGGCCAAGATGGTGAGCCGCGCGGTCGAGAACGCGCAGAAGCAGATCGAGGAGCTCAACTACGAGCGCCGGAAGAACGTCCTCAAGTACGACGAGGTGATGAACGGCCAGCGCGAGGTGATCTACTCGGAGCGCCGGAAGATCCTCGAGGGCGAGGACCTCAAGGACCAGTGCCTCGATTTCGTGCAGGAGGTCGTGCGGGACGCCGTCGCGACGTGGTGCCCGACCGACGTGTTCCCCGAGGAGTGGGACCGCGACCAGTTGATCACGGGGCTCGCGGAGTACTTCCCGGTCTCGAGCCGACCCGCCGACGTGCAGGACATCGAGGATATCGGCGAGCTGCAGGAGCGGTTCGTGGACGAGGCGCTCCGCGCCTACGAGGCCAAAGAGGCCGAGGTCGGGGCCGACGTGATGCGCGAGATGGAGCGGGTCGTGCTCCTCAACATCACCGATACGAAGTGGCGCGAGCATCTCTACGACATGGACTACCTGCAGGAGGGCATCCACCTGCGGGCCTACGCGCAGCGCGACCCGCTCACCGAGTACCGGCGCGAGGCGTTCACGATGTTCGAGGAGCTCACCCGGTCGATCCGCGACGACTTCGCGAAATACATCTACCGCGTCGAGCTCGTCCGCCCCGAGCAGCGTCAGGCGCCGGCCGCTCCACGCGTCCAGCGGCTCCAGGAGAACAAGGAGGCGGTCACCGCCGGCGCCGCCGGGGCAGGCGAGGCCGCCGCGGCGGGGGCCGTCGGCGGTGACGCGGCGCCAACGGGGATGGGCCGGCGGACCGGCGGCGCGACGGCCCAGGCGATCTCCGACAAGGTGCCGCGGAACGCCCCCTGCCCGTGCGGCAGCGGGAAGAAGTACAAGAAGTGCCACGGCGCCGTGGCATAGCGACCCGCCCCGTCAGAGCGGCAGGACGAGCACCTGACAGGGGTTCTCGGGACCCCAGATGTCGAGTTCCAGCACCGGCACGAAGCCCTCGGACAGGTAGAAGGCGCGGGTCTGCGCGTACGCCGGTCCGGGATCGACGCGGTCCGACAACGTCTTCACCACCAACAGCCGGACGCCGCGAGCCCGCAGGTCCTGCGTCGCCCTGCCGAGCAGGGCACCGCCGACGCCCGTGCGCCGGTGGTCTCGGTGCACGGCCATCCAGGAGATCTCGGATGACTGCCGGTGCCGCTGGTCGAGGGTGAGGAACCCGATCACGGTCCCGTCCAGCTCCGCCGCGTATCCCTCGTGACGGCGCACGATCTCGGCGGCCTGCCGGATACCCTCGGCCAGCCCGAACCAATCGGGCAGCGAGGCAACGATGGCGTCGCACGCCTCGGCGTCGGCGGGTCCGAGCGGTCGGATCACCCCGGTAGACTCGCAGGCGCGATGAGTGATCACACCGACCGCCTCAAAGAGCTCGCCGAGCGCGTCCACGCCGCCAGGGGGTTCCTTTGACGTCGACGGCAAGCGGGCACGTGCCGACGAGCTCGAGCGGGAGGCGTCCGATCCGACGCTGTGGGACGATCCGGCGCGCGGTCAGCAGCTGACGCAGAGGCTCTCGCGGCTCAAGGTCGTCGTCGACCAGTACGACGCGCTGCAGCGCAAGCTCGGTGACGTGGTCGCGATCGACGAGCTCCTCGAGGACGCCGACGACCCCGAGCTGGCGAGGGAGCTCGCCGCCGGCGTCGAAACGCTCGCTGCCGATCTCGAGAAGGTCGAGCTCGCCGCGATGCTCTCCGGGGACTACGACGCGAACGACGCGATCGCCACGGTGAACGCCGGCGCCGGCGGCACCGAGAGCCAGGACTGGGCCGAGATGCTGCTGCGCATGTACATGCGCTGGGCCGAAGAACACGGCTTCAAGATCGAGGTCGACGAGATCCATCACGGCGAGGAGGCCGGGATCAAGTCGGCGACGTTCCAGGTGCACGGCCACACCGCCTACGGGCTGCTCGCGGCCGAACGCGGCGTGCATCGGCTCGTGCGGATCAGCCCGTTCGACCAGCAGAAGCGGCGTCACACGTCGTTCGCCTCGCTCGACGTGATCCCGGCGCTCGACGAGGCGCAGGCCGAGGACGTCGAGATCGACGAGAAGGATCTGCGGATCGACGTCTACCGCTCGAGCGGGCCCGGGGGGCAGTCGGTGAACACGACCGACTCGGCGGTGCGCATCACCCATCTGCCGAGCGGCATCGTGGTCGCGTGCCAGAACGAGCGTTCGCAGATGCAGAACCGCGCGGTCGCGATGTCGATCCTGAAGGCGCGCCTCGCCGAGCTCGACCGTCAGCGCCGCGAGGAGCAGATGGACGAGATCCGCGGCGAGCGCAAGGCCGTCGACTTCGGCTCGCAGATCCGTTCGTACGTGCTCGCGCCCTACCAGATGGTCAAGGACCACCGGACCGACGTCGAGGTCGGCGACCCGCAGCGCGTGCTCGACGGCGACCTCGACCGGTTCATCGAGGCGGAGCTCCGTCGGCGGGCGTCCGAGGCCGCGACGGCGAGCTCGTAGCGCGGCGCGACGATGTCGCTGCCGACGCCGACGCCGTGCGGCGCTCGCGGCCGAGCATCACGACGAAGGTGCTCAGCATCGCGAGCCACACCGCACCCGAGAGCCACAGTCCGATCGCGACCGCATCGTCGCGGTAGGTCAGCCGGATCTCGTGGGCGCCGGCCTCGACCGGCACGCCCAGCAGGAACCCGTCGGCCGGCAGGACCGGCGCCGATGCGCCGTCGACCGTGGCCGACCAGCCGTCGTCGAAGCTCTGCCGCACGACGACGATCGACGGTGCCGTCGCCGTCACCGTGACGCGGACCTCGGTGGGGGAGCCTTCCTCGTAGGTCGCCGACCCCTTCTCGCCGTCAGCGGTCGGTGCGATCCGGGGGTCGCCTTCGACGATCGCTCGATCGAGGGGGTCGAACGTCGGGTCGAGGATCGCCGCGAACGCGTCGTCGGGGCCGGGCGCGACGTCCCAGTCCGTGACGACCGAGGCCATCGGCGGCGGGTCGTCGACCTCGACGAGGTCGTAGCCGTCGGCGTTCGCCACGACATGGCCCGGCAGCGTCGGCGGGACGCCCTCGGGGACGACGAGGAACCGGATGCCGGCCAGCTCGACGTCGCGCCGCGTCGGGCGCTGGATCGAGGTCGCGTTGTAGAACAGCGGAAGCTCGTTCGCGACCCGGATCCACGTCCAGTAGCGGATCAACTGGACGGGGTTGTACCCGAGGACGTCGCGGACGCCGAAGAGCGTCCCGCGCTCCAGGGCGAGCGCGGGCCAGTCGGCCGGCTCCTGGGCCGCGAGGTATCCCCGCTGGTACACGGCCGCGGGGGCGCCCACGTGAGGTACCGATCGTCACCGATGATGGGAACGAACGGGCCGGGCTCGAGGAACGCCTCCAGGTCGACGTCGGGCGCGCGCAGGGGTTGCAGCACGGCGTTCGGCGACGAGCTCTCGCCCTCGAGCCCGACGAACATCGTGAAGCCCGTGTACCGGCTCGCCACGATCGAGCCGACGATCGCTTCGACGAGCACGAGGCCCACGAGGGCGGCGGGTGCCCACCGGCGACGCCCGCGCCACGCCGCGAGGCCGATGGACGCCGGGACGGCGGCGGCGGCGAACAACGCCCAATGCAGGCCGTTGCCGCCGGCGGCGACCGGTAGGAGGAGCCAGAGCATCACGCCGCCGGCGACCCAGGGCGCGAGCCGGCGAGCCGGCAGCGGGTCGTCCCGGAGCCCCTGGATCCCGGCCGCGCCGAGGATCGGGGCGGCGAGCACGGCGAGGTAGCGGAACCGTCCGGGGTTGTGGATCAGCGTGTCGCCGAAGGGCAGCGCCGCGATCAGGTCGCCCGGCCACCCGGCGATCACCGCGTCGAGGAGCAGCACGTAGCCGATCGCGAAGGTGATGCCGACGCCCCACACGAGGGCGCGTCGCCTCCTGGCCCGGAGCGCGAGCGGCACGGCGAGCAGGACGGCGGCGCCCGCGTAGGCGCCCGGCGAGCTCGACAGGCTCAGCGGCCACCCCGCCCACACCCCGTCGACCTGCACGGCGCGATCCCCGAGGGTGCTGGGGGCCTCGACCCCGTCCTCGAGCGCCGCGTACCCCTCGCGAAGGCTGGACTCGCCGATCAGGTCGAAGCGCGGCACGAGGATCGCGAGCGACGCGAGCGGCAACACGGTGACGAACACGACGATCCGGCCCGCGTCCGCGGGCCACCATCCCTCACCGGTGCGAGCGGCGATCACCGCGTGCGCGACGAGGTAGGCCGCGACGAGCAACGTGCACATCGCGAGCCCGTGCGAGAGGTGGGCGCCCGCGACCTGCGACCAGGCGAACGCGGCGAGCGCGAGCCACGCGAGGCGCCCGGACGGCCGCGCGGCCCGGCGGAACCCCGCCGCGCCGACGAGGACGATCGTCGTCCACGCGAGGAAGCCGGCGAACGGCATCGAGAGCACGAGCTCCGACGTCGTCATCATCGCGGCGATCGAGAGGGTTCCGACCGTCGCCGGGATCCGGTCGAGTCGTTCGATCCGCAGGAAGGCGTAGAGGCCGAGCCCCGCGAGCAGCGGATGCAGGACGAGCATCGCGCGCATCGCGACGCTCGGCGACAGCGTCGAGAACAACGCCATCGGCGCGGCGTAGAGCCAGCCTCCCTGCGGATCGGCCGCGAAGCGGTAGCCGAGCATCTCGAAGGGGTTCCAGGCCGGGAGCGACAGGTCGGCGACCTGGCGGCCGAGGAAGGACCATCGGGGGAGCCAGAACGACAGCAGATCGGAATGTTCCTTCGTCAGCTGTGCCTCGAAGACGAAACCCCGGAGCGTGAACAGCACGAGGCCGGTGACGAGCACCGGTCCCGCCCACGCCCCGGCCCGCCGCACCATCGCCACAGCCTATCGGCGAAGCTTCCGCGACCTGCGGGAATGCCTCTGGTAGCGTAGGCCGGTCTTCCCCGATCTCCCCACGCACCGACCACTCATCCATGATCAGCCTTCAGCACGTCACGAAGATGTACCGCAACGGCGTGACCGCGCTCGCCGGCGTCGATCTCGAGATCGACAAGGGCGAGTTCGTGTTCGTCGTCGGCCCCTCCGGCTCCGGCAAGTCGACCCTGATCCGCCTCCTGCTCAAGGAGGAGGAGACGACGAACGGTGACGTGTACGTGGCCGGCAAGAACCTGGCGAAGATCACGTCGTTCAAGGTGCCCCATCTGCGGCGGAACATCGGCACCGTCTTCCAGGACTACAAGCTCCTCCAGGACAAGACGGCGTTCGGCAACGTCGCGTTCGCCCTCGAGGTGATCGGCAAGCCGAAGCACGTGATCGACCAGCGGGTGCCCGAGATCCTCGACTACGTGGGGCTCGGCGACAAGCTCAACAACTACCCGGACGAGCTGTCGGGTGGCGAGCAGCAACGGGTGTCGATCGCGAGGGCGTGCGTGAACCGTCCGCTGGTGCTCCTCGCCGACGAGCCGACCGGCAACCTCGACCCCAACACAAGCGTCGACATCATGCGGCTGCTCGACAAGGTGAACAGGATCGGGACGACGGTCGTCATGGCGACGCACGACCAGGCGATCGTCGACGCGATGCGCAAGCGCGTGATCGAGCTCGACAAGGGCCACGTGGTGCGCGACCAGAGCCGTGGGGTCTACAGCTAGATGGCCCCGCGTCTGGAGTACTACTTCAGGGAGACGGCCGCCGGGTTGCGGCGCAACGGCATCGTGGCGTTCGCGGCGATGTCGACGGCGTTCATCGCGCTGTTCCTGTTCGGCCTGGCCCTGTTGATCGCGCGCGAGTTCGATCTCGTGATCGACGCCTGGACCGGCAACGTGCAGGTCGCCGTATACCTCGACGACCCCGTGAAGCCCGAAACGGTGGCGCGCCTGACCGACATGCTGCAGGAACTGCCCGCGGTCGGCGACGTCACGTACGAGACCAAAGAACAAGCGTGCGCGCGCTTCCTCGAGATCTTCCGGAACCAGCGGTCGATCACCGAGAACGTCGACTGCGCGGAGGTGATCCCCGCGTCGCTCCGGGTGAATCTCGCCGACCCGGCTCTCTACGAACAGATCCCCGCGAGGCTGGGCTGCGAGCCGAGCGACACGGGTGAGATCGCGTGCGCCGAGCCCGGCGTCCGGCAGGTCGCCGACTATCGCGAGCTGCTCGATCGGCTCGTCGCGATCACCCGGGTGCTGTCGATCGGGGTGCTCTCGGTCGCGGTGATCATGCTCGCCTCCGCCGTCGCTCTGGTGGCGAACACGCTGCGGATGGGCATGTTCGCGCGCCGCAAGGAGATCGGCATCATGCGCCTGGTCGGCGCGACGAACTGGCGGATCCGGGTGCCGTTCCTGATCGAGGGGCTCGTGGAGTCGCTGTTCGGCGCCGCCGCGGCGATTTTCGCGCTGTTCCTGGTCAAGGTCGTCTTCATCGACCGTCTCCGGGGCGAGATCCCGTTCTTCCCCCTCGTTCGGAACTCCGACGTGCTCGCCGTCGCGCCATGGATCGTCGCCGCGGCCGCCATCGTCGCGGTGATCGCCGGCACGATCGGCATGCGTCGCTTCCTCGACGTCTGAGCCCCGATGGGCGGTGGGCGCGATGACGGTGACAAGACCGTCGCCTCGAACCGGAAGGCTCGCCACGACTACGAGATCGTCGAGCAGCTCGAGGCGGGGATCCAGCTCACCGGCGACGAGGTGAAGTCGCTCCGCGGCGGCCGGGCGTCCCTCGTGGACTGCTACGCGCGGGTGCACGGCGGCGAGGCCTGGCTCGAAGGCATGCACATCCCCGCCTACGAGCAGGGCGACACGAAGAAGCACCAGCCCCTTCGCCCACGAAAGCTCCTCCTGCACCGCGACGAGATCGAGCATCTCCACGCAGAGATCCGTGAGAAGGGTCACTCGGTCGTGCCGCTGCGCGTGTACTTCGCCCACGGCCTCGCGAAGGTCGAGCTCGGCCTCGGGCGGGGTAAGCGTCGCCACGAGAAGCGCCAGGCGATCGCGAAGCGTGAGGCGCAGCGCGAGATCGAGCGAGCCGCGGGCCGCCGCCGCTGAACCGTCCGCACGTGTCGGCGGCCGCCGTATACTGCAGGGACAACTACATATGGGGGTGTACTGGCTTCGATTCGGACGATCACCGTCTGGGAGAAGCGGGCCGAGATCCCGGATGTCTCGTTAAACGCCGGACCAATACAAGCGCCAACGATGAGTACGCGCTCGCTGCCTAGTCTCTAGGTAGCCGTTCGCCTCGTGCGCCTGCGATCGAGGGTCGAGCGTCACTGAGCAGGCTCACCTCAACGGTCCCGCCCGGGGGCCGATGAGGGACACCTTTCCCGGGTTGGCCGAGAGGTCCTCCGCCGACGGGAGCCTCGAGGCGAGATCTTTCCGTCGGCTGCGCCCGGAGAAGACCCATGCGGTCGCCCGAAGACGCGGGTTCAAATCCCGCCACCTCCAAGAGCATTGCGCTGCAAGCAAGGTGCGCAATGTTGTTGGGGGTGTTTATCCCAGGTCTCCATGCCTCGCGAGGATCTCTCGTGCCCACGCGACGGCGTCGCGGGCGCGGATCCCCGGCGGTTGCGGACGAACCCACAGCTCGAGGTTCTCCGGTCGGTTGTCGTCACGGACCCCGTTCAGGTGATGGACGGTCTCGTCCGGCGAGAGCGGGCGGCCCAGGACCCGTTCCATGACGATGATGTGTTCGAACACGTACCCGCCTGTCCGGGCACGCGGATGATCCGGGATGCGGACCATCAGGTAGCCGGCGTGGTGGCGGGTGGTGCCGCCCTTCCAGTGGTAGTTGTCCGCGCCGTTGCCCTGCTCGTTCCCAGCAGGCACGACACGTCCGGGACTTGACCTGCTTGGGGTTGCCGCAGGCGCATTCGTCCCGTGAGCGACACGCCGGGCATTCGTGGTGCCCGCTCGAAGGGCGGTGGTTCCGGCCGCAGGAACGGCATGTCCGCATGCCTCATGGTGCTGCAGGTGCAGTGTCCGGTCTATGCCGCGCGTCACGGTCGCTACGCGGTCGGCGATAGCTCCCCACCTCTGGCCCGCGAGGACGGAGAGCACCGCCCCGCGTAGGCTGCCCGACATGGCGAAGGTGGCGTTCCTCGGCCTCGGGCAGATGGGGTCGCTGATGGCCGCGAACCTCCTCGCCGCCGGCCACGACCTCACCGTGTGGAACCGCACGTCCGAGCGCGCCGAACCGCTCGCCCGGGCGGGCGCCACCGTGGCGGGCTCGCCCGCCGATGCGGCCGCCCGCGCCGACGCGATCTTCACCATGCTCACCGACCCCGCTGCGCTCGAGGCGGTCGTGTTCGGCGGTGCCGGCGTCGCCGAGACGATCCGTCCCGGCGCCGCCTTGATCGACCTGTCCACCGTGGGGCCGGCGCCGATCCGCGGCGTCGCGGCGCGCCTGCCGGAGGGGGTCGAGGTGCTCGACGCCCCGGTGCGCGGGAGCGTGGACAAGGCTCGCGCCGCGTCCCTCGGCATCGTGGTCGGGGGCGACCGGGAGGTGTTCGAGCGCTGGCGCGACCTCCTCGCGGTCATGGGCGAGCCCACCTACGTCGGGGAGCTCGGCGCCGGCCAGGCCGCGAAGCTCGTCAACAACGTGGCGGTGATCGGCGCGATCGTGCTCGTCGGCGAGGCCCTGGCGCTCGCCCAACGCCTCGGCCTCACCCGCGAGGCCGCGTTCGACCTCCTCGAGCAGACCTCCCTCGGCGACGCCGTCCGGTACGTGCGCGATCGGCTCGAACCGCGCGACTTCGCACCGCGGTTCAAGGCGTCGCTCGCCGCCAAGGACCTCGCGATCGGGCTCGAGGCCGGCGCCGGCGGTTCCGAGCAGCGGCTCGTCGCGGCCGCCGCCTCGTGGTTCGACGAGGTGCGCGCCCTCGGGCTCGACGAGTTGGACTTCACGGTGGTGGCGGCGGTCGCCGGCGGCGAGCGACCCGACCGCCCGCCGCCCGAGCGCCCGTGAAGCACCGACGCCCGATGACCGAGCGCTCGACGGACGAAAGCCCGCGAGACAAGACCCGCGAGACAAGACCCGCGAGACAAGACCCGCGAGACAAGGACCGCGAGACAAGGAAGGACGACGTGACAACCCTTCGAGCCGTGATGCTTAACTGCACCCTCAAGCGTTCGCCCGAAGTCTCGAACACCGAGGCGCTGATGCGCAAGGTGAAGGCGTGGTGGGACCGGATGGACGTCGAGGCCGAGATCATCCGCGTGGCCGACTTCAACGTGCCCTTCGGGGTGAGCTCAGACGAGGGGGACGGCGACGAGTGGCCGCAGATCCTCGAAAAGGTCAAGGCCGCCGACATCATCTGCATCGGCACGCCGATCTGGTTCGGCGTCCGGGGCTCGGTGGCGCAGATGGTGATCGAGCGATTGGACGGCACGTACAACGAGCGGAACGACGCCGGCCAGTATCCGCTCTACAACAAGGTCGGCTGCGTCGTCGTGACCGGGAACGAAGACGGCGCGCACGCGGCCGCCGAGACGACCCTGTTCAACCTCTCCCACCTCGGGTGCACGATCCCTCCCAACGCCGACACCTACTGGGTGGGCGACGCCGGGCCCGGGCCGAGCTACATCGAGGCGGGCGGGGAGGATCACGCCTACACGCAGCGGACGACCCGGTGGATGGCGCACAACACCGTGCACATGGCCCGCATGCTGCGCGCGACCCCCATCCCTGCCGAGGGCAACACGTTCGACGACGAGGAGGCACACGCGGGCCCGATGCACATCGGCTGAGCGCGAACGCCCGCGCGACGAACGTGCCTCCCGGCGCCTGTTACTCCGGGGCCGGGGGGATCCCGATGTCGACGCCGTCGCCCGTGTACGCGCTCTCGCCGAACGTCGCCGGGTCCCGTCCACGCAGCCCCTCGAGCCAGTCGACGGAGAACACCGCGGCGAACTCCTTGTTGTCGAGGAGCTCCTGCTCGATCGCGTCGCGCGGGACGTACGGGCCGAGGTTCCGCCGGTAGGTGAGGTCGCGGAGGAACGCCGCGACGTCGTCGACCGTCGCGCCGGCGTCCTCGAGCGCGTCGGCGTGCAGGTAGACCTCGTGGGGCACGACGCTTTGCACCGGGTCGAAGAGCCCGCCGAACTCGCTCTCGATCTGCTCTCCCAGCTGGATCGGATCGAGCCGAACGCCGCCGACGTCATCCGGCTGCGGACACTGGCCGTGGTCGGCCGTCACGAGCAGCACGTAGTCGCCCGGGAACCGTTCCTCGAGCAGGCGCTCCAACCTGCCGAGCTGCGCGTCGACCTCGCGCAGGACAAGGCCGACCCACGGCGAGCCCATCCCGTAGAGGTGCCCGGCGTAGTCGGGCGACTTGTAGTTGATGTAGAGCAGATCGGTGGTGCCCGTCCGGCCGATCGGCTCGCTGTCGAACGCGGCCTCGATCAGGTCGCCCTGGTAGGTGATGATCGGCGGGCTGCAGCAGTCGATCTGGCGTCCGACCGGATCGAACTGCCGATCGACGTCGAGCGGTTCGAACGCGGCCTGGTATCCGATCAGCCGCTCGATCTCGGGCACGAGCCCGGGCAGCCTGAATCGCTCGGGGTGGTGCGGCGCCCACTGCCGGGCGAACTCGTCGAAGTAGACGCCCACCGGGGCGTCACCGTCGCGCTCGGTGCCGCCGTGGCCGAGCATCCCGAGGTGCCAGACCTGATAGCCGATCTCGCCGACCCACGCCCGGCCGCCGGTCTCGGTGTGCCAGAGGTCGGCGAGCGTCGGGAGCAAGATGTCCGATGGGTCGGCCTCACCCGAGGTGCCGTAGGCCTTGCGCACGTTCTCCCCGTCGCGGATGTTGTGCCCGGTGATGCCGTGCTTCCAGGGGAAGGCACCGGTGCCGATCGTGGCGTGCGCGCACGCCGTCACGGCGGGGAACGACCCGACGATCGCGTTGCGGAAGTTCGCGCCGCCCTGCATCAGCCGCCGCAGGTTCGGCCAGTCGTCGGGGAAGGTCTGGAGCACGTTCCATCCGCCGCCGTCGATCACGTAGGTCACGACCACCTTGGGTCTGCGACCCGAGGTCCCGACGCCGGGCAGCGGCGCGCCGTCACGGTCCCCGGGCCATGTCTCCATGCCGGCGAGCCGCGCGGTCGTCGGGGCGAGGTCGGCGAGCGAGACCCGGTCCCTGCCGTTGTCCATTGGGCCGTTGTCCATGGGCCGGACGATGCCCGGCCCGTAGGCGACGAGGGGGATCCGCTCGAGGTACATCCAGATGCTCGCGTGGCTCGTCCGCGGATCGCGCGGCACCAACGAGAGGGACTCCGGCGCGTAGTTCGACGAGTTGAACGGCGCCAGCACGAGCTGGAGGTCACCGGAGCGTCCCCGGTGGTAAGCCCGCCTCACGAGCTCCATGTAGCCCCCGCCGAGCCGGACGGCCGCGCTCTCCTGCGCCGCGACGGCGTCGGCCCGCGTCACGCTCTTGGCGACGCGGGCGATCGTGGCGCCCCCGGCCACCCACGCGAGGCCCCCGAGTCCCGCGAACGCCATGAATCGGCGCCGGGCCGGATCGTCGGGTCCGGCGCCGTCGTCACGCCGCAGGGCGATCCAGATCCCGGCCATCGCGACGAGCCACACCGTGAGCCCCGTGAGGACGCCGGCGACCAGGCTCCCCTGCGAGGTGACCACGAGCGCGGCGATGCCCCCGAGCAGGGCGAACAGGATCAGGGTGGGAGAGGCGGAACGGCGCACGGCACCTCAATCTTCGCAGACCGCTGCTCGACCCGACCGCGATACGGATGGCTTTGGCGTGGCGCCCGGCGGGCGCGCCTTCGCCGGCGCGCTACGTGCGCTTACGCTCGAGGTCGAGGAAGGGCAGCGCGACGACGTGCGCGTCGACCTTGCCCCGTTCGCCCTCGACGCTGTATTCGACCTGGAGGCGGGTGCCGCGACGCTCGAACCGCGCGTCGATCGACCCGAAGGCGATCATCTTCTTGATCGTCGGTCCCCAGACCATCGAGGTCGCGCGGCCGATCTGCGTCTTCTCGCGGTACACGGGAACCGGGTCGCGCTGGACGAAGGGGCTGATCATCGGCGCGAGGCCGTGCTTCGCGAACATCCCCTCGATCCCGGCCCAGTCGAGCTCGAGCCCGACGAGGCGCCGCGGGGGGCCACCGGCCGCCTGTTCGGCGAGGAGGGCGCGTCGCCCGTTGAAGTCGGACCGCTTGCCGAACGCGACGAGCCGGTCGAGACCCAGCTCGAAGGGGGAGTACGTCTGCTCCGGCGAGATCGCATGGCGGGCGCTCGTGTAGTCGGCCTCGATCAGGATGAGCCCGGCCTCGACCCGCGACACGTCGAGCGCGCGGATCCCCGCCGGGTGGATCCCGAACGCTTCACCGACCTCGAAGAGGCGGTCCCAGACCGCGAGCGCGCCGTCGGCGGGCATCCAGATCTCGTAGCCGCGGTCGCCCGTGTAGCCCGTGCGGGTCACGTCGACCTCGACGCCGGCGATCGACCCGAGCCGCCGACGGAAGTACCGCACGTCCGGCCACGGGTCGCCGGTCGCCGCCTCGAGCACCTCGCGCGAGAGCCGTCCCTGCAGCGCGAGCCCGGCGGTGGCCTCGCTCACGTCTCGGATCTCGACGTCGAGCCCCGTCGCATTCAGCTCGAACCATCGGAAGCATGGATCGGCGGCGGTGATCCGGTAGCTGTCGTCGCTGAGGCGGGTCAGCGTGCCGTCGTCGACGACCTTGCCCTCTTCGTCGCACCACGGCGTGTAGTAGACCTGGTCGACCTGCAGCTTCGAGACGTCGCGCGTCATCACGCGGTCGAGCAGCCGGGCCGCGTCGCCGCCGCTCACCACGTACTTGTAGAGCGGGCTGATGTCGATCACCGCCGCCGCCTCGCGGATCGCGCTGTACTCGATGTCGTGGAAGTCGGCGTAGACGGCCGCCGCGAAGTACCCGGACCACTCGCCCCAGGCCTCCTTGGTGTTCAGCTCCTTCTGGCGGGGCCAGAACGCGGTGCCGACGCTCACGGGTGGACCTCCTGACGACGACGCTGACGAAGCGAGGGAGGGATGCGAGGCTCAGGGTAGCCGAGCGCGCGGCGCCGGCGGCACTGCACCGATTGACCTCAGGTCAAGCGTGGGTTGGAACCCCCCGGAAGCCCTCGCTAGCATCGGGGACCGGCGCGGCCTGCGCCCGCGACCGAGGGCCATCTGCACCTTCGGTCATCCTTCGTCCAGGAGGCTCCGATGGCACCGAAGCGCTACGACGCGGTCGTGATCGGCGGCGGGCACAACGGCCTCGTCAACGCCGCCTACCTCGCGAAGGCCGGCCTGAAGGTCCTCGTGCTCGAACGGCGCCATATCCTCGGCGGCGCGACGCTTACCGAGGAGATCGTGCCCGGCTTCAAGTTCTCGGTCTTCTCCTACGTCGTGTCGCTCCTGCGTCCCGAGATCATCCGCGAGCTCGAGCTTCCGAAGCACGGCATGGAGATCCTTCCGCTCGACGGCACGATCACGCCGCTCGACGACGACTACCTGTGGCGCGTGAACGACCACGGCAAGACGGTGCGCGAGCTCCGCCGATGGTCGCTGAACGACGCCGAGGCCTACGAGGAATACGGACCGCTGATGGCCGAGATGGGCCGGTTCATCAAGCCGATCCTGTCGGTGCCCCCGCCGGACCCGGGCAAGATCAACCCGATGGAGTGGCTGCCGCTCACGGGCCTCGCGAAGTCGTTCAAGGACCTCCCACGCCGCTTGCAGACGACCTTCGTGCAGCTGATGTCGATGAGCGCCGCCGACTTCCTCGACCAGTGGTTCGAAACCGAGCCGCTGAAGGCGACGATGAGCGCGTCGGGCATCATCGGGACGTTCCAGGGGCCTCGCTCGCCGGGCACGGCCTACGTATTGCTCCACCACTACATGGGGGAGATCGACGGCGCCTTCCGAGCGTGGGGCGTGCCGCGCGGCGGCACCGGCTCGATCGCCTACGCGATCGCGAGCTCGGCCCTCGCCGAAGGCGTCGAGATCCGGACCGAGGCGCCCGTCGCCGAGATCAAGACGGTCGGCGGCCGCGCGACCGGCGTCGTGCTCGAGTCGGGCGAGGAGATCGAGGCAGGCGTCGTGATGAGCTCGCTCGACTCGCGATGGACGTTCATCAAGCTCCTCGAGGAGCACGTGCTCGATCCCTCGTTCCGCGAGGAGGTGCTCCGCTACAAGTACCGCGGCTCCTCCGGCAAGGTGAACCTCGCGCTCGACGGGCTTCCGGAGCTCGCGTGCAAGCCGGGCAAGGGGGAGTGGCTCCGCGGCGCGATCTCGTTCTCGCCGTCGATCGACTACATCGAGCGGGCCTACGACGACGCCAAGTACGGACGGCCGTCGCAGCGTCCCGTACATCGACATGATCATCCCGACGCTCGTCGACCCGACGATGGCGCCCCCGGGCAAGCACGTGATGAGCTGCTTCGTGCAGTACGCCCCGTACCACCTCGCGGGCGGCGAGGTCTGGGACGACGCGAAGCGCGAGGCCTTCGGCCAGAACGTGATCGACACGATCGAGGAGCGGTTCCCGAGGATCCGCGACCACATCGTCGGCCAACAGTTCGTGACGCCGAAGGACATCGAGGACATCACCGGCCTATCGGAGGGCAATATCTTCGCCGGCGAGCTCTCGCTCGAGCAGCTCTTCTTCAACCGCCCGGTGCCGGGCTGGGCGCGCTACCGGACCCCGGTGAAGGACCTCTGGATGTGCGGTTCGGCGACGCACCCCGGCGGCGGCATCATGGGCGCCCCCGGCCGGATCGCCGCGCTCGAGTACCTGAAGGAGAAGAAGCGCGGACGGAGGGCGGCGACGCTGATCAGGCTCGCGCCGAAGGCGGTACGCTAACGGAACCGACGTCGTCGTGATCGGGGCGGCCACAACGGCCTCGTGGCCGCCGCGTACCTCGCGAAGGCCGGCCGGAAGGTCATCGTGCTCGAGCAGATCCGACGTGGTCGGCGGTGTGCTGCGGGCTCGCGAGCGTTCGCGCTCCGGCTTCACCGCTCCGGGCTTGTTGCACACCGTCGGCCGCTTGCGCTCGTCGGTCGTGAAAGACCTCAAGCTCGCGGCCGCACGGCTTCGATCCGATCACGCCGGACGTCCGCATGTTCGCGCCGCAACCCGACGGCTCGGCCGTCACGTTCTGGGCCGATCCGCAGCGCACGGCCGAGGAGCTCCGCGAGCGGAGCGTGCAGCGACGCGGAACGCTTCCCGGCGTTCGATCAGAAGGTCCGCGCCATCGCGAGCTTCCTCGCCTACGTGAACGCTGCGACGCCTCCCGACCCGAAGTCCCCATCGATCGCCGACGCGATCGATGGGGCTGAAGCTCGGGAAGGCGTTCCGCGACCTCGGGGCCGAAGCCGGGCCGCGAGGCGATCCGCGCGCTCCCGATGGCGGTCGCCGACCTCGTGCAGGAGGTCTTCGAGTCCGAGGCGGTGCGCGGTCCCCTCGCGACGCGCGGCGTCCTGGACACGGCGATGGGCGCCTGGGCCACGGGCTCGGCGGCGGTCTTCCTGAACGACTCCGCCGGCACCGACGGCGGGGCGGCGGGCACGGCCGTGTTCGCGCGCGGCGGCACGCGGCGCTCGCCGAGGCGCTCGAGAGCGCCGCGAGGTCGTTCGGCGTCGACGTCCGCACGCGGCACGGAGGTCGCGCAGATCCGCTCGAAGGACGGGCGCGTCGCGCGGCGTCACCCTCGCCGACGGCACCGAGATCGACGCCGCGATCGTCGTGTCTCGGCCGCCGACCCGAAGGCCACCGCTCGCTTGTGCGATCCGGTCGAGCTCGGGCCCACGCTCGTCTGGCGGACCGAGAACATCCGCCAGCCGGGCGCCACGGCGAAGGTCAACCTGGCGCTCGGCGGGCTCCCGGCGTTCGACGGCGCCGACGACCCGTCGAGCGGCTGAGGGACGCATCGTGATCGGGCCGTCGATCGACGACGTCGAGCGCGCGATGGACGCGTGGAAGTACGGCCACGTCGCGGAGGAGCCGCTCCTCGAGGCGACGATCCCGACGCTCGTCGATCCGTCGCTCGCGCCCGAGGGCACGCACGTGATGAGCATCGCTCGTTCCAGGCGGCGCCGCGGAACCTCCGCGACGGCGACTGGTCCACCGAGCGCGATCGCGTCGGCGACCTCGCCGTCAAGACGCTCGAGCGCTTCGCCCCCGGTCTCGGCGAGCTCGTCACGCTCGCCAGGTGATCACGCCGGAGGACATGGAGACCGACCACGGCCTCAGCGGCGGCCACCTGCAGCACGCGGAACCCGGCCTCGACCAGTTCTTCGCCTGGCGGCCGCTGCTCGGCCACGCGCGGTACGGCTACCTGCTCGACGGTCTGTACCTCGCGGGCTCGGGCGCGCATCCCGGCGGCGGGATCACCGGCGGCCCGGGCGCGAACGCGGCGCGCCAGATCCTGAAAGACACCAAGCGGTAGCGCCGACTCGACCTACACTGCCCCGCATGACCGGCGAGGAGCAGGCGCGCGCGATGATCTCGCTGCGCGGGGTCACGAAGCGGTTCCCGGGGGAGGGCGCCACCCCGGCCGTCGACGGGCTCACCCTCGACGTCGCCGAGGGCGAGACCATCGTCCTCGTGGGCCCGTCGGGGTGCGGCAAGACCACCACGATGCGCATGATCAACCGGCTGATCGACCCCGACGCAGGTACGATCGAGGTCGATGGTCGGGGCGTGCTCGAGCAAGATCCCGACGAGCTCCGTCGCGGGATCGGCTACGTGATCCAGACCATCGGACTGCTCCCGCACCGCACGGTCGAGCAGAACATCGGCACGGTGCCCTGGCTGCTCGGCTGGGACAAGCCGAGGATCCAGGCACGCGTTCGTGAGCTCGCGGCGATGCTCCGCCTCGACGAGCCGCTCCTGACTCGCTACCCCTCGGAGCTGTCCGGCGGGCAGCGGCAGCGGGTCGGGGTGGCCCGCGCGCTCGCCGCCGATCCGCCCGTGATGTTGCTCGACGAGCCGTTCGCGGCCGTCGACCCGATCGTTCGCGCGAGCCTGCAGGACCAGTTCCTCGAGCTGCAGCGCGCGCTGCGCAAGACGATCGTGTTCGTCACGCACGACATCGACGAGGCGATCAAGATGGCGGATCGGATCGCGATCTTGAACCTCGGCGCCAGGATCGAGCAGCTCGACACGCCGGCGGAGATCCTCCGCGCGCCAGCCAACGGGTTCGTCGAGGAGTTCGTCGGCGCCGAGCGCGGTCTGAAGCGGCTCGCGTTGATCCCGGTCGCGAGCATCGACCTCGCGCCGCCGCGCGACGCCAACGGGTTGCCCAAGGTGGCGTTGACCGACTCGCTCCGGTTCGCGCTCGACGCGATCGTGACCGCCGGCGCCGATGCGGCCGCGGTGATCGGCGAAGACGGTCGGCCCCGCGGCACGCTCACCCTCGAACACGTGAGCCGCGAGGTCGAGGACCGGTGACGCCCGCGATCGTGGCCCTCGGCGACCTCCTCGATTGGGGATTCGTCGTCGACAACCTCGACGACATCCGCGCCGGCCTCGCGCAGCACGTCCTTCTCACGGTGCTCTCGGTCGCGCTGGGCCTGCTGCTCTCGTTCCCGCTCGCGGTCCTGTCGCTGCGACGTCCGAGGCTCTACCCGGTCGTCACGACGGTCACCGGCTTGCTCTACACGATCCCCGCGCTCGCCCTGATGGTGACCTTGCTGCCGATCATGGGCCTCAACATCTGGCCCGTCGTGACCGCGCTCACGATCTACACGCTGCTGATCTTGATCCGCAACATCGTCGCCGGGGTCCGGAGCGTGCCCGGCGACGTGCGCGAGGCCGCGACGGGGATGGGCCTCACGCGCCGCCAGGTGCTCTGGAGGGTCGAGGTGCCCCTCGCCCTCCCCGCGATCGTTGCGGGGCTCCGCATCGCCACGGTCTCGACGGTCGGGCTCGTGACGATCGGCGGGCTCTTCGGCCGAGGCGGCCTCGGTCAGCTGATCTTCGAAGGGCTCCGGCTGACCGACACGACGCGGATCATCGTGGGCGCGGTGTTGTCGGTCGTGCTCGCGCTCGCCGCCGAATCGCTCCTGCTGCTGCTCCAGCGCCGGCTCAGTCCCTGGGCGCGCCGCGCCGGTGTCCAGGTGGTGGGCGTGTGAACGTTTTCGTCGAGGCGCTCTCGTGGCTCGCCGACCCCGAACACTGGTCGGGCCCGAACGGGATCCCCACCCGCATGTTCGAGCACGTGCAGCTGTCGGTCGCGGGCCTCGGGATCGCGGCGGCGATCGCGATCCCCGTTGGCCTCGTCGCCGGCCATGCCCGCTCGCGCCGCGGCGAGGTCGTCGCGATCGAGACTGCGAACGCGGCGCGCGCGATCCCGACCTTCGCGGTCCTCGTTCTCGTCTACGTCGTGATGCTCCAGTACCGGCCGACGCTCGCGTTCGGATTCGTTCCGACGGTGGTCGCGCTCGTGCTCTTGGGGATCCCGCCGATCCTCGTGAACACGACGGTGGGCCTGCGCGCCGTCGACGAAGACCTGCGCGAGACCGCCCGCGGGATGGGGATGAGCGGCCGCCAGCTCCTGCGGTGGATCGAGGTTCCCCTCTCGGCGCCGCTCGTCGTGACGGGCCTGCGGATCGCCGCCCTGCAGATCGTGGCAACGGCCACCCTCGCCGCGTTCATCGCCGGCGGCGGCCTCGGTCGGTACATCCGCGACGGCTACGCCACGCAGGAGCGCGACATGATGGTCGCGGGCGCCTACCTCGTCGCGCTGCTGGCGCTCGTGATCGAGGGGCTCTTCTGGCTCCTCGCCCGCGCGACGGCGCCGAAGGGGATCGGCCTCGCAGACGACGCGCGATCGTTGCACCGCCCGCCGCGGCATCCCTGAAATCTTCCCTTCGGGGCAACGCTGCTAGGGTGCCGCGGCACGTATCACCTGTCACCGAGCTTCCAGACGGGGAGTTCGCCGGATCATCAAGGGAGGGCAAACCCATGCGGAAGCACCGCAGCATCGTCCTCGGGGCGGCGTTGCTCGCGCTCGCGTCGTTCGCGGGTGCGTGCGCGTCGGGTGGGGACGAAGAACCAGCCGACACGCCGACAGCAGGGGAGACCACGAGCGAGGCGTCGAAGGGATCGATCACGGTGGGCGTCTCCTTCGCCGGTCCCGAGAGCCAGGTCGTGGCAGAGATGTACGCGCAGGTCCTCGAGAGCGCCGGCTACGAGGTGGGCAGGGAGTTCGAGCTCGAGACCCGCGACGTCGGTAACGAGGCGCTCGCCTCGGGTGACATCGACCTGAAGCCCGAGTACCTCGCATATGAGCTTCCGACGCTCGACCCCGACGCCGACGCGTCGGGTTCGCCGGACGAGGTCGCGCCTCGCCTGCAGGCGGCCGCCGAGGCGAACGGGTACACCACCTACGCCTACTCGCCGGCGAACAGCACGAACGCCTTCGTCGTGACGGCCGAGACGGCCGCGCAGCTGAGCGAGCCCTCGCTCACCGCGCTCGCCGACATCTCCTCGGATCTCGTCCTCGGCGGACCTCCCGACTGTCCGAAGCGGGACTTCTGCATCAAGGGCCTCGAGAGCGCGTACGGCATCACGTTCGCGGACTTCCGCGCGCTCGATTTCGGCGGCGAGGCGACGAAGGCCGCGCTGCAGGCCGGCGCGATCCAGGTTGCCCTGCTGTTCTCCCTCGACCCCACGATCTACGAGGAGGGCTGGGTCATCCTGGCCGACGATCAAGGTTTGCAGCCGGCCGGCAACTTCGTGCCGCTCCTGCGCCAGGAGGTCGACAGCGACGAGCTCCGCGCCCTGCTCGACCCGGTGACCGCTTCGCTCACCGACGAGAACATGCTCGAGCTCGTCGGGCGCATCGCGATCGACGGCGAGTCGATCGAGGACGTCGCGACCTCGCACCTGACGAGCACCGGGCTCGCGTAGCCATGCCCGACGAGGCCCCGGCCTTCAGCATCGAGCAGAGTGAGCTCCTGCTCGGCGAGCACGAGTACGACGAGTTCTCCGACTTCGACCTGCCGGCCCACGTCGGGTCGGCGTCCTTCCAGAAGGTCGCCTGGGTGCCCGACGACGACGACCTCGCCGCGCTCGAACCCGACGTGGCGATCGTGGGAGCGCCGATCGACGACGGCGCGTCGAACCGCGCCGGGGCGCGGTTCGGCCCCCGCGCGATCCGGACCGCGAGCTACCACTCCGGAGACCTGTGGTCGATCCAGCTCGAGACGAGCGTCTTCGATCGGCTCAAGGTGGTCGACGCGGGCGACGCACCGGTCGTCGCGAGCCGCCTCGCGCGAGGCCTGCGGGTCGTGCACGAGAAGGTCCACCGTGTCACGAAGACTGGGGCCATCCCGATCGTCCTCGGCGGCGACCACTCGATCACGTACCCGAGCGCCGCCGCGGTCGCGCGCGCCCAGCATCCCCGAACGGTCGGCGTCGTGCACTTCGACGCGCACGCCGACACCGCCACCGAGGTGTGGGGCTCCCTGATCAGCCACGGAACCCCGATGCGCCGGCTGATCGACGAGGGTTGGATCGCCGGGCAGAACTTCGTCCAGGTGGGGCTCCGCGGCTACTGGCCGGAGCAGGAGACCTTCGACTGGATGCGTGCGCAGGGCCTGCGGTGGCACCGGATGGTCGAGATCGAGGAGCGGGGGAGTGAGGCCGTGATCGCCGATGCGATCGCCGAGGCCCTCGACGGCCCCGACTGCGTCTACCTGTCGGTCGACATCGACGTCGTCGACCCCGGCAGCGCACCCGGCACTGGCACCCCCGAGCCCGGCGGCATGCTCCCGCGGGAGCTCCTGCGCGCGATCCGCCAGATCGTGAGCGTCGTCGACCTCGTCGGGATGGACGTGGTGGAGGTCGCTCCTCCCTACGACCAGGCTGACGTGACCGCCGCGCTCGCGCACCGGTGCGTGCTCGAGGCCCTGAGCGCGCTCGCGGCCAAGCAGCGTCCGGCCTGATCCTTCGCGGTGGCCCCTAGGGGTTCGCCTCGAGGACGGCCGTCGCGGCGCGCGCGACGTTGCCGGCGGCGTCGACCGTGAACAGGGCGACCGCAAGGGGCCGTCCCTCGTCGACCCCGCGAAGCACCGCCGACGTGCCGAGGCCGGCGCCGCCGAGGATGCCGGCGTTCGGGATGGGGGGCGGGGTCACCCCCGGCACGCTCCGCAGCAAGAAGGCGGCCACATCCGCGTCGAGCGGCGCCCATGACACGAGCACGCGGGATCCGTCGCGAACGACGTCGAGGCCGGTCGCCCCCGGCGGCGGCGTGATGTCGCCGACCGGGAGTCGGAACTCGAGCGTCCCTCGCAGGGCGGGGTCGGCGCCCTCGCAGTGTTGCTCGAAGTCGACATCGAGGGAGCGGACGGTTCCGTCCGGGTGCGTCTGGAGGTGCTGGACGGTGAAGGTGCCCTCGATCTCGTTGCAGCCGCGTCCGTCGCCGCTGACATCGATGCCCGGCGATCCGCCGTTGAACGGATAGCGCAGGGCGCCTTCATAGGTCGTGCCCGCCGCCAGCACGTCGCCGTCGGGGGCGTCGAACTCGGCCGACCACCAGCGACCGTCGTCCCCGTCGATCCACGCTTGCACGAGCTGGCGGGTCCCGTTCATGGAGATCGAGGCGTTGAGTGGCGTGTACCGATACGTCTCCCCACCGCCGACGAAGTCGCCCTCATCGCTCCGTATCACGAACCGCGTTCGTCCGCCGAGTCCGGCCCCGTCGAGGGCGACTATTCGGCGGTCCCCCGCGTCGGTGCGGATCACGAGCTGCCCCACCCGCGGGCCGGCGACCGACGGCGAGAACCGCAGCAGCAGCTCGCAGGATTCCGATGGGCCCAAGACGGCGCCGGTGCAGTCGTCCACCCGGATCTGGAAATCCTGCCGGTGGAGTCCGCTGATCCCGACGTGGGCGATCGTGGCGCCGTCGTGCGCTCGTCCGCCGACCACCTGGACGGGCACGATCGTGCCGGAGGTGCCGACCGGGGTGTCGGGCCACCACACGTGGCGCGGCGCGGTCCAGATGGGCGCGAAGGTCTCGGGGACCTCGATCCGTACCTCGCCGAAGAGCGCACTCGTTCCGCCCTCGCAGTGCTGCTCGTAGGTGATCCAGAGACGCTGGATCTCGCCGCCGCCGGTGACGATGTCCTTGACGTCGAACCGGCCTTCGATCGTGTTGCATCCTCTGCCGTCGCCGCTGATGTCGATGCCGGGGCGGCCGGCCTCGCGGAAGGGAGCCCGCTGGGCGCCGTCGTAGAACCCCGGCTTCAGACGCTTCCCCGGGGGAGCCGCGAACGTCAGGCCGAACGAATCGCCGAGGCTGCCGCCGCTCACGGACACGTTGAGGTACTCGGGCGAGCCCGAGACGGTGACCTCCGCGTTGCCGGTGTGGAACACGCGAGCCTGACCCCCGCCGATGTAGTCGCCGGGGTCGCTCACCATCGTGACCGACGTCCTGAGCGGCTCTGCCCACACCGGGCCGGCGATCGCGACGAGCGACGTCGCGACGAGGAGGAGGAACGACAGCGCTCGCGAGACGGTTCGGATCGCCGCGCCGGGGCCGCCTGGTTCGAGCGCCATGACGGGGTGTATACGCCAGCGTTGTCCCGAGGGTCAATCCGTCGTCGGTCCATGCCTGACGGCCCTGGGACCCCGACGGCTGCTCAAGCGTTCTGGCCGGGCGGTCGAAGCCTGAGACGTGATCGAGCCGCAGCCAGCGTTCAGTGAGGCGACCGCGGCCTTCCGCAGGCTGGTCGAGAACGTCCGGCAGGTCATCGCCGGCAACGACGACGCCGTCGAGACGGCCGCGATGTGCCTGTTCGCCGAGGGGAACCTCCTGCTCGAAGGCGTGCCGGGGGTCGGCAAGACCACCCTCGCCCGCGCCCTCGCGACATCGATCGGCGGCCATTTCAGCCGCGTCCAGGCGACCCCGGACCTGCTCCCGAGCGACCTGACCGGCATCAGCGTCTACGACCAGGCTCACGGGGAGTTCCGATTCGTGCCCGGCCCCGTGTTCGCCAACGTCGTTCTCGTCGATGAGATCAACCGCACGCCCCCTCGGACGCAGTCCGCGCTCCTCGAACCGATGGAGGAGCGGCAGGTGACCGTTGACGGCGTCACGCACGCCCTGCCGGCTCCCTATCTCGTGATCGCGACGGAGAACCCCGTCGAGCAGCACGGCACCTATCCGCTCCCCGAAGGCCAGCTCGACCGGTTCGCGCTCTCGGTGCGCGTCGGCTATCCCGACGCCGACGGTTCGACCAACCTGGTCCGCCGCCAGCTCCGGCGCCACCCGATGCGCGACCTCGAGGAGGTCCTGCTTCCCGAGCAGGTGGTCGCCGCGCAGCACGCCGTCCACGAGGTGCACGTCGACGACTCGATCGTGAGCTACGCGGTCGCGCTGGTGACCGCCACCCGGCAGGCGCCGGAGCTCGCGCTCGGCGCCTCGCCGCGCGCGAGCGTCTGGCTGGTCCGCTGCGCCCAGGCGCGCGCGATCGCCCAGGGTCGCGACTTCGCGCTTCCGGACGACGTGAAGGCCCTCGCGGTCCCGGCCCTCGCGCACCGCCTCATCCCGAAGCAGGCGCGCGGCGGCGGGGCCGTCGCCCGCGAGGTCGTGCGGCGCCTGCTCGACGAGGTGCCGGTGCCGCTGCACGTCGCCGGCCGAGGCTAGCGCCGTGCGGCTCCGCAAGCGCGCGGGCGGGCTGCTGCTGGGCGCCGGCGTCGTGTTCCTCATGGGGACGAACGCCCAGGCGGGCTGGCTCCTCGTGATCGCGTCCCTGCTCGTGGGCGCGGTGCTCGCCGGCGTCGTCCTTCCCCTCGCCGGGCTCCGCGGCCTCGAGGCCGAGCTGATCGCCCCGGACGAGACCCAGCAGGGCGGCGAGGCGTTCGTCGACGTGCGCCTGTCGCACCGCGGTCGCGGCGTCCGATGGTCGGTCCTCGTCCGCGACGACCACCTCTCACCCACCGACGTGTTCGTCGACGCCGTCCGGGCGGGGGAGCGGGTCGAGATGACGACGCGCCGGTCGGCGCTGCGCCGCGGGAGGCGCTCGACGACCTCGATCGAGGTGCGCACGGCGGCGCCGTTCGGGGTCGCGGAACGTCGCCGCACGCTCCCGGTCCGCGCCGAGACGCTCGTGCTGCCGCGCGTGGTGGCCCTCGGTCCGTTGCCCTTCGTCGATCCGGTCGGCACCGCCGACCCGGCGATCCACTCCTCGCCGCGGCGCGGCACCGGGCCCGAGTACCTGGGGATCCGGGAGTACCGGCCCGGCGATTCGATGCGTCGCGTGCACTGGCCCTCGACCGCGCGCCACGGCGCCGTCATGGTCCGGGAGTTCGAGGAGGAGCGCACGCGACGGCTGCTCGTCGTCGTCGACACCGAACGCGACGGCGACGAGCCGGGGGCGCTCGGCACGCCGCTCGATCGATGCTGCACCGTCGCGGCGTCGATCGCGTCGGCGGCGCTCGCGCACGGCCACGGGGCCCGGGTCGTGGCCGCCACCGGGTCCGGCGTCGAGCTCCTGTCGCGCGTCGACGAGACCGAGCTCTTCCGGTGGCTCGCCGAGCTCACGGCGTCGAGCCACGGCCTCGCGCCGGTCCTCGACGATCTCGGCGTGGACGCGTTGCGAGGCGCCGAGACCGTCGTGTTCACCTTGCCCGCATGGGCCGGCGACCCCGGCGCCGTCGCCGAAGCCGCCTCGGCCCTCGCCCACCGGATCCCGCGTGTCGTCGCGGTGCCGGTGAGCACGGTCGACGTGGACGACGACGATCCGGCCCTCGACAAGCTCGTGGGCGCCCTGCAGGACGCGGCGATCGAGACCTATCCGTGGACGGCCGGCGGCGATCTCGCGGCGGCGCTCGCCGCGTCCCGGCTGGAGCCCGAGCCCGAACCCTCCGCCGCCGGTCTCGGGGGGCAGCGATGAGCACGGCCGCGGCACCGCGCGGATGGCTCGCCCGCGCGCATCCCAAGGCGCCGCCCGAGGACGGCGTCGCGATCCGGCTCGTCGTCGCGGCGGGGGTCGAGCTCGGCATCGTGGCGGTCCTGAGCCAGGGCGCCGTCGACGCCCTCACCGGTGTCGTCGCCCTCGTGCTCGCGCCGCTCGGCTACCTGTTCTCCTATCGCCGCCGCCACGAGAACGGGTTCGCCGTCAAGATCGTGATCTCGGTCGCGTTGCTCGCCGCGCTCGGGCAGTTCCTGCAGGCGGCGCGACTCGTCCAATCGGTGGACCAGGTCCGCCAGCCCCTGGCCGCGCTGTTCCTGTGGGTCCAGGTCCTGCACGCGTTCGACGTGCCGAGGCGCCGCGACCTCGCGTTCTCGATGGTGTCGAGCACGACGCTGATCGCGGCCGCCGGCGCCGTCTCGCTCACCACGTCGTTCGTCGGGTACCTGCTCGGCTGGGCCGTGCTGGCCGCGGCGTGGCTCTGGCTCTCCGCCCGCCCCCGGCCCGACGAGGTGACGCCGCCGGTGTCGCTGCGCCGGGTCGTCCCGGGGGAGCGGCCGCCGCGAGCGGCCGGCGTCCGGAGCGCGACCGCCGCCGGGCTCGCCGCGCTCGTGCTCGCGACGGGCGTGTTCATGGTCACGCCGAGGCTTCCCGGAAACGTCGTGCGAACGCTGCCGTTCTCCCTCGGAGGCGACGGCGACGCCAGCGCGGCCGAGTCCGTGTACGACACGCCGAACGCGCCGGCCCCCGACGGCGACGGGGTCGTCGACTTCGCGCCGCTCGCCTACCCGGGGTTCGGGGAGCGCATGGACCTGCGGGCGCGCGGCGAGCTGTCCGACGAGATCGCGTTCCGCGTCCGGGCCGACCGGGCCTCGCTGTGGCGCGGGGAGGTCTTCGACACGTTCGACGGGATGGGGTGGACGTCGTCGAGCGAGGAGCGCGCCTCGCTCATCAGGCTCTGGGAGGGCGACGCGCTCGGCGTGCCACCCGAGCCGGTGCCCTCCACGACGACCGGGGAGCGCGTCACGCAGACCTTCCACATGGCGGCCGACCAGCCCAACGTCGTGCTCGCGGCCTACGCGGCCGACCGCGTGTATTTCCCGGCCGGCGGCCTCGTCGTCGACGGCGACGGCGCGATCCGCTCCCCGATCACCCTCGACGAGGGCCTCGTGTACTCCGTGATCTCAGAGCCCCCGGTGACCGACCAGTCGATCCTCGGCGCCGCGCCGCGTGCCCCCGTGGACGACCCGACGCTCGAGCGCTTCCTGCAGCTCCCCGGCGACACGCCGGACCGCGTTCGCGAGCTCGCGGCGAGGATCGCCGAAGGCAGTTCGTCACAGCTGGAGGTGGTGATTGCGACCGAAGCGTGGCTCCACGAGAACACGCAGTACGACCTCGACGTCGCGCGCGAGCCCGCCGGCGTCGACGCCGTCGACCATTTCCTGTTCGAGACCCGGCGCGGGTTCTGCGAGCACATCGCGAGCGCGATGGCGGTGCTGCTGCGCGCCAACGGCATCCCGACCCGGCTCGTCGCCGGCTTCGGACCCGGCGGCCGGAACCCCCTCACCGGCTACTACGAGGTCCGCTACACCGACGCCCACGCATGGGTCGAGGTCTATTACGCCGGCGTCGGATGGGTGCCGTACGACCCCACGTTCGGCGTCCCCCCGGCCGATCCGTCGTGGACCACCCAGTTCGCGGCGCCCGAGATGCTCGCCGCGATCGGGCGGGTGGCCGGCCGCGTCGTGCCGGAGCCGGTCAAGCAGGCCGCCGGTGCCGTCGGGCGCGCCGCGGCCGGCGCCGCGGCGATGGCTCTCCGAGGGTGGCCCGTCGCCCTGGCCGTCGTGGGGCTGGTCGTTGGCGGCCTGTGGGTGCTCCCGCGACATCGACGTCGCCGACCGCGCGTGGCGTTCGACGACGTGGGTGCCGCGTTCGAGGACCTGGTGGCGGCACTCGAGTCGACCGGGCACGCGCGGGATGAGTCGCTCACGCCGAGCGAGTTCCTCGATGAGGTCGCCGCCGACGAGTCGCTCGGCGTCGAGGTCAGGGTCTTCGCAGATCTCGTCGTGCGCACGTTCGAGGGAAGGCGCTTCGCGTCCCCGGAGGCCCGACCGAGCGACGCCGACGTGATGCGTGCGCGCGCCGCAGCCGCTCGTGTGCGCGAACTCGTGCGCAACTAGCAGTTGCTTGCGCGATCCGGTCGGGCCGGCCCCAGCGACTCAACCGGGCTTGCGAGCGATCGCCCATAGGAAGTCGGCCGTCGTACCGTCCCCCTCAACCTCTTCTTTGACATCCGAGATCTCGAGTCGGAAGCCGATCTGCCGCAAGGACGCCTCGGTGGCATCCCGCCCTATCCCACCGAAGAACATCGGCACCCCGAGCCAATCCTCCTGGATCGAGTCGTCCCCGCTACCCGTGGGGAACGACGAGCAGAAGACGCCGCCAGGTCGCAGCCACCGGTAGACACGCGCAAACGTCGGACGGTGCTCGGCGGCCGAAAGATGACCGAACACGTACAACGCCACCACCCCGTGGAATGAGCCCGCCGGCAGCTGAAGCGAGGTGAGATCGTGACAGCGGAACGTGCCCGACGGCACGTGCTCCTCGGCGATCGACAGCATGACCGGCGAAATATCGACACCGGTGTACCGACGGCCGTTGGCGAGCGCGACCGCGTCAACCCCAGGACCGCATCCGAGCTCCAGGACATCCGAGCCCGGTGGGATGCGATCGAGTGTCTCCGACAGGAACCATCGCCGAACCACGCTCCCGCCCGCGTCGGACCACGGTCGGTACGCGCTGCCGATCTGGTCGTACCCCTCCGTCACGATCCGTTTGGGATCCACAGACACCGCCCCCCGCTATCGAAGTTACCCTCAATGAGACTTCCTCCTCACCGCGGAGGGGTTCCGGGACCGGTCCGATGTCGAAGCACGGAGCTACCACAGTTACTTGGGCATATGAGCGAGCGACGTCATCCCGAGAGCCGCGTTCCTGCTCTTTGGGCGGTGTCTGTGTTGGTGCTTGCCGCGATTGTCCAAGGACTCATCGCCCGTTCACTTGTATCGAAGACGGATTGCGCGCTACAGGAGTGCACCGCACTGATTCGCGCGTTCATGATTGCCCCTCTTGTCCTCTCCGCAGCCGTGAGCCTCATGGCGCCTCGCGCGCGGACATGGGCTATCCCGCGACACGGCCGTTCTTGGGGCCGTGGTGGGCGTCCCGGCAGGCTCGTTTCTGGCATATGCAGTCATGAACGACCCACCAGTCTCGCTTGCTGACGTGGGTCTCGGGTTGATTGCGGCCGTCATGCTTGTCGGAGCGAGCGTAGTCGTCGCGGTTGCCGTGTCACTCCTTCGCATCCCGGTTAGACGACGGTCCACGCACACAGGCGGGTGACTTACCGCGATGGGGGGCTTGTACACCTCGCGCCCTGAGTACGTTGTCGGCGCGCTGCAAATTGGGGCTGTTGTGCCGCAAACTTTCCGGACTTCAGGGAGTCGACGGACCTCCCGTGGCCACGTGGAGGACGACCCGTTCGACCAGGCCTTCGACGGCACCTACAACGGCGCCGCGACCACCTACACGTATCAGGGGATCTCCGAGCTCATCGCGAAAGGCCGTGACGGGAGCGACCACGACGAGCTACGCCTTCACCGCCTCGGGCGCGCCCTTGGCGGAGAAGACCGGCTCGACGACCTCGTTCCATCTGCGCGACCCTCACGGCGACGTGATCGGCCTGGCCTCGACGACGCTCAAAGCATGGCGCCTGGCGGAGGATCTGATGCTACGAAAGTCGCACGTCAGATGAGCCTGTTCCTGCTGATTCGATGATGGGATCAACACCCAGCCCCCGCCCCGGCCGAAGCGCAGCATCAAGACGGCGCCCGTTACCCAACGAACGGCTTGCACTCAAGGCCCAGCGTCGTCGATCCGATATTCAGGTTGACATAGCACCCGCATGTCCGCATGATGGCACTACGGCAGGAAGGGAGGACCCGCGATGAAGCAGCTCACGATCCGGGTAAGCGACGATCTGCACGAGGCCGTGCGAGCGGCGGCGTTTGCCACCGACTCGTCCGTCCAGGACCTCGTGACGCGCTCGATCGCTACCTACCTGGCCGAAGAGGGCCGCCGAGATGCGGTCGAGACGGTCCTGCGCCGGGCGCGCAGCCAGTACCGCGTGGCCCTCGACAAGCTCGCCGACGCCTGACGCCGCGTGCGGTACGTGACAGTGGACGACCTCCTGCTCGCCCATGAACAGGAGGTCGGCCCACCCGTCTATGACCTCGGCCGACTCGAGAGTGCTGTGATGCGCCCGCAGTCGTCGGCCGGCGGGGACGATGCCTATGTCGGCGTCCATCGGAAGGCGGCGGCGCTGATGCACGCGCTGATCCGCAACCACCGTTCGTCGACGGGAACAAGCGCACGGCATGGTTGGCCGTCGCCCTGTTCTACGGCCTTAACGGCTACAGGACGAGCGCCGACGACGGCGACGTGATCGGCGCTACCGAGGCGACCGCGCGCGGCGACCTCGACCTCGGTGAGCTGGAGCGTTGGCTCGCGGCCTGCTCTGAGTACGAGTTGGGCGACGATGACGGGTAGGGTGGCCGCTACAACGAGGATGCCGAGCACCACCACGACCATGGCTCGGAATCGTTGGGCTCGCCGTCATGACCGCCGCGATCAAGATCAGACGAACGCGCAATCCGGATGCTCATGCAAGCCAAGCGACCGACGGAACTGCGGTCCCTTAGACCATCGAATGGCGCCGCATGTCGTTCAGGTTTCTCTTCGACCTCAGGGGCTGAGGCCCGAGATCCTGGCAGTCGCGGTAACGTGACCGCATGTGCCGGAGCATCAAGCGACTCCGAGGCCCGTACGGGGAATCCCGTGCGACCGATGAAGAGATCCGTGAGGCGGCCTTGCAGTTCGTCCGGAAGGTGAGCGGGTACCGCGAGCCCTCCGCGAAGAACCGTGAGGTCTTCGACGCCGCCGTGGCCGACGTGGCCGGCGCGTCGACCCGCCTCCTCGACGTCCTGACGGGAGAACGGACGGCGTGAGCGGCCTGCCTCTCGACCCCGCGCCCGAGGACATGCGGGCGATGGGGGAGGCCGCCGTGCGCTACCTCATCGACTTCATCGGAGGCCTCGACAAGGCGCCGGCCGAGGCGACCGAGGGCGGGCTCGAGCTTGCGTTTCGCTTGCGGGAGTCGCCTCCCGAGCTCGGTGGCAGCTTCGAGGAGCTCCTGGCGGACGTGCAGGACGCCGCCGCGCACACCTTCGAGTTCGCGGGACCCGGCTACCTCGCCTACATCCCCGGCGGAGGCCTCTACACGGCGGCGCTCGCCGACTTCATCGCCCAGGGCGTGAACCGCTTCGTCGGCCTATGGATGGCGAGCCCGGCCGCCGTGCAACTCGAGGAGAACGTGGCGCGGTGGCTGTGCGACCTGTTCGGGATGCCCGAGGGCTCGCAAGGGGTGCTGGGGAGCGGCGGATCGATGGCGAACCTGTCGGCGGTCGTCACGGCCCGGCACGCGAAGCTCGGGGACGACTTCGGCGACGGCACCTACTACGTGAGCGAGCAGGCGCATGCGAGCGTGACGAAGGCGGCGACGATCGCAGGGTTCAGCCGCAAGCACCTGCGGATCGTGCCGACCGACGCAGAGCTCCGCATGGATCCGGATGCCCTCCGCGAGATGGTGCGCGAGGACCGGGCGGCGGGCATGCGGCCGTTCCTCGTCGTCGGCAGCGCGGGAACGACGAACACCGGTGCGATCGATCCGCTCGACGGGATCGGCGACGTGGCGTCCGGCCAGGGGCTGTGGTTCCACGTCGACGGCGCCTACGGCGGCTTCTTCCAGCTCACCGACCGAGGACGGGAGCGGTTCCGGGGGATCGAGCGGGCCGACAGCGTGACGGTCGATCCGCACAAGGGGATGTTCCTGCCCTACGGGACGGGCGCGCTCGTCGTCCGCGACGGCGTGCTCCTGCGCGATGCGCACTACGAGGGGGCTGCCTACCTGCAGGACCTGCCGCCGACGGGCGACCTGCCGAACTACAACGAGTACTCGGCGGAGCTTTCCCGGGACTGGCGGGGCCTGCGGGTCTGGATGCCGCTGAAGCTCCACGGGGTCGGGGCGTTCCGTGACGCGCTGGACGAGAAGATCGACCTGGCCGATGAGCTCGACGCGGCCCTCCGCGCCGACGCGAACCTGGAGCTCCCGTGGAAGACCCAGCTCACGGTGACGCCGTTCCGGCTGCGGGAGGGCGACGACGCGGCGAACCGCGAGCTGCTTCGCAGGATCAACGCCTCGAAGCGGGTGTTCCTGTCGAGCACGATGATCCACGGCCGGTACACGCTCCGGGTCTGCATCGTCAGCCACCGGACCCACCGCGACCGGATCGCCGAATGCGTCGACATCATCCGGCGGGCCGCCGCCGACATCGTCGGCGCCTCCTGACCCTCCTGCCTCCCCGAGAAATCTCCGAAAGATCCGGCGACGCGGGTTCATCGGTGCCCGACGGGGTAACGCTCCTGACGAAACGGAACACTGAGGGAGAGGAAGGGAACAGATATGCGAACGTTCGACATCGTCGCTCTGGTGCTCGTCGTCATCGGCGCCCTGAACTGGGGTCTCGTGGCCCTCGCGGAGTTCGACCTGGTCGCCGAGATCGTGGGGCTGGACTTCGGCGAGACCAACACGCTGAGCCGCATCGTCTACGGGCTGGTGGGCCTGTCCGGCCTGTGGATCGCCGCTCGTGCGGGAGCGCTGCTTCGCGGCGACACCCGCGACCGCGACCGCGTGATGGCCTGAGACAACCTGATCAGCGAGGAGCGAGCCGCCACGGTTCGCTGGCGGCCCGGGACACGTGTCCCGGGCCGTACGCTGTCGGGATGCCGGAGTTCCCCGAGATCCGGGCGCTCGCCGAGCGTCTGCACGAGGTCGTCGCCGGGTCGGCGTTCGAACGCGCCGACATGTTGCAGTTCTCATCGCTCAAGACCTACGCGCCCCGGCCCGAGGAGCTGGCGGGCGCGGCGGCGACGGAGGTCACGAGCCGCGGCAAATACGTCGTGATCGTGTTCGACGACGGTCGCCGCCTGCTGATCCACCTCTCGCAGGGGGGCCGCATCGACGTCGAGTCGCCGCCGAAGGCGACGAAGCCTCGGGGCGCCGTCGTCCGGCTCCGGTTCGCCGAGCGACCCGCGATCCTCGTGAAGGAGTTCGGCACGCAGCGCAAGGCCGGCTGGTGGGTGCTCGCCGCGGGTGACGACGGCCCGCTCGCGAAGCTCGGGCCGGAGGCTGTCTCGGACGAGGCGGCGGAGCTCCTGCGCACGAGCGACGACGCCCGGCGGGTGCATACGATCCTCCGGGATCAGCGGACGATCGCAGGCGTTGGCCGGGGCTACGGCGACGACGCGATGCATCGCGCGAAGCTGTCGCCGACCGCGCAGCTCGCGAAGCTCTCGGCGGAAGAGCGCGAGCGCCTGATAGATGCCATGCACGCGATCCTCGCCGACGCGATCGACGTCGAGCGGACGCGCACGGGCGGGCTGCCGACGAAGCTCGGGGACCACTTCACGGTTCACAACCGCTACGGGCAGCCGTGCCCCGTCTGCGGCGACGATCTGCGGCGCGTCTCCTACGAGTCCTACGAGATCACGTATTGCCCGACGTGCCAGACGGGCGGTCGACGATTGAGCGACCGGCGGCTTGACCGTCTCGTGCGTTGACCTGCCGGGCTCGACGTCTTGGACGGCGGATGAGTCCTGATCGGGGAACCGGTTTGCTTCAGGCCGCAGCGGGACGCGCTGGGAGGCCGGGCTACACTCGCGGCGGCATGGATCCCCGCGGGATCACGATTCGCGTAGGAACGCAGGCCGACGCGGAGCAGATCGCGGACATCCATGTGCGGGCTTGGCGATGGGCGTATCGGGGACACGTCCCGGATGCCTTGCTGGCCTCGCTCTCGGTCTCCGATCGGGTCGAAGCCTGGCGGTCAGCCCTCCAGCAGTCCGATCGGTCTCGCGTCTGGGTGGCGCAGGCAGAGGGACGACTCCTTGGTTTCGTATCAGCCGGTGCATGTCGAGATGAGGACGCACAGCCCGGGACGGGCGAGCTCTACGCGATCTACGTCGAACCCAGTCGTGTGCATACCGGCCTCGGTCGTCGTCTGTTCGAGACCGCGACCGACTGGTTGGAGTCCGAGGGGTTCCGGGCTGCGACCTTGTGGGTGCTCGACTCGAACGAGAGGGCGCGAGGCTTCTACGAAGCTGCGCGATGGATGCTGGATGGTTCGACGAAGATCGACACGTGGGGAGGATTCTCGCTCCACGAGGTTCGATACCGGATCGCCTTCTAGATCTCGCCGACCGCCGGCTCTCTCGCCTCGTTCGATGACCGGCGGGCGAGGCGCGCGCGTGTAGGCTCACCCGGCCGCCATGGCCACGCATCCCGAACCCGATCCGGCGCGGCGGCCGAACCTGCTCGCGCGCGCTCGCCGGCACCTCGTCGACCTGACCCCCATGAAGGTGTCGCGCGACTTCAGGCTGCTGTTCCTCGGGCGGTCGGTGTCGGACTTCGGCGACGAGATCGTCGCGGTCGTGGTGCCCTTCCAGGTCTACGAGATCACGGGCTCGACGCTCGCGGTGGGCCTCCTCGGTCTCTGCCAGCTCGTGCCCGTGTTCGTGTTCCCGATCGTCGGGGGCGCGATCGCCGACGCCACCGAACGCCGGCGCCTCGCGATCATCACCCACGGCGTCCTGGTCATCCTCTCGCTCGTGCTCGCGTGGAACGCGACCCTCGACGAGCCGAGGCTCTGGCCGCTGTACGTGTTCGCGACGCTGTCGGCGGGCCTGTACACCTTCAACCGGCCGAACCTGTCGACGTGGCCGGCACGGCTGCTCGAGGCGGAGCTGCTGCCGTCGGCGAACGCGCTCGAAGCCGGGTTGGGCACGCTCGACTCGATGGTGGCGCCGGTCGTGGCGGGGGTGCTGCTCGCGTGGATCGCCCCGGCCGGCGCGTTCGTGTTCGATGCGGCGACCTTCGTCGTCGTGATCGCGATGCTCGTTCGGATGCACCCGTCGCCGCCCGCCCACGACGCGGAGCGGTTCGGGTGGAGCGCGATCGCCGAGGGGTTCCGGTTCCTGAAGGGCAAGCGCACGGTGCAGTCGGTCTTCCTCGCGGATCTGAACGCGATGATCTTCGGGTTCCCGGTCGCGCTCTTCCCGGCGGTCGCTGAGGACCTGGGGCGAGGCCCGGAGGTCCTCGGACTGCTCTACGCGGCGCCGGCGGCGGGCGCCTTCTGCGCCACCTTGCTGTCGGGCAGTGCCGGCCGCGTGCGCCGGCAGGGGCGGGCGATCATGCTCGCGATCGTCGTCTGGGGCGCCGCGATCGTGCTGTTCGGGATGTCGAGCTGGCTCTGGCTCTCCCTGTCGATGCTCGCGGTCGCCGGAGCCGGCGACATGGTGAGCGGGATCTTCCGGCATTCGATCCTGCAGACGGCGGTGCCGGACAAGTACCGAGGCCGGCTCGACGGGATCGGCATGGCGGTGTGGGCGAGCGGACCGTCCCTGGGGGAGGTCGAATCAGGGGTCGTCGCCTCGGCGACGAGCGTGCCGTTCTCGATCGTGTCGGGAGGTGCGCTCACGATCGCGGGCATCGGCCTGCTCCGGTGGTTCGCCCCGGGGCTCTGGCGCTACGACGCGCGAGCGCCCGCTCCGTAGCGTCCCGGCCGGTGCTTGCATCGACGGACCGCACCGGGTGAGATACGCCCGTCCGACCGTCGAAGGAGGCGCACGTGCTCGCGTTCAGCGAGGGGATCTACGACCTGCTCAAGTACCTGCACATCCTGGCCGCGATCCTGTGGGTCGGCAGCGGTCTGTACTTCCAGTATCAGGCGACGCGTCTCAACCGGATCGGGGACCCCGAGCGCACGGCGCAGTTCACGAAGGACATCGAATACGCGGGCCAGCGCCTGCTGATGCCGGCGTCGATCGTCGTCGTCGTGGTCGGGATCATCATGGTCGTGTACACGCCCGGCCTCGAGTTCACCGACACGTGGATCGCCCTCGGGCTCGCGGGCGCGGTCGTCACGGCCATCACCGGCGCGGTCTTCATCGGCCCGACCGCGGGCAAGATCGGCAAGGCGATCGAGAGCGAGGGCGCCGCGTCGCCGAACGTGGCCGCCCTCACCAGGCGGATCTTCTTGATCTCACGGGTCGATCAGGTGGTGCTGTTGCTGGTGATCGCCGACATGGTGTTCAAGCCGGGCGCGTAGCGCGACGCAGCCTCGTCGCTCAGGGCGCCGTCACGGGCACCCCGCCGGCGGCGGCTTCGGTCACCGCGATCGCGTGGCTCCGGCCCGGGATGAACCGGTTCGCGACGAAGGCGGCGACGAGCAGGACCGCGCCGGCGACGCCGACGGCGACGTGGAACCCGCTCATGTAGGCCTGGCGGAACGCGTCGATCACCTGGAGCCCCTGCGCGGCGGTCAGGCCGAGCGGCCCGATCTGGGCCGCTCCCGGCACGCCGTGGCTTGCGATGTCGACGACCGCGCGCTGCTGGGCCTCGGTGAGATCGGTGCGGGCGAGCAGGGGCTCGATCGCCGACGAGAGCCGGCTGAACAAGATCGTGCCGAGCAGGGCGATCCCGAGCACGCCGCCGACCTCGCGGCTCGTGTTCGTCGTAGCCGACCCGAGGCCGGCGCGCTCGGCACCGACCGCGCCCATCACGGCGGCCGTCATCGGCGCCATCGTCGGCGCCCATGCCGTGGCCCATGACGGCGAACCCGATCCCGAGGATCCAGTACGGCGTGGCGGCCTCGATCTGGGTCATCGCGACCAGGCCGCCCCCCGCCGAGAAGCAGCCCGTAGGTCATCGGGGCACGCGATCCGATCTTCTGAGGCGTACGCGTCCCGAGATCGGGGCCGTGACGATGATCATCAAGGTCATCGGCAGGAACCGCAGGCCCGCCGCGAACGCCGAGTACCCCGGACGAGCTGCATGTACAGGCTGAAGAAAGAAGAAGATCGAGAACATCCCGAGCGACACGCTGAACGCCACCGTGTTGCCCGCCGCGAACGCCGGGATCTTGAAGAACGACAGCGGCATCATCGCGTTCGGGTTCGTGGCGCTCCCACCGATGAACGCGCCGAGCAGCAGGGCGGCCGCCACGAGCGAGCCGAGGATCATCGGGTCGGTCCAGCCCTGCTGGTTCGCCTCGATCAGCCCGAAGGTGAGCGCGAGCAGGCCCGTGGTGCCGAGCGCGAGGCCCGGCAGATATCGAGTGACCGGGCGTGCTCGGAGCGCGACTCCCGTACCGTTCGGGTCGCCACCACGAACGCCGCGATGCCGATCGGCACGTTGAGGAAGAACACCGACTCCCACCCGATGTGCTCGACCATGTAGCCGCCGAGCGTCGGGCCGAGCGCGAGCGCGAGCCCGACACGCCGGCCCACGAGCCGATCGCCTTCGCCCGTTCCTCGGGCGGGAAGGTCACGGTGAGGATCGAGAGCGTGCCGGGCATCAGGAACGCCGCGCCCACGCCCTGCAGCGCCCGGAAGGCGATCAGCTGCTCGTTGCTGCCCGAGATGCCGCACAGGAACGACGCCGTCGTGAACACGTCGAGCGCCGAACAGGAAGACCTTCTTGCGGCCGTACCGGTCGCCGGGGATGCCGCCGGTGAGCAGGAGCGAGGCGAAGACGAGCACGTAGCCGTCGATGATCCACTGGATCTCGCTGACGCCTGCCGCCAGCTCGCGTCGCTGATGCGGGGGATCGCGACGTTCACGACCGTGTTGTCGAGCATCGCCATCGCCAGGGCGAAGCACATCGTCAGCAGGACGGCGACCTTCTCGCGGGCGTTGTCGCCCCCGAATCCGAACAGCGGCACGCAGGCTCCTTCGAACGGCCGAGGCTCAGGTGAGCCTGCGGTACAGGCGGACCGAAGATGGGGACGAACACGAGGAGGATCCCCCACGATCCACATCGCCGAGATCACGAGCAGGTCGTCGAGGCCTCTGACCCGGCGGTATCGACACGGGGCCGACCGTGAGGGCCCGGGCCGTGTTCGCCCAGATCGTGATCGGGTTGTTCCGCGCGATCGCTTGCAGCACCGAGGGCATGCCCTCGATCGGCACGAAGACCGAGCTCACGAACACGAGCGGGAAGATCCAGGTGAAGCTCGCCGCCTGGACCGCCTCGAGCTCCTTGAGCGCGAGGCCGATCGTGGCGGAGATCCACGAGAAGGCGAACCCGACCGCGAGGGTCAGCACCACCACGCCGAGCGCCTGCACGATCCCTTGCTCGAAGGAGAAGCCGACGAGGTAGCCGATCGCGATCATGATCATGACGAGGGCGAAGTTCTTGATCAGGTCGGAGGTGGTGCGCCCTACGAGCACGGCGGAACGGGCCATCGGCAACGACCGGAAACGGTCGATGAGCCCGGCCTTGAGGTCTTCGGCGATCCCGATCGCGGTTCCCGTCGATCCGAAGATCGCGTTCTGGATGAAGATGCCCGGGCATCAGGTAGTTCACGTAGTCGACCCCCGGAGGCAACCCGGCGATCGCCCCGCCGAACACGTAGCGGAAGAGCAGCACGAACATCACCGGCTGCAGCAGCTCGAAGACGAGCACGGCCGGGATGCGGGCGAGCCGGATCGTGTTGCGGTGGGCGACGACGAGTCCGTCGGCGAGGGCCACCGAGAGTCGAGAGCCCGACGGGCGGGCGGCGGTAACCGCGCTCACGACCGGCTCCGTTCGCGCCGGCGCCGCTTCGCGCTCTCGGTCGGCTCGGGCTCGGCGCCGTCTTCGGCGGCGTGACCGGTGAGCGAGAGGAACACGTCGTCGAGCGTCGGGCGGTGCAGGGCGACGTCGGCGATCGTGACCTCGGTGCCCTCGAGGTTCCGCACCGCGCCCAGGAGCACCTCGGTGCCCTCGGTGCCCACCGGGATGCGCACCGCGCCGGCGTCCTCGTCGGTCGTCGTCTCGCCGGTGCCGAGCCCCTTCAGCAGCTCGGCGGCGCGGGCGGTCTGCGTGCGGTCCTCGACGTGGAGCTCGAGGACCTCGCCGCCGATCTGGAGCTTGAGCTGATCGGACGTGCCCTCGGCGATCACCGTGCCGAGGTCGATCACGGCGATGCGGTCGCAGAGCTGATCGGCCTCTTCGAGGTATTGGGTGCACAGCATGAGCGTCGTGCCTTCGTCGCGCAGCTCGCGGATCATCGCCCACAGCTCGATGCGGCTGCGCGGGTCGAGGCCCGTCGTCGGCTCGTCGAGGAAGAGCACCTGCGGCTTCGCGACGAGGCTCGCGGCGAGGTCGAGCCGGCGCCGCATGCCGCCGGAGTAGGTCTTGGCGGTGCGGCCGGCCGCCTCGGTCAGGTCGAAGCGCTCGAGCACCTCGACGGCGCGCCGGCGGGCCTCGGCCTTGGACAGGTGGTAGAGGCGGCCGACCATCACGAGGTTCTCGAGGCCGGTGAGGTGCTCGTCGACCGCCGCGTATTGACCGGCGAGCCCGACGCGGGCCCGGAGCGCGACCGCGTCGCGGACGACGTCGAGCCCGGCGACCTCGGCCCGTCCGGCGTCGGGGATGAGCAGCGTGGTGAGGATGCGAACGGCCGTCGTCTTGCCGGCGCCGTTCGGCCCGAGGAGGCCGAACACGGTGCCATGCTCGACCTCGAGGTCGACGCCCTTGAGGGCCTCGACCTCACCGAACCGCTTCTCGACGCCTTCGGTGCGGATGATCGCGTCTGCCATACCGGGAGCGGAGCCTACACAGGGCCCACGACATCGGCATCGGCCCAGGCTGCGGCGTTCCGCGAGCCATCGGATGGGGTCCGCTCCGAGGCACTTGTAATCAGGATTACGACCGGGGAATAGCGACGGGCCCTCCATCCGTTCTTGCGGGTGCGAGGGGTCCAGCGAGGGCCCCGAGATGACGACCCGAGGAGACGAACCACCGTGGGGAGATCGACACCAGAGCGCTTCCGTTGCTGCCGCTGACCACCGGGGTGGTGCTTCCCGGCATGGTGGTCACCCTGACGGTCGAGTCCCCCGAGGCCCGGGCGGCGGTGGACGCGGCCTCCGAGGACGAGGAGCGCACCCTGCTGCTCGTCCCCCGCATCGACGACCGCTACGCGCGCGTCGGGACGATCGCGAAGATCGAGGACGTGGGCCAGCTCCGAGGGGGCACCGAGGCCCTCGTGATCCGCGGGATCGGCCGGGCCGTGGTGGGCCTCGGCGTGCCGGGCACCGGCCGGGCGACCTGGGTCCAGGTCGACCCCGTCGTCGACGTGGAGCCCACCCTGCGGGCACGCGAGCTCGCCCGCGAGTACCGCGCCGTCGTCGAGACGATCGTCGAGGCGCGAGGGGTGCCGGCCGTGGCCGAGTTCCTCCGTGGGATCGAAGATCCCGGGCAGATCGCGGACACGAGCGGCTACTCGCCGGACCTGAGCTTCGAGCGCAAGATCGAGGTGCTCGAGACGGTCGACGTCGAGACGCGCCTCACGAAGGTGCTCGGCTGGGCCAGGGACACCCTGGCCGAGGTCGAGCTCAAGGAGAAGATCCGCTCGGAGGTCGGCGAGAACCTCGAGAAGCGCCAGCGCGAGGTGATCTTGCGCGAGCAGATGAGCGCGATCCGCAAGGAGCTCGGCGACGACGACGGCGAGGACGTCGTCGAGGAGTACCGGCGCACGATCGAGGAGGCCGGCATGCCCGAGGGCGCCCGGGCCGAGGCCGAGCGCGAGCTGGGCCGCCTCGAGCGCACGAGCGAGCAGTCTCCGGAGTACGGGTGGATCCGCACCTGGCTCGACTGGATGACGGAGCTTCCGTGGAGCACGCGGACCGACGACGACTTCGACATCCCCGCGGCCCGCCGCATCCTCGACGAGGACCACGAGGGCCTGGGCGACGTGAAGGATCGGATCCTCGAGTACCTGGCAGTGCGCAAGCTCCGCGCCGAGCGCGGCCTCGGCGAGGCGACCGGGCGCGGCTCGGGCGCGATCCTCACGCTGATCGGGCCTCCGGGCGTCGGCAAGACCTCGCTCGGCGAGTCGGTCGCCCGCGCCCTCGGTCGGAAGTTCACCCGGGTCGCCCTCGGCGGCATCCACGACGAGGCCGAGATCCGCGGGCACCGGCGCACCTACGTCGGGGCACTCCCCGGCCGGATCGTTCGCGCGCTGAAGGACGCCGGCACGAAGAACCCCGTGATGATGCTCGACGAGATCGACAAGGTCGGCGCGGACTGGCGCGGCGACCCGTCGTCGGCGTTGCTCGAGGTGCTCGACCCGGCGCAGAACCACACGTTCCGCGATCACTACCTCGACGTCGATCTCGACCTGTCGGAGGTCCTGTTCATCGCGACCGGCAACGTGGCCGAGACGATCCCCGGCGCGCTGCTGGACCGCATGGAGGTCATCCGTCTCGACGGCTACACCGAGGACGAGAAGGTCTCGATCGCCAGGCACCACCTGCTGCCGCGCCAGCTCGAGCGCAACGGGCTCCGTCCCGACGAGGTCACCGTGACCGACCTCGCGCTTCGCGCGATCGTGGTGGATCACACCCGCGAGGCGGGAGTGCGGAACCTCGAGCGCGAGCTCGGCAAGGTCTTCCGGAAGGTGGCGACGACCCTCGCGAGCGCGCCCGACGGCGCCCCCGTCGAGACGCCGGTCGTCGTCGATGAAGGCGACGTGCGCACCTACCTCGGTCGCCCGAAGTTCTTCTTCGAGGCCGCCGAGCGGACGGCGGTGCCGGGCGTGGCCACGGGGCTCGCGGTCACCGGCACCGGTGGCGACGTCTTGTTCATCGAGGCGACGCGTGAGGCCGACGGCGACAAGGACGGCCTCACCTTGACGGGCCAGCTCGGCGACGTCATGAAGGAATCGGCGCAGATCGCGCTCAGCTACGTCCGGTCGCACGCCGGCGCGCTCGGCATCGAGCCGGATCGGCTGCGCGGGCGCTTCCACGTGCACGTGCCCGCCGGCGCGGTGCCGAAGGACGGCCCGAGCGCGGGGGTCACGATGACGACCGCGCTCGCGTCCTTGCTGAGCGAGCGCTCGGTCCGCCCCGTCGTGGGCATGACCGGCGAGGTAACCCTGCAGGGCCGGGTCCTGCCGATCG
>CAVSLX010000018.1:0-58539 GCA_963728735.1 uncultured Actinomycetes bacterium | reverse complement strand
ACCACCCGTTCGTCGTTCACGCTGATCACGCAGGCGTCCCATCCAGCGGCCCTGACACGCCCGCGGACCTCGCCGACCGTCTCGTCCAGCCCGCACGTCGGCACGTCTCGGCGGGCCACGTCGCCGGCCCGCGGGCGCTCAGCATTGGTGCCCTCGATCGGAAGGCCTGCGGCGAGCCAGTCGAGCTTCCCGTCCACGTAGTCGAACACCTCGGTGAACCCTAGGGTCTTGAGCCGCCACGCGGCTCGTGGGCTGAGGTCTCAGGCCGTATCCCAGCAGTAGACGACGACTGGCTGGGTCGGATCGAGCTGCCGTCTCGCCTCCGTCTCGATCCTGCGGAGGGGCAGGTTGATCGCGCCGGGAAGATGCTCTTCCTCGTACTCCTCCGAGCCCAGCACCTCGACCAACTGTGCACCCTGGTCCATGAGGGTTTGAATTTCGTACCCGTGGTGGACTTCCTGCGGCATGACGCCTCCCTGGGGGTCACTGAGACTTCAGCCTACTGTGGGACCCGGTCGGTCCGATTGCGCCGCCCGGCGCCGAACGCCAACACCACAGACCTGAACGGAGACGGCGATCATGTGTAAGGCGCGGTTAGCATCTCGATTTTCTGACCCGTGAACTGGTGTCCCGGAGCGGGGTGGATCGTGGAGCTGACCCGTGAGCCGGACGCCGACGGCCGCCTCCGGTCCTATCGCGATCCTCTTCGACGTCGACGGGACGCTCATCGCCACCGGCGGCGCCGGGACTCGGAGCTGGCGCTGGGCGTTCGAGAAGCTCCATGGGATCCCCGCCGACATCGGCGAGTTCTCCGAGGCGGGCATGACCGATCCCGTCGTCGCCCGGAGGACGTTCCGAAGCGTCATCGGGCGCGAGCCGGCAGAGCGGGAGATGGCGCGACTCCTGGCCGCTACCTCGAGCGGCTCCCAGAGGAAGTCGAGACCTCCGAGCCGTACCGGGTGCTCCCGGGAGCCGAGGAACTCTTCTGGCGCCTCTGCGAAGGCGGATGCCTCATGGGGATCGTTACGGGGGCTCTGGAGGCGGCGGCGCACATCAAGCTCTCTCGCGCCCGACTCAACCGGTTCTTCTCCTTCGGCGGGTACGGGTCCGACTCCGAAGACAGGACCGAGCTCACCCGCCGGGCGATCGAGCGCGCGGGCTCGATCCTCGGACAGAAGCTCGCCCCCGCGCGCGTCTACGCGGTCGGCGACACCCGAAGGACATCGAAGCGGCCCGAGGGGTTAGTGCGGTGGCCGTCGGGGTCGCCTCCGGCCACTACTAGCCGAGGCTCTGAGCCGGGCCGGCGCGGACATCGCCCGCGTTCCCTCGAGAAGCCGATGCCAGGCCTCGAGTGGGCGTGGACGAAGGGCTAACCGTGCCGTTCCCCGCGTTCCTCAGCGACTCCTCCCGCCTCGGTGTTGACGGGTTGAGCAGGCCACTACGTTCGGATCGGTGCGACGGTCAAGTCCGACCTACGCTCGGATCCGATGCCCAGAGGCGACGATATGCAGGAGATGCAGCTACTCGATGTCGAACGGCGGCTCGAGCGGATCGAGCGACTTCTTCGCGCTGCGGCCGACGAGGCTAGAAGTGCGCGCACCGATCTCGGGCATCCGCATGCGCCGGGTGAACGCTGGGCGAGGATGATGTTTGCCGTGCTGGACGAGGTCGATGGCCTCGGCGGTGAAGTATCGCGACGACGGTTCCTGGAGATCGGCGAGAGGCACGGATACAGCCACCGGGGTATGGCCGGGTACTACCAGCAGCTCGTGGAAGCGATACCCGGCTATAAGACGCGACTCACCGCGATCGGTCGAGAGCGGCTGCTGTTCCTCCGCGAGCGTTACGGGGAGGGCGCGAGTCGCTGAGAGGGAGGGACATAGGTGGAGGCGTCGGAGTCTTGGCTACTGTCGAGGCTGGAGAGAGCCGAGACCGAAATGGGCTCAATTCGGGATGGCGTACCTCAGGAACAGATGTGATACGTGCTTGCGGACACTCAGAAGGTCACCAGAGATCGACCGAGACGGCAGAAGCTCGGCCCCCTCGACGAGCCCGGGTCGGCCGCCGACATCGGAGCGACCGGCGAGGATCGGGGAGAGCGTGAGGAAGAGCTCGTCGAGCAGCTCCGCTTGGAGCAGGCTGCCGATCACTGTGGGGCCTCCCTCCGAGAGCACGACGTCGATGACCCTCGCTCCGAAGGGTGTCGATCACATCCACCAGGTCGATCGCTCGGCCGTTCGCCAACGCGATGACGCTCGACGCCGCCGGGAGTCGATCGCTCAGCTTCGTGGCGCCGCGACCCGTCGTGAGGACCAGCGCCCCAGACTCCAGCGCTGGGTGGTGAGGGTTCATCTCGCCGGAGCCGGTGAGCACGACCAGGCGGGGCTCGTCCGGGCGCCCGAGACGCCTGCGGAGTTCCGCGAACTCGGCGGCCGCGTCCGGATAGATGTACGCCGGTGTCCACAGCGAATCGGGCGCGGCGCGCAGGGTGCCCGCCCCGATCAGGACGGCGTCGGCGCAGGCTCGGAGCAGACCCATGACGAAACGATCGGCCTCGCTTCGCCCGCTGATCATCTGGCTGGAGTGGTCCTGGCCCCCGAGCGCGACGACCCCGTCGAGGGATGAGACGAAGTTCGCATACAGACGTGGTGCTTCGAACCCCAGGCTCCCCCCGTAGAGCCGTTCCAGGTCGTTCCTGGAGGCAAACCTTCTTCTCGCTACTGGAGGGCAATCCGTCCCTTCTCGAAGACCCGGTCCATCGGAACCATCGCCGCTCACCCCTACCGAGGACGGGTCACGGCCTGCAGGAACGCCTGACGAAGCTCAGGGTCCCCTCTTCGTAGGTGCCCCGCCAGAACGATGTCCAGGTGCTGGATCTGCTCTTCACGGACCCCGCGCATCTGGGTGCAGAGATGCACGGCCTGGAGGTGCACCGCCACGCCGTGAGGGCTGGAGCAGTTCCACGAGCGTGTCGGCGACCTGCTGTCCGATGCGCTCCTGGACGGTGAAGCGTCGAGCGAACAGCCGAACCAGCCTGGTCATCTTGGAGATCCCGATGATCTGCTCGTGGGCGATGTACCCGATGTGAGCCGTGCCGTGGAACGGCAGCGCATGATGCTCACACAACGCGAAGAACGATATCGGCCCCTCGATGATCTGGCTGATGCGGCAATCCGGCCCTCCTCGGCATTCCGTCGGAAACGCCGTCAGCAGCTTAGGATCCCCCTCGTATATCCCGAGGTCGAGTCGAACAGGGCCTTCAGGAATCGTCGAGGCGTGTCCTTGGTCGCCGGCGTATCGAGGTCCATGCCGAACGTGGCGAAGATCTCGGCCACGACGCCCTCGAACCGCTCCTGCAGTCCGGGGTCGAGGCCCCGAGGAGCCACACCCTCTCAAGGCGTCGCCTCTTCGGGATCACCCGCTGGATCGCCGTCCGGAACCCCTGAACCGAAGTGGATTCTGGCTGATCGATCATCGCGCTGCTCGCAGCGGCGGTAACCAGTACCCGCGTCTCTCGCCAGTGGAGGCTCGTAGAGGGACCACGTGATCAGCGGCGCCTCGACACCTTCGACTATCGCGCCGAGATGACCAACACGCCATCGCCGCCGGTCCGGTTGACGGGCGCAGCCCTGCATGTGCTACGGGTTAAGCAGCGACGGTTGCAAGAGCACGCAAAGGGGTTTGACAACGTCAGCTATCGCCCGAAAGCTGTCGCGGCCGGCGCCGCCCACATCGAGCGTTCTTAGCCGAGTTCCTCGTACGTCGCCCCGCCGAAGTAGATCATCCTGGACGCTCCATGACCACGGAGTGTCCGTTCTATGAGTTCTCGGACATCGGGATCTCGGGCTGGGATCGTGACGATGACGCCGCCGGCTTGGAGAAAGTCGGCGTCTTCCTGGATGAGTTCTCCGTAAGAAAACGCAAACTGCACCGCTCGGATCAGGCGACCCTTCAACCCATGGTGCTCACCGGATGGGTCAAGTCGCCGGACGCCTTCATCCCCGCAGACCACGTATACCTTGTCTGTCTGAATGCCGGCGTCATCTAACGCAGCCAAGGCGGGCGTCACCCGGTCGAGTCCGGGCAGCCACGCCATCAATCGATGCCTTGGCTCGCTCAGCAGGTCAGGACCGGGAGGCGGTACGAAGAGATCCTCGGGCTGCATGTCGTTGTCACAATATCGTGTGCATCGTCGCTTGCCCTTCGGTTAGGCGCCGGGAGACAGGCTGAGGAGCATGGGTGGAACTCAGCGATGAGCCCTCATGACTGACCTGATCGTATTAGGACTCAGATTGAGGAAAGTCTGCCTTCTCTGGCCGTTGCGACGTCGGGCGGGACCTGGTGCGGGCAGGCGTTGGACGGTGGGACCGGTCCGACGAGTGCTGCTTTCGCTCCGAAAGCGAGAGCCTTCACCACGTCGCTGCCACGGCGAACACCTCCGTCGAAGAGAACGCTGCACACGTCGAGGCGACGGGATGATCATCACGATGCCTGCGGATACCCCGGACGGGCGTCGCGTGGCGGATATCCTGCGTGAGCACCACGCATCGCGGATGCGCTACTACTCCGGCTCCACCTTCGAGGCTCTCGATTGGGGGAGGCATGCAGAGAGCCCGATCCGGTCCTACGCCAACCCGGACCCACCGGGTACCCGCAACACCCAGGTGGCACTGGTAGGTGCCGCTGGGACGACTACCTCGCCGAGTTCGTCCTGCCCTACGAGCTCGTCCGCACCGCGCCCGACCCCGACGCACGCTGCTGGCGTTCCGGGTTGAAGCCGGGCCTGCGGTGCTGTAGTGGCCAGCACTACGCGCGGTGCTCAGTCTCCGAGCAGTCCCCGCATCAACGATAGGTCGTCGCTGGCGACATCACGCACCTGGCGGGGTCCGCAGCTTCGCACCAACCTGGAGAAGTCCGCTGCCGCGCGGGTGATCCGGTCGCCGAGGGGGCCGGCTTCGGTCGCCCCGAAGTCGTCTGTGGCCGCATACACACCAGTCGGTGACACGAAGGCGTGCAGGTAGGAGAGCATCGGCCGCAACGCATGTTCGAGAATCAGTGAGTGGGCTCCGTCCCACCGGTTGCGCCCATCAGGACCGGCATGTCGTTCAGGGTCTCCTCGGGCAGCACGTCGAAGAAGGACTTGAACAGCCCGGAGTAGGACACATTGAACGCCGGCGTGACTGCGATGATCGCGTCGGCGTCAGCCACTGCGCCGAAGGCGGACTCTAGGTCCTGAGAGGCGAAGCCGGTGAGCATGGCATTGGTGATCGCGTGGGCCAGAGGCCTGAGCTCGATGACTGTCGAAGTCACCTCGACCGATGCGCGGTCAAGCTCTGCACGAACGGCCGCGGCGAGTCGATCGGCGAGGAGGCGAGTCGAGGAAGGCTCGCCTAGGCCACCGCTGATGACGGTGATTTTCGTGCTCATGTCGCATCCTTCTCGGCGCCGGCGGCACCGCTGTTGTCTTCTGAAACTCTGCTTGCTTCCACCCGGGAGGCGTGGGACGGGGCGTCGGGAATGTCGTCGGTTCGGTCGATAGCGAACTCCTTGCGCAGCACAGGGACCACCTCTTCCCCCAACAGGTCGAGCTGTTCCAACACGGGCTTCAGTGCCAAGCCCGCGTGATCTAGCAGGAACAGCTGTCGCTGGTAGTCACCGGCATACTTCCGGAAGCCGAGAGTGCGTTCGATGACCTGCTGCGGCGATCCGACGGTCAGAGGAGTCTGGGCGGTGAAGTCCTCCAGCGAGGGCCCGTGGCCGTAGACCGGTGCATTGTCGAAGTACGGTCGGAACTCACGCACAGCATCCTGGCTGTTCTTGCGCATGAACACCTGGCCGCCGAGGCCGACGATGGCTTGCGAGGCGCTCCCGTGGCCGTAGTGTTCGAACCGCTGCCGGTACAGCCGCACCATCTGCTCGGTGTGCGACGGCGGCCAGAAGATGTGGTTGGCGAAAAAGCCGTCGCCGTAAAAGGCGGCGAGCTCGGCCACCTCAGGAGTCCGGATCGACCCATGCCAGACAAACGGCGGCACTTCGTCGAGGGGGCGCGGTGCGAGGGTAAAGGCTTGCAACGGGGTACGGAACTTGCCCTCCCAGTCGACGACGTCTTCCCGCCAGAGCCGACGGAGCAGCCCATACTTCTCCACAGTCAGCGGAATGGCCTGGCGAATGTCCTCGCCGAACCATGGGTAGACCGGGCCGGTGTTGCCGCGGCCTAGCATCAGATCCACCCGCCCGCCAGACAGGTGCTGTAGAACAGAGAAGTCCTCGGCAATCTTCACCGGGTCGTTCGTGGTAATCAGGGTCGTCGAGGTAGACAACAGCAGCCGCTCAGTCTTGGCCGCGATGAATCCTAGTAGCGTGGTGGGCGAGGACGGCACGAACGGCGGGTTGTGGTGCTCTCCAGTAGCGAAGACATCCAGGCCCACCTCCTCAGCCTTCTTCGCGATCGTGATTGTCGACCGGATGCGCTCGTGCTCGGTGGGGGTACGCCCAGTTACTGGGTCCGTGGTGACGTCGCCCACGGTGAAGATCCCGAACTGCATCTGCGACATGGCTTAGAACTCCCTGGTTCGGGCCAGTACGTCCAATCGCCTCCCCGCCCGTCCCCCGCCGGCCTGAGGCAGCGGCGGTACCCGCCTGAGGGTAACCGTGTGGCGCGGGCGGTGACAGCCGGGGCGGAGACGCATGAGCGGATGGACGATGCAGTCGCGCCGCCGTCTCGACGGTGCAACGAAAGTGATCACAGAGTAGCCTTGGTCGGCCGTCAGCGTTCACAACCGCGCCGTCGGCCTTGGAGCTGACCATGCTGGGTGAAGCAGACGTGCCTCTTCAAGGTCTACCCGGATTGCGTTAGCAGTGAGCACGAGCGCCGCTCGAGTTGCAGGGGGGCGTGCCGGGTGCTGACCTCGGCGACCTCCACCTGAACCGCCAAGCACTGACACCTGTCCTTGGTGCATGCTCGCAGAACCGTGCTGGACGGGATGTCTGCGACATGTCCGGTCGAAGGATGGATCCCAACAGCAGTCGCACGCCGTTCTGGGAGGACGAGGCGTGCTTGTGGGTCTCGCTGTTGGAGATATCTGGCAGACCTCCGGCAGGCCAAGAACGAGTCGCAGAAATGGCACCTCTTCACGAACCTCGCTGCGGGGGGGTTCGGTGACACAGACTTTGCGACTGAACTCGCACTTGGATCTGAACACAAGGTGCAGTTCCAAGCGGCTATCGCGTACGCAACGTTAGGAGGCGTCCGGGTCCTCACTGAGGAACTCTCGCTAACCCATCAGGTTGCCTGCCGCTTGGGCGACGACCCCGACGACGAAGAAGGCGACACCCCAAGCTTCGAGGCGGAGCCCTCCGGTGGTGATTTCCTCGACGAGGCGCTCCAGCGCGGCTCGTTGGTCCACGAGCTCCCGCCGATGCGCCTCGTCGGCTTCCAACCGCGCCCGCTCCTCAGCGTCGAGCGCGCGGTACAACTCGTCAAGCTCTCGCGAGTGGCCTTCAGCTATCCGCCGCACGTCGAGAAGGCGGTGCTCGACGGAGACATCGTCGTCCCACTCTTGGAGCCAGACCCGACCGCGTGCACTTACCGATCCGAAGGCCGGAAGCACCACATGAGCCTTAGCCGCAACGGTCTGCGACTTCCGGAACCGAGAGGTCAACTTGGCGACGACCGAGCGGACCGCCGGGGATTCCCAGGCGTCCGAACCGGCGACGCTTCTCCGAGATCCCCACGCGACTGTGCCGACGCCGACGAGTTCCAGCCCGACGCCGAGGAGCTGCAAGAATACCGAGAGCGTCACCTCCGCATTGTCGCACCGGGCAACGACAGGCCGCGCGATAGTTCACATGCATCGCCACGCCGCCGTGCCCTCGGGGACGTTTGCGTGGCCTCCTCCTAACCCCTGTCTGCCTTCTCGACGGGAAGTGGGGCATCTTTGACCGCTGGTTACCGGCCCCCCTGCGGGCGGCGGCCTGACTGTCGATCTGGATGCCTCTTCACCCAGCGTCGGATGGCGCTTCTCTTCCATACGCGGCCGCTCGCCAGCTCAACCTCTGGCGCCGGGAAGTCGTCATACGCCGACGCGATCTGGACGACTCGCGCCGTCGAGACGCCCAGCAGACTGCGATCTCGCGCACGCCGACAAGGTGATCAGTCATTGCGGCGAGGATACGGCCAAGGGTTGACACGTCCGGACCAGGAGCGGCATACTCTTAGCGTTACTAGTAGATGGCCCCGGCGGTGCGCTAACACCCCGGGGCCAGGCCGGACCTATCAAGGAGGCCCGACATGGGAAGCGTACGTCGGCAGGCGCCGTCATCGGCCGAGGCTGAGCTAGAGCCCGGAGAGATCGCCTGGGCTCGCGTGATCAACGGTTGCGAGACCCCCTGGCCACAGGAAAGTCCCGGCCTGTCATCCTCATCGAGCCGGTCGGCTTCGAGTGGCCAACGATCGGTCCCACGACTAAAGAGAGCCATCTCGACGGTACTGCTCGGATTGCGGTTCCCAATCCTTGGGTCGTGGGGCTCGACCGGCCAGCGTGGCTGTGGAGCGGTCTGACGGCCTGGTTGGCCGGCATCGATATCCGTGCCCACATCGGATGCATCGACGCGGCGCTCGCCGAGGTCTTGATTTGGACTGGCGAGATCTGAGCACGGGTCGCAAGCAACCTCCGGGCAGCAGCCAAGGAACGTCACCGGACTGACATCCTCGAGTGCGCATCGGCCCCGGAGGCAGTCGTGACCGCCATCGACGACGCTCCTGCCGTGGAGCTGGCACCTTCGGACCTGACGTTTCTTTGGGACGAATGCCGGCGGTGCTTCTGGTTCAAGGCCAAGGGAATCCTCAGGCGACCCGTCTACGCCGTGTCCGAAGGTTTTCGCACTTCTGACACGCAAACCAAGGACCACTATTCGGTCTGACCACCGCAGAGATGGGAGTTGGTCTCCCGCCAGGCCGGGTGTCGGTCGGCGACCGGGCGGTTCGATCGCGACCGCTGGCGATCCCCGGTCACGAGGCGAGGGTGCAGCTCGGCGGCAGGATCGACAGGGAGTCTTGCCTTCGATGACGGTTCGTTTGGCATCGTCGATTTCAAGACGAGCGAGCCGAAGCCCGAATACGTCCCCTTCTACTCGCGGCAGCTCCACGCGTACGCTCTCGCCGCCGAGAACCCTGCGGAAGGTGCGCTTCGCCTTGCGCCCGTGTCGCAGCTCGGGCTGCTGTGCGTGGAGCCCGTCGCCATGATCGGGTTGTACGACGGCGTCGCCTACAAGGGCCGCTCGCACTTCCTCGAGATCGATCGTGACGACGTGCGTTCTTCGCCTTCCTCTCACAGGTGCTGTTCGTGTTGGGACGAAGGTTCCGCCGAGGCATCTCCGGACTGCAGCTTCTGCCGGTACCTGGCGGCCGGATCCCGATCCTCATGACGGCCTCCTACGAAGGCTGAGCCGTGTCCTCGTCCTCGCTTGTCGACGCCGTCTCGCTCCCGGACCTCGTCACGACTGTTGGAACCAACCTGTCCGGCGCCGATCTCTCCGCCAACAGTGCGGAGCGACTGTTCGAACTGATGCAACGCTTCGCCTCGTTCGCCGCCCAGCACTCACCAACCCTCACTGCGGGCCACGTCACCCAGGCGATGGTCGAACGATTCGTGCGTGCCCGTACACGGAGCGGCTCCATGCCCGCGGTCGCGACGATGCACCTGCGCCGCGCAGCGGTGCGTCTGCTCTTCGCGGAAGGTCGCAGGGTCGGGCTCGTCGCCCACGATCCGACGCTCGACCTCTGCTTGCCTCCAAGGTTCAGATCCCGCACCCGGCCGCTGACGGACGAAGAGGTCCTCCTTTGTCGGGCGCACGCGACGCCGACGCTGAAGGCCACTCGCTCGCCAGCGGCCTGGGCTCTCGCTGAGGCGACGGCTCGGAGTGCGAAGATCGCGATGTCGGATCGGCCGATGTCGATCTCGATCGCGGGACGCGTGTGGATCCACGGGAGTCCCAAAACCGGACCGCGATTGGTCACCTCACATCGTGGGACGTCGCCACGTCGAACGCCGGGTAGCTGCCCTTGGCACCATTGCCGCCGACGTCATTCCGTTGATCTGTCCGGCGGCGACGAGTCCAGCGAGCGCCAGGACGTCCGCGGGGCTGGTGATCATCGAGACGCCGCTTGCGACGAGCGGCCTCCGCGGAAGGGGCAGACGTCCGCCGTCTTCGGTTGCCGCCTGGGCCGGTGCGGACTGCCTTTGCGGCGGGCTGCCGATCCATGAGTGGCGCTGCTCCTCGGCATCCGGAGCCTCGACAGGGCCGCGTCCTTCGTCGGCCTGGAGTGGCGCGCGGTCCGATGAGCTCGCGCGGGCCGGGGAACGGACCGTCCTCGGGCCGTATCACTGAGGTATGCGGGCTATTCGGCTCGTAGGGCGTTGCGGAGGCTCTGGCGCGCGTTGCTGCCTACGCGCCGACGGTGGACAGCGGCGATCGAGCGCCGCCGGCGGAGCATCGATATCGCCCCGGGACTCGTCTCCTCGGTGATCCCATCCCTTCTGAGAGCGTCATTCTTCGCCAGCGCCTCGGTCCTGGTCGACATCGATCGATTCGGTGCCTTCCTCGAGGACGGCTCGCGGCATCGAGGACATCCACGACATCGCGCGAGCCCGACGTGCAGGCGTTCATGGACGCCCGACGAGCCGATGGCACGCCAGCGACGTACCCTCTCCGTCGCGTTCGGGATCAGGTCGATCCGCCCCTCGCGTTAAGGTGGCCCGCGAGGTCGGCATCGTGATCCCCGACACCCCCACCCGCTGGGGGTCGTAGCCGGGCTCATGCATCGATCCGGGCCCGCCCGCTCACCGACCCCGAGATCATGCTGGGCCGCGGCCACGCGGCCGACGCTCTGTCGGATTCCCTTCGGCGTCCCGTCGCCTGGGCGCTCGCGAGAGGCGACGGCCGCACCGGTGAGATCGGTCACGTCGTCGTCGCGGACGTCGACATCGACCGAGGCGTCGTCCGCCTCCCCGGAACAAGAGGGGTCGACGCGCGCGTCGGAGAGCTCACGGATTGGGCCCGGACCCAGGTCGCACGCCGGGTTCACGGGGCGACGATCGACGAACCGCTCATCGCGTGGCGACGACATCCCTCGCAGCTGACGGCAGCGAGCTCCGAGTCGATCCGTGAGACGCTGAAGGCGGCGGGCATGTCGGGGCCCGGCGTGCGCCCCGTCTCCGTCGCGGCGTGGCGGGGACAGCTCCTTCCTCGATCAGGGGTCGCCGATCCAGGAGGTCGCTCGCATCTCGGGATGCGGTCGCTCGACGAGACCGCTCGACTGCTCCGCTTCGGCTGGCGTGGTGCCTCATGATCGGTCGCTCCGCGGCGCGAGACGGTCGGGCGGTCCCGCCGATGGTGAAGGATCTCGCATCTTCCTTCGACAAGTTGGAGGCGGTCCTCAGGTCGCCGATCACGTCCGCACTCGCGGAGGCGATCCCGACAAGCCGCGTGCCGGTCTACCGCGCGACTATCCGACGTTCATGTGGGTCGTGTACCTCGGCCTCGTGAACTTCGTGTGGGAGTCGGCACGGAGGGTCGAGGCGGAAATCGGTCGTCTCGAGGTGTGGCAGTTCATCCAGACAGTGGTCCGCGAAAAGTTCCCAACGATCCCTCGAACTGGCTGCCCGCACATCCGATGCGTCGGCATCACTTCATCTATGCCACGACTTACCTCCGCGACCCAGCGATCATCGACCAGATGAAGGACGTCTTTCGCAGGGAATCGTGCTCGCTCGCCGAAGAGCTCGGCATCCTGCGGGAAGGACCGACGAGCTGGACGCATCCCCACCCGAACCGATTCCTGCACGCCGATGGGAAGGTACTCACGCCGATGTACCGAGCGAAGCGCGGTACGACCCGAGTCGATACGTCAACGGGTGAGCTGCGGGAAGTCCGCTCCGACCCGGACGCGCGGTTGCACGTCGAGGGCGGTGGAGCCCATGTTCACGGCAACAAGTTCGTGCTCGTCGCGGCACGCAACGAATACTCCAGAATTCTTCTTGACATCGAGCACGATGCAGGCAGAACCGGCGACGGCGGCGAGGCCGGTGCGGCGCTCCGGTGCTTCGATCGCCTCGGGCCGCTCGTGCCGGGAGCCCAGGGCGTCGTCTATGACCAAGCCATGAGGGGGAGGCACATCGACCATCTCATGCGGGAGCTAGGGTGGCTCACGATCACGGGCGTGCACGCCACGAGGGACCGTGAGGGGATCGACAGGCGAGGTTCGTAGAAGAGGTCGATGTCCACGATTCCGGAGGCCGAAGGGAACGTCTCGGCGTCTACGCGAAGGAAGGCGCAGCGGGCCTTCGAGAGATCACCGAGACCGGCGACGTGACGTTCGTGCCGATCGCACGTGTGAAGACCGAGCGCCGTGCGGATGCACAACGGTACCGCTGGTACAACGAATACCAACTGCCCGAGGAGCACGGTGGCGGAGAGGTTCGGATCCGGCTGACCGGCAACGACCAAGATCGGCGGCGCAAGCTGAATCGCGCCGAGCGGGTCAGGGCGATCCCTCCGCCTGACCCCGACTTCTCAATGCTCTTCCGTCGACGGAACGACGCCGAGTCAATGAACCGCGGTCTCGAGGACAGCCTCTACTGGGGCGAGCACACTCCGTCGGTGCCCGAGCCCAAGAAGCCGACCTTCTGGGGTTCGGCCTGGGCATGAACGCCCTAGCATCGTTCCGACATACGAAGCGCGAGTTCCTCGGCTTCCGCCGCCTGAGTCGATCCGCTCCAGTTGAGCGTGGGCAATCTGCCCTCGCGACAGGCCCGTTCGCCTTCCGGTGGCTGTCACGTCCTGTTGATCGGCATGACGACCGTCTGGCGTGCGGGCCGCCGGGTTTTCTGCCACATTCTCTACAGCCCCCGGGGACGTAGCTCAGCTGGTAGAGCACCGCCTTTGCAAGGCGGGGGTCGCCGGTTCGAATCCGGTCGTCTCCACTTCGCGTGGTCATGTCGGTCAGACACGAACCGCTACGACGTCGTCGGTGAGATTGCCCCTGCGCCGGGTTAGCGCCGAACGGTACGGCTCTCGGCTCGCAAGCAGGTTACGCGCCGAACGTTCGGATCTCAGCAGCGTGCTCCTCGTAGTGTTCGATCGTGTCGTCCGTGAACCACTGCACTGCTTTCTCGGGTGGATCGTCGAATTCCGACAAGGCCTTTCGCGCACGCGCGCCGTTCTGCTCCAGGCGTTGGACGATCTCGTCCCACCCCATGCCGCGACCCGCCGCGAGCACGCCGGCATCGTGCACGTCCCAGCTCTCGGGATCACCTGGCTCGGGCTCCCCGCGCTTGATCCGCTCGAGCACGTCGCTCGCGTAGCCGGCCCAGTACGCGCAGTGCCACACGAGGTCGTGGACGGACCAGCCCGGGACCACGCCCACCCTTTCCCGCTCGTCGGGGGCGACGGCGGTGAGAGCCTCCACGAGGTCGAGTCGTGCCTCGCTCTCGCGCTCGAGCAACTCCTGACGATCCATCGCTCACTCCATCGTTCGGGGATTGATCCGCTTGTTATCCATCTTCGTCGATGGTTTCGGATGGCGTCAGAAACCACGGTCATGTAGTCCGAGGGCCGGCCGATCAGCGGCGTTGATGTTCGGTGCAACCCTGGAGTTCTCGGCCTCCCGCGTCGCTCCTTCTCGGTTGCCCTCCTGATCGTTTTCGCTCGTTGAGCCGGAGCCCCATCGCGATACCTCACCGCCTGAGTTCAGGTGACCCGCGGGACCGCCGAAGTTCCCCCTAGGGAAAGGACTGCCCGCACCCGCCGTCGGGCGTCCCCCGAGGAGATCGATGATCGGCGCGAGGTCGAGGTCACGAGGCTCGAGATGGCCCCTGTTCGGGGTCCTCGCCGTGCTGTGCGGGATCGTCTGGCTCGCGGCCGGGATGCTCCGCACCCAGGCCCTCGACACGAAGGTCCGCGAGCTCGAGGACAGCACCGCATCGTTCGCCTCGACGACCGTGGCCCCGGTCCTCCAGGGGGTCGACACGTTCCAGGGACTCAGCGAGGGCACGCGCCGCAAGCTCGCCCTGGCCGTGGCCTCGACCGCGGCCGACGTCGACGTCGCCCGGATCAGGATCTACTCCACGTCGGGCTCCTTGCTGTTCTCGACCGATGACGGCGACCGTGTCGGCACGAAGCAGGTGGGCGATCCCAGCCTGATCACCGCCGCCATCGGCGGGGCGACCGCGAGCGACGTGGCCGGCGACGAGGTCGCCGCCCGCGACGGTTCGGGCTCGGTCTCCTCGGAGCTCCTCCAGGTCTACGCACCGGTGGCGCTCGAGGCGACGACCGACGCAGCCACCGTCTTGGAGGTCGATCACCGATACCGTCCGGTCGAGGAGCACGCGGCGACGCCGTGGGTGATGGTCGCGATCGGCGCGTTGGTGCTCGGCGGCCTGTTCGCGATGCTCGCCTTCGCGAACCTCGTCCAATGGGTCGCCGGCAGGCGGCAAGCGGCGCGCTCTGGCTTCGCCCCCGCCGGTGGCCGCGCGGCTGAGAAGTACGCGAGAGCGGCGAAGAAGCTCCAGGTCGAGGTCGAGGAGCTCCGCAGCAAGCTCGATGAGCAGGAGCGAGCGACGACCAAGGAGCAGGCGACGTTCCAGGAGCAGCTCCGCGCCGCCGTGGCGCGGGCAGAGGAGGCCGGCGCCCGGGACCGGGGAGCCGACGACGCCATCCGTCAAGCGGAGCTCCGGGCCGCCGACGTGCAGGGTCGACTCGACGCGTCCGAGGAACGGTCCCGCGCGCTCGAGGAGAAGGCATCGGAGGCAGAACGTCGCGCGTCGGAGGCCGAGCGTCGCGCCGTCGAAGGGACCGAGGCGACCGACGCAAGCGTCGAGGTCGCTCGCGCGGCCGAGCTCGAGGGCCAGCTCGGCGACGCACGAGCCGAGGTCGGCCGGCTGGAACAGCAGGTGGTCGAGCTCGAGCGTCGCGCCACCGATCGCGAGGAGCAGACGACCGAGCTGCAGGCGCGGGTCGAGGCGGCCGAGGCGACCGCGAAACAGCAGGAGTCGCTCGTGGCTCGCGCCGGTGAGGCCGACGAGAGCGTCCGTCAGGCGGAACGTCGCGCCGAGGACGCGGAACGGCGACTCCACGAAGCCCAGACCCGCGCCGCCGAGCACGAGGCGACCGTGCTCGAGATCCGGCAGCGGATCACCGATGCCGAAGCGCGCGCCACCGACGCCGGCGCTCGCCTCACCGAGGCGGATACCAAGGTTGCCGAGGCCGAGCGCCGTGCCACCGAGCTCGAGGGTCGCGCCGCCGACGCGGAGGCCCGAGCGAAAGACCTCGAGACGCGAGCCACCGACGCAGAGACCCGGGCCCGTGCGCTCGAGACGGGCGCCGCCGACGCACAGACCCGAGCGAGCGAGCTCGAGACCCGCGCCACGGAAGCCGAAAGGGCCGCCGAGACCCTCGCCGTACAGCTCCGCGAGGCGAAGGCCAGCGCGTCCGACCTCGACGAGCGGCTCCGACAGGCCGGTGACCTCGCTCGCGAGGAGAACGAGCGCGCGAAGCGGTTCGCGCAGGAGCGCGCCGACCTCGAGGCCGAGCTGACGACCTTCCGTGCGCAGGCGGCGACGGCGGCCGAGCGCGTCAGGGAATTGGAAAAGCGCGCCGAGTCGGCCGAATCCCGCCTCTCGGCCTCCTCGGAGCTGTCGAGCGAGTCCGCGCGGCTCCGAGCCGAGCTCGAGGCCGAGCAGGAGCGGGCCCTGAGGGCGCAGGCGCGATCCGACGCGGCCGAGGCGCGTGCCATGCAGCTCGAGGCCCACGCCTCGAAGCAGGCCCAGGCGCTCGAGGATGAACGGGTCCGTCGCCAGGAGTCCTCGACGACGGCCGACCGTGCCGGCCGCGAGGTCGGCGACCTGCGTGAGCGCATCGCGGAGCTCGAGGTCGTGGCTACCCAGACGGCGCGGGACCGAGACCAGGCAACCGCGCAGGCGTCGGCGCTCACCGGCGAGATGGCCGGCATGCGCGCCGAGCTCGAGTCGGCGACCGCACGACTCGCCGAGCTCGAGGGCGCAGCGTCACGCCTGCCGGACGTCGAGGCCGAGCTCGGGGAGCGTCGGCGCGCCGCCGAACATGCCGAGGCGGCGTGGGTCGAACGGGTCAAGGCGCTCGAGGAAGAGCTCCGCACCGCCACGGCGGCCGCCGAGCAGATCCGCGAAGAGCTCCGGGCGACGTCCGAAGGGAGTGCCGCAGAGCAGAGGGCTGCGATCGATGCGGCGAGGGCCGAGGTGCGCACCGACCTCGAGGTCGCCCGCGCCGAGACGCTCGCCGCCTCCGAACGTGCACGCCTCGCCGAGACGCGAGCCGCCGAAGCCGAAACCACGGTGGCGGAGATGCGGATGCGCGTCGACCGCGCCGAGGCCCAACTCGCCGAGACCGTTGCCGACGCGAAGGCGGCCGCGGACGCGGGGCGGGTCGACCAGGCCGTGGCTCCGGCGGGCGAGGCGGACGCGAGCGCGGCGGACGAGGAGATGTCTCGCCTGCGCAATGAGCTCGCGCGCGCGATGGAGCGCGCCAACGTGGCCGAGGAACGCGCGGCTCGAACGGAATCGGACCTGCTCGCCGTGCAGAGCGGCGTCGACCTCGAACGCGAACGGGAAGAGCTCACTGACGATCCGGACGACGGGCCCGAGCGCGAGCCGGAGCCCGTGCCGGCAGCAGGGGCGGTCAGAGGGAACGAAGGTCCGAGCCTGCGCTTCCGGCTCGCGAAGGCGGCCGACCGCAAGAAGGGCCGCGACCGCGGCGAGTGGAGCTGAGCGATCCCCTACGGCATGATGGGGTCGTGCGCCGGATCGCCCTGACCCTGATCCTCATCGTCTCGTCGTTGCTCGTCGCCGGCCCCGCCGCCGACGTCGCGAACGCGGCACGTGCGCCCGACGGCTACCGCGCGACGATCTCGCCGATCCCCGACTCGGTCCGTCAGCGGATGGTCGGCTCGTCGTGGCGCCCCGGCTGTCCCGTGAAGCTCCGCGACCTGCGCCTCGTCCGCCTCGTCCACCTGAACTTCCACGGCAACGCGGTGTGGGGCAAGCTCGTCGTCCACCGGTGGTTCGCCGACGAGATCGCGCGCGCGTTCCGCAGGGTCTACGAGGCGGGCTTCACGATCCGGCGGATGGAGCTCGTGGATCGCTACGGCGCCGACGACATGCGCTCGATGCGGGCCGACAACACGTCGGCGTTCAACTGCCGCTACCGCGACGGGGTGTGCTGCACGTGGTCGATGCACGCGTACGGCAAGGCGATCGACATCAACCCGGTCGAGAACCCCTACGTCGGGAGCTGGGGGGTATCGCCGCCGAACGGCGCGGACTTCGTCGACCGCACGCCGAAGCGCAAGGGGATGATCGCCCACGGCGACCGGGTTTGGCGGGCCTTCCGCCGGATCGGATGGGAATGGGGCGGCGACTGGCGCTGGCCGATCGATTACCAGCACTTCAGCGTGAACGGCCGTTAGCCGGCGAAACAGGCCGCTGACCTGCTGAAACGCACCTCCGCCGCCCCGCATTCAAGGTCGGGCGGTGGGGGACGACAACCTCAAGGGGGCGCCGGACGGGCGCTTGTCGCCTCGGGCGGCGGGCGGCCAAACTGGGCTCTCCGGACGGATCGCGGCGAGCATGCCCGCGCGGCACGAGCCGTCCGCACCGAGGCTCCACCGACCGAGCCACGAGGACGACCGGGAAACGACATGCACATCGTCGACCGTTTCACGAGAGACAGGGTCAGCCGCCTGATCTGGGGCGGCCTGACGATCGTGTCCGTCCTCGGGCTCGCCTTCGCCTACCGCGGCGAGCAGAGGGCCCTCGACGACGAGCTCGTGGCCGCCCAGACGCGCGCGGCGTCCTACGCGAACTCGACCGTCTATTCCATCGTCGAGTCCGCCGTCGCTGTCCTCGACCGTCGTCGAGTTCCGCTTCCGCGACATGTTGATCGCGGTGCAGGGCGAGGTCTTCACGGATCCGACGGTCGCCCGCATGCGCATCTGGGACGCGGACGGGGTGCTCCAATTCTCGACCGATCAATCGCGCAGCAGCATCGACGCCGTGCAGGTCGATGATCCCGCGATCGTGCAGGCGGCGACCGAAGGCGAGGCGACGAGCTCCCTCGTGACCGCGCCCTTCACGTTCGCGACGACCGGCCGAGCGGGCGAACCGACGCGGCTGCTCCAGACCTTCTCGCCGATGCGGGTTCCCGATCGGATCGATCCGCTCGGTGCCGTGCAGATCGATTTCCTCTACGACGCGCTCGTCGAGAGGGCTCGCGATCCGTGGCTCCAGTACCAGATCCTGTTCGTGGGGTTGAGCGGGCTGTTCATCCTGTTGCTCGTGCTGTCGTTCCGCCGTTCGCACCGTCTCGTGGGCGCCGGGGTGGTGGTGGAACACGACCGCGCCGCACCTGCGGTCGCCGCGGCAAGCACCGACGACGTGCCCGAGGGCGAGCGCGACCGTGTCACGGCGCTCGAGCGAGAGTTGGTCGCGGTCCGCGACGAGCTCGACGTCTCGAGGGAACAGCTCACCCAGGCCGAGGAGGCCTACCGGTACCTCGAAGGCCGCCTCAAGAAGTCGCAGGATGAGGCCTCCACCGCGCCGGCGGTGCGGGCGCCCGCCGATCAGGACCAGCGGGTCGCCATGATCGAACGCGAGCGCGCGGCCGCCGACGAACGCGCCGCCCAGGCCGAGCACCGACTCGCCGAGCTCCAGCAGCGGCTCACCCGGCTCGCCGGGTTGGATCCGTCGCTGCCGCCCGGCGCGCCGCCCGACTACGTGCCGTCGGTCGAGCCCGACGTCGCGCCCCCGGCGTCGACGCACGCGCCCGAGACGCCGACGTCACCCACGGCCACGCCCGAGGGACCGACGTCACCGGCATCGACGGGCGGCGCCGCGCGGGCTCCTTCCGAGGAGGCCGAGGAGCACACGGAAGAGGCCGATCAGACCGACCTGCGGACGAGGCTCGCTCGGACCGCCGCGCGGAAGAAGCTCGGTCCTTCGTCCGACTCGTGATCGATCTCGACGCGGGACCCGGCTACCAGAGCAGCGCGTCGACCCCGTAGGTCTCCCGCAGGCGCAGGTCCACCTGTTGTGCCGGGAGCAGTCGCCGCGGCTCCATCCCGTAGCGCGCGGCCACCTCGAGATGCGGCCAGCAGAACGGGACGAGCTCGTCGCGTGGGAACCATCCGACCACCGCCGGCGCCGCGCCCAGCGATCCCCACTGCCAGAAGCAGAACTGGCAGAGGAGGCCGAGCAGCTGCGGGTACCCGTACTGGGCCCGGTAGCCGAGCTCATGCTCGACGACCCGGCCCCACAGCGCGACGCGACCGAGCACGGCGGGACAGCGGGTGCGGCGCAGCACCTCGACCTCGTGCGTCCCGTGGAGGCCGCAGGAGCAGTCGACGTTCGGCGCCGCGTGCAGTCGCGCATGTTTGCAGGCGGCCTCGGCGGGCTCGAGCGGCTTCCATGGCCGCGAGCGCCCCGCGACCGGTCGCAGCATGAGGTCCATCCCGTCCCGGCGCCCGGTGAGCGCCCACGCACGCCACGCGAGCACGGGCTCGGTCGAGATCGACCGTTCCAGGTCGCGCGCGAGGGAGACGCGCTGGCTCACGGCGTGCGCGGCGGCGCCGCGGTGTCCCGGCGTTCGGCCGGCGTCGGGTCAACCGGCAGGCGGGGGTCGGCGGGGACGGGCTCGGCGGGCGCCGGCCCCGGCTCAGGGAGAGGCACGGCAGGATCGGGCAACGGAAGCTCCGCCGGCGCGATCTCGATGATCCGTTTCGGTCGACCGATGTTCACGACGTACCTCCGTGGGGGTTCGGTGCGTACGCGGTCTGCGGTCAGGCGAGCCTACCCCGGGACCGGGGTCGAACGCTATGGGGTGTTCTTCACCTGGTGAGCCGGTAGATCGCGTCCCGGGTACTGACGTAGACCCGGCCGTTCGGGCCGACCTCCATCGAATGGATCCCGTCCGGCGCGGTGGCGAGCACCGTCACCTGGCCCCGCAGGTCGCTCCGTTTGGCGTTCAGGTTGAGCGAGCGGATCCGTCCGTCGTTCACGGCTCCGAACACGAGGTCGCCGTTGCGGGGTCCGCCGAGGCGGCAGTGGTCGCAGAACGCGGCGCCGGTGATCCCGATAGGTGTGGCGAAACGCCACGCCGGGAAGCGTCGCGGCCTCGGCCCGTCGCGGTTCGTGTCGGCGGCCGACGGCGAGGCCGGACACCGCCAGTCCGGTCCCCACGCGAAGTTGCCGCCCCTCACGATCCGGTTGATCTCGTCGTTACACGAGGGCCCGTTCTCCGTCTGCCACAGGCGGTCGGTCTCGGGATCGAACGCGAACCCGTAGGAGTTCCGATGGCCGAACGAATAGATCGGGCTCGAGAAGGGATTCGTGTCCGGCACCGACCCGTCGAGGTTCACCCGCAGGACCTTCCCTCGCAGGTTGTGCGAGCGGTCCTGGGCGTTCCGCGGGTCAGCGTTGTCGCCGTCGAACACCCAGAGCTTCTCGTCGGGCCCGATCAGTATCCGTCCTCCGTTGTGGTTCGTCGCCCCGCTCACGGGCGAACGCAAGAGCACCTTGGCGCGGACGCCGTCGCCGCCCTCGGCACGGATCCGGAGTAGCTGGTTCCACAGGCGACCGTCCTGGGTGCGGGTCGCGTAGACGTAGACGAACGGCTCGCTCGGGTAGTCGGGATGCAAGGCGATCCCGAGGGCGCCGCGTTCGCCGTCGCCGTCGACGTTCGTGACGGTGAAGAACGTGCGTTCCGCATCGGTCGAGGGCGTGAGGACGCGCACCCGCCCCGTGCCACGCTCGAGGTACCAGATGTCGCCCTGGGGTCCGAACGTGAAGGCGCTCGGTCCCGTGAGTCCCGTCGCGACCGGCGCCAGGTGCACCACCGCGCGGCGTTCGGGGACGGCGTCCGCGGCGCCCGCGGCCCGACCTGATCCGAGCAGGCCTGATCCGAACAGGACGGATCCGAGCAGCGCCGATCCGAGCACGCCGGTCGCGATCGTCACGACGACCGTCGCACGCGCGACGCGGGTGCGTCGGGCAACCGTTGATGAGGTCGTTCGGGTGGGCTGCGTCGTCATCGGTTCGCCTCCGAGGCTGTGGGACGATGGGCGCCGTGACGACGGCGCCTCCCTCCATGTTCGGCGTGCCGGCGCTGCGCTCCGAGGATCCGCGCTTCCTGCGAGGCGAGGGACGGTACCTCGAGAACATCGAGATCCCGGGAGCGCTGCGAGCCGTGTTCGTCCGCTCCATCATGCCGCACGCCGAGCTCTTGGGCATCGTCGGCCTCGATGAGGCCCGGGCCATGCGGGGTGTGCGGGCCGTCTACACCGCCGATGACCTCGGCCTCGGCGCCGATGCCTGCCGCCGGCAACGTCGAGGCACCCGACACGGGCGACCTGGCCGAGCCGTGGGGCCGGCATCCGCTGGCGCGCGACCGCGTCCGGTTCGCCGGCGAGGCGATCGCCCTCGTCGTCGCGGAAGATCTCGCTCGCGCTCTCGACGCGGCCGAGGTCGTGGGGGCCGACACCGAACCGCTCGAGGCGGTGACCGACGTGGAGGTGGCCGCCGGCGCCGGCGCGCCGATCCTGTTCCCGATCATCGGCACGAACGTGGCGCACGCGTTCGAGCACGCAGTGGGGCTCCGACACCCTCGCGGGGGCCGACGTCGTCGTGCGGGGCCGGTTCGTGAACCAGCGCGTCGCCGCCGTGCCCATGGAGACGAACGGGATCGCGGTGGTGCCGGAAGGCGACGCGCGCGCGACGGTGTGGGTCTCGTCGCAGGTCCCCTTCGACGTCCGCGACGATCTCGTGGACGTGCTCGGGCTCGACAAGCACGCGATCCGCGTGATCGCTCCCGACGTCGGGGGTGGCTTCGGCGCGAAGCTCCAGACCTATCCGGAATATTGGGTCGTCGCGAAGGCGGCGCAGCTCCTGGGCCGACCCGTTCGGTGGTCGGAATCGAGGAGCGAGTCGATGGTCGCCCTCACCCAGGGCCGGGCCCAGGTGCAGTACGTCGAGATCGGGGCTCGTCGCGACGGCACGATCGTCGGGATCCGCGCCGACCTGCTCGCCGACATGGGGGCCTATCCGATCGGCGCGTACCTCCCGACGACGACCGGCGAGATGGCGAGCGGTCCCTACGCGATCGAGCATCTCGCCTACCGAGGACGGAGCGTCGTCACGAACGCCACCCCCGTGGCGCCCTACCGCGGCGCGGGACGCCCAGAGGCCACCGCGCTCGTCGAGCGGGCGCTCGACCTCGTGGCGGTGGAGCTCCGGATGGATCCGGTCGAGATCCGCCGCCGGAACTTCATCCCGCCGGGCGCCTTCCCGCATGCGACCCCGACGGGCATGACCTACGACAGCGGCGACTACGAGCGGGCGTTGGACGAGGCCCTGCGTATCGCCGACGTCGCGGAACGGCGCGTCGAGCAGGCGACCCGTCGCGCCCGCGGCGACCGGCTCGCGCTCGGGATCGGCGTCGCGAGCTACGTCGAGATCACCTCGTTCTCTTCGAAGGAGTTCGCGGAGGTCCGCGTCGAGCCGGGCGGCGGCGTCACGGTGCTCGTCGGCACCTCGTCGCACGGCCAGGGACACGAGACGGCGTTCGCGCAGCTCGCGTCGGCCGTCCTCGGCGTGCCGTTCGAGGCCGTGCAGGTGGTGCACAGCGACACCGGCCGCGTCGAACGCGGCGCCGGCACCTGGGGCTCGCGATCGCTCCAGGCAGGCGGCTCCTCCGTCCACGAACGCGCGCAAGAGGTCCTCGCGAAGGCGCGAACGCTGGCCGCCCATCAGCTCGAGGTCGACGAAGCCGATCTCGTCGGGCCGATCGACGGTGGCTTCGGCGTGGCGGGGGCACCCGAGCGCCGGATCGGCTGGGCCGAGCTTGCCGCGATCGCCGGCGCCGAGGGGCTGCACGGCCGGGGACTCCCCGAGGCCGATCAGCCGGGACTGTCGGCCAAGGGTGTCTACCGTGAACCGGGCTCGACCTTCCCGTTCGGCACCCATGTCGCGGTGGTCGAGGTCGACGTCGAGACCGGACGCGTGGAGCTCGTGCGCCACGTCGCCGTCGACGACTGTGGACGGATCCTCAACCCGATGCTGGTGCGGGGTCAGCAGCACGGCGGGATCGGCCAGGGCGTGGCCCAGGCCTTGTTCGAAGAGGTGGTGTTCGACGAGGTCGGCAACCCCGTGACCGGGAACCTGACGGGCTACCTCATGCCCTCGGCGGCCGATCTGCCTTCGTTCGAGGCCTCGAACACCGAGACCCCGACCCCCGTGAACCCGCTCGGGGCCAAGGGCATCGGCGAATCGGGTGCGATCGGCTCGACGCCCGCCGTGCAGAACGCGGTCATCGACGCCATCGCCCACCTCGGCGTCCGTCACGTCGACCTCCCGTGCTCGCCCGAGCGCGTGCTCCGGGCGATCCGCCAGGCGCGCTGAAGGCACCACACGGCCGGTCGGTCCCGAGGGGAACATCCTTCCGTCCCCGGCCGAATGGCCGGGGGCGACACGACCCCGGGGGATGCGGAAACCGCTCGTCGGGCCGTGGTGCGCTTGCCCCCGTCCGGGGGACACTGCTCCGGATGCAACGACTGCAAGCGTTCGCGGTTCGCGTCGCCCGTGGCCCCGTGGGAGGCATGCTGGCCTGCCTGCTGCTGGCCGCCATGCTCGGCGGCGTCGCGTTGGCCAACCCCGACGCCCTGCGGGCCGCCGATCGTTCAGCGACGCTCGATGCGCCCGATCACGCGAGCCGCGAGAGCGATGGCGAAGACCTCGGGGGCGAGGCTGCCGCCTCGTTGCCGCACGGGGTCGATCGGCCGGCCTCGCCGGAGGCATGCCTGGCGACCGCCGACCATCTCCAGGGCGATCTCGAGCAGGGCGGCGATCTCCGTGGACTCGAGCGCGCGATCGATGTCGTGCTCGCGATCTGCGAGGGGCAGGCCGATGCGCCCGGACTCCGGCGCGCGCTCACCCGACTCGAGGCCGATCTCGAGCGTTCCCAGGCGCGGCATGACCACGGGGCGGAAGCCCGCGAGGAAGCCCGGCCACGGGGCCCCGAGCAAGGCCCGCAGCAAGGCCAGCAGCAAGGCCAGCAGCAAGGCCAGCAGCAAGGCGAGCATGAGCCCGACGAGGGAACGCCTGGCCAACCCGGCAACGTCGAGGGTCCGCACGGTTCGAACCCGCCCAGCGCGGCGCCGCCCGGCGGCGCGTCCCAGGACCCGCCGAGCCAGGGCCCAAGCTCGGCCGGTCGAGGCGGAGGTTCCTGACAGAGACGCGGGTAGGGTGTCCGCCATGAGCGAGATGCCCACCTGGGAGGCGCGGTACCGAGCGCCGAAGATCACGCTTCCGCACTGGTCGCGTCGCGCGCCCGATCGAACGGTCTTCGAGAGCACCGAGAGCGGTCACTGGCAAGCCCATGCGTGGGATCCGACGACGGGGGTCCGGCGCGTCGTGTCCTCTCATCCGGTCGGGGTCGTCGAGGCGTACGTCTCGCTCGACGGCGCCGAGGTCGTGTACTGGCAGGAGGACACCGGGGACGAGACCGGGCGCTGGCTCGCGCAGGCCTTCGATGGAGGCGGCGACGAGCCGTTCGTTCTCGACGCGCCCGTCGGATGGAACGAGGGGCTGACCCAAGCGCCGGGCATCGTGGCCGCCGGCATCAGCGACCGCGACGGCTTCGGCATCTACGTGAGCGTCGACGGGGCGGCGCCGAAGGAGATCGCCCACAGCGCCGAGTGGCTCGCGATCGGGGGAGCGTTGCATCTCGCTGCCGACATCGCCGGTCTGTCGAGCGATGGGCGCCTCCTCGCCCTGCACCATGCCGAACACGGGAACCTGATCCACCCCGGGGTCCGGGTGGTGGTCGCTCGGACCGGCGAAGTGGTCGCCGAGCGCCTCGACGAGGGTCGCGCGCTCACCGCGAGGGCATGGTCGCCCGTGGTCGGCGACGAGCGGCTCGCCGTGACGCACGAGCGCGAGGATCGTGAACGGCCCGCCCTGTGGAACCTCGCCGACGATTCGTGGGTCGACCTCGAGGTCGACCTGCCCGGCGATGCGCGGGTCATCGATTGGTGGCCCGACGCGTCGGCGGTCTTGCTCGCGCACGAGTTCCGCGGACGGCACGAGCTGTTCCGCCTCGACCTCCGGTCGGGCGCGATCACTCCGATCGCCGCGCCCCCCGGCACCATCGCCGATGCGCGGGTGCGACCGGACGGTTCGGTGTGGTTCCTCCACAGCGACGCGACGCGGATCCAGCGTGTGCTCGACGATCGCGGCACCGAGATCCTCCGGGGCGAGGGCCAACCCAAGGCGCCGGCGGGCCGGCGGTTCGAGGACTGGTTCTACGAGAACGACGAGCACGAACAGGTGCACGGATGGCTGGTCACGCCCGAGGGCGCCGGTCCGTGGCCGGTGATGCTCTTCGTGCACGGCGGTCCGCACTGGCTCTACGAGGACACCTACATGCCCGAGGTCCAGGCCTACGTCGACGCGGGGTTCGCCGTCGCGATGCCGAACTACCGTGGATCGACCGGCTACGGCCGCGCGTGGCGCGATCGGCTGACCGCCCACGCGGGGTTCGTCGACGTCGACGACGTGACGGCGGGCCTGCGCGACCTCGTGGCTCGAGGCATCGGTGACCCCGAACGGGCGGTCGTCGCCGGCTGGTCGTGGGGCGGCTACATCACGCTGATGCAGCTCGGGCGAAACCCCGAGCTCTGGCGCTGCGGCGTGGCGGCGATCCCGGTCGGCGACTACGCCCAGGCCTATCGCGAAGAGGCGCCGTCGCTGCAGGCGATGGATCGAGCGCTGTTCGGGGGCACGCCCGATGAGGTCCCCGAGCGGTACCAGCTCGGCAATCCGATCACGTACGTGGACGACGTCGAGGCGCCGGTCCTGTTCGTGATCGGGGACAACGACTCGCGGTGCCCGCTCGGCCAGGCGCTCGCCTACGTAGATCGCCTCGCGGCGCGTGGGGCTCGCCACCAGGTGTACCGGTTCGCGACCGGGCACGGGTCGCACGAGACCGATGAGGACGTTCGCCAGCAGCGGGTGATCCTCGACTTCCTCCGGGCGAACGTCCCGGGCCTCGCCGACGTCTGACGCGGGTCGTTTCCCGCGGCCCCCTGCGCGACGGGACCGGGAGGCTCAGTGCCAGCCGCGCATCCGGCCGGCCTCGGCGACGCGTTCGATCGCGATCTCGTAGGCCGCGGCCCGATGTGAGATCGCGTTCTCGTTCGCACGGTCGAGCACCGCGTCGACGGCGGCCTCCATCAGCTGCGTGAGCCGGTCGTTCACCTTCGTTTCGGGCCACCGGGCGCGCTGCATGTTCTGCACCCACTCGAGGTAGCTCACGGTGACGCCGCCGGCGCTCCCGAGGATGTCGGGGATCACCGTGATGCCGCGGTCGACGAGCGCCTTGTCGGCTTCCGGATTCACGGGATGGTTCGCCACCTCCAGCACGAGGCCGGCGGCCACGCGCTCGGCGTTTGCCGACGTGATCGATTCTTCCAAGGCGGCCGGTACGAAGACCTCGCAGTCGATCGCGAAGACGTCATCGCCCGCGATCGTGTCGGCGTGCTTGAAGTCGACGAGGCTGCCGGTGTCCTGCTTGTGCTCGAGGACGTCGCGAGGGTAGAGGCCTTCGGGGTTGACGATCGCCCCCTTCGAGTCGCTCACGCCGACGACGCGGTAGCCGAGCTGGTGGGCGAGCAACGCGAACCACGAGCCGGCGTTGCCGAACCCCTCGACGGCGACGCTGATCTTCTCGCGGCTCCAACCGCGGTGGTGGGCGATCCGGTCGAGGCAGACGAGCGCGCCGCGCCCGGTGGCCGCGTCACGGCCGAGCGAGCCGCCGAGCCCGACGGGCTTGCCGGTGATCACCGCGGGCGTCTCGCCGTGGCGCTGTGCGTACGCGTCGTACATCCACGCCATCTCGCGCGGGCCCGTGTTGACGTCGGGCGCCGGGATGTCGCGGTTCGGGCCGATCACGCCCTCGATCGCCGAGAAGAACGCGCGGCACAGGCGTTCGAGCTCCTCCTCGGAGAGCTGCTTCGGATCGACCTTCACGCCCCCCTTCGCGCCGCCGTACGGCACGTCGAGGAGGGCGGTCTTCCACGTCATGAGCGCCGAGAAGCACCGGAACTCGTCGAGCGAGGCGTTCGGGTGGAACCGCAGCCCGCCCTTGTACGGCCCGCGTGCCCCGTTGTGCTGGATCCGCCACCCGGGGAAGACCTCGAACGTCTCGTTGTCCATCGGGACCCGGAGCGACACGGCCACCTCCCGGCGGTGTGTCGACAGGACCTTGCGGGCGCCGTCGTCGAGACCGATCCGATCCGCGGCCTGGTCGAAGTAGCCCTGGACGGCTTCGAACAGGGTCATGTGCGCGCCCTTCCCCGGCCCGGCGGCGATCGCGGCGGCCGATGCCGGATGCTACCTCCGAGGCCCGACCGCGCGGAAGCCCCGCCTCGCCCGCGGGGCGGCGCGGGGTACCGTGAGGTATGCCGAGCTGGCTCGTGATCCTTACGGCCCTCCTGCTGGCCTACGTGATCTGGCGGGTCGGGATGGCCACGGTCCGCTCGTTCTCCCGCGGGCCTGGGGGAGAGGTGCTCGAGCCGGTCCCCGAGGAGCCCGAGGACGTCGATAACCTCGACGTCTACCTCGTGTGCGGCGAGTGCGGAACCGAGCTCAAGGTGAGTCGTCTCGGCGAGCTCCAGATCCCCCGGCATTGCGGGGAGAAGATGCAGGTCGTGCGCCGTACGGCGGGTGCATGATGATGTGTGCATCTGTCAGGCACCTGACTTTCCACCCCGGTTATCCACGGATCTCCCGCCCGGATCCACCGGGTTATCCACCGCCGATAAATCCCGGATGAACACCCGAGCACGATCCACACTGGGGAAAACCGCTGTGGGAAATGACAGGGGTGTCATTCGGCGCGAGCGCTCAGCGCCAGTACATGGTGCCGATGAAGCCGAGGGCGATCACGCCGAGGCCCGCCCAGAGCCAGGTGTTCGTGGGTGCGCCCGGTAGGACGATCCCGATGTAGTTCAGCACGATCATCAAGACGCCCACGGCCATCAGGATGAGGAGCGAAGGGCCGTACCAGCGGGGGCTCGCCTTCGACCGCTGCCGCTTCTGGGGTTCGAGCTGGTAGCGCTGGGAGCTCTTCTTCTGCCGCTGTCGGGATTCCGGCATGTCCGGGATGGTAGTCGGTTCGGCGCTACGGGTAGCGGATGTTGACCTCTTCGGGTTCGAGGCCGGCCGGCCATGCGGGGAAGGACTCCGGGAACTCGTAGAACTTCCCGTAGGCCTCGATCTTCGGCAGGGGGCGGGGCGAGCGCGGCGGCCTCTTGAAGTCGAAGACGTGTTCGAAGTTGTGGGAGGAGCGGATGCGCTTCGTCAGGTGCGGCAGCCCCCAGTTGTCGGCGATGAACCGCAGCGGTGAGGAGAACTCGCCGAAGGCGTCGTCGACATAGCCACGCTTGGCATACGGCGAGAGCACGAGCAAGGGCACGCGGAACCCGAGCTCCATGTGGTCCAGGCGCGGCGGTTCCACGTGGTCGTACAGACCTCCCCACTCGTCCCACGTGATGAACAACGCGATGTCGTCCCACATGTCGCTGCGCATCAGCGCGTTCACGACGTCGGTGACCCAATTGTGGGCGTGCTTCGTGCTGAACGGCGGATGGTCCGAGAGCTGGAACCGCGGCGTGATCCACGTCACCGAGGGGAGGGCGTTCGCCTCGATGTCCCGGAGCAGGTCGTCGACCGGCCAGATGTGCTCCTCCCAGTAGTCCCGATCGTGGAAGACGTCGCGGATCGAGGAGTACGCCTGCCAGATGTAGCCCGCCTGGTACGGGTCGGCTGAATACGACGCCCAGTCGATGTCGCGATCCGAGAGCTCGTGGCCCATCGTGCGGAAATCGAAGCACGTCTCGTGGCTCGTGATCGCCCCGTCGGGGTCTTCGACGTGGACGTAGACGTCCTCGCCGAAGGCGTCACAGCCCCAGGATTTGAACGCGCGGCCGTCGTTCAGCCATCTCGTCTGGATGTTCTCGGGGTTGTCGATCGCCCCACCCGACTGCCCGGCGATGAAGTAGAGGTGGTTCGGATACGACGGTCCCGCGACCGAGGCGAAGAAGTTGTCGCCGAGGACGTAGTCGTCGGCCCAGGCGAAGTAGTTCGGGACGTCCTCGCGCCGGAACTGCGAATACGCGTAGTACGGGCCGTAGTCGCCGATCGCGAACCCGTCCATCTTGCCGTCGTTGTAGGACGCTCGCCAGGAGATCGTGTCGTGCGGAAGGTCGCCGGGCAGCCACTCGGGACAGCGGATCAGCGGAACCTCCTCGCCGAACCGAACCCCCGTCGTGGTTCCGTTCGCGCCGGGGTAGCGGCCGAACAGGTTGTCGAAGCTCCGGTTCTCGAGCATCAGGTAGACGACGCGCTTGATCGGCCAGCGCGTGTCGAGCTTCGCGGCGGGCGTCGACGCGAAGGTGGGCCGAGGGGTCGGCGTCGTCGCGATGCGGTCGCCGAAGCACGAGGACAGGAAGAACCCCGCGGCGGCCGCGGCCGAGCGGGTCATGAAGTCGCGACGCGTCAGCCGGGAGGGGAACATCGGTTGGCTACGGGGTGACGCCGAACGTGTCCTCGAGCCAGTTCAGGTCGTCGGCCTGGTCGATCCGGTAGGCGTAGGTGTTGTCGGTGCAGTTGGGGCTGGTGCCGAACGAGACGACCGCCACCACCGTGTCGGTGCCCGCTTCGAGGACGGGCCCGCCGGAGTCGCCGAAGCACGTCCCTCCACGATGCGTCCGACCCCGGTTGCCGGAGAAGACGGCCCAGGTGTCGCCGAAGCCGGGGATCTGTCCCTTCAGGGTGACGAGCATCAGGTTTGCGGTGCGCCGGGTGTCGCCGCCGGCGGTCGCGATCGGCAGCACCTTCTCGAGCCCGTAGCCGACCGCGGTGAAACGGCGCTCGTTGCGTGGCTGGGTCTGATACGGGTTCAGCTGCTTCAGCTCGGGAAGCTCGCCGTCGGTGGACATCCGCACCGGCTCGTCGAGCACGACCACGCCGAGATCGGCGAGGAAGAACGCGTCGTTGTCATAATTCGGGTGCGGAGAGGCCGTGCCTCGGTGCCACGCCGGCTGGGTCGCGAGCCAGTCGACCCAGTCTTCGTATCGATCCTGGTTCTCGTCTCGTCCGTAGGTCGCGCTCGGCGGCAGCCCCTCGTAGTTGGGGACCTCGGCGAAATTGAGCCAGACGTCGTTGCCTCCGGAGCCGTCGCCTCCCCCGTCCGTCGTGGAGGTGCCGTCGTCGCCGATCGCGTAGGTGCAGTGGCCGGCCGTGATCACGACGGTGGGACTGACGAGCGTCCCCGAGCACTGGTACCAGGAGCCGGGATCGTCGAAGCGGTCGTCGACGTCGTCGGGGACGTACAGGAGCAGCTGGCCGACGTACGGGTGCTCGCCGCCGTCGGGTGCACCGTTCGTGATGGCGCCGGCCGGCACGGCGAGCATGAGCGAGGCGAGGGCGAAGATGAGGAGCGCGGGCTTCTTCGACATGAGGGGCCTCTCCCGGCCGCGCCGATGGGGTAGGTGCGCGGCCACAGGAAGCGGAGTCTACGGCAGGAGCTCGAGTCGGTGCACGGCGCTCAGCTCGACGGCCTCAGCGGTGATAGCGAGTGGGTGGTGACGTCCGCTCGCGTAGGCGGCCGCTTGGTCACGCCAGTGAGGGCTCGCGGGGTTGCCGCTGTTGCCGGCCGGCAGGGTGCCGACCGATCGGTCGACGTCGGCGAGGTCGTACACGGCTCGCCACGACGGGATCACGGCGGCGGGGTAACCGAGCGTGCCGTCGATGCCTGCTTGACTGACGGTTTGCTCGTCGCCGCCGAACGGGATCGTCGCGGCCGTGAACAGCTGCTCGAGGCCGGGGATCGCGGCGAGGGGGTGGGCGAGGGTGAGCGTGTGGAGCGCGCCCCATGTCCACGTCGATCGGTCCTCGCCGAGGCGCCCGCGGAGGTCAGCGAGCGCGTCGTCGAGCGCCTCGGCGAGGACGTCGGACCCCACGCGAGGATCGCCATCTTCGAGCATCGCGGGCAGGGCGCTGCACACCCACCGCTCCCGCCAGGCGAGGTAGGCCTCGGTCAGGTCGTCGCCGAGCGATGGGCCGAGCGCGCGGCGGCCGATCCAGGTCAGCCACGCGTTCGTCAGGGCCGCCGCGCGCGACCCCGCGGCCATGTCGCCGTCCCAGGCGGCGAGGAGCTCGAGCGCGGCGCCGTGCTCGTCGCTCGCGGGCTCGCCGAACGAAGCGAGCAACAGCGGCAGGAGTCGCCGTGCCGGCAGCGACACCGTGTCGGTCTGGATCGCCGCCATCGAGCCGACGTCGTGGTCTCGCCGCGCCGCGAGCAGCTCCGCGATCCGCCGCGCGCGGTAGGGCTCGTGGAAGTCCTTCGAGATCAGGTGTGGGTAGTCGGCGCCGTGAGGCCGGTCGTTCGCCGTCACGAGGAAGCCGCGCGCCGGGTCGGCGCCCCAGGGAAGCTCCTCGTCCGGGATCCAGCCGGTCCACTCGTGCTCGCCGTCCCATCCCGGAACCGGCGACGTGCCGTCGCCCTTCGCGCGGATCGGATACCGCCCGGTGCACTGGTACCCGATCGTGCCGTCGACGTCGGCGTACACGAAGTTCTGTCCCGGGCACGCGACCTCGAGCGCGACCCGTCGGAACGCCTCGAACGACGTCGCCGTCGCCGCGCGAGCCGGCAAGCTCGGCCGGATGCCGAGCTCACGCCCGGTCCAGCGCAGCGCGTAGACCTCGCGCGTCGGGGTTGGGGCGTACGTCGTGGCGAGCTTGCCCGACGTGAACGCGTCGAGGATCGGACCGTGCCGCGTCTCGCGCACGGTGTGCGCTCGCGCCGCGGGCTCCCCACGGACGGCGATCGGCTCGTCGCGCGTCGCGATCGGCTCCCACGCATCGCGGAACCGCGCCGCGTTTCCTTCGTCGTCGAGGCGCTCGACGTAGAGGTCCTGGACGTCGCCCGAGACGTTCGTGATGCCCCAGGCGTGCCGCGGCGTCGCGCCGATCACCACGCCCGGCGAGAAGGTCAGCGCGACGCCGCGGGCCTCGTACCCGGGCGCGTGGAGGCCGACCTCGAACCACGGGCTCGGTTGGAGGGCGAGCAGGTGCGGATCGTTCGCGAGGAGCGGCTTGCCGCTCGCGGTCAGGGACCCCGCGACCACCCACGCGTTCGATCCTTGGCCGCGCGCCCTGGGGAGCGCGTCGAGGAGCTCGCCGTGGAGCGCGCCGACCGGCAGATCGGTGACGTTCGGTTCATCGAGCTCCCCAGGGAGCGGTGGGAAGAGCATCCGGACCGCCTCGTCGCCGGCCCGCTCGCGGATCCACGCGCGGCGCAGCTCCTGATCGTGATCGTTCGACAGGCCCCAGGCGAGATAGGCGAAACACGCGGCCCACGGCGAAGGCGCCTCCGGCAACCAGGGCTCGAGCTGGAGGAGCCGATATTCGATCGGTGGCGCCGGCATGTGGTCGATCCAGGCCCGGGCCCCCTCACGGAACCTCCCGTGCATCGCGTGGTCCTCCTCGGTCCAGGACTCGACGTAGGCCTGGCCGGCGAGGTGAAGGCCCACCGTGCGGGCGAATTTGTCGGCGGGCACCGTGGGCTCGCCGAGGATCTCCGACAGTCGTCCCGTGCCGGCACGGATCGCGAGCTCGAGCTGGAAGAGTCGTTCGCCGGCGGTGACGAAACCGTGGGCGAACCAGAGGTCTCCGAGCGACGAGGCCTCGATCGACGGAACACCCTGCGCGTCGCGACGCACCGACACGGGCGCGGAAAGCCCCGCGACCTCGAGCGTGCCGTCGGCCGGGAACAGCGCCTCGGCCGCCTGCCGGCGAAGCTCGTCGGAGACGTCGGTCATGGCGCGGCGGAGCCTACTCCAGCGCAACCATGGGGATGGCCGGCTCAGCGCACCACGTGGGCGGCTCGTTCAGCGCAACACGTGGACGGCTCACCGGAGCGCTCCGGCGCCGTGAGCGTCAACAGGTTTCCGACTCCCATCCGCGGTGGGAACCGTGAACAGGTATCGACTCCATGTCTGGGCCGACTGCCGGGTAGCCGACCATCTGTTGCGCTGTCGCCCTTGCCCTTGCCCTCGCCCTCGCCCTCGGTCTCGCCCTCGCCCTCGGTCTCGCCCTCGCCCTCGACCCCGCCGCCCTCTAGGGACCCTCCGACGCGGCCTGCGTGTTCCCGAGCCAGCTCGCGTGCAGCCCCGCGTACACGCCGCCGACCTCGCGCAGCAGCTCGAGATGGGTTCCCTCCTGCACGAGCCGTCCCGCGTCGAACACGAACACCCGGTCGGCCGCCTCCGCCGTCGAGAGCCGGTGCGCGATCGTCACGGTGGTGCGGCCCGTGCTCATCCGACGGAGCGCCTCGGTGATCCGCCGCTCCGTCGCCGGATCCACCGCGCTCGTGGCCTCGTCGAGGATCAGCAGGCCCGGGTCGCCGATCTGCGCCCGCGCCAGCGCCACGAGCTGCCGCTCGCCGACGCTCAACGCCTCTCCACGCTCGCCGACGACCGTATCGAGCCCATCGGGCATCGCCGCGACCCACGCGGCCAGCCCCAGCTCCTCGATCGACGTCTCGACGTCGCGATCCGATGCCCCCGGCCGCCCGTACCGCACGTTCTCCCGCACGCTCGCGTCGAACAGGAACCCGTCCTGCGGCACCATCCGCACGCTCAGTCGCCGCGAGGCGGGCTCGACGAGGCGCAGATCCATCCCGCCCACTTCGATGACGCCCTCGACCGGATCGGCCAGCCGCGACATCAGCTTCGCGAACGTCGTCTTGCCGCAGCCGGTCTGGCCCACGATCGCCACGTGGGCGCCCGCCGGCACCTCGAGCGAGATCCCGTGCAGCACCTCCGGGCCCTCCCGATAGGCGAAGCGCACGTCGCGCGCCGACACGGTGAGCGCCCCGCCCGGCAGCTCGACCGCGCCCTCCGTCGGCTCCTCCACTTCGATCGGGAGGTCGAGGACCGCGAGGATCTTCCGCCATCCGGCGATCGCGTTCTGCGTCTCGCTGTAGATCTCCGGGAGGTCCGTGAACACCATCAGGAACACGTCGGCGAGGAACAGGAACGCCGTCACCCGGCCGAACGTGAGGCCCCAGTCGCGGCCCCAACCGGCCCCGAGCGCGATCACCGTCGACAGCGCCGCCGCGTAGAACACCGTCGACAGCGGCCAGAGCGTCGCCGCCCGCAGGTGCGCGACCACCTCGGCGTCGTACCGATCCTGGATCGCCCGCTGCACCTTCGCGTGGGTTTCCTCGTCGAGGCCGTAAGCGCGTACGACGGCCGCGCCCATCACGCTCTCGCTCACCTCCGAGAGCATCTCGCCCACCCGCGTGCGCGCCGCGTTGAACGCCGCCGACAGCTTCGCCTGCATCGAGCCCATCACGAGCAGCAGCGGCACCAACAGCACGAGCACCCCGAGCGTGAGCTGCCAGGAGAACACCAGCATCAGCGCCAGCGCTCCCGCCGCCTGACACATCGAGATGATCCACGCGACCCCGCCCCACTCCATGAACTCCTGCAGGGCGTCGACGTCGGCGGTCACCCGCGCCACGAAGACGCCCCGCTTCTCCTCGGACTGCTCCGCGATCGACAGGTCGTGGATGTGGCGGAACGTCCGCACCCGAAGGTCCTTGAGCGCCTGTTCCGACGCGCGGACGAGTCGCCGTCCGGCCGTTCTGGCCGCGACGAACGCGAGCACGACGAGGCCGAACGCCGCCGCGCAGATCCCGTAGACGAACCTCGGCTTGAAGGGGTCGAATCCGTGGTCGAACACCTGCTGGACGAGCACCGGCGTCACCAACGACGCGATGGTCACCCCGAGCGACACGATCACCGTGAAGCCGAGGCCCTTGCGGAGCTCTGGGCTGTCGGCGAGTCCCCGGCGCAGCACCGCCCATGCGCCCTGCAGCTCGTCGGGCACCTCCACAGCCTCGTCGTCTCGCCCGAGCAGCTCGGGTGCCGTGCTCATCGTTCCCCTCGCTCGTAGGCGTGGATGATCGCCGCGTACCCGGGATGCGTCGCGAGCAGCTCGTCGTGCGTGCCGGTCCCGGCGACCTTCCCGTCCTCCAGGAAGATCACCCGGTCGGCCAGGCTGATCGTCGACAGGCGGTACGCGACCACGATCAGCGTCGTCGACAGCTCCCTGCGCAGCGCCCCCAGGATGTCGGCCTCGATCGAGGGGTCGACCGAGCTCGTCGCGTCGTCGAGGATCAGCACACGCGGCGCCCGAACGAGCGCCCGCGCGAGCGCCACCCGCTGCCGCTGCCCGCCCGACAGCGTGTGTCCGCGCTCGCCGACCACCGTGTCGTAGCCGCGCGGAAGCTCTCGCACGAAGCGGTCGGCCGAGGCGATCATCGCGGCCCTCACCACGTCGGCCTCCGACGTCTCGGTGTCGAGGGCGATGTTCCGCCCCACGGTCGTGGCGAACAGGAAGCTCTCCTGGAACACGAGCGACACGTCACGCCGCAGCGCTCCCGGATCCACCTCACGGAGGTCGACGCCGCCGACCCGCACCACGCCTTCGTCGGGATCGGCGAGCCGGACCAACAGCTGCGAGAGCGTGCTCTTACCCACGCCGGTCGGGCCGACGATGGCGACCGATTCACGCGGCGCGATCTCGAGCGTCACGCCGTCCAGCACGGCCTGTCCGTCGAAGACGTGCCGGACGTCCTTCACCTCGACGCCGAGCGGTCCGTCGGGCAGGGGCGTCGGTTTGGCGGGCGGACGGACCGTCGGCCGTTGCCCGAAGACCTCTTCGAGGCGCGCGTACCCGACCACGGCCCGCGGAAGCTCCGCCAGGATCCAGCCGATGAACCGCATGGGCCACGACAGCAACCCGAACAGCGCCACGAAGCCGACGAGGTCACCGGGCGAGATCGCTCCCTCGGCCACGCGCCAGCCACCGACGGCCAGCAGCAGCGCCGTCGCGAGCGTCGGAAGCACGTCGAGCCCGGCGTTGAACGTCGCCCGCACGTAGCCGCCCGCCACGCGCTCGCGGCGGAGCAGCTCGGCTTTCTCGGCCACCTTCTGGGTCTCGGCCTCCTCCCGCCCGAGCGTCTTCACGACGAGCGCACCGTCGATCGACTCGTGGGCCACGGCGCTGACCTCGCCGATCCGCTCCTGCGCGCGCTGCGCGGGCCCTTGCATGCGCTTGGCGAAGCTCCGGTTCATGAGGGCGAGCGCCGGGAACAGGAACGCGCCGACGAGCGCGAGCCACGGATCGGCTCGCAGCATCGAGATGATGGCGAGCACGGTCAGCCCGATCACACCGATCGCGAACGGCACCGGCCAGAACAGGTCGACCGCTGCTTTCACGTCGGCCTCCATGTGGGCGAGCAGCTCGCCGGTCGGCGTCTCGCGGTGGTACTGGAGCTGCATCTCGCGGTAGCGCTCGGCGACCCGGTTCCGCAGGGTGGCCATCACGCGCTCGCCGCAGACACCGCTGTAGTAGCGGCGGACCATGATCCCGATCGCCCGCATGCACCCGAAGAACATCACAGCGGCGATGGCGAGCCAGACGTCGCGGGCCGGCACCTCGCGAGCGAACGACGGGCGAACCACCTCGTCGGTGGCGCGCCCGATGGCTTGGGTGAGCGCGATCGAGCCCACCGCGAACAGCAAGGCGCCGGCGACCGATGCGAGGAACGGCTTCGGATGCAGGCGGACGTAGGAAAGGACGAGCGTCATCCCGCGCAGGAACAGCCCACGCTCGCGTTCAGTTCCGGGATGCGCCGCCACGGCCATGCCGCCTATGATGCCGCGGATGACCGACCATCGACCCTGGTTCTCGGCGTGGCCGGCCGACGTGCCGAGGTCCCTCGAGCCCTATCCCGAGGTCTCGGCCTACGCGATGCTCGCCGATCCGGCGGCGCGATTCCCGGACCGACCGGCGACCGCGTTCTTCGGCAAGCGGCTGACCTACGGTCAGCTGCTGGCGCAGGTCGAGCGGTTCTCGGGCGTCTTGGTGTCGCTCGGGGTGAAGCAGGGCGATCGCGTCGGGATGCTCCTGCCGAACTGCCCGCAGTACATCGTGACCTGGTACGCGTGCCAGCGGATCGGCGCGATCGCGGTGGGCAACAATCCCCTGTACACGCAGCGTGAGCTCGAGCACCAGCTCGCCGACGCCGGCGTGCAGGTCATGGTCGTGCTCGACCAGGTCTACGAGAACCTCGGCAAGGTTCGCGATGCGGTCGGCATCCGCGAGGTGATCGCGACGAAGGTCACCGACGCGATGAAGTTCCCGCTGAACGTGCTCGCGCCGCTCAAGTTCAAGCGTGAGGCCAAGCACGAGGGCAAGCCGTGGCCGCCGATCGGCCCGAACGAGCGGGTGCGCTGGTGGAAGGACCTGATGAAGGGGACCGGCCCGTGCCGCCCGTGGCGTCCGTCGACCCGCGGACCGACCCCGCTGCCTTGGTGTACACCGGCGGCACCACCGGCTACTCGAAGGGCGCGATGATCTCGCACTTCAACCTCGTGGCGAACGCGATGCAGTCGCGAGCGCTCTTCTCCGACACCAAGGATGGCGAGGACTGCATCATGTGCGTCCTGCCGTTCTTCCATTCGTTCGGCGTGATCGCGATGAACCTCGGGATCAGCTCGGGATGGAAGATCGCGATGCTCCCGCGCTTCGAGCTCCACATGGCCCTGAAGGAGCTCCAGCGCGAGCGGGCGACGATCTTCCCCGGCGTGCCCCGGCTGTACATCGCGCTGAACGAGGCGCCCGAGACCTCGAAGTACGACCTGAAGTCGCTGAAGGCGTGCGTGTCGGGTGCCTCGCCGCTGCCGCTGGCGGTCGCGAAGCGTTTCGAGGAGATCACCGGCGGCGCGCAGGTCGTCGAGGGCTACGGCCTGACCGAGGCCTCTCCCGTGACCCACGCGAACCCCGTCAAGGGCCGCCGCAAAGAGGGCTCGATCGGCCTGCCGCTTCCGGACACCGAGTGCAAGATCGTGTCGCTCGAAGACCCGGACCAGCCGATGCCTCCGGGGGAGCGCGGCGAGCTCTGCCTCAAGGGACCGCAGATCATGCTCGGCTACTGGAACCGCCCGGACGCGACGGCCGAGACGATCCGCAACGGGTGGCTCCACACGGGCGACGTCGCGATCATGGATGGCGACGGCTACTTCAGGATCGTCGACCGCATGAAGGAGCTGATCCTCGTCAGCGGGTTCAACGTCTATCCGACCGAGATCGAAGACGTGATCTTCCGCCATCCGAAGGTGCTGAAGGTCAGCGTCGTCGGCGTGCCGGACGACGTGACCGGCGAGCGCGTGAAGGCGTTCGTGGTGCCGCGCCCGGAGCAGACCGTGACCGCCGAGGAGCTCGACGCGTTCTGCCGCGACCCGAAGTCGGGCCTCACCGGGTATCGCGTGCCGAAGGAGTGGGAGTTCCGCGAGTCGCTCCCGGAAACGCTGATCGGCAAGGTGCTCCGCCGCGTATTGCTCGAGGAGGAGCGCGCGAAGCAGGCCGGTGCCACGCCGCGCCCATGAGCCGGGTGTGATCGGTGAGCGACCCGCTCTATCTCCCGCTCGGCGACGAGGCGTTCCTCCGGACGTTCACCCCCGACGACGCCGTCGCGGCGTTCGCGCTCGTCGACGCCGAGCGGGACCGGCTGCGCCGCTGGATGCCGTGGACCGACGGCGTCCGCACGGTCGAGGATCAGCGCGCTTGGATCGATCGCTCGCTTGCCGCCGAGCACGACCGTGAGGCCAACGGCATCTGGCTCCGTCCCGGCGAGCTCGCCGGGACCATCGGGATGACCGTGACGACCGTCGAGAACGGCGCCGAGATCGGGTACTGGCTCGGCGAGGCCTACGAGGGCCGCGGACTCGTCACCCGGGCGAGCGCGGCCTTGATCGGCGTCGGGTTCGGCGCGATGGGCCTGCATCGCATCACGCTCCGCGCCGCCGTCCAGAACGCCCCGAGCCGCGCGGTTGCCGAGCGGCTCGGCTTCACCGAAGAGGGCCTGCTCCGCGAGCAGGGGCTCGTATGCACGGGGGAGTATCACGACATGGTCGTCTACGGCCTGCTCGACCGCGAATGGAAGGGCCTGCCGCCCTGAGCGGCGCCTCCGCCCGCTTCGACGCCGTCGTCTTCGACCTGTTCGGCACGCTCGTGCCGGAGCTGACGCACGAAGAGTACTTCGGCAGCGTCGAGCAGGCAGCCCGATCGCTCGGCTGCGACGTCGAGGCGTTCCGCTCGGAATGGATCGCCACGGCGCCGCAGCGCCAGACCGGCGGCTTCGCAACGATCGAGGACAACGTCCGCGGGATCTGTGCCGCGATCGGCGCCCCGGAGCCGGGCGACGATGAGCTCGCAGCCGCGCTCATCGCTCGCGCCGAGATGTATGCGCGGTTGTTCCACCCCCGGCCGGGCGCGCTCGAGACGCTCCGCGAGGCGAAGGCTCGCGGCTACCCCATCGCCTTGGTGTCGATGTGCGCCCCGGACACGCCCGAGCTGTGGCGTGCGCTGCCGCTCGCCCCGTTCGTCGACGTCGAGGTCTTCTCGTGCGAGACGGGCCTGCGCAAACCCGACCCCGCGATCTACCGGTTCGCCGCCGACGCCCTCGGCGTGGCGCCGGCGCGGTGCCTGTACTGCGGCGATGGCGCCTACGGCGAGCTCACCGGCGCCGAGGCGGCCGGCATGACCGCCTACCTGATCCGCGACCCCGATCTCCATCCCGACGACGCCCTGCGCCCCGAACCTGACGACTGGACGGGCGCCGCCGTCGACGACCTCCGTGAGCTGCTGGACCTGCTGCCGGCGCGCGGGTGATCGCTACAGCGCGCTCACGCAACGGTGGAGCATGCCGGTCTGGCGTCCGAGGCTGCCGGCCGCGAACCACGAACCGTCGTCCGTCGCTTCGATCTGGAAGGTGGTGCGCCTGGTGTTGTCGGGCACCACGATCGGCCGCCAGGTGGAGCCGTTCCAGCGCGCGGAGAACCTTCCTCCGTTCGCGTTGCCGCTGACGACCACGTCGCTCGCACTGGTCGCGTCCACGGAGTTGAGCGAGGTCGATCCCTCGGGCACGGGCATCGTTCGCCACGTCGTGCCGTTCCACCGGAGGGCGAGTCCCCGCGCGCCGTTCCCAGTGTTCCCCACCGCGAACGCCCGCGTCGGGCTCACCACGGCGACGTCGGAAAGATCCGGGTCTTGGGGAAGTCCGTCCACGACGGTTCTCGACCATCCCCCCGAGTCGCGATGCAGGATGAGGGCGCCGCCGTCGCTCAGCACGCTGGAGTCACCCACCACCCAGAGATCGTCGGCGCTCGTGCCGTCGATGCCGTAGGGGATCTCCTCGCCATTCGGGTTCGGGACACCCGGCTCCTCGGACCAGGTCTCCCCGTTCCAGTGCAAGACCCACGGTCGGTAACTGCCTGATCCGAAGTACCAGCCCGTTGCCCACACATCGTCGGATGCGTACCCGACGATGTCCTTGATCCGCGGCGATCGTGCGGTCGGGGCGCTCACCCGGCTCCACTCCATACCGTTGAAATGGAACATGGCGTGCTCGGTCTCGTCGTCGACCTCGTCGAAGTAGGCGCCGGATGCCCACACGTCATCGGGCGCGAGGGCCTCGACGGCCCACATGTTCGCGTAGAGCGGAGAGAAGCCGACCGGGTCCGAGCTCCAGGTCGAGCCGTCCCACGTGAGCGTGAGGAACCGCTCGTTGTTGTCCTTGTCGTAGCGAACACCGGCCGCCCACGCGTGCGACGCGTCCAGGGCCGACACGTCCCAGAGGTAGCCGCGTGTCACGCCGGCGCCTCCGTCCGTCCACGGCTCCCGGCAGACCGCGAAGGCGGGGGGAGCGGGGATCGCCACGAGCGAGGCGACGAGGGCCAGGACGGCGGTGACGGAACCACTCCGGATGCGCATCCGGGGGAGGATGCCTCAGATCGCAACGCGGATGCAACCGCCATGGGTCGGTTCTTCTCACGCCGCCCGCACCCGCTGGTCCATGCGCGGCGCGCCCATGGCGCGACGCTGTGGTCGTCCTGACCGGGGGCACGAAAGACTTCGGGCCCGGGATCGGGAACCTCGGATCTCCCCCGGCGGTACGCGTTTACGACGGAACTCGTTCCTATCGGGGTGACGGATGCGCGAGACCACGCCGCACACGGATGCGGCCATCGCCGAGCTGTACGTGGCCGAGGGCACCAAGCTGTGGCGCGCGGTGTTCGCGTTCAGCCACGATCGGGAGGTGACCGACGACGCGGTGTCCGAGGCGTTCGCGCAGTGCGTTCGACGTGGTGATGCGGTCCGAGACCGGCGCTCGTGGGTCTGGCGTTCGGCCTTCCGGATCGCGGCGGGCGACCTGCACGATCGCCGTCGCCGCGTCGACGGCCCCGTGCCCGAACGGGCCCACGAGCCCCCTGAGGAGGCGATCCCGTTGCTGCGCGTGCTCCGGATGTTGCCGACGAACCAGCGTGCCGCGGTGGTGCTCCGTCACTACGCGGGCTACGGGACCGACGAGATCGCGTCGATCCTCGGGATCGGGCGGGCGACCGTGCGGGTGCACCTGAGCCGCGGGCGACGCCGGCTCCGCGAGCTCCTTGCGGAGGAGGAGCGGAACGATGGATGACCTCGAGACGCGATTCGCCGCGCTCGACCTGCTCGACCCGACCGATCTGGCGAGCGAGATCGACCGCCTGGCCGGATCGCCCGAGCCCGCGCCACGCGCCGAGCGCCCGATCAGCCGGGTCACCGCCGGGCTCGTTGCGGCCTCGTTGTTCGTCGTCACAGCGATCTTCGCATGGTCCGCCCTTCGGCCGGTCGACGAGCGTCCGCTCGGCGCCACGCAGACGCCGAGCCTCTCGGTGAACGACCCGTGGCGAGGATCGGCGTGGGCTTCACGGAGATCCCGGCGCCACCCGAGCTGCGGGGCTCAGACGTCCGCGTCTGGACCGGCACCGAGCTCATCGTGTGGGGCGGCAACGCGAACGGCGGTGAGCCCCCGCATCACGCAGACGGATGGGCCTTCGACCCCACGACGTCGGCGTGGAGGAAGCTTCCGCCTTCACCGCTGTCCCCGCGCTCCTGGGCCGCCGGTGTCTGGACCGGCTCGGAGCTCGTGGTGTGGGGAGGTTCGGACGGGAGATGGCCTGGTGAAGGTCTGCTGGGCGATGGCGCCGCATTCGATCCTTCGTCGGACAGCTGGCGCATGCTCCCTCCTGCCCCGCTCGATCCGGTTGCACCGGCCGTCGCCGCGTGGACAGGTGACGAGATCCTCCTGTGGGGCTCGATCGCCGACGAGGGCCCGCCGTCGGGCGCCGCCTACGATCCTGCGTCCGACACCTGGCGGGACCTTCCGGATGCGCCCGACGAGCTCGTGCAGTCGGTGACGGGTGCGTGGACGGGCTCGGAGCTCGTGGTGATCGGCGGACACGGGCGGCCGAACGAATACGAGGCGGCGGCGATCGCCTACGCCCCGGAGACCGACGCATGGCGTTCGCTCCCTCCTCCCGGGCTCGACGACAACCTCGTCGCGCTCACACCGGTCGGTTCGACGGTGGCGGCCGTCGACACCTACCGACGCGTGAGCCTGTTCGACGTCGCCAGCGGAGCCTGGCGCCCCATGCCGCAGGCCTCGACGGACACGTGCGAGGGGTTCACGGCGATCGCGGCGTCGAGCGACACGATCGTCGTCGCGATCTGTGGCGACCTCGTGTCCCTCGCCCCTGGGGCTCCCAGGTGGCATACCCCCGCCGACGAGCTGCCGCTCATCGACGTCTACGCATCGGCGGGCGACGTCGTTCTCGCGTCCGTCTACGGATCGTCGGGCAACGATCCGGAACGGCTGTTCGCGTTCCGTCCACCGGGCTACGACCCGGGCGTCACCGTGGACGACGCCCGCGATCTTGCCACGGCGTTCGCCGCGCTCCGCTCCCACTACCCGTACGGGGACGGTGAGCTCCCGGACGGCATCGACGCGCAGATCCGGGCGATGTTGTCCTCGTCGGGCGCCGCCGCGTGGGAGGTCCAAGGCATGGCACCCCTGTGGGCCTACTACCCGGGTCACGACGTCGTATCGGTCGAGGGCCCTGTGGCGGGAACGGGCGACACGTTCGAAGCTCGGATCCGCCTCACGGGCTACGACGGGCTCGACGTGACCGAGGTCATCGTGATGGCGCCAGGAGCCGATCTCGACGGGACCGTGAGGGACCTCGTGATCGTGGATGCCCGTCCGGCGGGCTCGGCAGACTATCCCCAGCCGTAACGGGCTCGCGGAGCAGCGCTCGCGACGCTCAGCTCGTGATCGACGCGGGGCCGAGCGACCGAAGCTGCGCGAGCTCCGACGGGATCCGCGCGACCTCGCCGACCACGAGGGTGGCGGGCGGTCCGACGTTCGCCGCCGAGGCCAAGGCGGGCAGGTCGGCGAGCGTGCCGATCACCGTCCGCTCATCCGCGGTCGTCGCCCATTGCACGATCGCGGCCGGCTCGTCGGCCTGGCGTCCCGCCGCGATCAGCGCCGCGCAGGTCGCCGCCAGCTTGCCCGCCGCCATCAGCAGCACGAGCGTGTCGACGGCCGTGGCGACGCGCGAGAGGTCCACCGCCTCCGGGGCGTGCGCCGTGCCTGCCGTCGACGCCGTCACGACCGCGAACGACCGCGCCACGCCTCGGTGCGTCACCGGGATCCCGGCCGCCGAGGCCGCCGCGATCGCGCTCGTGATGCCGGGCACGACCTCGCAGGGGACGCCGGCGCGGGCGCACGCGAGCAGCTCCTCGCCGCCGCGCCCGAACACGAAGGGGTCGCCGCCCTTGAGCCGGACGACCGTGGCGCCCGCCAGGGCGCGTTCGACGAGCAGGGCGTCGATCGCAGGCTGTGGCCACGCATGGCCTCCGGGCTCCTTTCCGACGTAGACGCGCTCGGCGCGTGGCGGCGCGAGGTCGAGCAGCGACGGCGCCGCCAGCCGGTCGTAGACGACGACGTCGGCCTCGAACAACGCTTTCGCGCCCTTGACCGTGATCAGGTCCGGGTCGCCGGGACCCGCGCCGACGAGGATCACCCGGCCGGTCATCGCCGTGACTCCTGATCGTTCGTTCCGCTGCCGAGGAGGCGCGAGGTGAGGCGCGATCGGAGCTCGCCGGCCCGCCCCTCGCGGACGAGCTCGGCCGCCTCGTCGGGGTCGAGTGCCGCGCGCCAGCGTTCCGCGCGCTCGCGGAACGACGGCAGCGACGACATCGTCGCCTCGCGCACCTCGCGGAGCACCGTGAGCACCTCGGCCCATTCGGGGCCGTAACCGGTCTCGAGGCGCTCTCGGACCTTCCGCGCGAGGGCGGGAGAAGCGCCGCCCGTGCCGATCGCGAGCAAGAGCTCGCCCCGTCGTACCACGCTCGGCGCGGCGAAGTCGCAGTTCGGAATATCGTCAACCACATTGACCAATGCTCGCCGGCAGCGGGCCTCGCGCGCGATCGCCGCGCGCTCTCCGGGCTCGCGCGAGGCGCCGACGACGAGGAACGCCCCGTTGAGGTCGTCGGCCGTCCACGCGCGACGCTCGATCGTCACGCCCTCGGCGTGCTCGAGCTCGTCGAGTTGGACCGTGGGGCCCTCGGCGACCACCAGCACGTCGGTCGCGCCGGCCGCCAGCAACCCCTCGACCTTGCCCTCACGCACCGCGTCGTCGCCCACCACCACGCACCGCCGACCGCCGACCTCGAGCATGACCGGGTAGGCGAACGGCATCAGGTCTCGGCCTTCCGGGCCTCGGCCTCGCGCTCCGCGTCGGTCTTGGAGCCGAGCAGGCCGACCGAGCAGTGGATGCCGCACTCCTTGTCGGTGTCCTGCTCCCACCACCAGCGGCCGGCGCGCTCGGGCTCGCCCGGCATCACCGCACGCGTGCACGGCGCGCAGCCGATCGACGTGTAGCCGTGGTCGAAGAGCTCGTGGTACGGGACCTCGTTCACCTTCACGTAGTCCCAGACCTCGTCGAGCGTCCAGTCCGCGACCGGGTTCAGCTTGACGATGCCTCCGTGGTCGCGGTCGAGCTCGACCTTCGCGATGTTCTTGCGGCTCTTCCATTGCTCTCGTCGCAGGCCGGCGATCCATGCGTCGAGCGTGGCGAGCTTCCGCTTCAGGGGCTCGACCTTGCGGATCGTGCAGCATGCGAGACGGAGGTCGACCGAGCGGTACATCAGGTTCGGTCCCTCCCGGGTCACGAGCTCGGAGATCGCCTCGCCGTCGGGTTGCTCGAACTCCACCTGGATCCCGTAGCGCTCGCGGATCTCCTCGAACAGCTGATAGGTCTCGGGAGGCAGCCGGCCGGTGTCGAGCGTGAAGACGCGGATGTCCGGCGAGATCTTCCAGGCCATGTCGATCAGCACCATGCCGTCGACACCGCCGGCCGCGCTGATCGCGAGCTTCGGATGGAACGTTTCGATCGCCCACTCGAGGAGTTCCTCGGCGTTCGCGTGTTCGAAGCGCGCCGCGGCGTCGTGCACCCACGTGGCCTCTTCGTCGAGGAACGGAAGCGCCGGCTCGTGGATCGGCTGGACCGGGTCGCGATCGGCCATCACGCGCTCCCTCCGATCCGGACGAGCGAGAGCTCGAAGACGCGCTCGCACGACTCGCACGCCCACGTGCCGGAGTCGCCGAGATCACCCGAGGGGCGGATCGTCTCCTCGCCGCAGAACGGGCAGTAGAACGGCACGGCGCGAGGCGTGGCGCTCATCGGTAGAGCGCTCCTTTCGCCGGCGGCGCCGCGAAACGCGCGAGCTGCTCGGCATCGAGCGCCGCGACGTAGGAGGCGAACGTGTCCTCGGAGCCTCGCCGCTGCCGGTAGCGATTCAGCAGGAGCTCGACGTAGTCGACGGCGTCCTCGGCGTAGATCTTCACGCCCTTCACCTTCCGGCCGAACGCCGACGCACCGTGCCCGTTCGCCGATCCCTCGGCGGCACCGTCCGGGCCGCCTCCCATCGTCCCGCCGAGATGCACGAGGAACGCGTCGGACTTCGTCCCGTCGGGACGAGGCTGCAGCGCCGCCATCAGCCCGATGTCGGCGACCTGGAACCGGGCGCACGAGTTCGGGCAGCCGTTCACGTGGATCCGGATCTCCTCGTCGAAGTCGGGCAGGCGCGCCTCGAGCTCGGAGGTGAGCCACTGCGCGCGGCCCTTCGTCTCGCCGATCGCGAGCTTGCAGAACTCGATACCGGTGCACGCCATCGTGCCCTTGCGGAACGAGCTCGGCCGCACGACGAGGTCGAGGCCATCGAGCTCCGAGACGAGCTCGTCGGCCCGCGCTTCCTCGACGCCCGGGATCACCATCTGTTGCTGGGGCGTGAGGGCGGTGTGCCCCGAGCCGAAGCGGTCGGCGAGGTCGGCGACGAGCCGGAGCTGGTGGCCCGCGACGCGGCCCGCCCGGGTCGCGAAGCCGACCGTGACCCGGCCGTCGCGCTGCGGTTGCACGCCGACGTGGTTCCGCGTGGCCATGGGGGCGACGATCGCCGCGGGCCCGTCGGGGAGCGGCGCCTCGAGGAACTCCCGCTCGAGCACCTCGCGCATCTTCTCGGGCCCCCAGTCCTTCACGAGGAACTTCAGGCGCGCGTGGTTCCGCGACCGCCGGTACCCGTACTCGCGGAACAGCGTCGTCACGCCGAACCAGACCTCGGGGACGCGCTCGGGATCGACGAAGACGCCGAGGCGGCGCGCGAACATCGGATTCGTGGACAGGCCGCCGCCGACCCACAGGTCGTAGCCGGGGCCGAGGTCGGGATGCACGACCCCCTGCAGCGAGATGTCGTTGATCTCGGGGTTCGTGCAGCCGTGCCGGCAGCCGCTGACCGAGGTCTTGTACTTGCGTGGGAGGTTCTGGACCTCAGGGTCGCCGACGTAGCGCTCGGCGAGCGCGCGGAGCGCGGGCGTCGCGTCGATGACCTCGTCGGCCGCCACGCCGGCGAGCGGGCAGCCGAGCATCACGCGTGGCGTGTCGCCGCACGCGTCGGCGGTGGTGAGGCCGCTTGATTCGAGGCGGTCGAAGATCGCCGGCACGTCTTCGATCCGGATCCAGTGGAGCTGCACGTTCTGCCGGTCAGTCACGTCGGCCACGTCGCGGCCGTAGCGTTCGCTCGCCCACGCGATCGCCCGGAGCTGCTCGCCGCTGAGCTTCCCGCCGTCGACGCGGATCCGCAACATGAAGAACTCGTCTTCGAGCTCCTCCGGCTCAGAGCCGCCCGTCCGCTCGCCGGGGACGCCCTGCTTGCGCTGCGTGTAGAGGCCCCACCACCGCATGCGGTTGCGTAGGTCCTGCTTCGAGATCGAGCGGAAGCCGCCGGGCGCGAAGATCCGGTCGATCCGCTCGCGCACCTCGAGGGGCGCGCCCTCCTTCTTGATCTGCTCGGCCGGGTTCAGCGGCTCCCGGTAGCCGAGGGCCCACTGACCCTCGCCGCGGGGGCGGGGTCGCCGGATCGGCGCGGAAGCCTTGGGCTCGTCGGTCATGTGGTGCTCGCTATCGCTCGATCGGGTGGTGGCGGGTGATCTGGTCGGGCTCCGGAACGCGAGAGGCCGCCTGGAGCGGCGGCCTCGGGTTCGATCGGTGTGAAGGGTAGGCGTCGCGGCCGCAGGATTACGGGGCGCCCGAAGCGCCCGCGTAGCGACAGCACAGGCGCGACGGGATCATCGCGCCCACCTCACCGGCCGTCCGCGTGCGGATCATCGGATTCCCACTCCCAGGGTCGGAATTGCAGGTGCAAACGTAGGCGCCGGTCGCCGGAAGTGTCAAGCGACCCGGTCTCGGGCGGTCGGGATGACGCCGATCCGTCACCGTGACACGCTCGGTCGATGCGCGTCGAGGTCTTCCACGATCCGGGCCTCGGCAACGGCTCCTACCTGCTCGAGGTGGCTCCGGGGAAAGCCGTGCTCGTCGATCCGGACCGGCGCGTCACCCGCTACCTGCGCGGCGTCGACGATCTGGGCTGGGAGCTCGTGGCCGTGCTCGACACCCACCTGCACGCCGACTTCGTGAGCGGCTCCCTCGAGATCGCCCGCGCGACCGGCGCCGAGCTGATCCTGCCCTCGGAGGCGGGGGTCGGCTTCGCCCACCGCGGGGTCAGGGGTGGCGACCGGATCGACCTCGGCGATCTGGAGCTCGAGGTTCGCGCGACGCCCGGGCATTCTCCCGAGCACGTCGCCTACGTCGCCCGCGTGGACGGCGGCGGCCTCAACCGCGAGCAGCCCGACGAGGTGGCGATCTTCAGCGGGGGCGCGCTCATCGCGGGCGGCGCCGCACGGAGCGACCTCGTCGCGCCGGAGCTGACCGACGAGCTGACGCGTGCGGCGTTCCGCTCCGCCCGCGAGGCGTTCGCGGATCTGCCGGACGCCGCCATGCTCTACCCGACGCACGGCGGCGGGTCCTTCTGCTCCGCGGGGAGCGGCGGATCGCACACGACGCTGCTCGCCGTCGAACGGGTGTCGAACGAGGTCCTCACGTTCGAGGGAGACGAGGACGACTTCGTGGCGTGGTGGCCGACGACCTTCCCGGCGATCCCGACGTACTTCGGGCGGATGCGGGACGTGAACGCCGCGGGGCCGCGGCCGGTGGCCGGGATCGAGCCGCCGGCGCCGCTGGACCCGGCCGCCTTCCACGCGGCACGCGACGCCGAGCACGCGCTGGTGATCGACTGCCGTCGTCCCGACGCCTACGGCGCGGCGCACGTGCCGGGCTCGCTCGCGATCCCGTTCCGCGACTCGTTCCCGACGTGGCTGGGCTGGCTCGCGCCCGCCGACGCCCGCCTCCTGCTCGTCGTCGACGAAGCGGATCTCCCCGCGATCGTCGACGCCTGCCTGCTCGTGGGCTACGAGTCCTTCGGGGGATGGCTCCGGGGCGGGGTGGAGGCGTGGGCCGACGAGGACCTTCCGGTCCGTTCGCTCCCGACGATCGGGGAGCCCGACGCGGTGCCCTGGCTCGCGATGGGTGCCCAGCCGCTCGACGTGCGGGAGCCCCACGAGGTCGAGCTCGGCAGGATCGCCGGCGCGGTGGCGATCCCCCTCGGCCGGCTCGACGACGGGATCGACGACGTGCCATCGGGCCGGCCGTTGCTCGCCTACTGCGGGTCGGGGCTCCGCTCGGTGACGGCCGCCTCGATCCTCGAACGACGCGGCGTGGGACCGGTCGTGAACCTCCGCGGTGGCTACGGCGCCTGGCGCCAGGCTCACCTCGACTGACCTGCGGCACGTGACCGCGGTTCAGACGAGCGTCGCCACCCGCGCTCGCTCGCTCGGGGTGAGCGCCCGGAGCGGCGCCCGGACGTCGTCACGGGCGAGCACGCCCCGTTCGACGAGGACGGCCTTGAGCGCCGCATGGAACGGAAGACCGGCCAGGGCCTCGCGAAGCTCCTCGACCCGTGCGTGTGCGGTGACGTCGCGATGATGGACGAGATCGGCGACGACCCCGGGCCACGCCGAGGCGAGCCCGCTCACGCTGCCGACGGCGCCGCGCCGGAGGCCCTCGAGCACGAGGGGCTCCGAGCCGATGAACGCGTCCAAGCCCGGGAGCAGGTAGGGCTCGACCGCGGCGAACGGCGTATCGGACACCTTGAGCCCGGCGAGGTTCGGTGTTTCGTCGGCAAGTCGCCGGATCACCTCGACGGGGATCGCGTAGCCGCTTCGTCGCACGAACTCGTAGACGTAGAACGGCAGCGGGTCACACGCGTCCGCCGCGGCTCGGAAGTGATCGAAGAGCTCCTGGGGGTCGAGCGGGTAGTACGGAGGCGCGATCACCGCGATCGCGTCGGCGCCGAGCGACCCCGCGTGCCCGGCGATCGCGACGGTGTCGGCGGTCGTCTGGGCGCCGGCGTGCACCGCGACGAGGAACCCGTCCGGCCTCGCCTCGCACGCGATCTCGGTGACGCGCCGTCGCTCGTCAGGCGACAGCAAGGCCCCCTCGCCGGTCGTGCCGCACACGAGGACGCCGTCGACGCCACCGTCGGCGAGAGATCGGACGAGACGTTCCGTGGCCGGCTCGTCGAGCCGGCGCCCACCGTCGGCGAGCGGGGTGACGGCGGCCGCGATCACCCCGTGGAGCTTCGGCATCGCGGCGGAGTCTACGCCGGAGCTCGGGCGACGAGGTTCCGCAGGGCGATCAGGGCGTTCGCAGGGCGTTCCGCGAGCCGGCGCATGAACCACGGGTACCAATGCGGGCCGTACGCGATCAACGTCCGCACCCGGAACCCCTCGCCGGCGAGCGCCACTTGATCGGCGGCACGGATCCCGAACAACATCTCGATCTCGATGTCCTCGCGCGCGATGCCGAGGGCGCGAAGATCGCCGTCGATCCGTCGCAGCAGCTCGACGTCGTGCGTGCCGAGCACGAGACGGCCACGATCTCCGGCGTCGCGACGTCGGTGCGCGGCCCCGGAGGCGAGCTTCCGGAAGGTCGCATCGATGGCCCTCCCGTCCTGGATCGCGACCGCCGGCGGTTCGCGATAGGCCCCCTTCACGAACCGGATCGAAGCGCCGAGCGCGAGCAGGTCGGCCGCGTCCTGTGGTGTCCGGCGCAGGTAGGCCTGCAGGCAGATCCCGGTGTCGGGGAAGGTGGCGAGGAGCCGTCGGTAGACCTCGATCGTGCGCTCGACGTAACCGCTCGCCTCCATGTCGAGCCACACGCGGCTATCCAGCTCGGCCGCGCGCCCGGCGAGGCGAGCCGCGTTGCGCGCCGCCACGTCCTCGCCGAGGTCGAGGCCGAGATGCGTGAGCTTCACCGAGATCTCGGCGTCGAGTCCTCGTTCGACGATCCGGTCGAGGAGGTCGAGGTAGTGCTCGGCGACGCCGGCGGCCTGTGCCGGATCCTCGACGTTCTCCCCGAGGTGGGTGAACGCGGCCGCGACCCCGCGGGACGCGAGCACGCCGGCGGCGTCCAACGCATCCTCGGGGGTCTCGCCCGGCATGAAGCGCGCAACGGTCGCTCGTACCGCACCGAGCTGCGGCAGCCGCTCGGCGAGCGTTCGGTTCGTCGAGGCCCACAACAGCACCGAGCGGAACGGATCCACCACGGTGGGCATCTCACCACAACCCGGCGGGTCGGCACAGGCGCTTCACGGCGCCGCTCAGGAGCGGCGGCCGCATGGATGCAGCTCAGGTCAGCCGAACTGCGCTTCCTCGGTGCTGCCCTTCAGGGCGAGGGTCGAGCTCTCGCCGCCGCTGATCGTGGTCGAGATCCGGTCGAAGTAGCCGGTGCCGACCTCCGCCTGGTGCTTCGTCGCGGTGTAGCCGTCCTCCTCGAGCTCGAACTCACGCTCCTGCAGCCGGACGTAGGCGGTCATGCCCTCGACCGCGTACCCCTTCGCGAGCTCGAACATCGAGGCGTTCAACGCGTGGAAGCCGGCCAGGGTGATGAACTGGAACTTGTAGCCCATCGCCCCGAGCTCCTTCTGGAACCGCGCGATCGTCGCGTCGTCGAGATGTTGTTTCCAGTTGAACGACGGCGAGCAGTTGTAGGCGAGGAGCTTGCCGGGGAACCGCGCGTGGATCGCCTCGGCGAACTCGCGCGCCTCGTCGAGGTCCGGCGTCGAGGTCTCGCACCACAACATGTCGGCGTACGGGGCGTAGGCGAGTCCGCGCGCGATCGCCGACTCGAGGCCGTCGCGCACGCGGAAGAACCCCTCGCCCGTCCGTTCCCCGGTCGCGAACGCTCGGTCGCGCTCGTCGACGTCGGTCGTCAGCAGGTTGGCGGCGAGCGCATCGGTGCGCGCGAGCAGGATCGTCGGCACGTCGAGGACGTCGGCCGCGAGGCGTGCCGCGGTGAGCGTCCGAACGAACTGCGCCGTCGGCACGAGCACCTTGCCTCCGAGGTGACCGCACTTCTTCTCGCTCGCGAGCTGATCCTCGAAGTGCACGGCGGCGGCGCCGGCCTCGATCATCTCGCGCATCAGCTCGTAGGCGTTCAAGACCCCGCCGAAACCCGCCTCGGCGTCGGCGAGGATCGGCACGATGTATTCCTTGTCTTCACCCTCGCTCCAGGCGATCTGATCCGCGCGTTGCATCGCGGCGTTCAGCCGGGCCACGAGCGAGGGCACCGAGTTCGCGGGATACAGCGACTGGTCGGGGTAGGTCTGACCGGCGACGTTCGCGTCGGCGGCGACCTGCCATCCCGACAGGTAGAGAGCCTGGAGGCCGGCCCGGACCATCTCGACGGCCTGGCCCCCGGTGAGGGTGCCGAGCGCGGCGACGTAGTCCTCGGCCCCGATGACCTCCCAGAGGCGTTCGGCGCCGCGGCGGGCGAGGGTGTGCTCGGCTCGGAGCCGTCCGCGGAGTCGCACGACCTCCTCGGCGCTGTACGTGCGCTCGATCCCCTGCCAGCGCGGGTCGGTGGCCCACCGGCGCTCCAGCTCGGCGGCCTCGCTGCGGATCTGCTCCTCGACGTTCATCTCGTGACTCCCGTGGATCGGAGGTGGAAAGGAAACGACCCCCCGGGTTCCCCCGAGAGGCCGACGGGCACGCGGCGACGTCGCTCGCGTGCCGCTAGGCGGATACGAAGCGCGCGCAACCTGCAGCTAACGGTTTGAACCACCGTTCAGTCATCGAGGCCATCGTGCCAGAACCCATGTCCCCCTGTCAATCGGGCCGACGTACGGGGGATGCGGTGGACGGGGCCCGACCGCAGGTTCTGCGACTACGGAACGATCTTCGAGATCGGCATCTCGAGGAGGTCGCTCGCGCCGGCGGCCTTGAGCTCCGGGATCAACCGGTTCACGCCCCGCTTCTCGGCGACGGTCTCGACCGCGTAGCCGCCGTCGGAGAGCTGCGACACGGTCGGGGCCTTCATCGAGGGCAAGATCGCGAGCACGTCGTCGAGCCGGTCGGCCGCGACGTTCAGCTTGATGAGGACCTTGCCTTCGGCCCGGAGGGCGCCGAGCAGGAGCGTCGTCAGATCGTCCATCGCCGCGCGTTTCGCCGGCTCCGCAGCGGCGACCTTGTTCGCGACGAGCACGGGATCGCTCGTGAGGAGCGTCTCGATGATCTTCATGCCGTGCGCGCGGAGCGTGCTCCCGGTTTCGGTCACGTCGACGATCGCGTCGACGATCTCGGGCACCTTCGCCTCGGTCGCGCCGTAGGACCACACCACGCGCACGTCGACCCCGAGCTCGGCGAAGTACTTCTCGGTCAGCTGGACGAACTCGGTCGAGATCCGGGACCCGGCCGGCATCTCGCGGGCGCTGTTCGCCGGGTGTTCGTTCGGCACCGCGAGCACGATGCTCGTGCCGTGGCCCGTGCCGGACTTCGCGTAGCGCAGGCTCGTCAGGACCTCGACATCGGCGCCGGTCTCCGCGATCCAGTCCTGTCCGGTGATGCCGAGGTCGAACAGACCGTCCTGGACGTAGAGCGGGATCTCCTGCGGACGCAGGATCGAGACCCGCTCGATCCGGTCGTCGTCGACGGTGCCGTGGTAGTCGCGGTCGCTCCCGCGACGCACCTTGAGGTCGGCCTCCTCCAGCAGGTGCAGGGTCTGGGCCTCGAGCGACCCCTTCGGGATGACGAGCTTCAGCACGTCCGGAGTGTAACCGCAGGTCAGGAGGCCGGTCGCGGTTCTCGGCCCCTCGTCAGCGCGAGAGGGTGCGGAAGAAGCAGCTCCGCTCGCCCGTGTGGCACGCGGCGCCCTCCTGGTGGACCTTCGCGAGGATCACGTCCTCGTCGCAGTCGACGCGGATCTCCTCCCAGTGCTGCACGTGACCGCTCGTGTCGCCCTTGCGCCAGGGCTCCTGCCGCGAGCGCGACCAATAAACCATCCGGCCCTCGGCGAGCGTCCGCTCGAGCGCCTCGCGGTTCGTCCAGGCGAACATGAGGACCTCGCCGTTGTCGGCGTCCTGCACGATCACCGGCAGCAGCCCGCGATCGTCGAAGCGCAGGGCGTCGAGGTTGACGGGGGAGCGGTCGATCTCGCTCACGGCCGCACCTGGATGCCCTCGGCCGCGAGATAGGTCTTCACGTCGCCGATCGTGAGGTCGCCGTCGTGGAACCGGCTCGCCGCCAGCACCGCGTCGGCTCGCCCGGGCGCGAGCCCCTCGGCGAAGTGCCGGAGCTCGCCCGCACCGCCGCTCGCCACCACCGGCACCCGCACGGCCCTGCGTACGGCTTCGAGGAGCTCGAGGTCGTAGCCGTGCCTGTGCCGTCGCGGTCCATCGAGGTCAGCAGGACCTCGCCCGCGCCCCGTTCGGCGGTGGCCTCGGTCGCCCACTCGATCGCCTCCCGCCCGGTCGGGGTCCTGCCCGCGTCGATCACGACCTCCCACCCCTCGCCCGCGGAACCATCCGGTCCTGCGCCACGGCGGCGAGCGTCGATCGCGATCACGATGCACTGCGTGCCGAATCGATCGGCGCAGCGCTGGAGGAGCGCCGGATCGCGCACAGCGGCGCTGTTCAGCGACACCTTGTCGGCGCCGGCCCGGAGCAGCGCCCGCGCGTCGTCGTCGGTCTTCACGCCGCCGCCGACCGTCAGTGGGATGAAAACCTGCTCGGCGGTCTTCGAGATCACGTCGAGCGTCGCCTCGCGTCCCTCGAGGGTCGCGGTGATGTCGAGGAAGACCAGCTCGTCGGCTCCCTGCTCGTCGTAGCGAGCCGCGAGCTCGACCGGATCCCCCGCGTCGCGAAGCTCCACGAACCGCACGCCCTTCACGACGCGTCCGGCGTCGACGTCGAGGCACGGGATGATGCGTTTCGCGAGCATCCAGCCTCGGGTGACCTGGCAGATCTTGAGCGTCTTCTCGTAGACGGCCTTGCCCGTCACGGCGGCCTCGCATCCGAGGTCGCGGAGCGCCCAGATGTCGTCGGCCGTCCGCACGCCGCCGCTCGCGATGACCGGCCGGTCGGTGAGCTCCAGCACGTGCTGGTAGAGGCGCATGTCAGGCCCGTCGAGCGTGCCGTCGCGCGCGATCGACGTGACGAGGTACCGCGGCGCTCCCGCATCTTCGAGCGCGTGCATCGCGTCCTCGAGCGACGGGCCCCTCCTCCTTCCAGCCGCTCACCATCACCTTGCCGCCGCGAACGTCGACCGCGACGACGATCTTCTCCGCGTGCTCCTCGACGGCGCGGTCGACGAACCCGGGCTCCGCGCCGCCCGCGTGCCGAGCATCGACGCGCTTGCGCGCCGATCGCGATCACCTCGGCGATCCGATCGAGGGCGCGGATCCCGCCGCCGACCTGCACCGGCACGGGTCGCCCGGCAGATCTGCTCGATCATCGCGCTGGTTGTCGCCGTCGCCGAGGGCCGCGTCGAGGTCGACGACGTGGAGCCGCCGCGCACCCTCCTCCTGGAACTTCAAGGCGACCCCCCGGGATCGTCGCCTAGACGGTCTCGTCGTCGGGGTCGCCGCGCACCAGGCGCACCGCGCTTCCCCGCCGGATGTCGATGGCGGGGATCACGATCATGCGGACGCCACCGCCTTCACGATGTTCTCGTAGAGCTGCAAGCCGGCGTCGCCGGACTTCTCCGGGTGGAACTGCGTCGCGAACACGTTGTCCCGCGCGACGACGGACGCGAGAGCCCCACCCGTGCGCCGTCACGCCGAGGGTCCCCGGATCAGGGGAAGGGCGCGTACGAGTGCACGAAGTAGAACGTACGTCTCGTCGTCGAGATCCCGGCGAGGTACGGGTGCTCGGGCGGCTTCGCCCACTCGACGGTGTTCCACCCGATGTGGGGGACCGTGAGGTCCGTGGTGCGGCGCCCGTCGGGATTGCCGAGGGCCCGAACCGCCCGGGCAACAGCCCGAGGCCGGGTGATCGCTCTCGTCGCTCCCTCGAACAGGATCTGCATCCCGACGCACACACCGAACACCTGTCGCCCGCTCCCGGCGAAGTCCGATGGCAGAGGCGTCCAATCCCGCTCGGCGAGCGCCTCGATGCACTGCCCGAAATGGCCCACACCAGGGATCACGAGCGCGTCGGCACCCTTCACGACGCGCGGATCGTCGGTGACGAGGGGTCGCCCCCGACCTTGGCGAGGGCGCGGGCCACCGATGCAGGTTGCCGCTGTCGTAGTCGAGGACCGCGATCTCGGCTCACCTGACAGCGTTCCCTTCGTGCTCGGAACCCCGCCGCGGCCGGTCCGTGCGCACGCGTCGCCGAGCGCATTGGCCATCGCCTTGAATTCGCCTCCGCACGTGGTGCGGCGACCGGCCCGACGCAGAGCGCACGTGGATCGTCAGGTTCGCCGCCTGTCGCGAACGCACGCACGAAGTCCTCGAGCAGGCCGGTGTCGAAGCCGTTGATCATCTCCGCGGCGCCTCGACCTCGTAGCAGACGAAGTTCCGTCCCGCGAGGTCGAGCACCACCTCGACCGCCGCCTCGTCGAGCGGCACCACGATCGAAGCGAAACGGCGGATGCCGGCCTTGTCGCCGAGCGCCTCGGCGAGCGCCTGGCCGATGCGCCATGCCGCAGTCCTCCACGGTGTGATGCCCGTCGACCTCGAGGTCCCCTTTGCACGTACCGAGAGGTCCCAGCCGGCATGCTTGCCGAGCTGCTGGAGCATGTGGTCGAAGAACGGCATGCCGGTATCGGCGGTCGAGGCGCCCGTGCCGTCGAGGGCAGCTCGACCCGACGTCCGTCTCCTTCGTCGATCGGGTTACCGCGCGCTTGTGCGCGTCATCGCTCGAGCACCTCCTGCATCGCCTTCAGGAACAGGCCGACCTCGCCTCGGCGCCCGCCGTGACGCGCAGCGCGTTCGGCACCACGTCCGTCATGTCGCGAACCAGCACGCCCCGGTCCAAAGCCCCTGCCAGAGCTCCACGGCGTCGACGGGTGGAACGAACAGCACGAAGTTCGCGTCGGAGGGATACACCGTCATGCCGTGATCGCGCGCAGCTCCTGCACGATCCGATCACGTTGCGCGCGCATCCCGTCCAGGATCTCGATCGCGCCTATGCTGGTAGCGGAGCGCCGCGATGCCGGCCGCCTGGGTCAACGCCGACGTGTGGTACGGCAGCCGCACGCGCTGGAGGTCGCTCGAGCACTTCGGGCGAGACCAGGACGTAGCCGATGCTCGCCCCGCCAGCGCGAACGCCTTCGAGAACGTGCGGCGACCGCCACGTTCGGATGCCTCGGCCACGAGCGGCAGCGCGCTCTCGCCGCCGAACTCGTCGTACGCCTCGTCGACGACGATGAACGCGCCGGGGAGGCGCTCCGCGAACGTTCGGAGACCTCCACCGGCTGGACGTTGCCGGTCGGGTTGTTCGGCGAGCACACGAACACCACGTCGGGACGCTGCGCGGCGGCTTCCTCGGCCTGCCGTCGGTCAGCACGAAGCCGTCCGGGAGTCGCAGCCGGATGACCTCGGTCTGCGCGAGCCAGCACACGCGCGAGTGCAGCAGGTAGGTCGGCTCGAACGTCACGGCTCGCCGTCCGGGCCCCCCGTAGGCCAGCAGGAGCTCGGTAGGATCTCGTTCGACCCGTTCGCGACCCACGTGCCCTCGACCGGATGATCGACCGTCGCCGCGAGCTCTTCGCGCAGACGCGCCATCTGCGCGTCGGGATACCGGTGGAGCGGAAGCGCCCGCACCGCGGCGGCGAGGTCGTCGAAGAAGCCCTCGGGCAGGGGGTGGGGGCACTCGTTCGTGTTGAGTCGAGCGGCGACGTCGTGCTGCGGCGAGACGTACGGGCCGACCTCACGGAGCCCGGGGCGGGGCGTGGGGCCGGGTCGCGGCTCCCCGTCGGAACGGGCATCGTCCGGGCTCATCGGGACCCGTCCTCGGCGTCGTCGGCACGCGCGCCCATCGCGCGAGCGTGGCCGACGAGACCTTCGGCCCTCGCGATCGCCGACGCGCCGGGGGTGAAGCGCATCGCTGCCTCGGCGGTCATCTCGACGACCGATGAGATCGTGACGTAGTCCGCGGCGCGCAGGCCGCTCGCGAAGCGGGCGGTGCCGGCGGTCGGCAGCACGTGGTTCGACGCGATCCCGTAGTCGCCGAACGGCACCGCCGTCCAGCGGCCGAGGAACACGGCACCGGCGTTCCGCACCTTCGGCACGAACGACCTCGGTTCGTCGAGCAGGAGCAAGAGGTGCTCGGCGGCGGCGTCGTTCGCGGCCTCGGCGGCGTGATCGAGGTCGCGGACGATGACGCGCTTCGTGAACCGGAGCGCCTGGTCCACGATCGCGCGCCGGCCGGCGCCGACGAGCTCCTGCTCTAACGCGGCCATGACCTTGTCCGCGAGCGACGGGTCGCGGGGTGATGAAGAACGTGCGCGCCTCCGGGTCGTGCTCGGCCTGCGCGATCAGGTCGAGCGCGGCGAGACGGGGATCGACGTCGCCCGCGGCGATGATCGCGAGCTCGCTCGGCCCAGCGAGTCCATCGATGCCGACGAAGCCGGCGACCTGCCGCTTCGCCTCGGTGACGTAGACGTTGCCGGGGCCAACGATGCGATCGACGGCCGGGACGGACTCGGTCCCGTAGGCCATCGCCGCGATCGCTTGCGCGCCGCCGGACTTCACGACGGTGGTCGCGC
>CAVSLX010000017.1:0-44718 GCA_963728735.1 uncultured Actinomycetes bacterium | reverse complement strand
CGCGGTCGGCCTCGGTGACCGCGCTCGAGACGACGACCGCGATCTCGGTCGACCGCGATGCCGTGCTCGCGACCCTGCACGGTCAACCCGACGCCGTCGACGGGCTCCTCAGGGCGCTCGGCCTGCTCGTCCGCCGCGCGAACGAACAGGCGACCGATCTGGTGTTCCTCGACCTCGCCGGTCGGGTCGCGAAGACGCTCACGCGGCTGGCCGAGCGCGACGGGGTGGAGCGCGACGACCTCGTCGTGCTCGATCTTCCGATCACGCAGACCGAGTTGGCCGAGATGGTCGGGGGGTCGCGCCAGAGCGTGAACCAGATCTTGAAGACGTTCGAGGCTCGCGGGTTCATCGCCATGAGCGGTCGGGAGATCGCGATCTCCGACGTCGAGGCGCTCGCTCGGCGCGGGAGCATGTGAGCCGCCTCGAGCCGGATCGCCGCGGACCGGTCGCGCCCGAGCCTTCCCGACGGTCGGTCAGGGCCTGAGTCGAGACCCGAGGCCGGACAGGTACCCGGCCATCTTGGCGGCGTCGGTGAAGGCCATCAGGGCCGGGACGACGACGGTCGCGAGGGCGCGCTCGCCCGGCTCGTCGAGCCGCCGCCGGGCTCGGGTGACCGGCGTTCGCGCGTGCGCGATACCGGCCGCGAGCGCGAGCGCTTTCGGCCAGGTGCGTCGCGACGCGAGCGAAGCCCCCAGGGCGCCGTACACCGCGAACCGGAGGGCGTGCCGTTCCGGGTACATCCCGGCCTGGGCGTCGCCCCGCGCGTACCGGGAGTACTGGCGCCAGGTCTCGTGGAGGCTCGGCCGCACGCGCCAACGCGCGACCGCATCGGGGGCGAACCGCATATCGAGGCCGCGCTCCCGCCACCGATGGTTCACCCACATGTCCTCCCCGATCGGGAGCCACTCGGGATAGCCGCCGACCACGTCGAGCGCGTCGCGGCGGAACGCCACGGACCGTGCGCTCGGCATGAACGTCGCCGGGTCGACCTCGTGGGCCGCCAGCGGAAGGTTCACCGACGCGAGGCAGGCTTCGTAGAAGGTCTCGACGATCGGTTCCGTCCACCCCATCGCGACGTCGGCCCCCGCCTCGATCGGTTCGAGCAGCGACTCGAGCCAGCCTGGTGCGTACACGCAGTCGGCGTCGGCCACCGCGATCACGTCGATGGGTCGCCCGGGCGATCGCGAGGTTCCGGCCACGGGCGATGTTCGCGCCCGGTTCCTCGACGAGGGTGATGCCCTTGGTCTCGCGGATCGTCTCGAGGGTGCCGTCGGTCGAGCCGCCGTCGACGATCACGACCTCATCGGGCGCGCGGGTCTGCGCGGCGATCGACGCGACGAAGGCACCGACGTGCTCGCCGGCGTTCAGGACGGTCGCGATCAATGAGACCTTCACGTGCGAGCCTTCCCGGCGGCCTCCTGGTAGGCGGCGAGGGTCGCTTGAGCGGTGGCGGCCCACGAGAATCCTGCGGCGCGCTTCCGACCGCGCGCGACGAGGTCGGCGCGGAGGTCGGTATCGCCCAGCGCCCGCGCGAGCGCGTCCGCGATCCCGCCGACGTCGAGCGGGTCGACGAGGAGCGCCGCGTCGCCCGCCACCTCGGCGCATGCCGGCGTCGTCGACGTCACGAGCGGAACCCCTCGCGCCATCGCCTCGACGATCACGAGCCCGAAGCCCTCGTACAACGACGGGTATGCGACGAGGTCGGCCGACCGGTAGAGCGCATCGAGATCCGAGAGGTCGAGACGACCCGTCCGGAGCACGCGGCCCGGACCCCCCCTGCCCAGCTCGGCGTCGAGCTCGTCGGTGAGCCATCCTTCGGGGCCGGCGAGGACGAGGGTCTGCGCGACGTCGTGCGCGACCTGGCGGTAGGCTCGGACGAGCCGGACCTGGTTCTTGCGCGGCTCGATCGTCCCGGGACACAGGATGAACGGCCGCTCGAGCCCGAGCCGGGCGAGAACCTCGTCGGGGTCCACCGTGCTCGTGGGAAGGGACGAGGCGAGCGGCGTCACCCGCACCCGTTCCGGATCGGCGCCGCGCGCGACGAGGTCGTCCTTCGTGGCCCGGGTCGGGGTCAGCAGGAGGTGGGCGCGCTTGATCGCGGCGCGCGCGCCGGCGCGATAGAGGAGTCGCCAGTCCCGTGGGAACAGCTCCGGGTGCCGGTCGAAGGCGAGATCGTGGACCGTGACGACGAGCGCCTGCCCATGCGATGTCGGTGGCACCGCGACGTGGTTCGTCGCGTGGACGACGTCGGTGGACGCGAGCTCGTCGGGGAGTCCAGGACGAGCGAGGACGTCCCATGCCGGATAGAGCCGGGCGATCGACCCCGGGACCTCGACGATCCGATGCTCCCGGGTGAACGTACGCGCCGGCGCCCCCTCGAAGCGGGCGCGGAACAACGTGAGCTCGGGAGGCTCCGCGACCGAGCCGAAGCCCTCGACCAGTTCCCAGACGTAGGTCCCGATGCCGCCCGGCGCGGAGAACCAGAGCTGGTCGATCTGGAGGGCGACCTTCACCTCGACGCCTCCACGCACTCGCAGCCGCCCGGGCCGACGGTGGCGGCGTGGGCCGTCCCCGGCGGCAGATCGAGCCGGTCGCCCGCGGTCAGCTCGAGCTCGCCCTCGTCGGTGCGGAACACGATCGAGCCGGCCAAGCAGAAGAGCACCTTGTGATAGCCGTGATCGTGTCGTCCGTACCGGTCGCCGGGGCCGCTACCCCAGAACCGGGGTGCGGAGCAGCGTTCGGCCTCGAAGGCAGCGAGGGCGTCGTGGCGGGTCGCGTCGGCGCCTGATTTCGCGTTCCCCATCCTCGACCGGATGCTACCGCCCGCGGTCGCGCGAGCGACCGCCCTGCCTAGACGGCGCGCCTTTCGTGTGGACCATCCCGGATCTCGCGTCGTGGTGACAGACCGACTCGTGCGCTACGTTGTGGGTGTACCACCCCAACCCACGTGGAAGATGTTGCTTCCGGCCTCCTCGATCACGTCGCGGCCCATCCCGTCGGCGTTCATCACGAGGAGGCGATACTCGCCCGTCAGCTCGCTCTGATGCGAGACGGCGATCTTCGACCCATCGGGTGAGAACGCGGGACTCACCTCGGCGGCTCTCGGCGAGTCCGTGAGCTGCGTCCGTCCGGTCCCATCGGGAGCGATCGCCCAGAGCTCGGCATTTAGGTAGTTCCGATCGTAGGCCGCGAAGACGATCGTCGAGCCGTCGGGCGACCACGCGGTGGTGAACAGATTTTCGTCGGCGGAAGCGCGGTAGATCACGTCGAACGTCTGTCCCTGACGGTCGGCAACGATGAGACGCTCGCGCCGCCGACCCCGGTCTATGAACACGATCCCCTGGCCGTTGGGCGACCACGTCGCGAAATCTGCCTCGGGCTCGCTGGGGGATGTCAGGCGGCGAAGGCCTGTCCCGTCGGTGAGGATCCGGTAGAGATTCGAACGGCCCCGCTCATACCGCGTGAACACGAGACGATCGCCGGAGGGAGAGAACGACGGGTCGCTGTCCCAGTCGCCGCCGCCCGACGTGAGGCGCCCGAAGTCCGACCCGTTCGGGTCGGCGAGGTAGATGCGCCCCCTTTGCCCCGGCGCGAGCGTCATCGCGATGAGCGAGCCGTCTTCGGTGACGTCGAGACCGCCGACCGCCCAGTCCTGCGGGATCTCGAGCACCGTAGCGAGGTCGCTCCCGTCCGGATCCATGGAGACGATGGCGCTCTGATCACCGGCGAAGGACGTCGCGACGATCCGCCCGGGGTCAGCGGGGCCGGCGACGCTCACGCTCGGTGTTGGGAAGGGCGCTACCGCGAGGGTAAGCAACGCAACGATGAAGCTTCGTGTGCGCATCGGCCTTCCTCCTTCGCACTCAGACCGAGCCAGGAGCGTCATTCCATCCTCGGACCGGGGAGCGTATCGAGCGTTCCCGCCTCCGCGCAACCACTTGAGAATGCAGCGCGCCGCCGAGCCGCAGGCAGCGAGTGCAGTGGTGATCGAGTTGTCCCCATTGACTTCGGAAGAATCGGCCGCCTACGTTCCATGAACAACCGAGGAGGCGTCCATGACTTTGCGCACTATCGCTCGTCTCGCCCTCGGAGGTGTGTTGCTGGTCGCCGCCGCCGCCCCGGCGTCGGCGACCTCCCCCGGCGAGAACGGCAAGATCCTGTACTTCCGTTACCGAGCGGATCTCAGCGGTCAGTCCTGGCGCACGATCCTTCCCGACGGGACCGGAGGCGCCGTGGCAGGTCTGCCGGCGAGCGCGCAGGAACCCGTGTGGTCGCCCGACGGCACATCGCTCGCCTACTCGACCGGCGGCGGCGACTCCATCAAGGTCTTCGTGCTCGATCCCGTCACGCAGGACAGGTCGCTGGTCGTGAGCTCAGCGGACCTTCCCGACGGGCTGGCATACATCGATGGCATCGCGTTCGGCCCCTCGGGGGACCAACTCGCGCTCTGCGGCATCTTCAGGCCTGGGTTCGTGCCCCGTCTGTTCACGGTGGGGACCGACGGCAGCGACCTCACGATGATCTCGGGCGATCGTCCGCTCTGCTCCCCGGACTGGTCCTCGACCGACCGGATCGTCGCGACCATCGATGACGAACGCGCTCGCGTCTTCACGCTGGATCCGGACGGGACCGACGTCGACCTCGTCGTTCGTCTGCCCCGGCCGAAGACGGACCGCATCTTCTTGGGGCTGATCCCGTCGTGGGCCCCTGACGGCGGGTCGATCGCGCTCCGCGCGCAGGCGGGCGCGCGCCGGAGCGACATCTGGCTGGTCGATGCCGACGGCTCGAACCTCCGCCGCGTCACCGACACCCGCAAGCGCTGGGAATGGGACGTCGCGTTCGCTCCCGACGGCGGCTCGCTCGTGGTCGCCGTGGGTGGGAGGGACGTGTTCGACTTCTCCGACCTGTGGATCGTCAACCTCGGCGGCGGACGGACCCGCCTGACCGACACGGCTCGCTTCGACGAAGCCTTCGGCCTGTCCTGGCAAGCCATCTGACCGAGCGCGGGCCGGGGGCTGGTTCCTCCTCCGGCCCCGAGCCCGTGCCCGGTCATGCACAGCTGCCGTCGAGCCGCGGATGTAGCTACGGGGCCAGGAGCGCGCAGATGTCGGTCACGACACCGATCCGCGTCGAATCGATGAAGTCCACGAACCCCGTCAGCTCGTTGGCCACGGCATGGGTCGTGATCTTCCCCGAGACGTGCAGCACGATCGGCTCCCCGGTGATGAGGCCCTGATCGAACGACACGCTCTGTCCACGTTGCTCGGCCGTGAACACGCCGTTCTCGTCGATCGTGATGGTGATGGGGCCCGAATTCTGGACCGTGACGCTCTTGCCGTTGGCCTCGAACGTCGACGTCAACCCAGGTGAGTAGATCTTGATCATCACGAGGTTGCCCTCGGCGTCGAGGAAGACGTCTTGGAACACCTTGCCCTCGTCCGTGGCGACGATCGTGAACGGGCAGAATCCCGTCAGCGCCGTCTCATCGTTGAGGGGAAGTACGGTCCGCTCCTTCGTCATTGCCCCGGCGGGTCCGGCGCTGAGGGCGACCACGAACACCGCCGCGGTCGCCGACACCATGAGTCGCTTCATCGAGAACCTCCGATTCGGGTGGGATGAGGCGGGCACCGATCGAAAGCCAAGGATCGGGGGCCGTCACGACTCCGGAAACGGAGGTTCGGGAACGTTGGATTCATCGTAGGGCGTTCAGCCTATAGGGCACCGTCTGCTTTCGGCGCAACGTCTCGCTGACCGTCGCTACGCCTCGAGCCCCAGCACCGCCCGCGCTCGTCGAAGCATGGCGAACGGCACGAACACCGAGCCGGTCGCGTTTCGGTCGATCTCCTCGCCGTCGGGGAGTTCCGTATGGACCTCGAGGCCTGCGTCGCCGAGCTTGGCGATCGTCGCGGCGATCTCGGTGAGCGGCATCGTCGCGAGCAGCGCGCATCCGTCCCAGTCGGTCGGGAGGTCGACGTCGTCGGGACGGTCGACCTCGTCGAGCGCGGCGAGGAAGTCGTCGAAAGAGAACCCGTCGGGAAGCTCCTCTGACGCGGTCATCGCTCGATCATGGCCTTGGCGCGCTCCAGGTCGGCGGGGCGGACGCCGACCGGCACGATCCGACGACCCATCGGCGTGCCGCCGGCAGGGTTCTCCGGCTCGAGCACGGCAGCGGGGATGCCCGCTCCGGCGAGATCCGATACGAGCTTCCAGGCTGCGTCCCAAGGTAGCTCGCACAGGACTACGGGGCCTCCGGTGGGCGCGGCCGGCGTTTCCGCCGGTGCGTCCGGCTCCGTGCCAACGGGGCTGAACATGGCCGAGGCGGTGCCCGGCCGGTCCCACGGGTCGTTCGGATCCGAGATCGTCCCGCTTGGTGCTCCGGCCGTGGCTCCGGCGAGCTCCGGCGGAAGGTCCTCGGGGCGCACGAGCACGTCGTAGGTCATCGCGAGTCCGGGCGCCTGCACGCTGATCTCGGCCTTGAGGTCGCGGGTCAGCCGACCCTTGATCAGCCGGCCGATCGGGCTGTTGAGCGCGGCCGCCGCGTCCGGTGACATCGAGCGGAGCGCTTCCTTCGCGAGGTCCTCGGCCGAGACGTCGCTCTTGCGGATCCGGCACACGACGTCGTTGGCCCGGAGGAACGTCTGCAGGCGCCTGGCCACTTCGTAGGGAACCGTCATCAGCACCGCGGTGCAGGCCGCCAGCGGGTCGCCCTCGACGGCGGCGGGCGGTTCGCCGGTCCCGGGCGCTCGCTCGTCGCTCACCGGACGTCGCCGCGGCCGTGCATCGGGGGGACGCCCTTCCGCGTATAGGGGGCCTTCGGGCCGTGCCAGGGTTCGCGAGCGTACTTCCGCACCTGGAGGGCGCCGTAGCCGGTCGCGTCGATCCGGCCCTGCAGGACCCACGGGTTGGGCTTCGGACTCTCCTCGATGAAGTAGCGCTCGAGCGCCATGAGGATCGCGCGCTCCTCCTCGGGCGTGAGCCCTTCGGGGAGCTCGAACCGGCGCTCGCCTTCGTCGATGACCGCCATCGTCGCCTCGTCGACCGACCTAGAGGGGGATGTTCCCGTGCTTGCGGGCCGGTACGGCCTCGCGCTTCGTCGAGAGCATCCGGAGGGCCTTGATCAGCCTTGGCCTCGTCTCGGCCGGCTCGATGACGTCATCGACGAACCCTCGCTCGGCCGACGCGTACGGGGTCGAGAACTTCTCCCGGTACTCGCGGATCAGCTGCTGGCGTTTGGCCTCGGTGTCGGGGGCCTTCTCGATCTCGCGGCGGAACACGATGTTGACCGCGCCCTCGGCGCCCATCACCGCGATCTCGGCGGTCGGCCACGCGAGCGACACGTCCGAACGCAGGTGCTTCGAGTTCATGACGACGTACGCGCCTCCGTAGGCCTTGCGGGTGATGACCGTCATGCGCGGCACGGTGGCTTCGGCGAACGCGTAGAGGAGCTTCGCGCCGTGCCGGATGATCCCGCCGTATTCCTGCGTCGTCCCCGGCAGGAACCCCGGCACGTCGACGAAGGTCAGGATCGGGATGTTGAACGCGTCGCAGAACCTGATGAACCGCGACCCCTTCTCGCTCGCGTCGATGTCGAGCGTGCCGGCGAGCACCTTCGGTTGGTTCGCGATCACGCCGATCGACCGGCCGTCGAGCCGCGCGAACCCCGTCACGATGTTCGCCGCCCACAGCGGGAAGACCTCCAGGAACTCCCCGTCGTCGACGACGTAGCGGATCACCTCGTGCATGTCGTACGCCTCCTGGGCGCGGTCGGGCACGAGGTGCGTGAGCGCGTCCGTCACGCGCTCGGGGTCGTCGGTGGTCGCGTAGGCGGGCGGGTCCTCGAGGTTGTTCGACGGCAGGAACGACAGGAGGTAGCGCACCCGCATCAGCACGTCCTCGTCGTCCTCGCCGATGAAGGAGGCGACCCCGGACTCCGTGGCGTGCGTCATCGCGCCGCCGAGCTCCTCCATCGTCACGTCCTCCCCGGTGACCGTCTTGATGACGTCGGGTCCGGTGATGAACATGTGCGAGGTCTCCTTCACCATGAAGGTGAAGTCGGTGATCGCGGGGGAGTACACGGCGCCGCCGGCGCACGGGCCCATGACGACGCTGATCTGCGGGATCACGCCGCTCGCGCGGACGTTCCGCTCGAAGATGTGGCCGTAGCCCGCGAGCGACGCGGCGCCCTCTTGGATCCGCGCCCCGCCGGAGTCATTGATCTGGACGAACGGCGCGCCCGTCTGCATCGCGAGGTCCATCACCTTGCAGACCTTCTGGGCCATCACCTCGCCCATCGACCCGCCGAACACGCCGAAGTCCTGGCTCGAGACGAACACCTTGCGTCCGTCGATCGTGCCGTAGCCAGTGACGATGCCGTCGCCGGGGGGGCGGCGCTTGTCCATGCCGAAGTCGTGTGCCCGGTGCACGGCGAACGGGTCGGTCTCGACGAACGACCCCTTGTCCATCAAGATGCCGAGCCGCTCGCGGGCGGTGAGCTTGCCCTTGTCGTGCTGCTTCGCGGCGCTGTCACGGCCTCCGGGGGCCTGGGTGGCCTTGCGGCGCTTGCGGAGCTCGTCGATCCGGTCTTCGACCGTGATCTCGGGGTCGCCGGCGGGGACGTCCTTCGGGGTGCGGGGCGGCGTCTTGACCATGCCGGGAGTCTATCGACAGTCCTTGACGGGCCAGCCCGCCTCGCCCCACGTGCCCGCGGCCGCGACCATCCGGACGGTCACCACCGCGTTCGTGCGGCCGTGCAGGACCCGTTCGGGCAAGGCCCAGGCCTCCCTGGTGTAGCGGTCGTAGCGCGCGGGCCAGTACCTCCGCGCGTGCTGGAAGAGGCCCCGGTAGGCGCCGGTCGGCGAGGTCGCCGCCGGATCGAGACCGCTCTCGCGGGAGGCGATGCAGATCGCCCGTTCGGCGCCGCCGGGCACGGGCCCCAGGGTCTGGACCGCGCAGCGGATCGTCCGCTTCATGTGGGCCCGCACCGTTTCGCCGTCGCCGCGGTGCAGGTGACAGGGACCGGGGAGGAACCCGGCGAAGGCCGCCGTCGGGGGGAGGGCGTGGGGGAGGAGGACCGACGCGACCATCGCGACGACGAGTCGTCGGAGGCGCATCACCTGGACCCTAGCAAGCGGTGATGCCCGCGGCCACGACCCCTTCTTTGTTCGGTGGGTTTTCGGGGGCTGTTGTCCGGGCGTGTCGTCGGAGCTCTCTAGCATGCTGCCATGGAGCTCACCGATCCGCAGCGGCGGACCCTCGAGCAGCTGATCGGCACGGGCGAGCGACCGGTGTTCCCCGCCGATCTCGCGCAGCGTCTGCGCGATCGCATCGAGGAGGCCGTCCGCGGGCTCGACCTGGCCGAGCAGCTCTGGCTCGGCAAAGAGCGCATCCACGACCATCAGCGATGCGAGGGGCTCCTGCAGGCGCAGGTCCTGGGCGAGGCCGCGCCGTTCGAGCACTCGCCGAAGACCGCGGGCGGCGTGCTCGCCCACAAGGTGGTCGAGGTCGACATGGCCTCTCGCGAGCCGCTCGATCCCCAGGGCGCGGCCGAGGTCGCCGCGCGGCGCCTCGCCGATCGCGAGGAGCGGTTCGCCGAGCATTGGTCCGCGCTCGGTCCGCGCCGAGCAGGACGAGGCTTTGATGGAGGCCGCGCGCAGCGTGACGTTGCTGCGCGGGTCGTTCCCGCCGATCCGCGAGCTTCGCCGCACGCTCGCCCCGGTGAGCGAGCTCCGCGTCGCGCACCGAGCTCCTCGGCGGCGACGTGGTGCTGTAGCGGTCAGATCGACCTCGTGCTCGGCCTCGCCGATCAGATCGAGCCGATGCGGGCCACGCGGCTCACGATCGACTTCAAGACGGGCGGCGCGCGACCCGAGCACGTCGAGGACAACCGCTTCTACGCGCTCTTGCTGACGCTCCGGTTCGGCGTCCCGCCCTACCGCGTGGCCTCGTTTTCCTCGAGAGCGGCACGTGGCAGGCCGAGGACGTCACCGAGCAGACCCTCGTGCACGCCGCCGATCGAGCCGTCGCCGCCGCTCGATCGGCCGCGGCGCTCGCGAGCGGCCGCGAGGCGCAGCTCACGCCGGGACCGTGGTGCGGCTGGTGCCCTCGTGCCCCGGTGTGTCCGTCAGCCGAGCTCGCGCCCCTCCCGGTCTGAGCCCGCCGGACCTCGCGGCGCATCGGCGCGCTCGGTCCTGCCGCTCGGGCGCTGCGGCGCCGGGCGGCGCCAGCCGCCGTGCGGTTCCGCGAGCCGGTCGGCTTCGGCCGGCCCGTCGCTCCCCGGCTCGTACTCGACCGGCGTCCGGGGCATGCGTCGAGCAGCGGCTGCACGATCCGCCAGGTCTCCTCGACCGCGTCCTGTCGCGGGAACAGCTCGTGGCGCCCGTTCATCGCGTCGAACAGCAGGCGCTCGTACGGAGCGGGAAGCTCGCCGAGCTGCCGCTCGAACGACAGATCCAGGTGCACGCGTTCCGTCGTCGACCTCGCCGGGCTTCTTCACCAGCACGCCGATGCTCGCCCCCGAGCCGCGTGCCGATCCTGATCGTCAGGTGGTTGTGCTCGGGCACGTCCGATCCGGGCGTCGCTCTGCCACCACAGCGGCGGCGGCGTGCTGGAACCGAACGGTGATGTCGGTCGCGGTCGTCGACGAGCGCCTTGCCGGCCCGGACGAGGAACGGCACGCCGTGCCACCGCCAGTTCTCGCACGGACAGCTGGAGCGCCGCGAAGGTCTCGGTCGTCGAGTCGTCGCGCGACGCCCTTCACCTCGCCGTAGCCGCGGTACTGCCCGCGGACGTAGCGCCGCGGGTCGGCCACCGGCATCGCGCGGAACACGTCGGTCCGGTGGTCGGCGACGCCGCCCTGGCCCCTCGGCGGCGGCTCCATCGCGACGAGCGCGAGTACCTGCAGCAGGTGGTTCTGCACGACGTCGCGGAGCGCCCCGACCCCGTCGTAGAACGAGCCGCGGTCGTCGACGCCGAACTCCTCGAACATGTTGATCTGCACGCTCTCGATGTGATGGCGGTTCCACACCGGCTCGAAGATCTCGTTCGCGAAGCGCAGGTACAGGATGTCCTGGACCGGCTCCTTGCCGAGGAAATGGTCGATCCGGAAGATCTGCTCCTCGTCGAGCACCTCGTGGAGGTCGCGGTCGAGCTCGATCGCCGACGCGAGGTCCGTTCCGAACGGCTTCTCGATCACGACGCGCGCGCGAGCTCGTGAGCCCCGCGTCCGCCAGACGCTTCGACCGTCTCGGCGAACATCGTCGGCGGGAGCGCCAGGTAGTGCACGATCGCCTTCGCGGGCCTCGGCTCGTCGGCCGGCGCGGAGCGATCGAACCGCTCGGCGTGACGGGTGTCGCCGGCGACGTAGGCGAGCCGCCCGAGGAGGTCCTCCATCGCGACGTCGTCGATATCGACGTCGGCTTCCTCGACGCCTTCCGCGCGTGGGCGCGGAGGTCATCGTCGGTCCACTCGCTCCGGCCGACGCCGATGATCCGGCAGAACAGCTCCTTGCGGCGAGCGAGGCGGTAGAGCGCGGGCAGCGTCATCTTCCGCGCGAGGTCCCCCGTGATGCCGAACACGACGAGCGCGTCGGCGACGGCGTCGGTGGCGGGAGCCATCCGTCACCCTAGACGAGTCGTGTGCCGGCAGCGCCGGCACGGCCGGCCGAGCGACGGGTCCACGCCGATCACGGTGGCACCGGCGACCGCGGCGGAAGGGGCGGCGATGGCGACCGACCGACCGATGCGGATCGGCATGGTGGGGCTCGGCAGGATGGGCGCCAACCTCAGCGGTCCGCCTGCTCCGCCGACGGCCATGAGGTCGTCGCGACCGACCTCGACCCGACGGCGGTCGCCGAAGCGGCGAGCGCCGGGCGTGATCGGGCCGGGTCGTCGCTCGACGTCCTCGTCGCCTCGCTCCCGAGCGCCGCGCGCCGTCTGGATCATGGTGCCCGCCGGCCGGCCCACCGACGCCGTCGTCGCCGACCTCGCGGCAGCTGCTCGAGCCCGGGGACGTCCTGCTCGACGGCGGCAACACGCACTACGTCGACGACCTCCGGCGCGCCGAAGAGCTCGCCGCGGGCGGGGCTCCGCTACCTCGACGTCGGCGTCTCGGGCGGCGTCTGGGGTCTCGAGCGAGGCTTCTGCTTGATGATCGGCGGCGAGCCCGACGACGTCGCGCGGCTCGAGCCGGTGTTCCGATCCCTCGCCCCGGGCGTCGCCACGGCGACCCGGACCCACGAGCAGCGGGAGCCGACGCCGGCCGAGCACGGGTACCTGCACTGCGGGCCGGTCGGCGCCGGGCACTTCGTGAAGATGGTCCACAACGGCATCGAATACGCGCTTGATGGCCGCCTACGCCGAGGGCTTCAACGTCCTGGCCAACGCCGACGTGGGACGGTCTCGCACGCCGACGGGTCCGGGCCGTCGAGCGTGCCGCTCGCGCACCCCGAGCGCTACCGGTACGAGTTCGACGTCGCCGAGATCGCCGAGGTCTGGCGGCGGGGCAGCGTCGTCGCGTCCGTGGCTCCTCGACCTGACCGCGGCCGCGCTCGCCGACGACGCGGAGCTCGAGGCGTTCGAGGGTCGCGTCAGCGACTCCGGGGAAGGACGCTGGACGGCGATCGCCGCGATCGAGGAAGGCGTTCCGGCCGACGTCTTGCTCGCCGCCCTGTCGGGCGGTTCACGTCGCAGGGCAAGCGCCGAGTTCGCGGGGAAGCTCCTGTCGGCGATGCGCACCGCTTCGGCGGCCACGCCGAGGTCGCCGCTGCCGGCGAGTCCGCTCCCGAACCGAGCGGCCCGGCCGGCGAGCCCGACGAGGGATAGCCGAGGGATAGCCAAAGGACAGGTTGCCTGCCCGAGGATCTGGAGCCCGAAGTTCTTGTGCCAGAAGCTTGAGCCGGGGGCGGTTGGGTGCCGAGATACTTCACAGAGGCGCCGCACGGACGAGCCGAGCCGCGCCGCGCAGGGACGCCGCAGGGGCGCCCTCGGACGTCGTTCCGACGAGGAGGCTCCGATGGGCGCGATCTGCCGGGGCTTCCGGCTCGCCAGGGCGAGCTGGTCCGTCGTCATGCAGGAACGGCAGCTGCTCTGGCTTCCCATCCTGTCGTTCCTCGCGTCGCTCGTCGTGTTCGCGGTGTTCGCGCTGGGGATCTACGGCATCGGGCTCCCTGAATCCGAAGACGACATCGGCGTGGGGTTCTACATCCTCGGGTTCGTCCTCTACGTGGCGCTCTCGTTCGTGACGATCTTCTTCAACGCCGCCGTGATCGGCGCGGCGACCGAACGCCTCGAGGGCCGGGAGGCGTCGCTGTCGATCGGGCTCGGGCTCGCGCGCGCGCCATCTCGGACAGATCTTCGTGTGGGCCGTGATCACCGCCACGGTGGGGATGCTCCTTCGAGCGATCCAGGAGCGCGCCGGCATCCTCGGACGGATGCTCGCCGGACTCCTCGGCATCGCCTGGAACGCGATCACGTTCTTCGTCGTCCCCGTGCTGCTCTACGAGCCCGTCACCGCGCCCGAGGCGATCGAACGGTCGGCGTCGCTCTTCAGGCACGCTGGGGCGAGCAGTTCACCGGCAACGCGACGATCGGCCTCGCGATCTTCCTCGTGGCGCTCGTCGTCGCGCATCCCGCTCGTCGTTCGTCGCGACCGCGGCCCCGATCGTCGGCATCCCGTTGCTCGTGCTCGCGATCGGCGTTGGTCGCGGCCGCCGGCGCCGCCTGCTCCGGCGTCTTCAACGCGGCGCTGTACCGCTACGCCACGACCGGCGAGGGCGCCGAGCCGTTCTCGCGCGAGGATCTCGACGCCGCCTTCAAGCCGAAGCGCGGTGCCGTCGACACCCGCCCCCCAATGCCGCCGCGCCCGGACCCGCCCCTCGCCTGAGCTCGTCCGAAACTGGCCGGAGACCGGCCGGCGACCGTGCCGAGACTCGCCCGAGACGAGATTGTCGCCCCGTCGGGGCCGTCGCTAGGGTTCGCGCACGATCATGCCGTCGACCTCCGGAAGGGTGAGACCCATGGGCAAGGACCTCTACGAGCTCGGCGAGCTGCCGGCCGGTCGGCGAGGTGCCCGCGCAGATGCACGCGATGGCCGTGCGCCCCGATCGCTACGGCGAGCCGAAGGACGCGATCCACGACGAGGTGCTCGACGTGCCGGCGCTCGGGCCACACGACGCCCTCGTCGGGGTGATGGCCGCCGGCGTGAACTTCAACAACGTGTGGGCCGCGCGCGGTATCCCCGTCGACGTCACGAAGACCCAGGCGCGCTGGGGCGAGCCGACCGACTTCCACATCGTCGGATCCGACGCCTCGGGCATCGTGTACGCGGTGGGGGACGACGTCACGAACGTGCAGGTGGGGACCAGGTCGTGGTGCACGCCGGCCAGTGGGACGCTCGACGACCCGGGGTGATGGCCGGCAAGGATCCCGGGCTCGCGGCGGAGCTTCCGCGTGTGGGGCTACGACAGCTGCTGGGGCTCGATGGCGCAGTTCTGCAAGGTGCAGGCGCACCAGTGCCTCCCGAAGGCCGACCACCTGACCTGGGAGGAGGCCGCCGCGCCGACGCTCACCGGCGGACCGCCTACCGGATGCTCTTCGGGTGGCCTCCGCACACGGTCCAGCACGGCGACGTGGTCCTCGTATGGGGCGGCGCCGGCGGCCTCGGCTCGCTCGCCGTGCAGCTCGTCGCGAACGCCGGTGGTCGCCCGGTCGCCGTCGTGAGCTCCGAGGAGAAGGGTGACTACGCGAAGTCGCCTCGGCGCGGTCGGCGACGTGAACCGGACGGACTTCGACCACTGGGGCGTGCCTCCGGCGTGGGACTCGCAAGGACTGGAAGGGCTGGTTCGACGGCGCCAAGGCGCTTCGGCAAGGCGATCTGGGAGGCGCTCGGCGAGAAGACGAGCCCCCGGATCGTGTTCGAGCACCCCGGCCAGGACACGATCCCGACGTCGAACTTCGTCTGCGACCGCGGGGGCATGATCGTGATCTGCGCCGGCACGAGCGGGTACGACACGATGATCGACGTGCGCTACCTCTGGTACATGCAGAAGCGCTACCAGGGCTCGCACCTGTTCAACGACGAACAGGCCGGCGCCTTCAACGAGCTCGTGCGCGAGGGCAAGATCCAGACGACGCTCGGCCACACCTACCGCTACGACGAGATCCCGACGGCCCACCAGCTGATGGAGCGACGGCAAGCTCCCCGAGGGCAACGTCGCCTGCCTCGTGAACGCCCCGCGGCCGGGGCTGAAGGACCTGCCCTGAGCGGCGCTCCTCTCTTTCTCAGCCTCTTGCGCGTGCATCAATGCCTGGCTCGACATGGTGCTGCCGTCGTCCCTCAGCGATCGGTGAGCTCCTGGACGAGCTCGACGAGCACGCCACCCGTCGACTTCGGGTGAACGAACGCGATCAGCGTGTGCCGCGAGCCGGGGCGCGGTGATTCATCGATCAGACGCGCCCCCTCGGTGCGGAGGTGCTCGAGGGCCGCGGCGACGTCGTCGACGCGGTACGCGACGTGGTGGACGCCGGGGCCCCGGGTCCGGAGCGCCTTGCCGACCGGGGTGTCGGGGCCGAGCGCTCCGAGCAGCTGGATGTACGACGTGCCGACCGCGAACAGCACTTCCTCGACGCCCTGATCCTCGACGCGCTCACGGTGTACGGGGTCGACGCCGAACATCCGTCGGTAGCGCGCCACCGCCTCCTCGAGGTCCTCGACCGCGATCCCGACGTGATCGATGTCGGTGAGCTCGATCGTCACGGAACCTTCCGGAGATCGGCTCGGGGGTCAGGCTGCATCCGCGCGATCAGCTCGAAGGCCTCGACCACGTGGTACGCCGGGAGCTGCAGCGCGCGCGTCACCGCGGCGACCCCCCGCACGCGGAGCTCGTCGTCGGCCATGGCGCCCGCTCGCCGCTTCCCGAGCACGTAGAACGCGACGAGCTTGAGGAACTGGGGGAGCGTCGGGGTCGCCTCGCCCCGCTCGTACGTGTAGATCGTCTGCCGCGACGCCGGGCACCCCGACGTGCCGGCTGCGGCCTCGACCGAGCGGAACCCCGCACCACGCCTGAGCTCTCGCAGGAGCGCTCCCACGACCTCGCGGTCGTCGTCGCTGATCGGCGGCTGTCGTGTGCGTGCCATGGCTTGTCCGGGTCGGGCGCTTCGCGAGCGCCCACCCTAGCGGACCCAACCTTCGGGCCGAAGGGCCGATGGCACGGGGGAGGCCATCCGGCTTATCGTGGCCGGCAAGGGCACGAGCGGCGCCACCGGCTTCCCCGAAACGGAGACCACGTGCGAGAGCGGCATCCGATCAGTAGTCCCGCGGCCTTGCTGGAACGTTCGCAGCTGATCAGGAAGGGCGGGGCCGACGTCTTCCGCCAGCGGGAGCGGACCCGTCTGAAGAAGGTCGCACGCGCGATCGTCGTCGTGGCGATCTTCGACTTCCTGCTCTACCGCTGGGTGCTCGCCCATCCGGACGGGTTCAGGTTCACGCTGCCGCAGGACTTCATCTTCTTCCTGCCCGTGATCGGCATCTTCATCGCGATCATCCTCATGGCCGGTCTGCCCCTGATCAACGGGCGGTCGCCGCACCTGATCGTGCACCCCGAGCAGGTCGAGGTCGGCCTCACCGACATCAAGGGGCTCGACCACCAGGTCGACGAGGTCGTCCGCACGCTCGACGTCTTCCTCGGCTACGCGACCTTCCGCGACGAGCTCGGCGGCACGCCGCGACGGGGCATCTTGTTCGAAGGACCGCCCGGGACCGGCAAGACCTACCTCGCCAAGGCGATGGCGAAGCAGGCGGGCGTGCCGTTCCTGTTCATCTCGGCGCCGGCGTTCCAGTCGATGTGGTTCGGTATGACGGCGTTCAGGATCCGCTCGTACTTCAAGGCCCTCCGCAAGGCGGCGCGCAAGGAGGGTGGCGCGATCGGCTTCATCGAGGAGATCGATGCGATCGGGGCCACGCGCGGCGATGTGTCGTCGATGACGCCAGCCGGCGATCTCGCCTCGACCGACGGCGCCGGCCTCGGACGTACGGTCTCGACCTTCATGGGCTCGGGCGGGAGCGGCATGGTGAACGAGCTCCTGATCCAGATGCAGTCGTTCGATCAGCCGCGGTTCCGGGAGCGCATGCGATCGAAGCTGATCATGTGGGTGAACGGCTACCTGCCGCCGAACCGCCAGTTCGCCGCCTCGAAACCCGTTTACCACAACATCTTGCTGATCGCGGCGACGAACCGCGGCGACACCCTCGACCCCGCGTTGCTGCGGCCGGGCCGTTTCGACCGCCGCCTGTACTTCGACGTGCCGACGAAGCAGGAGCGGCGCGACCTGATCGACTTCTTCATGGGGCGCAAGGCGCACGACGAGCGGCTCGACGACGACGTCGCACGCGATCGCGTGGCCGGCGAGACCTTCGGGTACACGCCGGTGATGATCGAGCACCTCTTCGACGAGGCGTTGCTCGTGGCGCTCCGGGACGGGCGTCGCGCGATGACCTTCGACGACGTGATGGAGGCGAAGTTCGCCGAGGAGATCGGATCGAAGCAGCCAGTCGTCTACACGGACGACGAGCGCGACGCGATCGCGGTGCACGAGGCGGGCCACGCGACCGTCGCGTATTTCCTCGGGAAAGGCCGGCGTCTCGAGGTGCTGTCCATCATCAAGCGCCGTGGTTCGCTCGGCCTTCTCGCGCACACCGACGAGGAGGAACGGTTCACGCGGACGCGTTCGGAGATCGAGGCGAGCATCGCGATCTCGCTCGGGGGCCTCGTCGCCGAGGAGCGCACCTTCGGTGAGACGGGCACGGGACCCGGCGCGGATCTCGCGAGCGCCACCGAGCTGGCGGCACGGATGGTCGGGTCCTTCGGGATGGCCGGCTCGCTCGTGAGCTTCGACGCGGTGCAGGACTCGCTGCTGGGTCGATCGAACCTCGTGTCGAAGGTGCTCGGCGACGACGAGGCTCGCCGCCGGGTCGAGGAGATCCTCGAGTCACAACGCGAGTGCGCCCGCGTGGTCCTCGAGGAACACACCGACGTGCACCAGGCGCTCCGGACGGCGCTCGTCGAACGCGATGAGCTCGTGCGCGAGGAGATCCTCGAGGTCATCGAAGGCGCCCTCGCTCGCGGAGGACTTCCGGCGGCCCCCGGCGTCGTCGTGCTGCCGGAGGTATCAACCGGCATCCCGCTTCGCCCTGCGGGCTCGTAAACTCGCCCGATGACCGCCACGCGCTCCGTCATCGTCGCCGGCGCTCGCACGCCGATCGGACGTTTCCGGGGATCGCTCGCAGGGTTGCGTGCGGTCGACCTGGGGGCGATCGCGATCCGCGAGGCGCTCGCGCGTGCGGGCATCGCTCCCGAGCAGGTCGAGTACACGATCATGGGCCACGTCCTGCAGGCCGGGCAGGGCCAGATCACCGCTCGACAGGCGGCGGTCGCGGCCGGCATCCCCAAGGAGCGCCCCGCGATCACCGTGAACAAGGTTTGCCTGTCCGGCATGTCGGCGATCGCGATCGCCGATCAGATGATCCGCGCCGGGGAGCTCGACGTCGCGGTCGCGGGCGGCATGGAGTCGATGACGAACGCGCCGTACGTGCTTCCCGACGCGCGCGCCGGATCGCGACTCGGCGACTCGCCGATGCTCGACACGATGATCCATGACGGCCTGTGGTGCGCCTTCGACGATCGGCACATGGGCGCCGGCACCGACGCGATGAACGAGGAGCTCGACGTCTCGCGTGAGGACCAGGACGCCTGGTCGGCCCGCTCGCACGCGCGCGCCGATGAGGCGTGGGAGACCGGCCGGCTCGCCGAGGAGGTCGTCGCCGTCGAGGTCCCCCAGAAGAAGAAGAGCCAGAAGAAGAAGAGCCGGGAGAACGGCCAGAAGGAGGGCGAGCCGGAGATCTTCGATCGGGACGAAGGGATCCGCTCCGACTCGACCGTCGAGGCGCTCGCGAAGCTCAGGCCCGCCTTCTCGCCCGACGGCACGGTGACCGCCGGCAACGCATCGCAGATCTCCGACGGGGCCGCGGCGGTCGTGGTTGCGAGCGCCGAGGCTGCCGAACGTCTCGGCCTGTCGCCGATCGCCGAGATCGTTGCCTACGGCATGTCGGCCGACCGCTATCCGTCCCTGCACACGGTGCCTGCGCTCGCGCTCGAGACGGCGATGAAGAAGGCCGGGATCGGGGCGTCGGATCTCGGCCTCGTCGAGATCAACGAGGCCTTCGCGGGGGTGGCGGTGCACGCGACCCGGATGCTGGGCGTCGACGAGGGCATCGTGAACGTCGGCGGCGGCGCCGTCGCCCTCGGACATCCGATCGGCGCGAGCGGCGCGAGACTCGTGCTCACGCTCGCGAACGAGATGCGGCGCCGCCGGGTGGACACTGGCGGCGCCGCGATCTGCGGCGGCGGGGGACAGGGCGACGCCCTGGTCCTCAGCCGACTCAGCTAGTCTGAAATAGACTAGCCCTTCCGGCCGGCGCGTCGGGACCGGCCGGTCGACTTCACGTTCCCGTTGTCGGGGAGCTCCGCGAGCCGGTGCAGCTCCTGCACCAAGATGTCCTCGGCCGAGTTGTCCCAGACGTCGGCTTGCTGCTCGCCTTCGACGAGCACCCGGACCTCGTCGCGCGCGGGCGACCCGTCGGGCAGGAAGACGCGGAACGCCGACCCGCCGTCCGGGCGGCTCTCCACCTTGGCCCAGCCGCCTTGCGCTTCGGCGAAGCGCTTCACGACCGGGGACAGCGAGGCGTCCGAGGAGGGCTCCGGATCCTCGACCGAGATCAGCGCGCCGCCGTCGGCGGTACCGAGCCGGACGACGATCTCCTTGCCGGTCGCGGTCCGGTCACCGGCAGCACGCAGCAGACCCGACACGATCTGCTCGGTCCTCAGCGGATCGACGCCGATCACCACCGATTCGGTTGCCACCCTGACGTCGTGGTCGGTGTCGACGCCCGATTCCTCGACGACGCGCTGTATCAGTGCGTCGAGGTCGGTCCGCTTGACCTTGAGCTCGAGCTCGCCGCGAGCGAGGGTATCGGTCTCGGCGAGATCGGACACCGTGTGATCGAGGCGGCGCGCATAGGTCGTCAGCTGCTTGATCAGCTGCGCTTGTTCCTTGGCGTCCTTCTTGTGCTTGAGGATCTGCGTGATGCCCATCATGCGCGCGATGGTCTTCTTCGCGTCGAGCGACAGCTCCTTCGTGAAGGGTGAGGACGCGCGGCGGTCTTCGGTGTGCGCTCCGACGGAGATCGTCCCACCGTCGGAGGCGCCGACGGCGGCGCCATCTTCGACGTGCTCGCCCTCGCGCATCTCCTTGAGCGCCTCGGACATCCGGTGGGTGCGAAGTTCCGTCTCGGCGACCTCGATCCGCTCCATGGTGGCCGTGAGCTCGCTCTCGAGCTCGCGGATCCGATCCTCGGTCGTCATCAGCTTCTCGGTCTGGCCGGCGAGGCGCTCCTGCGTCACGCGGAGCAGCTCGTCGATCGCGGCTCGGCCCTGGTCGCCGGCGAGCTCGAGCTGGCGCCGGGACTCGATCTCTTGGAGCCGGCGGTTCAGATCGGCGTTCTCGGCGACGGCCTCTTCGAACCGGCGCGCGGTCTCGGCGGTCTGCAGGGCGAGCGTCGCCGCCTCCCGTTCCGCTCGCTCGGCCACCTCGACAGCTTCGGCGGCCGCCGCGCGCTCTGCGGCGAGGTCCCCCCGGAGCTGCGCGACGGCTTCGTGCGCACGCTGGATCTCGGCCTGGAGCTCCTCGGCGGTCGCGCCGGCGAGCTGCGCCTGCGACGTCGCCGTCTCGGCCGCCGAACGCCGGTCCGCGAGCTCGGCGCGCAGGGCGTCGGCCTCGGCCCGGAGCGCTTCGATCCCTTCGGTCGTTTCGATCAGGCGCTGCTCGCGACTGATCGCTTCGGCGCGGGCGGCCTCTCGCTCGCTCGCCATCGTCTCGACCTCGCGCGCCGCTTGCCTCGCGGCGGTCTCGGCCTCGGCGATGCGCCCGGCGAGGTCGGCCTCTCGCTTGCCCAGCTGCGCCTTGTAGGTGGCCTCGATCTCGGTGAGCTGACGCTGGAACGCTTCGCGGGTCGCGCGAACCTTCTCTTCGAACTCCGCTTCGCGTTCGACGAGCTCCGCGCGGTGGGACGCCTCGAGGCTCCCGGCCGCCGCCCTCGCGGTGCGGAGCTCGCCCTCGAGCATCGCGGCCCGCTGCTCCTCGGTGCGGAGCGAGCGGAGCTCGCCGCGAGCGTCCTCGAGCTCGCGATGCGCCGAGCGGAGCTGCGACTCGGTGGTGGACAGGGCGTCCTTCGTCCGCGCCAACTCGGCGTGGGTCGCCGAACGATCGGGGCCGGAGCCCTCCTGATCGACGGCCGAGGCCCCGGTGCGGAGCGTCTCGACCTCGCGCCGGAGGACCTCGAGCTGCGTCTGCGCCCCCTCGAGCTCGGCACGCAGACCGATCGACTCCTGGTGTGCGTCGCGGAGCTCGCCGTCGCGGACGGCCGAGCCCGCCGGGTCGGCGGTCGTGCCACCCGCCGTCTCCACTTCGCGGAGCCGGCGCTCGAGCTGCTGCCGCTCGGTGGCGAGGGTCTGGAGCTGCTGCTGGAGCGTGTGGACCTGGCCCTCGGCGCGGAGCGCGCGTTCCTCGATCGCGGGATCGCTCAGGGCTTGATCGCCTCGCTGGGGCTCACGTGCCAAGCGTTGGTAGCCCTGCAGCTCCTCGAGGGTCTTGCGGTACTGCTCCTGCAGGAGCGCGGCTCGCTCTTCGGCGGCTTTCGCCCGCTCGTCGGATTGGCGACGGGCCTCGCCCTCCTCGCGCAATCCCGGTTGGAGCACCGTGATCGGCTTCTGCGTGGGGGCGGCGGCCTGGGTGGGCGCGGCGTGCTGCCGCTGCTCGCTCGAGGCGCTCGCCGCCGCGAGCGCCGCCGCGAGCGCGATCTTGTTCAGCCCCCATGCCACGAGCCCGACGAGGACGAGGATCACGAAGAGGAACAGTGCGATCGCACGCCAGGGTGCGGCCGCGTTCGCGATCGGCGCGTCGTCGCGGACGAGCTCGACGGCACTCGGGCGCCCGACCCCAGATGGGAACCGGAACGCACTGAGCGTCGAGAAGCGCCCATCGGATGATCGGTTCTGGACGATGCCCTTGAGCGCCTCGCGGATCCGCTCCTGCTCGCCGACGAGCTGGTTGCCGATCCGGCCGGCCTCGGTCGAATACAGGATCGTGCCGTCGGCCCCATAGAGGGTGACGGTCGTGAAGTCGCTCGGATCGAGCACGACCTCCGTGACGTGCTGGGTCAAGATGGCGGCGCGCTCGACGTCGGCGGGCGCCTCGAGGTCTTCGGGTTCGAACGCGAGCGTCAGCGATCGCTCCACGATCGTCTGTGCCTGTTCGACGATCTGCTTCTGCGCGTCGTTGCGCGCCCGGACGCTCATCATCAACGAGCCGGCGACCCCCAGGACGAGCAACCCTGCGAGTGCCCACAGCAGCATGCGTGCTGTCTGGCCGTATTTCTGGCCGTACTTCGTGCCCGACGCGCTCATCGCGACCCCTCGTCCACCCTCTGTGCCGACCGGAGCCCACCGGCTCCGCCGATCTTCCGCTCGGCCGTTCCGACGTCCTTGACCGGCCCGTCCGGTCGGTGCCCGACGTGGCCTGTTCGGTTGGTTATCGGCAGGGCAGCTGCGCAGGGTTAGCCCTGAGTGGGGGATATCCGACGGTCGGCCCACCGACGACCGGCCTCGGGCGAACGGCCCAGACGCTCGAGGTCCCGAGGCGCGTCGTCGGTCGCCGGTATCCTCGGGCCATGGCGGCCCTCGACGCGGCATCTCCCCGGCTCCACGGGCCCGAAGATGCGCGGGCCGACGAACTGGCCGACGAATTGGTCGGCGCCGACCGCGTCGTCGGGGGCCAGCTCGACGAGGCGGCGGGCTACGTGGTCCGGCTCCTGCAGGATCCGGGTTCGGAGATCCGCGTCGCGGGGGGGCAGCTCGAGCTCGGCGACGACCTCGTCGTGCCGGGGCATCCCGACGGGTTCGAGCTCCGCCCGATCGACGTGCTCGACCCGGGGTGCGTCTGGGCGATCGACGGGGGATCGTGCGTCGTGGCCGACGGCCGCGCGTTCCAGGTGGCGGCGTTCCGCGCCGCCCGCGTGCGGTTCGACGGCGGAGCGACCGAGCTCGTCGAATCCCCGGCCCTCGACGTGCGGGCGGTGTCCGGTTCCCACGTCGCGGGGGCGGCGATCGAGGCGCTCACCGAGTTGCTCGGTGCCGAGCCGGAGTCGATCCCCGATCTTCCGAGGCCGGTCGATGCGTTCCGCGAGTGGGGCGAGTGGCGGCAGGTGCTCCGCACGATCGACGATGCCTCGCCGGGCGATCTCGTCCTCGTCGACGGGTCCCTGCACGGTGGTCCCCTCGTGCCGCCGGCGATCGTCCGGCGAGCCCATGACCGGGCGCACGAGCGCGGGGTGTCGCTCGCCGGCGTCGTCAAGGCCTCCACGCTGTTCTGGGGACGGCACGCTCCTCTCGTCACCCTGCTCAAGCGGCGCGGCGATCGCGAGCTCGGAGGCGTTCGATGGGCGGCCCGCATCTCGACCGATCCCGTCTTCGGTCGGCTCTACGTCGGCGATATCTTCGTCGCGCACATCGCGCCGACGGCGTCGCATGCGTTCCGCGTCGACGTCGCGCACGGCCCGGCGCCGGCCGACGAGGTGCTCGGACGACTGGCGGGGCTGGCCGGCGACCCCGCGTTCGTCGGCTACCCGTACCCGCTCGCGCGCGCGCACCAGGCCGCGCGCGTGACCGGCTACGCCGTCGCCGACCTTCGGCGCGCGTTCCGCGGGGCGCTCGGCCGCCACGGACTGTCCGACGACGACGTCGAGGTCCTGTTCCAGGACTTCCACGAGGTCCTCAACCGGAGCTGACCACGATGCCGCACGACGACCCCCTCGACGAGCGCACGTCGCTTGATGCCCCGATGCCCGAGGACCGGGCGGCCACGCGGGGGTACAAGGGGTCGCCCGATGCCCCGATGCCCGAGGACCGGGCGGCCAGGCGTGCGTACAAGGGGCGGATCTTCGGCAAGAGCGTGCTCGAGGCGACGTTCCGGTCGTTCTACGGCACCGACCTGTTCCTCGGCGAGCTCCTCGCCGCCGAGGACCCGGAGCGGGTGCGCCGCTTCCTGTTCCGGGTGATCCAGGTGACGTACGGGTCGGACTCGTCGGATCCGGGGTGGGCCGAACGGACGGCGGGTGCGTTCATGAGCGGCGACGCGGCCGGCTCGCCCTACTCCCTGCACGACCCCGAACAGCGCCTCTACAAGATCGCGACGTGCCAGCCGCTCGGCTACATCGACGCGGGGGGAGCCTTCCGCAAGCCGAAGTCGCTGCCGGCCCAGTTCGCCCGCGTGACCGCGCCGACCACCGATGACTTCGCTTTCCTCCGGGAGCGCATGGGCGATCTGGCCGTCGGGCGGCTCCGTTCGGGCGAAGACGTGATCGATCTCGATGTGGGCATCCGCGGCGACACCTTGACCTCCCACGTCGGGGTCTTCGCGACGACCGGCATGGGCAAGTCGAACCTGATGAAGGTGCTCGCCGGCGAGATCCTGGCGTCGCGAGGGCGCTACGCGACGCTCGTGTTCGATCCGCACGGCGAATACCTCGACGGCGGCAGCGGCCTTCGCAAGGGCCTCCGCGACCATCCCTGGTCGGCCGAGCGGCTCAAGGTCTACGCGACGAGGGCGGCCGGCGCCGGCGCCACCGCGCTCCGGCTGTCGCTCGCCGAGCTCACCCAAGGCGACCTGCAGACCGCCTACCAGTGGAGCCACGCACAAGAGGACGCGATCTACCGCGCCATCCGCGCGTTCGGCGACGACTGGATCGTGCAGGTCGGTGAGTCGGCCGACGCGTCCGTGCTTGCCGAGGAGCTCGGCGTCGCGACGAGCACGATGCAGGTGGTGCAGCGCCGCGCGCAGCGCATCCTCGACATGCCGTGCGTCTCGCGCGACCCGTCGCAGGCGTCGCTCGCGGGACGCATCGTCGACGAGCTGATGGACGGGTACAGCGTGCTCGTCGACACCTCGGGGCTCTCCTCGATGGAAGAGATCCTCGTGGCCTCGGTGATCACGCGGCGGGTGCTCGACACCTACGGGCAGCTCTTCCTCGACGATCGAGACCGGTTCGCGGCGCTGCCCCCCACGTTGATCGCGCTCGAAGAGGCCCAGCGGGTGCTGTCGAGGGCCCAGCGGAGCGACGAGAACGTGTTCCCGCGGGTGGCGCGCGAGGGGCGCAAGTTCAAGGTCGGGCTCTGCGCCGTCTCGCAGCAGCCGAAGCTGATCGACGACGAGCTCCTCAGCCAGTTCAACACCTTCTTCGTCCTCGGCCTCGCCGACGAGAAAGATCGCAACATCCTCCGCGGCTCTTCGAAGCAGGACATCTCCGACCTCGGCCCCGAGATCCAGACGCTGATGCCGGGCGAGGCGATCGTGACGAACCTCGAGGCGCCGTTCGCGCTGCCGGCGCAGATCCATCTGTACGAGGAGTACCTGAAGGCCGTCGCCGGGCCATCCCCGCTGCCGCCGAAGCCTGAGGGCGCCGGCGAGGGACTCGTCGAGTAGTGGCGAGACTCGTCGCGCTCGGCGACGCCCATCTCGGCCGCACGCACCTCGCGCACCTGCGGGACCACCAGGGGCGCAACCTCCGCGAAGAGGACTTCCTCCGCTCGTTCGCCTGGGCGATCGACGAGACGCTCCGGCTCGAGCCCGACGGGTTCCTCTGGCTCGGCGACGTGTTCGACCACGCGCGCCCCACCTACCGGACGTTCGCCCAGGTGCTCGCCGGGTTGCAACGCCTCGCGGACGCGGGGCTCCGCGGGGTCGCGATCAGCGGGAACCACGACACACCGCGCGTCCGCGGGACCGGCTCGCCCTACGACGCCCTCGAGCGCGTCTTCCCCAACGTCGCGTTCGCGTGGCGCATGGAGTCGCTCGCGGCGGAGCTCGCCGGCGTCCTCGTGCACGCCGTGCCGCAGACGCTGTCGGTCGATGATCTTCGCGCCCAGCTCGACGCCGCCGCGGCACGCACCCGCGGCGACGTGACGAACCTCATGCTCGCCCACGTCGCGCTCACCTCGCTGCCCTCGCGCGCCTGGGGCGACATCAACGAGCTCGAGATCGAGGAGGCAGCGTTCGCGAAAGCCTTCGACCTCGTCGTGCTCGGCCACTACCACGCGCACCAGCAGGCCTCGAGACGGACCTGGTACGCGGGGGCCACCGATACGTTCTCGTTCGCCGACTCGCCCGAGGCGCCCAAGGGCGTGCTCCTGCTCGACACCGACGAGGCGAAGGTCGAGCTGGTCGACAATCCGCACGCGAGGCCGCTCGCGACCGTGAGCGTGCAGGCGGCGGGCATGTCCTCGGGTGAGCTCGTCGACGCCGTCGAACGCGCCGCGACCGGCTCACCCGAGGGGGGCATCGTCCGCGTGTTCCTCGACGAGGTCGATCCGGCTTCGTTCCGCCAGGTGGCCCGCGAGCAGTTCCGGGAGGCGGTGCCGGGGGCGATCCACGTCCAGGTGGAGCCCGACTACGGCGCCGAGGCGCTCGCCTTGCAGGGCGGCCCGACGATCGGTTCGCTCGAGCGTGAGTGGACCGAGTACGTCGAGGTCCAGGAGCTCGCCGGGCTCGACCGGCCGCGCATCGTGTCGCTCGGGGCGAGGTTCCTCGAGGAGGCCCGCGGGGAGGCCGTGTGAGGTGAGGGTCCTCGAGCTCTCGTTGCGCAACTTCAGGGTGTTCGACGAGGTCGATCTCGAGCTCCCGGCTCGCGTGATCGGCATCTTCGGTCCCAACGGATCCGGCAAGTCGACGCTCGTCGAGTCGATCGCGTTCGCCCTGTACGGCGTCGACGCCGCCCGCACGAAGAAAGACGGGATCCGCACGCACGGCGTGCTCACCGACTGCGAGGTCCGCGTGGTGTTCGAGCACGCGGGTCAGCACTACGAGGTCCGGCGCGGCATCAAAGGTCGCGGGCACGCGGCCGAGGCCGAGCTCTACGTGGGCGGGCTCGCGCTCGCCACGGGCACGACCGAGGTCACCGCCGAGATCGTCCGGCTCCTCCACATGGAGCTGTCGGTGTTCCGGGCGTCGGTCTTCGCCGAGCAGAAGCAGCTCGACGCGCTCTCGGACCAGACGACGGCCAAGCGCAAGGAGATGGCGCTGCGGCTCCTCGGCATCAAACCGGTCGACGAAGCGCGGTCGGCCGCCCGTCGCGAGGCGAGGTCGGCGACCACGAGCGCCGCACAACTCGATGAGGCGGTGGCCGACACCGCGGCCCTCGAGTCCGCCCTCAAAGAAGCCACCGACCTCGCGGCCGAGGTCGAGGCCAGCGCCGCCGCTGCCGCGGCGAGCCTCGCCGAGGTGACGACGACCGCCGCGTCCGCACGCACGGCATTCGACGCGATCGACGACGCCCGCCAACGGGTCGAGAAGCTCGCCGTCGCGATCAAGGCCGCGACCGGGGAGCGCGAGACCATCGCCGCCGATATCGCCGAGCGCCGGGCCAGGGTCGCCCGCCTCGAGGCCGAGCTGGCGGAGCTCCCGGGGCTCGAAGACGCGCTCGTGGCGATGGGGGACGTCGAGGAGCGCGTCCGAGCGGCCGAGCGTCTCCTCGAGCTGGCGCGCAAGCTGGCCGAGGTCGACACCGCGATCGAAGCGGCGCCGACGCTCGACGCCGAGACCGCGCTCGCCGCGATCGCCGACGCCGAGCGCGTCGCGGCCGACGCCGCCGCCGCTGAAGCCCGCGCCACCGCCGAGCGCGACGCGGTGGTCGCCCGGCTCGCCGATGCAGAGGCCCATCTCTCCCGGGCACTCGAGGCCGACCCGAGCGAACCCTGCCCGACGTGTGGACAGCCGTTGGGGGACGGGTTCGCCGCCTACGTCGAGGGCCGAAGGGGCGATGTCGATGCCGCGAAGGAGCACCGAGCAGGCGCGGAACGGTCGCTCCGCGACGCCGCCATCGACCGCGAACGCGGCGATGCCGCGCTCGCCGAGGCGCGCCGCGTCGGCGAGGAGGCACGGGGCGCGGCGACGATCCGCGACCGTCTCGCCGCGCAGGCGGCGGAGCTCCGCGCCGAGGCCGAGCCGCTCCTCGAGGTCTTCGACGGCGAGACCCCCGACGTCGACGCCTTGCGGACCGACGCCGACCGGGTCCGCGAGCTCCGCGACCGGGTCGCCCGGCTCGGGTCGGGTCGCGAACGGCTCGAGGAGACCCGCACCGACATGGACGCGCTCGTCGAACGGCTCCGCGCGTCCGACGAGCGGATCGCGTCACTCGCCGAGGACGCCGAGGCGATCTCGTTCGATCCCGACGAGCACGCGCGTCTCGCCGAGGCGCTCCGCGGGGCCGACGCGGCGCTCGACCAGGCGCGCGTGGCCGAACGCGTCGCGAGCGACGCGCACAAGGAGGCCGAGAAGACGGTCGGTCGCCTGGGCGGCGAGCTCGCGCAGGCGAGGCAGACGGCCGAAAAGGTCGCGGAGCTCCGCGCCGAGGCCCGCTACCTCGAGCGGACCTCGATGCTGCTCGACGGGTTCCGCGACCATCTGGTGGCGCGGGTCGGCCCCGAGCTCTCGCGCGAGGCCGAGGCGCTGTTCCGCGAGCTCACGAACCACGAGTACGACGACCTGCGGATCCACGACGACACGCTCGCGATCGAGATCGCCGACGGCGACGCCTATTTCCCGATCTCGCGGTTCAGCGGGTCCGAGACCGACCTGGCGAACCTCGCGCTTCGGGTCGCGATCTCGACGCACCTGTCGCGCGTGTCGGGCGCCGACGTCGGCTTCATGGTGCTCGACGAGGTGTTGGGCTCGCTCGACCACGAGCGCAAGGACCTGATGGTGCAGGCGATGGGGAGGCTCGCCTCCAGGTTCCACCAGCTCTTCGTGATCACGCACGCCGAGCAGGTGAAGGATCAGTTCCCGGCCTCGATCGTCGTGCAGAAGACCGGCCGCCGCCGGAGCGGCGCCGTCCTCCTGTGAGTGCCCCCGATCAGCCGAGCGGCGTCTGCTCGTCGCTCACCGTCGACCAGCGCCCCCCGCCGGCATAGATCATCGTGGTCACGCGCTGGGCGCTCGGACAGCAGTGCGGGTCGCCGGGCCGGTACACCGACGCCGTGATCGCGAGCCCGACCGGGTGCTGCGATGGATCGATCCTCGCATCGCAGAGATCGCGCGAGAAGATCCTCCGTCCGGCCCCTTCGTCGGCGGTCAGGTCGAACACGGACCACGAGCCGCAGGCGCCGGAACCTCCGGTCAGCGCGAACACGAGCGCGTCGTCACTGCCGTCGCCGCTGACGTCGGCGAGCGTCCCGTCGAGGCCGAGCACGCCCGCGCGGGCGGGGAACGCCACCACCCGGCGCCCGAGCCAGCCCCCGAGGTCGGGCCGGCGCGTCCACGCCCAGAGCGATCGATCGCGCGAGAGCGCGGTGCCGCCGGCCTCGGCCACGGCGAGCACGACGACGTCGGCGCTGCCGACCGTGCCGAGCCAGGAGCCGGTCACGTCGGCGCCCTCGGGGATGAGTCGGGATATCGCCAGGTCCTCGGGCCCCACGTGGTCGCGACGAGCACGGACCCCTCATCGACCGTGGCGGCAGCGCTCGAGGCCGGCGGGGCGGTCCGGTGGCCGCTGCCCGCCTCGGTACACCCCGCGAGCAGGAGCGCTCCGGCGAGCGAGCAGGGGGAGGCGACGGTGCGACGTGGTCACTGCGCCGCGATGCTCACTACCGCGCCTGCGGCGCTCGATCCGCCGCGCCGTAGGATGCGCTCGTGACCGACTGGGATCGCTGACGCCGCGGCCCGCGTCGCACTCCGTCGTCGTGCTCAGCCAGCTGATGGAGGTCACCGACGCGAACGTGCTCGGCAACGTGCACGGCGGCGTGCTGATGCGACTGGCCGACACGGCGGCGGGCCTCGCGGCCATCAAACACAGCGGCGGCGTGTGCGTCACGGTGTCGCTCGACGAGATGGTCTTCCGGGAGCCGGTGCACGTGGGCGACCTCGTGACGTTCCGGGCGAGCGTGAACGACGTCGGCACCACCTCGCTCGAATGCGGCGTGCGGATCGATGCCGAACGGCTCCGAACCGGCGCGGACCGTCCACGCGAGCAGCGCCTACGTCGTGTACGTCGCGATCGACGAAGACGGTCGCCCCCGGCCGGTGCCTCCGCTCGTGCCCGAGTCCGCCGAGGACGAGCGCCGGCAGCGCGAAGCGCGCCTGCGCCGCGAGAACCGGATGCGCCACAAGGTCGAGCTCGACGCCAGCGCGCGAGCGAACCGTCCGGCTGACCTGCATCCGCCCGGCGCCGCGTGGGAGGATGGAAGGCGACGCCGATCTCTACCCTCGCGACCGAAGGGACCGGCATGACCAGCGATCTCAGCGGCGCGCGCGGGCGGATCGAGACCGCCGCCGGCGCCGTCGACCTCTACCGACTTCCGTGGCTCGCCGAGCAGGGGATCGGCGACCCGAGCCGCCTTCCGCACACCGTCCGGATCCTCGTGGAGAACCTCCTGCGCCGCGCCGGCACGCGCGACGTCGCCGACGACGACGTCCGCGCCCTCGCCGCGTGGCCCGGCCCCGCGCGCGACATCGCGTTCATGCCCGGCCGCGTGTTGATGCAGGACTTCACCGGGGTGCCCGCCGTGGTGGACCTGGCCGCGATGCGGAGCGCCGTGGCGCGCGCGGGTAAGGACCCCGCGAGCGTCAATCCGCACGTGCCGGTCGACCTCGTGATCGATCACAGCGTGCAGGTCGACCTGTTCCGCACGCCGAGGCCTACGAGGCGAACATCGTCTGGGAGTACCGGCGCAACGGCGAGCGCTACGCGCTCCTGCGTTGGGCGCAGCAGGCCTTCGACGGCCTCCGCGTCGTGCCGCCGGGCGCCGGCATCTGTCACCAGGTGAACCTCGAGCATCTCGGCCAGGTCGTGTCGACGCGGGACGGCGTGGCGCTGCCCGACACGCTCGTCGGGACCGACTCCCACACCACGATGATCAACGGGCTCGGCGTGCTCGGCTGGGGCGTCGGGGGGATCGAAGCCGAGGCCGCGATGCTCGGTCAGCCGATGTTCCTGCCGCAGCCCGTGGTGATCGGGGTGCGGGTCGACGGCGAGCTGCCGGCCGGCACCACCGCGACCGATCTCGTGCTGACGCTCACCGAGATGCTCCGGTCCCACGGCGTCGTCGGCTCGTTCGTGGAGTTCTTCGGCGACGGCCTGTCGACGCTGTCGGTCGCCGATCGCGCGACCCTGTCGAACATGTGTCCCGAGTACGGTGCGACGTCGGCGTATTTCCCGGTCGACGACGAGGTGCTCCGCTACCTCGCCTTCACGGACCGGCGCGACCGGGTCGACCTCGTCGAGCGGTACGCGAAGGAGCAGGGGCTCTTCCGCCGCGACGGCGACGCCGAGCCGATGTTCAGCGAGATCCTCGCGCTCGACCTGTCGTCGATCGAACCGTCGCTCGCCGGTCCGAAGCGCCCGCAGGACCGGGTCGCGCTCCCTCGCGTGTGGAGCTCGTTCGTGGAGGCGTTCCGCGACCGGCTCGAGCCCGATCCGGCGCCCACCGAGGTGGGTCGCTGGGCCGCTGAAGGCGGCAACCCCGTGGTCGCCGTGCACACCGACGAGGCGATCGAGCCGGGCGCCGAGACCCCGGTGTTGATCGACGGCGACACGGTGCAGCACGGCTCCGTGGTGATCGCGGCGATCACCTCGTGCACGAACACCTCGAACCCGAGCGTGATGATCGCCGCAGGGCTCCTCGCGAAGAAGGCGGTCGAGGCCGGCCTCGAGACTCGCTCCTGGGTGAAGACCTCGCTCGCGCCGGGGTCTCGCGTCGTGACCGACTACCTCGACCGTGCCGGTCTCACCCCCTACCTCGAGAAGCTCGGATTCGCGCTCGTCGGGTACGGCTGCACGACGTGCATCGGCAACAGCGGACCGCTGCCGGACGAGGTCGCGGCGGCGGTCGACGCGGCGGATCTGAACGTCGTCGCCGTGCTCTCCGGCAACCGGAACTTCGAGGGTCGGATCCACCCGCAGGTGCGGGCGAGCTACCTGGCGTCGCCGCCGCTCTGCGTCGCGTACGCGCTCGTGGGTCGCGTCGACGTCGACCTCACGACGCGAGCCGATCGGCGACGGCACCGACGGGCCGGTGTTCCTCGCCGACATCTGGCCCGCGCCGCACGAGGTCACCGAGGCGATGCGGGAGGCGATCAGCGAGGACCAGTTCGCGGAGCAGTACGGCCGCATCTGGGAGGGGGACGAGCGCTGGAAGGCCCTGCCGACACCGACCGGTCCGAGCTACGCCTGGGATCCGGACTCGACCTACGTCCAGGAGCCGCCGTTCTTCGAGGATCTCGGGGGGGTGGCGATCGCGAGCGACATCGACGGCGCGCGCGTCCTCGTGAAGGTGGGCGACTCGATCACGACCGACCACATCAGCCCCGCCGGGTCGATCAAGGCCGACTCACCGGCCGGGCGTTACCTCCAGGACCGCGGGGTCGAGGCCGGCGACTTCAACTCCTACGGGGCTCGCCGAGGCAACCACGAGGTGATGATGCGCGGCACGTTCGCGAACATCCGCCTGCGCAACGAGCTCGCGCCGGAGACCGAGGGGTCGTGGACGACGCACCTGCCGTCGGGCGAGGTCACGAGCGTGTTCGAGGCCGCCAGCCGGTACCGGTCCGACGGGATACCGCTCGCTGTGCTCGCCGGCAAGGAGTACGGCTCGGGCTCGAGCCGCGACTGGGCGGCGAAGGGACCGGCGCTCCTCGGCGTCCGTTTCGTGCTCGCGGAGAGCTACGAGAGGATCCACCGCTCGAACCTCGTCGGGATGGGCATCCTCCCGTTGCAGTACGACGTGGGGGCGAGCGCGGCGTCGCTCGGTCTGACCGGCCGCGAGACGTTCTCGGTGCGCGGCCTCGAGGGCGGCATCACACCGGCGATGCGCGTGACGGTGGAGGCCGTCGCCGACGACGGGGCGGCGACGACCTTCGCCGCGATCGTTCGGATCGACGGCACCGCCGAGGTCGAGTACTTCCTGCACGGCGGGGTGCTCGCCTACGTGCTCCGCCAGATGTTCGACGGCTGACGGCCCTCCTCGCCCCTCGGCCGGCAGCGAGGTGGCGCCTCGCTCAGTCGTCGTCGTGGCTGCCGGGACCCGAGTTGTCCGCGTCGTCCCTCTCGTCTTCGTCGTCGTCGTCGTCGTTGCCAGGACCCGAGTTGTCGTCGTCGTCTGGCTGCCGGGACCCGAGTTGTTGTCGTCGTCATCCATCTCGTCGTCGTCATCGCTCGGGCTGGGCGAGGGGGTGCCGGTCGCGGTGTCGTCATCGCTCGGGCTGGGGTTCGGAGAAGGCGTACCGGTCGCGGAGGCCGCGATCTCGAGCGGACCGGGATCGGGCGTGTCGGAGACGGTCGCGGCGGGCGTGGAGCCGGGCGTCTGCGTGGTCCCGGCCGTGGCCTGCGAGGTCGGGCCGGTCACGCCGATCGCCACGGCGGCGCCCGCCACCAACAGCGTGAGGACGACCCCCGCGAGGATCGTCATGGTCGAGCGTCGATGCATCGTGTGCCCCTTCCGTCGTGGGTCCGCACCGGTGGCGGATCGTGTCGACCACGCTAGGAGCGGCCGCGACAGCGTTCGTGCAAACGCCGGTTAAGAGCGCTCAAAGCCTGCCGAGCGGGCCGGATCCTGCGCGGCCGCGACGCCTACGAGGTCGTGAGGGGGGCGGCGAGCACGGGATCGGTCGTCGGCGCCGACGGGCAATCCGTCGACTCGACCGTGACCGCCATGAGCTCGGTCGCGCCGATCTCGGCGTCGACGTGCAGGGCGAGTCGGCCTTCGGTCGGGGTCACGCACCCGCCGCTCGTCGGCGTGTCGCCCTCGATCATCCAGATCTCGTAGGCCTCGTCGGGTCCGGGCGCCGGCAGATCCGAGCCCCAGAACACGGCACCCGGCTCACCGGGCGAGTAGGCCATCGCGAGGTTGGCATCGTCGAACTCGTTGCTCGGTTCGTCGGGGGCACCGAGCAGGCCGACGGGCCCGAAGTGCACGACACGTTGCGCGAGGTTCGCCCTCGTGACCGGGAGAGCGCCCGGCTGGACGACCGTGAGCGTCACGACGATCGCCACCACCGCGGCGGCAACGCCGGCGATCGCCGTCATGGTCCGCGTGGGCCGACGGCGAGCGTCGCGACGGGCGGTCAGCTCGTCGGCCTCGGCCGCGCCGCGACCCTGCCGGAGGATGGCGTCGGCCATCGCCGCATCGACCGGCACCGGGTCGAGCGCGAGCGCCAACGCGCCGGCCACCTCATCGAGCTCGCGCTCGAGCCGGCGGCACTCGGCGCAGTCGGGGCCGTGCGCTTCGAGCTCGCCCTCGAGCGCCGCTTGATCCTCGCCGTCGAGCCCGCCGAGCGCGCGCACGGCGAGCAGCTCCTCGATCCGGTCGTGATCGCGCTGCATCATCGTTCCAGACCTCCGAGCGAGGCCCGCATCCGGCGCATCCCCAGCAGCGTGCGTGACTTGACGGTGCCGAGGGGAAGCCCCGTCTTGTCGGCGATCTGGGTCTGCGTGAGGCCGTCGAAGTACATCATCTCGAGCACGCCCCGCTGCTCGGTGGGCAGCTCCGCGAGCGCGGCGCGGACGACCCGGCGTTCCTCCGGCCTCCCGAGCTCCTCGACGACGTCGTCGGCGTGATCGGCCGACTCGTCGCGGATCTCGGCCACCGCGCTGTCGGCGCGGCGGCGGTGGGCCTCTTCGCGGCGCACGGCATCGACGGCACGGTGATGCACCATGCCCATCAGCCAGGAGCGAACCGATCCCCTGGTGCCGTCGTACCCCTCCGGGTTGCGCCAGAGGGCGAGGAACGCTTCTTGCACGATCTCCTCCGCGAGATGCGTCTGTCGGATCACCCGGAGGGCGAGTGCCTTGGCCGTGGGCGCGTACCGATCGAAGAGACCTCGGAAGGCCTCCTCGTCACCGTCGCGCACCCGGGCGACGAGCGCTCGATCGCGAGCGTCAGCGGCGTCCAGGATCTCCACCGTCAGGTACCCCACCGGGACGGTCAGGACCTGCATCGCGGCGTCGGCTCTCCTCCTCGCGGGCGTGTGCCGGAAGGTATTCGCACCGCACGGCGCCTCGGATGACCTGCAGGGAGGTCGGGATCGGCCTCACGATCGGGCGTTGTCGCGGGCCGCCATGTGGCGCTCCGCGGCCTCGAGGATGTGGGACAGGGGCGTGCCGGAGCCGGGTTCGTATCGGGCGGTCCCGACCGACAGCGAGAGCGAGCGGGGGTCGTCTCGCCGGGCGTCGTGCACCGCGATCGCCTCGAGCAGCCGTACCTCAATCCGGGCGCGGACCACAGGCGTAGCTGGGCTGCGCCTCGCTCACAGGCTGGCAGCCTCCGCTTCCCAAGCTACGGACCGTCCGTACCCAATCTGGCTGGCCTTCGAGCAGGTACACAACCTCAGGGGTCGTCGCCGAGGTCGCCGCGCCTCGTGCTCACGGATCTCGCTCTCGCCTACGACCCCCACCGAGCGTGGATTCGAGCGGGTAGCGGGGCTGATGCATGAGTCCGCACCTCGGCCTCGGGGGCTGTAATCCGAAGAGCAGGTCGATGAGCGTCTGGACCTTCGCGCGGACCTCCGGGTGTTCGCCGCGCAGTCTCACATTTGAGGCCTGCTCGCGGGCGGTGCTTTCATCGAGCGGCCGCCAGCGCTCCCAGACGAACGTGTCCGTGCCTGGGAACGGCATGTGGCCGGCTTGGCGCAGCCGACCTGCCCGCGTTCGTTCCAGAAGAGGCTTCCGGCATGGGGAATCGTCTCGACCTGGATCTTCATCGGCGCACCTTCTTCTCCGCCGCTTCAGACGCTCGATCAGCGCTTGGAGCTGCGCGCGATCCTTCGGCGTGCGCCTCCGATGTCGAGGACAGCGCGTGGTCGAGCGCGAAGCGCAGGACGGCGACCTCTTCGGGCTTGACGGGCAGGTGGATCACGTCGTCGTCTCCTCTACGTACGCCCAGAAACTCGATTGCGTGGCTCAGGATGTCGGCGACGTGATTGATGTCGCCAGCATAACCCACTCTCGGGGCTGCTTCTGGTTCTTGCCATGCGCGTTGAGCAGGTTGGAGCTGGATGATCTGGCTGTGGGCCCGCACGCGCGCGGCCCCGTAGGCTTCCTTCGCGCTGGCGTTGGTGGTGTTCGTTTTCATGACCACACCTTCGCTCTGCTCGCGCGGATCCATCAAGGAGAATGGAGCATGTTTCGATTCTCGCGCAGGGGGGCCAAACAGCGGGATTCCGCGCAGATGGAGCACGTGTTGCGTTCGCGCCGCGGATCTATCTCACACTGGACAGCGCGAGGCTTGGAGGACTGACTTCGGGAGATTCCGGGATTTTTCTGATCAAACGGAGCACAGTTCGACCCGCGCGGGTTCTCCGCATTTCGCTTCACTGAGCTAGCGATTCCGAGCGTTGATGTGCGCGTCCAATTTTACGGAGAGAACATGCGCACAGAAGAGGCATTGGAGCGGTTCGTTCTACAACTCAAAGCCGACGGACGCTCGTCGCACACATTGAGGATCGGTCTCGACGCCACGTGGGTCTGCTCGGGCGCTGGCATCCGGGTTCGGTTGAGTCCGTCACGCACGAAACGCTCGCGCAGTTCCTCGTTTCGCCGGAAGCGCGCATGCGTGCGGACGGGAAGCCGAAGAAGGAAAGCGCGGTCAACACGTTGCGCTCGTCGCTTCGCTGCTTTTTCTCCTACCTCGCGGCGTCGGGCGTCCTCGCGCGCGATCCCTCGAAGTTGATCCGCCGCGCGAGGTGCGGGCCGCCGCCTCCGAGAACGCTGAGCCCGGAAGACCAGGAGCGTCTCCTCGCCGTGCTGCGCATCGTAAACGGCGGCGCCGACTACGCCTTGTTCCATCTTCTCCTCGGCGCGGGGCCGCGGATCTCGTCCGCGTTGGCGCTCGAAGTACGGGATCTAGACCTAGTCCGCGGCGAGGCCACGCTACGGCACGCGAAGGGGGACCGGCCGGCGGTTCTCGTGCTGCCGCGCGAAGTCAGCGACCACCTCCCGCAGCTACCTGGCTGGACGCACCGAGGGGCCGCTCTTCCCGCGGATCGATCCGAGGAAGGCGAACTGCCGCCTCAAGTACTGGCTCGGGAAGGCCGGGATCCAGGTGCCGGCGAGCGTCCATACTCTTCGGCACTGCTTCGGACAGCGGACCTACCAGCGCTCGGGCGATCTACGGCTCACCCAGATGGCCATGGGGCACGCGGCGATCGCGAGCACCTGCGTCTATGCGCGAGCCGACCGGGAACGACTGCGGGCGGTGCTGGGGGCGTAGGCGGCGGGTCGAACTGTCGGAGGTGTGGAGGAGCGGCTGCGGGAGTTGGTCGTAGCGCTGGCGAGGCGGGAGAAAGACCTGTATGGAATTCCTCACCATGGTTCGTTACCGAAGAAAAAGTCCGACCCTGAGCCCTCCCCGAGGAGAAGCGCCTCGAAGAGCAGATCGCCAAGGAGGAGCTAATCCACAAGCGAAGCCGCGAGATCCACTTCGCCTGGGTTCGATCCTGCACTTGGGAGTGGAGCGGTGCGAGTGGACCATCCGGAACTTCGAACTGTTTCCTCCTTACGTGTTTACCGGGAGTTGGTGGCGAATGTTCCCTTGGGACCGCTACACGCCCAGGTGGGTCTGCGGCTGGCGTGTGCTCACGCGTAGGCTGCTGACGGTTGCGTCAACGTTGGTAGCCCCAGAGGAGCTGGTCCCCACAGGGGGAGGGTCTTTCCCTTCCTCTTGAGCGCACACGAGTAGCGTTCGTTCGCACCGAGTTCCTCGGTGTGCTGAGAACCGTACGACAAGGCAGCGCGCCGCGAGCGAGCGAGGAAACTCGCAGAGAAGATCAGCCGCGATAGCAACGGAAACTACTGGAAGTACTACCACACGCTGTTCACGTTGATCACGTCGGAAGTTGAGCGGCGTTGCAAGGTGGCGATCCAAGATCTCAAGGCAAACCTCCACTGTGCGCCGCATGACTGGAATCGTGTGACTCCATGCGGGCTGTGGTGTTCTTCGGAAGCGTGGCGGTTCTCGTGGCCTGCGGTGTAGAACAAGCCGGAAAAGTCACCCTTGTCTGTGTCGCTGCTTGCTGAGGAAGGCAATTCCCCCGATGGGCTGCTCGGCTTCACCGCCGAATCAAACAGGTAGCTCATCTTGGGCGCTTCATCCTCTTTCGGCAGAGAGTCAGGCTTCCATAGCAGCGAGAGCGGAGGCGTAGTCTCGCCCTCGAACTGGAGTAGCGGAAATTGCTCTTTGGGGCTCTTCTTAACATTCTGTGATGCATCAGGCGTCTGCGCCCACCGGAACAGCGACTCTCCTCCGCTTCCAATCGGCATCGATAGAGGCTCCTTTCCTCGGACTTTCTCCTCAGATTTCTGGAGCTGGAACAGGGGTGTGCTCGGTGACGAGTCTGGCATCCACACCGACAAGGGCAGCGGCGTTCCTGGGATTCCACTCTGGGCCGAAAGCGGGAGCTCCCTGGGTCTCTCCTCGTCTCTGACCTTGCACTCTGGCGCCATGGTCGGTGGAAGTGACAGAGTATTGCCGCCCAAGAACTCGATCGGCCGAAACTCCCGCGATGACGCTTCCCCGCTGATCGAGAAGATGCATCATTCTTGGCTCTACAGTGGTCACCACATTGAAGAGGGGCCTTGGCGGAACATCGGGATACTGCTGCAAGCGGTGGGCTCTGGCGGCAGTCATGTCTACCACTCTTGGCACCTGGCCGCGACGGCCCGCTGGATCGCCACGTGCTGGTAGTACCGCGGGTCGTTGCCCGTCGTGAGGTTGGCCGGCGCTAGCAAACGTTCGGCGGCCGTCGCGGGCAGTTTCTCGGCGCCGCGGAAGCGCGCCCAGAGTTCGTCCGGTTGCGGGAACGCTGCGATGTCGCGCTCGAACCCCGTTGTGAAGTCGAACTCCAGGATGCCCTCGCCGTTTGTCGAGTATGCAAACTTCAGCCCGAGTATCTCGGCGTACTCCTTGGCCTGCTGCATCCCAGCGGCGTGGGTCCTGTAGGACGCCTTCGCCTCGACAACAGCGATCGGGAAGTCACGTCTGTATCGCAGGAGGTAGTCAACCTTCTTGCCTTTTCGGCGGCGGGCGGCCTGGCCCTGCGGCACGATACGACCGTCGGTGAAGTACCGCTGCTCCGTGACCGAGTGGGGCTCGTCCTCCCAGCCTGCGGTCTTGAGGCGCCGGCGCCGACGTACTTCCGGCACGTGTCGGCTTCGTTCAGGGCTCGGTGCTCCATCAGCTTCGCGACGCCGCCGTGCACCACCTCGTCGCCTCGAATCCGAGGGCGGAGCCGTTGCCGGGTTTCTGCTGCTTGGTCGTTCGTGCCATCGTCCTCCCCGGGGATGAGCTAGTGACTGTACTGCCTGGCTGGACAGCGGGCGAAGCCGCAGGCGCGTCGAGCGGGATCAGCCGGTCCACGAGCAGCGCCTTCCCCCGGCCCGAATCGTCGAGGCCCAGAGCGGCATGCATCCTTCAGGACATCCCTGGACAGGGTGACCAGCAGCACCCGCAGGTGCGCCGGGTCGAGCGCCTCCAGCGCCTCGACAATGGCCGACCCCTTCCTGCGGTCGGCGACTTCCAGCTCGGCGGAGTCGGCGAGCCCCTTCAGATCAGCGAGGGGGAGCTTCTCCAGGACGCTGCGCAGGCTGGGCATGGTGCGGGGCTCGGTGCTCGCGGCCGTCACCTTCCTCCCCAGGGTGAGCGGGAGAATACCAGCCGGGGGCGGTCTCTTACCTCGCCGAGCACCACGCTGCTCCAGCAGGCGGACGATCTCCGCTTGCTGGGTCTTCGACGCCGCCGAGCCGGAACCGCCGCGGCCGGTGGTCAGCGTCGCGAGTTGGATCGGCGTCGAACCGCTCCCGTTGACGCGCAGGGCGTCGGCCCCGCCGTCGAGCAGTGCCTGGAGCGCGGCAGCGCAACGCGTCCGGACGGCACGGTGGAGCGGCGCAACCCCGCTCTTGTCCACCGCGTTCGGATCGGCGCCGGCGGCGATGAGACACGCGACGGTCGCGGCCTGCGCGCGCGGGTTCCATGCGGCGCCGCAGTGTCGCCAGCGCGTCCTTTCCGAGGGTGGCGATATCGTGGCCGAACAGGGTGATCAGGCCGCGCGTCGGCCGCATCGACTGGAACAGTAGCCTCAGCAGCGACGTCTTGCCCGCCCCGGACGGCCCGGTCAGAAACTGGAAGGAGTGCGGCTCGATGCGGAAGGTCAGGTCACGCAGGACCTCCGGCCCCAGCCCGTAGCGCAAGCCTACGTTTTCGAATCGGACCACGTGCTGCTCCGAGCCCCGCCATGCTCCGGCATCGGCCTTTATAGCAGCTCCGACCCAGGAAGGGGGTGGGAACACGGCCGCACCCTGCGGCAGATCGGGCGATCCGGCCGTGTCCGCTCGGCCCGGAGAGCTCAACCCATGGTTTCCGATCCGTTAACCGGAGGCTTGCTAGCGTCCGGGCGGACCCTTTCGGCCCCGATTCGCCATGCTGATCGTCTGCCCGAGCTGCGCCACGTCCTATCAGATCGAGCCGTCCTCGCTGGGCGCGGCCGGCCGGTCGGTGCGGTGTGTGCGCTGCCAGCAAGGTCTGGTTTGCCCAGAACTCGGACGCCCTCACCGACATCGCCCGCGCCCACCGCGAGGACATCAACATCTACACGGCGGAGAACTCGGTCGGCAGCCTGGCCGGGCCGCCGCCACGGCCGCCCCGCCCCCTCGCCCCCGGATCCGCCGCCTGACCAGTCGCCTCCGCGCGGCGGTCATACCCGGGCCGCCGCGCAGCCGAAGCACCGGCGGCGGAGTCTCGGCCCGGGATGACCGTGGCCCGGCGCCGCGCGCCCGAGCAGGAAGCGGACCACCGCGCCGGCCCGCGCGGCGACGCCGGAAGCGCCGTCGAGGCCGATGCCGAGCGCCGCCCCCGCCGCTCGGCCCCTGCGCTGCCGGAGGACGTGGAGACCGTGGCGGCGCGGCGGCTCAGGCGGCCAGCGCGCGGCGGCCAAGTCGCGCTGGCCGGTGCCGGGACTGTCGACCACGATCCTGCTGTTGATCGCGATCAATGCGGGACTGATCGGCTTTCGCGCCGACATCGCGCGTGTCCTGCCGCAGACCGCCTCGCTCTATGCGGCGATCGGGCTGCCGGTCAACCTGCGCGGCCTTGTCTTCACCGAGATCGTCACCCGCAAGGACAGCCAGGACGGCGTGCAGATGCTGGTGGTCGAAGGCGTGATCAAGAGCAACAGCCGGCGAGACGGCGGAAGTGCCGCGCATCCGCTTCTCCGTGCGCAATGCCGCCGGCCAGGAGATCTACAGCTGGACCGCCCTGCCGGCGCGCAATGCGCTCGCCGCCGGCGCGACCATGCCGTTCCGCTCGCGACTTGCCTCGCCGCCGCCGGAATCGCACGAGGTGCTGGTCCGCTTCTTCAACCGGCGCGACCTGGTCGCCGGAATTCAGTGAGGTCTACGCATGGCACGCATCCTGATCGCCGAGGACGAAGAAGGCATCCGCAGCCTGGTGGCGCGGGCGCTGGCGATGGACGGGCACGCGGTGGTGACCGCGAACGACGGCGCCGAGGCGCTCGACCTGCTCTCCCGCGAGCACGGCGCGTTCGAGCTGCTGCTGACCGACATCCGCATGCCGATCATGGACGGCATCGCGCTGGCGCTCGCGGCGGCGCGCGACCATCCGCATGTCGCGATCCTGCTGATGACCGGCTTTGCCGACCAGCGCGAGCGCGCCTCCGGTCTCGACGCGCTGATCCACGACGTGATCGCCAAGCCGTTCACGCTCGCCGCCATCCGCAATGCGGTGAAAGAGGCGATCGCCGCCGGCAACAGGCGGCGGATGCATTAGCGCGGACCCTGCGACCTATTGTTCTACCGCTGATCCTTCAGCAGCCGCTCGATGTATTCGAGCTCGAGCTGCGGGCGGTTGGCCTCGCCGAAGCGGCGGCGCAGCTCCTTGAGGATCTCCTCGGCGCGCCGGCGCGCCGGGAAGCACTTGGGATCGTCGGTGTTCAGGCAGGTGTTCGGCAGCGTCGAGTCGTCCCAGCGTCCGCGCAGCGGCCGGCCGAGCGGATCGGTCTCCTGCTTGGCGCGCGACTGGCCCGTGCGGCCGGGCTGGCCCGGGTCCCTGCCCCATGCCCTGCTGCTGCTGCATCGACTGCGCGAGGCTCTGCGCGCCGCGGCGCAGCGCTTCGAGCGCGCGGCCCTGGGAATCGACCGCGCCGTCGGCATTGTTGTCGCCGAGCTTGCCTTCGGCGTCGCCCATCTCCTTGCCGGCGCGGCCGAGCTGCTCCATCTCCTTCTCGCCCTGCTGGCCGGGCTGACCCAGCCCGCGCTGGCGCAGCTCTTCGAGCAGCTTGTCGAGCTGCTCGCGCAGCGCCTCCTGCTGCTTGTGCAGTTCGGCGAGGTCTCTGCCCTGCTCGCCTTGTTCCCCTGCTCGCCCTGCTGGCCCTGCTGGCCCTTCTGCCCGCGCTTGCCCTGCTGCGGCGCTGGTCCTGGCCCTTCTCGAAGGTCTTGTCGCGCAACTGCTGCTGCTTGCGGATCAGGTCGCCGAGCTGATCGAGCGCGTTGTTCATATCATCGTCGTCATCTCGCCCTGTTGGCCCGGGCGCGCCATCTGCAGGTTGTTGAGCATCTGCGCCAGCTCATCCAGCATCTGCCGGGCGGCGTCACGCGAACCCGACCGCGCCAGCTTCTCAAGCCGGTCGAGCATGCTCTTGAGGTCCTGCGGCCGCAGCTCGCGGGAATTCGGATCGAGCGGCCGGGCGAACCGGTCGGGATTGCGCTGCATCTGTTCGGCGAGCGCCTGCATGTAGCGGTCGATCGCCGCCCGCAGCTGGTCCATCAGCTTCTTGATCTCTTCCTCGCTGGCGCCGCGCTCGATCGCCTTCGCAGCGCGTCCTGCGCCGCCCGCAGCGCCGCCTCGGCGTCGCTAGATGCGGCCGTCCTCGAGCGTCACCGCCATGTCCCACATCCGGGCGACGACTTCACGCAATTGATCGTCGGTCTTGGCGCGCGCCAAGCTGGAAGAAGATCGAGCGCAGGCCGAGATAGACGCTGCTTTCGATGCGGAATTTCTCAGGCGCCCAGGTCAGCGCATCGAGCGCGGTGAGCACCGTCGCCTGAGTATCGCCATCGAGCGCGAGGTTGCGCCGCTGCTCGATCAGCGAACGCGCGATCGGATGGGTGAAGATGCGTTCCGGCAGGGTGAATTCGACGGCTCGCTCACGCCCTCGTTGCCTGCCTCGTCGCGCGCGATGAGCGTCAGCGAGACTGTCGCGCCGGCCCAGGGGTGCTCGGACGAGTTCTGGTGGTGCGGCCGACGCCGCTGCGGGTGCGCGCCTGTGGCAGCGCGAGTGCCAGCTCCGGCGCCCTCGAACAGAATGCGCGGCGCCTGCCCGCTGGTGCCGGACGCGGCACGAGCTTGAACTGCGCCTGGGCACCGACCACGCCATAGTCGTCCTCGATCTTGTAGGACAGTTGCAGCCGTTGCTGGTGCCCTTCGGCTCCTCGGTCAGCGCGATGGTCGGGGCGCGGTCGGGAATGGCGGTGAAACGCCAGGTCACGTCGTTGGCGGCGCGCACGGTGACGCTGCCGTCGCCGGCGATGATGAACTGTCGTTCGGTCGGCGCCCTTGCTGGCGGCCGGCTGCTGGTCGGACGCTTCCGGCTCCGTCAGTTCGCCCTTCACCGCTACGTTGAGATCGACCTGGCCGCTCGCGCGGATGACCAGCTTGCTGCCGGCCGGCACCGCGATCGGCTCGCCCGCGGCCTGCACCGGCTCACCCGGGCCGCAGGCCCTGCAGGATCAGCGGCGGTCGGCCGGTATAGGTCGGCGGGTTGACCCAGGCATCGACGCGGAAATTCACGGGCGCGATCACGCCGCGCCAATCGAAAGCCATGGCGACGCGCCGCGTGCGATCGTTTCCGGCCACGAAGAAGGCGGCGATCAGCAGCATCAGCACGAGCGCGCGCAACGCCATCGGATCGCGCGCCGGAATGCGCGGCACCGGCGATGCCGGCCCGCAACGTCCGGGCGGAGCGCAGCGCGCGCTCGATGTGGGCGCGCCAGAGTGCAAGCGCATGGGTGTCCTCGCTGCCTCCGCCATCCTGTCGGAGATCGTGGTGGCCGGCCGATGCGGCCGGCCGGAATTGCGATCGAGCCGGCGCAGCTTCTCGATCCGGCTCGGCAGCCGCACCATGAAAAGCGGCAGCAGCGCCGCCGCCGACGATCAGCGCGAACACGCCAAGCCCGATGGCGCGGCCGAGCGGCGGCAGCCACAGCCACAGGCCAAGCCAGGATACCGCCAGAACAGCCCGACGGCGGTCGCCGACCGACGCCAGCGCCGGCCATAGCCTGCTCCCAGAGGATGCTCCAGCGTGCCCGGAGGAGCGCGCGGTCGAGTATGTCGGCGCCGCCTTCCGCAGGGGAAGTCCTTCGATCCTTGCGCCGGCGGCGGAACTGTCGTTCAAGTCCATCTCCAGCAAAGAGAATCTTAGTAATCTCGCACTCTAACATGCATTAGGGCCGCAGCCACCGGGCAAAACCAAGGCGCCCACTGATCAAAACGGCGGCAGAAGGTTAAAGTTCGCCTGCCTCACAGCCACGGCGGCAGGCGATCCATCCCGATCAGCGCCTCGA
>CAVSLX010000016.1:0-111698 GCA_963728735.1 uncultured Actinomycetes bacterium | reverse complement strand
GCGCCGCGAACGCGTGGCGCAGCTCGAGGCGCGCGAGGTGCGCGCCCAGGCAGACGTGCTCGCCCATGCCGAAGCCGATGTGCGGGTTCGGGTCGCGGTCGACGCGGAACGCGAACGGATCCTCGAAGACCTCCTCGTCGCGGTTGCCCGAGGCGTAGAAGAGGCAGACGGCCTCGCCCTTCGCGGATCGTCTTGCCGCGCAGCTCGTAGTCGCGCGTCGCGGTGCGGGCGAACTGGATCACCGGCGTCGTCCAGCGCACGATCTCCTCGACCGCGCGGCTCGACCAGCGCCGGCGTCGCGCGGAGCTTCTGCCACTCGCTCGGGTTTCTCGAGCAGCGCCAGCATGCCCGCCCGTCATCGCGTTGCGCGTCGTCTCGTTGCCGGCGACGACCAGCAGGAAGTAGTACGACAGCAGCTCGACCGGCGGCAGCGGCTCGCCGTTCGACCTGGCCGTTGGCGACCACGCTCACGATGTCGTCGGTCGGCTGCGCGCGGCGCTCGCTCGACCAGCTCGTTGAAGTAGGCGAACAGCTCGATGCGCGCCCGCTCGATCGTCTCCTCGGCGTCGCGCCGTGCTGGAACTCCGGATCCTGCGGCGCGATGATCTCGTTCGTCCAGCGGAAGAGCAGGTCCCAGTCGCGCGCGCGGCACGCCGAGCATCTCGGCGATGACGGCGATGGTGATCCGCGCCGAGATGTCCTGCGACGAAGTCGCCGTCGTCGCTCGTCGGCCGCGTCGTCGAGCACCTCGCGCGTCACGCGCGCGACCTTGTCGTCCATGCCGCGGATCGCGCGCGGCGTGAACCAGCCGCTGGTGACGCGCCGGTAGCGCGCGTGATCGGGCGGGTCCATGTTGAGGAGGTGGCGCGACGTCGCCCTCGGGCGGCGGCGGCAGGTCGCGCGTGAAGACCGCCAGCCGCGGCGCGTTCAGGAAGAGCTCGCGGCTGCTTGCCGATCTCGATGATGTCGGCGTGCTTGGTGATCGCCCAGAACGGCTCGACGTTCGGGCGCTCGTACCAGAAGACCGGGTCGTGGCGGCGGAGCCAGGTCCACTCCGGGTGCGGGTAGCCGTGCGCTCGTAGTGCTCGGGGGTGGCGATGTCGAGCGTCGCGGCGTCGAGCTGTTCAGACATCAGCGGGGACGGATCTTGCCGCCGCCCGCTGGCAGACCACCGGGCCCGAGGATCGCCGACGCCGTGCCCGGCTCGGGGACGACCAGCTGCGAGGCCGCCTGGCGGCGCAGCTCGCGCAGCTCCTGCACCGTTTCCTCGAGCGCCTGCTGCGCCGCCACGCCGAAGCCGTCGACGGCCTCCTGCAGCGTGCGGCCGGGGATCTCGAACGTGATCGGCAGTACGCCGGCGGCGGTCATGATCTGCGCTTGTCCGGTGAAGAGGATCGGGCGGGCGCGGTCCACCGAGCCGTCGACGGTGACCGGCGTCAGCTGGTGGATGGTGCCCACCCGCCGGTCGGTGAAGACCTCCTCGCGGTAGAGGTCGGCCGGGTTCATCTGCAGCTCGTTGGTGGTCTCGTTCGGCATGGTGATCGTCCTCGACGACCGTCATAGCAGAGCCGAATGGGCTTGCCGACACATCGCCGCGCCGTCACTCGGCGTACTCGCCGGAGCCCGAAGGAGAGGCGGCGGGCCAATCCCGTGGAGCGGCGAGCGGATATCAACCCGCCGGGAAGACGCCGCCGGCCGCGCCGCTCACGCCAAGCCGAGCGTTTCCGCCGCCCATCGGAACAGCCGCAGCGTTCCGCGGTCGCCCGGTGTTCGCAGGCCCGTGCTCGAGACGATCCCGGACTTCGGCACCCACAGCTCGCGGCCCGCCACACGGACGCAGGTCGCGGCCGGGGACTCGTGGACGAGCTCGACGTCAGGAAGGTCGACGGTGTCGTCGTTGGCCATGAGGCCGGTGAGGTATGGCCAAACGGGGATGGACCCGCAAGCCGCGTGGAGCGATACCCGCGAAGCGGTCCAAACCATACCTAGCTGGTATGGATGCGCGGTTGAAGCTCGAGGCCGGACGACGCTAGAAGTGCCCGCATGCCCTACGCGCGCGCGTCCGACGGGGTCCGCGTCCACTACGAGGTGCACGGGGACGGCGAGCCGGTGCTGCTCGTCATGGGACTCGGGTCGAATGCCTATGGGTGGGCGCGCACCATCCCGTGGCTCTCGCGTCGCTACCGGACGATCGCGTTCGACAACCGGGGCACCGGCCGGTCCGACGTGCCTGCGGGGCCGTACACCGTCGCGCAGATGGCGGACGACGCGGCGACGGTGCTCGACGCGACCGGGCACGACACGGCGCACGTGGTCGGCGCGTCGCTCGGGGGCATGATCGCGCAACGGTTCGCGCTCGCCCATTCGCGCCGCCTGCGGTCGCTGGCGCTCCTCTGCACGACGCCGGGAGGCTCCGAGGCCGTGCCCGCGGCGCCGGAGGTGCTCGCGGCGCTCGTTCAGGGCGGAGACGACCCGGCGACCGTCTACCGGCGGAGCGCGTGGTTCCTGTACGGCGACGACACCCGCAGCCGTCATCCCGAGCGCATCGAGGAGGACCTCGAGCACCGCATGCGCATTCCGACGCGGCCGACGGGCTACCTCGCCCAGCTGCAGGCGGCCATGAGCCACGACGCCTGGGACGACCTGCCGGGACTGCGCGTGCCGACCCTCGTGCTCCACGGCGACGCCGACGTGCTGGTGCCGACCGAGAACGGCAGGCGGCTCGCGGCCCGCATCCCCGGCGCGGAGCTGGTGCTCGTCCCGGGCGCCGGCCACATGCTCCAGGCCGACGGCGGCGACCTCGTGCGCGAGGCGCTGCTCGCGTTCCTGTCTCGCGCCGCGGGATAGCTCAGCCGGCGAGGAGCGCCAGGATCAAGGTGCCAACGGCCAGCGCCGCGAGCGCGAGCTCGACACCGCGATGGACCCGGGCGCGCACCATACAGAGGGTGAAGACCACAGCCGCCCGCGCGCGCGCAACCCGGAAATGCGTGAGCCCGACTGCGGGATTCCCGTGTCGGTGACGCACCTCGTCGATTGATTCAACCGCAGGTGATCCGAATCAGGGCTACGAGGTCCTCGAGTGGGAACGGCTTCTGGAGGAAGCGCTCGGGCGGCACGCCGAGCTGCGTCAACAGGTGCTCGCCGCCGCTCGCGCCGCTCACGATGATCACGGGGATGCGCTCCCACTCCGGGTTGTCCCGCTGACGCTCGCGAAAGCGCCAGCCGTTTCCGGCCATGAGCAGATCGAGGACGATGACGCAGGGCCGCAATCCCTTGACGAGGCATTCCCAGCCCCGCTGACCGTCTTCCGCCACCTCGACCTCGCAGCCTGCCGCGCGCAGGGCCTCCGCCGCCGCCTCACGGAAGGGGGCGTCGTTGTCGACCAGCAGGACGACACGGCCTTCGAGGTCCGCCGCCATCGTCCCTGGCATGCCACGTTTGCCGGCCGTGCCCCATCCCCCGCGCCATGGGCCCCCGGCTGGCGGCTGCGGATGGGCTCGGCTAAGAGATGCGGCCGACCCCACGTCGCAGGAGGAAGACGATGAAAGACTGCCGCCAGTTCTACATCGACGGGAAGTGGGTGGCGCCCAAGACGCCGCGCGACCTCCCCGTCCTGAACCCCGCCACCGAGCAGCAGGTCGGCGTGATCTCCATCGGCTCGGCCGCGGACGTCGACGACGCGGTCGCAGCGGCCCGGCCGCGCCTTCGCCACTTACTGCGAGACCGGGCGCGCCGAGCGGCTCGCCCTGCTCCAGCGCATCATCGAGGTCTACCAGGCCCGTTTCGAGGAGCTGGCGACCGACCATCTCGGAGGAGATGGGCGCGCCGATCTGCTCGCACAGCGCCGCCCAGGCGCGCGGCCGGCCTCGGCGCACTTCTACGAGCTGCTCGAGGTGCTCGGCGCCTACGAGTTCGAGAAGCTGCAGGGCACCACGCTGGTCGTCCGCGAGCCGATCGGCGTGTGCGGCTTGATCACCCCGTGGAACTGGCCGATCAACCAGATCGCCTGCAAGGTCGCGCCGGCGCTGGCCGCCGGCTGCACCATGGTGCTCAAGCCGTCCGAGGTCGCGCCGCTCAACGCGATCATGTTCGCCGAGATCCTCGACGAGGCCGGCGTCCCGGCCGGCGTCTTCAACCTCGTCAACGGCGACGGCGCCGACGGTCGGCGCCGCCATCGCCTCCCATCCCGACGTCGACATGGTGTCGTTCACCGGCTCGACCCGCGCCGGCATCGAGGTCGCGACCGCGGCCGCGCCGACCGTCAAGCGCGTCGCCCAGGAGCTCGGCGGCAAGTCCGCGAACATCGTCCTCGACGACGCCGACCTCGCGCGCGGCGGTCGCGCGCGACGTGCAGCGGTGCTTCAACAACTCCGGCCAGTCGTGCAACGCGCCGACGCGCATGCTCGTGCCCGCGCGAAGCTGCATGGACGAGGCGGCGGCCATCGGCCAAGGAGGCCGCCGAGTCGGTGCAGGTCGGCGACCCGACCGACGAGCACACGCGCGCTCGGGCCGGTGGTCGAGCGAGGCGCAGTTCGAGAAGGTCCAGCGCCTCATCGAACGGGCATCGCGGAGGGCGCCACGCTGGTCGCGGCGGAGCCGGGCAGGCCGGACGGCCTCGACCGCGGCTAGTTCGTCAAGCCGACCGTCTTCGCCGACGTGCGCAACGACATGACGATCGCGCGCGAGGAAATCTTCGGCCCGGTCCTCTGCATCATCCCGTACGACGACGACGAGGAGGCGGTCCGAATCGCCAACGACACCCCGTACGGGCTCTCCGGCTACGTCACCTCGGGCGACATGGAGCGCGCGCGGCGGGTTGCACGCCGTATCCGGGCCGGCAACGTACACGTCAACGGTGCGCCGCCCGACTTCGGGGCGCCCTTCGGCGGCTACAAGCAATCCGGCAACGGGCGCGAGTGGGGCGAGCTCGGGTTCGAGGAGTTCCTCGAGACGAAGGCCGTGTTCGGGTACGGGGCGGCGAGCTGAGGTGCCCGCCGGCGGATCACGGTGTGGTGGGCACCGCCGTGATCGGACCGACCGCGACCTCCATCTCGCCCTGCGCTTCGGGACAGTACAGGTCGAGCCAGGCGATCGCCTGGAGGTCGAGTCGCTCGTTGCCTGCCGGATTGCCGTAGCTGTCGCGTACGACGAGGCGCGCGACCGGCAGCACGTAGTCGGTCCAGCGCCCCGTCCCCTGGTACTCGGGGGTCATCCAGGACTCGCCGTCCGCACCGCGGCTCCCACCGAAGCGTCGCGCCGTGGTCGGCGCGCTGCCCGCCTCGGCGAGGAACACGCGGAACGGCTTGCCGCGCGTGACCAGAAGGCGCGCCACCAGCGCGGCGGCGCCACTCAGGTCGCGGCCGGTCCGCCGCTCCGCCGACAGCGGCAGCGTCCAGCCGAACCCGGAGCCCTCCCGCGTGCCGGTGTCGCCGCGGAAGGTGAGCCAGGCGGCGGGATCCATGCCGGACACCAGGCGCCGGGTGCTCGCGCCGCTGCCTTCGTCGTGCCAGGGCTTGGGGGCGCGCACGGGGAGCCGCGCCCGTCCGAGCACCAGGGTCGGGTGCTGGACGGCAGGTGCTGGCCAAGCGGTGATCTCGGTGTCGGCGCGCGGGCTCGGGACGGCCCCGGCCCGTGCGTGCTGCCGACCCGCGCTGCCGTTCATCTCCCGCAGCACCGACACGAGCGGTGTGTAGGGTCGATCGTCCAGATCCACGAGCCCGTAGTTCGAGTCCTCGCCGTCACCGGGGCGGCCCGACGGCGGCTGGTCGAAGAGCATGAAGAAGTGATAGCCGACCACGAACGGCAGGCGCAGCAGCCCGCTGAGGTAACGCGCCCGCCCGTCGCGAGCGGTCAGCCTGGGTCGGGACGGTGACGTTGGTGCCGCGCGTGTTCCCGGTGCCGCTTCGATTCTCGCCTGAGCGCCAGGAGAACTCGGAGACGAGCAGCGGTTTCCCGCCCGCGAGCGCGTGCAGGCGCGTCAGGCGCCGGCTCGAGACGTGCCCCGCACGCCGATAGTAGTTCACACTCACGACGTCGATCGACGGGCCGAGCGCCTGCACCACCGGGTCGGGCGGGTCGCCGGCGAAGCGCACGCCGAGGTTCAGGTGGGCGGGATCGAGCTCGTGTAGCACGGCCGCAGACAGGCGACCGTACTGCGCGGCCACCACGCCGGCCCAGGCGGCGACGTCCGCCTGCGCGGCCGGGGTCGCGACCACCCATTCGCCGACGTCCGCGAGTGCCTCGAACGACGTCACGGAGAGGTCCCATGCTGCGCGCAACGTGTCGATGCGGGCGCCGTAGCGGTGGCTCAGGAAGCGTACGAGCGCGCGCTTGCCCGGGGTGCCGGCGGGAAGTGCGCCGAAGCGGTGGAGAAGGCTGCGCACGCCGGGCTCCGCGCCGGGACCGTGCCACGGCAGCTCGTTGTCCGTGAACCAGCCGACCAGCTGCCGCGAATCGCGCCACCGCCGCACCTCCGACTCCGCCCGGGCGCGGACGATCGCCGGGAAATCGGGATCGAAGACGCGGAGCAGGTTCTCCCCGTCGCTCATGGCGAGGACGACGGCGAACGGCATCCCGGACCGGTAGGCGGCATCATCCGACCACCCGCCCACGGTGTTGAAGCCCCACCCTTCCAGCCGCGCCCTGGTGGACGCGGCCCAGCGGTCGGGCGTGAAGCCGGGGCGGCGGGTGACGTCATAACCGCGACGCCGGGGATGGACACCGCCGTCCCGGGCGCGCACGCAGTTCACGCCGGTGGAGAAGAAGCGTGCGCCGTCGGGGTCGACCAGCCACCAGCGCGGGCCGTCGCGCGCGACGCCGAACGGCGTCAGCGCCGACGTCGTCGGTGGCATAGCGAGCAGTGCGGCGAGGACGAGGAGTGCCGGACGGGTCACTGCGGGGGCCGCACCCCGCACCCCACCGCGCCCTCCGTCATGCCGCCACTCCGAGCAGGCGCGCGTACAGCGCGCGCAGCAGGTCGGCCACCTTGTGGTAATCGAGGCGTAGCGCCTTCACGCGGCTCGCCTGTGCCATGCGGCGCCGCTGGCCGTTGTCGGCGAGCACGCCGAGGATGGCGGCGCAGAACGCCTCCGGATCGCGCGGGAGACAGGGACGCCGTTCGAGCCGTCGACGTAGTCGCGAACCCCGCCCACGTCGGTCGCCACCACGGGCAGCCCGGACGCCGTCGCCTCCAGCACGGCATTGTTCGCGGTCGTGTCCTCGAAGGAGAAGACGGCGAGCTGCGCCTGGTGGTGTGCCGCGCGGAGCTCGAGATCGCTGACGTGGTCGAGGTAGCGGATGCGGGGGTCTTCGACCCCGGTGAAGAGAAACTTCGGGTCCCGGCGGGTGCCGACGCAGACGAAGCGGACGTCGGGCCGGCTCTGCCACACCAGCTCGATGGTGCGCCGGAACGTGTCGAAGTCCCGCAGGTGCGCCCCGACGGTGACGCACGTCGGCAGGGGCGCCTCGTCGGCCGGCGGGTGGAAGAACGCGGTGTCGACGCCGTGCGGGATCACGACGACGCGCTCCGGCGGGAGGATCGTCTCGAAGTACTCGCGCTGGGCCTCGCTGACCAGGATGGCCGCGTCCAGGTGCCGCGCGACGCGCGCGATCGAGCCGAGCGTGCGGAGCTGTGACGTCGGGCTGATGGAACGACGCGACCAGCTTGTTCCCGGTGAGCCGGTTGGCGCGTCGGAGAAGCCACAGGTCCGTATCGCCGTAGAGAACGTGATAGAGACGCCCGCGGTGGCGGGCCATGTGGGCGAGCGCTGCCCACTCCGTGAGGTGCGCCCCGAGCGAGTACCACGGGTGGCCGGTGAGCCGGCAGAGCCGCTGGTTCCACGGATAGCCCCGCGGCCCGAGCGTCCAGCGAAACTGGACCGGTGGACGGAGCGACGAGCCGACGTAGCGCCCGAACCCCTCGTATCCGGAGCAGCGCGCGTGGTGGCGGAAGCGGAGCCCGACGTAGTGGACACGCTCGCGCAGCGTGCGGGCGCGGTGTCTGCCGACCCGCGCCGGTGCGACCCCGCCGGGGGCCGGGAGGCAGAAGGCGGCCTCAGCGGACGGCACGCCGCACCTCCTCGACGCGCCGGCACGACCGCGGATAGGCGACCAGCAGGCCGACGAGCCCGCCCCACAGCTCGGCGAGCACCACGTCGGGTCCCACCACGGCGCATCCGGCGAGGCTGCGGGCCAGGGTCCGAAGCTTGTCCACCGTCCACCAGCGGACCAAGCGGCGAAGGTTCGCCCGCTGCGGCACGTCCGTGCGGTAGGCCTTCGCCACGAACGCCATCAGGCCCTGCGCCCAGCTGCGCGCATACTGCCGCCGGAGCTCGTGGTGCGCGCGGCGATGGCGGTGGAAGATCAGCGCGTCGGGCTCGTAGACGACCGGCCGTCCGCTTCGCACCACGCGGTAGAGCATGTCGGTGTCGCCCCCGCCGGGAAGCGCGGCGCCGGTGTCGAGCGCCTCGTCGAAGCCGCCGAGGTCGAGCGCGAGCTGCCGCACGAAGGTCATGTTGCAGCCGGTGCCGAGTTTGCCGCCGACGCAAGGGTAGAACGGATGGCCCGGCAGCCTCGCCCAGTCGCGGATCGTCTCGAAGCGCTTCTCGAAGCCGCCCCGGCGCTCGAACAGGAGCTGCGCGTCGGTGGCGAGCTCGAGCGGCAGCACCATCCCGGTAACCGCGCCGGCGTCCGGGTGGGCACCGAAGCCGCTCTCAAGAGACCGAGAGCACCGCGTGCATGCCATTCTCGAAGTGCCCCGACAGGTTGCACATGATCACGTAGTTCCCGGCCTGCAGGTCGACCGTGAGGTCGGCGGTCGATCCCGACGTGATGTCCTCGATCTCGTCGACGAGCTCGAGCCCCTCGGTCGAGGCCACGTTGTCCTCGATCGGGAGGCTCTCCGGATCCACGTCGCCGCTGAAGACCTCGATCTCATGGGTCGTCGTGCCCTCGTTGGTCGCTGAGAGCGTGACCGATCCCGCTTGCGCCGTGGCGGGCGAAAGCGTGATGGCATCGTCCCGGAGTGACACGGCCACGTCGCCCTCTCCGCCCTCGGTGCTGGTGCAGGCGACGGCCGAAGACAGGACGAGCCCCAAGACGAGTAACATGCGCGTACGACGAAGCATTCGAGCGATCCCCTTTCGGATGTTCGTGAAGTCAGGCGCTGGAGGAGACGGGCTGCGCGTTGGTCATGCGGTGGCGCGGCGGCCAGAAGATGTAGAGGGTCATGGGAACGGCGTAGGCGAGCCACAACGCGACCTCGCTCACCGTCGGGGCCGGTTGAAGCCCGAACATCCCGGTCAGCAGCGAAGCGCGGATCGTGCCGGGGGCGACGAGCCACGAGATGTCCCCGACGACCTGCTGTCCGGACCGCAGGAGCCCCGCTTCGGCGAACTCATGGGCCGCGCTCGCGAGGAGCCCTGCCGCCACGAACACGAGCACCAGCCCCGTGAGCCGGAAGAAGCGCGACAGGTTGATCCTGATCCCACCCCGGTAGATCCCGTAACCGAGGACGACCGCCACGCTCACCCCGAGCAGTGCTCCAATCCCCGCGATGAGCGGTTGCGCGGACTGCTGGAACGCAGCGAGGAGGAAGACCGCGGTCTCGAGCCCCTCGCGCAGCACGGCGAAGAACGCCATGAGCGCGAGCGCCGCACCCGATCCGGCACCGATCGCAAGCGCCGCCCGGGACTCGAGGTGGCCCTTGAGCTCGCGAGCGTGCCGCTGCATCCACACGATCATGTAGGTGACGCCGGCGACCGCAACGAGCGAGAGGACACCTTCGGCGGTTTCCCTGGCCTTGAACGAGAGCTGCGAGCCGATCACCGAGAAGGCGATCGCGGCCGTGCCACACAGACCGACCGCCAAGGCCACGCCGATCCACATCGGGCGAAGCCCTCGGTCCTGTTTCACGAGGAAGGCGGCGATGATGCCGACGATCAGCGCAGCTTCGAGCCCCTCACGGAGACCGATCACGAACGATGGCAACACCTTGTGCGAACCCCCTCCTTCGGTCACCTGAAGTGATGTCTTCGTAAGGTCGAATCGAATTCCTATCATGCGGGTCGGATTCATGACAAGCACGACGAGGGTCGGCAACCGGCGTCGTAGCATCCCGGCCATGGAAGAGGAGGGACCGAGGCTTCGCCGCGAGACGGTCGAGCACTACCTGGAGACGATCTTCTACATCGCGCACGAGGGAGAGGTCGTCCGACCGGGCCGGATCGCCGAGTGGCAAGGGGTCAGCGCCCCGACCGTCTCAGCGACGTTGCAACGGCTTCAGCGAGACGGCTGGATCACGATGGAGAAGGACCGGAGCGTGGCGACCACCGAACAGGGCGAGGTGCTCGCCGCCACGATCGTTCGTCACCACCGTCTCCTTGAGCGCTGGCTCACCGATACGCTCGGGCTGGACTGGGCGAGCGCAGACGAGGAAGCGCAACGGCTGGCGCCGGGGCTCACGGAGGAGGTCGCCGAGCGGCTCGCGGCGCACCTCGGCGACCCGTATACCTGTCCGCACGGGAACGTGATCCCCGGACGTCCCGCCCCCTACGGGGAACTCGTCGCGTTGGCCGACCTCGAAGCCGGCGCCTCCGCCACGGTGCAGCGGATCTCTGAGGTGGCAGAGCACGATGCGCCCCAGGTGCTCCGACAACTCGAAGCGTTCGGTCTCGTCCCCGGCGCAACCGTCACGATCGGCGACGGCGGCGACGACCTCGGTGCGATCGCGGTCCTTCGTGGCTCCGAGATCGTCGCGCTCGGGCTGGACGTGGCTCGGCTCGTGTGGGCCGAGCCGACCTGATCTCAGGCGACGGCCGAGCCTACGAGCAGGGACGATGCGGCAAGCTCCCCCCCACACGATCGCCTCGATCACAGCCGGCCTACTGCGACACCCAGCCGCTCGTCTCGACGTCATACGGTCGGATCACAACCTTGACGCTCCTGTCCGTACCGGCAGCTGCCTGAAATGCCTCGGCAACCCGCGTCGCAAGCTCTTGCAATCCCTGTTTGGTGCGTTCGCTCCGCTCCCAGAGATCGACGTTGATCCGTGTGACCGTCGCCTGGAACGCATCAGGTTCGAGGACCGGCACGAAGTCGATCTCATCCTCAAGGATGAGGAGTTCCGGCATGCTGGCCAGAGCACCGCGCACGGCCACTTCGATCTCCGCGAGCGCGTCGTCCACTCTCAGGTTGAAGCAGGTCACCAAGGGCACCGTTCACCTCCTGGACATTGAACCGCTGTCGGCGCCCACCTTAATTGGCTCCGATCGGGCACCGATCCCGGCCATCTCCGGGTCACGTTGGCCGGTCGTTCCCGGGACGAGGTCGGCGACGTCGATCGACGAGTCCGCCAGCGTGATCGAGAAGCTCGGGTGCAGGGGTCGCGGGCCGAGCGCGCCCATGAGGCGGGAGCCTCGCTTGCCGGACGAACGTCGGTGGCCGACACTGAAGCCGATGGCGAGCACGACGCGCTACGCGAAGAGCGGTGACGTCCATATCGCCTATCGAACCCTCGGCTCGGGGCCCGTGGACGTCGTCGTCGCCGAGCAGTGGTTCAGCAACGTCGAGATCGAGCGCGAGGTCAGACCGCTCGCGCGGTTCAACGACCGTCTCTCTGGGTTCGCACGTGTGATCCGCTTCGACAAGCGCGGCGTGGGCTTGTCGGATCCCGTGCCGGCGAAGGCGCTTCCCACGCTCGAAGAATGGATGGACGACCTGAGGGCCGTGCTCGACGACATCGGGAGCGAGAAGGCAGCCATCGTGACCGCGATGGCCGGTGGGTTCCTCGCGTGCGTTTTCGCGGCGACGTACCCCGACCGCGTGAGCGCCCTCGTCCTCATCGACGGGTTCGCGCGAATGACGCGCACCGATGACTATCCGTGGGGACTCACCGAAGACCAGGCCCGGGGCATCATCGAGGCGTTCGGGTCGGCGTGGGGCACGGGGATGATGCTCGACCTGTTCGACCCGGACGACGCAGATGACGTCGCGCTCCGCGAGTCATGGGGGCGCTACGAGCGCCATTCCGTCAGCCCGGGAACCGCCGCCACGATGGTCGACATGATCAACGCGACGGACATCCGCGGGATCCTGCCGGCCATCCGGGTCCCCACGCTCGTCGTCGCTCGGGCGGATACACGGGTCGAGTCCGCGCATGGCCGCTACCTGGCCGAACGGATCGCTGGCGCAACCTACGTCGAGCTGCCGGGTCGCGGCAGCCTGCTGTGGTCGGGCGACCAGGACGCCCTGCTGCGCGAGATCGAGCACTTCGTCACCGGATCCCGCCCGGCTCCGCGACACGACCGCGTGCTCGCGACCGTGCTCTTCACCGACATCGTCGGCTCGACCGACCGCGCGGCCGAGATCGGAGACGCCAGATGGCGAGAGCTCCTGGCCGAGCACGACCAGCTCATCCGTCGAGCGCTCGACCGGTTCGAAGGACGAGAGGTGAAGACGACGGGTGACGGATTCCTCGCAACCTTCGACGGTCCCGCCCGCGCGATCCGATGCGCAGAGGCGATCCACGAGTTCCTCCGCCCGATCGGCGTCGACGTGCGAGCCGGCCTGCACACGGGCGAGATCGATCTCATCGATGGAGACGTCGGAGGCATCGCGGTCCACCTCGGTGCGCGCGTGATGGCCGAGGCCGACGCCGGCGAGACGGTGGTGTCCTCCACGGTGAAGGACCTCGTCGTTGGATCCGAGATCGCGTTCGAGGACCGCGGTGAGCACCAGCTGAAGGGCGTCCCGGGAACCTGGCGGCTCTTCGCAGTGTCACGTTCCTTGTAGACCGCCGAGGTGCCAGGGCACTACGAGCCGGCCGGAGTCTGGGCTACGGGGGTACCCGAATGATCGGTCTACCGCCGCCCGTTCCGTGGTCTGGGCTCGTCGTCCACTGCGGCTTGCACCTTCTGGATCTGGCCCTCGATCTCCTCTTCGATGTCGTTGCGCATGACATACGCAAGGCCCGCCAGTTCACGGATCAGTACGTACGAGTCGATACGCGCGTGTAGCGACGGTGAGCGGGGGCCTTCGCCGGTATAGGCGTCGACCAGCCTGTCAGGCCCGGGTGGATCGAGGGACATGGTGGCGGCAAGGTCGAACGCTGGGTCCGCCACGCACGCATCCTCGAAATCCAACAACGCCGTCACATCACCGTCGTCCCCAACCAGAACGTTGCCGAACCATGCGTCTCCATGACACAGCACCTGCTCGTGTCCGGGGAGAACCTGCTCGGCATCGTGCACGCGCGTTGCGAGCCCGGTCCGCTCTCGCGACGAGAACCGTCGTCGCAGGAACGCCTCCGTCTCACGCTCGACCCGACGCAGGTACGGAACGGGATCGAGATGCAGGATGCTTCCCGCCGGCGCCGCGGCGTGCTCCAGTCCGTGGAGGACCCTGAGCGCGCGACCGAACCCGGCGGCGGAAGCATCTCGCCGGCCATCCTTGGCCGTCATGACCCGGCCCGGCAGCCGAGGCTGGACGATGGCCCCGAACGGTAGGGCGGGTCCGGGAGCGAGGAGGGAATGCGGTAGAGGGAGGTCAACGCTCAGCCGGCCGTCGAGCCATGGGAGCAACCGCGCCTCACGCTGATGGCCCTCCTTCGCCTGGCCCGTGCGCGCAACACGTACGACGAGGCCGCCGAACGCGACGACGACACTCGAGAATCCGACGTCGAGGAGCTCGGCCGGGGCCTCACGATCCGACGCCGGCAACGCGCTGACGATCGCATCGAGCGCGTCCGAGGAGAGCGGTTCAGCCACGGCGATATCGTCGCACCCGGGAAGTTCGGTACCCCGCACCCCTGGGTCCGGATGTGAGCCGCGGGCGACGGCTGAGAGAACCCAAGTCGCATTCAGGACGTAGCGCACGAAGTTGGGATCGCAGCAGGAGTCGATGTAGCGGCTACAGCTCCTTCTCGAAGAACACGCCGGCCGGCGATCGAGGGAGGGCCACGAGGCGACCCTCGAACGAGCCGACGATGAACTCGCCGCGGTCGAAGTAATGAGCCGGGATGTCGGCGAGGTCATCGTCCCACGGCCCCGGTCCGGCGTTCGCCTCGAACTGATCGAGTCCGACGTGATGCAACCTCATGACCTCGTCGAGATCGCCGGACCGGTATCGACGTATCTCGAGTCGCGCATCGCCCGCGTGCATGCCCTTGCGCCCTGGCCTCAGAGAGCGGTTCCGCGTGGGTCGCCGTCGGAAGCGATCGGCTTGGAGAAGATGATCACATCCTCACCCACCCCGTGGTAGTCCGGGTACACAGGGAGCCCCGCTGCATCCCGCGATGGGCCCGTCGCTTCGAAGCCGAGCGCCGCGTGGAAGGCCCGTGAGTCCTCGTTGAACGGAGCCGTCACCGCGCGGAGCTCGCGACAGCCTCGCTCTCGTGCCACCTCCGCAAAGTGCTCGTAGAGGGCTCGACCGATCCCGGTCCCCTGGTGCGATGCACGAACGCCCACCAGGTGGATGTAGCCGACCGGCTCGGCGGTCGCGATGAAGCCGAACAGGTACGCGATCACGGCGGAGTCCTCGCGGATCACGAAGGCGGTATCTCGGAACTCGTGGACCAGGAACGGGTAGTGGTACAGCAGCGTCCGCAAGGACGGGCCGCTGGTTGCGTGCCCGTCTCAAAGGCTCGTACCACTCCCGAGGAGTCCAAGCTTTTCGAGAAGACGTGTGGAGCCCAGGGGACCGACGAAGTCGTCGTCGGCGCACTCCCCTCTGAACCGATCGATGTTTGGCCCTACTCCGATGAACGGAACGCCCATGTCGCGAGCGGCGATCGCATCCCAAGGTCCGTCGCCGATGTAGGTTACGCGATCGAACGTCCCTCCGGTCTGATCGAGGCAGAGGGCAACCGTGCGCGCGAGAATGTTCTCTCGAGATTCCTCATCGCTCGCCGTCACGAGAGCATGGGGCTCGATGAACGACGCGAGTCGCGCAACCTTCGGGATCGAGACCTCGCGCAAGCCTCCAGTCGCGAGTGCGCATACCACCGAGGGAGCGTTCCGGATCGCTCCCAGGAGAGACTGGGCGCCGGGGATCAGCTGGAGAGGGACGCTGCGGGTCCTCGATGCGAACGTCCTCGATGCGAACGCTTGCGCCAGACGCCGACCGAATGCTCCCAGCTCGTCAGACGTCGCGCGTCGGCCACGGTGTCGCTGGAAGAGTTCGTGCAGGATCGCCGAGTCCGTGTGCTCCGGATACAGATCCCACCTGGAATCGACGTTGGAGAAGCCGAAGAGATCCAGCGCCTCTAGGTATGCCCCCACATGATCTTCGACGGTGTCGAGCAGCGTCCCATCGATGTCGAAGATGACGAGCGAGAGGGGTCCGTCCGACACGCCTCACCCTAGCGGGTCCGACCACAGCTCCTCGAGGCAGATGAGGGCCGCAAGGGTTTCCCTCGACCAATCGCTAGCGTTTGAGTGATATGGAGTCCGAACCACGTAATCGCTAGCGTTTGAGTGATATGATTCACTCATGATGCTCCCCTTCACCGAGACAGACGAGATCCGAGGTCTCGTCGAAGAGCTCGACACCTGGAATGACCTCCTCGACATCCGAGTGCTCCCCCGTACCTGGGAGGGGCGGCTTCGCCGCGACCTCGAGGCAGAGGCCGTGGCCGCGTCAACACGCATGGAGGGCGTCAACGTCACCGTTGACGAGGTCCGCCGGATCTTGGCAGGAGATCAACCGCGCGAGGTGGAGCCGCGGGACCGAGAACTCGTCGAGGGTTATCGGGACGCCATGAACTTCGTACTCCGTCAAGCTGATGACCCAGCGTTCTCGTGGGACCGGGGTCTCATCGTAGGACTCCACGATCGGGTCCTCGCCGGGCGCTATGCGCTGGAAGCTGGCCGACTCCGGACAGACAAGCAGGTGTGGGTGACAAACCGCGCCACCGACGAGGAAGTTTTCCTCCCGCCCCCGGGCGACCAGGTCGACCTCTTGATTGAGGAAGCCGTGACCAGGATGCAGCAAACCGGCTTCCACAGCGCAGTTGCCGCTGCATGGATCCACGTCGTTATCGCGGCGATCCATCCCTTCACCGACGGGAACGGGCGATCCGCCCGGATCCTTGCCTCGCTCACGATGTACCGAGGTGGGTTCAAGCGACACCAGTTCACATCGCTCGAGGAGTGGTGGGGCCGACACCTGAACGACTACTACGAGCTCTTCGCGTGCCTCGGGTCGGAGTTCGACCGCGACGCCGACGTCACGTCTTTCATCCAGGGCCACCTGAGCGCGCAGGTCCAGCAAGTGCGCGCTCTCGACTTGCGGATCAACACCGAGCAGCAGGTGTGGATGGTGGTCGAAGAGGCGGCGGAGGACGTGGGGATGGACCGTCGGCTCGCGAACGCGCTCTGGGACGCGTTCTTCGGGCGCGACGTGACCGCCGGCTACTACCGCTCGCTCACAGACGTGAGCCCAGCGACCGCAACGAAGGATCTCACCACCGCGGTCGCGGCTGGGCTCCTGGCGTCGGAGGGGGAACGCCGGGGCCGTCGCTACTTCGTCGGCGAAAGGTTGATCGGGGCGGTGGCCGACAGGCTCTCCATAGAGGTCGAGACGGCATCGTCCGCACGTGACCGAATCATTACTGAGCTTGGCAGGCGACTCACGAGGCCTGGTGACGCCTTCGGGTTCTCGCGGAGGCCGTTCTCATAGGCCGCCTGATCAGTTGCTCCTGGCTCATTCCCGTTGGAATGGGACTCTGAAAGATCGTGCTCCACGGAGCCCCGGCCATGTTCGATCCCGCAGGGCCGAGAGATCCGCTGCCGTCTGAGCCCGCCGAAAGGTGAGCGATCCGCGTGCTACGTCTCCCGCAAGGCCTCGGCGAGCCGGTCGACATCGGCTTCGTCGTTGTACGCGTGAAGGGAGATCCTGAGCCCATCCCCTCGACCCCCGCAGATGATCCGATGCTCGGATGCGAGGCGTGCGGCCGTCCCGTCAGGGCGGTGTCGGGCGTGCCGCAACGACACGATGTGGGGCGAAGCCCCCGGATCATCGAGCGACCGGAACGGGCGCCAGCCGAGTCCTTCGACCCGACCAACGAGTCGCGCTGCCAGAGCTGCGGCATGTCGCGCGATGCGATCGAAGCCGGCCGACGACAGGATCGCCATGGACGACTCGAGTCCGACCACGGACGCGTACGACATCGTCGACAGTTCGAAGCGCCGTGCGTCGTTGGCAAGTCTGAGCGTTCGAGCGTCGAACGCGAAAGGGTTGTCGGTTCCCTTCCAGCCGACGATCTGAGGAAGACGATCGATGAGCTCAGGAGCGGCCGCGAGAAGGGCCACGCCGCCGTGGCTCGACAGCCACTTGTAACCGCTCGTGACCACGGCATCCGCACCCCAGCGGATCATATCGACAGGGCCTGCCCCGGCGAGCTGTGTCGCATCCACCACCACGCGAGCGCCGGCATCATGAGCCCGCGCGGCGACGCGACCGACCTCGATCTGAGTGCCGGTCGCATACTGAACGGCGCCGAACGCCACCACTGACGTCGCCGGATCGACTGCGTCGACGAGATCGTTCGTGAGGTCTCGATCGGGCCGATCATCGATGAAGCGGAGCTCGATCTCACGACGCTCGGCGGCCGCCAGCCACGGGTAGGTCACGCTCGGAAAATCGGTTGACACCAACACGACGGTCCCGCGATCCGCTTCGAGCAACGACGCGATCTGACCGAGGCCTTCGCTCGCACCCCCGACGACTGCGACGGCATCAGGGGTGGTCCCGAGTAGCTCGGCGCCAGCCGAACGGACGCCCTCGAGCATCTCGGCCTCCTGTTGATCGCTGAGGTCAAGGTTCCCGTGCTGAGCCGTCCGCTCGATAAAGGCGTGCATCGCCTCGACGGCTGGGGTCGGTACCAAGCCCAGTGCGGCTTGGTTGAGGTACGTGCACCGTTCGAGGGCGGCATAGAAGTCGCGGGAGACGAGTGAGGGCATGGACGCACCTCCAAGCAGGCTGGCAACGACAAGCGTGAACACCACGAATACTAGGGTGCGTGCCCAGGCAGCGAGATCTCCTCGGCCTTCTCGTTGTTGGGCTTGCTCCTCGTGTTCGTGATCGGATACCTCGCCACTTTGAGTTAGACGGTGCGGGGTCGCCACGGCTCGTGCTCGTGCGCGAGCCAGACCAGCTGGGGGTCGAGCGCGCGCACCAGCAGCTAGCCTTCGGTGTGCGGCTCGTCGAGCTCGCCGAACCACACCGCCACGTCGCCGCCGATGACGACCGGGTGCTCGCCCGTCTCGACGACGACCACCTGCAAGCCGCGTGTGTGGCCCGGCGCCGGGACGAGCCGGATCCCGGGAAGCAGCTCGAGCTCGCCGTCGACCGGCACGTACCGCACGCCGGGCGCCTCGACCCACTCGCGAATGGTGTAGTCGTCCTCGCTCCCGCGTCGTCGAGCTCCCGACGCTGGACGTGGATCGGACTGCCGGCGAAGAGGTGGCTGCCGCCGCAGTGGTCGAAGTGCAGGTGCGTGTTGACGACGACGTCGATGCCGCCGAGGTCGAAGTCCTGCTTGCTCAATGGAAGGAGGCGGGGATCGAGGTCGGCCACCGCCGGATGCAGGTCCGTCATGCCGGTGTCGACCAGCACGCGCGCATCGGGATGGTCGACAACGTGCACGTAGACCGGCATCCGCTCGCCCTCGGCGAGCAGCTCGGCAACGCGGACTGGCGTGATGGTGATCGATGCGGGGGCGTTCATCGCGTACCGACCGCTTTCGTGGGGTGTTCTTCAGAACTCCTTGACCACGCGGTTTCGTGCGTTTCTGCTGGACCTCCCACAGGTTAAGAGTGGTACCTCCCACAGCAGGTCAGAGGCTCCATCGGACCGCGGATATCCACGATGACCGGTAGGGTGGCGACGGACAGCGTTCGCCCGAGCACGAGGAAGGCCCCGTTGATGGCTGCGGATCGGTATGACGTGATCGTCGTCGGCGGAGGTCACAACGGCCTCGTCGCCGCCGCGTATCTCGCCAAGATGGGCGCGAAGGTCGTGGTGCTCGAGGCCCGTCACAAGACGGGTGGCGCCGCCGACACCTCCTCCCCATTCCCGGCGTACCCCAACGTCAAGGTCACGACGCTCTCCTACGTGATGAGCCTCATGCCGCCGTCGATCGTGCGCGACCTGCGTCTCGAGGCCTTCGGGTACCGGGTCGTGCCCATGGGGGGCGCCTGCGCCCCCCAACCGGGGTCAGGGGGTATCCGCGACGACGAGGGAAAGAGAGGACGATTCCGCGAGACCCTGTCCCGCTTCTCCAAGACGGATGCCGACGCCCACGAGGACTGGTCGGCCTGGCTCGACCGCAGCGCTGCGTTCCTCGGTCCGCTCCTGATGGAGACCGCCCGACTCGGATCCTGGCGTTCAGGCGAACTCGCCGATCAGGTGCGGTTCGCGCTTCGCCACCGATGGGGTATGAGCCCCCGCCAAGCCGCCGACATCACCAAGCTCTTCACCATGAGCGCTGCGGACCTGCTCGATGAATGGTTCGAGTCGACGGAACTCAAGGCGCTCATCGCCGACCAACGGCATCATCGGCACGTGGGCCGGACCCGAGGAGCCGGGAACCGCATACGTCTTGATGCATCACGCCGTCGGCGACCTCGGCGACGGCAACCTCTCGGAGTGGGGATACCCGATCGGGGGCATGGGCGCCGTGACCGGCGCGCTGCGGGCGAGCGCGGAGTCGTTCGGCGCCGAGATCCGGGTCGACAGTCGCGGTCGAGCGCATCCTGGTCGAGGCCGGCGGGGCGCGAGGCGCGGTGACCGAGGCGGGCGAGGAGTACCGAGCGGCGACGGTCATCTCGGCGTGCCACCCGAAGCTCACCTTCCTGCGACCAGATCGCCCGTGAAGAACTGCCCGGCGAGTTCGTCCGGGACATCGAGAACTGGAAGACGCGGAGCGGCACCGTGAAGATCAACCTGGCGCTCTCGCACATGCCTGCATTCCGCGACGACCCCAACGGTGAGGATCCGGAGATCGCCGGCTCCTCGATCATGGTCTCCCCCACCATCCGGTACCTGGAGAAGGCGTTCGAGGAGGCGCGGGACGGCAGGGCCTCCGCCGCGCCCTTCTCGGAGACCTGCATCCCGAGCTACTCACGACCCGACGCTCGCGCCGGAGGGCATGCACGTGATGTCGATGTTCACGCAGTGGGTGCCTCACGAGTGGGCGCAGGAACCCAACCAGGACGAGCTCGAGGCGTACGCGGACCGACTCGTGGACATCCACGACGACTTCATGCCGGGCCTCAAGGATGCGATCGTGGGCCGCCAGGTCATCGGGCCGTGGCAGATGGAGAACGAGTGGGGCCTGATCGGCGGCAACATCTTCCACGGTGAGCTGTCGCCGGACCAGCTGTTCCACATGCGGCCCGCGCCCGGCTACGCGGACTACCGCACGCCGATCCGCGGCCTCTATCAGGCGTCCTCGCAACGCACGCCGGCGGCGGTGTGACCGGGCTGCCCGGCCATCACGTCGTCCGCGAGATCGTCAAGGATCGCAAGCAGAGACGGTTCAGATGGGGCCGGGGCCGGTGAAGGACGACGGGACATCGGATCGCTCGACTCGACTCGGTGACGATCGACTGTCATGACCCCGAGCGCCTGGCGGCCTTCTGGGCCTCGGTGTTCGGAACCGTGGAGGCGTGGCAAGGTGGCGATCCCGTGCAGTACATCGATCTCGGGTCGAGCGATGGATCTCCCGTGCTTCGGTTCCAGCGTGTCCCCGAGCCGAAGACCGTCAAGGACAGGATCCACCTCGACCTGCGCGTCGACGACATCGAGGATGCAAGCAGTCGGGTCATCGAGTTGGGCGGTGTCAGGCAGGAGCAGGACGACATCCGCGAGTACGACGTCGTCTTCAGGGTGATGCTCGACCCCGAGGGCAACGAGTTCTGCCTGGTGTCCGAGGCATAGGCGCCTCCCGACGGCTCCAGCGTGGCGCCCTCACTCGACCGGGATCGGGACCGAGCTGTTCGCGCGCGAAGCCGATCAGGAGGTCCCTGAACCGGTCGAGGCCGACCTCGGACGAGCCCATCGTGAGCTGGATGACCAGGCCGTCCATCATCGTGAGCAGGCGCACCGCGAAGGTACGTGGCTCGACGGCCCGGAACAGGCCTTGCTGTTCCCCATCACGGACGACGCCCTCCACCAGATCGACCCAACGCCCGTAGTAGACCTCGTTCAGCTCGCGGAACCGTGGGCGCACCGCAGCCTCGTTCCACAACTGCAGCCAGATGAGCCATTCCTTCTTCGCCTCTCCGATAGGGAAATGCGCGTTGAGCAACGCGTTGAGCCGTTCCACGGATCGTCGATGCCGACGAGCGCTTCCTCGGACCGCCGGTGCGCGTCCTCGACCGCGTATCGGAACGCGGCGTCGAGCACGTCTTCCTTGGTCTCGAAGTAGTAGTGGATGATGCCGGTGCTCGTTCCGGTTCTCGCCGCGATGTCGGCGATGCGGACGCGCCGGTACCCGATCTCGGTGATCAGCTCCCAGGTGGCGCGCAAGACGTCTTCGCGGCGCTCGGCCTCGACGCTGGGGCGGGGACTCATCGCACGCTCTCCTACTTCCCGGAACACCATCCGGAAGTTGACTGGCGCGTCAGTTTACCTGTAGCATCGCCCACATGTCCGAGAACGCGGTCCAACTCGCCGCGCGGGGCCTCCGTCCGCGACATCGTCCAGCCCAACGTCGAGGAGTGGGAGCGCGCCGCCATCTACCCTCGACGCGAGGTCGCGGCCTCGGGACTCACGGGGATGTTCTCCCCCGTCGCCGACGGCGGTCTCGATCTTTCGTTCCCCGAGGCCGTCGAGGTGTTCGAGGAGTTGGGTCGCGGCGACGCGGCGCTAGCCTTCTCGATATCGATGCATAACGCGGTCGCCTCGGCGATCACGCGTTTCGGTGACGACGGGGTGCGCGCCCGGTCGGGCACAGCCCTTGGTCGAGGGAGCGGCACTCGGGGGATTCTGTCTGACCGAACCGCAGGCGGGCTCCGACGCCACCGCGATCACGACGAAGGCCACGCAGAACGTCGGAGGCGACCGGACCGTTACGGGGCGCAAGGCGTGGGTCTCGCTGGCGGCGAGGCGGACGTGTTCCTGGTGGTTGCCAAGACCACGGACGAGCCGGGACACCGCGACGTCGCGATGCTCGTGGTCGCTGCCGACGAGCGCCGACGTGTCGTTCAGCGAGCCATACCGAAAGGCCATTGGCGGCGTTCCTGCCAATCACCGAGATGGTGCTGCAGTAGCGCGCCCGCGCACGTGCTCGCTCCAGCCGGTCAGGGGATGCGCGCCGCGCTGGCCGCGATCGACGTCGCCCGCTTCGACATCGCCGCGATCTCCAACGGGCTGCACGCTGAGGCGCTCGACGTCGCAACGCGCTACGCGATGCAACGGCAGGTCTTCGGCAAGCCCGTGCTCGAGCACCAAGGCATGGGGTGGGCGCTGGCGGACGTAGCCACGGATCTGGAGGCCGCGCGCGGGCTCACCCGCAAGGCTGCAGAGCTGATCGGCACCGACGCCGGAACGGTGGCCGTAGCCCACGCGAAGCGCTTCGGTCCCGACGCCGCGCTGCAGGCGGCGATCCGTTGCAGCGAGACGCTCGGCGCCTACGGCTGGCTGCATGATCACCCGCTCGCGCGGTTCATGGCACTGGCCAAGATGCTTCAGGTGGTCGACGGCTCGGCTGAGATCCAGCGCATCGTCATCGCCCGGGACCTCATGCGGAGAGCCGCCGTCTGATGGACGGCCTCATGATGCACTACGAGCTCACCCTGGCCCATGTGCTCGAGCGCGCAGGCACCTACTTTCACGACAGGGAGATCGTTTCGAGGGAGCCCGACGGGTCGGTGTCCCGCACCACCTACGGCTCGGTGTACGATCGCAGTCGCCGGTTGGCCGCCGCGCTCGGCACCCTTGGGATCGAACGAGGGGACCGCGTTGGCACCCTTGGATGGAACCACGCACGCCACCTGGAGGCCTATTTCGGCGTGCCGGTTTGCGGCAGGGTCCTGCACACAATCAACCCGAGGCTGCACATCGACGACATCGCCTTCGTGATGGACGCTGCACACGATCGGGCGCTGCTGATCGACGAGAGCCTGCTGCCGATCGTGGACGCGCTCCCTGCCGAGGTACGACCCGAGCACGTCATCGTGTGGGCGTCCGATCCGGCATCCCCGCCGCGAGGGTCCTACGTCGACCACGAGCAGCTGATCGGCGCCAGTGAGCCGCTGTCCGCCTACCCCGACCTGTCCGAGGACGATGCGGCCTCGATGTGCTTCACGTCGGCGACGACCGGCAGACCCAAGGGCGTCGCCTACTCGCACCGAGCGCTCGTCCTGCACTCGATCGTATCCGCGATGCCCGACGAGTTCGATATCTCGGGCCACGACGTCGTGATGCCTGCCGTGCCGATGTTCCACGTCAACGCCTGGGGGTTGCCATACACCGCGGCGCTGGTCGGCGCAAAGCTCGTCTTTCCCGGCCCGCAGCTCGACCCCAAGAGCCTGCTGGCGCTGATCGACGGGGAGGGCGTCACGTTCACGGCGGGCGTTCCGACCGTCTGGCTCCGAGTGCTCGAGACGATCGCCGCCGATCCAGCCGCCTTCGACCTGACCCGACTGCACACGGTGCTGGTCGGCGGATCGGCTGCATCGACCGCCATGATCGAGGCCTTCGACGAGCTCGGCGTTGCGGTCCTGCACGCCTGGGGGATGACTGAGACCACCCCGATCGGCAGCGTCTCCCGGCTCACCCCGACCTTCACCGGCGACCGGGCAGCAGCGGTCCGCCTGCGTGCTACTCAGGGCATCGCCGCTCCCCTGGTCGACATGCGGGCCGCAGGCCCCGACGGGCCCGTCCCTTGGGACGGCGCCACGATGGGCGAGCTCGAGGTCCGCGGGCCCTGGATCGCGGGCGCCTACCTCGGCGGGGCGGGCCAGGATCTGTTCACCGAGGACGGGTGGCTGCGCACCGGCGACATCGGGCTGATCGACCCCGCCGGCTACCTGAAGATCACCGACCGCATGAGTGATCTGATCAAGTCCGGCGGGGAATGGATCAGCTCGCTGGAGCTGGAGAACGCCCTGATGGAGCATCCCGCGGTGCGCGAGGCGGCCGTCATCGCGGTGCCGGACCCGGTGTGGGGAGAGCGCCCGCTGGCGGTCGTGGTGCGCGCCACCGACGTCGAGCCCGAGGAGCTGCTCGATCTGTTGCGCACTCGGTTCGCGAAGTGGCAGGTCCCCGACGGCGTGGTCTACATCGACGAGATCCCGAAGACCGCGACGGGCAAGTTCAGCAAGCGCGAACTCCGCGAGCAGCTCGCGCGTGATCACGGTACATGATGGAAGGATCGACGATGCAGGATGCGCTGATCATCGGGGCCGTGCGCACGCCCGTCGGCAGACGCGAAGGCGCGCTGCTCGACGTCCACCCGGTCGATCTGCTCGCGACACCGGTGGCCGAGCTCGTAGCGCGCACTGGCGTCGACCCGGGCACCATCGACGACCACATCGCGGGGTGCGTCAGCCAGGTCGGCGAGCAGTCCTTGAACGTCGCGCGCAACGCCTGGCTCGCGGCTGGGCTTCCCGAGCACGTTCCCTCGACCACGATCGATCGCCAGTGCGGCTCCTCGCAGCAGGCCGTGGCCTTCGCCGCGCAAGGCATCCAGGCCGGCGCGTATGACCTGGTCGTTGCCTCGGGCCTGGAGCACATGTCGCGCGTGCCGATGTACTCCTCCACCGCCGGGAAGCAGGCGGCGAGCGATCGGCTGATCGAGGGCTACGGAGGCCGGCTCGTGCACCAGGGTATCTCCGCGGATCTGGTCGCGGAACGATGGAAGGTCAGCCGCGACGATCAGGATGACTTCGCGTTCGGCTCACACGAACGCGCGGGCGCGGCGATCCGCGCCGGGCACTTCGAGGAAGAGACCGTCGCGGTCGCCACGCCCGAGGGAGCTTTCGAGATCGACGAGTGCGTGCGCATGGAGCCCGATCGGGAACGGATGGGCACGCTCGATCCGGCCTTCCAGGACGAGCGCTACGACGAGCTGTTCCCTGGGCAACTCGGGTGGACGATCACGGCAGCCAACGCGTCGCAGATCTCCGACGGTGCCGGCGCGCTGCTGCTCGCCTCCGCCTCGAAAGCGAAGGAGCTCGGTGCGCGGCCGCTCGCCCGCGTGGTGGCGTCCGTTGCCGTGGGCGATGACCCCGTGATGATGCTGACCGGTCCCATCCCGGCAACGCGCACGCTGCTGGAGCGCACCGGCCTGTCGTTGGCCGACATCGACATCGTCGAGGTCAATGAGGCGTTCGCGTCGGTGGTGCTCGCCTGGCAACGCGAGCTGGACATCGACGACGCGTGGTTCGAGGCGCACGTCAATCCCTCCGGCGGCGCGATCGCGCTCGGTCACCCGCTCGGCGCGAGCGGCGCCCGCTTGATGACAACCCTCGTCCACGGGCTGCATCGCACCGGCGGCCAGTGGGGCCTCCAGGTGATGTGCGAGGCCGGTGGCATGGCCAACGCCACGCTGGTGGAGCGGCTGTGACCCGGACCCGCAACTACGCGGACTCCCATCGCGTGCTGAAGGTCAGCGCGAAGCGCTTCGTGGCGTCGCCGTTCGTAGATCGCTACGCGAACGAGGAGACGGTGTTCGGGGTCTACGGTGGCCGCCTGTATCCGTTGGCGAACGGCGACGATCCGGTAGAGGGCTACTGGCGCCTGCGTCGCGAGGCCGCGCTGTACGACGTCCCCGAACGACCGCTGCAGATCGAGGGACCCCACGCCGAGCGGTTCCTCGACCTGGTCCTCACGCGCAACGTCGGCGCGCTGCGCCCGGGGCGCGCCGGCTACAGCATCGCCTGCGACACGAACGGCGGCGTCTTGATGGACGGCGTCTTGCTACGCCTGTCTCCCGAGCGCTTCTGGTACGTGCTAGCCGATGGTGATATCGCGGGCTGGCTCAGGGCGCACGCCGCCGGCCAAGACGTGTCGATCACCGACCCTGATTCGTGGGTGCTGCAGATCCAAGGGCCGAAGTCGCTGGCCGTCTTGGCCGATGCGGTCGATGGGCCGGGGCTCGATCCCTTCTCCTATTTCGCCGTCGCTGAGACCCGCATGGGTGACCAGCCGGTCCTCGTCTCGCGCACGGGCTGGTCGGGTGAGCTGGGCTTCGAGGTCTACACGATGCCCGGCGTCGACGGACCGGCCCTATGGGATCACCTGATGGGTGCGGGCCAGCCCCACGGCCTCCGCCCGCAGAGCCTCGGCTCGCTCGGGATCCGTCGAATCGAGGCCGGCATCTTGGACAACGGCACCGACTGGACGCGAGCATGACCCCGTACGCCGCGGGGATCGGACGGTTCGTCGATCTGACCAAGGAGCGCTTCATCGGGCGCGACGCGTTGCAGACGGCCGACCCCCGCCCGCGCCTGTACGGTCTGTCGGCGACATCGGTCCCGATCCCCGGAACCCCTGTGCGCTTCGAAGACCACGTCGTCGGTCGCGTTACCGCCGGCGCGTGGTCGCCGCTCCTGGAGCACGGGATCGGCTACGCGGTGATGGACCACCCCCACGCCTGGCCCGGTCGTCCCGTGGTCCTCGGCGATGAACCTGCGGCGGTCGTCGAGCTGCCATTCTACGACCCGGAACGACTGATCCCAGCGGGATGACCACGTGAGCCGTCCCACCGATCATCGCCGCGCGGACAACCAGCATCCGCGTCAAGATCTCGACGCGAAGCGCGCCGAGATCCAGGGCATCCCGATCGCATGGGAGGAGCGCGGCGAAGGCACGCCGATCCTCCTGGTCCACGGTTGGTCTGCGGACCGCCGCTACATGCTGGCCGATCTCGAGCCGATCTTCGAGGATCGACCCGGGTGGCGCCGGATCTACCTCGACCTCCCGGGCCATGGAGCGACGCCGGCTCCGGAGTGGCTCTCGACACAGGATCAGATGCTCTCGATCCTGCTCGGCTTCATCGATGCTGCAATGTCCGATGACCACCTCGCGGTCGCCGGCAACTCCTACGGTGGCAACCTCACGCTCTCGCTCGTGCGTTCGATCCCGGAGCGTTTGCTCGGCGCCGGGTTGCTCGTGCCCTGGGTGCCCGAGTACCGACGGCACGAGCAACGCTCCGCCCCCGGTCACGCTGCGGGCGGACCCGTCGATCTTCGACGATCTGGCATCCGACGAGGTATGGATCCCTGACGCGCTCGTCGTGCACGAGCGCAGGATGCTCGATCAGATCCGCGCACACGACATGCCCGCCTACCGCGTCGCCGACTGGACCTTCTTGGATCGCCTGGAATCGCACCAACTCCTCACGGGGGATGCCGGTCACCCGGGGCGGGCGTTCGAGAGACCGAGCCTGATCCTCACCGGACGCCAAGACTCGACGGTCGGATATCGAGGCGCGTGGGGGCTGGTCGACGAGTTCCGCGCGCCACCTACGCGGTGATGGACCTGGCCGGGCATCACCTCGGTCGCATCGAACGGCCGGCCCTGTTCGCGGCGCTCGTCACTGACTGGCTGGATCGGATGACCGAGTCCGCCGGTGGCGCGAAGTGATGGCCCACATCAGTCACTCCGTACAGCGGAGGAGACACGGATGAGGAGACTCGAGAACAGGGTTGCCATCGTCACAGGTGCCGGACGTGGCATCGGCCGGGCCACCTCCCTTCGATTGGCCAGCGAAGGTGCCTCGGTCGTCGTGAATGATATCGACGAGCCACCGGCCGAGGAGACCACGGCCCTGATCCGAGAGGCAGGTGGGAGCGCGTGCGCCGTCGTCGCTGACACCGTCGAGCTCGACCGCGCGAAGGACCTCGTCGGCGCGGCGGTGGAGACGTTCGGGAAGCTCGACATCGTCGTGAACAACGCAGGCACGAGCCGCGACAAGATGTTCCACCGCATGGACGACGAGCTCCTCGGGTTCGTGCTCGACGTCAATCTCACGACCGCGTTCCACACCACGCTTGCCGCGATGCCCTACCTGCGCGAGGTCGCCAAGAAGGAGATCGAGACGAAGGGCGCAGCTCTCTACCACCGCAAGATCACATTCACCGCAAGTGCCTCTGCGCTGACCGGCAACCCCGGCCAATACAACTACGCCGCGGCGAAGGGAGCGCTCATCGCAACCACTCGAACGATCGCTCGGGAACTTGGCCCATTCGGGATCAATGTGAACGCCGTCGCTCCCGGCCTGATCGACACGCGTCTGACCAGACCGAAGGAATCCGGAGGAGACCTCGGTATCCCCGCCGATCTTCGGGAGCAGACGATCGCCGAGCTTCCGATGGGCCGTGCGGGTTCGGCCGAGGAGGTGGCGGCTGTGCACGCGTTCCTGGTCTCCCCCGACGCCGACTACATCACCGGCATCACGATCCCCGTCGCAGGAGGCATGGTCGGGACGATGTGACACGACGGATCCACAGCTTCCTCGACTACGTCCTCGAGAACTGCCCGTTCAATGCCCTTCGGGGGCGGTCGTGACTCTCATATCAGGTGGAACCATCCACGGGGAGCGGGCACCATCTTCCTCGGCGCGATGATCGGTTGGTGGGACGGACGGTTCGTTCGTTCGTTGGTGGGAGGAGGAGGATTCGAACCTCCGTAGGCTACGCCGGCGATTTTACAGACCGCTCCCTTTGGCCACTCGGGCATCCTCCCGGGATCGCCACGATGATAGCGAACGCCCTGGCCCGCTATCCTGCGGGGACATGGCGAAGGACCAGTTCTCGTTCGACATCGTGTCCGAGGTGGATCTGCAGGAGGTCCGCAACGCGGTCGACCAGACGATGCGCGAGCTCTCCCAGCGGTTCGACTTCAAGGGCACCGACACCTCGGTCTCGCTCGGCGACCCCGACATCGACATGGCCTCCTCGACCGAGGACCGGCTCAAGGCCGCCTGGCTGGTCCTGCAGGAGAAGGCCGTGAAGCGCAACGTCCCTCTCAAGGCCCTCCAACCCGGTGAGATCCAGCCCGCCGCCAAGGGCTCGGTTCGCCAGTCGGTGAAGGTCGTGACGGGCCTGACCGACGAGAAGTCCAAGGAGATCTCGAAGTTCGCCCGTCAGGCCGTTCCGAAGGTACAGACGCAGATCCAAGGCGCGCAGGTCCGCGTGCTGGGCAAGAACAAGGACGACCTCCAGGCCGTGATCAAGGCGGTCAAGGAACACGACTTCGGGGTCGCGCTCCAGTTCACGAACTACCGGCCCTGAGCCTTCGGCATCCTCCTCTCAGCGTTGGTGGAAGTACCGATCCATCGCCCAGTCCGCCACGTTCCTGCCCATGCGGATCGCGACCTCGTCTGCCGTGCGGAAGTGGAGCCCTGACCAGACGCGCGCATCGATCGCGTCGCCGCTGACCCATGCCTCCGACAGGTAGTGACGCGTCACACCCGCGGCCGGCGAGGTCAGCACGATGTCCACGCCCCCGGTCAACCGGCTGAGCACCCGCGCCCACGAACCGAGCGCACCGCAGAGGCCGCTCGCGTAGTCGGGGTACGGCGGGTTCACGATGAACGACTCCCAACCGGGTTCGGCGTGGGTGGCAGGGTTCCCGTCCCTCGCTGCGCGTCGGATGGCCGTGATCGGCCGCCACCACCCGTAGTGCAGCTTCGAGTCCCACACGGTGATCGCGGTGTCGGCGAGGGTCATGTCGACGGCGGCGAGCAGCCGGGCCGCCGCGCTGATGTCCATGCCGCGACGCTCGATCAGGTCACGGAGCCCTGCCTGCAGCGGGACGATGCCGACGTCCGAGAAGAACAACGCCGTCTCCGTCTGCTTCGGCGACCGGGGGAATCCACCTCGCCGAGCGCCTTCACTTCGTGGAAGTCTTCCGTGTAGATCTCCGTCTTGAGGCCGGGGGGCGGGGGCGGACGGAACTGCGTCGGCGAATCCAACATGAAGGGTTCGAGCTCGGCCAGCCAGGTTCCAAAGAACGGAGTGAAGGTGGGCGGCGTCGGGCGCCAGACGCCTGGCGCGAGCGGCTTGTCGAACGGGATCGGCGCGAGGTACCCGTCGTGCCTGCGCAGGTCGATGATGTGCCTCGCCGCGAAGCGGCCATACCTCTTACCCTCGCGCTTCGCACTGCCGCTGGGCAAGGAGTCCAGGGAAGCAGCCAACGCAGTATCGAGCCGCACCTCGGAGGCGGGGAAGTAATGCATCAGGATCGTGTGCGCCGCCTTGGCCGCCGCGGCGCTCGGAGATGCAGTGCTCGGACCGCTGACGTTCCATCGGTAAAGCTCGAAGTCTCCCGTGATGCCGACGACCGCGTTGTACACGGCGGCCTGTTCGATCGCGAACCAGTAGAACGCCTCGACGTTCGCCTTGCCGGCGTCGACGACGACCGTGTCGACGGTCACGGCGTTCCACATCGTGACGATGTCGGCCCCGCTCAGAGCACGCCGGTCCGGAGCGCGCGTGGTGAAGGCGCTCGGGGCGACCACCATCGAGGCGATCAGGACGAGGGTGAGCACGGTGAGGACGGGAACGGTCCTGCGCCGTGAGACACGCGGGCGGGTCGAGGGGTCAGAGAACACGGCGCCCACCTCCAGTGGCCAAGGCCATTGGCAAGGCGGGCAGACATGGGACCCTACACTGCTCTCACGAGAGGTCAAATGGCCAGGTCGCCCGCCTCGCCCCCACGTGGTCGACGACGGCCTGGCGAGTCCGCGCGGGCGAGAGACAGGACCTGGGACCATCGATTGTCTCGTCCCTCAGGCGCCGGGTACCCTGACCGCCACTCAGGAGGTGATGGGCGTGGATCTTGAGCGTCTCAAGGCACGTGCGGCGGAGATCGCCGACCGGGAAACCAAGGCTCTTCTCGAGCGGACGCCAGCGTCGAAGGCGCTCTTCGATCGCGCGGTGAAGTCGCTCCCGAGCGGCGTCGTCTCGAACTTCCAGGTGGGCGACCCCTACCCGATCTACCTCGAGCGGGGCAAGGGTTCGAGCGTCTGGGACGTCGACGGCACCGAGTACAAGGACTTCCACGGTGGGTTCGGCGTGAACGTCGTCGGGCACGCGCATCCGAAGATAGTCGAGGCGCTGAAGAAGGCCGCGGAGAACGCGATCCACTTCGCGGTGACGACGCCGAACACGGTCGCGCTCGCCGAGGCGATCTGCGAGCGGTTCCAGGTCGAGCAGATCCGCATCGTGAACTCGGGCACCGAGGCCACGATGGACGCGATCCGCGTCGCGCGCGCGGCGACCGGCCGGGACAAGATCGTCAAGATGGAGGGCTCGTATCACGGCCATCACGACTCGGTCCTGTTCTCGGTCGTCCCCGAAGCCGACACGCTCGGGATGCGTCACGACGTCGATCAGGAGGGGCCAAAGGAAGGGAGGGCCTGGTACACGACGAAGCCGACGTCCAAGGGCATCCCCGAGGCGCTCTGGTCGACGACGATCGTCGTTCCGTTCAACGACGCGGGAGCTGTCGAGCAAGCGCTCGCCGACAACGAGGGACAGGTCGCGGCCGTGATCCTCGAGCCCGTGATGATGAACATCGGCATCGTCGTGCCGGCGCCCGGTTACCTGCAGGCGCTCCGCGACGCCTGCGAGCGGCACGGCGCGATCTTGATCTACGACGAGGTGAAGTGCGGCGGCACGATCGCGTACGGCGGCACGCAGGAGCGCTACGGCGTGAAGCCGCACCTGTCGGCCTGGGCCAAGGCGATCGGCGGTGGCGCGACGATCGGCGCGTTCGGTGGCGATGCCGCGATCATGGACTGGGTCACGAAGGGCGCCGCCCAGCAGGGCACGTTCAACGGCAACCCGCTCTCGGTGGCCGCGGGCCTCACGGCGCTCACCGAGGTCCTCACGAAGGACGCGTACGACCATCTCGGCAAGCTCGGGACGATGCTCGCCGAGGGCTGCGACCGGGTGATCGCCGACAGCGGCATCCCGGCGCACACGGTCGACCTGGGAGCCAAGGGGTGCGTGTCCTACCGCGAGACGCCGCTCACGAACTACCGGGACTTCCTCGAGACGCACCCCGAGATCTACTGGGCGTCGTACCCGTTCATGGTGAATCGGGGCATCTTCATGACCCCCGGCGACGAGGAACAGTGGACGATCTCGGTGCAGCACACCGAGGCCGAGGTGCAGACCTACATCGACGCCTTCGACGAGTTCGCGCACGCGCTGACGTCGTAGGCCGGGCAAGGCAGGCAACCGGACGCGCGAGGGCCGGCCCGCTGGGCCGGCCCTTCCCGTCGGAGGGTGAGACGCCGTGCACGAGATGCACGAGTTCACGCGAGGACACCGAAGCGCTCGCGAGATCGATCGAGGCCTACGCCCGCGATCGGATCGCGAACGCGCAGCCGCTCGATGGCACGATGACGTCGGAGGAGCTCACGAAGCTCGCCGGCGACACCGTGACCCCCGGCGGCATCGGAGGTGACGAGGCCCTGCGGATCTGGGCCGAGATCCTCGCGCCCGCGACGATCTCGACCGACCATCCCGCGAACCTCGCCTTCGTGCCGGCGGCGCCGACGAAGGCCTCGGTGCTCTTCGACCTCGTCGTCGGCGCCTCGAGCACGATCGGTGCTGCCTGGATCGACGGTGCCGGCGGCATCTGGGCCGAGAACCAGGCGCTGCGATGGATCGCCGACCTGGCGGGGTTCCCGACGACGGCCGGCGGCACGTTCGTCTCGGGAGGTTCCGCGGGCAACCTGTCGGGGCTGGTCGCCGCCCGGCATCGGGCGGCGAGCGAGCGATCGCGCCCGGCGGCCGGATGGGCGCTGGCGTGTTCTGAGGGCGCGCACTCGTCGATCGAGGCCGCCGCGAAGGTCATGGACGTGGACCTCGTGACGGTGCCGGGCGACGAGCTGGGCCGGCTCACCGGCGAGGGCCTGGAGGCGCGGCTCACCGAGATGGGCGAGGGGTCCGAGCGGGTGGTCGCCGTGGTCGCGACGCGCCGGCACGACGAACGCAGGATCGATCGACGACCTCGACGGCGTGGCGCGGGTCTGCGCGGCGCGCGGGATCTGGTTGCACGTCGACGCCGCCTACGGTGGAGCCGGCCTCTGCGCCCCGTCGGTCCGGGAGCGGTTCCGCGGGATCGAGCGGGCGGACTCGTTCATCGTCGACCCGCACAAGTGGCTCTTCGCGCCCTACGACTGCTGCGCGCTCGTCTACCGCGACGTCGCCGCGATCGCCGGCACGTTCAAGCAGGAGGCGAGCTACCTCGACAGCGCCTCGGAGCTCGAGACCGACGAGATCGGGCCGTGGGATCTCGCGTACCACCTCTCGCGGCGGATGCGTGGTCTTCCGCTGTGGTTCTCGCTCGCCACGTACGGCACCGACGCCTACCGCGAGGCCGTCGAGGCCGTCCTGCAGCTCACTCGGGCGGCGAGCGACGAGGTGCGGCGCCATCCGCAGCTCAAGCTCCTGATGGAGCCGGACCTTTCGGTGGTGCTGTTCCGTCGCGTGGGCTGGGGTGACGACGACTACGAGTCGTGGTGGCGGCGCCTGCTCGACGCGCAGGTGGCGTTCGTCCAGCCGACCACCTGGCAGGGCGAAAAGGTCGCCCGGCTGTGCTTCGTGAACCCCCGCACGACCCTCGACCACGTCCGCGCCGTGCTCGGCACGATGGTGTGACTGCGGGCCGGGCTACCCGCCGATCGGATTGCCGCCACCGAGCCGCACCCGGATCGCCTCGAGGCGCGCCACGCGCTCCTCGGTGGGCGGATGCGTCGAGAAGAGGCCCGAGATGCCCTTGCCCTTCAGCGACGCCATCGGGTTCACGATGAACAGGTGCGCCTCGGCGGGCGACACCGAGCCGGGGCGGCGGCACCTGCCGCGCCGTCTGCTCGAGCTTCACGAGCGCGCTCGCGAGCGAGGAGGGATCGCGCGACAAGACGGCGCCGGACTCGTCGGCCTGATACTCCCGCGAACGCGACACGGCCATCTGGATGATCGCCGCCGCGATCGGCGCGATCAGCCATGCGAGCAGCAGGAACAGCGGGTTCACGCCCTCGTCGTCGCCACCGCCGAAGAACAGCGCGAACTGGGCGATGAAGCTGATCGAGGTCCCGATGCCGGCGGCGATCGACGAGATCAAGATGTCGCGGTTCGCCACGTGCGAGAGCTCGTGGGCGAGCACGCCGCGGAGCTCGCGTTCGTCGAGGATCTGCAGGATGCCCTTCGTCACCGCGACCTTCGCGTTCGTCGGGTTGCGGCCGGTCGCGAAGGCGTTCGGCTGCACCATGTCCGAGACGTAGATCCCGGGCATCGGCATGTCGGCCGTCTGCGTGAGCTCACGGACGATTCGGTAGAGCTGCGGGTACTCGGCCTCGGTCACCGGCTTCGACCTGGTGGTCCTGACGGCGATCGAGCCCGAGAACCAGTACATCGCGAAGTTGAACCCGAGGCCCAAGGCCAGGGCGATGAACATGCCCGTCTCGCCGCCGAGCACGCGCCCCACCAGCAGGAACAGACCGGTCAGGGCCGCGATCAGCACCCATGTCTTGGCTCGGTTGATCCCCGGCGTCACCGCTTCTTCACTCCTCTCGTAGGCCCCCGGCGGACGTGCGAGGGCTCCACCCCGATGCTCTCACAGGCCGTTCGGAACGAAGGCTCAGCCGCCCGTCGGGAGGCCGGACAGCGCCGACAGCTCCGCGATGCGGGCGAACGGGTTCGGCAGGACGAAGACGACGACGAGCGCCACCATCGCGACGGCCACGACCGCGCTGATGAGCACCGGCACGTGCAGGCGCTCGTCGCGCTCGGGATCCTTGAAGAGCATCTGCCGCGGAACGAGGAAGTAGTAGTAGATGCTCACGACCGAGTTCAGGAGCATCACGACGGCGAGCCAGACGCCGAGGTCACCGCCGCGCTCGATCGCCGCTCGGAACACGAGCACCTTGGCCCAGAACCCACCGGTCGGCGGCACGCCGGCGAGCGAGACCATGAACATCGTCATGCCCACCGCAAGCATCGGCGCCGTGCGGGCGAGGCCGGCGAAGTCCGAGATCAGCACCTGCGGCCGGCGACGCGCGACGGCCGTGACGACCGCGAAAGCCCCGAGGTTCATGATCCCGTAGATCAAGATGTAGGCGACCGCCGCCGAGAACGCGATCTCGTTGGAGACGACGTCGTCGGTCACGAGCGCGAACGGCAGCAGCATGTAGCCGGCTTGCGCGATCCCCGAGTAGGCGAGCAGCCGGACGATCTGCGACTGCTGGAGCGCGACGAGGTTCCCGATCGTCATCGTCGCGATCGACAGGCACGCGAAGATCGGCACCCAGAACTCGTGCTGGCCGATGAAGGCCACGAACATGAGCTGCAACAGCCCGGCGAACCCGGCCGCTTTCGACGCGACGGCCAGGAACGCGGCGACCGGGACCGGCGCCCCCTCGTAGGTGTCGGGGGCCCAGAACTGGAAGGGCACCGCCGACACCTTGAAGGCGAATCCGACCACGACGAACAGGATCGCCGCGTACGCGAGCGACAGCTGCGCCGGGTCGAGCTCGGCGAGCGCCGCGGCGATCTGCGTGAGCCCGGTCTCCCCGCCCGTCACGCCGTAGATCAAGCTCATGCCGAACAGCATCACCGCGGCCGAGAGCACGCCGATCAGGAAGAACTTGAGCCCGGCCTCGCTCGAGCGCACGTCGCTCTTTCGGAAGGCCGCCATCAGGAACCCCGGGGCCGACACGAGCTCGAGGGCGATGAAGAGCATGATCAGGTCGCGTGAGCTCGGCATCAGCAGGCATCCGAGGAACGACGTGAGGAGCAAGAAGTAGTACTCGCCCTGGTAGAAGCCCCCCTCCCGCAGATAGCGGAGCGACAGCGCGAGCACGACCACGGCGGCCGCCAGGAAGAACAGCTTGAAGGTCACCGCGAAGTTGTCGACGACGAACTGTCCCCCGAAGGTCTCGCGGTCCTCGCCGACGAGCGAGATCGTGGCGACGAGCGAGGCGAGCACGCCCATCAGGGCGAGCGGCATCGCGAACCATCGCCGTCGCGCCGGCAGGAACGCGTCGACCACCAGCACGAACACGATCGTGCCCGACAGGATCAGCTCGGGCAGGATCGCGTGGTAGTCGATCGACAAGGGCACGCGTCAGCCTCCGAAGAACCCGATCAGGGTGGCGACGGCCTCGTCGGTCATCCCGAACACGAGCCGCGGGTACAGCCCGAGCACGACGATCAGCACGAGGAGCGGGACCCAGGCCAGCCACTCGATCGCGAGCGTGTCGCGGAGCGTGGTGTCCCTCCAGCGGTCCGGCAGGACGCCCATGTTGACCCGCTGGAGCATCCACAGGAAGTACCCCGCCGTGAGGATCGTGCCGACGCCGCCCATGACCATGTAGACCCGGAACAATCCCTCGTCGAGGCCGAGGGCTTCGTTCGGGTTGAAGGCCGAGAGCAGCGCCATGACCTCGCCCCAGAACCCCGCGAGGCCCGGCAACCCCAAGGATGCGATCGAGACGAAGGCGAACGTGCCGGCGAGCTTCGGCATCTTCTGGGCCATGCCGCCGCCGATCTCGGCGATCGCGCGCGTGTGGTAGCGGTCGTAGATCGACCCGACGCAGAAGAACAACATGCCGGTGATCACGCCGTGCGCGACCATCCCGAAGATCGCCGCCTGGATCCCGATCTCGGTCAGCGTCGCGATGCCGAGCATCACGAACCCCATATGGCCGACCGAGGAGAACGCGATCAGCCGTTTCAGGTCCTTCTGCGCGAGGCACGCGAGCGACGCGTAGACGATGCCGATCGCCGCCAGCAGGCCGATCCACGGGGCGTAGACCTCGGCGCCGTGGGGGAGCAACGGGATCGCGATCCGGATGAACCCGTAGGTGCCCATCTTCAGCATGACGCCGGCCAGTAGGACCGAGCCGATCGTGGGCGCCTCGGTGTGTGCGTCGGGGAGCCAGGTGTGGAACGGCCACATCGGCACCTTGACCGCGAACCCGAGCGCGACCGCGCCGAACACGACGAGCTGGAACCCGTCGCTGAACCCACCCTGCGGGTTCTGCGCGAACGCCTGGAGCTTGAGGATGTCGAAGGTGCGCTCGCCGCCCCCCACGTCGGAACGGAAGAACATCCCGAGGAAGCCGAGCAGCATGAAGATCGAGCCGAACAGCGTGAACAAGAAGAACTTGATCGCCGCGTACTCGCGGTTGGACGACCCCCAGATCCCGATCAGGAAGTACATCGGCACGAGGACGAGCTCCCAGAACACGAAGAACAGGATCAGGTCGAACGCGATGAACGTGCCCGCCATGCCCGTCTCGAGCAACAGCATGAGGCCGACGAACGCCTTTGGTCGACCCGGCTCGGGTACGTACTTCCACGTGTAGATCGCGCAGAGGAACGACAGGAGGAACGTCAAGACGTAGAGCGGCATCGAGATGCCGTCGATGCCGACGTGGTAGCGAGCGTTGATCACGTCGATCCAGCGGACGTCGAGCACGTACTGAAGCCCGTCGGTGCCGTACTCGAAGCCGATCGCGATCGCGATCGCGAGCACGAGCGCGGCGCCCGTGACGACGATGCCCAGGCCTCTGATCAAGCGGTCACGGCCGTTCGGCACGAGCATGATCACGAGCGCGCCCACGAGCGGCAGGAGCGTCGTGATCGTGATCGCGGAGTTCTCCCAGGTCATCGTTCCTTCACTCCTTATTGGCTCCTGCGACGGCCACGATCACGCGACCCTGATGAAGACGATCGTGAAGGCGATCACGCCGACGAACAGCACGACGGCGTACCACTGCACGTTCCCGGACTGCAGGTACTTGAGCAGGCCGCCGGAGGTGCCGGCGGTGCTGGCCAGAGCGTTCACGAGGCCGTCGATCAGGTTCCGATCGAACCAGGCGGTGAGGCGGGCGAGCCCGCGCGCGAGGAGCGCGGCGCCGTTCACGAGCCCGTCGATCACGTTCTGGTTGATCCAGTTGACGCCGGCCGACAACCGATCGCGGGTCGGTCGCACGATCGCGGCCATGTAGAAGTCGTCGATGTAGTAGCGGTTGACGAGGACCCGCCACACCGGACCGAGGGCCTGCTGCATCGGGTCCACCTCGCGGCGTTCCCGGTACAGGGCCCAACCGCCGGCGACGCCGATCGCCGCGGCCAGGAGGCCGAGGCCGGCGATCCAGGGCACGAAGTGCGCCTCGTGCGGATGCTCGAAGAACGCCCACTGGCCGAAGACCGCCCCCAGCTGGGGCGCGCCGAGGAAGCCGACGCCGACCGTCGCGGCGGCGAGGGCGACGAGCGGCCCGGTCATCGACGGCGGCGACTCGTGCGGATGCGCCGAGCCACGGTACGCGCCGAAGAACGTGAGCAGCAGCATGCGGGCGGTGTAGTAGGCGGTCACCGCGGCCGTGACGACGAACATCCAGAACAGCCACGTCGTGCCGGTGTCGTTCGCGACGACGAGCAGCTCGTCCTTGGACCAGAACCCGGCGAACGGGACGACGCCCGCGAGGGCGAGCGAGCCGATCAGCATCGTCCAGAAAGTGATGGGCATCTTCTGCCGCAGGCCGCCCATGTCGCTCATGTCGTTCGAATGGACGGCGTGGATCACCGAGCCGGCGCCGAGGAAGAGCAGCGCCTTGAAGAACGCGTGGGTGAACAGGTGGAAGAAGCCGGCCGTGAAGCCCTCCTCGCCCATCGACAGCCCCGCGACCATGTACGCGAGCTGCGAGAGCGTGGAGTAGGCGAGGACCCGCTTGATGTCGTCCTGCGCGATCGCGAGGATCGCGGCCCCGAGCATCGTGATGGCCGCGACGATCGAGACGACGGTGAGCACGTATTCGTCGGCGACGACGAAGACCTCGAAGAGGCGGCCCACGAGGTAGACGCCGGCGGCGACCATCGTCGCAGCGTGGATCAGCGCCGACACGGGCGTCGGACCTGCCATCGCGTCGGGGAGCCACACGTGGAGCGGGAACTGGGCCGACTTGCCGATCGTGCCGCCGAAAAGCATGAGCGCGCCGACCGTGAGGAACAGGCTCGATGCCTCGCCGTGGGCGATCGCCTCGGTGACCTCGGGGATGCTCGTCGTCGTGAACCCCGTCGCCGCGATCAGCGCGAAGAACCCGAACATCATCGGAACGTCGCCGATCCGGGTCGTGATGAAGGCTTTGATCGCGGCGCTGGAGTTGACGCGATCCTCCCACCAGTGCCCGATCAGGAGGTACGAGCAGACACCCATGATCTCCCAGCCGACGAGCAGCTGGATCACGCCGCTCGAGACGACGACGATCAGCATCGCGCCGGTGAACAGCGACAGCACCGTGTAGAACCAGGTGTAGCGCTCGTCGCCGTGCATGTAGCCCAGCGAGTAGATCTGCACCATGAGGGAGACCGAGGTCACGACCACGAGCGTCACCGCGGTGAGGCCGTCGACCAGCGTCCCGACCTCGAGGTGCAGCGAGCCGATCGTGAACCAGTCGACGACGTCGACGAACCGTCCTCCCCCACCGTCGACGTACTGCCACAGCACGCCGAGCGACAGGACGAACGCCGCGAAGACCGCCGCGATGCCGTAGACCGGTCCCTTGCCGGGCGTCCGCTTCCCGAAGAACAGCGTCAACGCCCCCGACACGAAGGGCAGCAGGGGGATCAGCCAGGCGTGCTGGACGAACCAGTTCGCCGCCGCGGCGGCATGCTCGGCGCCCTCGGCGCCCTCGGCGGCGAGCATCCCTACCACTTGAGGAGGTTCACCTCGTCGACGTTGATCGACTCGCGGTTGCGGAACAGCAAGATCACGATCGCGAGGCCGATGCCGACCTCGGCGGCGGCAACGGCGATCACGAACAGCGCGAAGACCTGGCCACCGGCGTCCTTCAATTGCGAGGCGAACGCGATCAGGTTCACGTTGACGGCGTTCAGCATCAGCTCGATCGCCATCAGGACCATCACGGCGTTGCGGCGAGCCAAGACGCCGTACACCCCGGTGCTGAACAGCAACGCCGAGAAGATCAGCACGAGGGGCAGCCGGACCACGTCAGTTCCCCTCGTCCTTGCGGGCCAGCACGATCGCACCGATCAGAGCGGCGAGCAGCAGGAACGACACCGCCTCGAACGGCAGGACGTAGTCGGTGAAGATCGATCGGCCGATCGACTCGGTGGTGCCGGCCACCGGCTCGCCCGCCACCGCGTCGGCCACGGGGAACGCGTCGTCGATCAAGAAGACGAGCCCGGCGAACATGCCGAGCCCCACGATCGCCCCCACCCACGTGTGCTGGTTGTCGAGGGTGTCCCGGCCGATGGGCGCCTTCGTGAGCATGAGGCCGAACAGGAACAGGATCACGATCGCGCCGACGTAGATCAGGATCTGGACCCAGCCCAGGAATTCGGCACCGAGCAGGATGAAGGTCACCCCCACGCTCGCGAGCGTGACCACCAGATAGAGCGCCGCGTGCACCACGTTGCGCGCGGTGACGACGGCGACGGCCGAGATCGAGCCGATCACGGCGACGACGGCGAACGCGTACTCCTGGGCCGTCACGAGGCCGCCTCCGCAGGCACGGCGCCCTCCTCGAGCTCGGGCGGCGGCAGGACCGTGTAGGTCCACTCCTCGAGACGCTCCTTCTCGTGGGTCATCGAGTCGATGTCGTATTCGGCGTACTCGAACTCGGGGCTCCAGAAGAGCGCGTCGAAGGGACACGCCTCGACGCAGATGCCGCAGTACATGCACAGGGCGTAGTCGATCGCGAACCGGTCGAGCACCTTCACCGACCGCGCCCGGCCGCCGGCCGCCGGCTCGTGGGTCTCCTTGTGGGCGTCGATGTAGATGCACCAGTCGGGGCATTCGCGCGAGCACTTGTAGCAGACGGTGCAGTTCGCCTCCTTGAGCGCGATCACGCCGCGTGTCCGCGGGGGCAGATCGGGCTTGACGTGCGGGTACTGCTGCGTGACGGCGGGACGGAGCATCGTCTTCAACGTCACGGCGAGACCTTGGAGGAGCCCCTGGCCGATGCCCTGCTCCTTCTGATCGCTTGGATCGTGATCTCTTGGTCCGTGATCGGTCGTTGCCATCAGTTCACCGCCACCTTCGCGAACGCCACGCCGAGGATCCACACGAGCGACAGGGGGACGAGCGAGACCCACGCGAACCGCTGGAGCTGGTCCTCGCGGAGGCGCGGGAACGTCGCGCGGAGCCAGATCACCACGAAGGACAGCGCGAAGATCTTGCCCATCGTCATGAGGGGTCCGGGGATCGGGATACCCGGCAGCGGCAGGTAGCCGCCGAGGAACAGCACCGACGCGACGCCCGACAGCACGACGATGCCGCCGTATTCCGAGAGCAGGAAGAACGCGAACTTGAGGCCCGTGTATTCGGTGTACGCGCCGAAGATGATCTCGGAGTCGGCCACCGGCATGTCGAACGGCGGGCGCGTGAGCTCGGCGAGCGACGCGATCATGAACACGATGAACAGGGGGAACAGCGGGACCACGTACCAAAGGTCCCGCTGCGCCTCGACGATGCCGATGAGCGACAAGGTGCCGGCCAGCATCACGACCGCCGCAGCGGCGAGCACCAGCGGAAGCTCGTACGCGATCAGCTGCGCCGCCGCACGGAGCGCCCCCATCAGCGAGTACTTGTTCGCCGAGGACCACCCCGCCATCAGCACGCCGATCACCCCGATGCTCGCGACGGCCATCACGAAGAAGATGCCGACGTCGAGGTCGAGCGCGAAGACGTCGCTCCCGAGGGGCAGCACGACCAGCGTCACGATGTAGGGGATCAGCGCGACGGCAGGCGCGAGCGAGAACACGGTGCGGTCGGCCGCCGCCGGCACGACGTCCTCCTTCTGGATGAACTTCACGCCGTCGGCGACCAGCTGGGCCCAGCCGTGGAAGCCGCCGGCCTCCATGGGGCCGAGCCGCGCCTGCATGTGCGCGAGGACCTTGTGCTCCATGTAGCCGACTACCAGCGGCACCACGAGGAAGAACCCGACCACGGCGACGGTCTTGATCACGAGCGCCAACCAGAAGTTGGACGTCAGCTCGTCGACGATCGACACGCCCGCCTCGGCGATCACTCGTCCTCGTCCTCTTCGCCCTCGACGGCGCCCGGCCAGGGCTTGACCTCGCGGCTCATGAGCGGGAAGTCCTTGCGCAGCGGGTAGCCCTCGAAGGGCTCGGCCAGGAGGAGCTTGACGGGGCGCGGGTGCCCCTCGAAGCGGATCCCGAACATCTCGGCGGTCTCGCGCTCGTGCCAGTCGCACGTCGTATACACGTCGGCGATCGAATCGATGGCGGCGCCGTCGTGCGGGAGCTGGACCTTGAGCCGGACGTTGTGGGTGTGTTCGGTCGAGAAGAAGTGCGCGATCACCTCGAAGCCGCGCTCGGGGCCGAAGTCGACGCCGCCCACGAAGTCGCAGTAGTCGCATGCGAACGCCGGCTCGTCGCGCAGGAACCGGGCCACGTCGCGGTACCGATCGGCGGGAACCGTCGCGACCGAGTGCCCATGCTGGTCGACGACCTCGACGCCGTCGCCGAACCGAGCCCGCAGGCGCGCCGAGACGTCGTCAGCCGACAGCGGTCGTCCCACTGCGGAACTTCTCCTGGATGTCCTCGTCGCGGATCTTCTCCTGCAGCTTCACGATGCCGTGCAGGAGCGCCTCGGGGCGCGGGGGGCAGCCGGGCACGTAGACGTCGACCGGCACGATCTGGTCGACCCCTTTCGTGACCGAGTAGCTGTCCCAGTACGGCCCGCCGCAGTTCGAGCACGAGCCGAACGAGATCACGTACTTGGGATCGGGCATCTGGTCGTAGAGCCGCTTGAGGACGGGGGCCATCTTGTCGGTCAGTGTCCCGGCGACGACGAGCAGGTCGGCCTGGCGCGGCCCGTGGGCGAACGGGATCACGCCGAGGCGGATGAAGTCGTTCTTGGCGGTCGAGCCCGCGATGAACTCGATCGAGCAGCAGGCGAGACCGAAGTTGAAGACCCACAGCGAGTAGCGACGCCCCCAGTTGAGGAGGAACTTCACGGGCTGGATCTTCGCGAGCGGCGTCTTCTCGGTGATCAGACCCACCGGAGGACCCCTTTGCGCCAGGCGTAGAGCAGGGCGGTCGCGAGGATGCCGATGAAGATCGCCATCTCGACGACGGCCGTGTAACCGAGGCTCTCGAAGACCCGAGCCCATGGGAACAGGAAGATGGCCTCGACGTCGAAGATCACGAAGAGGAAGCCGTAGAGGTAATAGCGTACCTGACTCTGGGACCAGCCGTCACCCACCGGATCGATACCGCATTCGTACGTGGTGAGCTTGTCACCGACGCCGGGGCGACTCGGAGCGATCAGCCGGGCGGCAGAGAAGGCAACGAGGACCAGCAAAGCACCGGCGGTCACGACCGCCAGGACGACACCGTACTGATCGTAGTAGTTGCTCACGTCCTCGCTTGTGAACGCTTTCCCGAGCGGCCCGTATCCTAGCAGCGCGCCCGCTCGCCCCCCGTTGCCGTCATCCCGTCTCTCGGGCCGGGAGACGGGCATCCGTCACCGCGGCGCTCACGTCCCCGGGTCCGCGCCGCACCGTACGGCGAGGAACCGGGCGAGCTGCACCAACGCCTGGCTCGCAGGGCCGTCGGGGAGCTTCCTCGCGAGACCCACCGCCCGTGCCACCTCGGCGGCGACCGCACGGCGGGCGTGCTCGATCGATCCACCCGATCGCACGATCTCGAGCGCCCGGTCGAGCAGCTCGCCGTCGGGAGCGCCGTGGCCCAACAGGCGCGCGAGCTCGCCCCGGTCCGTCCCCTCGGCGAGCGAGTGCAGCACCGCGAGGGTGTAGACGCCCTCCTTCATGTCCACCCCCGGCTCCTTGCCGAGCTCGAGCTGGCTCGAGGTGACGTCCATGATGTCGTCGGAGAGCTGGAAGGCCATGCCGAGCGACTCCCCGAAGGCCTCCAGGGTCTCCACGTCGGCCGGGGTGGCATCGGAGAGCATCCCGCCGAGGCGGCACGACGTCGCGATCAGGATGCCGGTCTTGCGCCGGATGATCTCGAGGTAGGCCGCCTCGGTCTGCTCGACCTTGCCCGAGGCGTCGACCTCGCGGATCTGCCCGTCGCAGAGCACCGCGATCGTGCGGGCGAGCAGACGGCAGACGTCGGGTCCGAGGTCGGCCGAGAGCTCCGAGGCACGGGCGAACAGGTAGTCGCCGGTGAGGATCGCGACCGTGTTGTCCCAGCGGGCGTTCACGCTCGGCGTGCCGCGACGGGAGTCGGCCTCGTCGATCACGTCGTCGTGGTAGAGGGTCGCCAGATGGACGAGCTCGATCGCGACCGAGCCCGGGATCAGCCGCGGGTCGGTCGGATCGCCGAAGTAGCCCGACAGCAGCACGAGCATGGGGCGGAACCGCTTGCCCCCTGCTTGCAGCAGGTACTTCGCCGTGGCGGCGAGCAGGTCCGATTCGGCGACGACCGACTTCTCGAGCGCCTCCTCCACGCGGTCCAGCCGGGCACGGATGCTCGTCTCGAGCGCGGCGTCGGGAGCTTCGAGGCCTGGGATCACGCGTCGCATGGCATCACCAATGCAGGATCGAAGCCGACTCGATGAAGTCCGAGAGCAAGCCGGGGAACACGCCGAGGACGACGACGAGGGCCGCAGGGATCGCGATCGCGACGCGCGGGAGCAGCGCGTCGTCGTCGACGCGAGACCCTTCGGGCTCGTGCATGTACATCAGGACGATCACGCGCAGGTAGAAGAACGCGGCCGCGACGCTCGCGAGCACGCCGACGAGGACGAGCCACCAGTGCCCGGCGTCGATCGCGGCGCCGAAGACACCGACCTTCGCGATGAACCCGGCCGTCGGCGGGATCCCGGCCAGGGACAGGAGGAACAACGTCATGAGCGCCGCGAGCAACGGATCCCGCCGGTGCAACCCCCGGTAGTCCTCGAGCGCCGCATCATCGTGCCCGCGCGCCGCGACGAGCATGACGGTCCCGAAGGCCCCGAGCGTCATCGCGGCGTAGGTCACGAGATAGAACATCACGGCGCGGATCCCGAGCGCGTCTCCCGCCGTGAGGCCGGTGAGGATGAACCCGGCGTGAGCGACGCTCGAGTATGCGAGCATCCGCTTCACGTCGGACTGCGCGATCGCGAGCACCGAGCCGACGACGACCGACACGGCCGCGATCGCGACGACGAGCGGCGTCCAGTCCCAGGTGAGCGGCTGGAGGGCGACGTCGAGGACGCGGATCAGCGCCGCGAACGCCGCAACCTTCGTCGCCGCCGACATGAAGGCGGTGACCGGCGTCGGGGCCGCCTGGTAGACATCGGGGGTCCACATGTGGAACGGCGCGGCCGAGACCTTGAAGCCGAAGCCGATCAAGAGGAACGCCGTCGCGAGCAGGGCGATCGCTTGGTCCCCCGTCGAGCCGGCGAGCGCGTTCGCAACGTCGGCGATCTTCGTGGTTGCCGTCGCCCCGTACGCGAGGGCGATGCCGTAGAGGAAGAACGCCGAGCTGAACGCACCGAGCAAGAAGTACTTCATCGCGCCCTCGCTCGCGCGCCGGCCGCCGCTGAGGCCGACGAGCACGTAGAGCGAGAGGGACAAGATCTCGAGGGCTAGGAAGACCACGATGAGGTCGGCGGCGACGGTGATCAAGGTCATCCCCGACGTCGCGAAGAGCACGAGCGGATAGAACTCTCCCTGGTAGCCGGCCGGGTCGCGCTCGAAGTCGTGGGTGCCGAGGAGCAGGCCGATGAAGGCCGCGCCCAGCAGCACGAGGCGCGCGACCACGCCGAAGCGGTCGTTGGCGATCGCGCCCCCGAGCACGGTGGGCTCACCGCCGTACTGCCAGAGCAGGAGCGACGCGCCGGTCGCGAGGATCAGCCCGAGCAGCGCGATCGCGAGGTGGGCCGGCCGTGCTGCACGGGGCGCGAGCGCCTCGTAGAGGATGCCGACGACGCCGAACCCCACCAGCAGCAGCTCGGGCAGGAGCGGCCAGAAGTCGAGCGCCGGGGTCTCGATCACTCGCCGTCACCTCCATCGCCCTCGTCGCCAGCGGGCGCGTCGGGCTCCGCGAGCTGGACGTCGCCGATGTCGACGGTCTGGCCCGTCGGGGTGACCCGCTCGACGACCCGCGCCGCGGCCGGGTCGATCGCGTCGGTGAGGGGCTTCGGATACACGCCGAACACGAGCAGCAGGGCCAGCACGGGGGCGATGACCACCGTCTCGCGGAGGCTCAGGTCGGGAAGGCGCCGGTGCTCCTCGCGGACAGGCCCGTAGGCCATCCGCTGGTAGGACCAGAGCAGGTACATCGCGGCGAGGATCACCGCGAGGGCGGCGATCGCGCCGGCCCACTGGTTCACGGCGAAGGTGCCGGCGATCACGAGGAACTCCCCGACGAAGCTGTTCAGGCCGGGGAGCCCGACCGAGGCGAACGCCGCGAACAAGAACGAGCCGAGGAGCCACGGCATCACCGTGGCGAGTCCTCCCATGCGATCGAGCTCACGGGTGTGGGTGCGCTCATAGACCATGCCCACGAGCAGGAACAACGCGCCGGTCGCGAGCCCATGGTTCACCATCTGGAGCAGGCCGCCGGTCACGCCCTGCTGCGTGAACGCGAAGATGCCGAGCACCACGAAGCCGAGGTGCGACACCGACGAATACGCGACGAGACGTTTGATGTCGCTCTGGATCAGCGCGGCGACGGCGCCGTAGATGATGCCGACGACCGCGAGGATCGAGACGAACGTCGCGAAGTACCTGCCGGCCTCGGGGAAGAGCGTGAGGTTGAACCTGATCAGTCCGAACGTCCCGACCTTCAGCAGGACCCCGGCCAGCAGCACCGAGCCGGCGGTCGGAGCCTCGGTGTGCGCGTCGGGAAGCCACGTGTGGAGCGGGAACAGCGGAACCTTGACCGCGAAGGCGACGAAGAACGCGAGGAACAGCCAGCGGGCCGTCTCGACCGGCAGGCCGAGGGCGACCTCCTGGAGCTCGCGGAGATCGAACGTTGCCTGGCCCCCGAGCGCCCGGCCCGACCGCGACCAGAGGAACAGCGTCGCGAGCAACAAGAACGCGGAGCCCGCCATCGTGAAGAGGAAGAACTTGATCGCCGCGTAGACCCGGCGCTCGCCGCCCCACCCACCGATCAGCAGGTACATCGGCACGAGGAGCGCCTCGAAGAACAGGAAGAACAGGAGTAGGTCGAGCGCCACGAACGAGCCGACGACCGCGGTCTCGAGCCCGAGCATCGCCGCCATGTAGAGGCGGACGTCTTTGACGATCGGCCACGACGCGAGCACGGCGACCGGGAACAAGAAGGTCGTCAGCAACACGAGCCAGATGCTCACGCCGTCGATGCCGAGGATGTAGCCCAGCCCGATCGACGGCACCCACTCGGCCTGCTCCACGAGCTGGAACCCACCGGCGGCGGCGTCGAACCGGCCGTAGACGACGAGCGAGACGAGGAACGTCGCGATCGTCGTGATGAGCGCGATCGCGCGCGCGACGTCGTCGCGCAGGTCTCGGCCCCCGACGAGCAGGAGCGCCAATCCGACGAGCGGAAGGAACGTCGCGATCGTGAGCAGCCTGTTCACAGCCGCACCCCCACGTAGGCGAGCAGGGCCACGGCGCCCACGAAGAACGCGAGCGCGTAGCTCCGGACGAATCCGGTCTGGACCAGGCGGCCCACTTCCGCGAGACGCCGGACGCCCGCGCCGGCGCCGTTCACGAGCCCGTCGAGGCCCTTCGCGTCGACCGTGAAGGCCGTGAGGCGAGCCGCGGCCTTCCCGGGCGCGACGAGGAGCTTCGAATAGGCCCGGTCGACGTACCATCCGTGCAGGAGCGTGCGCGGGAGCGGCTCGAGTCGGTCGCCGAAGGCGACCCAGTCCACGCGCCCGCTGCCGTAGACGAGCCACGTGAGGGCGATCCCGAGCACGGCGATCGTGCCGCCGATCGTCGACAAGGCGTAGACGGCGAGGCCCGCACCGTGGGGCACCTCACCGACCACCGGTTCGAGGAGCGTCGCGAGCGAGCCCTCGGGGGTCAGGTTGAGCCAACCGGCGCCCGCCGCCCCGATCGGCGAGCACGACGAGCGGCGCGGTCATGAGCGGCGGCGACTCGTGTGCGCTGCTCGGCGGCGTCGCTCCGCGGCCTGCCGAAGAAGGTGAGGAAGACGAGCCTTCCGATGTAGAGCGCGGACAGGAGGGCCCCGAGCGTCCCGAGGATCCACACGGCCTCACGACCGGTGTGGTTCGCGATCTCGAGGATCTGGTCCTTCGCGAAGAACCCGGCGAGCGGCGGCACCCCGGCCAAGGCGACGGCGCCGACGATGAACGTCACGCCGGTCACCGGCATCTTGGGCAGGAGGCCGCCCATGCGGCGCATGTCCTGCTCCTCGTGCATCCCATGGATCACCGAGCCGGAGCCGAGGAACATCAGCGCCTTGTAGAAGGCGTGCGCGACGAGCATGAACATCGCCGCGGCGTAGGCCCTCATGCCGACGGCCATGAACATGTAGCCGAGCTGGCTCATCGTCGAGTACGCGAGCACCCGCTTGATGTCGGTCTGCCCGAGGGCGGCGGTGCCGGCGACGAGCATCGTGACGAGGCCGATCACCAGCGCGACCGGGAGCGCGACGTCGGAGAGCTCGAAGATCGGCGCGCTCCGGGCGACGAGGTACACGCCGGCGGTCACCATCGTCGCGGCGTGGATCAACGCCGACACCGGGGTCGGGCCCGCCATCGCGTCGGGGAGCCAGACCTGCAACGGGATCTGCGCCGACTTGCCGATCGCGCCCCCGAGCAGCAGCAGTGCGATCGCGGTCGCGGCTCCCTCGGTGAGGGTGTCGGCCGCGGCGCCGAACACCGGCTCGAAGTCGAGCGTGCCGAACCTCCAGACGATGAAGGCGAGGCCGATCAGCATCGCGGTGTCACCGATCCTGGTCGTCACGAACGCCTTCTTCGCCGCGTTCGCGTTCTCGACCTTGTCGGACCAGAACCCGATCAGCAGGTACGAGCAGAGGCCGACCCCCTCCCATCCGAGGTAGAGGACGAGGTAGTTGGCCCCCAGGACGAGCATCAACATGAAGAAGACGAACAGGTTCAGGTAGGCGAAGAACCGGCCGAACCGCGGATCGTCGGCCATGTACCCGATCGAGTACAGGTGGATCAGCCCGCCGATCCCGGTGACGACGAGGATCATCACGGCGCTGAGGGCGTCCAATCGCAGGTCGGCGCCGACCGTGAAGGACCCCGAGTCGACCCACGTGAACAGATGCTGCACGAACAGGCGCTCCTCGGCGGGGTGGGCGAGCAGGCTCTGCACCGCGAGCGCGGCGACCCCGAACGACGCGATGACGAGCGCGGTGGCGAGCCATCCGGCCACTTTGGCGAGGCGCCTGCCGACGAACAGGTTGATCAGCGCGCCCGCCAGGGGCAAGGTCGGCACGAGCCAGAGGAGCCCCATGGCGGCCGTCGCCTCCGGCACGCGGACGAGGTCGCTCGTTACCACCGAAGCTCCGTGACCCGGTCGACGTCGACGGAGCGCCGGCGCCGGTAGAGCGACACGATGATGGCGAGACCGACGACGACTTCGGCGGCCGCGACGACCATCGAGAAGAACGCGAGCACCTGCCCGTCGAGCTCGGCGTGCATCCGGCTGAAGGCAACGAGCGAGAGGTTCACGGCGTTCAGCTGGAGCTCGACCGACATGAAGATCAGCAGGGCGTTCTTCCGTAGGAGGACGCCCACCGTGCCGAGGGCGAACAAGACCCCGGAGAGCAGCAAGAAGTAGGCGATCGGCGTCCTCATCGAGGAGGCTCCGTCGTGTCGATCGCGTCGAAGCCCGTCGCGGCCGGCTCGGTACGAACGCCGGCAGCGACGTCGCCCTGGGCGGCGGGCGCAGCGAGTCCGCGTCGCTCGAGCTCGGCCTGCGTGACGGCGCGGGCCTTCCGCTGGGCGAGCACCATCGCCGCGATCGCGGCGACGATCAGCAGGACCGACGTGATCTCGAAGGGCAAGAAGTAGTCGCGGAACAGCACCTCCGCGAGCGCCTGGGCGTTGCCGCCCTCGTTCACGACGTCGAAGCCGTCGGGCGCCCTGCTCGCGAACCCGATCCCGGCCCGCACCGCCACGGCGATCTCGAGGACGAATGCCCCCGCGAGGATGAACGCGAGCGGCCGCTGCGCGAGCAGGGGCTCACGCAGGTCGTCGTCCCGGTCGACCCCCAGCAGCATGATCACGAACAGGAACAGCACCATGATCGCGCCGGCGTACACGATGATCTGCACCGCGAACAGGAACGGGGCATCGAGGATCAGGTACATCACCGCGAGGCAGAAGAAGTTCACGACGAGGAACAACGCGGCGTGCACGGCGTTTCTCATCAGCAACATGCCGATCGCGCTCGCGACCGAGATCGGCGCGAAGACCCAGAACACCACGTTGTCGAGCGCCACGGGCCCTACAGCCCCTCCTTGTCGATCGGGTCGGTGCCGGGCGGAGGCGGCGGCTCGAGCAGCTGTTCCTTCGTCCAGATCGCCTCCTCGCGCGACGTGAACGACATCTCTGAGTAGCTCGTCAGGGTCAGCGCACGCGTCGGGCATGCCTCGACGCACAGACCGCACATGATGCAGCGCAGGTAGTTGATCTGGTAGTCCTTCGCGTAGCGCTCCCCCGGGCTGACCGGGTCCTGCGGGATCGTTGTCCTCGCCCTCGACCCAGATCGCGTCGGCCGGGCATGCGTAGGCGCAGAGCTCGCACCCGATGCATTTCTCGAGGCCGTCGTCGTGCCGGTTCAGCAGGTGCCGGCCGATATGCGAGCGCTCGGGCGGCGCCGCGATCTCGGCCGGCCACCGCTCGGTGTTGTCGGCACGGAACGTCTGCTTCCAGACGGTGCCCATGCCCTTGGCGATCGCGACCGCCGAATCCCACAATCCCGGCGTCGTGGTCGGCTCTTTCTCGCTCACGTCGTCACCTCCGGTCGAGGTCGCTGGACGAGCGGCGCGAGGAGCGAGAGCAGGAGCACCGCACCGAACACGACCGCGCCGCCGATGAACACGCTCCGGCGGCCGAACTCGTCCGGAAGCACGATCACCGCGCCCGTCACGAGCACCCACACGAGGCCGAACGGGATCAGGACCTTCCAGCCGAAGTTCATGAGCCGGTCGTACCGCATGCGGGGCAGCGAGCCGCGCACGAGGATGTACAGGTAGATGACCACGGTCACCTTGCACATGAACCACAGGAGCGGCCACAGCCACGGCACGAAGGCCGGCGCCGGACCGCGCCAGCCGCCGAGGAACAGGGTGACGGCGACGGCCGCGACGGTGACCGTGTTGACGTATTCGCCGAGGTAGAACATCGCGAACTTGATGCCCGAGTACTCGGTGTGGAAGCCGGCCACGAGCTCGGACTCGGCCTCGGCCAGGTCGAACGGCGGCCGGTTCGTCTCGGCGAGCCCGCAGATCAGGAACACGACGAACGCCGGGAACTGCGGGATCACGTTCCAGACGCGATCCTGGCTCGCGACCAGCCCGCTCATCGAGAGCTCGCCCGAGTACATCAACACGGCGATGAGCGCCAGGCCCATCCCGACCTCGTAGCTGATCATCTGCGCGGTCGAGCGGACGGCGCCGAGCAGCGGATAGTTCGACCCGCTCGCCCAGCCGGCGAGGACGACCGCGTAGACGCCGAGCGACGTCATCGCGAGGATCCACAACACGCCGATGTTCAGGTCGGCGAGCTGGAACGGGACCTCGCGGCCGAAGAGCGTCACGCTCGTGCCGAACGGGATCACCGCGAACGCAAGGAAGGCCGGGAACATCGCGAGGATCGGCGCGAGCAAGAACACCGGGCGGTCGGCGTTCGTCGGCGTGATCCCCTCTTTGAAGAAGAGCTTGATGCCGTCGGCGAGCGTCACGAGCACACCCCGCGGCCCGGCCCGCAGGGGACCCGCCCGCGTTTGGAAGTCGGCGATGACCTTGCGCTCGACCCAGACGTAGAGGATCACCGAGAGCAGCAAGAAGAAGAACACGATCACGACGCGGGCGACGAGGAGGATCCAGTCGACCCAGTCCATCAGACCGGCACCTCCTCCGCGGTCGGGGCGGAGCCGGCCTCGGGCGGATCGCCTGCTGCCGGCGTCGCGGCGCCGGCAGCAACCGCCTCGAGCGTCGCCGTCGTCACGAACGAACCGGAGAGCAGGGTGTTCGCGCGGAGGCCGGCGCTGTTGAACGGCACGAACGCCGCGCCTCTCGCGATGTGGGCGCTCACGTGGACGGGGAGCTCCGCCTGGCCGACGCCGGTCCGCACGAGGGCGCGACCTCCGCCCTCGAGGCCGAGCCCGGCGGCGTCGTCGGGATGCACCTCGACGAACGCCTCGTCCCCGAGGGCGGCCTTCAACTCGTCGGCCCGTTCGGAGAGCCGACCCTCGTCGACGAGCAGGTGATAGCTGAAGAGCGTCAGCGTTCCCTCGGGCCGGTCCGCCGCCGGGGCAGGGGTCGCCCGTGCGAGGCCGGTGCGCGCCGACGCCTGGTCCGTCGGGAGGATCCGGCCCATGTCGTCGTGGAGCTCCTCGAGCGTGTCGAATCCGAGATCACCACCCATGGCGGCCGCGAGACCCGCGAAGATCTCCCAGTCGGGCCGGCTGATGCCCTCGACCGCCCGCACCGGACGGATCCGCTGGCCCCGGCCCTCCCACGTCGTCACGTGCCCGTCCTTCTCGACGAACGCGGCGGCCGGGAGGAACACGTCGGCGTAGCGCGCCAACGAGCCGAGTTCGAGCGACTGGACGACCTTGACCGCCACGTTGTCGAGCGCGCGCCGGGCGAGCTCGGCGTCGGGGTAGTCGGTGATCGGATCGACGCCGATCAAGAAGAGCACGTCGAGCTCGCCGTCGGCGGCCGCCTCCAGGATGCCCCGCCAGTCCCGGCCGGGATCGGCGGCCATCACCGGCCCCCACACGCGCTCGACCTCGGTGCGCGCATCGGAATCGTCGACGCGCCTGCCGCCGGGAAGCAGGCGAGGGTGCACGCCCGCGATCAGCGCGCCACGGTCGTTCCCGCGACGCGTCACGTACTGGAAGCGGGCGCCGAGCCCGGCCGCCAGGTCCAACGCCGCATCGGCGGCGCCGGGCGGTCCGGATGCGAGCCGCTGACCGGCGAGCACGACCCCGGACCCACCCGCCTCGCGAAGGGCCGCCACGACATCGGCGAGCGGCCCGGCGCCGGCGGCGGCCTCCTCGAAGATCGATCGCTCCTCGCCCGGCGCGCACAGGACGTGCTCGGCCACGTCGTGCAGGCGCGTGCGCCGAGGGTGGAGCACGACGATCCGCGCGCCGCGCCTCGCGGCCTTCCGCAGGCGAAGGTGCAGGATCGGCACCTCCTGCTCGGCGTCGAGGCCGGCGACGAGGATCACCGATGCACGCTCGACGTCCTTGTACGTAACCCCCATCGGGTGGGCGGCGGCCCATGCTTCGGCTCGACCCCCGTCGTCGCGGCGGTGATCGAGGTCGTTCGTGCCGATCACCGTCCTCGCGAGCTTCGACAGCGCGTAGTAATCCTCGTCCATCAGTCGGCCGCCGGTGAGGAAGCCCACGCGCGCGCCCGCGCAGCGCTCGGCCACCCACATCAGCACCTCACCGAACGACGCCGGCTCGAGACCGCGGTCCCGGATCAACGGCGTCGTGATGCGCCCGGGATCGTCGGGGAAGCGATACGCGAACCTCCCCTTGTCGCAGATCCACGCGTCGTTGACGTCGACGTCGTCGCGAGCGAGCTGGCGCACGACCTCGCCTCGCCGCAGGTCGACCCTGATGTTGCAGCCGGCCGAGCAGTGTGGGCACACGCTGTCGGCCGAGCTGCAGATCGAACGGTCGCGCGACGAAGCGGTACGTCTCGCTCGTGAGCGCGCCGACCGGGCAGATCTGGATCGTGTTGCCGCTGAACGGCGACCGGAAGTCCTCGCCGGCCGCGATCGACACCCGTTCGGCCGCGCCCCGGTCGTAGAGCTCGATGAACCTGTCGCCCGAGATCTCGTCGCAGAACCGCGTGCACCGCGCGCACAGCACGCACCGCTCGCGGTCGAGGTTCACCAGCGGCGACAGCGGGATCGGCTTGCGCCACACGCGCTTGGCCTCGCGGAACCGGCTCTCGCCCGGGCCGAACGCGAGCGCCTGGTCCTGCAGGGGGCACTCGCCGCCCCGGTCGCACACCGGGCAGTCGAGCGGGTGGTTCAGCAGCAGGAACTCGAGGTTCGCGACCTGCGCTTCCTCGACGAGCTCGCTCGTGTTCTGCGTCTTCACGACCATGCCGGGGGCGACCTGCACCGTGCACGAGGTCGCGAGCTTCGGCTGCCCCTCGATCTCGACGTAGCACTGGCGGCACGCGCCGGCAGGCTCGAGGAACGGGTGGTCGCAGAACCGCGGGATCTCGACGCCCAGCTGTTCCGCCGCGCGGATGATCAGCGTGCCTCGAGGCACGCTGACCTCCTTGCCGTCGATCGTGAGCGTGACGAGCTGCTCGGTCACGACCCCACCGTCCCGTGCGCGGCGACGACCTCGGCGTGCGGAACCCGCAAGGGGCACGTCCCGAGTCGGACGTGCTCCTCGTATTCGTCCATGAAGTGCTTGAGGCTCGAGTTGATGACCGACGAGGTGCCGTCGGCGAGCGCGCAGAACGCGCGGAACAAGATGTTCTTGCCCATGTCGCGCATCACCGGGATGTCCTCGTCGCGGCCGTAGCCCTGCTCGATCCGGTCCAGGACGCGGGTCGCCCACCAGCTGCCCTCGCGGCACGGCGTGCACTTGCCGCAGGACTCCACCGCGTAGAACCGAACCATGCGACCGGCTGCGTCGATCACGCAGTCGGTCTCGTCCATCACCATGATCGCGGCGGTGCCGAGCATCGAGCCGGCCTCCGCGAGCGATTCGTAGTCGAGGCCGACGTCGATGTGCTCGGCCGTCAGCAACGGGGTCGAGGAGCCGCCGGGCGTCCAGGCCTTCAGCTCCTTGCCGCCGAGGACCCCGCCGGCGAGCTCCTCGAGCACGACTCGGAACGTCGTCCCGAGCTCGATCTCGTAGTTGCCCGGGCGCTCGACCTTGCCGCTGATCGTCACCATCTTCGTCCCCGGCGACTTCTCGGTCCCGACCTCGCGGAACCAGTCCGCCCCGCGCATGAGGATGTCGGGGACGTTCATCAGCGTCTCGACGTTGTTGATCACGGTCGGGCTCGCGTACAGACCCTCGACCGCCGGGAACGGCGGCCGCAGACGAGGTTGCCCGCGGAGCCCCTCGAGCGAGTTGAGCAGCGCCGTCTCCTCGCCGCAGATGTACGCGCCGGCGCCGCGATGCAGCACCATGTCGAGATCGACGTCGCTCCCGGCGATGCGCCGGCCGAGGAACGCCATGGTCGTAGGCCTCGCGGATCGCACGCTCCAGCACGACGCTCTGCCACAGGTACTCGCCGCGGACGTAGATGAACGCGGTGGGCAGCCGATCGCGAGCGCGGCGATCGCGGTGCCCTCGATCAGGCGGTGCGGCTCGCGCTCGACGAGCTCGCGGTTGTTGCACGTGCCCGGGCTCGGACTCGTCGTAGTTCACGACGACGTAGGTCGGCTTGCCGGTATCGCGAGGCACGAAGCCCCACTTCATCCCGGTCGGGAATCCGGCGCCGCCCCGGCCGCGGAGGCCACTCGCCTTGACCGTCTGGACGATCGCCTCCGACGGCATGGCGAGCGCCTTCCGCAGGCCCTCGTACCCGCCCGCGCTCGACGTAGCCGTCGATACCGATCGCGTCGGGCTCGTCCCAGTGACGGGTCAGGCGCCGCTGAACGTCGAGGCTCACGATCGCACGTCCTCGGCGACGGGCGAGCCGGTGACGAGGCGCGGGGTTCGGCGGCTCCTCGGTCGACGACGCGAGGGGCTCGAGCCCGGCGAGCACGCGGCAGGCCGCTTTGAACGAGCCGAAGGCCGGTCCGCGCGACGGCGCCGGCACCTCGCCGGCGCGGAGCCGTTCGATCAGCTCGCGCATCCGTTCGGGGGTGACGGCGTCGTGGTTCACGACGTTGACCTGCACGGCGGGAGCGAAGTCGCAGACCCCGAGGCATTCTTCCTCGTGCACCGTGAACGAGCCGTCGTCGCTGACCTCCTGGCCGCGGACGAGCCCCGCCGCCTCGAGCGCGGCGTCGTAGACCTCGCGGGCGCCGCGGAGCATGCAGGACAGGTTCGTGCAGACGTTCACGAGGTGCGTGCCGGTCGGGTGCAGCCGGTACATCGTGTAGAAGGACGCGACGGCCTCGACCTCGGCGGTCGTGATGCCGAGGAGCTCGCCGATCTCGCGCAGCCCGTCGCGCGTGACCATGCCGTCGACCGACTGCACGAGGTACAGGAGCGGCATGATCGCCGAGCGCTCGCGTCCCTGCGGGTACCGGGCCACGATCCCGCGCGCGTCGGCGAGCCGTTCCCCCTCGAGGAGAGCCATCAGCGGTCGAACACGTCCCATCAGCGGTCGAACCGTCCCATCAGCGGTCCACCCCGCCCATCACCGGATCGAGCGAGGCGATCGCGGCGATCGCGTCGCTGACGAGGGAGCCCTCGACCATGTCGGGGATCGCCTGGAGGTTCACGAACGAGGGATCACGGATCTTCACCCGGTACGGGCGGTGCCCGCCGTCGCTTACGACGTAGAACCCGAGCTCGCCGCGGGGTCCCTCGACGGCCTGGTAGACCTCGCCCGGCGGGACCTCGACGCCCTGGGTCACGAGCTTGAAGTGATGGATCAGGGCCTCCATCGACTCCTCCATGATGTGGCGCAGGTACGCCTCGTCGTTGCCGATCCCGTCCGGGCCGACCGAGAGCTTCGCCGGCCAGCCCACCTTCGGGTCCTCGACCATCACCGGCCCCTCGAGCGTCCATCAGCCGGTCGAGCGCCTGCTCGACGATGCGGAGCGACTCGCGCATCTCGTCGATCCGCAGGCGGTACCGGGCGTACGCGTCGCCTTCGGTGCGCACGGGCACGTCGAACTCGTAGGTCTCGTAGCCGCAGTACGGCATGTCCTTGCGGAGGTCCGCGGTCGGACCCGACGAGCGCAGGACCGGGCCTGTCACCCCGAGCTCGAGGCACCGCTCGGCCGAGACCCGGCCCACGCCGACGTTGCGCTCGAGCCAGATGGGGTTGGCGTTCAGGAGCGTCTCGAACTCGTCGATCCGCTTCGGGAGCACCTCGAGCAGGTCGCTGATCTTGGCGGGCGCGTCGTCCGGCAGGTCCATGATCACGCCGCCGATCCGGATGTAGGCGTGATTCATCCGCAGGCCCGTGACCGCCTCGAAGATGTCGAGGATGACCTCGCGCTCACGGAACCCGTAGAGCATCACCGAGACGGCGCCGAGCTCCAGGCCGCTGGTCGCGAGCCACACGAGATGCGACGAGATGCGGTTCAGCTCGCACACCAGCACCCGGATCGCCTGCGCGCGCGGCGGCGCCTCGATCCCGAGCAACCGCTCGACGGCGAGGCAGTAGCCGAGCTCGTTGAAGAACGGCGAGAGGTAGTCGGCGCGGGTGACGAACGTGACGCCTTGCATCCACGTCCGGTACTCGGTGTTCTTCTCGATGCCCGTGTGCAGGTAGCCGACGATCGGCTTGCACCGGACGACGGTCTCGCCGTCGAGCTCGAGCAGGAGCCGGAGGACCCCGTGGGTCGAGGGGTGCTGCGGCCCCATGTTGATGATCATGGTCTCCTGGCGGAGCTCGCCCGTGACCGCGTCGCGCAGCTCGCCCGAGCCGCCCCCGCGGCGATCCCGTCCCTCGCGGCGTCCATGTCGTGCATCACGCCATCCCTCGCTCGTCGATCGGCGGGATGAACGCGCCCTTGTACCGGGTGGACACGCCGCCGAGCTCCTCGGTCTTGCGCAGCGGATGGCCCTCCCAGTCCTCGGGCAGGAGGATGCGGGTGAGATCGGGGTGACCGTCGAACGACGATCCCGTAGAGGTCGAAGATCTCTCGCTCGTGCCAGTTCGCGCCGGGGAAGACCTCGGTCACGGTCGGCAGCCGGGGATCGGCCTCCGCCACACCCACCTTGACCCGAACGCGGTGGCGAAGCGACATCGACCGGAGCTCGTAGACCACCCAGAAGCGAGGTTCCGAGCCGGGATGGTCCGTGGCGGTGAGGCTCGAGAGGAAGTCCAACCGCAGATCCGGCTGCTCGCGGAGCCAGGCGAGCGCCCCCAGCAGCTCACCCGGATCGACGACCACGGTGGTCTCCTCGCGCGCCACGAAGACGTCGGGATAGCGTCCCCGGACGCGGCTCGCGATCTCGGCCACCCTCACGAGCGGGGCCTCGACGGCATGTTCATCGGAACGGCTCCGACGTCCGGACCTTCTCCTGCAGCTTCAAGATGCCGTACATCAACATCTCGGGCTTCGGCGGACACCCGGGCACGTAGATGTCGACCGGCACGATCGTGTCGACGCCTTGCACGATCGCGTAGTTCGTGAACATGCCGCCGGCCGAGGCGCACACGCCCATCGAGATGACCCACTTCGGCTCGGGCATCTGGTCGTAGATCCGGCGCAGGACCGGGCGCCATCTTCTGGGAGACCCGGCCCGCCACGATCATGAGGTCGGCCTGGCGAGGTGAGGCGCGGAACAGCTCCATCCCCCAGCGCGACAGGTCGTACCTGCCGGCGCCGGTCGACATCATCTCGATCGCGCAACATGCGAGACCGAACGTGACAGGCCACATCGACTGCTTGCGGGCCCAGCCGACGGCTCGATCGAGCGAGGTCAGCAGGACCCCGCGCTCGACCTCCTCCTCGATCTCCTCGGGGGTCTTGCCGAGGTGGACCCCCTCGATCCGCTCAACCGGCATCGACGGGCTCCTTCTGGGCGGCGGTCGAGGGGGGCTCCCGCGGCGGTTCGCCCCCACGCGGCGCTTCGAGGACGGCGTCGGTCTCGACCGGCGTCACCGCCGACCCGGTCCAGTCGAGCCCGCCCTTCTTCCAGACGTAGACGTAGGCGACGAACACGAGCCCGATGAACACGGTCATCTCGATCAGCCCGAACAACCCGAGCCGGCGGAACGACACCGCCCACGGGAACAAGAAGATCGTCTCGATGTCGAAGATGATGAACAACATCGCGACGACGTAGAACTTGACGCTGAAGCGCTCGCCCCGCGGCAGCCGCACCGGATCGTTGCCGCATTCGTAGGCCATCAGCTTGATCGGATTCGGCTTGTGCGGACGGAGCATCGAGGAGACCCCGAGCGATCCGACGGCGAACACGAGCGCGAGCGCCGCCAGCACGACGATCGGCAGATAGTCGCTCAGCATCGATCCCCCATCCTACGGACGAGCCGCGCCTGCCACCTTCGCCAGCACGTGGAAGAACCTGTCCTGGGCGTCGCCATCGCGGCCGTCGGTCAGGTTGCCCATCACCCGCAGCGCGAAATGCATCACCTTGGGGTTGGGCAACAAGAACCTGGTGGCCATGCCCATGATCGCCGGACGGCCGATCACCTTCGCGAACCCGCGGCCGATCACGAAATAGTCGTGGTAGCGGTCATGGAGGGCCCTCGGGTACATCATCGTGAGCGCCGGGCGGTCCTTCACGAGCGCCTCGTGCACGAGCTCGGCCGCCATCTCCGCGGTCTCCATCGCGTAGGCGATCCCCTCACCGTTGAACGGGTTCACGGAGCCGACGGCGTCCCCGACGAGCAGGAGGCCCGGCACGGCCTGCGGGTTCCGGTTGAAGCTCATCGGCAGGGGGCCCGACAGCACTCTCCCGTCGGCCGAGCCCTCGTTGATGTCCCACTCGGCCGGCAGCATCGTCGCGAAGGCGTCGAAGAGTCGCTGCGCCGAGACCTCCTTGAAGTTCTTGAACGTGTTGAGGAGACCCGCGCCGAGGTTCACGCGCCCGCCGGCCACGGGGAAGAGCCACCCGTAGCCGGGCAGGAGCAGATCGCCCTCCCAGAGGTCGAGCCACGACTCGAACCAGGGGCCGGGGTGATAGTCCGTGCGGTAGTAGCGCCGCGCGGCGATACCGAGCGGTCGGGAATCGTCGCGCGTCACGCCGGCGGGCTTCGCGAATCGACTCGCCGCACCGTCGGCCGCGATCGTGAACCGGGCACGGAGCGGCGTCGGTTCCGCTTCGCGATCCTCGGCGGGCCGCACGAGGGCGCCACGAACCCATCCCTCATCGAGCAGCGGCTCGACCGCCTCGACGCGCTCGAGCACGCGCGCACCGGCTTTCTCGGCGCGTTGCAGTAGCAGGTGGTCGAAGTCCTCCCGCGTCATGACGAGTGCGTACGCGGGCCAGTCGGTGAGCTCGGGCCACGGAAGCTCGATCGTGGTGTTGCGGGAGTAGACGCGCAGCCCGATCACGCGCTCGAAACGCGGGTCGTCGGTGTCGACGCCCATGCGGACCAAGGACTTGACCGCGCGAGGGGTGAGGCCGTCGCCGCACACCTTCTCCCTCGGGAACGAGGACCGGTCGATCACGGTCACGTCGATGCCGTGACGAGCGAGGTGGTACGCGGCGGCGGCGCCGCCGGGACCGCCCCCCACGACCAGCACGTCGGTGTCGTACGTCGGTTCCGGGTTCACGGAGCCCCCCTCGGGCCCAACGGGCAGTCCCTCAGCTTGTGAAGATCAGCTTGTCAAGATCAGCTTGTGAAGTTCAGCTTGTGAAAAACTTCACAAGCTGAGGCTACCGCACCGGCTCCCCATCGTCCGGCGATCTCGGCCGATGCTACGCGAGCAGGTCGCGTGGTGGCAGGGCCGCGCGCCGCAGAAGTTCCCCGAGGCACCCGGGCGCTGAAGGCGCTGATGATTTCGGGACCTCAGGGGTCGAGGTAGCGCCGATGGTCCCAGGCCTCGACCGTCGAGGGCACCACCCGGAGGAACCCGAGCTGGGGCACCTGGTCGGCGAACCGCTCGAACCCCGGGCCTCCGAACAACGGCCGGTACTTGTCGTGCCAGGACGACATCGGGCCCCGCAGGTCGGGGTGCTCCGCGGGCATCGCCTCGGCCACCCCCTCGACGCGGACACCCGACAGCTCGGTCCACTCGCGTCCCTGGTCGATCAGGATCGAGACGCGCGGATCCCTCGCCGCGTGGGTCCACGTCGTGTCGTCGATCCGCGTCGCCACCCACACGGCGTCCTCGAGCCACACGAACCACCTCGGGGCGAGGTGCGGACCGCCGTCGGGGCGCACGGTCGCGATCCGGCACGTCGCGACGTCGCGGAACGCGCGCCGCAGGACGTCGAGGTCCTCGCTCACCGCTGGGCCACCGCCTCGGCGATCGCCGCGAGCGCCACGGCCGCGTCGTGGTCGAGTTCCGCCGCCGCGAGGGCCGCCCGCGACTCGGCGACCAGCCCTCGTACGCCCTCCCAGGTGATGCCCGTCGCCGCGTCGCCGTCGCGGAGGTCGTCGCGGAGCTGGAAAGCCCGTCCGAGCGGCTCGCCCACGCGCCGGAGCGCCTCGGTCACCGCGTCAGAACCGCCCGCGAGCGCCGCTCCCACCACCAGCGGGCCGACGATCGAATACGACCCACCCTTCAGCGACGCGACGCGACCCGGGTCGGCCGCGGTCCGCGTCAGGTCGAGGTACTGCCCCGCGGCCATCTCGACACGCATCGCGTGGTACCGATCCAGGGCCACGGCCAGCCGTTCGGGAGAAAACCCCGCCTCGAGGAGCGCCCGGTCGGCGAAGACGGCGGCGAGGTCACCGGCGAGGATCGCGAGCGAGCGCCCGGCGTCCTCCGGATCGGGATCGCCGGCCTCGCGTTCGCGCTCGGCGAACCAGCGATGGGTCGAGGGCACGCCCCGCCGCTCCTTCGCCTCGTCCATCAGGTCGTCGTGGATCAGCGCCATCGCGTGCAGCAGCTCGAGCGCGGCCGCCGCACGCACGATCTCGACGCCGTCGATCCCGCCCGCGGCGCGGTATCCCCAATAGGCGCACAACGGACGGAGACGCGAGCCTCCGGCGTGGATCAGACGTCGGAGCTCATCGACGAGTCCCAGCGTCGCCGGATCGATCGCGTGCAACACGCCGGCCTGCTCGCCGAGGAACCGGTCGAGCTCGGCGTCGACCCGTACGCGGATCGACGCGGGGGCGTCCGCGCCGATCTCTGCGAGCTCAAAGACGTCGCGCCGGGAAGGGTCGACGGTCATCGGCCGCAGTATGCCCGATATCATGGCTCCGCCCAGCCGACCCCAACCTCGGCGGATACCGACCTCGCCCACCATCGGAGGCGCCGCCCCAGATGAGACGTTTCCGCCAGCTCGCCGTCCTCACGACCGTGACGACGCTCGTGCTGATCGCCTGGGGCGGCGTCGTCCGGGCCACCGGCTCCGGCGACGGCTGCCCCGACTGGCCCCGCTGCTTCGGCCGCTGGGTGCCACGGCTCGAGTACCACACGCTGATCGAATACATCCATCGACTGCTCGCCGTCGTGTCGGGGACTGCTCGCGGTGGTGCTCGCGGTCATGGCGGTCGTCGCGCTCCTGCGGGCCCGGCGTGGCGGCGACCGCGGGATCCCTCGATCGGCGGCCTGGGGCGCGATCGCCCTGCCGGTGCTGTTCGCGGTCCAGGGGGCCCTCGGCGGCAGGGTGGTCAACAGCGCGCTCGATCCCCTCGAGCTCACGTTCCATCTCGCGATGGCGATGGTCGTGCTCGGCGTGCTCGTCGCGGTAACCGCGACGGCCATCGTCGGCAACGGCGTCGCACCCCGCTGGAACGCCTACGCGCGGCTCGCGGCGGTCGCGGTGGCATCGACCCTCGCGTTGCTGCTGGTCGGAACCTACGTGCGGGCCGAGGGCGCCGGACTCGCCTTCCGCGACTGGCCGTTGATGGGCGACCGCCTCGTGCCGTCGTTCGAACCGACGGGAGCGCTCGAGATGTTCGCGCACCGGCTGCTCGCCTTGCTGGTGACCGCGCTCGCCGGATGGGCCGTCGTGCGCGCGAGGACGATGACCCCCCGTTCCGAACGGCTCGTTCGATGGTCGACGATCGTGGCGGGCCTGTTCGTGGTGCAGGTCCTCATCGGGGCCCTCAACGTCTGGACCGAGCTCGCCACGGTCCCGAGAGCCGCGCACGTCGGCGTCTCGGCGCTGATCTGGGCCTCGACCGTGGTGCTCACGGTCGTCGCGAGACGCGACGAGGCCGCCTCGACGGCCGGTGCGGTGGAGCCCGCGACCGATCGCACCGTCGAGCCGGCGGCGCGGCTCCGAGGCGCGGTCCAGGCCTACGTCGCGCTCACGAAGCCGCGGATCATCGTGCTCCTGCTGATCACGACCGTGCCCGCCATGGTCCTGGCCGCCGGTTCGATCCCGTCGCTCTGGCTCATCGCTCGCCACGCTCGTGGGGGGCACGCTCGCCGCCGGCTCGGCGAACGCGATCAACATGTACCTCGACCGCGACATCGACGAGGTGATGCGGCGAACTCGCGCCCGTCCGCTGCCCTCGCACGCGGTGACCCCCGAGGCGGCGCTCCGGTTCGGATTCGGGCTCGGCGCGTTCTCGTTCCTGTTCCTCGCGATGACGGTGAACGTGCTCGCCGCCGTGCTCTCGCTCGCCGCGATCGCGTTCTACGTCTTCGTCTACACGATGTGGCTGAAACGCTCGACCGCGCAGAACATCGTGATCGGCGGGGCGGCCGGCGCGGCCCCCGCGCTCGTGGGCTGGGCGGCGGTGACCGGCACCGTCGGGCTGCCCGCGTGGATCCTGTTCGCGATCGTGTTCGTGTGGACGCCGCCGCATTTCTGGGCCCTCGCGATGAGGTTCCGCGGGGATTACGCGGCCGCCGGGGTGCCGATGCTGCCGGTCGTGCGAGGCGAAGACGAGACCAGGCGGCAGATCTTCATCTACTCGCTCGCGCTGTTCGCGACGACGCTCGTGCTCGTGCCCGTGGGGCCGATGGGGCCGGTCTACGTCGCGGCGGCGGTCGGGCTCGGGGGCGTCTTCGTCTACCGGGCGCTTCGCCTGTGGCGCACCCCCTCGGAGGCGCGCTCCTGGGCCCTGTTCAAGTACTCGATCCTGTACCTGGGCGCCCTGTTCGGGGCCGTCGCGGCCGACGCCCTCGTCTGAGCCGGGAGCGCAGGGCGTCGGTCAGGCCGGGGCGAGGAGGCCGTCGAGGAGCTCCGACAGCTCAGCCTCGGTCGTCTCGCCGAAGATCCGATAGCGGATCGCACCGTCGCCGTCGACGACGAGCGTGTGCGGCAGGTACGGGAATCCGAGATCGTCGGCGAGGGCGCCTGCCTGATCGTCCATGCTCGGGTAGGGGATCGCGTAGTCGGTCTCCCATCGGCGGGCGGCCACGACGTCGTCGACGTAGTTGATGCCGAGGAACCCCACCCGGCCGTCGTAGCGGGATGCCACGTCGACGAGAGCCGGAAGCTCCGCCTCACACGGCGCGCACCACGTCGCCCACACGTTGACCACGTACGGCGAACCCGCGAGCTCGGCGGTCGAGATCGTGCCGCCGTCGAGCGCGTCGCCCTCCATCGTGGGCATGGCCTCGTCGACGGGCACGACGCCTCGGTGTCGGACCGTCCTCGCCGGTGCACCCCGCGAGCGATGACGCGAGCGTCACGAGCGCGATCAGCGCGCAGGAGCCGGTGCATGCGAGCCACGCTACCAACGTCGAACCGTCAGCCGCCCTCCCCCGCCGCGCGCCGCCCTCCTCGGCCCCGCCTCCCCCTCCGCCGGCCTCGGCGGGCACCACGGTGACGGTCCCCACCATCTGGGGGTGGATGTCGCACCGGAAGGGGTAGCTACCCTCGGGCAGCGCAGGAAGCTCCAGCGGCACGACGGCCGGTCCGTCGACCAGCGGCCCGGTGAACAGTGCGGCCGTGTACGACTCGTCCTCGTAGATCGACAGGTTGTGCTGACCGAACGTCCCGACGTCGTCACGATTGTCGAACGTGATCGTGGTCGGCTCGTCGGCCGGCAACTCGACCTCGGTGGGCTCGAAGGCGAGCTCCTGCGCCGCCACGGTGATCCCGCCGCCTCGCCGCCTTGCCCTCGCCACCTGGGCACCGCCTCGAGCGTGCCCGTCATCGTGGTCGGGTGCACTGAGCAGAAGAAGAAGTACGCCCCCTCCTCGAGCGGCTCCTCGACCGGGTAGGTCGTCACGACCGGTCCGGTGACCGTCGTGCCTTCGAAGAGGTTCTCGCCCCCCTCCTCGGTCGCGATGAACACGTTGTGCGGTTGGGTGTCCTGGTTGTCGAACTCGATCTCGAAGGGCACGCCTGCCGGCGCCTGGACCGTGTCCGGCTCGAACCCGTCTCGGCGGCACCGACCGGCGCGGCGATGACGACCGGCGGCGGGCCCTCCTCCTCCGCGCCGTGCGGCGGAGCCGCGACGAGCGCCACGCCGCCCGCGAGCATCGCGATGCCCGCGGCCCCGCCCACCATCGAGAACAGCGCCGCGTTCGAGGCTGCTTGCGACCGGCGACGTACGCCGAGATCGCGATGATCCCCGGCGGCCGCGATCACGGCGACGACCGTGGCGGCGACATGGGTCGTGTTCAGGAGGATCCGGCTGAACGCCCACAGGACGAGCCCGATCACGGCGAACGCCCCGAACGGGATCAGCACCGGCAGCAGCAGGCTCTCGCGCGGGCTGCGCTGCGTCGTCGGCCGGGCGGCAGGCGCCTCGCGGCCGTTCCCCTCGATCGCGGGTCCGTCGCTCATCTGCGCGCCTCCGCCCTGAGCTCACGCTCGACGCCCTGCCACCGGAGCGCATCCCATCCGTCGCGCTGCTCGCGCCTGGCCCACCGGAAGAACACGGCCGCGATCACGCACCACAGCAGCAGCCCGCCGGCGAGCTTCATGATGAGCCCCGCGATCAGCTGATCGTTGATCGCCGAGACGCCCCAGATCCGAGGGAAGGTCGCGTAGACGTCGTAGAGCGGCTCGCTCCCGAACGTGAGGAACGACGCCGGGATCGTCGGCGCGAGCGACTGGACGAACAGGTAAAGCATCTGCACGGGCGGAGCGATCGGCGGCAGCTCCGGCAGCGGCGAGACGATCGGCCACCACATCACCATCGCCGACCCGACGACGAGCACGTGCAGGAAGAGATGAACGGGTGCGCCACCGGTCACCGACGCCTCGACGACGGCGGGCCAGTGCGTGAAGAGCAGCACCCCGTTGAACAGCAGGATCGCCACGAGGGGCCGCGTCAGCGAAACGGAACGCGCGGAACGCCCACCGCCGGCCGCAGGAGATCGCGGAGCAACCACGCGGGAGGCCGGCCACGAGGAGCGGCGCCGCGACGAGCGAGAACAGCATGTGCTGCACCATGTGCGCGGAATACAGGTAGCTCTCGGACAGATCGTGCATCGGCCACTGCGAGGCCGACGAACAGCACGGCCATGCCTCCGAGGAAGAGCCGCGCTGGCGCGGGGGCGTGCCTTGGCCCGTCCGCCGGGCGTGCCGGCGGTTCGCGATCACGAACGCCAGGGCCACCGAACCCAGCACGAGCCAGACGTCGAGATGGGCGTCCCACGCCGGCAGGGTCACGCGGTCACCTCGAGAACGCTCCGAACATCAGCAGCACGACGAGGTACAGGGTCGACGCACCGGCGATGCCCAACACGAAGAACCGCGCGTACCGCCGATCGTCGAACCTCAGGTGCATGAACCAGAGCACCACGAGCAGGAACTTCAGAGGGCGAGCACGTACAGCGTGGGGATCAGGATCGACGCGCGACATGTCGACGTAGTACGTCGCGACCTCGAGCGCGGTGAGGAACGCGAGGATGATCCGATCCTGATGTACTCCTTCGCGCTCGGATGCACGGCGTGCGGCGCGTGCTCCTCCCCGGGGTCGGGCATCCCGCGCTCGCCGAGCTCGCGCTGCAGCGGCGTTTCGGTGTCGGCCATCTCGCTCCTCGGGCTCGCTCGCAGCTCAGGCCGGCGGCGCCGGTCCGCTCGGGATCAGGTACACGACGGTGAAGATCACGATCCACACGATGTCGACGAAGTGCCAGTACAGCCCGACCATCTCGACCGGGAACGCGGCGTCGGGCGGCAGTCGGTCGGCCCACGACATGCCGACGAGCGACAGCAGCATCAAGATGCCGACCGTCACATGCACCCCGTGGAAGCCGGTCAGCACGTAGAACGTCGTGCCGAACAGGTTGGTGTGGATCGCGAGGCCCTCGTCGTAGAAGGTCGTGAACTCGTAGACCTGACCGCCGACGAACGTCATGCCCAGCAGCGCCGTCGCGAGCAGCCACAGGCGCATCCGTGCCGTGTCGCGCTTCTGGGCGGCCGCGAGCGCCAGCACCATCGTGAGCGAGCTCGCGAGCAGGACGAACGACGAGACCGAGGTGTACGCGATGTCGAACACGTCATGCGGCGTGGGGCCACCGAGCGGATCGGACCCTCGGTAGAGCATGTAGCTGCTGATCAGCGCGCCGAACAGCAAGCATTCGGACGCGAGGAACAACCACATCGCGAGCTTCGTGCTCGGAAGCCCCGTCGTCGTCGCGTGCTCGTCGGCGTGTCCGCCGCCCTGGCCTCCATCGTGTTCGATCGCGACGTCGGCCATGCTCAGCGCTCCTCCGCGACCGAGGGCTCGAGCGCCCATCCGTAGAGGCCGACGAGCACGACGAAGGCGCCGGCGCCGATCAGCCACCAGCTGTAGAGCACGCCGTAGGCCATGGTCGGGAGCCCGATCGCGGCCACGAGCGGCCAGAACGACGGGCTCGGCAGGTGGATCCGGTGCCCCGGGTCACCGTCGGCGTGGTCCCCGTCGTCGGGGGCGGCGCCGGCCGGCACGCGGACGACCCGGCCGCGGTCGTCCTCGGCGTACTTGCGGTGCCAGAACTCGTCGAGCGCATGGATCTCGGGGATCTCGTCGAAGTTGTGCGCGGGTGGCGGACACGACGTCATCCACTCGACGGTGCGCGCGTCCCACGGATCCTCGTCGGCCAAGCCCTTGGCCTTGCGTTGCGTGATCACGACGTTCACGACGAACAGCAGCGTCGAGAGCGCGATCAGGAACGACCCGAGGGTCGCCATCTGGTTCCAGAACGTGAGGCCGAGGGCCTCGGGATACGTGTACTGGCGCCGGATCATGCCCTGCATCCCCAGCACGTGCATCGGACCGAACGTGAGGTTGAAGCCGATCAGCAGGATCCAGAACTGCACCTTCGCGAGCGGCTCGTTCATCATGCGGGCGAACACCTTGGGCCACCAGTAGACGAGCCCGCCGAAGAACGCGAACACGCCGCCGCCGAAGATCACGTAGTGGAAGTGCGCGACGATGAAGTACGTGTCGGTCTGCTGGTAGTCCGACGGCACGATCGAGTGCAACACGCCCGACAGGCCGCCGATCACGAACATCATCACCGCGCCGACCGCGAACAACATCGGCGAGCGTGAACCGGATGTCCCCCCCGTACATCGTCCCCATCCAGTTGAAGATCTTCACGCCGGTGGGCACGGCGATGATGGCCGTCGAGATGCCGAAGGCGGTGTTCGCGACGGGCCCGAGGCCGGACGCGTACATGTGGTGCGCCCACACGCCGAAGCCGATGAAACCGATCGCGATGCCGCTGAACACGACGAACTGATAGCCGAACAGCGGCTTGCGGCTGAAGACCGGCAGGATCTCGCTGATGATGCCGAAGGCCGGCAGGATCAAGATGTACACCTCGGGGTGCCCGAACAGCCAGAACATGTGCTGCCACAGGATCGGATCGCCGCCGCGCGTCGGATCGTAGAACGCGGTGTCCCAGCGCCGATCGAACAACAGCTGGAACAGCGCGACCGTGATGATCGGCAGCGAGAAGGCCAGCAGGAACTGCACGACGAGCCCCATCCACGACAGGATCGGCAGCCTGAACAGCGACATCCCCGGCGCGCGCATGTTGATCACGGTGACGGCGAGGTTCACGGCGCCGGCCGTCGACGCGATGCCGGTGATCAGCAGGCCGAGCGCGTAGAAGGTCATCCCCGGCGTCGGGTCGGTCGTCGAGTTCGGCGCGTACCCGAACCAGCCCCCGTTGGGCGCCCCACCGAGGAAGACGCTCGTGTACAGGAAGATGCCGCCGAGCAGGAAGGCCCAGAACGAGAAGGCGTTCAGTCGCGGGAACGCGACGTCGCGCGCGCCGACCTGCAGCGGGATCAGGTAGTTGAAGAACGCCGCGCCCATCGGCATCACGAACAGGAACACCATCGTGATGCCGTGCATCGTGAAGAGCTGGTTGTACTGGTCGGCGTTGACGACCGTCTGCGTCCGGGCTCGCGAGCTGCGCACGGATGAGCAGCGCCTCGAGGCCCGCCGATCGATGAAGAAGACGAAGGCCGAGACCCCGTACATGATCCCGATCTTCTTGTGGTCCACCGTGGTGAGCCACGACCAGGCGCCGGTCGTCGCGAGCGGGCGCCGCAGGACCCCTTCGGGGCTCGCCGTGCATCGTCACGCTGGCCATCGGTTCGGCGGTCCTCCTACGTCAGGGTGTACAGCCACGCCACGAGGGCGTCGATCTCGTCTTCGGTCAGGTCGTAGTCCGGCATCTTCGAGCCGAGCTTGACGTCGCGCGGGTTCCGGAGCCACTCCTCGAGCGCGGTCACGGTCGTCGGTCTCCCAGACGCACCCGAGAAACACTCGTGGGTCGGATCGTCGAAGTGGGTCAGGTTCGGTCCGGCAGCGCTCGCCGCCTCGGTCCCGCCGACCGCGTGGCACGCGACGCACGTCCGCCGCTGTCCGGCCCCGTTCAGGAACATGTCGCAGCCCCTTCTGCGCCGAGCTGCTCCGTCGGCTCGACCGCCGGCTGCTGCTGGTTGGCGACCCAGGCCTCCCAGTCGGCCTGCTCGAGCGCGACGACGCGGAACTTCATCAACCCGTGCTGGAGGCCGCAGAACTCCGCGCACTGGCCCCAATACGTTCCGGGCTCGAACGCGTTGAGAGCAGCAGCGCGTTCGTCCGGCCCGGCACGACGTCCTGCTTGCCGGCGAGCTTCGGCCACCCAGAGCGAGTGGATCACGGCGTGGTCGGCCTCCTCGGCCGTCTCACCGCCGATCAGGCCGCCCACGGACTCGAGCTCGATGTACACGTCGCGGTCCGACGGGGATCACCATCGTGTCGGCCGTCGTGATCGGGCCGCCGAACGATCGTCTCCATGTCGGCGCCCGTGTACCGGAAGCCCCACCACCACTGATGGCCCTCGGCGGTCACCTGCAGCGCGTCGGGACTCGGATCGCGCGCGAGGTCCCAGAGCATCGCGATCGTCGGCACGGTCACGACCGCGATCACGACCGCCGGAAGGATCGTCCAGCCCACCTCGAGGCGCGTGTTGCCGTGGATCTGCTTCGGCATCCGCTCCTGGCCCTTGCGGTGACGGAACCTGAGCGCCATCAGGATGATCCCGCCCTCGACGAGCACGAAGACCGCGGACGGCGACCCAGAAGACCGGCCAGTAACAGCCCCGCCTGCTTCTCGGCGACGGGACCGCGCCGGCGCGAAGGTGTTCTGCGGCAGATCCGGATCGCACGCACGCCGTGAACAGCAACGATCGCCGCCACGCCGGCGAGGACCCACAGGAGCTTCTTGCGCACGGTACCTCTCATGGTGGACGTCGTTCACGCCGCCCGGGGGGCGGGCGGCTCGGATCTACCACCCATCCGTTCGCCGATCCGCCGCGGTCGGATGGCGCCGCTCGGCAGCGCCTAGGTCGCGTAGCTGTGCAGTCCGGCGATCCACAGGTTCACCACGTAGTAGGTCACGAACAGCGACGCGAACCCGACGAGGGCGATCACCGCGGCTCGACGGCCCTTCCAGCCGGAGGTCGCCCTCGCATGCAGGTACCCCGCGAAGATCACCCAGGTGATGAACGACCACGTCTCCTTCGGGTCCCAACCCCAGTACCGGCCCCAGGCCTCCTGCGCCCAGATCGCGCCCCCGATCACCCCGAACGTCCAGATCGGGAAGCCGAACGAGATGAAGCGGTAGGCGAGCCGGTCGAGCGTCGCGGCCGACGGAAGCCCGCGGCGGGCCGGGGCGCGGACGCGCCGCCCGGCGCCTCGCCGGCGGTCGTCGGCGGGCACGACGCTCGGGTCGGTAGCTCCGCGTCGACGGAGCCACCCATGATCGGCGGCGGCCCCTGGGCCTGCAGCCGGGCCGCCCCCCGGCGCTCCGACCAGTCCCGCAGCAGGTACAGGATCGTGAGCACGCAGCCGATGCCGAGCAGCGAGGTCGACGTGATCATCGAGGTCACGTGGATCTGCCGCCAGTACGAGTTGAGCGCCGGCAGCAGCGGCCCGGCCGCCACGTAGAAGAACAGCGACGCCATCGCGAGCGTGAACACCACGAACGCGTAGACCGGCCCGCCGACCGTCCGGATCCGGTACACGAGCTCGACGCCGATGAGGTACGCGGCGACGACCACGAACGTCATCGCCATCGAGTACTCGTACATGTTGCCCCACGGGAACCGCTCGGCCGCAAGGCCTCTGCGTCACGATCGCCCCGAGGTTCGCGACGAGCCCGGCGGCGCCGAACGGCGGTCGAGATCCATGCGAGCGCCTTGCGCCCGGAACGCCATGAACGCGAACGACGTGACCATCGCGCCCACGTACGCGAACAGCGCCATGTTGAACAGCGGTGTTCGACGTGTCGTTCAGCTCCGAGCGGCGTCACGTGCCCACCATCTCCCGTTCGGGGGCGGTGGTGCCGCCCGTCGCCGTCGAGAGCGCCTCCACGAGCTTCGCGAACTCCTCCTCGAACTGCGTCCTTGCGCTGCAGCGCGAACCCTCCCACCTGCAGCAGCGAGCCGTCGCCGTCGGGAGCCGGCCCGCACCCAGACCTTCCGACGAGAGATGTAGAGCGCCGGCAGCAGCCCCATGAGGATGAGGATAGCCGCGAGCAACACGTACGGAACGGCCGCGTCTTTGCTCACCTGGAGCACGGTGTAGTGGCGGAGCGTCCGTGAAGCCCATCGTGAGCGACCGGTCGACGTTCGCGTCACACCGGGGGGTCAGCGCCGGTCCTCGCCCGGGCCGACGAGGCGCAGCCCCGCTCGAGGTCCACGGTCTGGCCGGCGCCGATCACCCCGTCGGACCGCGCGCCGCATGCGCGCCGTGTCGAGGCCCGAGAGCGACAGATCGGTGAGCGTGCCCCGCCACACGGTGTACTGCATCACCGGATCGAACTCCGACCACCATCGGCACCGGCTCGCCCGTCCGCACGACGCCGCGAGCGCGCGCCCGTCGGGCCAGAGCGTCGAGCTCGACGGCGATGCCGGCCCGCGTCGGCGGCCGGCAGCTTCACGAAGCCGTTCCACGGCATCGCGAGCTGCGACACGCCCTCGGGCGCGGTGTCCTGGCCGAACGGGATCGGGTCCTCGCGCACGGCCTGCGCCTTCGCCGCGCCGATCTCGACCACGGGCGCCCAGCCGAACCCGAACTGGAAGTACCGGACCCCTCGAACGACCGCCGGATGGTTCACCCGGATCACCTCGGTCCGGGCGCGGCCACCGTCGGCGCTCCTGAACCGCACCTCGCTCTGGAAGTCCATCGGCACGCCGGTCCGCGAACGCGTCGCGGTAGTCGAGAGCGTCACCTCGCGCCCCGCAGAGGTCGCCGTCGAAGAACCGCCCGGCGCGCAGGTCGCCCGTCGTAGTTGAACGCGCGTCGGTCCACGTCTCGCCCTCGACGATCCTGCGCCTGGCCGGTGTAGCCCGTTCCCCTTGCCGACGACCACCGCCGACGAGCAACGCACGAACGCCCAGTGGAACACGAGGCTTCCGGCCTCGCGGAGCGAGCCCTTCTCGGCCGCGAGCGCCGGGCGTGCCCGGGTCGGCGGCGACCCGGAACGCCCCCGCCGGCGAAGCACACGTTGCGGGCCGCGGCGATCGCCTCCGCCGGCGCGATCGCGACCCGCCGCTCGGCGTACCGCGCGAAGGCGTCGATCTCGCGCGCCTGCATCGGCGGCAGCGGATCGCGCGCCAGTGCGCCCGCGACCGGGGCATCAAGCACGAGACGAGCGACACGAACAGCAGGACCGTGATCAGCGCGAACCACCACGACCCGAAGACGTCGAAGAACCCGGCTCGCAGGAACAGCTCGCCGAGAACGGCCAGCGACGGATGAACGCGGCGACCTCGTCGGGGGAGTTCGGGATCTGGGGCACCACGAGCCCCGACGGCCGACGCGAGCGCCAGGAGCATCAGCAGGATCAACGCCGTCCGCATCGAGCGGAGGGTGCGCCAGACCAGAGCCACGGAGGATCGCCACGAAGGACCGGGAAGCGGCGCTGGACATAGGGGCCTGCCGTCGATGCTACCGGCCCGCGCCGACGCGCGAGATCGCCCGGTCCGGGCGCCGGGACTGCGCTACAACGCCGGGAGGTACCGCTGGAGCTGGGCGGCGATGCGCGTGAACTGCCCGTGGCCAGCAGGAGCCCGGCCCCGACCAGCAGCGCCCCGGAGACCCCGGCGAACCAGGGTAGTGGCGCTGGACCCACTCGAAGGCCCCGAGCCGACCCACGCCGAGACCGACGAGGACGAAGGGCACGCCCAGGCCCAGCGAATAGCAGACCAGCAGGAACGCCCCGCGCCAGGCGGTGGTCGCCGTTGCCGGCGGCACCGCGAAGATCGACCCGAGCACCGGCCCGATGCACGGCGTCCAGCCGGCGCCGAACGCCATGCCGAGCGGGAACGCCCCCCACGACCCGATCCGCGCTCGCTCCAGGAACGGACGGCGCTCGGTGTAGACCGCGAACGGTCCGATCGCGAAGCGCGTAGCCGAGCATCAGCAGGCCCATGACGATCACGAAGCCGCCGAAGACCACCTGCGCGACGTCGCCCGCGGAGATAGCACGAGCAGTCGTCGACCCGCGTCACCAGCGCGCCGATCGCCGTGAACACGGCGGTGAACCCGGCGACGAACAGCAGGACCGGCACGAGCGGGCGCTCGCGCACCGTCGCGGACGCGGCGACCCCGCCGGTGACGAACGAGACGTAGCCCGGGACGAGGGGCAGCACGCAGGGGCTCGCGAACGAGACGAGCGCCGGCGACGAACGCCAGGCCCGGAGCCCACCAGGCTCCGATGTTGTCGGCGACGGCAGCGATCACGGGCTCGTCCTGACGCGGAGGGCTCGGCCCCGGCCGTTCCAGTGTAGGAACTCCGCCGCGACGACTCCGCATCGGATGGCGTCCGGCCGGGGCCAGCCCCCCGGTGGGTTGTCTCTCGGTCGCGGCCCAGGCATCATGGCCGTCGGACCGCTCGTGAACGTTTTCACGAACGCGGCGCGGCCGGGTGCCGGAGGAAGGGCGCGCGAGCGGCGGTTGCTATGCTACGGCGCGCCTCAGCGAGCGGAAGCCAGAGCGTCGGGATCGGTGAACCCAGGCAGACGAGCAGGTCACGCCACGCAGACCACGCCCAAGACCCTGCCCGGCGCGGGCCGCGGCGCGCGCCTCAAGACCCGCGTCGAGGACTTGCTGCGGCACGTTCGATTGGACCTGGACGAACGCCGTCGTCTTCTCGCTCGGGTTCACGTTCTTCATCCTGATCTCGACCTCGGTCATCCCGTCGTTCTGGCTGTACTTCGCCGACTCGGAGCTCCGCTGGGACGGCGGCTCGCGCAAGGGTGCTGTTCGTCGACGTTCCCGGGCGGCTCCTGCTCTACATCCGGGACGCCGTCGCGATGGGGCTGGCCACCGGCCCGATCATCACGGTGCTGATCGTCGCCTCGATCCTGCAGAACTGGCGGCGGAAGCTGCGCGGCCAGACCGACTCCCGCCCGACCGGCGGATACCGGTAGGGCGAGGCAGAGCGCCCATGCCGTTCAACGAAGACCGAGGTCGACATCCACGACGACTACGTCGTGGAGGCGGTCGATCCCGCGTGGCTTGCCCAGGGCGTGAAGTCGCCGAAGCACCTGATGCTCGATCCCGACAACTGCATCCTGTGCCGCGCGTGCGAGGACGTCTGCCCATGGAACTGCATCTGGATGATGTCGCCCGAGATCATCGCAGGACTTCGCAGGAGCACGTCGGTCGGCGCAGAGGTCGAGCATCGCGGGCGCGATCTTCGTGGTCGACGACAACGCGTGCACGCGGTGTTCCGTCTGCGTCGACCGGTGCCCCACCGACACGCTGTACTATGCGCGACTGCCCGAGAACGCGAGCGGCAAGCGCCGGATGGCCGACGTCGCCCGCCTCGCAGGCAGCCGACCGCTTCGTAAAGGAGAGAGGGCGTGGCGAAGATCAAGCTCCCGTCGCCGGGTGAGCTCGGCGATCGGGTCCGCGAGAGCGAGGTCTGGAAGTCGATCTTCCGGCCCGGTTCGATCTTCCGGAAGGGCTACAAGGACACCTCGCGCGACCGCGCCCTCGCCACGATGAACAACGTCCTGTACCACCTCCACCCCACGAAGGTGAAGCGCCACGGGTTGAAGCTGACCTACACGTTCTGCCTGGGTGGCATCTCGTTCTTCCTGTTCGTCCTGCTCACGGTCACGGGCATCTTCCTGATGTTCTTCTACCGGCCGATGGCCGACGTCGGCGGCGCGCAGGCGTTCACCGACATGCAGAGCATCCGGACGTCGGTCTTCTTCGGAGACCTGATCCGCAACCTCCACCGCTGGGGCGCCCACCTCATGGTCCTGTCGGTGACGCTGCACATGGGCCGCGTCTTCTACACGGGCGCGTACAAGCCGCCCCGGGAGTTCAACTGGGTCGTGGGCGTGATCCTGCTGTTCCTCACGCTCGGCCTGTCGTTCACGGGCTACCTGCTGCCGTGGGACCAGCTCGCGATCTGGGCCGTCACGGTCGGCACCAACCTCGCGGCGTACTCACCGTTCGTCGCGAAGCAGGCGAACTTCCTGCTCCTCGGCGGCGCGGTCGTGTCGCCCGACACGCTGCTGCGCTGGTACGTCTTGCACGTGCTCGCGCTGCCGTTCGTCCTCGTGTTGTTCCTTGCGGTCCACTTCTGGCGGATCCGCAAGGACGGCGGGATCTCGGGGCCTCTTTAAAGATGCGTCAACGAAGGAGCGACTGAACGATGGCCCGCGACGAGACCCCGCTCGACCAAGCGGTCTTCGACGCGACGCTCGAGGCCGAGCTCGCGAAGGGAACCGACCGCCGCGTCGCCGAAGGACGAGCGCGCTCCTCGGCGGTGCGCGCCTACCGCAAGGCCCACCCCGACGAGGTCGAGGAGCGTCCGGCATCGGCCGCCGCAGCCCCCGCGGGCGCGCCGCCGGCCGCTGCTGCGGCCACGCAGACCCCCGCCGCCGCGGGCGGTGCCCCCGTCGCGATCGCCGGGCCCACCACGACGTCGCAACGCGAGGCGCCACTACCGACCGGGAACCTTCCGACACCCAAGAAGGGTCAGCCCGACAAGCATCGGCTGCTCGCCCTCGTGCCGCCCGAGGGCATCCAGCGCGTCGAGCGCGAGCAAGGCGATCGCGTGAACACCTGGCCGCACCTGCTGATCGAGGAGTTCATCGCGTCGCTGATCGCTGTTCGGCGGCCTGCTGATCTTCTCGACCTTCATCAACGCGCCGCTCCGTGAGGTCGCGAACCCGAACCTCACGCCGAACCCGTCGAAGGCGCCCTGGTACTTCCTCGGGCTGCAGGAGCTGCTGCGGTACTTCCACCCGATGATCGCCGGCATCGCGATCCCGACGTTCCTGCTCGTGGCCCTCGCGGCGGTCCCCTACGTCGACCGCAACCCGAGCAACCGGCCAGGGGACCGAAAGATCGCCGTCACGCTGTTCACGATCATGTTCATGTTCGGGTCGGTCCTCACGATCATCGGGTCGTTCTTCCGCGGCCCCGGCTACAACTGGGTCTGGCCGTGGGCGCAGGGGGTGTTCTTCGAGCTGTGAGCGTCATCGGCGCACTCTCCGGCGGCACGATCGCGGCGCTCGCCGTGCTCGCCGTGCTGAACGTCTTCGCGATCGTCTTCGGCCTCTCGTTCCTTCGGGCCAACCGCGCCGCGAGAGCCGCGGCGAGCGGTGAGCCCGCCGCGAAGCCGGTCTCGATCAAGCTCACGCGGCGCGACTTCTTCCGCGGGTCGCTGCTCGGATCGCTGCTCGTGTTCGGCGCCGAGTTCGGCGCCGGGCACGCTGGCCTTCCTGTGGCCGAACCTGCGCGGCGGGTTCGGCGCGACGATCGAGGCCGGCGCGCTCGAGGACCTCCGGAGCCGAGATCCGCGACGGGCGACCCCGTCTACGTCGGCACCGGCCGTTTCTACGTCGTCCCCTACGACGGCGGGCGACGGGCGACGCCGACTACGCCGCCGGCTGGCGTCGCCGCCGAGGGCATGATGGCGCTCTATCAGAAGTGCGTGCACCTCGGCTGCCGGGTGCCGTTCTGCGGCAGCTCGAAGTGGTTCGAGTGCCCGTGCCACGGCTCGAAGTACAACCAGGCCGGCGAATACGAGCTCGGACCCGCCCCGCGGGGCATGGACCGCTTCAAGGTCTCGGTGACCGACGGCGTGCTCTTCGTCGACACGTCGGTCGTCGATGCTCGGGACCGCCGCGCGGCACCGACACGATCAACCAGCCGCCCGAGGGCCCGTTCTGCGTGGCGACCGGCTAGGAGGAACCGACACGGGCATGCTCGCTGAGACGAACTACACCGGCATCGCGATCATCGCGCTCGGCGACGCTGCTCGTGCTCGTGTCGGTCGGCGCGCTCGTCCTGCGGAACCGCGCCCGCGGCCGCGCGGCGGAGATCCCCGCCGTCGATGCGGCCCGGCTCCATCCGACGCCGCGCTCGAGACGCCGCTGTTCCTGAAGCTCCAGGGCTGGGGCGTGCTCCTCGTCGCGTTCTTCGTGCTCTGGTTCCCGGTCACGTGGCTGCTCGAGCCGGGCACGAACATCCCAGGAGCAGGAGCTCCTCGACCTCGCGCACGAGCGCGGCGCGCTGGCCGTCGAGCCGTTCTCCGAGGAGAACCAGCTCGGCGTCGGATGCGTCCGTTGTCACGGACCCGAGCTGCGCGGCGGCATCATCCAGGCCGGCGACGGCTTCGCCAACCCGCCGAACCTCACCGACATCTGCGAGGGCAACCTCAACGGGGCGCACCCGGCGATCGCGACGGTCGACGACATCTACCAGGTGATCGAGGAAGGGCGGCAACCGCGATGCCGTCGTGGAGCATCCGCTACGCCGGCGCGCTCACCGACCAGCAGATCAACGACATCGTCGTACTACCTGATCGACATGAGCTCCGAGAACGTCCCGTTCGAGGACAACGTCTGCCTGAACCCCGACGCCGAGACGCGCGCGCTCGAGCTCGCGTCGCGAAGCGGCACCATCCTGGAGCGGCCCTAGATGGAACATTCAGCCGCTGAGTCAGCTGCCTCGGGTTCGCGATCGAATGCGACACGCTCTGGAAGGGCGCTCGGCGTCACGATCGCCGGCATCATCCTGTTCATCGGTTCGGTCTACGTCCTGCTCGCCGCGATCTTCGGGCGCTGGATGGGCTACCTGGTCCTGATGATCGGCCTGTCGGGCTGGATGATCCTGCAGTCGGCGCTGTGGCTCTTCGGCTTCTGGTCGCAGGGTCTCGACACGCCGACGAACCTCGGACCGCGCGGCGCCGAGCCGGCCTGGCTGGTGCTCGACGCCGGGCTCGAGGCGAGCGCCGACCGGTTCACCGCGTCGTTCGAGGCGTTCCCCGGCGAGCCGTGGCGTGAGGTCGGCCAGGCCGTCGATCCGCCGCCGCCGTCCCCGCCGAAGGTGCGGTGGCGACCGACGAGGCCAACACCGAGGACGCCGACATCCAGCAGGTGACGAGCGCCGCCACCTCGTTCCTGCCGGAGCAGGCGAACGAGGAGCTCGGGCTCGAACCCGAGTCCGCCGAAGCGGTCACCCCGACGCAGTTCACCGTCGACGACGATCGCGTTCGCGAACGAGGACAGCACCCGCCTGGCCGTCGTGCGCGCCCACTTCAACGGCGGAGGGCCGCAGACGACCGTGTCGATGTACTTCGACACGGGCAGCGTGCCGCGGTACTCGTACATGTTCCTCGCAGGCTCGATCGTGGTGTTCGCCCTGCACCTTCCGCTGCTGGATCGAGCGGAGAAGCAGCGCAAGGAGTTCCTCACCGGCGGTACGCGCGCCGCCCTGGTACGGGCCGGCGTAGGCCCGCACCCGGACGCCGAGATGAGACACGAACCGTGAGAAGGAAGGACCTCTCGTGATCGGATCGCTCGAACTGCCGCTGCTGGAACAGGGAAGCGTCCAGTTCATCCTGATGACGGTCATGATCCTCGCGGTCTGCGCGATCCTGTGGATCACGATCTCGAAGTAGTCGCGATCGCCGGCGACGGTTCCGACGGTCGGTCGACGCCCGCGAGCGCGGCCTTGCGCTGCTCGTAGAACGCGAGGATCTGCAGCTCGATCGCCAGGTCGACCTTCCGCACCGTGACGCCCTCGGGCACGGTCACGACCGCCGGCGCGAAGTTCAGGATCGATCGGATGCCGGCGGCTCGACCATCGGTCGGCGACCTCCTGGACCGCGCTCGCCGGTGTGGCGATCACGCCGATCGCCACGTCGTGGTCGCCGCACGAGGTCGCCGAGCTCCTCGATCGGCCGGATCTCGAGAGCGCCGAGCGCTCACCCGCCTTCGCCGGATCGGCGTCGACGAGGGCCGCCACCCGGAACCCCCGCTCCCCGAACCCGCGGTAGTTCGCGAGCGCGTGCCCGAGGTTCCCGATCCCGGCGATCACGATCGCGCCAGTTCTGGGTGAGGCCGAGCTCGCGGCGGATCTGATGGATCAGGTACGCGACGTCGTACCCGACCCCGCGCGTGCCGTAGGAGCCGAGGTACGACAGGTCCTTGCGGACCTTGGCCGAGGTGACGCCGGCGCCGTCGGCGAGCGCGTCGGAGCTGATCGTCGTCGCACCCTGGGCCGCGAGGTCCAGCGAGCGCGCGCAGGTACAGCGGCAGGCGGCCGACGGTCGCCTCGGGGATCCCGCGTTCGCTCACCGCCAGGTCGGTTCCGCCGCAGGCTGGTTCCGCCCGTGGTGCCCGCCGATGTCCCGCATCCACGGCCCTAGCGTAGCGCCCGGGCGAGGCGTTCACGAACGCACGAGCTCGGCGAGCTCGGCCCGTCGACCTCGATCTCGAACCGCTCCTCGCCGTCGACGGTCACGACCGGGATCCGGATCCCGTACGTCAAGCTCGAGCGCGTCGTCGCCCTCGATCGAGACCTCCTCGAACGAGAAGGGTGGGCACCGTCGCACGTCGTCGATCACGTCCCTGGCGACGTCGCAGAGGTGGCACCCCGGCGGGCGTAGAGGACGACGTGCGCCATCGCCCGATCGTAGCGGCCTCGGCCGCGGCCGCCGCGGCATCGAACGTCGGACCCCTCTGGGAACATGGGCCGCATGCCGGACGCCGAGGCCAGGCCGCCGCGACGCGCGACACCGACGTCGACGACGCCGCCCTCCACCGGCGGCTGGCGTCGGGCGACCGCGGGGCGTTCGACGAGCTCTACGGGCGCTACGCGAGCGCCGCGTACGGCCTGGCCTTCCGCGTGACGGGGCAGGCGGTCCTCGCCCAAGACGTCGTCCACGACGCCTTCCTCGCGCTCTGGAGGGCGCCCGAGGCCTTCGACGCAGCGGCGGGGGTCGTTCCGCACGTTCTTCCTGTCGCTCGTCCACCATCGCGCCGTGGACACGGTGCGGCGGGAGACCCGCCTGCGCAGCCGGAACGAGCGCGCGGCGAACCTCGAGCCCCTGACCGGCGAAGACCCAGCGGAAGGCGTGACCGACGCGGCCTACCTCGCGGTCCGCCGCCGGGAGGTCCGCGAGGCCCTCGGGAACCCTTCCACCGGAACAGCGCAGGTGCTCGAGATGGCCTATTTCGACGGGAAGACGCAGGTCGAGATCGCCGAGAGCTCGGCGATCCCGCTCGGCACCGTGAAGACGCGGACGTTCGCGGCGCTCCGGAAGCTCCGCGCCGCGCTGGAGGAGACCGAGTGACGACGACCACGACGCTTCCGACCCGGTCGATCGACGAGCTCCTCGCCGGCTACGCGCTCGACGGCCTTGACCGGCGAGGACGCAGCCGAGCGCCGAACGACTCCTCGACGACCACGTGCCCGGGCTGCGCCACGTGCCGATCGACGCGTCGAGGCCTTCCAGCGCGGTCATGCGGCGAGCTGGCGCTCGTTGCCGATCCCCTCCCGCCGCCCGACACCCTGCTGCCACGACTTCGCCGCGAGCTCGAGCCCGCGAGCCCGTCGCCGGAACCCCGGCCGGCCGTGGCGGTCGCGGCGAGCGTCCTGCGCCGTCGTCGGGCTCGGCGGGCTCGGCCTCGCGCAGCTCGACGGGAACGGCCGCCGCTGACCCAACTGTCCGCCGCAGGATCATCCACCAAGCGATCGAGCTCGGAGAGCGCGCCGACGCGCCAGACGACGTCGCATCGGTCCCGCGACCGAGGTGTCGGCGCCCGGCATCGACCATTTCTACGTCTACGGCGAGCGACGTGCCGCCGCCGCCGCCCGGCTCGGTCTACCGGCTCTGGCTCGTCGGGCGACGATGGCGCAGATTACCTCGGCGACTTCCTCCCGACGCCCGACGGCGCCGTCGTCCTGCGCGTGACGTCGACCCCGCCGGCTGGGATCACGTCGCTCGTCACGACCGAGCCTGGCGAGCTCGGAGCCGTCGACGCCGGGCGAGCCCGCCTGGACGAGCGCGGCCTGACCCAGCCCAGCGCCGAGCCCGGTCTGACCGAGCCCAGCGATCTTTGCGTTCGACCGGCCTCAGGCCGCGCCGCGGCGGGATCGCGGCGCTCACCGCCGTCGCGCGGCCCGCAGGAACCCCCAGAACATCAGGACGATCCCCGCGAGCAACGTCGCGACGAAGCCGACGAGCACCCCGGCAGCGCTGAACGACGCGCCCCCGGCGACCACCGTCGCTCCCGCCGCGATCAGCAGGTCCCGACGAAGCGGTCCTTGCAGCTCGGGCCGGCCGCGCATCCGCCACGCGGACCACAGCGGTGCCGACGAGCAGCACCACGTAGGACGGGATCGAGATCAGCTGCGGCAGCCGGTGCGCGGCGTGCCCGCGCCGAAGACCTCCTTGCCGGACGGCAGCTGCTCGGCGAGCGCCGACGTCGACACGGCGGCGCCCTGCAGGACCGAGACGTGTACGCCGTCACGAACACGAGCAGGAGCCACGTCGCCCAGCCGCACCGCCCGGCCGGCGGAACAGCAGCAGCACCTCGCCGGCCGCGAGGAACGGCACGTTCAGCACGGCCCCCAGCGCCCAGTAGACCTCGAACGTCAAGCGCGCACCAGCCCGCGGCCACGCCCGGCGACGACGGCGAGCGAGGCGAGCCCGTACATCGCGAGCGCGAGGACCCAGACGAGCTGGTAGGGACGCCGCCGGGTCGAGGAACTGCCTGGCCGAGCGACCGCGGCGAACGCGAACGCCACGACGGCCGCGAGCAGCGGGAAGACCCACATCGGCCCCAGCATACGAGAGCGCGCTCCCCGACCGTCGCCGCCGGCCACCGCGCGCGGAGGGTAGCCTTGAACGCATGCCGACCCCCCGGCTCCTGTTCTCCTCGGCGGCGTTCTTCGGCCGCCCCTCGCCGACACCTTCCGCTCGTCGCCGACACCGGCTACGCCGGCGTCGAGGTCATGGTCACCCGCGATCCCGCCGAGCCAGGACCCCGCCTGGATGCGGCGCTCGCCGAGGCGCACGGGCTCACGATCGGCGCGATCCACGCCCCGTGCCTCCTCGTCACCCGGCGGATCTGGGGCGCCGATCCGTCGCGAAGATCGACCGCGCGGTCGAGGTCGCGAGCGACGCCGAGGTCCCGGTCGTCGTGATGCACCCGCCGTACCGGTGGCAGACGCGCCTACCGGCGTGGCTCGAGGACACGCTTCCGACGCTCGAGGAGCGCACGGGGGTCACCGTCGCGATCGAGAACATGTTCCCGCTCCGGGTCGGCAACCGGCGTCACGCTTCCACGCGAACCAGGACCTCGACGACCTCGACGGCATCCCGAACCTCGTCCTCGACACGAGCCACGCCGCGGTGGCCAACCACGACCTCGTCCGGGTCCGGCAGCGGCTTCGGCGACCGGCTGCGCCACGTGCACCTGTCCGACAACCTCGGCCGGGGCTGGGACAACCACCTCCCTCCGGGCGACGGGGTGCTGCCGCTCGACGATTCCTCGACGACCTCGCCGAGAGCGAGCTACGACGGCAGCCGTCTCGCTCGAGGTCGACCTCCGTCGGGCTCGCCGAGCCCGCCGAGCGCCTGCGCGCGTGATGAGTCGAGATGCGCGAGCGGCGTCGAGGAACGCCGAAGCCCGCCGACGCGACCTGACGGGCGACGACGCCGCCGAGCCCTTTGCGGCGCGGGCCGCGGAGAAGCCCCCTGCTAGCCTCGGCCGCCGATGCGACGACCGACGGCGATCGTGCTCGTCCTGTTGTTCCTCCTGCTGGCGGTCGCGGCCGTCCTGCAAGCGACGCAGGACGCCGCCGGGGACGCCGTTCCGGGGCCGTGTCGGAGACCCCGCTCCCGCCCGAGCTCACGGCCTCGCCTTCGCTCTCCGGCTGACCGTCCCCGTTGGGGAGCGTGCTGCCGGACGCCCCGTCAGGCTCCGTCTGGGCCGCGCGTCGGTCGCTCGGTCAGGTAGGCGGCCAGCCATCCGAGGATCGAGTGTCCGGGCCTGCTCGCCCTGGTTGCCCTTGAACATCTGCGCGCCGTGGTCGTCGGTCGTCAGCATCTCGAGGCGCTTCGGCTGCAAGCTCTGAGTTGAAGAAATCCTCGGCGGCCGCCGCGGCGGTCGGGCGTCGCTCGGTGCCCGCGACGAACAGCTTGGCGGCCGTTACCCGTTCGAGCGACTGTCGGGGCCGGCGGCGAGCCCGCTCGATCACGCGGGCGCCGACAGCGAGATCGACCGCGGCGAGGTCGTCGCCTTCGCCGGCAGCGACGAGAGCGCCGCGGTGCCGCCCATGCTCGAGCCGATCACCGCGAGCCGGCGCTGACCGCCTTCCCGCAGCGCGATCGAGCGCCGCAGCCACATCGGCTTGGGGTCGTCTCGATCGCTTTCGATCCCTCGGAACATCCCGCGTCGCCTCCCGGGCAGTACCCGCGGAAGTTGAACGTGAGGACCCGGATATCCCTCGGCGCCGAGCCGGTCCGCGATCGCGTACCACGCGGATTGGTTCGCCGAGAGGCCGTGCGCGAGGACGACGCCGGCGTCGGCGTCGGCGGGCCCGAAAGGTACGCCCCGCGAGCTCCTGCCGCGTCGCCGTTCGGGAACGTGATCGGCTTGCGAGCCGGCGAGCGCGTCCTCGAGCTGCGCGAGATCGGCCGCCTCCCCGCCGTCGCACGCGACGAGCGTGAAGACCGCGGCGAGCACGACGAGGACGGCGGCGCCGATCGCGCGGCCGACCCGCGCGAACCGGCAGCGATCGGCGATCGTCGGCGGGGAACGAGCGGAGCCACGACGGGCCTGCTACTTGCCCAGCTTCATCCGCTGGTGCCGCGTGCGCTTCAGAAGCTTCTTATGCTTCTTCTTGCGCATCTTCTTGCGACGCTTCTTGATCAGCGACGGCAAGCGACCACGCCCTTTCTGATCCGTTGTCCTATCGGCCCGCTCTTCGGGCCTCACTCGGTTCCGAAGAGCGTTCCGGAGGTCCACCCGCTTGCTGCGGTAGTCATCCTCCAGACGAACGGAGCCCAGTCTAAGGGCTTTCGGGGGGTCTGCCACGGGCGAGATCAGCCGGAGACCCCCGTCCTCGGGCACGTGCTCGAGGTACCCGAGCCCGGCGAACCCGCCCGCGCCGTCGGAGAGGCCGACCAGCAGGCGGTCGAGCGTCGCGAGGTCGAACAGCGGCGGAAGGGTCGGCATGAACACGGTCGGCCGCACCCGGAACCGGTGCAGCTCGCGGTCGAAGTACCGGCCATCGCGGCCCGGCGCTGCTCCATCCGCTCCTCGACGCTCGTCAGCACGACGCCGGGGTGCACGGGCGCGGCGATCGTCTCGACCCCGAAGAACCGCTCGACGACGCCGAGGACCGGCTCGAGCTCCTCCCCTCGCCGCAGCCCCACGACAGGTCGGGCTCGAGCATGTCGACCTTGTAGTACTTCACGCAGCTGCGCGCGGATCCCGCTCACCTCGCCCCCCGTGTCGACGACGACGAGGTCGGCGCCCTCGGCTCGCGCCCGGTCGCGGAGCCGCTGCAGCGCGCCCGACGAGCGGGAGCAGGTGGTCCTCGGAGCTCGTCGAGCCCACGAACCCGAGGGCGTCGGCCTCGGCCATGCGGTCGAGGGTGAGGTCGTCGGCGTCGCGGATCATCTTCGAGCCCGACGGTCGCGGGCGGGCCGACGGTCTTCTGCGCGACGTCGGCGTCCACGTAGGCGACCCGGAACGCCCGAGCCGCAGCGCGAAGGCGCAGCGTCGCGCGCGCGAGCGTGCTCTTGCCCGAATCGAGCCCGCCGATGAACAGCGCGAGCGAAGCTGCGCGCCGCTCGGTCGACGAGCAGCTCGTGCTCGTTCATCGCCCCTCCGTCGCCTCCACGGAGGGCCGGCTGCGTGCGGGCTGTCTAGCCCGCTTCCGTGTAGCGGTCGCTCAGGTAGGTGTCGACGTCGTCCTCGCGGAGTCGGTAGCTGCGGCCGACGCGCAGGGCCGCGATCTCGCCCTCCTTGATCAGCCGGTAGACGGTCATCCTGGAAACTCGCATGAGGTCAGCGACCTCGTTCACGGTCAACAGCCGAGCCTCGGTGAAGGGTCGTTTCATCACGGTGGCGGCGATGGTAGGGGTCGGCGTTCCGGCCGTCCAGAGCGGCGCAGGTTCCCGCAGGTCAGCGCCCGTCCGCAGCCGGGGCGTGACCGGCGACGGGGGCGGCCAGCGCCTGGAACACCGGCCAGTACGCGTCGGGCTCGACGTGGTCGTCGAACACCAGCACGTGCTCGGTCCGGCCCTGCGCGCTGGCCACCAGCAGCGCCGGGTCGTTCACGTCGGCGATCGAGATCGTCTCGACCCCGGCCTCGATCGCGGCCCCGGCGAACCCGTGGTCGGCGAACACGAGGTCGGGACGCGCCTCCGCGAGCATCCGCTCCATCGCATCGGGCCGGTGCGTGTGCCGAGGCTCCCGCGTGTCGGTCAGCATCGCGACGTCGTCCCAGTGCTCGATCGTCCAGTCGTGGGCCAGGCCCTCCTCGCGCCACCGTCACCCCCACCCCGAGACGCAGCACCGCGGGCGCCCCCTGCGGCGAGGAAGCCGGCCCAGCTCGTGGTACAGATGCGCGAGTCCCGACCGGATGGCCGGTCGCGAGGACGACCGACCGCCCGCCGCGGCGACGCCTCGGCCAGCCGCTCGCCGGCGGCGAGGCACGCGTCGACGATCGGCGCCGGGACGGATGTCGACCGGCCCGTAGCGGGCGTCGCGATCGATCGGGGCGCCCGCGCGCCGCCTCGACCAGCGACAGGATGCCGTCGAGGTCGAGCCCGTCGGTGAGTCCGGTGAGGCCGAACTCCTTGTCGGGTCGCCGTCGAGCAGCGCCAGCGCGTTGCCCCGGACGTTGTCGATCGGGTGCGTGGCCCAGCCGGCGACCGTCCCGCTCAGCAGCGCGCGCTCGAGCTCGTCGCGCGTGATGCGGCCTGGGCATCCACCGCTCGTCGAGCGGCGGCAGTCGCCGCACGTGGCTGTCCGATAACGTCCATCACCGATCCGAGGCTAACGAACGGGGCGCGGTGGACCTGCGAGGAGCCGTGGTGGTCGTGGTCACCGGCGCGTCCGCCGGCATCGGCGAGGCGACGGCGGTGGCGTTCGCGCGGCGGGGCGCGAAGGTCGTGCTCGCCGCCCGCCGGCCGCGACCGCATCGACGAGCTCGCCGATCGGATCGAGCGCGCCGGCGGCACGGCGCTGGCGCGTCCGGCTGCGACGTCGCCGACCCTCGCAGCTCGGTTCGCTCGCCGCCGTCGTCGACGAGGCGTTCGGCGGCGCCGACGTCCTCGTCAACAACGCCGGCGTGCCCGGCGGCGGGCGGTTCACCGACCTCGGCGTCGACACATCGAGCGCATCGTCCGCGTGAACCTCCTCGGCGTGCTGCACGGCGCGCACGCCTTCCTGCCGGGGATGCGGCGCCGGGGCGGGGCCACGTCGTGAACGTCGCGTCGATCGCCGGGCGGTTCGCCGACGCCCGGCGCCGAGGTGTACACGGCGACGAAGCACGCCGTCGTCGCCTTCAGCGAGTCGCTCATCTGCTCCGTCGCGCCGGACGGGCGTGTCGTCACGGCGGTGAATCCCGGGTTCGTCCGCACCGAGGCGTTCTCGGCCGCCGGGGCGTTCCCGCGTGGTTCGTGCTCGACGTCGACCGGCGTCGCGACGCGATCGTGCACGTGGTCCGCGACGGCATCGCGCCGGAGCTTCGCCGTCCCGCGGTGGATCGCGCCGTTCGCAGGCGTTCCGCGTGCTCACGCCGCCGCTGTACCGTTGGGGGATGCGCGCCTGCTCGCTGGATCTCGCGCCGCGGCCGACGGCTGAGCACCCACCGCCCATGACCGTGCCGACGACGCCCTTGCGCGGCGACCGCCCCTCGCCGCGAGCGGGAGCGGCACCGGCCGAGATCGGCAGACCCGTCGGCGACGTCGCGTCACGCCCGACCGGCCGTGGATCGTGATCGTCTGGAACGATCCGATCAACCTGATGTCGTACGTGACCTGGGTGTTCCAGAAGCTGTTCGGCTACCCGCGCGCGAAAGCCGAGAAGCTGATGATGGACGTGCACACGAAAGGCAAGGCCGTCGTCGACGAACGGCCCGCGAGAGAGTGCGAGTCCGACGTCGCGCGGCTGCATGCGCACGGGCTGTGGGCGACGATGCAGCAGGACGCCTGAGTACGATGCGCGACGAGACCCGTTCCGACGCCGCGGGGACGGGTTCGCCGTCGACCTGCGCCGTCCGGCCCGCGAGCTGCTCTCGTCGCTCGCGGAGCAGATGCACGAGGTGCTCACCGGGACCCGGCGGCCGACGACGACCCGGCCGTCGCCCGGCTGTTCCCGACAGGCCTATCCCGACGATCCGATGCGGACGCTCGAGTTCGAGCAGGTCGCCGGCGACGACCTGCAACGCGATCGTGTCGCTCGGTTCGACGTGCTGGCGAAGACCGCCGGAGCGCGATGGCTCACCGAGGAACAGCTGCTGGAGTGGATGCGGGCGATCAACGACGCGCGGCATCGTGCTGGGCGTCCGTCTCGACGTCACCGAGGAGATGACGCCGGACGACGTCGCCGACGATCCCGAGCGGGCCACCACGCGTTCCGCGACCTACGCGTACCTGAGCGCGCTGCTCGAAGCGATCGTGCAGGCGCTCGGGGACCCGATCCGACCTCGGCCTGACCGCTCAGCGGGCGGGCATCCCGACGCTGTGGATCTTCAGCATGTTCGTCGTCGTTCGGCCGGCCGGCGACGCGGCCGCCATCACGACCGCGTCGCCCGCGTTCGGCCAGCCCGTGGTCCCGGAGACCCGGCGTCCATCATCGCGATCATCTCGTCGGTGTCGGTCGGCTCGTGCGCGGGCAGGGCGTGCACGCCCCAGAGCAGACAGGTCGAACGCCGAACGTCGACGGGCGGGACGAAGGCGTAGATCGGCACGTCGGGACGCTCCGCCGACAGCAGCCGCGCCGTGCGGCCCGTCTCGGTGTAGCACGTCACGCGACGATCCCGAGGTCGGCGGCGGCGGCGAGGGCGACCGCCCGCGCGATCGCCGCGCCCTCGCTCGCCGGCCGCCGCGGCTGCGCGTCGTGCGGAACCGGCCACCTTCGGACTCCGCGTAGCTCGCGATCGCCATCGCCGTCGAGGCCGCCTCGAACGGGAACTCCCCGATCGCCGTCTCGCCCGACAGCATCACGGCGTCGGCGCCGTCGAGCACCGCGTTCGCGACGTCGGTCGCCTCGGCCCTCGTGGGTCGAGCTGCGTGGAGCATCGACTCGAGCATCTGGGTCGCGACGATCGCGGGCCGGCCCGCCTCACGCGCCCGCCGCACGAGGTCCTTCTGGATCAGCGGGATCTCCTCCATGGGGAGCTCCACGCCGAGGTCGCCGCGCGCGATCATCACGGCGTCGGCTTCGTCGAGGATCAGGTCGAAGTCGCGCACGGCGGGCCGCGTCTCGATCTTCGCGACGATCGGCACGGCGCGGTCGTCCATGACCCCGCGGAGCTCCCGAACGTCGTCGGGCGATCGCACGAAGGACTGCGCGACGAAGTCGGCGCCGAGATCGAGTGCCCGGACGAGACCCTCGCGATCGCGATCGGTCACGGCCGGCAGGCCGAGCCGTTCGGCCGGCACGTTCACGCCCTGCCGCGAGCGCGAGACCCCGCCCCGAACGCACTCGGTCACGACCTCGTCGCCCTGGATCGCCTTGACGGTGAGCTCGACCGCACCGTCGGCGAGCAGCACGCGGTCCCCGGGTTCGAGATCGCCGGCGAGTCCCGGGTAGGTCGTGGCCGCGCCTCGGGCGTCGCCCTCGCCCTCCGGACGCAGGCAGAAGCGCTGTCCGGGCTTGAAGGGGAACGGGTCCGGGTCGACGCGGCCGAGCCGGACCTTCGGCCCCGGAAGATCGGCGAGCACGGCGAGTGCCCGGCCCGACAGGTCCTCGGCCTCTCGGACGAGCGCGACCATCCGTCCGTGTTCCTCCGCGGTGCCGTGGGAGAAGTTGAGCCGGAACACCGACGCCCCGGCGCGGGCGAGGCCCTGCACCATCTTCGGGGTCGCGCTCGCCGGGCCGAGCGTGCAGACGAGCTTCGTGCATCGCGAGACGGTCACGCGCCTCCTCCCGGCGAACCCGCGAGCGCGGCGGCGATCTCGCGCGCCTCCTGGTCGCCCGGCGCCGCGCCGAGCGAGACCTCCGAGAGCGTGGTCGGCACTCCGTCTCGGAGCTCGGCCTCGGCCGCCTCGATCCACGCGTCGGGTAGGTGATCGGGCACCTCCGTCTCGCACATCTCGACGACGTACCGTGTCCACGCGCGTGGAACCACCCTCGCCCACTGGTAGCCGCCCCCGCCGGTGGCGATCCAGCGTCCCCCGGCGGCGTCGTGGGCCAGCTCGTGCAGGATCGAGGCCGTCTCGCGGTAGGCGGCCGTCGTGAGCCGAAGGTGCGCGAGCGGATCGGAATGGTGCGTGTCGCACCCGAGCTGCGTGACGAGCACGTCGGGGCCGAAGCGTCGTACGGCGTCCGGCACGACCGCGCGGAACGCCTCCAGCCAACCCTCGTCGCCGGTGTGCGGAGGCAGCGGAAGATTCACCGCGGTCCCCTGCGCGCTGGGACCGCCCGTCTCGGTGAGGCCGCCGGTGCCGGGGAAGAACCAGGGCGCGTACTGGTGGATCGAGACCGTGAGCACGCGCGGATCGTCGTAGAAGACGGCTTGCGGGCCGTCGCCGTGATGGACGTCGACGTCGACGTAGGCGACGCGCTCGGCCCCTCGCGCGAGGAGCCACGCGATCGCGACCGCGGGGTCGTCGTACACGCAGAACCCCGACGCTCGGGCCGGCATCGCGTGGTGGAGTCCGCCGGCGGCGTTGAAGGCGTGGTCGCACTGGCCCGTCCAGACAGCTTGCGCCGCAGCGATCGTGGCCCCAACCACGAAGGCGCCGGCCTCATGCATCCGATCGAAGATCGGATTGTCGCCTGGTCCGTAGCCGAAGCGCGCCCAGTCCCCGTCCTCGCCCCGGCCGGCCCTCCGCGTCGCCTCGATGAACGCCCGGGTCGTGCACGAGCGCGATCGTGTCGTCGTCGGCCTCCTCGCAGCCGAGCCGCTCGACCACCGGCAGCGCCTCGACGCCGTAGGCACGGAGCAGCTCCCAGGTGAGCAGGACGCGTTGCGGCCGCAGCGGGTGCCCGGGTCCGTGGTCGTAGATGCGCGCCTGCTCGCAGACGACGAGGCCCACCCGGTCGGTCACGCGACCGAACGTATCGCAGCTTCGGTACGAGCGACGAGGAGGTCCGATTCGTCGTCGGTGAGCACGAACGGGGGACCCAGCATCACCAGATCGCCGTCGGTTCCGTCGACGTGGCCGGTCGAGGTATAGACCAGGAGCCCCCGATCACGCGCGGCCGAGGCGACCTGCTCCGTGATCCGGCGCTGCCGGGCGAAGGGCTCCTTCGATCCTCGATCTCGAACGAGCTCGATCCCGATCAACGTCGCCGAGGCCCCGGACGTCCCCCACGATCGGGCTGTCGGCGAGCGCGTCGGCGAGGGCCGAGCGGATCCGCGTGCCGATCGTCGTGGCTCGAGCGAGCAATCCTCCCTCACCGAGACGGCCGATGACCGCGAGGCCGACGGCCGCGCCGAGGGCGTGATGGGACCAGGTGAAGCCGTGCACGAATCCACCGGCCGCGACGGCCGCGAAGACCTCGCCGCTCGCGGCCGCGAATCCGAAGGGAACGTAGCCGCTCGTCGCGCCCTTCCCCGCGGTCACGATGTCGGGTCGCACGTCCCAGTGCTCGACCGCGAACCAGCGACCGGTCCGCCCGAAGCCGGTCATCACCTCGTCGGCGATCACGAGGATGCCGTGCCGGTGGCAGACCTCGACGACGGCGGCCCAGTAGTCGTCGCTCGGCACGGCCCCCGCGAGCGTCGCGCCGGCGACGGGTTCCGCGATGAACGCGGCGATCGTCTCGGGCCCGTAGCTCTCGATCATCCGCTCGAGCTCGACGGCGTGCCACGCCCCGCACGCCTCCGGGTGACGAGGGTTCTCGCACCGATACTCGTAGGCGCGGGGCGCGTGGAGGAACCGGCCGAGCCACGGCGTGTAGGGCTTGCGGAGCGGCTCCTTGCCGCTCGCGTCGAGCGCGCCCACGGTGTTGCCGTGGTAACTGCTGCGTCGCGAGATCACCGTCGTGCGCGAAGGGTGGCCTCATCGCGATGTGGTACGCGCGGGCCATCTTGATGGCGGTCTCTACCGCCTCGGAACCCCCCGACACCGGGTAGACCCGCGCGTCGTCCATCGGCAGGAGCGCCGCGACGGCGTCGGCATACGCCTCCACGGCCTCGGTCGTGAACATCGTGCCGTGGACGTACTGCGTGGCGCGGAGCTGCCGCTCGGCGGCGTCGATCAGCGCACGGTCACCGTGGCCCACGTTGACCACGATCGCGCCGCCCGATCCGTCGAGGTAGCGGGATCCGTCGGCGGTCTCGATCCAGACGCCCTCGGCCTTCACGGCGACCGGCAGGTCCCGATCGAAGACCCGAGGGAACACGTGGCTCATCGTCTCAGCGCCTCGACACCCTCGATCCGGGCGAGCCACTGTCGCAACTCCGGGTCCTCGGACGATGCGAGCGCCTTCGCCCGCTGGCCCGCGATCACCGGGTCACCCAGCAGGAGGAACACCAGCACCGACATGCGGAACACGGGATCTCGCGGATCCGTGGCCGTCGTGCACCGCCCGTTCGCCGACAGTCGGAACCCGAGGTAGGCGTGGTTCTGCGCGTCATGGGAGGAGGCGAGCGCCGCGAAGAACGGCATCGAGGCGAGCGGCGACGTCGCGCGCCCGGCCAGATCGGCGAGCCGGCGGAACGCCGAGTCGAGCTTCGCTCGCCGCACCGAGGTTGCCTCGCTGTCGCCCGCGACGTCGCGATGCGAGGCGGAATCGCGCAGCGACCGGCTGATGGAGAGCGCTCGGACGGCATCGGCCGCGTGGCCGACCCCCGGAGGTTGGTACACGGTCGACCAGACCGAACGGATACCCGCGGGCCGGAGCGCCGCCGTGACGGCGCCGGGGACGGCGCCCAGCGCCTCCTCGAGCTGCGTGGCGTCGCCCGCAGGCCGTCGCACGGGCTCGAGCTCGACGTCGGGCGCCTCCAGCCGGACCGTGAGCGCTCGATCGCCGTCGTCGCCCTCGAGGACCACCGTCGCGCGGACCGTGACGTCTCCGAGGTCGGCATCGGGGTCGACCGAGGCGACGGTGCGCGCCGCCGTGGTGAAGCGAAGCGCTTCGGCGAGGGCGAGGGGCAAGCCTTCGCGGAGCTCACGCGCGTCGGCCTCTTCGCCGGGCGGCTGGGACGCGCCCACGAACGCCACCCGCGGAGCGCTCGGATCGGTCGGCGGGACGAGCCACGATGGCGAGCGCAAGGGCTCGTACCACACCGGCTGTTCGAAGACGGTCGGCGCCGCGTCGTCACCCATCGTTCCGCGCTCCTACTTCGTGTAGACGCCGCCGGGATCGAGCTCTTCACGGATCAATCGGAGCTCCTCCTCGGTCGGCGGTTCGGTCGTGCCGAGGTCGTCGATGACCTTCGGCTCCCATCCCATGCTTCCCCGTACCTCGTCCAGCGTGACGCCGGGGTGAAGCGTGCGCAACGTCATCTCGCCCGTTGTCTCGTCGAAACCGTAGGTCCCGAGATCGGTGACGACGCTCGTCGGGCCGCTCCCCGACCAGCCGCGCGCGGCGTCGTGCGCCGGATCGCCGCTGTGCCCCGGGGACGTCCGGAAATGCAACGTGTCCACGAACGATCGCTGGGCCTGTCGCATGATCACGAGGATCCGCCTGGCGTGGATCGCGATCTCGCACGCGCCCCCGGAACCGGGGAGCCGGACCTTCGGGTCGGTCGTAGGAGCCGATCACCGTGGTGTTCAGGTTCCCGAACCGATCGATCTGGGCGCCGCCCAGGAACGCGACGTCGATCAGCCCCGCTTGGAGGTAGTAGGCGAAGAGCTCGAACATCGAGGTCACGGCGGTGGAGCCGGTCGCGAGCGTCGGATCGCCGATCGACAGCGGAAGCCGGTGGGGCCGGGCCCCGAAGACCCCCGACTCGTACACGAGCTGAAGCGCCGGCGCCACCGTGCGCTGCGCGAGGTTGCAGACGATGTTCGGAAGCCCCACCCCAACGAAGCAGTTCGAGGCGCCCGCCGAGCCCCCGGGCGCTCACGGCGATCATGATCTCGGACTTGGAGTAGCCCAGCGGCCCGTCGCTCATGCGTACCTGCCGTAGTCGACCTCGCCCGAGAGAGCGGGGGTCGGGCGCAACGCGTCCCAGTGGGCGTCGCCCCACTTCTCGACGTAGTCGCGATGCGACGAGAGGTCGTACACCCACTCGCGCAGCCACGCTTCGAGCGAGTCCGGGTCGCGAGCGATCCGGTCCCACGCGAGGTAGAACGCGTTGTCGCGGTCGTAGTAGCCCTGGGCGAAGCTCGGATGGCACGCGAACGGCTCCTCGACGACGGCGTCGACGATCGCGCCCGGGATCACCGTTCGGTTCGGGTCCTTCCGGATCACGTCCTCGGCAACGACCTCCTCGACGACGACGATCACCCGCTCGGCCGCGAAGGCCACCTCCTTCTGGCAGCCCAGGAGCCCCCAGATCTGCGTATCGCCGTGGTCGTCGGCGCGTTGCGCGTGCACGATCGCGACGTCGGGGCTGCAGCGGCGGCACGACGTAGACCTCGGTCGCCGTCCTCGTAGGGCGACGTCATCGGCACGATCTTGGGATTCACGCTCGGGATGTCGGACTCGTAGTAGCTGCGGATCGGGAAGAACGGCAGGTTCGACGCGCCGGCGATGTAGCGGCACACCATGCCGAAGTGCGAGTACTCCTCGATCTCGAGCGGACCGGGATCGTGCGTCCTCGATCGCGGCGGCGGATCGCGTGGAGCGACCCGACGCCCGGGTTCCCGAGCCAGGAGAAGATCAGCTTGCGCGCGACCCCGGCGGCGACGAGCTGGTCGTAGACGACGTCGGGCGTCATGCGGGCGAGCGTGAGATCCCGCTGGCGCTGCCGGATGATCTCGTGGCCGGCGGCGAAGCAGATCAGGTGGGTGAAGCCCTCGATCGCCACGGTGTCGCCGTCGCGGACGAGCTCGGCGACCGCCTCCCGCATCGAGACGACCTTGCTGGTCGACGAGCTGCCCTCGCCACGGCCGCCCGGCGCTCAGCCGGCGGCCTCGACCGCGGCGATCGCCTCCTCGAAGATCTCGAGGGACGCGCGTGCTTGATCCTCGCGGAAGACCAGCGCCGGCGAGATCCGGATCGCGTCGTCGCCGCAACCGAGCATCAGCAGCCCCCGTTCGAACGCCGCGTGCTCGACCGCCGCCGCCTGGTCGTGCGACGCGAACTGCAGGCCGATCCAGAGGGCTCGCCCGCGGACCTCGGTGACGATCGGGTGCCGCTCGGCGATCTCGCGACAGCCCGCGAGGAACAGCTCGCCGACCGCCCGCGCGTTGTCGAGCAGGTGCTCGTGCTCGATCACGTCCATCGTCGCGAGCGCGGCCGCGCACGAGAGCGGGCTGCCGCCGTAGGTCGACCCGTGCGCGCCGAGCTCCCAGGTCATGAGGTCGTCGCGGGCGATCATCGCGCCAAGCGGAAGCCCGCTCGCGATGCCCTTGCCGGCCGTGATGATGTCGGGCGCCACGCCCTCTTGCTCGATCGCCCACATCGTTCCGCTGCGGCCCATGCCGGACTGCACCTCGTCGCAGACGAGCAAGATGCCGTGGCGGTCGCACAGCTCGCGCAGGTAGGTGAACCAACCCTCGGGCGGCAGCACGTAGCCGCCCTCGCCGAGCCAGGACTCGACGACGATCGCCGCGACCTCGTTGGGCGAGACGATCCTGGTGAACAGGACCTCCTCGAGGTAGTCGAAGTCGCCGTAGAACGAGTGGTACACGCTCGGCAGCATCGGCCCGAAGTTCGCCCGGTACTTCGCCTTGCTGGCGGTCAACGTCACCGAGCCCATCGAGCGTCCGTGGAAGGACTGGTAGAAGCCGATCAAGTACTGGCGACCGGTCACGAAGCGAGCCAGCTTGATCGCCGCCTCGACCGCCTCGGTGCCGCAGTTGGTCAGGAACGACCGAGCCCGCAGGCCGCCGAACGGCGCCATCGCGTCGAGCCGCTCGCAGACGTCGGCTGTAGATCGGAAGGTAGAAGTCCGAGGCCGAGTAGTGGAGCAGCTCGGTCGACTGCCGCTGGATCGCCTCGACCACGCGCGGATGGCAATGCCCGGTCGACGTGACCGCGATGCCGGCGTTCAGGTCGACGAAGATGTTGCCGTCGACGTCTTCGACGACCGAGCCGGCGCCGCGGTGCGGCACGAACTCATAGGCCCGCGGAAGCGACGGCGAGGTGACCTTGCCGTCGCGTTCGATGCGAGCGCGGGCCTCGGGTCCCGGGATCTCGGTGATCAGCTTCGGCCGTGCGTGTGCGGCGAGACCCTCGAACCCGACGTCGACGGCGCTCACTCGGCGATCACCGTCCGGGACTGCTCCCGCAGGTACTGGAGCACGTAGTAGGGCCCGCCGCCGGCCTTGCCGGTGGTCCCGGACCCCTTCCAGCCGCCGAACGGTTGGACGCCCGGCCACGCGCCCGTCGTCGAGCCGGCGCGCCGGTTCACGTAGACGACGCCGGCCTGGATCCGGTCGAGCCATTCCTGGATCTCGTCGCGTCTTCGCTGAAGAACCCGGCGGTGAGCCCGTATTCGGTGTCGTTCGCCTTCTCGATCGCCTCGTCGAGCTCCTCGAAGGGGGCGACCGCCACGAACGGCACGAAGAGCTCCTTCTTCCAGATCCAGGAGTCCTCGGGGACCTCGACGACCGTGGGTTGCACGAAGTTGCCGCGCGCGAGATCGCCGTCGGTGATGCGCTCGCCTCCGGTCACGATCGTGCCGTTCTTCCGCGCCTCGGCCGCCGCCTGCTCGAAGGTTTCGAGAGCGGCGTCGTTGATCACCGGACTGAGGTAGGCGTCGCGCTCGAGCGGGTTCTTCGGCTGGATGCGCTCGGTCTTCTCCTTCAGGAGCTGCACGAAGTCGTCGTAGACCTCGCGCTCCACGTACACGCGCGAGCACGCGGAGCACTTCTGACCCGCGAACCCGAAGGCGCTGCGGAGCACCCCGTCGGTTGCCTTGTCGAGGTCGGCGTTCCTCGTGACGATCGTCGGGTTCTTGCCACCCATCTCGCAGATCACGGGCTTCGGGAACGTCGGACGCGAACTGCTTGTAGATGTCCATGCCCACGGGGTAGGAGCCGGTGAAGGTGATGCCCTTGACGTCGGGGTGGTGCCAGAGATGGTCGCCGACGACGGCCCCGCGACCCGAGCAAGAAGTGGAACGCGCCCGGGGGCACGCCGCCGTCCCGGTAGCACTTGTAGAGCTTGTAGCCGAGCAGCGCCCCCTGGTTCGACGGCTTCAGCACGACCGTGTTGCCGGTGACGAGCGCACCGCTCGAGGGACCGCCCGACAGCGCCATCGGGAAGTTGAACGGGCTGATCACCGCCCACACGCCGTACGGCCGCAACACGTCGTAGTAGTCGCCCGCGGCCCCGAGCCCGCTCATCGGCACGCTGGAACCCCTCGTGCTTCTCGACCTCGTCGGCGTTCCAACGGATCAGCTCGGCGGTCTCCTGAACGTCGCCGAGCGCCTCGAGGCGGTTCTTGCCCACCTCGAAGGCCATCAGGGCCGCGAGGTCGAAAAGCCGGTCTTCCATGATGTCGGCGACGCTTGCGCATGATCCGCACGCGCTCCTTCCAGCCCATGCGGTCCCACTCGAGCCGGAAGTCTTTCGCCGCCGCCACGGCGTCGTCGACGTCTTGGATCGTCGCCTGCGAGAAGCGCCCGATGATGAGGTCCTGGTCGATCGGCGACGGCTCCTCGTATTTCTCGTCGCGCCAGCGTTCCTCGCCGTTCACGATCAGGGGGTAGTCCTTGCCGAGTTCGGCCTTCATGCGCTCGGCGGCCTCGTCGTAGCTCGTCTGGAGCTCTTCGTTGTCGGCCGACAGGGTCGCGTAGGTGACTCGGAACTTCTCTGCCATGGGACGGTCGCCCCCCTTCTGGTGCGGCTGACACGGGTTCGGACTCGGTAACGCGGGCATCGTAGCCGTTCACCTCAGGCGCCGCCCACGGCTCCCTGACCCCTGGTCCCTCGGGCGGAAACCGTGCGACCGCACCTCGCCCGAACGCGTGAAGGACGTCGGAAGTTCGACCGGGGTTGCGAGGTTCCGGAGGTCGGTGGGCGTATGCTTCGGCTCCCTGATGAGGCTCGTCACCTACGACCGCGGGGGGCAGCGGCGACTGGGGGCGATCCTCGAGGGTGAGGTGGTCGACCTGCCCGACGCGGTCGGGCATCCGGCCTTCCCCACCACACTCGAGGGGCTCGTCTCGAGCAGCCGGGGCTCGATCATGGAGGCTGCCCGAGCAGCGCTCTCACGCGACGACGCGTGGGAGCAGCGGGTGAAGCGTCCGCGCATCCTGCCGCCCCTGTTCCCGCGTTCCCTCCTGTCGCCCGGCGCGCACGAGGTCGACCGCACCATCGTCGGACCGGAGCAGGACGTGCCCTTCCCGCTCGACGCCGCGTGGCTCGACTACGAGCCGAAGGTTGCCGCGGTCGTGGGCGCGGAGGCCCGCAAGGTCGATCCCGAGGCGATCCGCGACCACCTCTTCGGCTTCACGCTCGTGAACGACTGGTCGGCGCGCGACGCGAGCGGCGCGCCCGTCGCCACCACCGAGGGGGTACCGCTCGCGCTCGGGCCATGCGTCGTTACCGCGGACGAGATCGACCCGCACGCGATGTTCCTGCAACTGAAGATCGACGGCGAGGAGGTGGCGAAGGGGAACCTGAACGGCGCCGCGCGGAACCTCTTCCGCCTGGTGTCGGGAGCCTCACAGCTCGCGGAGCTCGAACGCGGAGACGCGTTCGCGCTCGGTCCGTTCGAGACGCTCGAGCCCGATCCCCGGAAGCAGCTGTGGCCCGGCGCGACGGTCGAGCTCGCGGCCGAAGGTATCGGCACGCTCCGCAATACCGTGTCGACGCGGATCCTCTAGCGGACGGCCGCCAGAGCGGGTGGCCGAGCGTCGCCGAGCCGTCGGGTGGATCGGTTAGCGAACCACCTCGAGCGTGAGCGCGTCGTGGACTTCACCATATGCGCTCACCTTGATCCGGCACCGAGCGAGCGACGTGAAGCCCCACCCGATCACGCGCACATCGGTGTGTCCGATCTCGAGATCTTTCATCCGGTAGCCGCCGTCCGTGACGTCCGACGTCACGTCGACCCCGTCGATCCGATAGATCATCTGTACGCCGTCGGCCTGCGCACAGCCTCGGAACATCGCGTCGCGGCGGAGCTCGTAGCGCTTGTTCACCCGGACGGTGATGGCCACGGTGTGGTCGTATCCGAGGCTCCGCCGGACCACGAATGCGGAGGGATCATCGGAACGGCTGGCGAGTCCAGCACCGATCCACCCCGATCTGGTGTGGACGGCGAGGTCCAGCTCGTGACCATAGCGCGCGTGTGCAGCCGGTGCGGCGCCGAGCACGACGAGCGCGACCACGATCGCGATCACCTTGTTCGAGTTCGTTCTCATGCAGGGGGTATCGGTACGGAAGAACGTCGACTGGAGCCGAAGCGCAGGGCTGTTAGCGAACGAACTTGAGCGTGAGCGCGTCATGAACGGTACCGTCCACGATCACCTTGATCCGGCACGACACGTCCCATCGGGGCAAGTGGCTCGCGATCACGCGCACCTTGGTGGCTCCGACCTCGAGGTCGGTCATCTTGTAGCCGCCATCCTTGACCTGTGGCGTCGCGTCGACACCGTCGATCACATAGCGCGCCCGGCCACAACCCTGGAGCCACGCGGAATCAGGGACCCGGGTGGTCCATATCCGGACCATGCTGGTGACCGAGCGGTCGCTGGCGACCCGCTCGACGACGAGCGTCGAGGGACTCGAGAAGTTGTGTCCGTGACCTAGCCATCTCGACTTGACTCGGACGCTGAGGTCCAGCCGATCTTCCTTGACACCGGGCCCGTGACCCCACTTCGCGAGTGCAGGCGGCGAGGCGCCCAGGACGACGAGGGCGGCCACGATCGCGATCACCTTGCACGTGTTGACTTTCATGCACGGTGTATCGGCTTGGGTCACCCCTCCCCTTAGCCGGATCCCGTTCGAGCTATCGCTTCCGCTTGGCGGCCTTGCGCTCGGCGCCTCGTGCGGCTGCCTGCAGCTTGTCTCGTTCCTTCTTCTTGCGCTGGCGGTCCTTCGCCGAGCGCACCTTCGCGAGGTTTCCGCGTCCCATGCCTTGCTTCCTTTCGGGTCGATCCGTGCGATTCAATCGTCGTCGCCGCCCTGCGCGAGCTCCTCGCTCCGCTTCCGAGCCGCGTCGATCGCGTTCAGGAAGGCGGCACGCACCCCGGCCTCCTCGAGATGCCGGATCGCGGCGATCGTCGTGCCTCCGGGTGAGGTGACCATCTCCCGGAGCACCACCGGATGTTGTCCGGTGTCCCGCAACATCTTGGCAGAGCCGAGCATCGTCTGGACGATCAGGTCGGTCGCGACGTCACGGGAGAGCCCGAGGAGGATGCAGGCGTCGATCATCGCCTCGGCGAGCAAGAAGAAGTAGGCGGGCCCACTGCCGCTCGTCGCGGTCACGGCGTCGAGGTGGGTCTCCTTCAGCCGGAGCACGCGCCCCACCGAACCGAGCAGCTCTTCGGTCGTCGCGAGGTGGTCCTCGGACGCATGCTGTCCCGCCGTGACCACCGACATCGCCTCGTCGACCATCACGGGCACGTTCGACATCACCCGGACCACGGGCAGGTCGTCCGGCAGGTGCTTCTCGACGTACGAGGTTCGGATCCCCGCCGCGAAGCTGACGATGAGATCGTCGGCGTCGACGTGCTCGCGGATCTGCGACAGCAGGACCTCCATGTCCTGCGGCTTCGCCATGAGCACCAGGACGTTCGCCCAGCGCGCGGCCTCGCCGTTGTCGAGTGTCGCGGCGATGCCGTATTTCCCGGCGAGCTCTCGGGTCCGCTCCTCGCGGCGACCCGTCACGATGATCTCGTCCGCAGCCCGGCCCCCCGAGCGGATCAATCCCGAGATCAACGCCTCGGCCATGCGTCCACCGCCGAGGAACGCCACGCGTCGGTCGTCGCGCTCGGTCATCGCGTCATCGGCTTTCTTTGGTCATCGAGGGGCTTCGCTCATCAGGGCGGTCACGGTACCGCATCGGACCCACCGGCCTCGCCCTGACCGTCGGGCGAGCCTCGATCCCCCCGCGCAGGACCTCGACGAACTCCTTGATGCGCATCCTGCGTCGCTCGGGTCGCCGGTGGATCAACCCCGGGTCGAGCTCCTCGTCGACGAGGGCGTCCTGGAACCGTTCGGCGACCCAATCGAGCATGGAGGCGAGCATCTCGACATCGACGTCCTCGCGAACCTCCCCGCGCCGCACGCCGAACTCCACGAACTCCAAGGTGCCGAACGGGTCCTCGCTCCGCATGAACCGATCGATCGGACGGCGCAGGCCGAGGCCCGTGTCGTTGCGACCGATCTGGGCGACGCGGTGCGGCACCGGATCTGCCTGGACGAAGTCCTCGGTGCGCTCGAGCCACCAGTCGAGCGTCGCCCAGAAGCCCCCTTCGACCACGTCGGGCGGTGCCTCGAGCCAGGCGGGAAGCATCGCGACCGCCCGCTGGAACGCCGCGAGGAAGAGGCCTTCCTTCGAGGAGAAGTCCAGGAAGACCGTGCCCTTGGCGACCCCGACCTCCGAGGCGATGTCCTCGATCCGGGCGCCGCGGTACCCGTCCTCGGCGAAGTGGCGCATCGCCGCGTCGAGGATGCGTTCGCGCCGGCCCTCTGCATCGATCGCGCGCTTCGAGCGTGCGTCCTCGGCTCACGGGACCCCACGCTACCCGAAGGCGGGGCCGGAAGAAGCTCGCCTCAGGACACGGCGCCCGAAGAGAGCGGAAGCGAAGCGGACATAGCAGAGCCCGAGGAACCATCCGGCTCGACGAACGCCGAAGCGTCCGTCCACCAGCGGCCCCTCGGGCTCCGGTGCTCCAAGCGACCTCCGGTCGCGTCGCGCGAGCTTCCGGGCGCCCGGTGGTGACTCGCCCGAAGGCGCTCCTCCACCGTCGCCGCCGTCGGCCTCGCCTCGCGGCGCTGCCTCGGCGGCGGGCCTTCCGTCGATCGCCCGAAGACGTTCCCGGATGGCTTCGCCGAGCGGGCCTTGCGGACCTCCCGGCGCCGGAGTTCCGCGTCGAGCCTTGCGGCCCGTCGCTTTCCTCCCGAGGTCCCGTCCCTCACCTTTCGGCGTCGTCCGGGTCCTACCCGTCCTCCTCGCATCGGTCACTTCGACCGCTTGGAGCGAAGCGGAATGTACCGACGGCCCCGGGGCGGTCAAGCCGAAGTTCTCGCAGGTCAGCAACATTTCCGCAGGTCAGGCAGCGCCAGAAATGCGAAGAAAAAAGTGACAAGACGAACGCGACGAGACGAGGGCGTGTGCGAGCCGGATCGACGCCGATCAGCCGGCGCGCGCGAGCTCGTCGTACACGCCCCGGACCTCGTGGGCCGTGGCATCCCACGTGAACCTGAGCGCGTCGCGCGCGCCGTGATCGCCGAGGGCCGCTTGGAGCCGTGGCTGCCGGAGGACGTCGAGCAATCGCTCGGCGTGGTCGCCCGGATCGTGGCCTTCGACGAGGAACCCCGTCCGCCTGTCGGCCACGACCGACGTCAGCCCGCCGACCGACGCCGCCACGACCGGGGTGCCACATGCCTGTGCTTCGAGGGCGACGAGGCCGAACGACTCCGAACGGGAGGGCACGAGGACGACATCGGCCGCCGCGTAGAAGTCGGCGAGCCGCTCCTGTGTTTGCGGCGGAAAGAACACCACGCGGTCGCCGACCCCGAGCGCGGTCGCGAGCTCCATCAACCTCGCGATCTCGTCGCCCTTGTCCGGGCCGCTCGGGCCGCCGACGAGGCCGAGCACCAGGTTCGCGGCCGCGTTCGGATCGCGGGCAACCGCTTCGGCGATCGTCGCGGACGGCGATGTCGGGCCCTTTGTGCGGCTGCATACGTCCGACGTAGAGCGCCAGGCGCAGATCGGTCAGGTGCAGACGCGTCCTGGCGGCGTCGCGGGAACGTGGCGTGAAGATCGTGTGGTCCACACCCGGCGGCACGATCCGGATCCGATCGGGGTCGGCGCGATACAGGCCGACGAGCTGCCCGGCCTCCACCGGTGTCGGGGCCAAGATCCGATCGGCGACGGCGATCACCCGGCGTTCACCTTCGAGGCGCACGGGCGGCTCCGCGGGCTCGCCTTGCGCGAGCGAGTAGTTCTTCACCTTCCCGAGGGTGTGGAACGAGGCCACGAGGGGGGCGTTCCAGAACTCCTTCACTGCCCTGCCGACCCAACCGGAGAGCCAGTAATGGCTGTGCACGAGGTCGTAGCCACGGTCCTCGCGCCGAGCATGTCGGAGCACGCCGCCCAGGAACTCCGGCAGGAATCGGGGCAGGTCCGCCTTCGGCACGGGCGCGCACGGCCCCGCCTTGATGCTGATGACGCGAGCGCCCGGCGCCACCGGTCGGACGTCGTGATCGACGCCTCCCCGACATCGGGTGAACAGGTCGACCTCGACCCCGCCGGCGGCCAGCCGCTCGGCCACCGCCCGGATGTACACGTTCATGCCCCCGGAGTCCCCGGCTCCCGGCTGGTCGACCGGCGACGTGTGCACGGACAACACCGCGACCCGCGACGCACCTGGATCGATCGCAGTCACGGATCGATGGTAACCGCGTCTCGCCGGAAGGGAGGCAACGGGGGGCGGCTCAGCGAAGGGCGAGCGTCGGGTCGTCCTTGTAACGGCGCTTGAGCTCGTCCTGGAGGGCGTCCAGCACACGGATCACGTCGGTGCGCGCCTCCGAGACGTGGTGCTCCTCGGTCGCCAGGGATCCGACCGCGTCGGCGAGCACGGCGTCGTCGAGACCACCGGGGTTGGAGAGCACCGCGTCGTTGACGAGACGCTCGACCCGGCGCCGTGCCAGGAGCACCTCGTCATCGGGCAGGCTGACCCGGACCGCCTCGCCCCGCGAGGAAATGGGAAACTCGTCGTCGCTGAGGATCGAGGCGAGACGCTCCACCAAAGGACCGTGGTCGTCGCCGCCATCCCGTGCGACGAGCTCGGCCTGCAGGATCTCGGCACGCCCCTGGACGAGGCGTCGGAGCATCGAAAGGTATTCGCGCTCGGCGAGACACTCGTCGCGCCTGGCCCGAAGGTCGTCGACGGGAAGCTCCGCAAGGCCCTCGACGAACGCAGCGTCGCGGATCCGGTCGATGCGGCGATTCTTCTGCGTGTCCTCGGCGTCGCTCACGAAACGTATCCTACGCCGCCGCGGGTCGCGTGGGTTCCAACCCTTCGGCCACCCGTGGGCTCGGTCGCGGTCAGCCCTGCGCGCGCATCGCCTCGATCAAGATGTCGGCGACCTCGGGGCGGGAGAACTCCTGCGGTGGACGCTGTCCCTCGCGGAGCATCTCGCGGACCTTGGTGCCCGACAGCGAGACGCGGGTCTCCTCGCCGTGCGGGCAGGTCTTCGGCGACGCCATGCCCTCGCAGGCATCGCACCAGAAGGAGTGCTCGAACATCAGCGGGGTGATGCCGAGCTCGCCCGGCTCGAACTCCTCGAAGATCTGCTGGGCGTCGTACGTGCCGTAGTAGGTCGCCGACGCCGGCGTGGTCGCGGCCGACGATGAAGTGCGTGCAGCCGTAGTTCTTCCGAGCGATCGCATGCCAGATCGCCTCGCGCGGTCCGGCGTAGCGCATCGCCGCCGGAAAGATCGCTCACCATGGCGCGGTCCTTCGGGTAGTAGCCCTCGAAGAGCGCCTCGTAGCACGACATCCGTACGTCGGGCGGCACGTCGTCGGCCTTCGTCGCGCCCATGAGGGGGTGAACGAGCAACCCGTCGACGATCTCGAGCGCGCACTTCTGGATGTACTCGTGCGCCCGGTGGATCGGGTTGCGTGTCTGGAACCCCACGACGGTCTGCCATCCGCGTCGTTCGAACTCGGCCCGGGTCTCACGCGGGGTGCGCCGGTACTCCGGTGAAGTCGTCGTGCGCCGGCAGGCGAAGCACGTCGAGGGAACCCGCGGCGCAGAGATCGCCGGCGTCGTAGACGGCCTTCACGCCGGGGTGCGCGTCCTCGTCCGTCCGGTAGACGCTGACGGCTTCCTTCGCCTTGTCGCGCTTGAAGATCTCGCTCACACGGAGCACCGCGATCGGCGTCGGCGCCCTCGGATGGCAGCAGGGCGACGCTCTCCGCACCGCCGAGCCGTTTGGCCTCGCCGTCGGTGAGCGGGAGGACGACCGGGATCGCCCAGGCGAGACCGTCGGCGAGGTGCATCGTCTCGAGCACGCTGTGGTAGTCGCGCTCGCCCATGAACCCGCGGAGCGGTGAGAGCGCGCCGCCCGCGAGCATCTCCAGATCCGACAGCTCGCGTTCGCGACCACGACCTTCGGCAGGTTCGACGCCTCGTCGCGAAGCGCGTCGGCGGCCGCCCCGTCGGCGAGCAGATCGACGAGCTCGCCTCCGTGCGGCGCGATCGGATAGTCCTCGGCCATTGCGCTTCCGTCCCTTTCTTCCGGTGTGCGCTTGAGGGCGTTTCTCCGGCTTCTCGGCTCTTCACGTGCGCGCGCCGGTCGTGCATGAACCTGCCGGGTCGCCGGAAGGATACGGGAACCGCAGGTCGGGGCCCTCGGTCGGCAGACGGGCGCCGAGGGTCGGTCCAGCGGTCAGCCGACGACCCAGAGCGCCTCGCGGGCGAGCTCGACCTCGAGTCGCCGTTGATCCCCGAGGGAGTCGCCGTCCAGCTGCACGGGGAACGGCTCCGGGGAGGTCACGAGCACCCGCGACGCGTCGTGCGTGTAGTCGATGTCACGCCCGTGGACGTGGCGCGCCGAACCGAAGCACCTGCCAGGCGATCCGTGGGACGCTGCGGCGGGCGAGCTTGCGGACCGACAACACGTCGAGCCCCTTCTCGAGCGACGCGTCCGGCGTCATCCGGAGGCCGCGACCGCGGTAGTACGTGTACGGATCGGTCCGCCCGACCATGACGGAGAGCGCGTCGACCGGCTCGCCGTCGTCGACCTGCACGTAGGAGGTCGGGTCGCTTGCCCGCGTAGCCGACGAGGAGCTCCCATGCCGACCGCGCGGAACGCCGCCCGGTCGAACTTCGACTTCGTGTCCGGGAACTTCTTGTCCAAGCGACGCATCGCCGCCGCGTCGACGCCGGCGCCGCAGTTCACGGCGAAGTACCGCCCGTCGGCGCGACCGAGGTGGAGCTTGAACGCTTCGTCGTCGAGCGCCTTGCCGATCAGCACCCCGGTGCACTCGACCGGATCGGTCGGCAGTCCGAGCGCTCGCACGAGCACGTTCGTCGCGCCGCCGGGAAGCACGCCGAGCGCGACGTCGGTGCCGGCGAGCGCGTTCACGGCCTCGTTGATCGTGCCGTCGCCGCTGAAGACCACCACGAGGTCGATGCCGTCGTGGACCGCCTGTCCCGGCGAGCTCGTTCGCGTGCCCCTTCTCCTTCGTCTCGGCGACCTCGAGGCGGAAGTCCGCCGACAGCGCCTTCTCGATCACCGCCAGCGTCGGCTTCGACACGGTGCGGGCGACCGGATTCACGACCAGCAAGACGCGGTGGAATCGCATGGGCGGCGAGTATGGCAGCGGTCGGTCGTTCGCGCGCATCGCCCGGTCGCCGTAGGCTGCGCGCCATGGACGAGGCGTTCTGGCGGCAGCTGGTCCTGTTCCTGCACGTCCTGGGCGCGATCGTGGCGCTCGGGTTCTCGCTCACCTACGGGCTCTGGACCGCCCGCGGCGGACCGCGCGGGCGGCGAGCGGCGGGTCTTCGCGCTCCGAACGGTCTCGTGGATCGACGGGCGGCTGACGACGCCGGCGTACGTCATGCAGGCCGTCACCGGCGTCATCCTGATCGTGTTGATCGGCACCGAGCTGCTCGAGCGACGCGTGGCTCGAGCTCGGGATCGGGCTGTACGTGCTGCTCACGGTGCTCGCGATGACGCGCTACACACCGCTGTTCCGCCGGCAGATCGCCATGGCGGAACGGCTCGCGGCCGGCGAGCCGGTCGAGGCCGACTACGAGGGCTGCGGCCTCGACGGCGCGAAACTGGGGGCTCGTCGTCACCGCGATCACCGTCGTGATCGTGTTCCTCATGGTGTGGAAGCCGGCGCTCTGGAGCTGAAGCCGGGTCAGCCGCCGCTCACCGGCGGCAGGATCGCGACCTCGTCTCCCTCGGCCATCGGCGTGGCGCTCGACGCGCGCTCACCGTTCACGACGAACGACGACACGGCGACGATCGCGGCGAACCGTTCGCCGTAGCGCCCGGCGAGCGTCGGCGCCGAGCTCGCCGGCCTTCCGCCCGGTGGCCTGCACCTCCGCCGTCCCGGCGAGCTCACGGAGCACCGCGAACAACCGGATGCGGATCACGGGGTCCTCCGCCTAGCATGCGTCATCGCAGGTCAAGGGTACCGGCGCTCATGCCGACCGCGGTATCGTGGGGTCCACCATGCCCATCCTCGCGCTGCTGTCGGATCGTCAACCGATGACGGCGCTGCCGGCGCTCGAGGATCTGCGAGCCGACCTGAAGCACGAACCCCTGTCGATCGCGGCGTTGCCCCATCTGCTCGAGCTCCAACCGGTCGCGGTGCTCGTCGACGCGGGCGAGAACGCCCCGCAGGCCTGGTCGGTCCTGCGCGAGCTCCGGGCCCGCGACGCGCGCATCCCCGCCGTCGCTGATCGTCGAGCGTGACCAGCTCGGTCGCTACCCGTGGGAGGAGGTTGCGGACGAGTTCGTCTACCCGGGCGCCGCCGAGACCGAGCTCCGGACGCGTCTCGCGATGCTCCGCCGGCGTGCCGGCGCGGGCGACGGCTCGATCCTGCGGCTCGGCCCGCTCGTCGATCGACATCGACAGCTACCGCGTGTCGGCGTCGGGCAAGGCGCTCGACCTCACGTTCAAGGAGTTCGAGCTGCTCCGGTTCCTCGCTGAACGCCCGGGCCGCGTGTCGACCCGGCCCGCCTTGCTCCGCGAGGTGTGGGGGTACGACTTCTACGGCGGCACGCGCACGGTCGACGTGCACGTGCGGCGCCTCCGCGCGAAGCTCGGCCCCGAGCATGAGCACCTGATCGAAACGGTGCGAGGCGTCGGCTACCGCGCCGCTGCCCCGGACGCGTGAACGAGGCCCCCACGCCGGCGACCGCCATCGGTCGTGGTCCTCGTCCCCGGGCCCGACGGTCGAAGGTCCGGGACCGCTGGTCGTAGCCACCCCGGACCACGCGAAAGATGACTCGGACGGGGCCTGCGCTGACGACGCACGCGACGCCGATGCTCTCGGCATGAACGGATGGCTGAGGCTCGTGACCATCGTCCCGCCTGCGGGACTCATCCCCCTCGGAGTCGCGCTCCTCGCCCCGTTCCACCGGCTCGCGCCGGTCCCCCTCCGCGCCCGGCACAGCGTGCAGCGGGACCTCGGCGCGAGTCGGTAGCTCGATCTCCGTCCCCCCGGAGCGCCGCGGCCCCGCCCTTCGGGCGGGGCCGCCGCACGTAACCGAGAGTTAACGCCTCGGTTACACCGTCGTCGGATCGGCCTCCTAGGCTTTGGCCGGTACGTCATCCATCGATGGGCCGGGCGGCCCGGACGGGGAGGCTGATCCGTGGCGACACCGAAAGACGTCCTCGCGATGCTCAAGGAGCACGGGGCCGAGATCGTCGACTTCCGATTCTGCGATCTACCGGGGCTGATGCAGCACTTCTCGGTCCCCGCCGACGAGCTCACCGAAGAGATCTTCGAGGAGGGCATCGGCTTCGACGGCTCCTCGATCCGAGGCTTCCAGGAGATCCAGGAGTCGGACATGCTCCTCGTGCCCGACCCCGACACCGCGTGGATGGACCCGTTCACCCAGCACGCGACCCTGAACATCAACTGCTTCGTGAAGGACCCGGTGACCGGCGAGTGGTACTCGCGTGACCCGCGCTACATCGCGAAGAAGGCAGAGCTGTACCTGAAGCAGACGGGGATCGCCGACCTCTCGTATTGGGGACCCGAGGCCGAGTTCTACATCTTCGACTCGATCCGGTTCGACCAGAACCAGTTCGAGGGCTACTACCACATCGACGCCGTCGAAGGGATCTGGAACTCGCGGCGCCGAGGGCATGGGAGACACGGGCAACCTCGGCTACCGCCCCCGCTACAAAGAGGGCTACTTCCCCGTCCCGCCGATGGATCACTACCAGGACCTGCGTTCGGAGATGGTCGTCAACCTCGAGAACAGCGGCGTCGAGATCGAGGTCCACCACCACGAGGTCGGCACCGCGGGTCAGGCAGAGATCGACATGCGCTACGGCACGCTCCTCGCGACCGCCGACAAGGTGCTCAAGTACAAGTACGTCGTCAAGAACACCGCCTGGAAGCACGGCAAGACCGTGACCTTCATGCCGAAGCCGATCTTCCAGGACAACGGCTCGGGCATGCACACCCACCAGAGCCTCTGGAAGAACGACGAGAACCTGTTCTGGGACGAGGTCGGCTACGCCGGCATCAGCGACGCCGCGCGCTGGTACATCGGCGGACTCCTCACCCACGCGCTCGTCGCTGCTCGCCTTCACGAACCCGACGACGAACTCCTACCGCCGGCTCGTGCCCGGCTACGAGGCGCCGATCAACCTCGTCTACTCCCAGCGGAACCGGTCGGCATGCATCCGGATCCCCGTCTTCTCGCGGAAGCCCGCCACGAAGCGCTTGGAGTTCCGCACACCGGATCCGGCGGCGAACCCATACCTCGCGTTCAGCGCGATGCTCATGGCGGGGCTCGACGGCATCAAGAACAAGATCGAGCCGCCGGAGCCGATGGACAAGGACCTCTACGACCTGCCGCCCGAGGAGAAGGCGCAGGTGAAGCAGGTCCCCGGGTCGCTCGATGAGGTCCTGGACAATCTCGAGGCCGACCACCAGTGGCTGCTCGAAGGCGGGGTGTTCACCCAGGACGTCGTCGACACGTGGATCGAGTACAAGCGGGTCCACGAGGTCGACGCGATCCGGCTGCGACCCCACCCGCACGAGTTCTTCATGTACTACGACATCTGAGGCGGCGCCGCGCGGCGCCGGTGGGCGCCGCGACCGGGGCGCACGGAAGGGCCGGGCTCCGACCGCCCGGCCCTTCCGCTGTCCGACCGGGCGCGCATTACGCTTCGCCCTGCCCGCGAGGAGGTTGCGTCCATGGCCCCCGCTCGAACGTTCGTGGTCCGGATCGTGACGGCTGCCACCGTCTCGCTCGCTCCCGCGGCCTCGGCGGCAACGACGATCGACTGGCGACGAGATCTCGGCCGGGAGCTGCACGCGGTCGCGGTCGACGGCGAGGGGAACGCCTACGTCACGGGGTACGTGGTGAGCGGAACCCGCCGCCTCCGCACGCTCGTGGTGGCGAAGTACGGGCCGGGCGGCTCGAAGCGCTGGACCGAAACCTGGCGACCCGTGGCGGGTTCCGAGACGTTCGGCAACGACGTCGCGATCGATCCGGGCGGTCGCGTGTACGTCACCGGCCAGGTCCTGTCGACGAACCAAGGCGGCGGCGCCGGCTGGTTCGTGCGGGCCTACGGTCCGGGCGGCGAGCTCCGCTGGCATCGCGACGCCGAAGGCTGGCGCGAGGGACCGAGGACCTCGGTGGGCACCGGCGTCGACACAGCGCGCGGGCTCGTCGTGATCTCGGTGTCGACGTTCGGGGAGGGCGGGTTCCGCGACGGGTCGCTGCGCGCCTTCCGCACCGACGGGTCGCTGCGGTGGACCGATCCGTTCGAGGTCCCCGGACTCGCGACGTACGACCTGGCGACGGGGGTGGTGATCGGGGGGCGCGGAACCGTCTTCGCGGTCGGCCAGGTGGACCAGAAGCGCGTGACCGTCGATCGGCCGGTCGTCGACCAGGAGATCCTCGTGCAGCGCCTCGACGGAGGCGGGAACCTCACGTGGATCCTGGTGATGCGCGACCGGGGCGTGCGCGACGCCGACACCGCCATCTCGGTGGCGAAGCGGGGCAACGTGCTCGCGGTCGCCGGCCGGGTCGACGGCGGTCCAGTGACCGGGCCGCAAGCGCAGCGCGGCAACGCCTGGCTCGGACGGATCGCGCTCGGCGGCGGCCTCCGATGGCAGCTCGCGTGGGGCCAGGCGAACCGCAGGGCAGCCGAGCCCGCCGACACCTCGATCGGACCCGGCGGGCGGATCCACGTGGTCGGGATCGTCCGCGGCGCCGACGACGGGGTCGACGCGTTCCTGCGCTCCTTCGGACCCGACGGCAATCGGCGGGCGGGCCTCCGGCTCGTCGTCCGGGCGGTTCCTCCACGGCACCGGCGTCGCGACGAGCGACTCGGGCGGCAGCCTCTGGCTCACGGTGTGGCGCGGCGATCTCGACACCGACCGTCCCGCCGGCGGCTCATTGTGGCGACTCCGACCCTGATGAGCTCAGGCTCCTTCAGCTCGTCGCGGATCTCGGTGAGGAGAAGGATCTCGGCGCTGGGTGGCGGCGGTGTCTTCGCGCTGAATCGGTTGTAACCCTTCACGATGAGGAAGAGCACGAAGCCCACCAGCACGAAGTTGACGAGCGCGGTCAGGAACGTGCCGTAGGGGATCACGATCTCGCCCCCGCGCCGGACCGCCAGTTGGTCGAACGCGACCTCGCCGCCGAGGACGTAGCCGATCGCTCCCAGCAACGTGTCGGTGAACGTGGTGACGACCGCGGTGAACGCCAGGCCCAGCACGAACGCGACCGCGAGTTCGACGAGGTTCCCGCGGTTGATGAACTCCCGGAACTCCTTGAGCATCGACCCCTCCTCCCGGTGGACGGCAGCAGGCTAGCGGCGGCGGAGCGCCGGTCTCAACCGAGCCGTTCCGGCGCGGGATCGGCGAGGAACACGCGTTCCATCGCTCGCCGCGCCCGGCGGGTGATGCGCAGGTAGTCGTCGAGGAAGGCCTGCCGTGCGTGCGCCTCGTACCCGAGTCGACGGGCGAGC
>CAVSLX010000015.1:0-16432 GCA_963728735.1 uncultured Actinomycetes bacterium | reverse complement strand
GGTCTCGTGGATGCGCTTCATGGCGTCGATGCCGGACAGGTCGGGCATCGACAGGTCCATCACGATGACGTCGGGCGCGAGCTGCTCGGCCTCGAGGCACGCGGCGACGCCGCCCCCGGCCTCACCGGCCACCTCGATGTCGGCGACGAGTCGCAGGGCGGAGGTCAGCGCCCGACGGAACGCCGCAATGATCGTCGACGACGAGGAATTCTCGCACGTGCACGGCTCCCTCCTCCGCGGCGAGGCGGAGCCCCTCTCCTTCAGCGTACGGGAACCGCCACGGCTCCGGCGAGCCGGGGCGGGGCAACGGGCCGCATCGATGTCCCCGCGCCTGCCCGGATGAGGAATTGTTTGCAACTGGGGGACTTCCGGCCCCGAGCATGGGTTATGGAACGGTATCGATCTCGAAAGTCGGTACCATCTGAAAAACACTGATCCGAGGTACCTTGATATGTCGAAGGACGGAGACGGGTCGGTGTTGTGGTTCTGCTGGTTCAGGGGGCTCATCCGGAGGCGCATGGCTACACTCGGGGTCCGAGGGCGCTGGGCCCGACTCTGATGTGGTGTGACACGAGGCCTTGGAGGGGAGGAAATCGTGCTCGATCTATCCTCGAGGTCCGATACAGGGAACTGTCCCCGCGGGGCCGGAGGACGTGCAAGATGTCCCAGCGATTCACCGACCCGGCCGGCGCGTCGTGGTCCTCGCCGAAGAAGAGGCGAGGATGCTCAACGACAACTACATGGCACCGAGCACATCCTTCTCGGTTTGACCGACGAGGGCGAGGGCGTCGCTGCGAAGGCGCTCGAGTCACGGAACATCTCCCTGGAGGCGGTCCGCCAGCAGGTCGAAAGATCATCGGCCAGGGCCAGGCGGCGCGACGGGCCAGTCCCGTTCACGCCTCGGCCAAGAAGGTCCTCGAGCTGTCCCTGCGCGAGGCGCTCCAACTCGGCCACAACTACATCGGCACCGAACACATCCTGCTCGGCTTGATCCGCGAGGCGAAGGCGTCGCCGCCCAGGTGCTCCAGAAGCTCGGCGCCGACCTGAGCCGCGTCCGCCAGACGGTGATCCAGCTCCTGTCCGGCTACACGGGGGGCAACGGCGACGACACCCGGAGGCGCGCCCGGCGAGGGCCGGGTGGCCGGGCTCGATGGTCTCGATCAGTTCGGCCGCAACCTCACGCAGCTCGCCCGTGACCAGAAGCTCGACCCGGTCATCGGCCGCGAGCGCGAGATCGAGCGGGTGATGCAGGTCCTCTCCCGCCGCAGAAGAACAACCCGGTCCTGATCGGTGAGCCGGCGTTGGCAAGACCGCCGTCGTCGAGGGCCTGTCGCAGGCCATGGTGAGGGCGAGGTGCCGAGACGCTCAAAGGCTAGCAGATCTACACGCTCGACCTCGGTGCGCTCGTCGCCGGATCTCGCTACCGCGGCGACTCCGAGGAACGTCTGAAGAGGTTCTGAGGAGATCAAGACCCGAGGCGACATGGCGCTGTCGATCGACGAACTGCACACGCTGGTCGGGCCGGCGCTGCCGAGGGCCGATCGACGAGCGAGCATCCTGAAGCCGATGCTCGCTCGCGGCGAGCTCGAGACGATCGGCGCGACGACGCGCGACGAGTACCGCAAGCACCTCGAGAAGGATGCCGCCCTCGAGCGCGGTTCCAGCCGACCGAGGTCAAGGAGCCGAGCGTCGTCCACGATCGAGATCCTCAAGGGCCTGCGTGACCGCTACGAGGCACACCACCGCGTCACGTACACCGACGATGCGATCGTGGCGGCGGCGAACCTTGTCGACCGCTACATCAGCGACAGGTCCTGCCGACAAGGCGATCGACCTGATCGACGAGGCCGGCCGCGGACGCGCATCCGTCGCATGACCGCGCCGGCCGACGTGCGCGAGCTCGACGAGAAATCCGACGTGCGCTCTAAGGAGTCCGCGATCGACGGCGAGGACTTCAGCTCGCCGCGCGCCTCTGCGACGAGGAGCGCAGTTCCGAAGAGCGTCAGCGCCGCGAACAGAATGGAAGAACGGCGAGATGGACGTCTTGTCCGAGGTCGACGAAGAAGAGATCGCCGAGGGTCCTGTCGATCTGGACCGGCATCCGGTCTTCAAGCTCACCGAGGAGGAGACCGAGAAGCTGCTCCACGAGGAAGAGCTCCACAAGCTGATCATCAGCCAGGAGCGATCGGCGTGGTGTCGTGCGCGACGTGCCGCACCGGAGCGGTCTCAAGGATCCGCGCCGGCCGAGCGGTTCGTCATCTTCCTCGGGCCTTCCGGGGTCGGCGGCCAGCTGTCGAAGGCGCCGCGGAGTTCCTGTTCGGTGACGAAGACGCGCTGATCCAGCTCGACTGTCCGATACATGGAGAAGAACACGGTGTCGCGGCTGATCGGCTCGCCTCCGGGCTACGTGGCCACGAAGAGGGCGGGCAGCTCGACGAGGCCGTCCGACGGACCCTTCAGCGTGGTCCTGTTCGACGATCGAGGCCCACCCGACGTGTCGAACACGCTCCTGCAGATCCTCGAGGATGGTCGATCGACCGATTCGCAGGGCCGCATGGTCGACTTCAAGAACACGATCATCATCATGACCTCGAACCTCGGCACCCGCGATCGCCAAGGGCGTGGGGATCGGCTTCGCCGCGGCGCGCGACGAGGCCGCGATTACGACCGGATGCGCAGAAGGTGCACGAGGAGCTCAGAAGTTGTTCCGGCCTGAGTTCCTGAACCGGATCGACGAGGTCATCGAGGTTCCCTCGCTCACGCAGCTCGACGTCAAGGAGATCGTCGACCTGCTGATCAGCGGGTCGTGGACCAGCCAAGGCGAAGGACCTCGACATCGAGCCGACCGATGCCGCCAAGGTGCTGCTCGCGGAGAAGGGATACCACCAGGCCCTCGGCGACGGCCGCTCAGATGGACGATCCAGCGCCTCGTCGAGGACCCGCTCTCGAGAGCTGCTCTACAAGGAGTTCCGAGCGGGCGAGACCGTCATCGTCCACGTCGCGACGGCGAGATTTTTTCGAGGGGAGCCACGCCGCGCTCCCCCCGACGTCCGCCGTGGAGCTCGCGGGCGAGCCGAGGGCTGATCCGCGTCCCGCCCCCGCGAGGGGGCATCAGGCCCGAGGCCCGGCCCGCAGGGGGCCGGGGCTCCCGGCATCGGGGGCCCGATCTAACGGTGACCGAGCGCTCGTACTCTCGAGATGCCCGCCAGCAGGTCGAGCCCATCCGGGGTCAAGATGAGGATCAGCTCGTCGCCCATCTGTCCGGACGAGCTCGCCGTCGTCGGGGGGGCTGCGGCCCGGGATGTTCGGCCTGGAGCCACTCCATGAATCGCCAGCCCTCGGCGGGCCTGTTCCCCGGGAAGCCGACGTTCAGCCAGGGGAAGCTCAGGTGATCGATGCGACCATCCCGGAACCCGAGACGGAACGATGATTCGATCGGCGGAAGCCCGTCGATCTGCCTCAGCCTGTTGTCCATTAGATAGGAGCAGATGATCGGTGCTCGGCTCACACCGACCGGATCCGGGTCGGCCGACATCCGAAGGACTCGTACCGAACCTCGTAGATCCGCTCCGCTTCGAACGCCAGTGCGAGCTCCTGGGGTCCAGCCGGATCGAGCCCATGTTCGGATCCATCGCGTTGTCGTGCATCAACCGGACCGTCGCTCCGTCGTCGGCGAGCAGCGATATGGCCGTCTCGACGTCGTAGGCGTTACGAGCCTGCATGAAACGCTCGGCGACCTCCACCAGCTCGGCGAGCTTCGCGTAGACTACTTGCGGGTCCGACGCTCCAGAGCTCGATCGACGCCTCCGTGAGGCGCGCCCCGCTGTGGGACTCGTCTTCGTACATCACCATGGCGTCTTCGGGGTACCTCGTGGAGACCCAGCTCGCGAACGGCTCCCACATCTGAGGTGAGACTCGTCCAGCCCCAGGTCTTCGAGGCTCGACGATCTCCCCGTCACGCACGGTGAGATCGAACGAGCTGCCAGTGTACGGACCCAATCCGATCTCATCGGACCCGAGGTCGTGGAAATCGAACGTGCAACGAAGGGTGGCGCCGGCGGCCGAGCTGCCCAACTCCTCACACGGCTGGACCATCTGTTCGTAGCCTTGGGCTTCGAGCAAAGAGATGAGGAGCCGCAGCTCTTCGGTGGAACCCTCCACGCCCGCTGTCCCCATCGACGTCATCAGCGACGAGATGTCGGCGTCGTCGGCCAGGTACGTCATCGCCGATCCGCGTCGAAGGCGCCGTAGGCATCGAGGAAGCTCGTGGCCACGTCCTCCGCTGTCGTCTCCGGCGCCACCGTCGGGGGCTCGTCGACCAGCTCGGCGCCGTCTCGCGGGCGTGTCCCGAGGAACAGGGCGAGCGCCGCCACGCCGATCGTCGCCGCCACGGCGAACGCGCCGACCTTCCGACTCCGCGCAGCTCGGCGTTGTCGTGCCTCCTGCTGCCGCCAGGCGTCGACATCGGGTTCGGTCTGCTTCGTGACCATCTCGAAGATCTCCCTCGTGCTAGGCATGCGGGCCTCCCTGCCGGAGCACGGCTCGACCCTGCGTGGCCAGCGCGCGGACGGTCGATGGGCGGATGCCCATGATCCCTGCGGCCTCCTCGGAGCCGTAGCCGTACAGGTCGAGCAGGACGAGGGCGGCCCGCTGGCGAGGCGCCAGCGCCAGCAGCATCGTGCGGACGTCTTCGCGTAGCTCGATCTCGCCGAAGGGATCGGGCTCGGCGCCCACGGGTGCGAGCCTGCGGGTCGCCCGGCGAGCGGCGCGCGTTCGCATCCGCCAGCCGTTCAGCGCCACCCGGAACAGGTACGCCGTGAGGTCGTCGATCCGATCGACGGTGTCCCACCGCTCCCAGAGCTTCAAGAAGGCGTCCTGCATCAGATCCGCGGCATCGGACCGGTCCCCCGTGACGAAGTACAGGGCCTTGAAGAGTCGCCGGTTCTCCTCGGCGAAGAACACGCCGAAATCCGCGGTCCCTGCCTCCCGCTCCGGGAGCCGAACGATGTCGCCCTCTGCCTGCATCGCCCACCTGGATGCCGTCGCGGGCGCGAACGCTTAGTTCGATCGGAACGCTCAGGGTGTCACGTCGGGACGCGAGGTGCGACCGAGGCTAAGTCGCGAGCTGGTGCCCTAGATCTCAGCCGGCGACCGGCGACTCGGACGAACCCTCGCCCTGGGTGAGCTCGACGAGGCGCTCGACGATCGCGAGTGGGATGTGGGTCACCGCGCGGAACCCGTCGTCGTCGGGCAGGACCTCTTGGGCGAGGGACACGAAGGTGGGGCCGTCGGCGAGCATGAAGCCGACCGTGTGGACGAGGTAGTCGGAACGGGGCTCCTGTCCGGCTTGCGGTCGAAGTCGAAGAAGGCGTCGCGCCACACCACCAGCACCAAGGGGAACTCGGGGGCCTCGGGCTCGCCGTACGCGATCGGCTCGGGAGCAGGGAGCGCCGCCACGGTGTCGTGTTCGACTCTGAGTGCCCGCATGGCGCGTCTCCCGCTCTTGGGCCGGTGTTGTCCGGCATCTGTCCGAGGTATCGGCATCTCAAGCCTTCGGGCGAGTCGTCCCCTCGGATCATTCCTGCTCACCCGCCACCCTCGCCGGTACCGCCCTCCGGTACCTGGCTGGGGGCGGGAGGCTACCCCCGAGGTCCGACATCTGCCGACGTCCTCACACGATGGGTTGCAGCGCAGTGCTTCTCACGAGAGGCCTCGCAGCTCGATCGGAACGAGGTCGGCGAACTCCCACGCGGTCCACATGTCGGCGGCGAGCCGCTCCCAGGGCCGCTCTACACCGAGTCGCTCGAAGTGGTCGCCTACCCGCCGGAGATCGCGCTCGAGAAGGGCCGGGGCGTGCCGGTTCTTCTTGGGATCGACCGCCTGGGGGAAGTCGATCACGATCAGCCGGCCCTCCCAGACGAGCAGGTTGTAGGCAGACAGGTCGCCATGGACGACGTCCCGGTAGAGCATGCGCTCGACCGCGGCGAGGAGCTGGTCCAAGAGGTCTTCGACCTCGGCCCGGTCGGCGGGACGGTGCTCGTGGAGCCGGGGCGCGGCGTCGGCCTCGTCGCCGATGTAGGTCATCAAGATCGCCTCGCCGGTGGCTTCGAGCGGCCGGGGGACGGGCGCGCCGGCGTCCGAGAGCGCCCTCAGCGTCTCCCATTCCCGATCGACCCAGAGCCCTCCCTGGACCTCCCGTCCGAACTTCGTCTTCTTCTCGAGGGCGACGCGTATCCGCCGCTCCTTGATCCACTCGCCGTCGCGGTAGATCGCGTCGTCGCGGAAGTCGCGTCGGTCGAGAGGGTGGTAGACCTTGAGCGCCGCCAGATCCTCGCCGGTCGTGCGCGGGTTCGCGCGGCACAGGTGCACGCTCGCTTCTTTCCCGTGTTTCAAGGGCCGGATGACCCGTTCGATGAGCCCTTCGTCGAGGAAGTGTTCGATGACGTCGTCACGCAACGTGGTGCTCCTCTCACGAGAACGTGGACATGGGGATGCCACGTCCCGTGGGGGCGGTTCGTCGCGGAGGTGCTACGGACGGCGCGAAAGCGGCGAGACGCACCCGGTGGGACGCGGCGTGATGAGGCCCGAGGCAATGGTCGTCGTCATCGTGCGTCCCCCTTTCGGACGTCGTGGCGCTCGAGATCGGCGCGCGCAGCCGAAGCACCATAACAGCTCGGAGGAAACGTTGTGCGGAAGTGGGCCTCCCGGATCGCCTCGGGAGCCCTCGATCGGGGCGCTTCGCGACCGATCCCTGCCGCTCGTGTCAGACGGGTTGGCTAGCGTGCCGGCGTGACCCGGACGAAGACGAACCGCACGAAGTCGAGCTACGCGTGTCGCGAATGCGGGCAGCACGCCGCCCAGTGGGCCGGGCGATGTGCCGGGTGCGGCGGGTGGGGCACGCTCGATGAGCGGCAACCGATGACGACGGGCGGCACGGCGACGCCGTCGGTGGCGCCGGTGCCGCTGATCGCGAGCGACCACGCCGCGGAGCCCGACGCCCGCATCGGCACCGGATTCGCCGGCGTCGATCGCGTCCTCGGCGGCGGTCTCGTGCCCGCGTCCGTGGCCCTGTTGGCGGGGGAGCCCGGCATCGGCAAGTCCACCCTGCTCCTCCACGTGCTGGCGCACCTGTCGGGCGCCGGGCACCCCTGCCTCCTCGTCTCCGGCGAGGAGTCCCTCGCTCAAGTCGCGTCTCGGTCGCGGCGCCTCGGGGTCGAGGCCGGCGCCCTCTCGTTCGCCCCCGGGCGCGATCTCGCGTCGGTGATCGACGCCGCCGTCGCGACGCGACCCACCGTCCTCGCTGTCGATTCGATCCAGACGCTCCGCGACGTCGACGCGTCGCAGATGCCCGGCGGCGTCTCGCAGGTTCGCACCTGCGCCGACGCCTTGGTCGGCCTCGCGAAACAGCACGGCATCGCGGTGCTCCTCACCGGCCACGTCACGAAAGACGGTGACCTCGCGGGCCCTCGGGCCCTCGAGCATGCGGTCGACGTGGTCCTGATGTTCGACGGCGACCCTCGATCGGGGCTCCGGGTGCTCGCGGGCGGCAAGAACCGGTTCGGTTCCGAGGGCGAGACGGCCTGGTTCGAGATGGGGTCGCGAGGGCTCGCAGGAGATCGATCCCACCGATCTGCTCGTTCCCGGTGATCGGCTTCCGGGCGCGGCCGTGGCCCTTCCGCAGGCGGGTCGACGTGCCCTGGCGGTCGAGGTCCAGGCGCTCGTGGGCTCGCCCGAGGGTCCCGCGCGGCGTCAGGCGACCGGCCTCGACCCCCGCAGGTTCTCCCTCGTGGCCGCGGTGCTCGACCGCGCCCTGGGGCTGCGGATCGGCCGGGCCGAGCTGTTCGGGGCCTCCTCCGGGGGGATCAAGGTCGATGACCCGGCCTGCGATCTCGCGATCGCGGCGGCGCTTGCGTCGGCTGTGACCGGGGTCTCGCCGCCTCCTGGATCCGCGTTCGTGGGCGAGGTCGCCCTGACCGGCCTCGTGCGTGGGGCGCCGGCCATGGCCCAGCGAGCGGCCGCGGCGCGAGCCGCCGGGTGCGGGACCCTGTTCGCTCCCCTGCTTGCTCCCGACCCACCCTCCAGCGGGCTCGAGGGCGTTCGGGTGGTTCCGGTGCGCCATGTGGGCGAGGCGCTCGGTTGGGCGCTCCGACCTGTGGAAACGGATCTCGCCGCTCGCTCGGCGTAGTACGTTCGAACCATCGAACGGCCATTTGAGCCCTCTGACCTGCGCTTTTGGGTTGCGCTGCAGGTACCCTCCGTGCTATCCTGCACTACTAGCTATCCCGGTCGGCTTCCAGCGCTCGAGGGAGGGTTCGTGTCTTTCCGCAAAGGCGACACCGTCGTGCATCCCGAGCACGGTGCAGCAGTGGTCGAGGAGCTCCGGGAGAAAGAATTCCTCGGTGAGAAGCGGACCTACCTCGTCCTTCGGGTCGTCTACGGCGACCTGACGGTCCTCGTCCCGACCGATTCCACCGACCAGGTCGGCCTTCGCCCGGTCGTGAGCAAGACCCAGGTCAAGAAGGTGCTCAAGGTGCTCACCGAAGACGAGTCGTCGGTCGCCGCCAACTGGAGCCGCCGGTTCAAGAACAACCTCGAGAAACTCCACTCGGGCGATCCTTTCGAGGTCGCCGAGGTTCTGCGGAACCTGTCGATCCGCGACCGCGAGAAGGGTTTGTCCGCCGGTGAGAAGCGCATGATCACGAAGGCCAGGCAGATCCTCGTGTCCGAGCTCGCCTACGCGACCGGCACGTCCGACGACGAGGCCGAGGCCGATGATCGACGCGACCCTGGACGACGCGCACGGCGTCAAGGTGGCTGCCGCCGAAGCCTGATCGTTTGGCCGATCATCCGGCCATCATCTGGGCCCGATCGCGGGCCTGATCGTCCAGGTGCAACCCCCTTGATTCAGGGTTGTGCCGCGATGTTCCGATGAACCTCCAAGGGAGGCGGGCACGACCGTGCCCTCCTGAGCCGGAGGTCTGGGATGAGCGAGGACGAGGGCAGGAAGGCGAGGCTGCGGGGCCGTCTGGTCGAAGGCGTCCGTCTCATCTTCATGCCGGTCCTCGGCGCCGCCGGCTACCAGATCGGCGCCGGTCTCGAAAACACGACGGGCACGAAAGCCCTGCTCTATGTGTTCCTCGGGGCCGCCGTGGGCTACGTCGTCGGCGGCATCCTTGGTCGGTTGACCCTGCGGGCCGTCTCGGGGATCGAGACCGAGCTCCGACGGACCCCGGCCGCCGAGATCGCCGGCGGTGTCGTCGGGTTGGTCGTCGGGCTCATCGTGTCGGCCCTGCTGATGTTGCCCCTGCTGTTCCTTCCGTCGAGCGCGGCGTGGCCGGCGATCGCGTTCATCTACCTCGCGCTGGGCTCGCTCGGGATCCGCGTGGGCAGTACGAGGTACGAGGACATCTTTGGGCTCGTCGGGATGAAGCCGCGCGCATCAGTCGCGGCCGGGGCGACCTGCACGTGATGGACACGAGCGCGTTGATCGACGGCCGCGTCGCCGACCTCGTGTCGACGGGGTTCGTCTCGGGCACCGTCCTGCTGCACGACGGGGTCCTGAGCGAGCTCCAGGCGATCTCGGACTCCTCGGACCCCAAGCCGGCGGACCAGAGGCCGCCGGGGGCTGGACGTGCTGGTCGAGCTCCAGAAGCTCCCGACGGTGCAGTTCCAGCTGGTCGAGGAGGCGGGGGTGCATCGACGTCGACGCCGCGCTCGTCCGGCTCGCGCGGGAACGCGGCGCGTCGCTCATCACGGTCGACCACAACCTTGCGAAGGTCGCCGAGGCGCTCCGCGTGCCGGTCGCGCAGATCAACGCGCTGGCCTCGAAGTTCCGCGTCCCGTACACGGCTGGCGACGAGATGGTGGTGCGTCTCGTGAAGGAGGGCCGCGAGCACGGCCAGGGGGTCGGCTATCTCGACGACGGCACGATGGTCGTCGTCGAGAAGCGCCGCGGATCAGATCGGCAGCCAGGTCGAGGTCCGCGTGCGGAACGTCATCCAGACGACGACCGGACGGATGATCTTCGCCGCCCTCGAGGGCGCGGCCGACGCCGACGCCGCGGCGCAGCCGCCGTCCGCGGTCCCCGATCGCGTCTGCGATGCTGGGTCCGTGACCGGGGACGACGTGCGCGCGACCGCGATCGTGCTGGGTGCCGGGGCCGGCGACGGCTCGGAGCTGCCGTGCCGAAGGCTTTCGTGGCGCATCGGGGGCACGACGATCCTCGAGCTCGCGCTGCGCGCCGCGCGCCGCATCGCCGGCGATCGTGCGGTCGTCGTCGCGGTGCCCGCCGGGTCCGAGGATCGAGCGGGGCTCTGCTCGTGGAGCGTCTCGAGTGCCGGCCGTCGTCGTGCCGGGCGGCGCCGACGCGCCAGGCGTCCGTGCGCGCCGCGCTCCAGCGCCTGCCCGGCGACGTGGCGCTCGTCGCCGTGCATGACGCAGCTCGATCCTTCGCGCCCGCGATCTGTTCGATCGCGTCGTTCGAGCGGTGGCCGGGGGCGCGGACGGCGCGATCCCGGTTGCGCCGATCCCCGACACCGTGAAGCGCGTGCGAGCGTGGTCCGTCGTCGGGACGATCGACCGCGAGCCACGATCGGTCTGGCGCAGACACCGCAAGCCTTCCGGCTCGAGGGCTCAGCGGGCGCACGAACGGGCCGCGGCGGCCGGGCAGGACGTCACCGACGACGCCATGCTGCTCGAGGACTCGGCCGTGATCGTCGCGTCGAGGGCGACCCCGGGAACGTGAAGATCACGACCGACGCCGACCTCGCGTGGGCCGATGCTCGCGATGGGCGACCGTGGCTGATGGTGTCACGGCGCCGCGGGTCGGGTTGGGGTTCGACGCGCATCCGGTTCGAGGCGGGGCGGACGCTCTGGCTCGGCGGCGTCCGGTTCGACGGCGAGGCCGGACTCGATGGCCATTCCGACGGCGACGTGGTGTGCCACGCGCTCGCCGACGCGCTGCTCGGGGCGCTGCGCTCGGCGACATGGGGCAGCATTTCCCCGACGACGATCCCGCGACCGCCGGGATCGCCGGCGCCGATCTGCTTGACCCGGGTCGTCGCGCTGCTCGCCGAGGCCGGGCGCCGTCCGGCGTCGTGCGACCTCACGGTGGTCTGCGATCGCCCCGCGATCGCGACGCACCGCGACGAGATGCGGTCGCGGATCGGGGCGGTCCTCGGGCTGCCGATCGACCGCGTCTCCGTCAAGGCCACACGCCCGGAGGGGCTCGGCTTGATGGGCGACGGCGTCGGATGTCTCGCCGTCGCGATGGTGTCGTGACGAGCGGGCGTCGCGAGCGCGACGTCGGCGACGGCCTCGGGCCGGCCATCGTCGCCGGCCGCCGCGCGGTCGACGGAGGCGGTGCGCGGCGGGACGCGCGGAGGTTCTCGTCGACCGTCGCGCGCGCGCGACGCCAGGGATGCGCGAGCTGCTGGATGCCGCGACGCAGGCGGGGATTGGCTCCGTGAGGTCGCTCGTTCGGCGCTCGACCGGCTCGATCCGGACCACCGCGGCGTCGTTGCCCGCGTTCGGTCCGCGCTGCCGAGAGCTCGGCGAGCGAGACCTCGCGACCTTCGACGTTCGCCGACGACGCGGTCGTGGTCCTGCTCGACGGCATCGAGGATCCCCAGAACCTCGGGGCGGCGGCGCGGTCGGCCGAGGTCGCCGGCGCCGCGATGCTCGTGACCAGGATCAAGCGGGCCGCGCCGGTGACGCCGGCCGCCATCCGCGCGTCGGCCGGCGCGCTCGTGCATCTGCCGCACGCACGGGTGGCGAACATCCCGCGGCGATCGCTCGGCTGCAGGAGGCCGGCTTCTTCGTCGTCGGGCTCGACGGGGAGCCGAGCGACGTCTACGACGAACCGGCGCCGGCGGCCGGCTCGCGATCGTCGTGGGGAGCGAGGGCAGCGGTCTTCGAGGCTCGTCCGCGAGCGGTGCGACGCGCTGGTGGCGCTGCCGATGCGGGGCGGGTCGCCTCGCTGAACGCGGCCGCCGCGCTCGCGGCGACCTTGTACGCCTACGTGGTTCCGACACGGCGATGGGGCAGGATGGGCCCGTGAAGGACGAGCCGCGCGACCCGACACGTCCCGAGGACCGGCCGATCGACCCCGAGGCGGTCGCGAGGCTCGAACGCCTCGCCGATCCCGCGGCCGCGCCGGGGCAGGCGCCCGGCGGAGGCGCCGCCGGGGCGGGGCCACTCCTGGGTCCGCGCCGCGGTCCCGACCGGGAACGCGGAGCAACCTCGTCACGACCGCGGGCGCGATCCTGCTGGTGCTCGGGATCTTCGTCGCCACGGTGGCGGTGCTCGTGGTTCGCGCGAGCGACGGGTTGACCCTCGTCGGGATCGATCTCAGCGGGTCCGCGGCGGCGGCGCTCTTCGTCGTGCTGGCGATCGTCTACGCCGTCGCCGGAGTGCTCGTCCTGCTCCGCGTACCGGCCGGCAGGCCGCTCGACTGGCGGTTGGGGCGCTCGCCCTCCTCATCGGGCTCGCGCAGCTGCCGTCGGCCGGGTTCAACGGTATCCCGACGGTCGGCGTGGCCGGGTTCATCCTGTACGCGCTCGGCGTCGGAGGATCGGACTTTCGCCGGGGGTCCACTCGCGCGAGGCCGGCGTGGCGCAGTCCGGTAGCGCAACTGACTTGTAATCGGTAGGTCATCGGTTCGAATCCGATCGCCGGCTCCACCGCTCGACCGACGCCTTGCGGCTGTCCGTCGGCGTTCCCAGACGGACTCGGCGCGGCGGAGCTCGGCGTTCAGTTCAGCCGGGAACACCTGGATCCGTTCGTTCAGCGAGTCGGCGACGTAGAGCCGTCCTGCGGCGTCGATCGCGAGCCCGGTCGGCTTGTTGAACTGAAGGTTCCCGCTGCCTTTCGATCCGAACGCACCTTGGAACACGCCGCTCGTGTTGAACACGGCGATGCGGTTCCGGTTCTGATCGGCCACGTAGACGAGCCCTCCGCGGAACGCCACGTCCATCGGCTGTCCGAGGTTGCCGGCTCCGAATCTGCCGAGGAGGTCCCCGTTCGGGGCGAACTTGTAGATCCGTTGCTCGGTCGGCGCGGCCGCCCACACGTTGCCCTGGGCGTCGGTCGTGACGCCCGTGCAGCCCAGCAATACCCAGAGTCACCCGACGGTGCGCCGCACGGCCGCGGCCATCAGGTCCGTTCTGGTTCACCGCCGTGATCCGCAGGTTCCCGCTATCGGGGACGTACGCCCTGCCGCCCGGGGCGATTGATGCCGCGGGCGTAGTAGAACTCGCCGTCGCCCGAAGCCCTCGGAGCCGAACGCCGGACGAAGCCGGCGTCGGAGTGTAGCCTTGATGTTGCCCGAGCGGGTGTTGTTCAGCCAGACGTTGCCGTTGGCCGGATCGACCGCGACCCCGCGCGGATAGTCCATCGCGTTGGGGGCCTGCCGCCCCGGAACCCCCATTTCTGCAGGAACGTGCCCGTGCTCGAGAACCCTGGATCCGGTGGTTGCACGTGTCGCGACGTACACGGCCCCGGTGGTGTTGTCCACCGCGACGTCCTCGGCCAGCTTGAGGCCGCCGTCGGGCGCCTCGAGCGGCGGGTCCGGGAACATGCGCACGATGGCACCGTCGGGGTCGAACACGACGACGCGCGCCCCCGTGTAGTCCGCGACGTAGACGTTGCCGTCGTGGCCGACCGTGAGCTCACGGGGGACCCCAGGCGGCCGCACCCTCCGGCGCCGGGGCCGTGAACGTGTCGAGGCATTGCCCGGTCGTCCGCATCGAACTTCTCGATCTGGCCTTGGCTGTTGTCGACGACGTAGGCCCAGCCGTGCTCGTGGTCGATCGCGATGCCTCGCAGATCCGCCCCGAGCCGGCACGCGCCGGCGCCGCTGACGCCGAAGTTCCGGATCCATTCCCCGTCCTCGTCCCAGACGCCGACCCGCCGGTTGATCGAGTCGACCATGAACAGGTCGTCGTTCGCGTCAACGGCGATGCCGCGGATCACGCCGATCCCGTCCCTCCGCGCTCGATGGCCCGGCGTTGTAGTTCTTCGTGAACAGGTAGGTATCGTTCTCGTCGAAGACCACGAGGCGGTGCTGGAAGGTCGGCGGTGTGCGCCAGCCGATCACGTACAGACGGCCATCGGAGTTCACCGCCACGCGCGAGGCGTAGTAGGCGCCGTACTGCGCCGCGTTGATCATGTCGAGGTAGTTGCCGTTCGCCGTCGTACTTCTCGATCTCGCGCGGGGTCAGGTCCGCCAGGTAGATCGCCCCGTTGTTGGGGTTCCACCGCGACCCCGTAGGGCTGGGAGGTCTGCCCCGGTTCCCGTCCGCGTCCGCTGAAGGTGTTGATCAGCTCGCCCTCGGGCGTGAACCGGTGCAACACGTAGTTGTTGTAGTCGCTGACCACGATCGAACCGTCGATGCCGGTCGCCATGCCCCATGCGTACACGCCGGCGTGACCGGGGAACCCGATCGTCCGCAGGTAGGTGGGGGTCGTGATGGCGGCCCCGGCCGGAAACGTGAGCGCGCCGGCGGTCGCCGCGATCGACAGCATGAGGGCGGCGAGCAGCCGCGATCGGATCCTTCGCAACACGGAACGTCCCCTCCCGAGGTCACCCGTCCCCGGTGCCTCCGGGGGAACCACCTGTATACCCGGACCGGGAGCCAGCGGCATCCGTCGAAGGTCGGTCGAGGTCCGCCGAAGGGCTAGCCGACGCGCCGGAGGACGCGGCCGAAACGCCCGATCGAGCCCCCGTCCCACGCGATCTCGCCGTTCACGATCACCGTCGTGATCCCACTCGAGAAGCGATGCGGTGTAGCGTAGGTCGCTTCATCGATCACCGAGGCCGGATCGAACACCACGAGGTCGGCGGCCGCGCCCTCGGCGATCCGACCGCGCCCGTCGAGCCCGAAGCGTGCAGCGGGCAACGAGGTCATCTTCCGGATCGCATGCTCGAGACCGAGCGCGCCCTGCTCGCGCACGGTTCGGGCGAGCACCCGGGGGAACGTCCCGTATTCCCTTGGATGCACCGGCAGATCGCCACCGGGTCCGTCGGGTGCCGTCGCCGAGCCGTCCGAGGCGACGAACACCGCGGGATCCGCGGCGATCGTGCGCACATCGTCCTCGTCCATGGCGTGACCGATGCAGCTCGTGACCGGATCCTCGACGAGCAGGCGCACGAACGCGGCGAACGGATCGCATCCCAACTCGTCCGCGATCGTCGCCACGTCGAGGCCACGCCATCGGTCGTCGGCGGTGCCCACGATCACGATCCGATCCCAGCCGACGCCGTCGACCGACGATTGGAACTCCTGCTCTCCGGTCTCGACCGCGGCGCGCAGCCGTGCGCGGTCCCCTTCGTCGCGAACGAGGCGTCGAGCTCGGGCGGCGCGGTCCACGGCGGGAGCAGCGAGGCGAGCGAGGAGTTCCACGCGGCGTAGGGGTACTGGTCGCCCGTCGCGTCCTCCGCTCCGTGGAGCCGTTCGAGGAGCTCCTCCGCCCTCCCCCACGTGCGCGCCGACTCGCATTTGAGGTGGCTCACGTGGACCGGCAGGCTCGCCCGTCGCCGATCTCGATCGCCTCGTCGATCGCTCGGAACAGGTCCCGGCCCTCACCCCGGATGTGGCTCGCGTACAGGCCTCCGCGATTGGCGGCGACCTCGGCGAGCGCGACGACCTCGTCGGTGCTCTCGTGGATGCCGGGCACGTAGATCAACCCCGTCGAGAGCCCGACCGCCCCGGCGTTCATCGCGTCCGCGACGAGGTCACGCATCGTGGCGAGCTCGCCCGACGACGGTGCGCGCCGCTCGCCGCCGAGGACCTCGAGCCGCACGGATCCGTGGCCGACGAGCGCCGCGACGTTCGCGGCCGGGCGGGCGACGTCTAGGGCGGCGAGGTAGTCACCGAAGCTCGCCCAGTCCGGCGCCGGCCGGCCACGCGCCGGGATCCCCGTACGCGAGCTCGACCGCCTCACCGAACGCAGCGAGGGGCCACGGCGACGAGCCGCAGTTGCCCACGACGACTCTGGTCGTCACGCCCTGGCGAACCACGCTCGGCATCTCGGGGAGCACGAGGGCCGACAGATCGGCGTGGTTGTGGACGTCGATGAAGCCCGGCGCGATCGCCGCGCCCTTCGCGTCGATCGTCGCCGCGGCCTCGGGGACGACGGCCCCGCGGCGCCCCACCCAGGCGATGCGATCGCCGTCGAGGCCAACCGTGCCCTCGAACGGCCGGTCGCCGGAGCCGTCGACGACGAGCGCGTCGTCGATCACCAGGTCGAGCATGCGCGGATGGTAGCCGCGGCGCCGGCGCCCGTCGCACGTCGCCGGGAGGTCCGCGCTCGGTGTGCCCGGCCCCTCAGCCTCCGGGCAGGAAGACGTGGAACGCGGCGCCGCCGCCGCTGCGCTCGGTCACCCACGCCCGTCCGCCGTGGAGTTCCGCGAACCTGCGGACGAGCGAGAGGC
>CAVSLX010000014.1:0-24672 GCA_963728735.1 uncultured Actinomycetes bacterium | reverse complement strand
CGCCATGGACACGCCGAACCTCGAGGGGGCGACGGTGTTGACCGCGGAGCCCACCGACGGCGCGTTCACGAACGACATCGTGTCGTTGGCGCTCACCGATCTCCAAGAGCAGTTCGACATCGACACGACCGGCGAGAGCTACACGCCGATCGAGGTCACGCTCGAGGAGGGCGGAGCCTAGGAACGCCGTAACCTCGCCCATCCACGGTGTCGATGGGCTGACGCGGAGCCGGCGGTCCGGCTCCGCGTCGGCCCGTCGTCGCGTCTCACGACCCGCGAACCAGCGGCACGGGGACCTGGAACGGGACATCGGGGTTGGGCGGGGGTGTGCGCCATGGGCTCGGCGGGGAGAGACCGACCAGGTCGTCGGGGCGGACCGGGATCCGGGTGAGCGCCCGCCCCGTGGCGTCGCGGAGGGCGGCGGCGATCGCCGCCGGCACCACGATCAACGCATGTTCTCCCACCCCTTTCGCCCCGAACGGCACGCCGGGCTCGGGTTCCTCGACCACCTCGCAGACGACACGAGGCATGTCGAGGATCGTCGGGATCAGGTAGTCGGTGAACGACGCGTTCGCGATCGCTCCGTCGACGAGCTTCAACTCCTCCATCAGCGCGAAGCCCACACCCTGCGCGGTCGCGCCCTCGATCTGACCCGTGAGACCGCGCGGGTTGATCACCCTCCCGACGTCCTGCGCCACCGCGATCTGGACGACGCGTACGAGCCCGAGCTCTTCGTCGACCTCCACCACGGCGCGCGCCGAAGCGAACGCGAACGACACGTGGATGTCTCCCTGGCCCCGATCGTCGAACGGTCCGACGGGTCGGTGCCGGTAGGTGACCGTCGCGCGGATCGACGGCGTCAGGTCGGCGACGACGTCCACCATCGACGGACCCCCGATCCCGCCGTCCTCCAGATGGACATCCGCGTCGGAGGCCAGCCCGAGCCGCGATCGGACCCGACCGATGAGCTCGGCCCGCACCTCACGGCACGCGGCCTGCACGGCCCCACCGGACATCATCGTCTGGCGCGACGCCGAGCTCGACCCGGCGGATCCCACGTCCGTATCCGCCGGCAGGATCCGGACGTCGTCGACACCGAGCTCGCTCTCGACGATCTGCTGGAACACCGTCGTGAGACCCTGCCCCACCTCCGCGGCCGCCGAGCGCACGGTGGCGACGGCGGATCCTCCGTCGACGAACAGCTCGACCGTCGCTTCAGAGGAGTCGTCGAAGCCCTCGCTGTATGCGATGTTCTTGTACCCCACCGCGGATCCGACGCCGCGACGCAGGCCCTCGCCCCTGCCGACGTTCCCCGCGCCTCCCGGCAGCTCGATGGGGTCACGGCCTTGGGTCGGCTCGCCGGGCGGCACCGGGACGGCGGCACACCGCCTGATCACCTCGTTCACCGGGGTGCTCGGACCGAGCACCTGCCCGGTCGGCAAGACCGACCCGGGCTGCAGCGCGTTCCGCAACCGGAGCTCGGTGGGGTCGAGGCCGAGCTCGGAGGCGAGCCGATCCATCTGGGCCTCGTGTCCGAAGCAGACCTGCGGCGCGCCGAATCCGCGCATCGCACCGCACGGCGGGTTGTTCGTGTAGACGGCGGTGCCGTCGATCCGCGCGTTCGGCACGTCGTACGGCCCGCACGCGAACGTGGAGGCATTCGCGATCACGGCGGTCGACGAGGACGCGTAGGCGCCGCCGTCCACCAACAGTCGCACCTGGACGTTCACCAGCCGGCCGTCGCGATCCGCTCCGTGTCGCATCCACATCCGGGCCGGGTGGCGGTGGACGTGTCCGAGGAACGACTCGTGGCGGCCGTACACCATCTTCACCGGACGGCCGGTGCGCAGCGCCAGCATGCACGCGTGGAGATGGAGGTGCAGGTCCTCGCGCGAACCGAACGCGCCGCCGACACCCGCCAGGTGGATCCGGACGAGCTCCGGGGGCAGTCCGAGACATGGCGCGATCTGCTCGCGATCGGCATGGAGCCATTGCGTCGTGACGTGGAGGTCGACGCCGCCGTCGGCCGCCGGGATCGCCAGGCCGGCCTCCGGGCCCAGCGCCGCCTGGTCCTGCATCCCGGTCTCGTACACACCCTCGACCCAGACGTCGGCCTCGGCGTCGGGATCTCCGTGTTCGATATGGACATGCCGGAGCACGTTGCCGGTCGGATGGAGCTGCGGCGAGTTCGGATCGAGCGCGCGCTCCATGTCGGTCACCGGGTCGAGGACCTCGTAGTCCACCCGCACGCGCTCGGCCGCCAGACGGGCGGTCTCCGGATGGTCGGCCGCGACGACGGCCACCGGCTCGCCGACGTACCGCACGATCTCCTCCGCCAGGACCGGCTGGTCGGCGAGATCCAAGCCGTACATCCGTTGACCGGGAACGTCGGCGGCCAAGCAGCACCGCGTGCACGCCGTTCATCGCGAGGGCGTCGGCGATCTCGACGCTCCGGACCCCGGCTCGCGCGTGCGGGCTCCGCACCGTGCTCCCCCAGAGCATGCCCTCGACCCACAGGTCGCTCCCATACGCGAACGAACCGAGGACCTTCGGGATGCCGTCGACCCGCGGGGCGGAGACGCCGACGCCGGTACGCCGCCGGGTGTCGATCGCCCCGGTCACGCCATGCGCTCCGCGGCCAGACGGACGGCGTCGAGGATCTTCTCGTACCCGGTGCAGCGACACAGGTTGCCGGCCAAGGCTTCGCGGATACCGGCGTCGTTGGGCGAGGGATCGCGCATCAGCAGATCGGTCACCGCGACCACCAGTCCCGGGGTGCAGAATCCGCACTGCACCGCGCCCGCGTCGAGGAATGCCTGCTGAACGGGGTGAAGTCGCATCGACATCGCCCAGCGCCTCGACGGTACGGACGTCGCGACCCTGCGCCTGCGCAGCGAGGACGAGGCAGGAGCACACGAGCGTCCCATCCAGCCACACCGAGCACGAGCCGCACTCGCCCTCTTCGCAGGCGTTCTTCGAGCCGGGGAGATCGAGCTGGTCGCGGAGCATCGCCAGGAGGCTGCTTCCCTCCCACACGTCGGCCTCGACGGGCCGGCCGTTCACCACGGTGCGGACGAGCATGATCAGGACCTCCCGATCCGGCGATCGTCGAGGACCCAGCGGAGGGCCCGCGCGGCCAGTATCCCGACCGCGTGATGCCGGTATGCGGCGCTGCCGCGCGCGTCGTCGATCGGACGCGCCGCCGAGGCCACGAGCTCCGCGAACCGTGCGACCGTCGCGTCGGCCGGAGCACGGCCGGGGTCGCCCCACACGCCGGCCTCCTCGAGGGCGCCGGCGGCGAACCGCTCGGCATCGGTGGCGCGCACGACCGTCGGCGCGACGCTGCCCAGCGCGATCCGTACCGCGCGCGCGTCTTCGTCGATCTGGAGGCAGACCCCCACGATGGAGATCACCATCGCGTTGCGCAGACCGATCTTCGCGAAGACGCCGGGACCGTTCGCGCGTGTCCATCGGATCGCCGGTGATCAGCTCGTCCGGCGCGATCGAAGTTCGTTTCGGGCCGACGAAGAACGCGTCCCAGGGGACGAGTCGACGTCTGCCACCTGCGGCGGCGAGCTCGACGTGGCCGTCGTTCGCCGCGATGACCGGCAGCAGATCGCCGGCGGGAGAGGCCGTGGCCGACGTTGCCGCCGACCGTCCCGCGGTTGCGGATCTGCGGCGAGCCGACGGATCGAGCCGCCTGCGCGAGGGCACGCTCATCCCCCAGCTCCCGAAGGATCCGCGCGTACGTCAAGCCGGCCCCGAGCACCACGTCCGCGCCGCGCTCATACGTCTCCAACTCGGCGACGCGGGACAGGTCGAGGATCGCGGTCGGTCGTTCGCGACCGGCGTTGATCGCCACCATGAGGTCGGTACCGCCGGCGATGGGCGCCGCGTCCGGGAACGCGGCCTTCGCCTCCAGGGCGTCGGCGAGAGCCTCGGCGACCAGGATCTGCACGCGGCGACCCTATCCCACTCCCGCCGCCGCGGGCCGCGGCCGGCCCGCTAGTCTTCCTCGCACCTCGGGAAGGAGCGTCGGATGGAGCAGGTCACCTCCAAGGACGGCACCACGATCGCGTTCGACCGGATCGGTCAGGGAGCACCGGTCGTCCTGGTCACGGGCGGCTCGGTCGATCGATCGTCGCTCGCACCGCTCGCCGACCTCCTGTCGGCGCAGCTCACGGTCCTGAACTACGACCGGCGCGGCCGTGGTCCGAGCGGCGACACGCCTCCGTACGCCGTCCAGCGCGAGATCGAGGACATCGACGCCGTGATCGCCTCGGCCGGCGGGTCGGCCCACCTCTTCGGCTCGTCCTCCGGAGCGGCACTGGCCCTGGAGGCCGCGGCCGCCGGTTCACCCGTCAGCAAGCTGGCGCTCTGGGAACCGCCCTACATCATGGACGAGCACAGCCGTCCACCGGCCGACCAGGTCGAGCAGTACCAACGGATGCTCGCCGAGGGCCGTCGGGGCGACGCGGCCCAGTACTTCATGGAGAAGGTCGTCCGCATGCCCGCGGAGTTCGTCGCCGAGGCGCGCAACGCCCCCTGGTGGCCCGCCCAAGAGGCGCTCGCGCATACGCTGCCGTACGACGCCACCATCATGGGCGACTACTCGTTGCCCACCGCGTCGGCAGCGAAGACCACCGTACCGACGTTGGTGCTCGACGGGGGCAACAGCTTCGGGTTCATGGCGGAGACCGCTGATGCGCTCGTCGACGTGCTGCCCGATGGCCGGCGATCGACCCTGGCGGGACAAGACCACAACTTCGACCCCGCCGTCATGGCACCGGCGCTCTTCGCGTTCTTCGCCTGAGGAACCGGTCGCCGTTCAACCCTGCGGGAGCCTGAGGGTCCCGTCGTCCTGCAGTTCGAGACCGGGGTTGCAGGCGATCTCCCACGGATGCCCGTCGGGATCGACGAAGACGCCGGCGTACCCCCCGTAGAACGTGTCGGCCGGCTCCCGGCTGATGCGGGCCCCCGCGGCACGCGCTTCCTCGATCACGGCGTCGACCTCGTCGTTCGACGAGACGTTGTGCGCCAGCGTGACGCCGCCCCACGAACCGCCGTCGCTGACTCCGCTATCCGCTTCCAGCTTCTCCCGGCCCCACAGGATCAGGAGCAGACCACCGATCGGGAAGAACACCGTGTCCTCGACCTCGAGGCCGGCCTCCCACCCCAAGCGCTCGTAGAAGCGCCGCGAGGCCGAGACGTCGGCCACCCCGAGCGTGATGATGCTCACGCGTTGCTGCATGGATGCGCTCCCCCGGCGCGCGTCAAGCCTCGTCTCCTCGAGACGGGAACCGCCAGCGTGTCTGGCTGAACTCGCCCTTCCCGAACCCGAATGCGACCGTCGGTGTCACCCCGAAGAGCAGGTTCGTGCCGCCCTCGGCGATGAACGTGCCGGCACGCATCTCTTCGTGGAACACGCTCGCCCCCTCGCGTGGAGGTACTTCGCGGCGAACGCGTCGGCGACCCGCCGGAGCTCGGCCGGATCGGTCACCGCCACCGCCTCGCCTTCGATCACCACGTCGAGGCCGTGATCCATGGCGTTGCAGCCGGTCGTCAGGATGCAGTGCGGGTTGCCCGAGAGGTTCGCAGCTTTCCGTTCCCCCGGGCCGGTGGTGAAGTACACCGCGCCGTCCAACCAGGCGAAGATCAACGGCGTGACGTGCGGGCGCCCGTCCGGGCGCACCGTCGTCAACCAGGCCAGATCGGCCTCATCGAGATGACGCGTCGCCTCGGACCACGGTGTCGCGGATGCGTCTGGATCGCTGAATCCGCCGTGCAGCTCGGTCGTCGGTTCCATCAGGTCATCCGTCATCGGCTCGCGGGCGGGACGTTCTGGTTGCCGGCGAACAGGTTGGTCGGATCGTAGCGAGCCTTGATCGCCGCGAGCCGATCCCACGTCGGACCGGGAAAGGCCTCGTGGATGCGTCCCTCCCCCTCGTCGCCCAGGAACCCGACGTAGGCGCCGGTGCCGTCGCCGCGCAGCGCCTGGGCGAACCCGTCCACCCAGGCCTCCTGCGCCGGGAGCTCATCCGCGCTCTCGACGAGCGCGGCGACGTTCGCCATCAAGCGCCGATCACGATGCGCGAACGCCGTCGCGTCCACCGGGACACGCGCCATGGCGCCGCCGAGCACCCGGAGCTGCGCCACCCGCATCATCGCGTCCGACGACTCGAGGTGCTCGATGATCGTCTCGGCGTCGGCGTCACCGACCGCGTCGAGGAACATCGTGCGGGCAGCGCCGATCGGACGATAGCCCTCCTCCTCCGGCAGGTAGATCTCCGGATACGTCATGGGACGCAGCATGTCCGCCAGCGGCGCGGCCAACGACCGGAACGGCGCCAACGCGCGTTCCCCTGCCTCCGTCTCCCCCGCGTACACCATCAGGGCCAGGAGCACGAGCGTGCCGTGGAGCTCCTCGGGCAGGAACGGCATCGGCGGGGCCGGCATCACGTTCGCGATCGTCGAGAGCTCCTCCGGTGCGGCCTCCGCGGCAGCCACGAACCCCGTGATCGTTCCGGGCGTCGCGGGGAGCACCAGCATCCCGCCGACGACCGATGGGAGATCGTGCAGCCGGAACCGGAACCGGGTCGCCACGCCGACGTTGCCGCCGCCGCCGCGGACCGCCCAGAACAGATCGGGGTGGTGTTCCTCGTCGACCTGGAGGATCTCGCCGTCGGCGGTCACGACCTCCGCGGCGAGCAGCTGATCGATCGTGAGGCCGTGCGGACGGACCAGGAAGCCCACGCCACCCGCGAGCGTGATCCCGCCGATCCCGACCGAACCGGTGTCGCCGAACCCCGTGGCGAGACCATGCTCCGCGGCCGCGGTGGTGTACGCCCCGGCCGTCAACCCGCTCTCCGCCCACGCGGTTCGACCCTCCACGTCGATATCGAGCGCGTGCATCGACGACAGGTCGAGCGTGATGCCGCCGTCGGACACGCTGTAGCCGGCGGGGCTGTGGCCGCCGCTGCGGACCGCCAGGCTCGCACCTGCGTCCCCGGCGAACGTGACCACGCGCGCGACGTCGCTGGCGTTCGCCGGCTGCACGATCGCGTCGGGGTGGCGATCCAGGTGTCCGTAGAAGACCCGGCGAGCCTCGTCGTACTCCGCGTCTCCGTGCCGGATCACCCGGCCGTCGAGCCGGCCGGCCAGGGCGTCGATGTCGAACTCCGTGCGGGCAGCATCCATGTTCGGCCTCCTGTAGCTATGCGTCGTGCCGAGCCTTCAGCACGTCGGGTTTCCGGGGCTCCTCCCGGCTGTCGAGCCGCGACCATCGAGCCTAGCGTGTCGAGATAGACCGGCCAGCCGTGCAGGAAGTCGTCGCGCATCGCTTCGGTCTCGAAACCGGTCTGCACCATGGTCAGCAGCGTGTTGCCGTCCCGGTCCTCGAACGTCGATCGTCATCTCGGTCTCCACGATGCGGCCGGACCACTCGGCGGACCTCATCGAATGCCGGAAGACCAGGCGATGCGGCCGATCGACGACGGAGAAGACGCGGGTCTCGACGTCCGGCTCCTCCCCCTCCATCCCCATCTCGTAGACGGACGTGCCTCCGACGCGAACGTCGGTCTCGCATCGGCTGACCTTGAACCCGGGTTGCTCCGACCCGTGCAACTGCTCCTGCGCGTCCGGATCGACGAACGCATCGAACACGACCTCCGGCGGCGCCTCGTACACGTGTTCCAACCTCAGCTCGAAGCTCACGTTGTTCCCCTTCCCTGTTGCTCGCGGATGTACGCCTCGAGTCGGTCGAGGCGCCGTTCCCACTGCTCGCGGTACCGCTCGATCCACCGCGACACCTCATCGATATCGCCGGGGGCCAGACGGCACTCGCGGGTGCGACCGTGCTTCTCGGTCGTCACCAGATTCGCCTCCTCCAGGATCCGGACGTGCTTCATCACGCCGGGGAGCGAGATGCCGATCGGCCGCGCGAGCTCGCTGATCGAGGCGGGCCCGGTCGACAACCGCTCCAGGATGTCCCGCCGCGTCGGGTCCGACAGCGCCGAGAACGTCCGGTCGAGCGCCAAAGACTGAACCATTCGGTTAAGTGTCTCCGGCCGCTCGGCGAACGTCAACCCGGGTGGGAGCCGCGGCACCTGGATCGACGACGCGTGAGGTCGGATGTGGGCGGGTCGCGAAGCGACCCGCCCACGTCCCGTGCGCTCATGCGATGTCGCGTTGCCCCAGCACGGCCCCGACCCCGACGGCGACCAACGCCCACGCGGCAAGCACCATGGCGCCCGCGATCGGGGCGAGCACCGCCCCGGTGATCCCCGCCACGGCCGCGCTCGCCTGTCCGGGCAGGTACCCGCCGATCCCCGGGATGATGCCGAACAGCAGGTTCTCGACGATCAGGACGGAGACGATCGACCCCACGATCGCGGCCACCTGGTGACGAACCGCCAGGCCGACGCCCACGCCGATCGCCGACCAGAGGAGGTTGACCAACAGCAGCTTGCCGAACCACACCGCGAGCGGCCACAGCGCGACCTCGATCGTCACGCCCTCGATCACCAGCCACGTCGCGCCGATCACGAGCGACAGGGACGCGGCCGCGATCGCGAACACGGTCGCGGCACCCGCCGCCACGACGAGCTTCGCGGCCAGCACGCGTCGACGCTGGGGATCGGCCAGCAGCGTCGGAACGATCGACCCATGCCGGAACTCGTCGGTGAACGAACGCAGACCCAAGATCATCACGAACACCCACGTCACGCCCAGCGGGACCGAGAGGAACGGTCCGGCGCTCAGGGGCGCCGCCAAGGCCGCAGGCGTGGCATCCACCATCACGCCGACCACCCCGACCGCGACGAGCGCCAGCAGCCCGACCAACAACCCCCACCCCGTCCGGGTGGTCAACAGCTTGCGGTACTCCGACACGATCTGGTTCTTCATCGGATCCCCTTCCCATCCGTCATGTCGAGGAACGCGTCCTCGAGGGTCCTCGTGCCACCGGCCGTGAGCTCCGCCAACGACGCCTTGCCGGAGCAGCCGGCCCTGATGATCACCACGGCCTCGTCGGCCATCTGCTGCATCTCGCTCAGCTGGTGGCTCGAGACGAGGACGGCGTTGCCGCGTGCCGCGAAGCGCTGGAGGAAGTCGCGCAGCCAGCGGATCCCCAGCGGGTCGAGCCCGTTCGCCGGTTCGTCCAGGATCAGGACCGCGGCTCACCGAGCAGGGCGCCCGCGAGGCCGATACGCTGCCGCATCCCCAGCGAATACCTCCCGGCCTTGCGACGGCCCGCGGCCGCCAGGTCCACCAGCTCGAGCACCTCGTCCACACGCTCATCGTCGAGACCGCTTGCTGCGGTCAGTGCCCGGAGATGGTTCCGCCCGCTCCGCAGCGGGTGGAAGCTCTGCGTCTCGAGGACGGCTCCGACCGTTCGCGCGGGCTCGTCGAGATCGCGATACGGCATCCCCACCACCGATGCCGTGCCCTCCGTCGGTTCGATCAAGCCCGAGGATCCGCAAGCGTGGTGCTCTTGCCCGAGCCGTTCGGTCCCAGGAACCCTGTGACGCGACCCGGGCGGACCTCGAACGCAGGTCTTCGACCGCGGTGAGGTCCCCGAAGCGCTTCGTCAGGCTCCGGACCGAGATCGCCGGCGACCCCATCCGATCGTGTGGCGTCCGCGGGCGATCCGATGCTGCGATGTTCGGTGTGCGCCTCCATCTCGTCCCTCCTTCGTCTCCGTTCTTCCCTGTTGGAGACGCTATGGGGGGCGACGACGGCCGGCGTCGGCCTTGGGTACCGTTCACGCGTCATCCCGTGGGAGGACCGGGCGACCGCTCCCGGCGATCGATGCGCGGACTACGGGGCCCGGGACGAACCAGGCCGGATTCGTAGGCCAGCATCACGGCCTGGGCACGGTCACGGAGGTCGAGTTTCTGCAACACGCGTCCGACGTGCGTCTTCACGGTCGTCTCGGCGACGAACAGCTCGCTTGCGATCTCCTGCTTCGAGAGCCCGCGCGCCATGCACACGAGCACCTCGCGCTCCCGGGTCGTGAGCTCGTCCAGAGCTCTCGGGCGGCGCGTGGTGCGATCGGGGCGCCGGGCGAACTCCTCGATCAACCGGCGCGTCACCGATGGCGCCAGCAGCGCCTCTCCCGCCGCCACGACCCGCACGGCCGCCACGAGCTCCTCGGGAGGTCGGTCTTTCAGCAGGAAACCGCTGGCGCCGGCGCGGAGCGCCCGGTACACGTACTCGTCGAGGTCGAACGTCGTGAGGATCAGGACGCGCGCCGGAGGATCGGTGGTCATGAGCCGGCGTGTCGCCTCGATCCCGTCCATCGTGGGCATCCGGACGTCCATCACCACGACGTCCGGCTTCGTCGTCGCGTACTGCCGGAGGGCGTCCTCACCGTCGATCGCCTCGCCGACCACCTCGATATCGTCCTCGGCGTCGAGGATCATGCGGAACCCACCGCGCATGAGGGCCTGGTCGTCCGCGATCAACACCCGCGTGGTCACCGCCGCGGGCCTCCCGGCGCATCCAACGGATCCGAGCGCGGACGACGAACCCTCCGCCCGGACGAGCACCCGTCTCCAGGTCGCCGCCGACGAACGCCACCCGCTCGCGCATCCCCATCAGTCCTCGGCCGCCGTCGACGACGTCACCCGTCCCCGGCCCTCGCCCGTCGTCGACGACCTCCACCTGGATCTCCTCGTCGTCGTACCGAAGCGCGACCCGCGCGTGCACGCCGTGCCCTCCATGCTTCAGGGCGTTCGTGAGCGACTCCTGCACGATGCGGTAGGTCGACAGGTCGATGCTCGTGGCGAGGGGACGCGGCTGGCCCTCGACGACCAGCTCCACGTCCAAGCCGGTCGCGCGCATGCGTTCGAGCAACTCGTCGAGCCGGTCGATACCGGGCTGCGGTGCGAGCGAAGGCTCTGCCTCGCCGTCGACGGCGAGGAGGCGGCGCATCTCCGCCAGACCGGTCCGCCCGGACTCCTCGATCGAGCGGAGCGCCCGCTCGGCCCCCTCCGGGTCGCGACGAAGGACCGAACGCGCCGCACCCGCCTGTACGACCATCACGCTCATGCTGTGCGCGACGACATCGTGCAGCTCGCGCGCGATCCGGCTCCGTTCGAGGGCCACGGCATCCTCCGCCGCTCGCTCACGCTCCCGGTCGATGCGTCGACGCCGGTTCCAGACCATCCGGCCGATCGCGAACGGGAGCCCCACGATGAAGAACGCGGTACTCGCCAACTCCACCCAGTTGGTGTTGGCATCCGCCCAGGACACGACGGATGCCACGATGAGGGCCGCGAGCGCGATCGATTGGCCGGTGGAACGGCGCCGGTAGGCGGCGATCGAGTACGACGCCACCACGAGCGACAGGAACGTTTCCGTCGCCGGACGGTGGAGCGATCCGAACGCGATGACCGCCACCGCCACCACGGCGGCGGTCTCCAGAGGGCGACGTCTTCGCGCATACAGGGGGACGGTCGCCAGGACGAGGAAGGCGGTGGAGAGGAGGTCGGGCTCACGTACCCCGGGGCCGAAGTGCCGTGCCATCCACAGGTCCAGCTGCGCGTTCACGAGGGCGGCCGCCGCGAGCAGGCCATCCCATATCCGAACGTCGATCCGGGTGAGACGCTCCCACGCGGTGGCTTTGCCTTCCATCGTCCAACGGTATCCCGCAGGACACCGGCCCGACGTCATCCTGCAGGAGGACGTCCTCCACGCGGATCAGCCCTGCTCATGTCGGGTCGGAACGGCGTCGATACCGATGTGTGCTGGAAGATTCGCTGGGACCCCTCTACGCCGCTCTCGACCCCGCCCGTCTGTTCGCAGCCGGCCCCGAGGCGCTGTTCGTGCTGCGCGATGGCCGGGTCGAGTGCGTGAGCGCGCGCGCGATCGAACTCGTGGGACACGATCTCACGGGCACGCCGATCCGCGACTCGGTCTCCGGGTGGCGCGACGACGACACCGCCGAGCCGTTCGAGGCCGTGCTCCATCGCACCGACGGCGACCTCCCCATCCAGGTCCGGGTGCGCGCGCTCGATCTCGGCGTCCTCGTCGCATCCATCCGCGACGCCCGTCCGGTGATCGCGCGCCGTGAGGCCGAGGCGGCGCTGGCGGAGGCGGAGGAGAAGTACCGAAGCCTCGTCGAGCAGATCCCCGCCGTCGTCTACGCCGACGACGGCGAAGTGACGAACTATGTGAATCCGCAGATCGAGCAGATCCTGGGTGTCTCGGCGCAGGAGTATCTGGCGGACGCCGACATGTGGCTCCGGATGGTGCACCCCGACGATCGGCCGAAGGTCGAGGCGGAGAGCACCGCGTTCCTGGCGGGACACGGTGGCGATCTCTCCGACTATCGGATGATCCGCCCGGACGGCCGGATCGTGTGGATCCGGGATCGCGCGTTCGCCCACCGCGACGAACACGGCCGGGTGGTCTGGGAGCAGGGGATCCTGTTCGACATCACCGAACTGAAGGAGGCCGAGGCGAGGATCGCGCACATGGCGTTCCACGACGGGCTCACCGGCCTGGCGAACCGCCAACTCTTCGAGGAGACGTTGACGCTCGCCCTGGAACGCGCGAAGCGCGACCTCGCCGTCGTGGCGGTGTTCTTCCTCGACCTCGACAACTTCAAGCAGGTCAACGACACGCTCGGACATCATGCGGGCGATCGGTTGTTGGTGGAGGTTGCGTCGCGTCTCGAAGGATGCACCCGCGGAACGGATATGGTCGCGCGCCAAGGCGGCGATGAATTCCTGATGCTCCTGGCGGATCTTGACCTGGCCGAGGTGGACGGGGCGACGAACGAGGTGGCGGAGCGCGTGCACGTGGCGTTGGATCGACCGTTCGACCTGCACGGGTCGGAGATCCAGCCGCGTGGATCGATCGGGATCAGCCTGTACCCCCAGGACGCCTACGACGTGCAGACGCTGCTCAAGAACGCCGACATCGCGATGTATCGAGCGAAGCGCTCCCTCCCGGGGAGTCACGTGTTCTTCGGAGCCGAAGACTCGCCGTCGCTCGTCACCTGACGTCCCGCGGCCGACGCCGCCGGCCGCCCCTTCTTCGCGTCCGGTAGCCTCCTGGCCGTGTCGGCCACCCGCCTCGCCATCGCGTTCTCGTTCGTCGCGGGCCTCGCCGGTGCCGCGCAGGCCGCGATCGCGGGCGCCCTCGGCCGGAGGGTCGGCTCGGTCCAGGCGGCCGCCTTCGGGACGGCCCTCGCCGCGACGATCCTGATCCTGCTGGCGGTGGTGCTCGGACGCGGCGGTGGCATCGCCTCGGCGATCCACCAGCCCCCGTGGCTCTGGCTCACCGGCGTGCTCGGCGCCACGATCGTCCTCGCGATCACGTTCGCTCCGCCGCTCATCGGCACGTTCGCCACGGTCGCGTTGCTCATCGCGGGCCAGCTCATCGCCGGCGCGTTGATCGACGCGTACGGCCTGCTCGGTTCGCCTCGGCTTCCGATGACGTTGACCAGGGCGACCGGTCTGATCCTGGTGGCGGTCGGGGCCGCGCTGACGCTCAGGCACTGACCGTTCGCGCGGTCCCGAGTAGGCTGCCCGGTTCATGCCTAGACGATCGGCCCCCCGAGCGATCACGGCGCTCCTCGTCGCGATCGCGGTCATCGCCGGCGGCGTCTGGCTGCTCACCACAGGCGATGCGTCCGAGCCCGGCCCGAAGGCCGCCGGTCCGTCGGACATCCCGAGCCCTGTCGCCGACACCTGCGGCCGAGCCGCTCGTCCTCGATCTGCGTCGGGTGGAAGGCACGCGCGTCTCCGGGAGCCGCGTCCGGCCCGTGACGCTGCGTCCGGCGGCGCAGGCGGTGCGCCGGGTGATGACCGACCTCTACGCGACCGGGTTCGTCGACCCCGACGCGTGGCAGGGCGGCGGACTTCCCCACACCTCGAAACGTTCTTCACGATCCGGACCCGGCCTCGGGTGCGTCGCGATCTCGAAGCGCTCACGCTCGGTACATCGGCTCGCCGCGTCGACGTGGTACGCCCGGGGACGCTCGACCATGGGTGTGCGGTTCCTCGTCGGACGGCGGCCGCTCGTCGCGGTCGCGTCCGTGAGGTTCCGCGCCGTCGCGGTCGGCGGACCACGTCGGACTGCCGATCCGCCACTCGGGCATCTACACGCTTCGCCGGGTCGACGACCGGTGGCAGATCGCGTCGTACCGGGTGCGGAGCCACGTCCCGTCGATCGCGGACCTCGACGCGAAGGTCCGGCGCGCAGCCGGCTCCCCCGGGCTCGCATCGACCGGCACGTCCTTCATCCTGGTCATCGGGAGCGATGCGCGACCGGGCGAGTCACCGGCCCAGGCGCGCGGCGACTCGCTGCACATCGTCGGCGTGAACCCGTCGGAAAGCGCGGTCTCGATCCTCGGCATCCCGCGCGACTCGTTCGTCCCGATCCCCGGCGTCGGGACGCGGAAGATCAACGAGGCGTTGCTGCATGGGCCCGACGTGATGGTGAGGACCGTCGAGCAGCTGGCGGGGATCGACATCGACGGCTACGTCCTCACCGGGTTCAAGGGGTTCCAGGACCTGGTGAACGCGGTGGGCGGCATCGGCGTCGACGTGCCGTACGCCATGAGCGATCCCTACTCCCATGCGCGCTTCCGGCCGGGCATGACGCACATGCTGGGCCGCAACGCGTTGGCGTTCACGCGTGATCGCCACGACGTGCCCGGCGGCGACTTCGGCCGCTCGCTGAATCAGGGACGCATGCTGATCGCCGCGCTCCGTCAGCTCAAGCACGACGTCGCGAAGAACCCGGGCGCGCTCCTGGCGTGGCTGGCCGCCGGCGCGAAGACGCTGCAGACCGACCTGGGACTCGCGGACATGGCCGACCTCCTGCTGTCGATGCCCTCGCTCGATCCGCGGGCGCGTGCGCAACCGCGTCGTCGCGGGAACGGGAGCGATGATCGGTGGCCTCAGCGTGGTCCAGCTGGGCGCAGCCGCGCACGCGATGTTCCGTGATCTGGCGGCGGACGCGATGCTCAACGGTCACCCCTAGGCAACGCCGAACGCCGGCCGTTGTCGGAACCGGCCGGCGTCGCGCGTGGAGCGCTGTGGAACGTCAGGCGATGGGGGTACCGCCGAGTCGATGCGCTCCTCGGTGCGGACCTCGCCCGTCGGCGTCTGCTGGACGCTCGACTGCGACGTGCTGCGACGCTGGGAGCCCATCGCGATGAAGGTGATGCCGAGGATGAACGCCACGACGCCCGCCCACAGCAGGATCACGCCGGCGGTGTTGATGTTGAATCCATCGGTCGTCGCGGTGACCGCGTACCGCATGATGGCGCCCACGATCAGCAGGACGATCCCGAGGCCCAAGAAACCCGTGCCTGTCCCTCTGTTCATCTCGTTCTCCTTCTGCTCGTGCAAGACGATCTGACAGGTGTACCCAGGACGGATGGAGGCGCCGAAACATCGGAACCGTCGGCTTGCCGCTCGCGCCCACGCGTGGCTACGGTCCCGCGATGGAACCGATCGTGCAGCGGGCTCGGGCGATCGCCGAGGACGTCTTGTTCCCGGCGGCGATGCGCGACGGATGCTGCCGACCTCCTGCCCGTCTCGCATCTCGATCGGCTGGCGAGCGAAGGGTTCTACGGGATCGCGGCACCCGTCGACGCCGGAGGGATGGACCTGGACGCCTCCGACCACGTCCGGGGTCGTCGAGGCGCTCGCATCGGGTTGCCTCACGACGGCCTTCGTGTGGCTGCAGCACCGCAACCCCGTCCGTGCGGTCGCAGGGAGCTCGACTCCCGGCCTGCGGGACCGGTGGCTCGTCCCGCTGAGTCGAGGCGAACGACGCGCGGGCATCGCGCTCGCAGGGAATCGTCCCGGTCCGCCGATCCTGCGCGCGACGCCCATGGTCGGAGGCGAGGTGCACCTGGACGGCGAGGCACCGTGGGTCAGCGGGTGGGGCCGGATCGACGTGATCCTGGTGACGGCACGTGACGGCGACAGCGTGGTCTCGGTGTTGATGGATGCCGAGCCGAAGACGACGCTCGACGCTGAGCGGCTCCAGCTGGTCGGCGCGAACGCGAGCGGCACGGTCACGCTGCGGTTCCGCGATCACGTCGTGCCGGCCGGCCGCGTGGTCGGAACCGAACCGCATGCCGACGTGGTCGCGCGCGATGCCTCCGGCTTGCGCCTGAACGGTTCGCTCGCGCTCGGCGTCGTCGACCGCTGCTGTCGGCTGATGGGGTCCAGCGCGTTCGACGAACGTCTCGACGCGACGCGAACGATGCTCGACGACGCGACGGCGGAGACCTTGCCGGCCGCGCGCGCGGCGGCGTCGGAGCTCGCGGTCCGAGCGTCTGCGGCGCTGACGATCGCGACCGGCAGCCGCGCGATCCTGCTCGACCAACACGCGCAACGCCTGTCTCGTGAGGCACAGTTCCTGCTGGTGTTCGGATCCCGTCCTCGTATCCGCGACGAGCTCGCCCGCCGGATCGCCGGTACGTAGACCGGCGCTTCGACGCCGGTACGCTTCCGCCCGATGCTCGTCGATGCCGGCTTCGAGCCCTCCTGACCCCGCGCCTGCGGCTACGCCGATCCCGGCCGGAGGACGCCGATGCGATCTCGGCCTACCGGAGCGATCCGGCCGTGCATCGCTATCAGGGGTGGGAGCGGACGGACCCCGAGGGCGTCCGGGGCGAGATCCAGGAGATGGCCGGACGCGATCCCGGCGCGTCGGGCGGCTGGACCCAGCTCTCCGTCGAGGATCGCGAGACCGGCGAGCTCGTCGGCGACGTGGGCTCAGCCCGGCCGACGATGAGCCCGGCGTCATCAAGGTCGGGTACACGATGTCACCGATGTTCCAGGGACGCGGCTACGCGACGGAGGCGGTGACGGCGCTCATCGGCTATGCGTTCGACACGCTGGACGCCGATGTCGTCCGCGCGTTCGCGAGCGCCGAGAACCTGCCCTCGATCCGGGTCGCCGAGAAGGTCGGGATGCACCTGGTCGAACGGTTCGAACGCCATCACGGCGACCGGACCTACCACGTCGTGCGATACGAGATCCGCCGCCCCTGATCGATCGGTCGTTCGCGAGCGGGGCGACATACTGGATGATGCCGCGAACGCGCCGCCTCCCCTTCCTGGTCACGGCGATCATGTGCATCTCCGTCGTCCTGGTGTCGTGCGGCGAGGAGATGCCGGATCCACCGGCGGGTTCACGGACGGTGACGATCCCCACGACGAGAGGTGCCGAGCTCCAGGCCATCGAGGTGGGTGATGGCTCCGACGTGATCGTGCTGTCGCACGGAGCCACCGGCACCAAGGAGGACTTCTACGGTCTGGCGGAGTCGTTCGCCGATGACGGTTGGAGGGCGATCGCGTTCGACGCACGCCAGGACGCCCGCGAGGACGATCTGCGTGCGGTCGTCGACCATGCGCGCCAGACGGGCGCGACGTCGGTCGTGCTGGCCGGAGGATCCGCTGGGCGCATCCTTGTCCATCTCGATGGCGGCGGAGCTGGACGCCCAGGCCGTCGTGAGCCTGTCGGCGCCCGCCGGCGCGTTCGACGCCCTCGCGGCGGCCGGATCGATCGGCGACTCCATCCCCGTGTTCGTGGCGGTCGCGGAGGACAACGAGCCGTACGCGACCGACGCGCAGCGGATCGCCGATGCACTGGGAACCGATGCCACGGTGGTCTCGGGGAACGGGCACGGTGCCGGCGTGCTCCGCGACCACCCGGATCTCATCGTGACCATCGTGGCGTTCTCCGACGAGGCCGTCGGCCGGAGCTAGGCGTACGGGTCGCGGTTGCCGATCAAGAGCACGGCCGCAGCGATGAGCGTCATCGCGACCGCGGCGATCACGTACGGTCCGGCGCTCTCGTCGATCGCGAGCTCGGTGGACAGTCGCGAACCGAGCGTGTCGTAGACCTGCGTGAGCTGATCGGCCGTCTGCGTGGTGTACGCCCTGGCGCCGGTCTCCTGCGCGATCCGCGCGAGCACGTCCGAGGATCCGCTCGCCGCGGAACCGGCGCCTCCGGTCGTCGCCGACGGCGACACCGACACCTCCCCGATCGCGACGGTGAACACCGGCACGTTCAGCTCTCCCGCGCGGGTCGCCGCATCGTCCGGCGGGATCGTGCTGCCCGAGTCCATCCCGTCGCTCAAGAGCACGACGGCCGCCGGACTGTCACCGTCCTCGCCTCGGTCCGCCTGGATCGCGTCCAGCGCCGACGACAACCCGTCGCCGATCACGGTGCCCGTGCCGGGATCGACCACGAGCGCATCCAGCGCATCGACGACCCGCACCCGGTCGGCTGTCGGGGCTACCGGCACGTCGCTCGTGACCGAGAACGTGGAAAGGCCGACGCGGAACCCCGGTGGCAATCGGTCGAGGAACGCCGCCGCCGCGACCTGCGCGGCGGCGAGGCGGTTGGGCCGCACGTCGTCCGCGCCCATCGAATGCGACACGTCGATGACGAGCATCACGGTGCCGCTCGTCACCTGCCGATCGAACCGCACCTGCCCGAACGCGAACAGGAGGCTCACGACCGCGCCGACGATGAGTGCCACGGGGAGACGCCTGCGCCACTGCGGTCCCCGGCGCTTGCCGCGGAGCTTCCGCCGGCGAAGCCCGGTGATCGCATCCACCACCATCACCAGGGCATACGCGACCACGACGGCCGCCAGGATCACGAGCGCGGGCATCCATGCGGATGACATCACCGATCACCGTACGCCTTGGCATCCGCGTCCCCGTGGAGGCACCGGCGTCTTCCTGGTCGGTCAGGTGCGCGCTTACGTGACGATGTGACCGACGAGTTCCCGCAGCCGCTCGTCGCGCTCGGCCTGCCGCTCGCGTGGATCCAGGCTCCGTGCGCCGTGGAGGGCTTCGGTGAGGTCCGAAGGTGTGAACGGTTTCGTGATGTACCCGTCGGCACCTGCGGCCCATCCTTCGATCTGGTCTTCGATCCCGACGCGCGCGCTGATCAGCACGACGGGAAGGTCCGTGAGCTCCTCGCTCCCGCGGATGCGCCGGAGCGCTTCCAGGCCATCGACGTTCGGCATCATCACGTCGAGGAGGACGACATCGGGGGCGGCGGTCGAGATCAGCTCGAGGCCTTCGGCGCCTCCCGAGGCCTCGATGATCTCGTGACCATCCCAGACCAGGTTGATCTCGCAGAGCTTGCGAACATCCGGGTCGTCATCCACCACCAGTACGCGCATCTCGTTCCTTCCCCTCTTCGCCGTCCTGTGAGTTGTCGACCGGAAGGCGTGTTCGCGCGTATGGCCCATGGAGACGGTTTCCGCCTGGCCCGTTGGGGCTAGTGTCGGTGGCATCTGCCCTCGGGTGGACGCGGGCTACGGGTTCGCGACCGTCACGATGTAGTCCTCCGCCTCGTCGTCCCAGTCGAGGTGGACGATCCCCTGCGTCTCGGCCGCCTTCACGAACTGCAGGAAGCCCCGGTAGCCGTACTTCTTCTCGCTGAAGTCCGGCTGGACCTTGCGGAGCTTGTTCTTGAGTCCCGACAAGGGGGGCGGACCGCCGCGCCCTCCAGGTCCGACACCACGGAGCGCAGCAGGCCGAACGCGTCCTCCTCGCCGCCGTGCGACGGGAGCGAGACCTCGGGATCGCCTTGGCCGAACCCTCGGTCAGCTCGATCACGTTCCGGTCGGTCAGGTGGCGCAGCAACTCGCCGAACGCCCGGAAGCCGTACTCCGCCTCGCTGAACGTCGGATCCTTCCGCAGCAGCGCGCGCTTGATCGACGATGCCAACACGGGACCGCTCGACGACCGCTGGAGTCCCGCCAGTGTCTGGGCGATCAGCACGGCGAGCTCGTCGACGTTCCCGGGCTTGGTCGAGGCCTCGGCCGCGACCTCCGGCTCCGGTTCGCGCGCCGGCTCCCGCTCCGGCTTCGCGGCCGTGCGCTTCTTGCGCGGCCGGTCGACCGGGACGTCGACGCCTTCGAGCGTGTCGTAGAACAGGAACTCATCGCACGCCGGCGGCAGCAGCGCCGACGTCGAGTCCTTGATGCCCACGCCGATCACCCGCTTGTTGAGCTCGCGGAGCTTGTGCACCAGCGGGGTGAAGTCGCTGTCTCCGGTGCAGATCACGAACGTCGTGACGTAGTCGCGCTCGAACGCCATCTCCAGCGCGTCGACCGAGAGTTTGATGTCCGCAGCGTTCTTGCGGACCGCGCCCATCCGCTGCGGGATCTCGATCAGCTCCACGTGGCTCCGCGTCAGCATGCGGCGGTCCTCATCGAAGTACGACCAGTCGGCGTACGCCTTGCGGGCGATCACCCGGCCGCGCTCGGCCAGCGCGTCCAGCACCGGCCGCAGGTCGAACTGCATGCCGTGCAGGCTCTCCCGCGCGCCGATGGCCAGGTTCTCGTAGTCCAGGAACAGGGCGATGCGTTCTTCCTCGGTATCCACGGCCTCAGGGTAGCCGCCCGGACACAGCGGCGGCTCTGGGTCGATCGTCTCCGCGAGCTACCGTTCCGGGGCTGGCTTCCAACTGCTCCCGCGCGGCAGGCACAGGAGCCGATGCCGGCAGGGGTTGTGCGGACGGCACGGGCCGGCGCTCGGTGGGATGGCAGTCGCCGGCGGCGTGCGCCAGGAACTCCAGGTCGGCGCGGGTGTGCTCGGGGACCAGGCCGTTCTCCGCGACGACGTCCAGGAACGCTTCGACACAGGCGGGATCGAACAACGTGCCGCCCGCTCCGGCGAGGTGCGACACGGCGCGGTCGAGCGGCCACGCGGGGCGGTACGCGCGGTCCGAGGTCAGCGCGTCCCAGACATCGGCGACCGCGACGATGCGGCCCGAGAGTGGGATGTCGGTCCCGCTCAGCCGGTCGGGGTAGCCGGTGCCGTCCCAGCGTTCGTGGTGGTGACGGATCGCCGACAGCGCCCCGCGCAGCGAGTCGGCCCGGCTCACCAGGTCCCAACCCACCTCCGGGTGCCGCTGGATCTGCTCCCACTCCTCGGCGTCCAGGTCGCCCGGCTTGTTCAGGATCTTGTCGGGCACGCCGATCTTGCCCACGTCGTGCAGGAACGCGCCCTGGTGCAGCCCGCGGATCACGTCGGGCTCCAGCGCCAGGATGAGCCCGATCCGGGTGGAGAGCTCGGCGACGCGCGCGGAGTGCCCGTGGGTATACGGGTCCTTGGCCTCGACGGCTCCGATCAACGCGTGCAGCGCGTCGGGCTGGCTGTGCGCCACCTGTTCCAGCGGATCGTTCATGGTGATCGCACCGACGGCACCCACCAGCGTGCGCGAGCCGCGGTACCCGGCCACGACCGCCCACGCGGCGGCGGCGAACCCGGTCAAGAGGTAGATGTGGTAGTCCCACCAGGACAGTCGCCAGAACGTCCCGTACGCGAACGACAGGATCGCCGACATCGTCAGCCAGCTCGCCAGCACCAGCGCGAACTCGATCCGGTCTCGGCCCATCTGCCAGCGGCGCCAGTGCACCGCGCCGACGAACAACAGCGTGATCGCGCTCGCGACGAGCAACGCCGTTCGGATCGCGTCCTCGAACGGGACGGGCGCGGCGCCCGACAGGACGGTGGGGTCGATGGCGATCGCGGCACAGACGAGGGCGATGCAGCACCGTGGGGAAGCCGAGCGCGACGCGGGGCGATCGTGCGACCACGCGGGAGATCGTCCCCTCGGGTCGCGAGGCGGCGGCCAGACTGCCGGCGAATGTCGCGAGCGCGAGCACCGGCAGGCGCCCGACCCACAGGTTCATCGGCCGGCCGAAGATGCCCGGCGTGGTCAGGCCGTGCCCCAGCATCATGAACCCGACGCCGACGCACCCGAGCGCGATCAACACCGGAGCCGCGCGGCCGTCGCGCACGGCGTAGCGCCGCGGTCGCCAGCGCCACGAACAACGCGCACGCCGCGATCGCGCTCACGACGTACAGGTGGAAGACGGGAGACTCCAGGATCGGGTCCAGCGCGGGAACCGACCGGCCGACGATCAGCGCGATCGCCGGGACGACCAGCAGGCAGACGAGCAGGGCCATGCCGCGGCGGTCCAGGTGGCGGAATCCGCGTGTGGGCCCGTACGCATTCGTCATGGTTTCGTCGTCCTCGGCTCCCGGCGGCGTGGGTTCGGCTACCGGGGAAGCATCGACCGGATACCGATGCCGCTTGAGCAGCGGCTCCGTCCGGCCGGACGCGGCCTGCCGTGGCCGTGCGTATCGTGACGGGATGGAGGTTGGAGGGACGACGGACACGCCGGGGATGCGGGCGGCCGGATCCGCCGGGCTCGCGTTCGAGGTGGCTCGTACGGACCGCCCCTCGAGCGCCGAGGAGAGCGCGTCGCTGCAGGGGATCGCGCTCGGCCAGCTCCTGCGGACCATCGTGATCCGCCGCGCCGCCGACGACTACGTGTTCGTGCTGGTCCCGGGAGGACGACAGATCGACTGGCCGAAGCTCCGCGCGTATCTCGGCGTGAAACGCCTGTCGCTGCCCGATGCCGACGAAGCGAGAGCGGCGACCGGCTACGAGCGCGGCACGATCACACCGTTCGGCGCGAGCCACGCGTGGCCGGTGATCGCCGACGCCGCGGCCCGCGACGTCGACACGGTCGCGATCGGTGCCGGCGCCCACGGCGTGAACCTGCACGTGGACACGTCGGCGCTCATCGCGGCCCTCCACGCCGAGGTCGTCGACGTGACGAGGCCGGACGCGCCGAACCTAGGCCGTGAGGCGGCTGCGCGGCAGGAACCGTCCCTGTCCCGGTGTGCCGTGGAACTCGCCGTTCTCCACCAGAACATCAGTCGAAACGCCTCCGTCACCTGCGCCTTCGTGTCGCCTGCCTTTCGCGAGCCGGGTTGCCGTGAACTCGCTCTGCTTCAACACGAACGTGTTGTTCACTGGCGCCAGTGCGCTGAAGAGACGACGCCGAGAAGCCCCGTGTCCGGAGACGGACGTGCACCGCATCGGGGAAGTCGAGGGCATCCAGGAACGGGTCCGGGGTCGGTGCGATAGACGAGCCGGTAAATGCTGCGCCGGTAGCCCGCCGAAGGCTGCGTCCACGTCGAACTGCGTGTAGTCATTGAAGATCGGCGAATGGTACGTAAGCCTTTGAAAAAAAGTAATTGTTGCACGGCTGGACCGAACAGGGTCGGGTCGAGTTTGCCGCTGATGAAGAGCATCGAGTCGTGAGACGGTTTCCGCGTCGAGACGCGTGCGGTTCATGCGCCAGAGATAGCGGTTGTCCGCATCCATTTCGATTGGCGGCGGGGTTGCATCATCGGCAGTGGCGGAAACCTTAGTCTCCTTTTCTCCTTTTCGCCCTTTCTCCTTTTTCATCCTGATGAGCTTCAGTCGCCGTGCTCGACTCTCCCGGTAGGTCCGCGCTCGTGACGATCAGCCTGTGGAGTTCCTTCAGCGACCCCCCGCTTCCCGGAACCGCACCGCGAGCCAGTCGAGGAGCTCGGGTGGACGGCTTCCCTCCCATGCGGCCGAAGTCGTTCGGCGTGTCGCACCATCCCGCGGCCGAAGTGATGGTGCCAGACGCGGTTCACGATGCTGCGCCAGACGAGCGGGTTTTCGGGGCGCGTGAGCCAGCTCGCGAGCGCGGCGCGGCGGGCGCCTCGTCATCGGATTCGACACGGTCGAACCGACCCTTCAACGCCGTGATCGCACTGATCCAGCGCCCGGCTTCGCAAGCTCGGAGCTTGCTTGAATAACGGCTCGCGCATCAGGACGGTGAACGGGTCGCGGCTTCGTAACGGCCTTCGGTTGCTGATCGGGGATGAAGTTCCGGCGTCCCCGGCGTACGACGAACTGCGGCGGAGGCAGTCTCGGCGCGGCCTCGTCGGCTTGTCCTGTTCGCCGCGAACCAGCCGCGACCAGTCGCTGTTGCTGAGGAGTGCGCTTGTCGCGATCGATCGCAGCACCTCGGCTACCGACAGCGGGACGAGCGCACGACCCGGCCTGTCGCATCGCCGGACAGCGACAGGCGGAACTTCCCGATGACGTGCCCCTGGCCGTGCAGTTGCTTGAGCACCGCGACGAGCTTCGCCCCCTCGGGCAGCTTCAACGGTTCCGCAAGCTGAACACCGCCGTGTGCGGCTGGCCCACGTGCGGATAGATGCCCCAGGCGGTCTTCGGGTTGCCGTCGAGCGCGTGGCGCGATGCGTCCAGTCGGTTTGGTCGAAGTCGGCCACGGCCCGAGCGATCTTCACCCGCTTGCCCTGTCCGCGCCGGCTCGAACACCATCACCTCGAACTCGCTCAGATGCAAGTTCCCGTTGTCTCTCGCCGTCCCGGCCCGCGTTTGGGGAGCGTGTCGTCGTCGAGGACATCGAGCCGCATGCGCCAGGACCTCGCGCAGGCTTGCGTGGTTCCGGTGAGCGTGTACGTCTCGACATCGGGCCGCGATCCGCTCGCAGGATGGCGGCGTCCGTATCGCGTGCGAGCTTCGAGCCGTTCGCCGCCAGGAAGGTCTCGACTTGAGGAGCGGCTCCCAGTTGACGCTCGCGCCGCGTGACTTTCTCCCAGTTGGCCGTCAGCTTGCGGGCTTCCTCGCCGAGCAACACCGCTCGATCTCGGCGCGACTCGGCTGCCGTCGCGAGTTGCTGCCAGTTCAGGTCCTGGCACCGCGCCCCACGTTCGGGTCCGGATCGTCGGGCACTTCGCCCCGGCCGATCCCCGCGAACACCGCCTGGAGGGCGTAGTAATCCGCTTGCGAGATAGGCCCGCCGCGGGGCGGA